>NZ_BMFN01000002.1:0-1630439 GCF_014638675.1 Hymenobacter qilianensis
TTTGCCGCAGCCCCCCAGCGTCCCCATACCGGATGCGGGGGGCTGCCCTCGTTTATAGCCCCCCCCGCACACCTAAAGGCACCAGTACCTGAGTGCTAGTTATAGTTTACCTTACATCACTATTATAAGTAATTAGGAAATAGCCTGTGGCATTGACCTCATGTCGACAGATGCGCATTAGTGAGACATCACACATCTGCTGCCAAGCCGTAGTACAATATTTACAGGTCAGAAAAACTCATCTGTAGCTTACTATTGACGTGACTGAGACGCAACGGTGCTGCCAGCCGTCCTTTTGCGCACACAAAAAATCTGATTTGGCACAAAGTACATAAGCTCGGGACCGCTCCGTACATGTGGGCCCGACTGTAAGCACCAGGGCAACAGGGAAATTTATTTGCACATGCCAATGCTGCACTCTATTCAGTACGCCAGCAACCCATACTGAATAGAGTGCAGCTGTCGACGTCTTAAGTAGCAAGCTGCTCGTGGTGGCTAACACTTGTGGTTAACTCGTTCGGGTGTACCCTGCCGCCTACCAGCATGCACTACAAGACTTGATGCTAGTCGCGAATATATTCAGAACCACTTGAAGCGGCCCGCGGCAACTGTGCCGTCATCCCATCCCTCCCACTCTAGCAAGTGCTCCTGTGCTTATAATGAAGTCAGCTATACCCAATGTCACCTTATTGATCGGCTATTCAACTGCCTCAAGCAGTTTAGTTGTAGGGTCACCCAGCGAAATAATTTAAAAGCACACTCTAGGCCCTTTTTTCCTTTATCAGGAAATTTGCTCCGATTGCGGGAATATCAACACCTTCTAATCATTTATTATAACTAAGTTTTTTATTATGAAATAAAAATTCTGCTGGCACCCTTAATTTATTATCTAAGCATTTGTAAGCGCGTAGTATAGTATCATTCAACTATGCTAGTCAGTTTATAATACTGCTTTATATTAATCTCACCTTAATTAAACTAAGCGTGTTGGTTTTGAGTTAGTTAGGCGTGACATAAATAATAACCTATTATGATTTAATTATGTACAGGTCTAATCTCATTAATCATTTGTATATACAAAGTTGCATAAAGAGCGTATTTTGTTCTTCAAATAAAAATGAGAGTAATTAATTAAAAAGTGGATAAATAAAAAGGCTCACCTTGCATAAGGTGAGCCTTTTTATTTATCCTTGAGGTATTACTTAACTTTTTCAATAATACCTTGAAAAGCGGTTGGGTGATTCAAAGCGAGATCAGCCAATACTTTACGATTCAAATCGATGCCTGCTTTTTTCAGGCCGCCCATGAATTGAGAATACGATAACCCATGCTCACGAGCACCGGCGTTAATACGCTGAATCCATAAAGCACGGAACTCGCGCTTTTTGGTTTTGCGGTCGCGGTAAGCGTATAATAAGCCTTTCTCAACAGCATTTTTTGCAACGGTCCAAACATTCTTGCGGCGGCCGAAATAGCCTTTTGCAAGCTTCATTACCTTTTTGCGGCGGTGGCGCGAAGCCACGTTATTCACACTTCTTGGCATAACCTACTTTTTTTGGCGACCGGTGACAATCCTTGTCTTGTAAACCGGGCGCCTGGTGGAAAATTATTGAGATACTGAACCTTCAAATGATAATCGAAACTGTTATTAAATTAACAGTGACTCAACATTCTTAGATATTCAGCATATCCTTCACCCGATTCATATCGGCAGAGCTAACAAGCGTAACATGCGTTAGATTACGCTTTTGCTTGGTAGTCTTCTTGGTGAGAATGTGGCTTTTGAAGGCGTGCTTCCGCTTCACCTTGCCCGTTCCGGTGAGCGTAAAACGCTTCTTAGCACCGGATTTCGTCTTTACTTTTGGCATTGTGGTATGAATTGAGAAAAAGGAAATGCTTGTTAATAAGCTAATTAATCTAATGCCTAAGCAATGAATAACTACCTCTAAGCCTGTTCTTCTTTGGCTTTAACTTCTTTAAGCTCTTTGGGTGCGACCTCTTTACCTTCCTTCCCTCCTTCTTTAGTGGCGGGTGCTTTGGGTTTGGCAACTACGGCTACCTTAGGAGCCAAATATAAGAACATACGCTTGCCCTCTAGTTTGGGCAACTGCTCAACTTTAGCTAAGTCTTCAAGAGCTTGAGCAAACTTTAGCAACAAAATCTCACCGCGTTCCTTGAACACGATGGAGCGGCCTACAAAGTGCACGTAAGCCTTGATTTTTGCCCCTTCACGCAGGAATTCCTGCGCATGCTTCAATTTGAAAGCAAAGTCATGTTCGTCGGTGTTAGGACCAAACCGAATTTCCTTTAATACCACTTTCGTGGCTTTGGCTTTCATTTCGCGGGTGCGCTTTTTCTGCTCGTATTTAAACTTAGAGTAGTCGATAACTCGGCACACAGGCGGCACGGCCGTAGGCGAAATCTCAACTAAGTCTAGGTTTTGCTCCTGAGCTAAACGACGGGCCTGCTCAATTGAATAAACACCTTGCTCGATGTTTTCACCGACCAGGCGCACTTCGCGGGCCGTAATCTTCTGGTTGATTTTGAACGGCTCCTCCACCTGAGCACGGGGGATGTAGCGGCGATTTGGGGTTGCTATGAGTTGGTCCTCCTTCTGAAAGGTGAGCGAATAATCTTTAGATACTATCTAACTCAACACAATGACCCGTGATGAGTTTCAATCAGCGGGCAAATATCCGCTTATTTTTCGGATCTAAAAAAGTGACTATATAAAAACATGCCCATTTCAGCATTTGCTGTCGTGGGCATGTTTTTATATAAGTGAACTAATTACCTACTAGCATCTCAGCTACTTGGCTATTAAAGCTACGAATGAATGCTTCGATTGGCATGCTACCCAAATCGCCTTCCCCGTGCTTACGGAGTGAAACAATGCCATTTTCCTGCTCCTTCTCCCCTACAATGAGCATATAAGGCACCTTGGACATTTCGGCATCGCGGATTTTGCGGCCTATTTTCTCATCGCGGCTATCTAATGAACCACGCAATTCAGCTTGTACCAAGCGGTCATAGACATGCTGGGCATAATCTTGATATTTTTCGGAAATGGGTAAGACAGCAAATTGCTCAGGCGAGAGCCACAACGGAAAATTGCCGGCGCAATGCTCAATAAGTACCGCAACGAAGCGCTCCAGCGACCCAAAAGGCGCACGATGTATCATTACAGGTCGTTGGCGGGAGTTGTCGGGGGCGACGTATTCGAGTTCGAAGCGCTCAGGTAGATTATAATCAACCTGAATGGTACCTAGCTGCCACTTCCGGCCTAGTGCGTCGCGCACCATGAAGTCGAGCTTAGGACCATAAAAGGCCGCTTCGCCTAGCTCCGTAACCGTAGGCAATCCTTTTTCCGCAGCAGCCTCTTGAATAGCGCTTTCTGCCAAGGCCCAATTTTCATCGGAGCCGATGTATTTGGTCTTATTTTCAGGGTCGCGAAGGGATATTTGAGCAGTATAATTCTCAAAGCCGAGTGCCCGGAACACATACAGTACAAGATCTATCACCTTGATAAATTCTTCCTTAACCTGATCTGGCCGGCAGAAGATATGTGCATCGTCTTGGGTAAACCCACGTACACGGGTAAGGCCGTGCAATTCACCACTTTGCTCGTAGCGATACACTGTTCCAAACTCTGCAAGGCGCAAAGGCAAGTCACGGTATGAGCGAGGCTTGGTTTTGTAGATTTCGCAATGGTGCGGGCAGTTCATCGGCTTAAGGAAGAATTCCTCACCGGGATTAGGCGTCTTGATGGGTTGAAAAGAATCAGCGCCATATTTCTCATAGTGACCCGACGTTACATAAAGCTCCTTTGAGCCGATATGAGGGGTCACTACAGGCAGGTAGCCTGCCTTAACCTGGGCACGGCGCATAAACTGCTCAAGGCGCTCACGTAGGGCCGTACCTTTAGGTAACCACAACGGTAGCCCCGCTCCCACTTTCTCAGAGAATGCAAACAATTCCAATTCCTTGCCCAGCTTGCGGTGGTCGCGGCGCTTAGCCTCCTCTAGGCGCTCAAGATATTCGGTCAGCTCTTTCTGTTTGGGGAAAGTGATGCCGTACACGCGAGTGAGCTGCTTATTCTTTTCATCGCCACGCCAAAAGGCTCCGGCCACATTTAGCAGCTTTACTGCCTTAATAGGACTTGTATCAGGGATGTGTGGCCCGCGGCAAAGGTCCGTGAAATCACCTTGGGTGTAAAAGCTGATAGTTCCATCTTCCAAGCGCTCCAGCAAGTCAAGCTTATAGGGGTCACCTTTCTCCGTGAAATAGGCTATAGCCTCAGCTTTAGGCACTTCGCGGCGCTCATACTGGCTTTTCTTTCGGGCCAGCTCCAGCATTTTCTGCTCGATCTGGGGAAAGTCGTTGGTGGATATAGTCCGGCCTTCGCCTAGGTCGATATCGTAATAGAAGCCACTCTCGATAGCTGGGCCGATACCAAGCTTTACACCCGGATACAAAGCCTCCAAAGCCTCAGCCATCAAGTGAGCCGACGAATGCCAGAACGTATTTTTGCCTGCGTCGTCGTTCCAGGTCAGGATTTCGAGGGCAGAATTCTGCGTGATGGGTCGGTGCAGGTCGCGAACTTCGCCATTTACGCGCACGCCCAAAGCGTTGCGAGCCAGGCCCTCACTAATACTAGCGGCTACGTCGTAGCCCGTCGCGCCATCTACAAACTGGCGCACAGAGCCATCGGGAAGAGTGATGTTAATCATTGGTCAGGAAAAAATGCTCTACAAACAGCGTTAGCCCGCAAGTTAGCTGGTTAAGACGAATGTGGGGGGCATTTATTGGAGCTACCACCCCAAATCTCTTTGTCTATAGCTGCGCTTATCATCACCGTACTAGCTACAGACACGTCTTATCTATGTGAAAACCGACCGAAAAAGCCCCCCAGGCGTGCTTAGCGCAGTGTAGGTAAGGACCGTTCAACCAAAGGGGCTATTGCCTGACGAACAGGGCGACGCATACTATCTCCGCGTAACTGCCGTGCGCGTTCTCCCGCTTTCCAGGCGCGGTAAGTCCAGTGTTTATTGCCTGGGTTTTCGGCGACTAGAATACGATACTGAGCGACTGCTTCTGTAGTGCGGCCCATAGCTTCCAGGCTTTCCGCTACCATTTGACGTCCGCCTGGCAAGCGGGAAGCCCGACGCAAGGCACGCTGTAAATGGGGCAAAGCTTCTGCATAGCGACGCTTTTTGAAAGCAGCCAAGCCCAGACGATAATCGGCGCGGTATAGTGTGGTGTCCAGCTCTACTGCGCGGGTGTAGGCATAAATCGCGCTATCAGGCCGGTTTTGCAGCTCGTGCTGCCGTCCGTAGTCGTACCACAGCGGACCGTGCGTGGGCGCCAGGCGAAGGCCACGCGTAGCATATACCGCAGCGGCGGCCGGGCGCCGGTTGGCATTCGACAAGAAAGCTAGCTGATGTAGAATTTCGGGTTGGTGAGGGTCGCGAGCCAGGCTGGCGCGCAGGTAGTCCAGCGCCTGGGCGGTATCAGCGAGTGCAGCGTGAGCTAAGCCTTTGTAGAACAGAGCGGCGGCTAGCTCCGGCTCCTGCTGCAAGGCTCTATCAAGATGATCAAGGGCTGCTTGATGGCGGCGGGCAGCCAAGTGAGTTTCACCTACCAGCAGGTTCAGTTCAGGCGAAGAAAACCCACGCTTGGACGCTTCGGCCGCAGCAGCCAAGGTGGCTTCGAGCCGGTTTTGAGCGCGTAGGGCGCGGGCCCTGATGAAATAAAATTCGCCGGGGTCATCATCTAGCTTTAAGGCTTGATCGATGTCGGCTAGCGCAGGGCCAATCTGACCAGCATCGAGGCGAAATGTAGCGCGGCGTGCGTATAAAGACGCTTTGCGGGGTTGGCGGGCAATGGCGCCTTCCAACGTTTCGGCTTGCAGTTGAGGCCCGCTTTGCACCGTAGCCAGGTTTACCATCGTGGCAGGTGGGCCAGTAGGTGCCTGGTCGCAGGCAGAAATAGCAGCGACGCACAACAGCAAAGGCAGAAAACGACGAATAACAGCCACGGCAGCTACGAACCTTAGTATAAAATACAGAATTGCCGCGACGAGCTAAAGAAAGTCAATCAAAACTATTCTACCGAAGCCACGACGCATCCGACAGCAAAGATAACTTCAAAGCCAACAACGATACCGCCAGACAAGGACCGCAGAAGCTTATTCGACCTCATTGCGGCCGCGTTTCTGCCGCGCCAACTGCTGCAACAGGTTCCGACAGCGCCTACTTACCTCCAGCTCTTCACCCGTTACAGGCTCCAGCTTTTGCGAATCGACGAGCACTGTGATGGCTTCATCAAACTGGCGCTGATTCTGATAGACACGGGCCAGATCATAGCAGAACTGTATGCGCTTCGGGTCCAGCTCATGGGCCCGCTTAAGCGCGTCGACCGCTTTAGTGCTACTGGCACCGCCGGGCATTCCGCCCAGAATCAGCTCACTATACACCCGCTCCAACACGTTGTAATGATCAACACGATAATGCCAGCGCCCAAGCAGCTGCCAGGTATCGGCCCAATCGGGGCGGCGCGCTACGGCCCGAAACACGTAGGGCTGCATTTCCTTGTACATCAGCAAGCGGCCCCGAGCCCGCAGCAACGTAGCCTGGTTGGCAAGAGACAAGGCCACGGCGTAGTTGGCCTCTCCCCCATCCGATTTGGCTACAAAAGCCCGATACGCATATTGCCCCGCCGAGGTGAAATAAGCCGACCGCCGCGTTTCGTCGGTATAGCGCGTGCCGATGCGCACGCTAAGCACTGCGGCCTGCCAGAGCGCTTCGTAGTTCTTGGCGTCCTCGTCCAGCACTTGCTCGTATTTCGCTAATGCTTCCGAATCGAGGTATTTTCGTTGGAGCAGCCGCGCTTCGGCCAACAGCTTTCCAATATCTGGCAAGGAAAGTGTGGCGGCTATGGATTCCAACTCACTTACCATGAGCATTCCCAGCAGTATGATTAGCCTGAAAATACGGGGCGAAAACATAGGCTAGAAAGTGGCTGGGCAGCAGGCCCAGCATTGAAATTGAAGCTTGGGGAAGTAGCAGCGAATAATTGCATTTGGCCGCAATACAATGAGTTGCCAGCTATGTACAGTTCATTAATGCTTTCCGCAAAACGGTTGGAAACCGAAACTTAATCATTCATGGCTACACCTGGCAAACCGCAAAAGCCACGCGGGCTGTTCCTTTAGGTCAGAGTTTGTAAGTTGAGTCTAAAAAAGCCCCCCAGAAAGTAACTGGGGGGCTTTTTTAGACTTTTAAAATAGCTTTAGCTGAGACTTGGGGCGCCGTAGTACTGCCTGGGCGCGCTCTACATCCTCGCTGGTCACTTCCACCGGACCGGTTAGCTCGGGCAGTGGCGCCACGGGCTCCGGCGCGGCCGGGCGCGGAATGGTGGCCGGGCCGCGCTTCTTGGCGGCCGCCCGGCGCTCCGGCTCCGGACCTTCGTCGGTGAGCAAGGCCAGCGAGTGAATTTTGTAGTAGGCAAGCTTATTACCGGCAGCCTTCCATCCTTTCACGTCGATAAACGTGTGCAGCGGCAGCTTCTCGGTTTCGCGGTCCGATTTCTTATCGCGCTGCACTTTCATCTCGACCAGCGGCTCCGGGTTGGCCGTAACGACCAGCATTTTGGAGCTTTTGCTTTCCGAAATAAATGAGAAGCGCTTTTCCAGCGTACTGGTTTCGATCTTGAAGCGCTTGACGTAGTGCACTTTCGTTTCTCCTTCCACATATATGGCGCTGAGCACCGTATCAGGTTCCAGCTTGCGCAGCAGCACGATATTAGGCATATCGAAGTGGTGCGCCGGATCGGGCGACTTGAGCTCATAGCTACCATCCTTGTATACAACCAGGACGGTATTATCCGTGTCGAAAGTACCTAAATAGCGACCGTGGCCGGCGGTGTTGAGGCGCCCAACCACACTATCGAAGAAGATCTCGCGGCCACCTAAAGTAGAGTCGCCGAGGGCTTCCTGCTTGATGCGCTTGATGGGCTGCTTGGTTACGATGTTGCCCTGCGAGCCTTTGCCTTTGATGGCCAGCTCCGCGAAGTCAAACTCAAACTGCTTCACCCGCGCCGGGGCCTTATCCGTCAGCTGTATGCTTACTATTTCCGACTCAGAATTTGGGTTGGCAGTCAGGTACAGCACCTTGGAATTTTTGCCCCCCTTGGTCAGATCGTAGGTTTTGTCGCGGGTGATGCCCGTCACGAGGAAGCGCTTAGCATAAGTTACCCCCGACGGGCCATCCTGGTACATCATGTTGTACACCAGGCGGTCGTCGTTCTTGTTGTACACGCCCACATGCAGGATGTCCTTGCCAACGAAGGTTTTCTCCGCAATGCGCGTGACCATGAACGAGCCGTCGCGGCGAATGCCAATGATATCATCTAGGTCGGAACAGTCACAGACGAATTCGTCCTTTTTCAGGCCGAAGCCCACGAAACCGTCTTGGCGGTTCACGTAAAGCTTCTGGTTGGCTACGGCTACTTTCTGGGCCGTTACCACATCAAAGGTGCGGAGCTGGGTTTTGCGCTCCCGACCAGCGCCGTACTTCTTCAGCAAGCCATCAAAATAGCTGATAGCGTAGCGCGTGATGTTCGCTAAGTGGTCGGCCACTTCGGCTAGCTCCGTTTCCAGCTTCTGAATGTACTCGTCGGCCTTGAAACCATCGAACTTGGAGATGCGCTTGATGCGGATTTCGGTCAGGCGCGTGAGGTCTTCCTGGGTGATGGGTCGGCGCAGCACAATGCGGGTGTCATTGGCCTTCTGCTTCTCCCCTTCCACGCGCACAAATTTCTTCAGGCCCGCGTCAATGGTTTCCAGAATCTCATCCCAGGTTTCGCACTCCTCAATTTTGCGGTAGATGCGGTTCTCGATGAAAATCTTCTCCAAAGAAGCCGAGTGCCACTTTTCGTGCAGCTCATCCTGCCGGATTTCCAACTCACGCTCCAGCAGACGTACCGTTTTCTGGGTGCTCAGCCGCAGCATGTCCTCCACGCCCACGAAGCGCGGCTTGTCTTCGATAATAACGCAGGTATTGGGCGAAATCGAAATTTCGCAGTCAGTGAAGGCGTACAGCGCGTCCATGGTCAGGTCGGGCGATACACCGGTGGGCAGGTGCACCTGAATCTCGACATCAGCAGCCGTGTTATCGACTACCTTCTTAATCTTGATCTTGTTGGCCTCCGAGGCCTTCACGATGCTTTCCATCAGCGCCGTAGTGGTGGTGCCGTAAGGAATATCGCGAATGACCAACATGGTTTTGTCGGCCTTCTCAATGGTGGCGCGCAGGCGGATTTTTGCCCCCCGCTGCCCCGAGTTGTAGTTGGTAATGTCACAAAGCCCCCCTGTCGAGAAATCCGGGAACAGCTGAATGTCGCGGCCCCGCAGCACATCGATGCTGGCCTTGCACAACTCGCGGAAGTTGTGGGGCATAATCTTGGTACTCAGGCCCACGGCAATGCCTTCTACGCCTTGGGCCAGCAGCAATGGAAACTTAACAGGCAGCGTGGTGGGCTCGCGCTTGCGGCCGTCGTAGCTCATCTGCCAGTCAGTGATGTCGGGATTAAACACCACATCGAGCGCAAACTTGGACAGGCGTGCCTCGATATAACGCGGCGCAGCCGCACCATCGCCGGTCCGTATGTCGCCCCAGTTGCCCTGGGTTTCAATCAGCAGATCCTTCTGTCCCAGATTCACCATCGCGTCGCCGATGGAGGCGTCGCCGTGAGGGTGATACTGCATGGTTTGCCCGATGACGTTAGCTACTTTATTAAAGCGACCATCGTCCATCTCCTTCATGGCGTGCAAGATGCGCCGCTGCACGGGCTTCAATCCATCTTCAATTGCCGGCACAGCCCGCTCCAGAATCACGTAGGAGGCATAGTCCAGAAACCAGTTCTGGTACATGCCAGCCACCGTGGCTACGTCGTGAATGGTTTCGCCGGGGGCAAATTTGGGCTCCTCCTCGGTTTCTTCGGTTACTGGCGTGGGCTCGGTCGTGACGTGCACATCCTCGGACGACTCAGACAGCAGCAGCTCGCCGGAGGCACTCACTACAAATTCCGCCTTCTCCTTTTCCGATGCGGCATCAGCGTCCTCGGGCGCGGCCGAGGCTGACCCAAACTCAAAGGAGTCGCCGGCACCAAATAGATTCGGCTGCTCTTCCTGGTTCGGGTCGTGGGGATTCTTCTCTTCTGACACAGTGGGGTGTGGCGCTTGCCACGATTAATGTTCTTGTACCTCTCTTTCAGCCCTGCGGCTGAAAGGCTTTTCACTAAAGACGCCTGAAAATAGATAACTGGCAAAAAATGTAAGGATCAACTCATGGAGTTTGAGTAAAAGCTACAAAGAAAATGAGCAGCGTCCGGGCTTGTTACATGTTCAGCCTGCGTATCAAAAGTACCGTTAGCTGCGCAGAACGCAATATTTGTAATGCGCGTCAAGCTCATAAAGTTCCCAATAATATTAGCCAAACACAAGCATAAACCCAATTTTATGTACCCTGCAACCAGTTCTTTCAACTTAGTGCCTTTGATAATCAGCGCAAATTATACTAACAGCTTTAGCCAAACATAGAATACATTTGATGATTAATCTTAGCTACACCAACGGTTGCTATAATTAAGGGCGTAAAAGTCTACCATTCGCACGCTCAAAAATGCAGCGCGCGCCAATTTCTGCGCTGGGGGGCAAATTGTTGCTTGGGGCAGGCAACCCCGCTAGTATCGTCAGCATCTGGCTGTTAAAGCGCTGAGAAACGCGTCATTTGCAAACACGCTTCCTGCTGGCAGAAATACGCTTTATTCAGCCCTCACCTCTGTACTTTACTTCCTCTGTGCGCCTCCTTCATCACTTTCTGCCGGGCCTGCTAATCCTGGCCATCCTTTCATCTGCTAGTGCTCAGCAACCTGCCGCAAGCAGTTACCGCGCCACGGAGCGCCGGGTGAACAATCTTGTTCATACCAGGCTCGACTTACAGTTCGACTACGCCAAGCGCTACGCTTACGGCAAGGAATGGCTCACACTCAAGCCCCACGCCTACCCCACCGATTCATTGCGCCTTGACGCCAAAGGCATGGACATCAAGGCGGTAGCTTTAGTGAACGGCACATCGATGCAGCCGCTGAAGTACGCGTATACCGATCAGCGGAACCTGCGCGTGAACCTGGGCCGAGAAATGCCCCCCGGCGCTGCTTACACGGTTTATATCGAATACACGGCCAAGCCCGACGAGGCCAATGTAAAGGGCAGCGCCGCCATTTTGGAAGCAAAGGGCCTGTACTTCATTAACCCCGACAGCGCTGTGGCCGGCAAGCCCGTACAGATCTGGACGCAGGGCGAGACCGAAGGCTCTTCGGTATGGTTTCCGACCATCGATAGGCCGAATCAGAAAACGACTTCGGAAATCAGTCTGACCGTGCCTAGTAAGTACGTCACGCTGAGCAACGGCGCGCTCGTGCAGCAAAAGCCGGCCGGCGCGGGCTTGCGCACGGATACCTGGAAGATGGAGCAGCCCCACGCGCCTTACCTCTTTATGCTGGCCATTGGCGACTTCCGCATCACGAAGGACACGTGGCGGGGCAAGGAAGTGAGCTATTATTTGGAGCCAAAATTTGCCCCCCAGGCCCGCGCTATTTTTGGCAAAACGCCCCAGATGCTGGAGTTTTTTCCCAACGCCTCGGCGTGGAGTTTCCGTGGAATAAATATGCCCAGATAGTGGCCCGCGACTACGTGAGCGGGGCCATGGAAAACACGACCGCTTCTCTGTTTGGCGAGCAAGCCCAGGGCACCGCCCGCGAGCTGCTGGACTGGGAATACGCCGGTGTGGAGCGCGAAATTGCCCACGAAATATTCCATCACTGGTTTGGCGACTACGTGACGGCCGAAAGCTGGAGCAACCTGACTATGAACGAGTCATTTGCCAACTTTTGTGAAGTACTCTGGGCCGAGCACGCTTACGGCCCCGATGCCGGCGCGGCTCAGGCCGACCGCAGCCTGCGCAACTATCTGCGCACTTCTTCCAACTATGAGAAGCCGCTGGTGCGCTTTCAGTATGCCGATAAAGAGGACATGTTTGATGGCGTGACGTACCAGAAAGGCGGCAGCATTCTGAACATGCTGCGCGCCCACTTGGGCGAGGAAATATTCTTCCGGGGCTTGCAGCACTATTTAAAGCAAAATGCCTTCGGAACGGGCGAGCCGCACCAGTTGCGCCTGGCCCTCGAAGAGGTATCAGGCCAGGACTTGAACTGGTTTTTCAATCAATGGTATTACGGCGCCGGCCACCCCGTGGTTACCATTGACTACCAGTGGGATGCGGCCCGCAAGCGACAGGCAGTGGTAGTGCGCCAAACCCAGGCTGGGGGGCTTTTTGTGCTGCCGCTGCTGGTTGATGTGTACGCTGGGGGCAAAGCGCAGCGCTACCACGCTACTCTTCGTAATGCTATCGATACGCTGTACTTTCCGGCTGCTACTAAACCGGATTTGGTGAACGTGGACGCCGCCAAAGTGCAGGTGTGGCAGAAGCAGGACAACAAATCATTGGCCGAATACGCCTACCAGTTCCGCCACGCCCCGCACTACCTCGACCGCCGCGAAGCCCTGGCCGCTGCTCAAGCCAAACCAACCGATCCGCTAGCCCAAAAAATTCTGGTGGCTGGCCTCACCGACAAATCTGCCGCTTTGCGAGAGATGACCGTTCAGGCTCTTGACCTCAAAAATGCCCCCCAGCGCCGGGCGGCCGCTCCCCTGCTCGCCAAGCTAGCCGCCAACGATTCATCGGTGCAGGTGCAGGCGGCGGCGCTTACGGCGCTCGGCACGCTGGAGGAGAAGCGCTACGCCAGGCTGTTCAGCAAAGCTCTCGACAGCAAATCGTACCGAGTGCAGGGGGCGGCGCTGCAGGCCCTGTTGCCGCTTCAACCCAAGCAGGCGCTGGCCCGCGCCAGCGCCTTCGAGGCCGATAACAAAGGAGCATTAACCGTGGCCTTGGTAAATGTATATGGCCAAGCCGGCGGACCAGCCCAATGGCCCTCGATATTGAGCAAGTATGATGCAGCCGGCCCCAATGGGCGCTTCGATATGCTGACCGGAATGGTGGAAATGCTCGGTCGTTTGGAAGATGCCGCGGCGCTGGCGGAGGGCATTACGCGAATGAAAGATCTGGCAGTGAAGTTTAAGGCCTATGGCGTTGCTGAACCAATTATCGGCGGGCTGCGGCAAGTAGAACAGCAGCAGGCCGCGCGCCCAACTGCGACCCAGACCAAAACGCTGGTAGCAGCAGCGGTAAAAGAAATTCAGGAAGCCAATTAGCGCGGCTTGTGGCTGAAAAAGCCTAAATAAAATTGCCACATAAAGGCGGTCATGCAGAGCAACGCGAAGCATCTCGCGTGTTTAGTGGGATTACTAATCTTATATCAGCACGCGAGATGCTCCGCTCTGCATGACCGCCTTATTCATAACTAATAGAAAAGCCCCAGTCGGAAGTGTCGGCTGGGGCTTTTCTATGAATTTAAGTTTTGAAAAAGCGGGCTCTATGCAAACGCCATATCTTCTTCGGCTACTTCTTCTACTGGCAGCACATCGGAGGTAATAAGGTCCTTCTCCTGACGCAGGTTATCGATGATAAACTCCTGACGGGCAGGCGTATTCTTGCCCATGTAATACGTCAGGACTTGCTGAATAGAGCGGTCAGATTGCAGAATGACGGGCTCCAGCTTGATGTTTTCGCCAATGAACTTGCCGAACTCATCGGGGCTGATTTCACCCAAACCTTTGAAGCGCGTTACTTCGGGGTTGCGGCCCAGCTTGCGCATAGCCTCCTGCTTTTCCTGCTCGTTGTAGCAGTAGATGGTCGTTTTCTTATTGCGGACGCGAAACAGAGGTGTTTCCAGAATGAAAACATGGTTGTTGCGCACCAGATCGGGGAAAAACTGTAGGAAGAACGTAAGCAGCAGCAAGCGAATGTGCATGCCGTCCACGTCGGCGTCGGTGGCAATTACCACGCGGTTGTAGCGCAGGTGTTCGATGCCTTCTTCGATGTTGAGCGCGTGCTGGAGCAGGTTCAACTCCTCGTTCTCGTACACGATTTTCTTCTTCAGCCCGAAGCAGTTCAGCGGCTTACCGCGCAAGCTGAATACGGCTTCCGTCTCCACGTTGCGGCTTTTAGTAATGGAGCCTGACGCGGAATCGCCCTCCGTGATGAACAGCGTGGTGAGAGCTTCGGCTTCCTGCTTGCCTTCGCCGAGGTGGAAGCGGCAGTCGCGGAGCTTGCGGTTATGGAGGTTGGCTTTTTTGGCGCGCTGGTTAGCCAGCTTTTTCACGCCCGCCATATCCTTACGCTCCCGCTCGCTCTGCTCGATGCGCCGCTTAAGCGCGTCGGCCACTGCCTGGTTTTTGTGCAGGTAATTGTCGAGATGCTCTTTTACAAAGTCCAGAATAAAGCCGCGCACCGTGGGGCCGTCCTCACCCATATTGATGGAGCCAAGCTTGGTTTTGGTCTGGCTTTCAAACACCGGCTCCTGCACCCGCACCGAAATGGCCGCGATAATGGAGCCCCGAATGTCGGCCGCGTCGTATTCCTTCTTATAGAACTCGCGCACGGTTTTGACCACCGCCTCACGGAAGGCTGCCAAGTGCGTACCACCCTGGGTGGTGTACTGGCCGTTTACGAAAGAATAATACTCCTCGCCGTAGTCGTTGCCGTGCGTTAGCGCCAGTTCAATATCGGGGGCTTTGAGGTGGATAATGGGGTAGCGCAGGCTCTCCGCGTCGGCTTTGCGCGAAAGCAAATCGAGCAGACCATTTTCGGAGTAGTATTTCTGCCCGTTGAAGTTGATAGTCAGGCCCGCGTTCAGGTACACGTAGTTCCAGATCTGATTTTCCAGATATTCCGGAATGAAGCGGTAGTTCTTGAATACCGTATCATCGGGCTGAAATACCATCAGAGTGCCGTTGCGCTGGGAGGTTTTCGCGGGCTTAGGGTCCTGCACCAACTTGCCCTGCGAGAACTCCGCCGACTTCATCAGGCCGTCGCGCACGCTTTGCACCAGGAAGTAGTTGCTGAGCGCATTCACGGCTTTGGTACCCACGCCGTTCAGGCCCACCGACTTCTGAAACACCTTGGAATCGTACTTGCCGCCGGTGTTGATCTTGCTGACCACGTCCACCACTTTGCCCAGCGGAATACCGCGGCCATAGTCGCGCACCTGCACGCGCTGGTCAGATATCTTGATGTCGATGGTGCGGCCGTGGCCCATCACGTGCTCGTCGATGGAATTATCAATAACTTCCTTCACAAGTACATAAATACCGTCGTCGTAGGCCGAGCCATCGCCGAGCTTACCGATGTACATACCGGGCCGCAAACGGATATGCTCACGCCAATCAAGCGAGCGGATGCTGTCTTCGGTGTACGCGTGTTGGGGGGCAATGGGAAGTTGTTCGTCAGCCATATAAACTAGGTAATCAAATTTGAGGTAAAATAACGCAGAAAATTGGCCTTTTCTCAACAGTAAGCCGTAGGAGGGCGCAAGACTGCTGCTCGTGGAACCGAAGCGCTGATTTTAGCCATAAATATTAGCAAAATTTCCAACTAAAACCAGCCCCTAGCGCACATAGTTCCTCCCAAAAACAACATCCATTACCCTGACGCCCAACTTTACTTCTCTTCTGCTTTCCTAATTTTTTTAGCTAATGCTTTCTACCTCTAAACACTTTAACGGCCCTCGACCCAACTCGACTCCGGCCGAGGTGAAATTGCCCCCCGTCATCTACTATACCTTCCTGCTCATTGGTTTGTCGCTGCTCGTGTTCGTGCTCTGGAAGCTCGACAGTGTGTTGCTGCCCATCACGTTTGCAGCCCTCTTTTCCATTCTGCTGCTGCCGTTGTGCCAACGCTTTGAGCGGTGGGGCTGGCCGAGGGTGCTGGCCATTCTCTTTTGTCTGTTGCTGGTGATTGTCGGATTGGCAGCCATAATCTTCGCTTTCGGCTCGCAGATGACGCAGTTTAAGGCCGAACTTCCCAAGCTGCAGACTAAACTGGTGCAGTATTTCGACCAGATTCAGCAGATGCTGAGCCAGCGCTTTGGCATTGAGCCCATCAGCAAAGACGAGTTGATTGATTCATCGCTCAAGAGCGCTAAAAAAGATGCTGGCGGATACCTGGGCGCTACGCTAAACACCACGGCCGATGTGCTGAGCGTGGTCACGCTGGTGCCTATCTATATGTTCTGCTTCCTGTATTACCGCGACCACATGCGGCAGTTTATGTTCCGCTTTGTAAGCCCCGAGAAGCGCACATCGGTACTGCACACCGTGGACAGTATCCAGACGGTGATCCAGGCCTATATCAGTGGTCTGATGACAGTTATCGTGATTGTGGCCATTCTGAATGCTATTGGCCTGCTCGTTCTGGGGGTCAAATTCGCCATTTTCTTCGCCGTCTTTGCCTCGGTTCTGACCATCATTCCCTACATCGGTATTCTGATTGGCTCGGCCTTACCGGCCATCATTACGCTGGTCGAAACCGGCTCGCCGGCCAAAGCACTGGGCGTAATTGGCGTGTTTGTGTTTGTGCAGTTCCTGGAGGGCAATTTTATTACGCCTATGATTACGGGCTCCAAAGTGAGCATCAACCCGATGGCGGCCATCATTGCGCTTATTCTGGGGGGCGAATTGTGGGGAACGCCGGGCATCATCATTAGCATTCCGCTGATAGCCGTGATTAAGGTAGTGCTCGACTCATCCAAAGCCACGGAGCCGTTCGGCTTTCTGCTGGGCGACGTGGCCGATGGCGACGATATTGTAGACAAGAAGGCCGAGCCAGGCTTTTTTGGGCGGCTTTGGCAGCGCCTGCGAGGAGCCTCGTAACCTGGGGGGCAATTTGTTAGTATAAACTCCTGATCAGCTTCTTGACGTGGCTGTGCTACACATTCTGACCTAACCCTAAAACAAACTTACCATGGCCTCTATTAGCGATAACACTGCCCGCGCTTATAACGACCTCGTCGAAATCAACGAAACTGGTGCCAAAGGCTACCAGGAAGCCGCCGAAGGCGCTACCAGTCCTCAATTAAAGTCGCAACTGAGCCAGTTCAGCCAGCAGCGCGCCCAGTTTGCTTCTGAGCTGAAGCAGCAGGCTCGTCAGTTTGGTATCAATACCGAAGCCGGCAACACAGTGGAAGGCGTAGTTGCCGATGCTGCTGCTGCTGTACACCGCGGCTGGATTAACATTAAATCGGTCATCACCGGCCAGGACGACAACGCCATTCTGGGCGAGTGCGAAACCGGCGACAAAGTAGCCCTCGAAGCCTACGAGCAAGCGCTGAAAGCTGAGGGCCTGCCCGTTGAAGCCAAGTCGATCATTCAAAAGCAGCACGGTGAAATCCTGGCTGCCAAAAACCAGATTACTTCGTTGAAGCGCTAATTCGCTTTCCCGATTTATAATAAAAGCCCCCCAGATTCGTCTGGGGGGCTTTTTTGTGCACAAATATTCCACAAAAGAACGTCATGCAGAGCGCAGCGAAGCAGCTTATGGGCTGATGTAGGAGTAGTAGTCTCAACAAACAGACCGTCATGCTTGATCTGGCGTCCGCCTGTCGAAGCATCTCTACTGGTTAGTAGAATCAATACCATTGCAACGAAGCGGCAGAGATGCTTCGATTCCTCAGCATGACGTTCTGCTCATCAGTCATTCCTACGATTTCTTTTTGCAACCTTAGTAGGGCTTATCTTTGTTACCAATATCATTAGCTAAATCAGAATCCAAATCTGCGCTGCCTTTGTACGCTATCATTGACCTTGAAACCACTGGTGGCCAGCCCACGCAGGACCGCATTACCGAGTTGGCCATTTTCATTCACGATGGCGACAAGGTGGTAGACCAATATGAAACGCTGGTCAATCCGGGCCGGTCGATTCCCTTTTTTATTACCCAGCTCACAGGTATCACCGACGACATGGTGCGCGACGCGCCCCGGTTTCACGAGGTAGCGCGCAAAGTGGTCGAAATGACCGAAGGCTGCGTGTTTGTGGCCCACAACGTGCGCTTCGACTACTCGTTTTTGAAAAAGGAATTCGCGGATTTAGGCTACAACTATTCGCGCAAAACGCTGTGTACGGTGCGCCTGAGCCGGTCGCTTATTCCGGGCCAGCCCAGCTACAGCTTGGGTAAGCTGTGCCAGAATATTGGCATTCCGCTGGAAGGCCGGCACCGCGCCGCCGGCGATGCTGCCGCCACTGCCATTCTCTTCGATCGTCTGCTCAAGATTTCGCAGCAGGATGAAGCCCTTGCCAATCCCGCCATCAGTGCCGCCGACACGCTGGCCTCGGTTGATGCCCTGGCGCCCAGCGGCCGACCCGCCGCTACTGCCACCAAAAAGCCCAGCGTCAAGCGCGTAACGGCCGTGCAGGAAGCCATCAAAACCGCACTTTTGCCCCCCAACATCACCCCCGAAAAGGTAGCTACATTGCCCCAGGAGGCCGGCGTGTACTACTTCCACGATGAGCAGGGCGAGGTGATTTATGTGGGCAAGAGCATCAATATCTACAAGCGGATTCAGCAGCACTTCGCCGTCGATTATAAGTCGCGCAAGTCGCTGGAATTCAAGAACAGCATCTCCGATATTACCTGGGAGCTGACGGGCTCGGAGTTAGTGGCTTTGTTGTATGAATCGGCCGAAATCAAGCGCATGAAGCCGTTTTATAACCGTCAGCAGCGGCGCTCCATTTTTCCAGCTGGCATTTATCTTCGGCAGGATGAAAAGGGCTACAAGCACCTCTACTACGGCCGCGCCGACGCCGATAATCCGGCCACGCCGCTTATTGCGCTGGCCAATCAATTCAAGGCCAAAGGCTTTCTGTTTCACAAAGTTTCCAAGTTCAACCTCTGCCAGAAGCTCTGCGACCTGTACAAAACCCAGGGTGCCTGCTTCGATTATCAGGTGCACCGCTGCAAGGGCGCGTGCGTGGGCGCTGAGTCGCCGGAAGAGTATAACCTGCGCGTGGACGAGGCCATCGAGAGCTTCACATTTGAGCACGGCTCCTTCGTAGTTATCGGCAAGGGCCGCAGCGGGGATGAGAAGTCGGTTGTGGTGGTTGAAAATGGACGCTACTTAGGCTTCGGCTACGTGGATGGCGAGTTCTCGGCCCGCCGCCTGGCCGATTTCCGCGACGTCATCAAGCCCTACGGCGACAACAAGGACGTGCAGCAGATTATCCGCCAATATCTGCGCACCAAGCACAAGGATAAGGTTAAGATTTTTAAGTAGTTCTGGCCGGGCCTTACCCCCCAGCCCCCTCTCAAAGGGGTAACGCGCTTCAAGCGTTTGCGGGGGAGCCAGCCGCTTGGCCTACGCCGCACCTTCCGCTCGCGCTCCAGGTACGGCTACCAGTCCAATCCGATAAGCTCAGCATCAAAAAAGGCCCCCCAGAAGATATCTGGGGGGCCTTTTTTGCTTTATAAAACCATGAAAAGAACGCGGTAGCGGTTGCGGAGGCGACAGCCGACGCAGCCGCGTAGAACGACTGACGTCAGGCTCCCCCTCTCCAAGGGAGAGGGGGCCGGGGGGTGAGGCCAATCGTTGAACGACCACATGAGGGGCCACCTTTGAACAGGCACCCACTTTAATACAAGCGGTGCCGCAGGAGCCAGCCAGCGGCATCAAACTCGTTGGCCAGCGGATGATAAGCTTCCACTTTTATGTCACTGTTGGGGGCTAGCTGCAATAAGTTGCCGTCGCCGCTGTCGTAGATGGTGACATCCGTTTTGGTCTTAGTCTGGGGGGCATTTCCGGTGATGACCAGGTCCTGTCCGGCCCCATCGTAGATGCTTATGACAAAATCAGCATCGGGCAGGCCATGAAACTCGAATACATCGTTGCCGCCCAACCCGAAGAGCTTGATGGTGCTGGTTTCGCGGGCTTTAAACGTGCGTTGGCTTAGCAGACTATCCTGCAAGGCCACCCGGCGGGCCAGCATACTGATGCGCACTTCGTCCGGCGCTACGGCCTCTATCAGAAAGCGCTCAGGCTGGTCGGTGCCGGGCAGCTCCACATCGCGGGCCAGCAGCTCGTAGAACTTGGCGGCCACAGCCGGCAATTGCTCCCGCCGGTTGCGCAGCTTGCTCTCAAACTCCGCTCCCGACAGAGCATAAATCTGGGGCGGCCACACTCCTACTGCTTCCTTAATCGCCACGTCGGTGAGGCGCAGGCGCAAAGAGTCCGCAATTTGACGGAAGTCCTCGGCCGTCAGGTAAGCCAGCAGCGACTTATCCATGGGCCGCGCCGCCTTATTGAGTCCCTCTACATCTTGCAGGCGAATATTCTCTTTAAACGTCTGGTAATTAGTTTTAAACCAGCTTATTACCCGCGTCATCAGGCCATCATCAAACTTAAAGAAGGCGTGGTCCCGGTCGCGAGGAATGCCCCGGTACGTCACTGTGCCGCCCGGCCCCGGAAAGCTGGCCCAGCGCCATTGATCTTCGCGCCGGCTCCAGTCGCCCAGCCACATATCAAACAGGCGGGAGCGCAGGTAATGGCGCGCATCTACGCGGTAGTTATGCGTCACGAAAAGGGAAGTAAAGGCCTTCCGGGAGCTTTCGACTAATGAGGAGTTGCCAAAGTTCGCGCTGTTGACCTGGTTGCCGTCGGGGCGTTCCTCAAACAGATACAGCGCATTGCCGTACTCCTCCCGAAACGGGCCCAGCGCCGCATCAGCCGGCAGCCACACCAGGCGCGGATTGGTATGATACACGCCCGCCGCCTGCGCCAGCCGCGGCACGATATAGGCCCCGTACGGCTGAATAACGCTGGTCTGATCCTTCATCAGGCGGCCAATGGGGCCGTTTTGCAGCCTGGGGGGCAAAGCCTTCGTTGCATCTTTGTCGACGGAGCGCAGTACATACTCCTGCCCCAGCGAGTCGACGAGGCGCAGGTTTTTGGTTTGAAAGCTGCCCCCGGCCTGTAAGGGGCGCAAGCCACCCGGCACCGCAGTACGCAGGTTGAATACGGGAGCCTGCACCGGCGTCGCCCATTCGCGGCGGTAGTGGTCGCCCCAGAAAAACTGATGCACAGCGCCGCGCTCGTACTGTGGGCCGGCCGCCACGCGTACCGTCGAGTCGGGGCCAATAACGGGCAGCGTACCTGCCGGCACCTCACGGGCTGAGCAGGCAGCCAGTACCAGCCAACTAGTACCTAATCCCAATAAGCGGCCAGGCCGGAATGCTTTCAGTAGAAAGTGCACAGATGCGGGAATAGCGCTACAATGGAAGCCGGCTGCGAACGCAGTCGATAGCATAATTTATAGCGCAAACGGGAAAAGAGCAATTCCGTTTGGAAATTATGCAATTGTTATCCGCTATTGCCTACTGTTGCGTTGAAGGCAGTAAGTTGCGCCACAATCTCACTCCATGCCTTCACGCTCCTCCGCCCTACTGCTCTTACTGGCCTGTTCGATGGGCTGTGTACGGGAAAACTTTTTCCAACCCGACGCTCGTCTTGTAACCACCTCCTCCCCCGCTGCTACCGATAGTGTGCTCGTCACCGCGGGTAGGCATTATCAGCGCGGCCCCGTTCACAACCTGTTGCTGGGCAAGCACTACCGCCCGGTGTGGGCCACGCCCGTGTGGGTACCCGTGTTTGACCCCGCCACTGCTGTGCCGGGAGGCCTGAAACCGGGCAAGCTGGGAGGCGGTTTTCAGAGCACCAGCATGACAGTGCTCGGCTCCGATGGCCGTGAGTACGCCCTGCGCAGCATCGATAAAGACCCATATAAAACGCTGCCCAAGATTTTTCGCAAGACGTTTGCCCTGAATCTGGTGCGCGACGCTACTTCGGCGGCCAACCCCTATGGGTCCTTTGTAGTGGCACCTTTGGCGGAAGCGGCCGGTTTGCTGCACACCACGCCGCGGCCTTTTTATGTGCGCTCCGATGAAAATGGCCTGGGTGAGGAATCGGAGCTATTTCGGGGAAAGCTGGTGCTGCTGGAAGAGAAATTCGAGGATAGAGCCAGCCTGACGCCCGCATTCGGCAAAGCCACCGACCTGTTGGAAAGCGACGATGTATTGCGCGACCGTTTTGCCGACCCCAGCCACCGCGTCGATCAGATTGCCTTCGCCCGTGCCCGCTTGTTCGATTTATGGATTGGCGACTGGGACCGCCACGAGGGCCAGTGGAGCTGGGCTGTTTATCCTGATGCCAACGGCCCAACTATCTACCGGCCCGTCCCCCAGGACCGCGACCAGGCGTTTTTTCGGTTCAAGGATGGTATCATTCCCTGGATTGTAAGCCGGCCCTTTTTTGTGGGAAAGTTTCGCACGTTTCGGCCCGAATATGAGAGCATTGAAGGCATGACGCAGAACTCCCGGTTCGTGGATGAGCGCTTTCTGAATAAAGTAACCTCTGCCGACTTCCAACGCTTGGCCACGGAGTTGCAAACGCGCCTCGATGACGACGCCATTGCGAATGCGCTCAAGCGCTTTCCAGAGCCCGTGTTTGCGCAGGAAGGTGAATATATCGGGCAGGCGTTAGAAGCCCGCCGCGCTAAGCTGCCTTGGGCAGCCAACGAGTTTTACCGTATTCTGGCCCGCCACGTCACCGTTGTCGGCACCGACCAGGATGAGCGCTTCGTGGTGCGCCGCCTTACCGATTCCACCACGGCAGTCACGGTGTACACGCTGGGGGGCAAATCGGACCGGGATTCGGTGTTTTACCAACGCGTGTTTCGGACCAATGAAACCAAGGAGATCACGCTGCATGGCCTCGAAGGCAAAGACATATTTGAGCTAAGCGGTGAAGTGCGGCGCGGCCCACGCATCAACATTTACGGAGGCCCCAACTCCGATAAAGTCACCGACTCAACTCGGGTGCAGGGCCTCAGCAAGAAAACCCGCTACTATGACACCCACTCCGATAATGAGCTGACCAAGAGCAAGGAAACCTGGGACAGAACGGATCATGGTGTAAAAATGCACGCCTATGACCGGGAAGGAACCTGAGTTAATGATATTGTTAGCGTAGAAATAATACCCTCAGAACGTCATGCGGCGCTTCGCTCTGCATGACTTGTTAAAAGACAAAAAAGCCCCCCGCACAATGTGCGGGGGGCTTTTTTGTTTTCAATAGCAAACTTCTGAAAACCGTTGTTTTACAACGTCGGCTCCGGAGCCGTTTGGTCTTTTTCCTTTTCTACTTCAATTGCCGGAATAGCTTCTGTGTAAAGCAGGCCAATCTTGGCGGCATGCTCGGCGGCCTGCACCGTGTCTTTTACCAGCAGCATTTCCACCTTATCCTGCAGTATTTCCTCGGCCACACGCTCCACGAGCGCCGCCCTTCCGGGGTGCTGCACATCGCGGATATAAATGGCCAGAATGCGGCCGGGGTAGCGGCGCACAACCTCGCGGTAAATGTTGGCATCTTCCTGCCCGCTGTCGCCGATGAGCACAAATGGCAACTCGGGATAGGTAAGCAGAAGGTTATCAATCTCGTGCAGCTTATGGCCATGATGGGCCGAGGCTTCGGGCTTGGTTGCTTTGCGGGTCAATGACATATCGCGCAGCAGCAGCGGGCCGGGCGGCACGTCATTCAGCTCCAGAAAATCGTCCAGCAGATCGTAGAGGTTCCAGGGGCTGCTGCTCACGTAGAAAAACGGGTTGTTGCGCTTGCCATTGCGCCCCAATTGCAGCGCTCGATAGAACTCGGCCACGCCCTCAAACGGCAGGCGGGAGTGCGCGTTACGCACCAGCACCGTGCGCGCCATGCGCACCAGGTTGGTGGCGGAGGTTTGAATAACAGTATCGTCGAGGTCGCTGATGATACCGTATTCAGCGTCGAGGGGCGGAATGAGCACGTGGGCCGGCTCCTTCATGTCGGTGGGCATCTGGAGATGCTGGGGGGCTTTTTTCAACTCCACCTCTACCGGGTACCACAGAAAATCGATGGGAGCCGGCAGACTTTTGGGCTCAATATTCAGCGTGAAGTATCCTTCCTCGTCGGTGGTCACGTTGTGCTCACTGCCATCACCCGGCCGAATAATCAGCTCAGCCCCCGGAATCTCATTGCTCTCGAAGCGCCGATACATATTCAGCAGGTTCTGCCAGCGCGAATCGCCCTCGCCGGGGTCGCCAATGCCTTTATCTGTGAGCAAACGGCCTTTTACGTACAGGCGGCCGGCAGTGCCGTAGCTGCGGTACGTTACCAATTGGAGCGGGTGCAAGAAGCCCAAACGGGCGCGGGTGTTCGTGACCAGGTCATCAGCCCGCTCGGCCAGACTACTGAGTTTGTGGAGGAAGGAGGGCATAGGGAATGCAAAAGGGTAGAAAGCAGCGTACGAGCAAAACCCGCCAGGGAGTTGCCTCAACAGTACACTTCCCTCCGCCTGACCACGTTTTCGAATGGATACAAACGGATTAATCATCCTCAGTACCCATAAAAAAAGCCAGCCCTGTGGAGGCTGGCTTTCCGCTATAAGAACTATCAATCAAGGGTTTACAAAATCCGCTTTAGCTCCAGGAAACTCGCATTATCGGTGGTGCGGCTCGCGCAATTCAGCTCCTTGGCTTTGGCCTGAATAGCCTCCACGCGGGTGCCGGGGTTGGGGTGGGTGCTTAAAAACTCAGGGGTGCTGGTGGGAGCCTGTGCTGCGGCCTTGATGAAGAAGCCGGCTGCGCCGTCGCAAGAGTAGGGAGTGCTATTCAGGTAGCGCACCGAGAACTCGTCGGCTTCTACTTCGTACTCGCGGCTAAACCGCAGCTGGCCCAGGCTGGCCGCGATTTGCGCCAGCTGGTTGGGGTTTTCGCCTAACAAAAGGCTTAAAAGGAAGGAAACGCCAAACTCCTTCTGCAAAGAGCGCGACGTATGACGGCGGTCGGCGTGGGCAATTTCGTGGCCTAGCACCCCGGCCAGCTGGTCTTCAGTTTCCAGAAACTTAATCAGCCCCGAGAACACATAAATATGCCCCCCGGGCGTGGCAAAGGCATTCTGGATTTCATCGTCCTTGATGATTTTGACATCCCAGGGAAACTCGTTGCGGTACTGAAGCTCGTTGGAGCTGAGCACCTTACTCACTACCGCATCAAGCAGCACGTAGGCGCGCTGGTTGGCTCCGTTATTGCGCTCAAGCAGCTGGTTCTTGGACCGGTAGGTGGAGTCGGTTTGCGCGGCTACTTTTTGGCCCAGCGCAATATCATCTTCCACAGAAAACAGCACGACCCCATCACCAGTACCGGAGCAGGCCGCAGTGCCCAACGACGTGAGAAGAGCAAGAAAAAACCAGGGTTTAAGCCAAATACGACGCATACTGCAAATAGGAGTGTAGGAAGAACAGGGGGCAGAACTTACCGTCTAAAAACGGTGCCAAAGCCGGCGGCTACCCATACGGGTTTGGGTTGTGAGGCGTTGCTGATACGCAGATAATAAACAT
Organism: Hymenobacter qilianensis; assembly: GCF_014638675.1. Lineage (NCBI taxonomy): Bacteria > Pseudomonadati > Bacteroidota > Cytophagia > Cytophagales > Hymenobacteraceae > Hymenobacter > Hymenobacter qilianensis. Next base: position 25,439 of record NZ_BMFN01000002.1, read on the forward strand.
ATAGCTCAGACGCTCAACTTGAAACTTTATTTTCCTGCCCTGTCTCATTATTATTCATTCGCCTTACTCTTCTGCTTTGCGATTACTCAGCATGCATCCGCTTCTTCGCTGATGACGAGCTACCTGCCGCTACTTTTTTCCAGCTTCTGCGTACAGAAATGCCCCCCGGCTGCTTTTGGCCGGGGACATTTTTAGCGCTTTATGCCCACCACCTCCACCCCTCGGCCCAAAACCAAAAAAAAACATCTGCCCCCCTTAGAGGAGGCGCACGAGCTGTATAAAGACCCGGCCCGGCAGGCAGAGCTGGCGGGCCTGCGCTACCAGGCTGATACCAAGCCCGGCATCAGCCGCCAGCCCGGTCCCGATGGCACGTTTACTTTCCTCACGGCGAAAGGCGAAAAAATCACGGACGAGAAGACGCTGGCCCGGCTGCAAGGCTTCGTCATTCCGCCCGCCTGGACCGATGTCTGGATTGCGCCTTCCGCCTCCGCTCACCTTCAGGTAACGGGCCGCGATGCCAAGGGGCGCAAGCAATACATCTACCACCCCACCTGGGACCAAGCCCGCAGCCTGACCAAGTTCAGCCGCCTGCTGGCTTTTGGTGAAGCCTTACCTACCCTGCGTCAGCGTTTGCAGCAGGATCTGAAGCGCGCTGGGCTGGACAAGCAAAAGGTTATTGCCTTGGTACTGACCCTGATGGATCAGTCGTTTATTCGCATTGGCAACAAGGAATACGCCAAGAAGAACAAAAGCTACGGCCTCACCACCCTGCGCGACCGGCACGTACAGATATCAGGCGACGAGGTACGCTTTTCGTTTGTGGGCAAGAAAGGAGTGGCCCACGATGTAGCCCTGCAAGACCGCCGCCTGGCACGCATGGTGCGCAAATGCAAGGAGATTCCCGGTCAGCACCTGTTTCAATACTACGCCGCCGATGGCCACCGCCAAGAGCTGGAGTCGGGCGACGTGAACCAGTATTTGCAGGAGGTGACGGGCATAGCCCTGTCGGCTAAGGATTTCCGCACCTGGGGCGGCACCGTAAAAATGGTGGAGTGCCTGGAAAGCGTGCTGCACGAAGAGCCGGATTTGCCGAAGGAAAAAGTACTGAAGCGAGCCGTGAAAGATGTGGCTTCGGGCCTGGGCAACACGCCCACTGTGTGCAGCAAATACTACATTCACCCGCAGGTAGTCGAGCTTTTTCATTCCGACAAGCTCATCGACTACCTCCGTCAGCACGACATCGACCCCACCGAAAACGACATCCTCTCTCCTACCGAGCACATGGTGCTGCACATGCTCCGCACCGCCGCGTAAGCGCTGTTTATAAAGATGGTCAAGTCATGCTAAGTGGCGCTGAAATAAGTTATGTGCTGCCGTTGCATAAAACATATGGCCGTCATGCAGAGCGGTAGCGAAGAATCTCGCGTGCTGACGAGAGATTAGTAATCCCGCTAAACACGCGAAATGATTCGATCTGCTCTGCATAACGGCCATCTTGATTATTGGCATTTTTAGCTGGAATGATCGGCTACGATAACCCAGCGGCCGGCAATGCGGCGAAACACGAGCAGAAAATGCCCCCCAAGGTCGCCGGCGGCGGGGCGGGCGAGTTGCCAACGGCCTACTACGTGGGCCGCGTCGGGGCTGATGGGAGTAATGCGCAAGTTGGAAAACGTAAGCTGTCCCATGGCGGCGGCATCGGGATAGCTGCGGCGGTAGTTGTCGAGGGTGGGCTGCCAGCCGTAGGTCAGGCCGCTTTTGCCAATAAACACGAGCGAGTCGGACTGCCAGTAGCCCTGCATGAAGCCGCTTACGTCGCCCCGGTTCCAGGCTGCCGTTTGGGTCGTCAGCACCTGGCTGATGTCCTGCCGCTGGCTGCCGGGACGCGTGGCGGCGCAACTGCACAAAAAGGCCACGCCCAGCACTAATCCGCTAATTTTCTTCATGTTATCAAGTAGTAAAGAAGGAAGGAAAAAGCCCCCCACCGGCCTGAATATAGCTGGTGGGGGGCTTTTTTCTGGTGATGCTATTCCTCTAGCAGCGCCTTCACGTAAGAAATGCCCCCCAAACGACGCATGTTGCGCTGCACCCGCCGCTGCTTGGCCCGCGCCACCGGCCCCGGATTACCGGCCCGAAAACGAAGCGGATTCGGCAGCACGCCCGCCAGCAGCGCCGCCTCCGAAGCAGTAAGCTTGGCCGCCGATTTGTGAAAATAGCGCTGGGAAGCGGCTTCTACCCCAAAGGTGCAGTCGCCCATTTCGGCCACGCTCAGGTACATTTCCATGATGCGCCGCTTGCTCCAGAGCGCTTCGATCAGAATGGTAAAATACGCCTCCGCTGCCTTGCGCACATAGCTCCTGCCCGACCACAAAAACACGTTTTTGGCTACCTGCTGACTGATTGTGCTGCCGCCAACCAACTGTTTGCCGCCCTCAAAATTGCGCTTGGCCGCCTGCTGAATGGCTTTCACATCGAAGCCCCGATGCAGCAAAAAGCGCTGATCTTCGGCCGCCACCAGCGCCAGCGGCACCTGCGGCGATACTTCGTCCAGGGTTTTGAAATTATAGCTGATCCGGCGGTCGTCTTCGCGAATGCCGTGGTAGCCGCGGCCAATGGGCGCGTGGGCGCGGCGGTCGAGCATGAGCCAGGTAGCGGGCGGGGCCAGCCACCGATAGATAAGCACCCAGGCTACCGTGGTAAGAAACAGGGCTGCAATTATTTGCAGCAATACCCGCCACACCCGCCGCCCATGTTGCCGGAATTTTGTTTTCATGAAATAAAGCCGTTCTTCTTTCCCATCCATCCTGCTGAGAGGCACAGAAGGGGCAAAAGTAACGCATTTGGGCGCGCAGCAACCCAATACCAGCGTTTTTAGCCTATTTTCGTCGCCGACATTGTTGAGCTCCTATGCCTCGTATCCTTCCTCTCTTTCCTTTAAACCTTGTCGTATTTCCCGGCGAGAAGCTCAATCTGCACATCTTCGAGCCGCGCTACCGCCAGCTTGTGCGCGACTGCATCGAGTCCGACCTGACCTTTGGCATCCCGCCTTACCTCAATGATGGCGTGAGCGAGTTGGGTACAGAAGTGCGCTTGATAAGTGTAGAAAAGGCCTACGACAGCGGTGAGCTGGATATAAAGACCAAGGGCATTGGGGTATTTCGCATTCGTGAGTTTTACCGCGAAGCCCCCGGCAAGCTCTACGCCGCCGGCCAGGTAGATACCATCGAGGACGACCCCGAAGAGGACCCCAATCTGAAGGTGCGCATCAACGAGTACGTGCGCCAGCTCTACGATACGCTGGGTTTGCGCAAAATCTTCCTGGATTTGCCCCCCAGCTATCGCATCTACGATATTGCCCACAACCTAGGCTTCAGCACGGAGCAGGAGTACCAACTATTGCAGGCCACCAGCGAGCTGGAGCGCCAATCCATAGTGCTGGAACACCTCGAAAACGTGCTGCCCATTATCCTAGAAACCGAGCGACTAAAGGAGCGCGCCCGCCTCAACGGGCACTTCAAGAACCTCACGCCGCCGAATTTTTAACGGGCTCAGGAGCTTTACCAGTTGGTACGGCGCAGCTTTTCCGGCTGCTGCACCCGAATAAACTTGTTGGTCAGCTCAATAATGCCATCCTGCCGAAACTCGCTGAGCGTGCGGCTCAACGACTCGGGCGCCGTGCCAATCAACGCCGCCATATCATCGCGCGATAGCTGAATCTGAGGGTCATCAGGGTTGAGGGTGCGTTGCTGCTCATGCAGGCGCAGCAGCGTATCAGCCACGCGCTTACGCAGCGAGTTATAAGCCATATCGAGCAACAGATCCTCTTGCTCGCGCACCCGACCCGCCAGCAGGCGCACAAACTGCTGACTTACCTCCGGATTGCGCATTACTAGCTGGGTAAAGTCGTCGGCCGGAATGTAGAGCAGAACGGAATCCTCCACGGCCACGGCCGAGTCGTGGTGTGCAGTGCCTTCCAGGAGCGCTTTGTAGCCAAAAAAGTCGCCCGCCTGATATAACCCGGTAATGAGCTCCTTGCCGGCGGCGGTGGTTTTGCTGGTTTTCACCCTCCCCGACTGCACGAAATACAGCCGCGTGGCTTCATCACCCTCGGCGTACACAATCTGCTTGCGAGGTATGGTATGCGGTTTCCGATCGGCGGAAAGCGCCGTAAGGCTGCCCGTTTTCTGAGCATCATGCAAAAACTCGTCGAGCCCATTAGCGTGCAGATCGTACTCCGGCTTAAGGTGCTGAAAACGGTTGAGTCGGCCGGCTATGGCGCTTAGCAATTCGCTGCTGTCAAAGGGCTTAGTCAGGTAGTCATCGGCTCCCAGCTCCATACCTCTGCGCAAATCATTGCGCTCGGTTTTGGCCGTCAGAAAGATAAAGGGCACACCCGAGAGCTGCGGATTCTGGTTGAAAATATGCAGCACGCCGTAGCCATCCAGCACGGGCATCATAATGTCGCACACCACCAGATCAGGCTTCGTTTCGAGCGCTTTTTCTATACCCACCTTCCCATTTTCGGCCGTGATGACATTGTAGCCCGTCATTTCCAGAATTTCGGCGGTATTCTCACGAATAAAATCGTTGTCCTCAATCAGCAGAATGGTTTTCATAGGGGATTTTGATAGTGACGGTAGTGCCTACATCGAGTGTACTCTGCAGGGATATGGTGCCATTCATTAGCTCCAGATACTTGGCAATAATATACAGGCCCAGGCCCGTGCCCGGTACATTTGTTACGTTGCGGGCCCGAAAAAAACGCTCAAACAAGTGTTCCTGATCTTCGGCCGAGATACCTACTCCGTGGTCACGGACAACCAGCGTGAGCTGACCTGCCGCGCACTCGGCCTCTAGTTCGACTGTTGTATTCGGGCCGGAGTATTTTATGGCGTTGGACAGCAGATTGACGACAATCTTGCGCAGCAGCGAAGGATCAAGCCACAGGGCTTCGAGGCAGTTTATGCGTCGCTGAACAGTTTGCCCCGGCTTCAGCAGGCCCTCCACATCCGTAATGGTGTCGTTCAGTAGGTCCGATAAGATGAGGCGGGCCGGGCGGGCCTCCACCCGTCCTTCCTCGATACGCCCTACCGACAGAAACTCCTCCAGAATATCATTCAGGTGATTGACGGATTGCCGTATGCGCTCGAGGTGGCGCAGACGCTTATCCTGCTGCTCGCTGCTGGGGTATTTCTCAATAAGAGAGGCGGAGGTAAGCACGGCCGTCAGCGGTGTCCGAAACTCGTGCGAGGCCATGCTCACGAAGCGCGACTTCAGCTCGCCCAGCTCCTGCTCGGCGGCTAGGGCTTTGGCCAGCTCATCCTTGCGCTGCTCCAGCTGCTCCAGGGTGTTCAGCAGCGCGTGGGTGCGGTCGGCTACCTTCTGCTCCAGCTCGGCGTTGAGCCTCTCCACGCGCTGCCGCTCCGATATCAGGGCTTGCTGCGCGTTCTTTTTGAAGGTGATATCAAGGATATAGGAAACGACAAACAGTTCATCATCGAGGTAGAAATAGCTGAGGCTAACCTCTACCGGGAACACCGAGCCGTCCTTGCGAAGCGCTTCCAAGTCGCCCCGGTGGGCACCCATCGAGCGCACCTGGGGCTGCGCATTGAAGGATTCGCGCAGCTTCTCGTGTCGGCGGCCTCCCGCGTTGGGAACCAGGGCTTCAATGGCATGCCCTATTAGCTCCCCATCTTCGTAGCCAAACTGCTGGTGGGCCATTTGATTGGCCGATATAATACTCCCCCCCCGATTGCACACAACAATGCCGATAGTAGCATTGGCAAACACGGCCTCGAAACGACGCACGCTCTGGGCTAGCTCGCGCTCGGCTTGGTGCAGACGGTTCTGCTCCGTAAGGCGAACCATAAAATAGGGCGCTTCGGCTACTTTAAAATATGTAAGCTCGATGTGGGCCTGCAACAAATCTTTCCCTGGCCGGTTGATTTCTACTTCGGCTTCCTGCCGGCCGCTTTGGCGGGCTTGCGCAAGCAGAGCTATCCATTCAGCTTCCGAAAAAGTTGGGGTAAGCAGCGTACGGGCTGGTTCGGCCAAAAGCTCCTGCTCTGAGCTGTAGCCCAATAGCTGCACTCCGGCCGGATTCACCTGCGCGAACCGATTGTGAGTAGCGTCAAACACACCCACAAACTCCTGGGCCTGGTTGACGAGTATATCGGTTATAGCTAGTGCGAACACGTTGTCTGGCATAATTAATAAAGGCAAAGAAATCAGGACAAAGCGTATCTGCTTAGCTACGGCTGCTGTGGGGGGCAAATTAATGCTATTGTTAAGCGCAGAGGCATCGTTTGGAAGTGCAGGGAGAACTGATTAATGCTTGGCGCCTGGCGTTGGCATCGGCCAAAGGTGGTTAAAAGTAGTCTGTAGGGATGATATGTGATAAATGTCAAGCCCCTACTTGACCAGCCTCATGGATGAGCAGCAGGGCTAAAAGCTAATTTTACGACATCCATTTAACATATCCCATCATGTCCGCCTCGTCTCCTCCTGTGCTGCAGCCCGATACGGTCGTATTACTGGTGCTGCTGCCGCTGCATAGTGCGGGCGAAGCTTCGTCCGGGACAGAAAGCAACGCCTCCATTCGCACGCTGCAAGGGCGACTTGGCCCCGGAATAAGGGTGCTCAAAATTGATGAAGCCAGCCATCCGGCCGTGGTACGCAGCTTTGGCACCCCCGAGCTGCCAGCCTGTGTGCTGGTACGACAGGGAGTTGAAATCTGGCGGCAGCACGGCCTGCCCGAAGACGAAGAAGTCTTTTCTGCCCTGCTTGAAGCGGCGCACGCGCATTAAGCAGGTTTTCTTGCTTACTTATAGTTGAGCTTCAATCCTATTTTCTGAGCTACATGGCTCTTGGCGGCAGACTCCCTACATTGCTGAGGTTTCTATTTAGCCGCGCCTCCTGTGCTCGCCCGCCGACCTACCAAAGTCCATCTCTGGGACTACTTTATCTTAACTGCCCGGGTCTTATTGGCCTTCACCTTTATTAGCTACGGTTACTCCAAATTAACTGGGGGGCAATTTGGCCTTACTCCCACACAGGCGGCCTTACCGGTCAGCCGCCTTACGTTGTTCAAACTCGCCTGGTATGTGTTTGACCACGAACCATTCCGGTCCTTTGTGGGCGTGTCGCAGATACTGGCGGGACTACTATTGCTCTGGAATCGGACAGCACTCCTCGGGGCGCTACTGCTGTTGCCGATTGCCGCTAACGTTCTCATTATTGACATCACCTACCTGAAGATGCCAGGGTTCTATTGGCGGCTATCCTATTATATCGGGCTTATCTTCTTGATTTTCTGGCATTATCGCGCCCGCATGCTCGTCGTATTTCACACCGTGACGAAGGGGCTCACGACGCGTTTTACTTACCCGTGGTGGGCGTATGGACTATTACCCGTCGCTGCTATTGGCGCCGAAATAGCTGGGGCCCTACCGCGATTTTTCTTTTATCTCATGACTAGCCCCAGAAAAACGTGGGACGGGTTGGTCTATTTGTGGGACACAATAATGCAACACTTAGTTAGTTAGAAGGTAGTGATGGGCTTCTTCTAGCGCTTACTAGTTCCCAAAAAACGATTTCAGGATATAAAAAAGCATGAATAAGGACCGATAACGGTTACGTCGGCGGTCCTTATTTTATGGTAATCATAAGCCGTCTATTACCCCTTCACTGCCGCTATTGCCACTGTCAGCAGGAAAAAGGAGTCCTGATGCGCCTGCACGCTATGCAGAACACCGGCGGGCAACAGCAGTAACTGCCCGGCTCTGAGGTCGGATGACTGCTGGGCGGTGCAAAACGTGATGTGGCCTTCGAGCACCTGCACGGTAAGGATGCCGGGGGCGGAATGCGTTTTCAGCTCGGCCCCTTCATGCAAACCCAACAGCACTAAGCGCAGGCTCTCCGACTTGAACAGTGTAGTGGCGTGCCGGTCGCTGGACTTCCAGTTGGGCGTCTGCTTGGCCTGCGCTATCTCGTGTGCCAGATTCATTGTCTGCGCCGGACTAGCGGAGGCAGCGTTTGCAGCAGCTTGGGAAGAAGTGATATTGGTGCTCATAAAAAGAGTGGGATTCAGGGCAATGGAGGAATCAGATTAAACGGAAGCCGTTGCGGTGCTACCCTTACAGAATCGAGAGCGGATTGGGGCGCAGGCGGGCTTCAAACACGTGGGCAATATTCTGGGCGCGCAGCTTGGCTTCGTCGGCCACCGGCCCGGCAAACAGCTCATCCACCGTGCCCAGGAAGAGCGTCAGCCAGCGCTGAAAATGCTCCCCGGCAATAGGCAGCGGAATGTGCTTGAGGAAAGGCCGGCCGCTGTAGCGCGAGGTATGCAGCAGCAGGCCGCTCCAGAAATCGTACATACGCGGCAGGTGCGCCGGCCAGTCGACGTGGGCAAATTCGTTGAAGACTGGCGCCAGCAAAGCATCGGCATTCACCTTATCGTAAAAGGTATCTACCAGCAGCTTGATGTCGGCTTCGGTCTGAATATCGGGGCGGGAATTGGACATGTGTTGGTTTAGAGAAAAGTCGCGAATGGGCTTGCTGGGGGGCTTTTTTTTACGCGTGCTGCACGCGTCGGCGCTGCGCGTTCAACCTCTGCCGATTGAGGGTAAAATAAGCCAGCGCGCCGGTGCCTAGCAGCAGCAGCAGCTTCACCGCTTCGGCCACTATATACAGCAGATGCAGGGAATTGGGCGGCGGCGGGTTGCCGCTCAGCAGCGCCTCGGCCCGCACATCCAGCGCCGGCAGCAGCCAGAACGTTTGCAGCAGCAGCACAAAGCTAAGCGCTGCCAGTCCGGCCCGCACGCGCCATTCGGGGCGCAGGTACAAGGCGCTGATAACGGCCAGTGCGCACAGCCCGATTTCCACCTTGTTCAGGGCATGAAACACGATGCGGCCAATGCCCACGCCCAACGGCACCGTGATGTGCGGAGCCGTAAACTTAAGGGGCGCTTCCAGGAAAGAAATGCCCCCCACCATGCCGGCCCACAGAAAAAGAGACGCTACAAGTACAAGAGGAAGTGACTGACGCATAGCAAAGAATAAGCAGTACGGATGCCGTAGCCCGCACCCAGAATTTACAAGTCGAAGCGCTGACTGGAACAGCCGCGCTCTAGTACAAAGGTCAAAGGTGTTCCGTTCGGGCGGCTTAACATCAATCAAGCCCGCGCTTGATACTTGTCATCGTTCGGGCGGGCTGCGGGGCGGAGCTTTGTCGCTGAACTTATTGTAGCCGCCTGTGCCTGCCGTTCTCGAACAACCCGCTACCCATGTCGTTTGTGCCCACTGCGGCGATAATTGCCCCCCAGAGCCCCTGCTGCTCGCCGAAAAGCCGTTTTGCTGTGCCGGCTGCCGCACCGTGTACGAGCTGCTCGACACGAATAACCTCTGCACCTACTACAAGCTCGATGAGCGGCCCGGCCTGAAAGTAAAAGAGGTAGAGCTGCCCGGCCGCTTCGATTACCTGAATTCCGAATCCGTGCAGGCTCAGCTGCTGGCATTTCGCTCCGAGGAGCGGGCGCGCTTGACATTGCAGGTGCCCCAAATGCACTGCACGTCCTGCATCTGGCTGCTGGAAAACCTGCCCCGCCTGAACCCCGGCATTGTGGAAGCGCGGGTGCAGTTTCTGCGCAAGGAAATCACCATCACCTACTTATTGGCCGAAACCAGCCTCAAAGAAGTAGTGCAGCTGCTGGCCTCCGTGGGCTACGAGCCGCAGATTACGCTGGCCGAGCTTGGCGCCCAGCCCCACCGCGCCGGCCGCACACTCTACTACCAGCTGGGGTTGGCGGCGTTTGCCTTCGGCAACGTCATGCTCATGGCTCTGCCCGACTACTTCTCTTTTGTGGAAGACTTGCAGGCGGGCTTCGGGCAGTTTTTTGGCTATCTAAGCTTGCTGCTGGCACTGCCCGTGCTGCTGTACAGCGCACGGGGCTTCTTCAGCTCGGCCTGGCAAGGGCTGCGGCAGCGCTACATCAACCTCGATTTTCCGATCAGTCTGGGGCTCGCCTCCCTGTTCAGCGTGAGTACTTACGAAGTCATTTCCGGTACCGGCCCTGGCTATTTCGACTCGTTTACGGGGCTCATTTTCTTTATGCTGATTGGCAAATGGGTGCAGCAGCACACCTACGACGCCCTGCGCTTCGACCGTGATTTTACCTCCTACTTTCCCGTGGCCGTCACGCGGCTCACGCCGGAAGGCGACCAGAGTATTTCGGTCAAAGAGCTGAAAGTAGGCCACCGTATCCGGGTGCGGCACCAAGAAGTAGTGCCCGCCGATGCCGTGGTCCTGCGCGGTGCCGGCCAGCTCGATTACTCTTTTGTATCGGGTGAGAGTACGCCGGTGGCGCGGGCCTCGGGGGAGTTGGTATTCGCGGGCGGTCGGCAATTGGGCGAGGCCCTCGAGCTGGAAGTAGTGCGCGAAGTATCACAGGGCTACCTCACCCAGCTCTGGAATAATCCGGCCTTTGCCAAGCAGGAAAGCGACGCCACCTGGGAAACCTACGCCAACCGCGTGGGGCGCTATTTTGTGGCCATAACGCTGCTCCTGGCCCTGGGCACGCTCCTCTACTGGGGCCCGCGCGATACGAGCATGATGTGGCGGGCCTTTACGTCGGTGCTGGTAATTGCCTGTCCGTGCGCGCTGTCATTGGCAACGCCCTTTACCTTGGGCGCCGCGCTGCGGGTATTGGGCCGACAAAAGTTCTACCTTAAAAACTCCGCCGTAATCGAAACCCTGGGCCGCGCCGATACGCTGGTATTTGACAAAACCGGCACCCTCACCGACACCAGTCAGGCAGAAGTGCAGTATCACGGCCGGCCGCTGTCTATGAAGGAAAAGCGTCTTGTTGCCACGGCGGCCGCCCAGTCAACGCACCCGCTAAGTCAGCGCTTGGCGCAGGAGCTGGCCACTGAGCCTTTGCCGCTGGCCGCCTGCCAGGAGCGCCCCGGCCAGGGCATCAGCGCCACGGCCGAAACCGGTGATACTGTGCGGCTAGGGTCGGCGGCTTTTGTGCAGGCAAACCATGTTGAGCTGGCGGACATTGGGCAAGAGCCTAATTCGACCAAAAAAGCCCCCCAGGCACTTCAGGCCAATGATACAGCCCCACCGGAGGCACCCGAAACGCGCGTGAGCGTTGCCCTGAATGAGAAGCAGGTGGGCTATTTTACCTTCCACAATGTGTATCGTCCGGCCCTGGCCAGCGTGCTGGCCACGCTCAGCCGCCGCTACCGCCTCGCCGTGCTTTCCGGCGACACCGATGCCGAGCGCACTCGCTTACAAACCCTGTTCGGGGAAGATGCCGAGCTGCATTTTCGGCAGTCGCCCGCCGATAAGCTCGCTTATATCGCGGCCCAGCGCGCCCAGGGCCGCACGGTGGTCATGATGGGCGACGGGCTGAACGATGCCGGCGCGCTGCGCGCCGCCAATGCGGGCATTGCCCTCACCGACAGGCTCACCAACTTCTCGCCCGCCTGCGACGCCATTCTCGATGCCAGCGAATTCCAGCGACTAGCCACTTTTCTGGGCTTTTCGCGGGCTTGCCTGCGCGTTGTTTTGGTCACGTTTGCGCTGTCGTTTTGCTACAATGGCTTCGGGCTGACGCTGGCCGTGCAGGGCCTGTTCACGCCTATTGTGTCGGCTATTCTGATGCCCGTCAGCTCCCTGAGCGTGATGGTTGTATCCACGCTACTCGTGCGCTGGGCCGCGAACCGCTACCACCTCTAACGCTGTTGTCATGACTATTATCTTCTTGCTGATTGGTATCAGCCTACTCGTGGCGCTGGCGTTTCTAGGGGGCTTTTTGTGGGCAGTGCGCAGCGGCCAATACGACGACGAATACACGCCGTCCGTGCGCATGCTCTTCGATGAAGAAGAAGAGAAATAGTATTGATTTGATATCAATCAAGCCCGCGCTTGATATCCGTCATGCTTTGCCAAGGAGGCGGCGAGGACCTTTGAAGCAGTAAAAACACTTACTGTTTCACTCTATGGAAGTCGTACCCATTACGCCTCTTATCCTTCCGGCGCAGCCTCCAGTTCAGACCCGAGTATCCCGCGCCGTCGACGAGTTTTTCTACGATAACAAGATTGTCCGCGACTTCGGCATTGCTACCGTGTTCTGGGGAATTGCCGGCATGATCGTCGGAATTCTGGCGGCTTTTCAGCTGGCGCTGCCTGAGGCCAACATGAATACGGCCGTCACCACCTTCGGCCGCATCCGGCCGCTGCACACCAACGCCGTCATTTTTGCCTTTGTCGGCAATGGTATTTTTATGGGGGTGTACTACTCTTTGCAGCGTTTGTGCAAAGCGGCCATGTACTCCAAAAAGCTCAGCCAGATTCACTTTTGGGGCTGGCAGCTCATTATCCTCAGCGCCCTGATTTCCTTGCCCTTAGGCTACACCACCAGCAAGGAATACGCTGAGCTGGAGTGGCCCATCGACATTGCCATTACGCTGGTGTGGGTGGTGTTTGGCTGGAATATGTTCGGCACCATTGCCAAGCGGCGCGAGCGTCACTTATACGTCGGCATCTGGTTTTACATCGCCACTTTCCTCACGGTGGCCGTGCTGCACATCGTCAACTCGGTGGCTTTGCCCGTGAGCTTTATGAAAAGCTACTCGGCCTACGCCGGTGTGCAGGATGCGCTGGTGCAGTGGTGGTATGGCCACAACGCGGTAGCCTTCTTCCTGACTACGCCCTACCTGGGCTTGATGTACTACTTCCTGCCCAAGGCAGCTGGTCGGCCGGTGTACTCTTACCGTCTGAGCATCATTCACTTCTGGTCCTTGATCTTCATTTATATCTGGGCTGGTCCGCACCACTTGCTTTACACTTCCCTGCCCGACTGGGCCCAAAGCCTGGGTGTAGCCTTCTCCATTATGCTGCTCGCGCCTAGCTGGGGCGGCATGATCAACGGCCTGCTGACCCTGCGCGGCGCCTGGGATAAGGTACGCGAGGAGCCCGTGCTGAAATTCATGGTAGTGGCCCTTACGGCCTACGGCATGGCCACCTTCGAAGGCCCGATGCTCTCCTTGAAAAACGTGAATGCCATTGCCCACTTCACCGACTGGATAGTAGCGCACGTGCACGTAGGCGCGCTGGGCTGGAACGGCTTCCTCACTTTCGCTATGCTCTACTGGCTGTGGCCCCGCCTCTACCGCACCGAGCTGCACTCCAAGAAACTCGCCAATACTCACTTCTGGCTGGGCACCATCGGTATCCTGTTTTATGCCCTGCCCATGTACTGGGCCGGCTTTACTCAGGGCTTGATGTGGAAGCAGTTCAATGCCGAGGGCATGCTGCAATACCCCAACTTCCTCGAAACGGTGCTTCAGCTGGTACCGATGTACTATATGCGCGGTATTGGCGGGGTGCTGTATCTGAGCGGCGTGTTTCTGATGCTGTACAACATGATAATGACAGCCAAAGCCGGTACGCTGCTCGTTTCCGAAAAAGCCCATGCTCCTGCCCTGCGGCCCGCTTCGGAAGATCCACACGCTGATGCTGGTCACTGGCACCGCTGGATTGAGCGACGCCCCTTGCAACTGGCCATTGGCGCTACGGTCGCCATCCTGATTGGCGGCCTGGTTGAGATGATCCCTACTTTCCTCGTCGAATCCAACGTGCCCACCATTGCTTCCGTGAAGCCTTATACCTCCCTGGAATTGCAGGGCCGTGACCTCTATATCAAAGAAGGTTGCTCGAACTGCCACACCCAGATGGTGCGCCCCTTCCGCTCCGAAACCGAGCGCTACGGCGAGTACAGCAAAGCGGGCGAGTTTGTGTACGACCGGCCCTTCCTGTGGGGCTCCAAGCGCACCGGCCCCGATATACACCGCCTGGGGGGCAAATATCCGCACTCCTGGCACTACAACCACATGATGGACCCCACCAGCATGTCGCCCGGCTCCATTATGCCGCCTTATCCGTGGATGTTCGAAAACGAGATTGACTACTCCACGCTGCCTGCCAAAATCAGGGTGCTGCAACAGCTGGGCACACCTTACCCCGCCGGCTACGACCAGCAAGCCGTGGCCGATGCCCGCCGCCAGGCCGAAGGCATCGTGCAGGAGCTGAAGAAGGAGGACATCGAGGTGAAATCGGACAAGGAAATCGTGGCTTTGATTGCCTATCTGCAGCGCCTCGGCACCGATATCAAAGTGAAGCCCGAGCAGGCCACGGCCGCCGCTCAATAGCCGACTTAAAGAGGCGGTCATGCAGAGCGCAGCGAAGCATCTCGCGTGCTGATGTTGCCAAAGTAACTCCTACCGCTTGCTCAACGAAGCGGGCAAAATGCTTCGCTGCGCTCTGCATGACAAACGGAAATTATTCAAACCTCAATCCATCATGGACAAGAAAGTATTGCAATCCATTGCCGGCGTCGAGATATACCCCATTATCTCCTTCCTCATTTTCTTCCTCTTCTTTCTGGGCTTGCTGATTTACGTGGTAATAGCCAATCGTCAGCACTTCGACAACATGAGCAATCTGCCACTGCTCAGCGATGACGAAACCCTAAAGGCCCACCTCGAACACGACGTAGTATGCTAACCAAACGCGCTTTTCTGCTAACCGCCGCTGGGCTTCTTCTAACCGGCAACATGGCCTTTGGGCAAACCGCTACTACCGGTGCTGACATGCTGTTCTGGCTGCTGGGGGGCATTTTGATCATCGTGCTGCTGATGGTGCTGATTGCCGGCGCGTCCCTGGCCTCGGCCACTCGGCAAGTGCGCCAACATACAGCGTCGGCCACCAATCAATCTATCACCGAAGTAGAGGAAGGAGCACCCACATGTTAACGCACCGCAAAATGAATTATGGGGCACTGGCCGCTATGCTGGCGCTATCCATTGGCACAACGGTAGCCCAGACGGCGGAAGCCACCACCCCCACCCCGGCGGCCGGCGGCCAGGATGCGCAGATAATGCTGTTCTGGTTTTTGCTGAGCACGCTAGCCTTGGTGCTGATGGTGTTTGTGCTGCTCTTCACGATGATTATCGTGCGCATGAAGCCGCAGCTGCGCAAAGTGTACGAGCTGCCCACGGTGCACGATACCTGGAGCGGTAAAGTGCTCGGCCTGCTCATCGGCGACACGCGCCTGGTAACCGGCGGCTACAAGGAGGAGGATATGGGCCACTCGTACGACGGCATCACGGAGTTCGACAACGATTTGCCGCCATGGTGGAAGTATGGCTTCTATTTCACCATCGTGTTTGCTGTGGCCTACATGGGCTACTACCACGTGGCCAATGCCGGTGAGCTACAGATAGCCGAGTATGAAACCGAAATGCGCCAAGCGGCCCTGTTGGTTTCCAATGAGCCCGACGACCCCAACAAGCTCACCACCTACACGGCTTTGATGGCGCCGGCCGATTTGAGCGCCGGCAAGTCTATCTACGCTACCAACTGCGCGCCCTGTCATGGGGCCAATGCCGAGGGAAAAGTAGGTCCTAACCTTACGGATGAGTACTGGCTCCACGGCGGCGAAATAAATCAGGTGTATAAAACCATCAAGTTTGGGGTCACCAGCAAGGGCATGGTTGCCTGGAAAGGCAAGCTTGGCGCCAAGCAGATTTTGCAAGTATCGTCCTACATCGAGTCGCTGCAAGGGTCGAAGCCAGCCAATGCCAAAGAGCCCCAGGGCGAGAAAGCAACTGCTGGCAAATCCATTGCCGCCAAGTAGCACCCGCCCACTGCCCACCCCACTTTTTTACACTTCAGCGCGATTTTACCGTCGGCGCACCAGTCAATGCCTGTTACCAGCTACCATCCAAACGACGACTTCCGCGACTCCATCGCTACGGTGGATGCGGCCGGCAAGCGCGTCTGGCTGTACCCCAAAAAGCCCAGCGGCGCATTTTACCGAGCCCGCAAGTGGATCAGCTACGGCCTGCTCATCGTGCTTTTTGCCGGGCCCTGGCTGCGCATCAACGGCCTGCCGGTGCTGATGCTGAATCTGCCGGCGCGGAAGTTTATCATCTTCGGACAGATCTTCTGGCCCCAGGACTTCTTTATCCTGCTGCTTGCGGCGCTCACGTTTCTGCTGTTCATCATCCTTTTCACCGTGGTGTACGGGCGGGCATTTTGCGGCTGGGTGTGTCCGCAAACCATTTTCCTAGAGATGGTTTTTCGCCGCATCGAGTACTGGCTGGAAGGCGATGCGCCTCAGCAAAAAGCACTCGACCGCGCTGAGTGGGACTGGAACAAAATCTGGCGCAAAACCAGCAAGCACGCGCTGTTTCTGGTCATTTCCTTTCTGATTGCTAACACGTTTCTGGCCTACATTATCGGCTCCGATGAGTTGGTCAGCATCATCACCGATCCGCCCCGCGAGCACCTCGGCGGCCTTACTTCGATGGTGCTCTTCACAGGCGTTTTCTACGCCGTATTTGCCCGCTTTCGGGAGCAAGTGTGCACCATCGCCTGCCCTTACGGCCGCCTGCAAGGCGTTATGCTCGATAAAGACAGCCTCGTGGTAGCCTATGACTACCAGCGCGGGGAGCCACGGGAGAAGCTGCGCAAAAACCAAACGCGCACCGCCGGCGACTGCATCGATTGCCACCAGTGCGTGCAGGTGTGCCCCACAGGCATAGACATCCGCAACGGCGCCCAGCAGCTGGAGTGCACCAACTGCACCGCCTGCATAGATGCCTGCAACAACATCATGGACCTGATAAACAAACCTCACGGCCTGATTCGCCATGCATCGGAAAACAACATCGCGCAGGGCACCAAATTCCAGCTGCGTGGGCGCGTGAAGGCCCTGTCGGGCGTGCTGATGGTGTTGTTGATGGGCCTTACGTTTCTGCTGGTGTCGCGCTCCAATGTGCAGGCCACGGTGCTACGCACGCCGGGTCAGCTTTTCCAGAAAACCGACCGCGGCACCATTACCAACCTTTATAATGTGTCCGTCATCAACAAAACCAATCACCCTTATCCCATCACGCTCAAGGTGTTGGAGCCGCTGGGGGGCAAAATTTTGCTCGTTGGCAACGAAAAGCTGACGCTACCCGCCCAGGGAATTACTGAAGGCGTGTTTTTCGCCGAGCTGCCCAAGTCGGCCCTGCTGACGACCAACCAGAAAATCCGCATCGGCGTCTTCAGCAAAGGCCAGCTGATTGCGGAAACCAACACCAAGTTTCTCGGGCCCGCGCAATAGCCCGGCCCAAGCTTTCTACCAGCGGCCTACCCAATCCGCGCTTTTCGCTTGCCTCTATGACCACTTCCCGCGCTAATCTCTGGCCTTACGCCATCATTGCCACCTTCATATTGTTTGCCAGCTACATCGGCTACATGGTGCAGCAGGCCATGAGCACCAACGTCGACCTGGTCAGCGCCGACTATTACCAGCAAGAACTGGCCTACCAAAAGCGCATCGAATCGGTGGCCCGCACGGCGGCCCTGCCCGCGCCGGTAGCGGTAGAATACGAGCCGGCAGCGCAGCGCCTGACCTTAAAATTGCCCCCCAGCCTCGCAGGCCAGGCCGTGCAGGGCACCGTGCACTTCTTCCGCCCCTCCGATCAGAAGCTGGACTTCAGCCTCCCCTTCGCCCCAACTGGCGAGTCCGCTCAGCAGCAGCTAAATACCAGTAAGCTGCAATCGGGCTACTGGCGTCTGCGGGTCGATTTCACGGTCGGCGGACAGCAGTATTTCGTCGATAAGGAGCTTTCCATCTGATTCAGCGCGGACGCTGTCGTCCGCTTCTAAACCTTCTTACCATGCTTTGGGCTGGCTTTCTTTTCGGGCTTTTGGGTAGTTTTCACTGCGTGGGGATGTGTGGCGCTATTGCTCTGTCGCTGCCCGGCGCAGCCGGCCCTAATTGGCGCTACGTAGCCGGCCGGGTGCTCTACAACTTGGGCCGCGTCACGACTTATGCTTCGCTGGGGGCGGTGGCGGGCCTGTTGGGCCGGGGCCTGCAATTGGCGGGCTGGCAGCAAAGCCTGTCGCTGCTGTCTGGGGGGCTTATTTTGGTGCTGGTGGTGGCGCCGGAGCATTGGCTGAGCAAGGCGGCAGCCCTCCTGAAACTAGATGGCGTGCTGGCCCGGGTGAAAAGCCAGCTGGTGTATTTCTACCAGCAGCCTTCGCTCAGTGCCTTCTATATCACGGGGTTGCTGAATGGCTTGCTGCCCTGCGGCATGGTATATCTGGCGCTGGCTGGCGCCCTGAGCGTGCCCGGCATAGCAGGCGCAGCGGGTTACATGGCCTTGTTTGGACTGGGTACGCTGCCCCTCATGCTGGCGCTTTCCCTGTCGGGGCAACTGGTGCCCTTCGTGTGGCGCGGCCGTATGCGGCGGGCAGTCCCGATTATGGCGACCTGTCTGGCGCTGCTGTTCATTGTGCGCGGCCTGAGCCTGGGTATTCCGTATCTGAGCCCGCAGCTGAGCAGTGAAACGATCAGCACCACCAGACGCTCCAGCCACCTGCCCGCCACCATGCACTACTGCCACGGCGAGGCGGCCGCCCCCGCTCCCAACTCCAATTAATTACAGAACTAAACCGGCTTCCGGATCACTCTTAACGCATTGTTGCCATGCAAACCATTCTCGTTCCCATCGATTTCTCGGCCGCGTCCGAAACCGCGCTGGTTTATGCCAACAAGCTCGCCCTGCATCTTCCGGCCGAAATTGTGTTGGTGCACTCTCACGTCGGCGCCACGCTTACCCCCGAGCGCCGGGTAGCTTTACTGAGCCGACTGGAGGCGCTGGCCGAGCGCTTGCGCTATCAGCACCTCACGCGCCAGAGCGGCCGCCGCATCCACTATCATTACCACATGGCGGCGGCCTCCCTCACCGACAGCCTGGAAGTATTGGTAAGCGGCTACCGCGCCACGTTGGTAGTAACGGGCTTAGCATTAGTTGATTGCGCCACGGCCACGGCCGCGGGCAATCCGGTAATGCTGTTGCCGGAGCATGTGAGCTGCCCGGTGCTTATCGTGCCGCCCGGCCGCCACGAGCTGGCGAGTGAGGTGGTTGTTTCCGGCGACTTCTCTCGTCTCGATGCCCACCAGCTGGCACCGCTCACCTCTTTGGCCCGCACCGCCGAGGCGCATTTCGATCTGGTGCAGTTCCACCCACCGACCAGCACCGGGCTGGTGCCGCTGAAAAAAGCGCTGATGGCCGCGCGCGCCGCTATACCGAATGCCACTGTGCACTTGCTGCCCGAAGAAGATGCCTTGGAAGATATCAGCGAGCTCTGCGCCCAGCTTAGCGCTCAACTCCTGGTTTTAGCGACCATGGACGGTTGCCTGGTCCGCCGGTTTTTCAACCCGCACTATACCCAAACGAACGCCTATCACTTGCGTATCCCGGTGTTGCTGCTCCCCACCAGTACCGTGCCCACCAAAGCCTGCTGCAACCAGTGCGGGTTGCGCCAAGCCGCCGAAAGCCGGTTGATGGCCCGTATTACCAACGTCACGTTCTGATAAGCTGTTTATCAAAGGAGGTAGAGAGGCAACATGTTGCGTCTCCTCGTTGAACGACCGGAACCGCACCTCCACCTGAACAACGGCAGCAACGAGGAGACGCAACATGTTGCCTCTCTACCTCTACTCATTTTACAACTAAGGTTTTCCCTATTTATGCTTACCGAAACCACTAGCTCCACCGATACCCAATCTACCCGCGCTACCGTTGAGGCGTGGATGCGCCAATTTCAGGACTGGCTGTGTCAGCAGCTCGAAGCTGCGGATGGCAAAGCTGCTTTTCGGGAAGATCGGTGGGAGCACGAAGGGGGCGGCGGGGGCCGTACGCGCGTGATTGGCGAGGGTGCTATTCTGGAAAAAGGCGGCGTAAACTTCTCGGCCGTGTGGGGGCAAATGAGCGAATCCGCTGCCCGCCAGCTTCTTATGCCCGACCCCAATTACTTTGCTACGGGGGTATCGGTGGTGCAGCACCCGCGCAGCCCCAGGGTGCCCATCTCGCACATGAACGTGCGCTACTTTGAGGCCGGCAACGGCGAGGCGTGGTTTGGCGGCGGCCTCGATCTTACGCCCATTTACGTGGATGAGGCCCAGGCTCGCTGGTTTCATGAGCAGATACGGGAGGTTTGCAACCAGCATGACACGTCGTTTTATCCCCGCTTCAAGCAGTGGGCCGATGAGTACTTCTATCTGCCGCATCGGCAGGAAACCCGCGGTGTGGGGGGCATTTTCTTCGACCGCCTGACCGTGGGCAAAGACGGCACCTTCGAAGCGTTGTTTGCCTTCGTCCAGGCAGTGGGCGAAGTGTACGGCCGCACCTATTCGGAGCTGATGCGGCGCAATGCGAAGCTGCCTTTTGGCGAGGCCGAGAAGCAGTGGCAACTGGTGCGCCGCGGACGCTACGCGGAGTTCAATCTGGCCATCGACCGCGGCACCAAGTTCGGCTTGGAAACGGGCGGCCGCACGGAGTCTATCCTGATGAGTTTGCCACCGCTGGCCGCCTGGCACTACGACTATCAGCCCGCGCCGGTCTCGGCCGAAGCGGCTACGCAAGCTTGGCTCCGGCAGGGTATAAACTGGGTGTAGGCATCCATCAGCACCCATTTTCGCCGTAAGCTGCGCCGATAATTTGCCCCCCAAGCAGCTGCATTTACTACTCTTCACGCAGGTTTCAGCCTTAACTCTCTCCGATGAACCTCAAACCCTTACTTCCGGGCTTGGCCTTGGTGCTTGCTGCCTGCGGCGATGTCAAAAACCCGAATGGCATGCCCGACGAGTCCACCAGCAACGCCTCAGCCCGGATAGTAACGGCCAACCCACCCAAACCTGACTCAGCCGCGGCCAAAACCGAGAACCCCGTGATGCCCGCCGACACCTCCGTTACGGGTGCCTGGCTAATCCTCGACGGCGCCCTGCGCAGCCACGATGCGCAGGTGCTTAACCAGCTCATGGACCCGGAATACGGCCTCTGGATTCTGGAGCAAGCCGGCGGCACACCCCGCGTGACGCGCGTAGCCGACGTGCAGCAGTTCCGCGACCAGCAGCAACAGCCACTTTTCGCGCTGGATAAAAAACTGATGACCTGTGCCGCGCCGCAGCCGGTAGCCGCGCTACCCTCGGCGAGCTGTCCGGGGGGCAAATTTGGGCAGGAAGGCTGCTTCGTGGGACCGTCCACTGCGTTTCGCGGGCTCGATTTCTGGGCGCAGGCGTCGGTGAAGGGAGGCAACCGCAACCAGGGCCAGGCGGCACAGGGGCGCACCGTTCGCTCGGTACTTCAGACGCGCACGGGCTACCAGTTTCACTTCGCCAAATCGGCGGGTGTAGGTGGCCGCTGGCGCCTGATTTTCGTTGATCTGCGCGGCGCTTGTCCTTCTTAAATATGGCTGGGGGCTTTTTTAGGCCTAACGTAGCTTCATGAGCACAGTAAAAAGGGTTGCGGAAGTATGACATCATAGTCTATACTTCCGCAACCCTTTATTGCAGTTTTAAACTAACTTTTATGCTCCAGCTTCTACCAGTTCGTCTTCCAGGGCAAACAGCTCGGTGAGCATGGCCACCAGCTGGTCAGCTTCCCCGCGTTGGCAGGCGGCTTTGAGCTGCACCACCGGCAGCTTCAGAAACTTCTGGGTCAGGGCCTTGGTGGCGTCATCGAGGCGGCTAACTTCCGCGGGGCTCATGTTTTTGCCGAACCGGTTTAGCTCCTGTTGGCGCAGCTGCTCCAGCGTCGTTTTCAGCTTCTGAATAACCGGCGACACTTGCAGATTGCGGCTCCACTCGTGCAGATCAGCCATGCTTTCGGCAATGATTTCGCGCACGTGGGACACCGCCGCCACCCGCCGGGCCAACGCCTCCGACGCCTTGTTCTGGATAGCGTCAATGTTATACACCAGCACGCCCGGCACCTGCTCAGCGGCGGCCGCAATGCTGCGGGGCACCGACAGATCAATGAAGAACTTGGGGCTCAGGATGGTCAGGCTGTCCAGCAGCTCGCGGGTAAAAAACGGCGATGGCGTGGCGATGGCCGAAATGACTACATCAGCCGCCTGCAAACCCTGGGTGAGGTGGGCAAAATCCAGCACTTGTAGGCCGCACTCGGTGGCCAAAGCCTGAGCCGCGGCCGGGGTACGGTTGCAAATAGTGACCTCCGCAAAGCGCTTGCTCTTGCCAAAATGACGGCAGATATCGGCCCCAATCTCGCCCAAACCAACAATCAGAACACGCGGCTGCGGAATATTGGCCGTCAATTCCTGCACCAGTTCCAGCGTAGCATAAGACGTAGAAGCGGCGCCGTCGCGGAAGGCGGTTTCCTGCTGCACGCGCTTGTTGGCGGCGAATACGGTGTGTAACAGTCGATGTAAAAAAGGCCCTGCGACATTTGCTTCTGTCGAGCGCTGGTAGGCTCTTTTCACTTGGCTGCTGATCTGCATATCGCCCACCACCTGCGCGTCGAGGCCCAGGGCTACTTCAAACAGATGCTGCACAGCGGCCGTAGCTGAGTTTAGGACAGTGAAGTAGGAAGAGTAGCTGCTCGCATCCATTTCCTTTAGGTCGCCTAAGGCTTCCACAATGGCGGCGCTGTTGTCAGTATCGGCAGTGTAATAAATCTCGGTGCGGTTGCAGGTACTCAGCACCAGCACGTCCGACAGGCCCAGGTGGTGGTGCAGCGTATGCAGCAGGCGGCAGCACGTTGCCTCATCCAGTGTCAGCAGCTCGCGAATGGCCAGGGGGGCTTTTTTGTAAGAGAGACTGACGGCCTTAAAGGATTGTTTCATAGAGATTTGCCGGAACGAAGAAAGCAGCGAAAGGGGGGTTTGAACAACTACAATCTGCTGTTTAGCCTGGGCTTGGGTAATGGGCAGATAGTGGGCTCAAAGTTTCGCTTTGCCGGCGGCACATTCTATGACTTTACTCAGAGACTGTGATGATTACCGTCATATCCACGCACCTGAAGCAGTCCGTATTTTTGGTGTGGTAGCCGGTCGCTCAAACGCAGCTACGTGCGTGGCCGGCCCGGCTCTCGCTCATTTCACCGCCCAATGCATATTCGCCTCTTTTCCCTGACGTCTGCGGTTCTCTTTTCGCTGCTGCAATTGCAATGCGGGGGCCAGCAGCAAGCGGTGACCACCCCGCCCGACCAGACAGCTGGTATCACCCAGGATTTGCCCCCCACCGAAACTCCAGTGGGTGAACTCATTCTGGCCCTGCTCGATACCACGGCCGCAGGCCCGGCGGCCGCAGACGAGCGTCTGGGGCTACAGACCGGGCCCCACGTGCGGGCATTTTACGGTGCGAGCCCCCAGCCCGTCTGGACGCAGCCCAACGACAGCCTAAGTGCCGAAGCCAAAGCGGTACTGGCCTTGCTCGGTGAAGCCCGCGCCTATGGCCTCCAACCCGAGTACTACGCTACTAATCAGCTGGTTGCCTTGCGTGACTCGCTACGCCTCCCGGCTGCTTCCGGCCCGCAGCAACGGGCGCGCCTTGACGTGCTTCTGAGCGACGCCGTGCTGCGCTTTATGCTCGATTTGCACCGTGGCAGGCTGCGGACGTACGTGGCATCTCCGCGGGAGAAGGCTTCCGGCCAGATTTTTCAGCCAGCCGATGTGTTGCGGGAAAGCCTGACAGCGGGCAAAGTGGCCGACGGCGTATTAGCGTGTCAGCCCCGGAACCGGGAATACCGGCAGCTGCAGCAGGCGCTGGAGCAGTGGCTCAGCACGCCGGCTCCGCCCGACTCGGCTGCGCAGTTTCAGGCGCGGTATGAGCAGGTGGCCCTGAACTTGGAGCGCTGGCGGCAGGAGGCTATTTCGGACTCGGAATACCTGCTGATAAACCTGCCCGCGTACCGGCTGGACGTGGTGCGCGGCGACAGTGTGGTGCGACAGCACCGCGTGATTGTGGGTCAGCCCAAAACGCCCTCGCCTACCCTGAGCAGCACCATCGACCACTTTACCCTGGCGCCCGACTGGCATGTGCCCCGCTCCATTGCCACCAAGGAAATTCTGCCCATTCTGAAGAAAGACGTGGGCTATTTGGCCCGGAATAACTTCGCCCTGTACGATGAGGGCGGCCGCCTGCTCAGCCCGTACCAGGTCGACTGGCAGCAGGTTACGGCCAAGAGCTTTGCTTACACTATCCGGCAGTCGGCGGGCTGCGACAACGCCTTGGGCAACATTGTGTTTCGGTTTAAAAACCCGTACTCCGTGTATCTGCACGATACGCCCGTGCGGCAGGCGTTTACATATCCGATGCGGGCGCTCAGCCACGGTTGTATGCGGCTTCAGAACCCCATGCAGCTGGCAGCTTATCTGTTGGCGCGTGGGGGGCAATTCAGGAAGCTACCGACCGAGGAGGAGTGCGCCCGCCAGTCGAAGCCGGAGCATGTTCGCCTCGCCAAGTCTATTCCGCTGCATGTGCGCTACTTCACCTGCGCCACCGAGAACGGCCAGCTTCGCTTTTACGCCGACATCTACCAGCGCGACAAGGCCCTCAGGCGAGCCCTTGCTGTGGTAGCGCGCGAGTCGTAGGATTCCTTTAACTGCATGATTTAAAACAGATTGCTTCATGATTTAAATCATGGACGTGGGCGGACGCATTTTCGAATTTTGTATCGCTGTTTGACCACGCTGGTTGAGTTCACGCCGCAAAAAAGCCCCCCAGCACTTGTTTTCGGCCTGTCTCACCTCACCAATCTAAGCCTGTAGTCATGACGTTGAACCTCGCTCAGTCTGCACCCACCACCGTACCAGCTTCCGACAAGCCGGCCCTGACGCTGATTGTGCTGACTGATTTCTTTCCGGCCGCGCATCGGGCTATTCAGTACGCGGCCGAGCTGGCGGCGCCCCTCGGAGCCAGGTTGCTGCTGCTGTACGTGCGCGACGATTCGCAGCTCGACAGCAAGCTCGCCCCCGACGACAGCAAAGAGCGCGACCAGGATCTGCGGGCCGCCGTGCGGGCGCTGGCCGACGAGCTGTACGTGCCTACTACCATCGAGATGGTAGCTGATCTGCAGCTTTCTACGGCCGCCGATCTGGCCAAGCGGCACGCGCCGGCGCTGTTTGTGCTGGGCCGCGCCGACGAAAGCCTGAACGAAGCCGAAGTGGGGGTAGCGGTGCTGGAAGTGCTGCGCGGGGGGCCTTTACCCCTGCTGGTAGTGCCCGAAACGTATCAGGGCTCCTCCACTCCGACCCAAGCCGTGGTGGCCGCCGACGGCGAGCCATTCACCCTGGATAAGCCCTTGGCTGCCTTACAATTAATAGCACAGCTAGAGCCGCGCATGACCGTCGTGACGGTGTCGGGCATTGCAGACAACCAGGCCTGCGCTACGTCGCTGCGCCAGGTAAAAGCCAGTGGCCTCGCCGATGCAGCCAGTCATGTTACGCTGGAAGCCATCCGGCACGCCTATCCGGTCGAGGGCCTGTTCAAAGCCATTACGCTTACCAAGGCCGATCTGCTGATTCTTGTTGCCCGCCGACGCAGCTTTCTGGGCACTATGTTTCACCGCAGCGTCACGAACCGGCTATTGCGCACTTGCCACATACCCATGCTGGTATTGCCCGCCATCGACGGCTAACCTACTGAGCAGCAAGGCCACCTGATCTGAACTAACTATTCTTTCTACTGCTATGAACAAGCAAATCAAGTATCCCGCTCTTCACTCAACATACCCCTCGGGTGCGCGGGTGAGCCGGTCAGCGGCCGGTTCGCGCGGCCGCCAGCGCATTATCCCTTCCCAAGACATGCTAACCCGTCCGGAAGCAAATCATCAACTCAATGACATGGTTACGGAAGCGGCGGGCCTGGCCCGAAACAAAGACGCCTGGGGTTACTACGCCGGCTCATTCTAAACACCAGTTTTAAACAGAAAAAGCCCCCCAGATTTGTTCTGGGGGGCTTTTTTATGAGCAACGTTACTGCGCCAGGTAGCCGCCATCCACCACGATGGCCTGGCCAGTTACAAACGATGCTTCGTCGGAAGCCAGCCACAGCAACGCGCCCGTTATTTCCTCGGGCTTGCCCAGCCGCTGCATGGCGTGCTTGGCAGCAATTGCGTCCTGCAGATCCTTGTGCGCCTCGTCGATGCCTGCTTTGGTGAGCATGGGCGTGGCAATGAAGCCCGGACAAACCGCATTTATCCGAATGCCCTGTGGCCCGTATTCCAGGGCGGCGGTTTCGGTCAGGCCGATGAGGCCGTGCTTGGCCGCCACGTATGCCGATGCGCCCGCAAAGCCCACTTTCCCCAGAATAGAGGCCATATTGATAATAGAGCCCCGCCCCGCCGCTACCATCGCCTGCAGCTCATACTTCTGGCAATACCAGGCGCCGCTCAGGTTGATATTGATCACGCGCTGCCACTCCTCATCGGGGTAATCTGCGCTGAAGGCGGAAGCGCCGCCTATTCCCGCGTTGTTAATTGCCACGTCGAGCCGGCCGAAGGTGTCGAGGGTTTGGTGAATGAGATTTTGCACGCTGGCCGATGAGGCTACGTCGCAGGCAATAAACACGCTTTTGGGTCCTAGGGCGCTCAGCTGCCGGGCCACCGCCTCGCCTTCCTCCGCCGACACGTCGGCGACTACTACGTGGGCGCCCGCTTTTGCAAACGCTTCCGCGGCGGCTCTCCCGATGCCGGAAGAAGCTCCCGTAATCAGCACAACTTGATTTTCAAATGATGGCATACAGAATACAGATGATTAAAAGGCCAGTTATACTATTAAGCTGATAGTTAATTCATTAAACTCATGATGCGGGGCAGGCTTCTGGCCACGCCGCGGGGTTCGCGCTGAGCGGGCAATACAAGCACCGGAACCGGGCTGTGCAAAATCATTTGCGCCGTTACGCTGGTATGAAACAGCCTTTCCAGAAAGCGGTGCCGCCGCGCAATCATCACCAGCATATCGGCCCCCAGCTCCGATACGGCCTGCAGTATGCCCTCGCCCGCGTGGGTATGACACACATGGTAGGGGCGCACCTGATGGGGAAGGTCGCGGGTAAGGCCGGTGTTCTCCACCGTCTGGAGCGCGCGCCGGGTGGTGTGGCGGGTAGCCGACTCGGTGATGTGCGCCACCGTCAGATCAATCTGCAAAGCGTTGAAGAAGTCGCGGATGGGGGCCACATGCTCACCCAGCTCAAACCCGTCGCCATCGGCGGCCAGCAGTATGCGGTGCGGCACTCTGGCCGGCGGGGCATGCGGAGGCACTATTAGCAAAGGGTAAGGGCTGATTTTCAAAAGATTGAGTGCGGTGGTTGTCACCAGCACATCAGGCGTATCTTCGTCGGGCGGCCGGCTCAGCACAATCATCAGCGGATTATGCAGCCGGGTGCTTTCCAGCACGGCCTCTTCCACGCGGCCCGAAGCTACTTCTGCCTCCGCAGACACGGGCAGGTCACGGATCAGGTGGTTAAGCGCCAGATCCGTTTCCTTCCTGGACCTGACTGTCACCTCACCCGTCAGCAATTCCGGGTCGAGCAGGGAAGTGCGCTCTACATGCAGCAGCACCAACCGCGCTCCGAGAGGCTGCGCGATGGCAGTGGCGAAGGCTAAGGCCCGGTTTGAGCCGGCGAAAAAATCGGTCAGGATAAGCAGGGCAGGCTTCATAACTATCTAACGCTTAGTTAAAAAACCAAATCTGCTATTTCAACAGGACATATGCCATGTGGCAAATCATGATCAGCCATGATTTTTATCAGCTCCCTAAGGCCGTAATACTCAGCCCTGAGCTAATCAGGCGTCGGCGACGGGCACCGCGAGGCCTTTGAGTTGTTGATAAGCCGCTGGAAATAATCAGCCCGATGCTTCACTCATTTATCAGCCCCCCCCCAGCAGTCGTTAAACGGATCTGGGGGGCTTTTTTTGAGGTATTTCTCCGGAACGTATTCAGCAACGCAGTGAACACTGAAAGGCAAGAACTCAATCCCACTTGTTAAAGCGGTTACCCAAACGATGCAGAGACTCGTATTTGCGTCTCGTCGTTCGCGCCGCACACACGACGTGTTCAAGGACGAGACTCCAACTATTGCGTCTCTACACCGTTCGGGTAACTGCTATGGCCTTCAGGTAGCCGGAATTGCGTTTTAACCCGGGAAACTTGCCTGAAACACTTTCTCAGGCCAGATGCTTCTATACTACGCTGCCAGTGGTGCGTATAAGGTTCTGTACATCTGATTATTCGCTTTGCCGACTCCTACTCTTCTGTTTTATATTCTGCTCAGCATCAACCTCGTGTTGATTGGGTGGCTGCTGTGGCGCTACGTGCAGGAGCGTCGTTTCCGGCGCCTGCCTTACATTGCTCCGGCCGTGCGTGACTGGGAGCAGCACCAACCCGATCCTTCGTCGCCGCTGCGCCACCGCATTGCCCTGGTAGGCGACCTGGGCGCCGTAGCCACCGACGGCCGCGACCCGGTACTGAACCTGCTGCACAGCTGGCTGGAGGAAGCCGGCGCCAACAGCACTGTGGTTATACTCGGCGATAATGTATACCCGACGGGGCTGCCTGCCGAAACGTCCATCGGCCGAGCGGCGGCGGAGCGACGCCTGGATATTCAGCTCGATGCCTTGCGCTATCCTGGTCGGGTGGTGTTTTTGAGTGGTAACCATGATTGGAATAAAGGCCGCAGCGACGGTTTTCAGTATCTGCTGCGGCAGGAAGCCTACGTGCGCGAGCATTTGCCCGCTGCCCAATATTTGCCCCCCGGCGGCTGCCCCGATCCCGTAACCGTGCAGTTGGCCGACAACCTGCTGCTTGTGGTGCTCAATACGCAGTGGTGGGTGCAGCACGGCACGCGCCCGCTGGGAGCAGCCTACGGCTGCAAGGCCACAGATAGCCGCATGCCTTTTCAGCAGTTACAGTTGCTGCTCGACGCCAACCGCCACCAGCAGATTGTGGTGGCCGGGCATCATCCGCTGTATTCCAACGCCATGCATGGGGGGCAATTCACGACCAAGCAGCACGTATTTCCGCTCACGGCCGTTCATAAAAGGGCGTATGTGCCGCTCCCGGGCGTGGGCTCCCTGTTTCCGATATATAGGCGCATAGTGGGCGCGGAGGAAGATATGGCCCATCCGCGCTACCGCAAAATGCGCCGCCGCCTGCTGCGCGTGCTGCACCAATTTCCCAATATCATCTACGCCGCCGGCCACGATCACAACCTGCAATATTTTGCCTACAAGAATGGCCACTACTTAGTCAGTGGCTCGGGCAGCAAAACGGCCTATGTGGGCAAGGGCGGTAAAGCAACCTTCACGCACGAGCACAAAGGTTTCTTCACGCTGGACTTTTACGAGAACGGGGAAGCCTGGCTACGCACGCTGGAGCCCGGGAACGCCGACGGCACCGAGCGCGCCCCCGAACCATTTCGGCGGCGCTTGCTAAGCAGTCTGGGGGACATTTCCGGCGCGGCGTCTACTCCGACGCGGGCGTCAGCACCTGCAAGCTCCGCGGATTAATCTTGACCTCAACCGGCGTATCCAGCTCCAAAGGTTCGCCATCTACCTGCACGAGTACACGCGCCTGTCCCGGCACCTGAATGCTGGCATGGCGGCAGCGCAGGCGCCGCGTATACACCGACGTATCGAAGGCATCGGTGTAGAGATGATATAGAATGCCCAGGGAAGCCGTGGCGGGAAATGGCTCAATCAAACACAGCTCAAACTCGCCGTCGTCGAGGTAGCTGTCGGGGTTGATAACTACGTTGCTGCCAAACGTGCTGGCGTTGGCAATGGTGAGCATAAACGCCGGCCCTTCAAACTGCTCACGGTCGGTTTCGATGCGGTAGGTGGCGGGCTCGTAGCTCAGATATTCCTGCAAGGCAATGCGAATATAAGCGCCCGGGCCGCGCGTGTCGCCGTTGCAGAAACGCTCCACTACCAGCGCGTTAAAACCCAGGTCGGCAAGGTGAACCGAAAAATTCCCGCCCACGTGCAGGGTATCCAGCGCACGCAATTGGTGCTGCCAGATCACCTCCAAAGCACCGTTTATATCCTGCGGAATGCTCAGGTCTTTGGACAGCCCGTTGCCCGACCCCAACGGTAGGATTCCGAGCGGAATTTTGCCCCCCAGCAGCGCTTCACCCACTAAGTTCACGGTGCCATCGCCACCGGCGGCAAACACGGCATCGTAGGCGTTGGCGGCTAGGTGCGCCTTGAGTTTGTCGAGGTCGTTTTCGCCAGACGTATGAAAAAACCCGGCATGGCGGCCGCGCTGCGAGCAGAAATCAGTGATGGTGCTTTCTATGCTCTGCTTATCGATGTCGCCGGAAATCGGATTGAGGACAAACAGCAGCGAGTGCAGGTTGGGCGTTGATTCAGCGGCCATTGTTAAAATGTTTTAAGAATAAAAAAGAGGAGAACGAAGGCGGATAATGAGTTTCCTGAACTCCACCTTAGTTCTCCTCTCCTGTTCAGGATCAGGCAATTACTGCTTCAGTCCGCTGGGCACGCCACCGGGGAAGCGCTCCGCGATTTCCGTCTCCAGCACGCCCACGCGGTTGCCCGGGTCGGGGTGCGTGCTCATAAACTCAGGGCCGCGGCTCTGGCCACCAGCCTGCGCCAGAATCTGCATTACCTGAATCATAGCGCGGGGGTCGTAGCCGGCGTCGGCGGTGTATTGCACGGCCAGGCGGTCCGATTCGAGCTCATCTTCACGTCCGAAGCGCAAGGACACCACCTTGGCAATAGCCGCCGCTACGGCCGCTTTGCCAATAGAGCTGCCGGGGCTGTCGGGGTCGTAGGCGGCGATGGTGGCGGCACCGGCCAAGCCTTGCGTCAGCTGCGATTTAGCTAACTGCTCAGCCGAATGGCGGCCGATAACGTGGCCAATCTCGTGGGCCAGCACGCCGGCCACTTGCCCTTCCGTCTTCATGTTTTTCAGCAATCCGGCCGTGATAAATACCTGCCCGCCGGGCAAGGCAAACGCATTGATAGTCTGCTCATCGGCCAGCAGATGAAAATCGAATTTGTAGGGCGACTGGTCGGCCTTGGACGACTGCACCAGCGTGGCGCCAATGCGCTTTATGGCAGCGCTAGCCTGCTGATCGGGGTGCAGACCACCGTATTGCTGGGCCATTTGGGGAGCAGCCTGTAACCCGAGCGCAATTTCCTGCTCAGTGGTCATGTTTACGTGCTGCACCTCACCGGTCACGGGGTTCGTCTGGCGGTTACAGTAATAGGTCACAAAAGAAAAGGCTGCGACGGCCAGGGCAATCAAATAACGAAGGCTTCCTCTCATGGTAGTAGGGAGAATTAAGGGAGGGAAAAGGCGGCTTCAAAGTGGGCCGACGGGCTTCTAACGCGCACTCCGCAGTAGGGTTGCTTGCAGTGAGGCACCCTATTTGCCACGATTAGCGTATCAGGCGCAAAACTGGTCCGCAACCGGTTCCTGTTGTCCTCTTGTACCTTCTAATCTCCCTCTTCCTTGAATCAAAAACGCACCTTCGGCGCCATCCTCACCATCCTAGGTATCATCGGCATTATTTACGCCGCCCTTGGCTTTTTAGGAATAGCTGGCATAAATCTCAGCAAAATCAATAGCCTGGTGCCCTTCATTGTGGGCCTTATTTTCTTCTTCGCGGGCATCAACCTGGTCAAAACCACCAGCGACAGGGCCTAGCCGAAATTCTACTTTCGGAAAGTAACACTTCACAAAAAAAGCCCCCCAGAGCAGTTCTGGGGGGCTTTTTTTTATGGCTTGCATTCTTTGCTAGTTCAGGCCTTTCACCTGGGCAAAAGCCTGTAGAGCCGGATCTAGCTCGAGCCAGTCGGAATCGTAGCGGACGCCGGAAGGTGCGTGCGCAAACAGTACAGTGCCATCTTTTATGGTTCGGATGATAGCGCTGCTTTCCTTCATCGGCAGGGCGGGGCAGCCCTGGCTGCGCCCCAGACGCCCGTGCCGCTGCACAAATTCCTCACACACATATTCAGCTCCGTGCACTACCACGGCCCGGCTGGCCGCATTCGTATTATAGCTCGGGTCCACGCCGCGCAGACGCAGCGACAAGCCGTGCTTACCGGTGTAGGTGTGGCTCGTTACGTAAAAGCCCAGGCTGCTCATCTCCGAACCTACCCGATTGGAAAAAGCCTGCGCAAACTCCTGACCCGTGTTTATGCCGTGGGCAACCAGTGTATGATGCACCACCCGTGATTTCTGCAAATCAATGACCCACAGACGCTTAAGACGACTAGAGCGGTTGAAATCGATGATAGTAAGGGTATTTTTGGAAGGATTTGCCAAGCCGCGCTTTTGAAGCTGGTAATAGCCCATCAGCGCCTGCCGATACACATCAAGGGGAAGTCCGGAGGCAGGGAGGCCCGCCAAAGCGTACGTATGCAGCGTATGCTGCTCAAAAGCCGCCAAGTAAGTAGCCCGCCGATTTTCGCTCAAAACCGATTCCGGGGCGTTATCGGCAGCTGAGTTAGGTTTCGCGGCAGGAACGGCTTCTGGGGGGCAAAAAAGGGATAAAAGACTCAAGGAAAGGCAAGCGAAGGCAGTCGGTGTACGCATTATCGGCTGGAACTTGTGTTGCGGAAATAGGGTAAAACAGGGCTTACGCAAAAGTCGGGCCCTTCAACCCTAACAGCATGATGCATTAATTATTGCCTAAAGAACTCAAAAATCGCTTTGTGCCTGCTGATACTCAATTACCTGAATAGCAGAAAATCGTGTTTGATTTCAGTATCCGGAAGTCGTCAACTCGCATTTAAGCATGACTGATTACCATTTAAGGCACAAATTGCTACTACAAAAATTAATGAAATACAATGAAACATTCTATTTTTTTCACTGTATTATACAATATAGTTGCTTTCGCGTTATAAAATTCTCTTACCCTCCGCCCCTCCCACCTACTGCATCTGATTCGCTTGAGTAAGCGGGTTCATGATTTACTCTTGTCATACAGCCTCTTATGACAACGTTTAGCATTTTATCGAAACAACTGCACTGTGAGTTGCGGCCGCTGATGCATGCGGCTGAAATTTCACCCCAGATTCAGCAGCAGCTGTTGGCTCGTCTGACATTGTTCCTGCTTTTCACTTCGCGCCAGCCACCAGCTACGCTCAGTGTTCGAGTGCCCCAACCTCTGGAAGGTGCTGAGTTGACGCTTTATTACACCAACGGCCAGCAGATCACGCTGCTTACGCGCCATACCCGAGCATTAGCGCCCGCGACCGAAAAACTTTATGATACGATGGTAACCTTGCAGCAGCGTGGTCGGCAATTAATACAAAAAGCTTGTTACAGCTGGGAAATGGGACGCGTGTTTGATACTTACTGCAACCGTAGCGCTTAGAAGAACACGCAGCATAGTTTAATCTTGCCTTATCAAGCCACCAATCAGGTTTTATACTTAGAGCTTTTACCCTATTGTATGCTTGAAAGCATCAATAAGAATTATAAGCGAAACCTATTAGCAGAATGTAATCTGACTTAAAGAATTACATTTTAAAGCGGCGTCACGTATAAGATGGTCTGCTTGTTGTTTATGTAGAAATTATCCTTAAATTTAGGCGTTAAATTGTCTTTTGCTAAGCAACAATAAAGCAAATAGATACTTGCATATTGGTTTTCTTTCGCATCAAAACTAACTCTCTGACCTTTAGAAGTAGCATTTGAGCAGAATTAGGGTGTAATTTCAGCAGATTAGACGGCAAGTTATTTCCAGCCTACTGATCAGCTTCAATTATTTCTTACTTCTGACCCCTCCATCTGGCCCCCATTCGCTTACGATTACGCTTACCAGTACCTCGCCCCGCTCCCTGCTTCCGCCTTTGCATTTCTCTTATTCATGTCTTCCTTGCCGCACTTAATCGCGCGTGCTACGGCTGCCTATTACCGACAGGCCCGTGAGCTTTATCCTACTGAAACTGACTTTAACGACTGGCTCGATACGCTGGACGCAGACAACCGTCGCCGATACAAACAGCAAGGTCTGGATATGACCTGTCTGCTTCCGCAGTTTCAGCTTTTTTGTCTGGAGCGGCGTGGTATCTATCTACGCGAGTTTATGGCGGCTCGCCTTACTGCCGATCAGTTTGAGTATTGGGAGCAGGAGAAAGCTATTTCGGATTTTAAGCCGTCTGCCCCGCCCACTGACTTATTCTAAGCAACTAATTTTCTTTCGACCGGTTTCAAACAAGTAGCTTAGCGGCTTAGCGTCGAAAACCCAGTCCGTCAACGGCCGACCTATTGCCTTATCTTGGCGCTTGGCAGTATATGCACCTATTTCGATTTTTTGCAGCCGGAGCGGCTACCTTTCTGCTGACTGCCTGTGGGCATGCGTTGCCCAAAATAGAAGGGTTTGATGATGCGGCATGGCGCAGCGACCCCTACGCCTGCCAAAATAAGCGAGCCGCGCAGCTGCCCGCTCTGAATCGCTACCGCGACCAGCTCTATGGCGCGCGCATCGCCAGCATTGACAACTTACTCGGCCGCCCCGATGAGGAAGAACTGAGCGCTCAGACGGAGAAAACTTACTTCTATTATGTGGAGCCCGGTACGCAGTGCGAGCCAAGCCATCAGCGTTCCTCGGCCAATAAGCTTACCTTACGCTTCGGCCCCTTGGGAGTAGTAACAGAGGTTTTGTATGAACGTCCCTTAGCAGTGCCGGCATCATAGAATACCGTGAAAGGATATTTATGGCAGCAAGGCAATAAGCGGAAAACCAACCACAAAAAAGCCCCCCGGAGATGTTTCCGGGGGGCTTTTTTGTGGTTGAAAATATCTTGTTCAATAAATAGTTAAAGCTGTTTAGCCTAATCCGCCTTCGTTGGAATCGTTTTTATTGGGTTGATCGGGCTGTTGGTTTTGCTCAGCGCGGAAGACACTTAACTGAGTGGGAGTTAGAATGCGGCTACACTCAGCTTCGTATTGCGCCTCCAGCTCAGCGGCTTTCTGACGGCGCTGCTCAGCATCCGTGTATTCGTACTCAATCTCATCCAGACGGGCAAGCTTAATCTGATTGACGGAGCGTAACCGGATGTACTGATCTTCATTCAGGCGAAGGTTGCTGCTCATACCACGCGTAAGATCATCGACGCGAGTTAAAGAAGGCATCAGGCTGCCCGGACGCTCTGCATAAACGTCACGCTTTTGGGCGGTGGCAGTACCGCAAAAACAACCTAAAATAAGTGCGAGTAAAAGTATTGATTTCATAAAAAGTGAAGGAGTCATGAATGGTAAGCTTATCCTGAAAACTAACGCTGTAACGAGTGGATAATAAAAAGGTTTTGTTTATCCCCTCTTACTTATAGTACAAATATATATGCCATTAGTATAACAAACAAAAGATTTGCAATTTTTTGTTTGCTGAGTCCAAATGAGCTTACCAGAACCAGTTATTTATTCTTTACAACCAGCTACGGTCAGACAGAAAAAGCCCCCCAGAATAGTTCTGAGGGGCTTTTTTATGTGCCTTTTTGTATAGGCATCTATTATTCAATTCCCTTCATGGGCTTATGATCAGGGCTTTTAAAGTACTGCATGGCGATGAGCGAGACAATCATGCCGCCCATTGCACCTTGCAATACAATGGCGAGGAAGGCAATGGTAACCGATAAGTCAAAGCCAAACAGATCTTGCGCCTGCGTCTGCTCCATAAAATCGCGATTAATGGAGGAATAGATAATAAAGAACAAACCGAAAGCGACGGAGGCCACGAGCGCAGTTACGATGCCCGTACCAAAACCCTGTAAATACGGCAGCTTGTCGCCTTTCTCACGCTTGAGGCGCGCAATTGCCACGCAGGCACCTATGGCCAGAATACCGGCATTCAGGAAGCTGTATTCGATGCGAACAAAGCCCAGCAGATTGGCGATCAGGAAGTAAGCCATCATCGCAACGCCCGTGATCAGGCCTACGCGAACTCCATTGTTTTCAGCGGTTAGTCGAAACGCACCCATACAGGTAAAGGGGAAAATGTGAAAAGGTGAATCAGTGATGTAGAGGAACTGCCAGGGCAACGATAACTGTTAGTCAGTCGCCTAAGATTAGCATTTCCATTTGCTTTTTATACTCTTTTACCCGGTGGGATGTTGTGCAAGCCATATATTTTTTTGGTTTCTGGCACCGCAAGGGGCTTTTTTTCGAGCCAAATTATTGAGTATGAGCAGTCCGCTGTCTTCACCTGATTGTCTAATTTACCTTATAAGGTAATCCGGACAGCACGTGCGCGGGGCATTTTGCGTACTTTTGCGCGCCGAATTGTCCTTATTCCAAGGTTGGCACCAACGATTTTTCGTTTTCAGCATCTACACCTCTATGATTAGTACCTCCAATGTAAGTCTGCGCTACGGTAAGCGCATATTGTTTGAAGATGTTACCATTAAGTTCATGCCCGGCAACGTGTATGGCCTCATTGGAGCGAATGGAGCCGGCAAATCCACGTTTCTAAAGATATTATCGGGCGAAATTGAGCCTAACACGGGCTCGGTGAACATGCCTGCCGGCGCCCGCCTCTCAGTGCTGCGCCAGGATCAGTTTGCTTACGACCAATACCCCGTTCTCCAAACCGTTATCATGGGCCACACGCGCCTGTGGAAGGTAATGGAGGAGAAAGACGCACTCTATGCCAAGGCCGACTTCACAGACGCTGATGGCGAACGGGCTGCGCAGCTGGAAGGCGAATTTGCTGACCTAGAAGGCTGGAATGCTGAGTACGAAGCGGCTGAATTGCTGTCGGGCCTGGGTATTGGCGAAGACAAGCACTATACAATGATGGCCGACCTCGGCGGCTCCGACAAAGTGCGGGTGCTGCTGGCCCAAGCCTTATTCGGTAACCCCGATGTGCTGCTGCTTGACGAGCCTACCAACGGCCTGGATGCCGAAACGGTGCTGTGGCTG
Organism: Hymenobacter qilianensis; assembly: GCF_014638675.1. Classification (NCBI taxonomy): domain Bacteria; kingdom Pseudomonadati; phylum Bacteroidota; class Cytophagia; order Cytophagales; family Hymenobacteraceae; genus Hymenobacter; species Hymenobacter qilianensis. The sequence goes on from NZ_BMFN01000002.1 coordinate 62,199, forward strand.
GAAAACTTCCTCGACTCGTTTCAGAATACAGTGATTGTGGTCAGCCACGACCGCCACTTCCTCGATGCCGTGTGTAACTACATGGCCGATCTGGATTTCTCGAAACTCACGATGTTTCCCGGCAACTACTCCTTCTGGTACGAAAGCTCCCAGCTGGTGATGAAGCAGAAGCAGGATGCCAACAAGAAGACCGACGACAAGCGCAAAGAGCTCGAAGAGTTCGTGCGTCGCTTCTCGGCCAACGCCAGCAAAAGCAAGCAAGCTACGTCGCGCCAGAAGCTGCTGCAAAAGCTGACGCTGGAAGACATTAAGCCTAGCTCGCGTCGCTATCCGTATATCGCTTTCAAAGCGGATCGTGAGGCCGGCAACCAGTTGCTAACGGTAGAGAATCTGAGCAAAAAGGTGGACGGCCAAACGGTATTCCGCAACGTTACCTTCTCGCTGGATAAAAAGGATAAAGTAGCCATCATCAGCCGCGACGACCGCGCGCCTTCCCTCCTATTTGATATCCTGTTCGAGCAGATCCGGCCGGACACGGGCAACTTCAAATGGGGCACCACCATTACGCCATCCTACTTTCCGCGCGAAAACCACGAGTTCTTCGATACCGACCTGAACCTGGTGGATTGGCTGCGTCAGTACTCTACGGAGAAGGATGAGAGCTTTATTCGCGGCTTTTTGGGCCGCATGCTGTTCTCGGGTGAAGAGTCGCTGAAGAAGTCGAACGTGCTAAGCGGGGGCGAAAAGGTGCGCTGCATGTTGTCCAAAATGATGTTGGAGAGCGGCAACGTACTCGTGCTCGACGACCCAACGAACCACCTCGATCTGGAAAGCATTACGGCGCTCAACAACAGCCTGCGTGATTATACCGGCTCGATGATGTTCGTATCCCACGACTTACAGTTTATTGAAACGATTGCCAATCGCATTATCGAGCTTACGCCCGACGGCATCATCGACCGGCGTATGAGCTACGAAGAATACCTGGCCGACGAGACCATTAAGGCTCAACGCCAACGTATGTACCAACTTGTGTCTTAAGCTCGTTGTAGCTATCTATGAAACGCACCTTGCTCCCGTGGGCCCTGGCTGGGGCCGCCCTGTTTATGGCTCCGGCCGCTGCTTTGGCCCAAACTGACACTACGGCCCGGCCTGCTCCGGCCAAGCCGCAGTTGAATACGGCTCCTCCAGCCGCACCGGTACCTACTACGCCCACGCCTGCTCCACAGAAAGAGTACGAGGCGCGCCCCAGCGTACCCGTACCGGCCCCGCCACCCGTAGATCAGCCCTTGCCTACTCAGACTCGCCCCAACCCGGACAGCCCATCGGGGTTGGAGTTTCCGGAAGGTAGCCGGGCTTCGGAGCAGCCGAAGCCACTACGTAAGTACTTTTTGTACGCCAACTTTGGCCTCGGCTACAATGGCAGCTCAGCTTACGGCAGCCAGTTCAGCGCCAGCATAGCGCCCGCTATTGGCTACCGTATCAATGAGCGATTTGCGGTGGGCCCGGGCATATCGTATGCTTTCAACAACTACTCTATTCCGGCTCAGTTTCGGGCTCCGGGCACGCCTTCAAGCTATCAAACCAATAATATTGGGTTGAAGGGCTTTGCTCAGTTCATCTTCTACAAAGACTTTTTTGTGCACGGTGAATATGAAGTAACACGTGCGGAAGTGCTATTTCAGGACCAGAATACGGGCGTTATTTCGACCGGCAAAATAACCGTGAATACACCGCTGGCAGGCGTTGGCTACCGCAGCCGCTTCAGCGACCGGGCTGCCGCCGATATTGTAGTGCTCTACAACTTCAACGACGGCCTCGACGATATCTATGGTCAGCCTGTTATTCGTTTCAGCTTCCTGTTCGACCTGAAGTAAGCTAAAAAGCCCCCCAGCGGGGCTTGAACGCAAAAGAGCCGCTGTTCCATCTGGAACAGCGGCTCTTTTTGTTTTTAGATACTTATCAAGCTGAGCAGCACCTAACAGCTACTCACGTAGGGGCATTTAAACTGTGCCGCCCCGAACCAAACGCAATACTACAGCGATGATGGCAATGACTAGCAAAATGTGAATCAAGTTGCCTAAGCCAAAGCTATTGAAGCCCAGGAAGCCGAGCAGCCAAATAATAACGAGGATGACGGCAATGATGTACAGGAGATTTCCCATGGTATTAGGGTTGAGGTGTAGGGTGAGGGAAAAACAAATTCATCGGAAGCTAGTTGATTGTGGTTAGGAAACCAATTAGCAAGCGATTTGCGGTTTTGTACGCGCCGCTTTTCAAAAAAGATATATCTCAATAGCGCAATTAATTTATTAGGACACTTAAATATCAACTAAAAGCGCCCTCACAGGCTGTAATGCGCATTTATTAGTTCGGTTTATTTTTTTCAGATTGTACTTAATTGACTTATTAGGTAGCGAATAGTATTCTCTAGGCTGACCATTAGCGCTTACAGTTGGGGCTGGCTGCATTTCAGATTAGTTTTGCGCGTCGGCCTATTGGCTTGCACATCCATCTTCCCACCCACTTCTCTTTCGTATGCTCCACGTCGCCGTTATTGGCTCGGGCACTATGGGCAATGGCATTGCCCACGTTTTTGCCCAGCACGGATTTCCCGTTACCCTTATTGATATTTCGCAGCCCGCTCTGGATAAAGCTTTAGGTACGATTGGCAAAAATCTGGACCGCCAGGTAGCCAAAGGCAGCCTCAGCGAAGACGATAAAACGGCCACTTTAAGCCGCATCACTACTCACACCAGCATTGCTGAAGGTGTCACCAACGCCCAGCTTGTGGTGGAAGCGGCCACTGAAAACGTGGATTTGAAGCTGCAAATTTTCCGCGACCTCGACCTGTACGCGCCCGAGGGAGCCATTCTGGCTTCGAACACCTCTTCCATTTCCATTACGCGCATTGCCGCCGTCACCAAGCGTGCCGAGCAGGTAATCGGGATGCACTTTATGAATCCGGTGCCGGTAATGAAGCTCGTGGAAGTCATTCGCGGGTACGCCACCTCCGATGCCGTGACCCAGCAGGTGATGGACATTTCGCGCCAGCTCGGCAAAACACCCACGGAAGTCAATGATTACCCTGGCTTCGTGGCCAACCGCATTCTGATGCCCATGATCAATGAAGCTATCTATAGCCTGTTTGAGGGCGTGGCCGGTGTGGAGGAAATCGACACGGTAATGAAACTAGGTATGGCCCACCCCATGGGCCCTTTGCAGCTTGCCGACTTTATTGGCCTTGATGTGTGCCTTGCTATTCTGCGGGTACTGCACGATGGTCTGGGTAATCCTAAATACGCTCCGTGTCCGCTGCTGGTGAATATGGTAATGGCCGGCCGCCTGGGCGTAAAATCGGGCGAAGGCTTCTACACGCACACACCGGGCAGCAAGGACCTTGTGGTAGCTTCTCGGTTTCAGAAATAAGTTTTTGTTGTAAAAAAGCCCCCCAGAAAGTGCCTGGGGGGCTTTTTCTGCGCCTAAACTCAGCGGCTTCTGCGCTAACCTTCAGGGCCCTCTGCGGGCTAATTTCGTTGAACGACAGTTCCCGCAGAAGCCGCTGAGTTGTTCTTTAGAGGTGACAGGTAGGGTTTTAAACTTTTCGGGCCCGGATTCCCTTTTTAGCGTAGAACAAATCTGCTGATGGCAATTGGGCCTTCATTGCTAAATAACCGTCAGTACTTAACCTAGACCAACCCTTGATAATGGAACAAGCAACATTTGGCGCCGGCTGCTTCTGGTGCGTAGAGGCCGTTTTTCAGAACCTGGAAGGCGTGGAGAAAGTCGTGTCGGGCTACACCGGCGGACGCATTGCCAACCCGACCTACAAAGAAGTTTGCAGCGGCCTGACGGGTCATAACGAGGTAACGCAAATCACCTTCGATCCGCAGAAGATAACGTTTGAAGAGCTGCTCGAAGTATTCTGGAAAACCCACGACCCGACGACCCTCAACCGCCAGGGCAACGACGTAGGCGACCAGTACCGCTCCGGCATTTATTACCACAACGAGGAGCAAAAGCGCTTGGCTGAGGAGTACAAACAGAAGCTCAACGATGCCCACGCTTTCCCCAAGCCCATCGTGACGGAAATTCTGCCTTTAGGCACGTTTTATCGGGCCGAAGACTACCACCAGAACTACTTTAACCTGAACGGCAGCCAGCCTTACTGCCAGTTTGTAGTGAAGCCGAAAGTAGACAAGGTGAAAGCGGTATTTGGCGAAAAGCTCAAAAAAGCAACTGCTTAAAGAGCGCGTTTTCAGCACTGAACAAAAAAGCCCCCCAGAACAGTTCTGGGGGGGCTTTTTTAGGCCAACACGACAAAAAACTATTATTTTAAGCCTACCAACTGATAACCGGGCGCTGCACCACCAATTCCGGGGTTAGCCTTACATTCGGTTTCACTTGGCGGGCGTTGGTCTACCGCCTCTTTTTCACCTGATTTCTACTCCCAATATGGCCGCCAACGACTCAGCCCTCCTAGCCTTGCTGGCCCAAAAATGTCCGCGCTGTCATCGGGGCAACCTTTTTACGCACTCGGCTTTCAACCTGAGCAAGTTCACGGACATGCCCGCCAGCTGCCCGGTCTGCGGGCTGCAATACGAGCCCGAAACCGGTTTTTACTGGGGCGCCATGTACATCAGCTACGCCTTCTCAACGGGCATTGTGATTATGGTTGGGGTGCTGCTCTACAACTTTTTCGGCGACCCGGATACGTGGGTGTACATTGTGACGGTGTCTATTGCTGTGCTGCTGTTTACGCCTGTGCTGCTGCGCTACTCCCGCGCCGTGATGCTGTACTTCTTCGGCGGCACCCACTACGACCCCGAGAGGGCTAAGCGCCCATTCCCTGCTTCAAACGACTAAAGCCAGTTACTCATTTATTCGCAGTTGCCGGGTGGTCGGTGGGTGTGGTTTGTTGCGGCTCATTAGTCATACCCTTGCTCTCAGGGCTTCTAAGTGCTTTATAAACCTCAAACCAGCCCGTGCTCAGAGCCGCAACGCCGGCGCATGTTACTAATTGCAGCCAGGTAAGCGATTGTAGCTGAAACAGTTGCTGAAGAGCAGGCACCGTGAGGCAAAGCGCCAACAATACCAGCGTGAGGGCCAGCATAGCAGGCAGAAGCGGATTATGATAATGCAGCGAGCGGCGCAGCGTGTGGTGGCGCGAGCGGCTGACGAGCGTGAGCAGCACATTGGCCAGCACCAGGGTGGTAAAGGTGAGGGTGCGGGTCAGCGGCTCGGAATAGCCCTGCATCAGGGCGTAAGCGGCCACACCCAGCACTCCTGCGGCAATTATAAGGCCCTGCAAAAGGCTGCCGCCCAGCTCCCCAAGTTGCAGAAAAGTAGTCGTGGCGGGCCGGGGCGGGCGCTGCATGGTATCGGCTTCCATCGGCTCATTCTCGAAAATAATGGAGCAGGTGGGTCCCATGATAAGCTCCAGAAAGATGACGTGCACCGGCCCCAGCAGCACCGGATACTGCCACGCCAGCAAGGAAGGCACCAGCACCGTGAGAATCAGCGGAATATGGATGGCGATGATGTACTGCACTGCCTTTTTCAGATTGTCATAAATCCGGCGGCCGTAGCTGATGGCCGTAACCATTCCACCCAGATCATCATCCAGCAACACCAGATCGGCGGCTTGCCGGGCCAGCTCGGTGCCGCGGTGGCCCATGGCTACCCCAATGTGGGCCGCCTTGAGAGCTGGCCCATCGTTGACCCCGTCGCCAGTCATTGCCACCACTTGGCCATTTGCTTTTAGCGCTTCGATCACGCGCAGCTTGGCTTCAGGAAACATGCGGGCATACAAATCGACCTTTCCTACCTGCTGTTCCAAGGCCGCAGGTTCCAGCGCCATTACTTCAGCTCCGGTTAGCACAGGCTCTTTATGTCGAAGTCCGACCTGTTGGGCTATGGCCTCAGCAGTCAGGGCATTATCACCGGTTATCATTTTCACCTGTAGGCCTGCTTCGTAAAGCTGGCGGAGCACGGCCGCTGCTGTCGGCTTCGGTGGATCAGTGAAAGCAACCAGGCCCTTAAATTCCCAGGCAAAATCTTCCTGAGAGGCCGGATACACCTCAGGGATATCCGTGCAGCGGGCTACCCCCAGCACCCGCAGGCCCGCCGCCGCCAGCTGCGTAAGCGCTGCCAACGCCTGAGCCTTCTCCGCTTCGGGCAGCTGGCACCGGGCAATAATACCTTCGGGTGCGCCCTTGCAGGCAACGATCAGGCGGCCATCGGCATGCGCAAATATATGCGTCATCATGGGGGGCTTTTCTCCCAGCGGATACTCGTGCACCATGCGGTAAGCCGGGCGCTGGTCGCGGGAAGTTGTTTGGGTATAGGCCCGATGCAATGCCTGCTCCATCGGATCGAAGGGCGAAGGCTCGCTGGCCCACATTGCGGTTGCCAGTAAGTCAGACAGCGGCGCCGGAAGCTCTTTTTGCTCCTCAAAAGGGATTGGCCCTGTCTGGCCCGGGCAGTAAAGCTGGCTCAGCGCCATTCGATTCTGGGTGAGCGTTCCGGTTTTATCGACGCAGATAACGGTGGCCGAACCCAGCGTTTCTACCGTTTGCGGCTGCTTGGTGAGCAGGCGCTGCTGCATTAGCCGCCACGCGCCCAAGGCCATAAAAGACGACAGCGCCACCGGAATTTCCTCCGGCAACACGGCCATAGCAATCGTTAGCCCATGCAACAGCCCATGCGCTAGGCTGCCCGATTCCCACCAGTTGTAGGCCCACACAACTATAAAAGCAACGCCGCCCACCATCGCCATGCGGCGCACGAAGGAGCGCACCTGCTGCTGAAGCGGTGTGGGCGGCGTTTTCACCTGTGAAATTAGCCCCCCAATAAGGCCAAGCCGGGTCTGGCTGCCCACTGCCGTTATCTGTACGACGCCCGTGCCGCCAACCACCGACGAGCCCGCAAACAGCTGCTGCTCACCGGCGGCCGCTTTGCTCACCGCCAACGACTCTCCCGTCAAAAACGACTCGTCGGCTTCCAGGTCATGGGCTTCCAGCAATACGCCATCGGCCCCCACCTGCTCACCTTCCGCCACCAGCAGTATATCGCCGACCACAAGCTCGGCGGCGGGTAGCGCTACGTCCTGCCCGGCCCGGCGCACGCGCGCCAGCGGCTGCGCCAGCTGTTGCAAAGCAAGCAAAGCCCGGTCGCTGCGGGCCTCCTGATACAGGGAGATGCCCGCCACAATTGCGGTGGCTGCCAGCAGAACGTAGGCTTCGGAATAGCTGCCAATAATGAGGTAAATGCCCGCCGTAACGACCAGCAGCACAAACATCGGCTCGGTTGCAATGCCCCGCACAATGCCCCAAAATCGGTGGCGAGTGGCTGGTGCCATCACGTTTTGCCCGAAGCGCTGTCTTTGAAAAAGCACCTCGTCGGCACTCAACCCTTCAGGTATGATTTCGGACCGGGGCGCTTTGGTAGCGGAAGCAGTTTGGAGCGGAGCCAGCATAAGCAAATTCTTAAGAATCAGCTGAGTACTGCCGTGAGTAAGCAGCCGGCAAGAAAGTTACGGCATCCGACTCTTCCTGTCTCTGACGTAAATCATTGGCAGCTTTGATATAAAGCACAAAACCCGCCTTTGGCTTGATTTACAGCGCTGTAAATCAAGCCAAAGGCGGGCTTTGTGCCTTCTTCACTACGGAAGAAAGCTAGTTGTAATAAGCTAAACAGCTACGTTGTGCTCGCGGAGGGCGTCATTCAGGGAGGTTTTCAAATCCGTGCTCGGCTTGCGCTGACCGATAATCAGGGCGCAGGGCACATGAAACTCACCGGCCGGAAACTGCTTGGCATAAGAGCCCGGAATAACCACCGAGCGCGCCGGCACGTGGCCGCGGTACTCTTTGGGCTCGGAGCCGGTTATGTCGATAATTTTGGTGCTGCCGGTAATGGTAACCCCCGCACCGATTACGGCTTCCTTGCCGATGTGGCAGCCTTCCACCAGAATGCTGCGCGAGCCGATAAAAGCGCCATCTTCAATGATAACGGGCGCCGCCTGTACGGGCTCCAAAACGCCCCCCAGACCCACACCGCCACTCAAATGCACGTGTGCGCCCACCTGGGCGCAGGAACCCACCGTCGCCCATGTGTCCACCATGGTGCCCTCGCCTACCCAGGCGCCAATGTTCACGTAGCTGGGCATCAGGATAACGCCGGGGGCCAAAAAGCTGCCGTAGCGAGCCGTGGCGGGCGGCACTACGCGTACGCCCTGGGCTTCGTAGCCGGTTTTGAGGCGCATTTTGTCGCGGTACTCGAAGGGCTTCAGCTCCAGGGTTTCCATCTGCTGAATGGGAAAATACAGGATGACGGCTTTTTTCACCCAGTCGTTTACCTGCCACTGGCCGTCGGTGGTGGGCTGGGCCACGCGCAGGCGGCCTTTATCCAGCTCTTCGATTACGGTGTGAATGGCGTCGGTGGTGGTAGATTCGCGTAGCAGGTCGCGGTTGTCCCAGGCGGCTTCGATGGTACTTTGCAGGTCGGTCATGAAAGTAGAGAAGATGAATTCTAGCCGGTAAAACTACATATTTGGGCAGTAGTTCGACGTTCAGGAAAGTAAACATTCCCTGCGTTTAGAGCTCCTCTACTACAGATCATGAAAAAAATCAGCCTGTTTGTTTTCGGTATTAGTGCGCTGCTGGCTGGCTGTCAGCCCAAAGCCGACACCTTTGCCGGTCGCTTCACCCCGACCGAAACCCCGCAGGCCTTTCGGTACCGGCCGGGCCTGCCGGCGCGGGTGAGCGCCCACCGAGGCGGCGGCAACTACCCCGGCTACCCCGAAAATGCGGTGGAATCTTTCGCTTATCTCACCAGCCAGATATCCACTATCATTGAGTGCGATATCGACCTGACCCGCGACAGTGTGCTGGTGCTGCTACACGATAAAACCCTGGACCGCACGACCACCGGCACCGGTCCGCTCATCAATAAAACGTGGGCCGAATGCCAGGAATACCGGCTGGAGGACAACTTCGGCACCCCTACCAACTTCCGCATTCCTACCCTCGAGCAGGCTCTGCGTTGGGGCAAAGACAAATGCCTGTTCACCCTGGATGTGAAGCGCGGAGTGCCCTTTGCCAAAGTAGTAGACATGATTCATCGCACCGACGCGGCCAGCTATGCGGCCGTTATTACTTACAATGCCCCTGATGCGGCCACGGTGCATCGGCTCGATCCTCAGCTTATGATTTCCGTGTCCATTGGAGGCCAGGAAGACTACGAGCGGCTCCGTGCGGCCGGTGTGCCCGACCAGAACATGATAGCCTTCGTAGGTACCGCCGAGCCCGATCCGGCCCTGTATCAGTTTTTGCATACCAAAGGAATTGCCTGCATTCTGGGCGTCTTGGGCAACCTCGACAAGCAGGCCGAGGCGCGCGGCGACGAGCACTATCGCACCTTCGTGCAGGCCGGCGCCGACATTCTGGCCACCGACCGCCCCCTCGAAGCTGCCCAGGCGCTGCGCTGATGCCCACTCCTACCTCAAGCGGCCGGGTGGTGCTGCTGGCATCGGTACTTAAGCCGCTGAACGACACCCGAATGCTGGGCAAGTTTGCTCGTACCCTACTGGCCCGCCCCAACGTGGTGGTGCACGTGGCGGGCCGACGGGCATCTACTCCCAAAAATGCCCCCCACAACCTGCAAACCCACGAGTTGCTGGCTGGTTCGCGCCTGAGCTGGCAGCGGCTGGGAGCGCAATGGCGCTACTGGCAGCTCCTGCGCCGCCTCCACCCCGATCTTGTTTTTGTGCACGCCCCGGAGCTGCTGCCGCTTACTTTATTGTGGCAAAAAACAACGTCTGGGGGGCATTTTATCTATGATGTGCGCGAAAATTACGCTCTCAACATCCAAACGCAGGCCGTATATCCAGCCTGGATCCGCAATACGTTGGCCGGCCTCGTACGCCGGGTAGAAACCTGGGCCGCTAGGCAAGCTGCCGCCGTTGTGCTGGCGGAGCGCAGCTACGCCGATGAGCTGCCATTTGGCAAGTCAGAGCGCACCTTCATTCTCGAAAACAAATACCAGCCTGACCAACACGAGCGAGCCGAATTTGCCCCCCAGGCCCTACCCCAGCCCGGTCAGGAGCTGCGCCTGCTGTACTCGGGCACTATTTCCGAGCTGAATGGCGTATTTGAAGCCTTGGAGCTGACACGTTTGTTGCAAGCCGTCTGGCCCCAGGTCCGGCTTACGATTATCGGGTTTTGCCAGCAGCCGGATCTGCTGCGCCGCCTGCATAATGCTATGGCTGCCAGCAACAACGTAGTAACGCTGATTGGCGGCGAAACGCTGGTGCCCCACGAGCAAATTGTGGATGCTATCCGCCAAAGCCACATAGGGCTGCTTCCTTACCGCCCCCATGCCAGCACCTGGCGCTGCCGCCCAACCAAGTTGTTTGAGTATCTGGCCCATGGGCTGCCCGTTCTGATTCCGCCCAATCCGCTCTGGGAAGAGTTGGTGAGTAAGCACCACGCCGGCTTAGTACTCGATTTTGATCGGCTGACTGCGGCTACCGTGGCTGCGGCGTGTGGTGCTCTGGCCGGTCATCAGTTTTATCCGAATGGCATTCCGACCGAAGTATTTTGGAATAGCGAAGCCCATAAACTAAATCGGGTGATAGATTCTATTTAGTAACTGCTGACCTTTGCGCCCCGTTTATGGAACCGGGACCTATTTTTTCTAACTTCGGCCCCTTTTTCTCCGTTCCTCGCCCAAAATCCCCCTTTCTATGAGCACCCTCCGCCAAACCGAAATTGCCGGCGTCGGCCACTACGTACCCGATCGTGTGGTAATGAACGCTGACCTTGAACAACTCATGGATACCACCGACGCCTGGATTCAGGAGCGTACGGGCATCAAGGAGCGCCGTTGGTTCGAGGAAGGCAAAGACACTACCGCTAACATGGGTGCTCAGGCCTCCCGCCGCGCCCTTGAGCAGGCCGGCCTTCAGCCCGACGACGTGCAGCTCATCATTTTCGCCACCCTCTCCCCCGACTATATTTTCCCCGGCTCCGGCGTGCTTTTGCAGCGCGAATTGGGCATCAAGGACAATATTCCAGCGCTCGACGTGCGCAATCAGTGTTCCGGCTTCGTCTATGCGCTTTCGGTCGGCGACCAGTTCATTCGCACCGGCATGTATGATACCGTGCTAGTGGTCGGCTCCGAAATCCATTCCTCCGGTCTGGATAAAAGCACCCGTGGGCGGGCCGTATCGGTCATTTTCGGTGATGGCGCCGGCGCGGTAGTGCTGCGCCCCTGCACGCGCGAGGGCCACGGAATTCTGAGCACTCACCTGCATGCCCAGGGCGAATTTGCCGAGGAGCTCATCGTGAAAGAGCCCGGCTCGAACCGCGAAGACCGCGTTCGGGTGGCCATGGAAAATCAGGAGGAGATGTATCCTTATATGAACGGCACCAACGTGTTTAAGCACGCCGTCGTGCGCTTCCCGCAGGTTATCGGCGAAGCTCTGGCTCAGAATGGCTACCAGCCTCAGGACATCGACATGCTGATTCCGCACCAGGCCAACCTGCGCATCACGCAGTTTGTGCAGCAGAAAATGCAGCTGCCCGATAGCAAAGTGTACAGCAATATTCAGCGCTACGGCAACACTACCGCCGCTTCGGTGCCTATTGCTTTGAGCGAGGCCGTAGGCGAAGGCAAAATCAAGCGCGGCGACCTGGTGTGCCTGGCTGCTTTCGGAAGCGGCTTTACCTGGGCCTCCGCCCTGATTCGCTGGTAAGCTGGTTTTCAATTAACAATTAACAATTAACAATTAGTAATGAGCAATCAGCGGGAAAGTCACTGTTGGCTGATGCTCATTATTAATTACTAATTGCTCATTACTAATTAAATCAAAGTGCCCAGTCACACCGAGGAAAATTATTTGAAAGCCATTTATAAGCTGTCGGAAGCACAGCCCGGCGTGGAGGTGAGCACCAACCGCATCGCCGAAGTGCTTCAGACACGCCCTGCCTCGGTGACCGATATGCTGCGCCGCCTCGGCGAAAAAGGACTGTTGCACTACGAGCGCTACCGTGGCGTATCGCTCACCCACGATGGGCGGCGAGTGGCGCTGCTCACCATCCGCAAGCACCGGCTTTGGGAAGTTTTCCTGGTGAATAAGCTCGGCTTCAATTGGGATGAGGTGCACGACGTGGCCGAGGAGATGGAACACCTGCAGTCCCCGCTGCTTATGCGCCGCCTCGACGAGTTCCTAGGCTTTCCTCAACTCGATCCGCATGGTGACCCCATCCCTGCCGAAGACGGCGCGATTATTCGGCCGCAGCACCGACTCGTGTCAGACTTGAAGCCCGGCGAAGAAGGTACCGTTATGGCCGTCAAAAACACTTCCGTGCCCTTCCTGCAATACCTCGACAAAGCAGGCCTGAGCTTAGGAGCGAGAATTGAAGTACTGGATAAAGTAACCTTTGATAATTCATTGGAAATCAGAATAAACAACAACAAGGTAACGCTAATATCCAACGAGATAAGCTGCAACTTATTCGTAGCTGACTAAGTTAAATCCGGCATCAGGCTGCGGAAACCGGCGCTGTAAATTTGCCCCCCAGTACTCCCATTTATGTTGCTGCCTCCCGCCCTTTCCGATACCATCATTGCCTTGTCGACGCCGCCGGGCGCGGGGGCTATTGCAGTCATTCGCCTCTCCGGACCGGCGGCATTCTCACTTACCGACGGCTTATTTCGCGGCAAAACTCTCGCTGATCAACCTAGCCACACCCTGCACTATGGCACCTTACGCGAGTCCGATGGCCGCATCTTTGATGAGGTAGTCGTTTCCTTATTTCGGGGCCCAAATTCCTATACCCGCGAGGATGTGGTAGAGATAAGCTGCCACGGCTCCGACTACATCGTGCAGCAGGTACTGGCCGCCTTCACGCGGCGCGGCGCCCGCTTAGCCGAGGCCGGCGAGTTCACCAAGCGCGCCTTCCTGAACGGTGCCTTCGATCTGGCCCAGGCCGAGGCTGTTGCTGATCTGATTGCGGCCGACTCGGCTTTGTCGCATCAGGTAGCCATGCAGCAGATGCGGGGGGGCTTTTCGCGGGAACTGCGCGACCTGCGCGCCCGACTGGTTCAGTTTGCGGCCCTGCTGGAACTGGAGTTGGACTTCGGCGAAGAAGACGTGGAGTTTGCCGACCGCACTGGTCTGGTCGCGCTGCTGGAAGAAGTGCAGGCATTGGTACGTCGGCTGCTTCGTTCATTTGAGCTGGGCAACGTTATCAAAAACGGGGTTATCACGGTCATTGCCGGCCGGCCCAACGCGGGCAAATCTACCCTGCTCAACGCCTTGCTAAATGAGGAACGCGCCATCGTATCGGCAGTGGCCGGCACCACCCGCGACCTGATCGAAGATGAGGTCAGCATCGAAGGCATTCGCTTCCGCTTCGTGGATACGGCTGGTCTGCGTGAGACAACGGACGAGGTTGAATCTATCGGAGTAGAGCGCACTCGCCAGCGGGTAAAGCAAGCGGCACTATTGCTTTATCTGTTTGATTTAACGACCAGTACCCCAACCGAAGTTAAAGCAGAGATTGAAGCTCTAAACCCTGGGGGGCAAATTCCGATGCTCGCTGTTGGCAATAAACGTGACGTTGCTTCCGAGGCCCAATTACATGCTTTCAGCCACCAGCCGAATACCGTGCTTATTGCCGCCAATAAGGGCGAAGGCCTTGACGAGCTGCGCGCGGATCTGCTGGCCCACGCCCGCGGCACTGGCCTCGACCAAACGGGCGCGTCAACCATCGTCACTAATTTGCGACATGCCCGCAGTCTCGAAAAAACCAATGCTGCCCTGGATGCCGTTTTGGTTGGACTGGCTACCGGCGCGGGGACTGAGTTGGTGGCCGCTGATCTGCGTCAGGCCCTAGCGGCGCTGGGTGAGATTACGGGCGAAATATCTTCAGATGATTTACTGACCAGCATTTTCACTCAGTTCTGTATCGGAAAATAGCTGATTATTTCTGCGCTTTCGGGTTCCAAGCCTCTGAATCGGATAAAACCGCGTCTGGGGGGCAAATTGCCTGTTTTGAACTGAACAACATAAGTCGCCGAGTTGTAGTATAGTGTTGAAACACCGATTATCCTTTCCGGCTTGCTAGTTATTCTTTAGTTTCGCCCCGCAACCACCCTCTAACCCACGCTTATGGCAGAGTCTGCTGAACTTATCCTCGACGGTAAATCCATTTCTTTACCCGTCATTGAAGGCACCGAGAACGAAAAAGCATTTGATATTGGCAAGCTGCGTGATCAGACGGGTTATGTAACCCTCGATTCAGGCTACAAGAACACCGGCGCCACCAAGAGCGCCATTACCTTCCTCGATGGCGAAGAAGGTATCCTGCGCTACCGTGGCTATCCAATTGAGCAGCTGGCCGAGCGGTCCAACTTCCTGGAAGTAGCTTACTTGCTGATCTACGGCTCTTTACCGACGCAAACGGAGCTGGACAACTTTGCTCACCAGATCACGACTCACACGCTGGTGCATGAAGACGTGCGCAAGATATTCGACGGCTTTCCGTCGGCGGCCCACCCTATGGGCATCCTGTCCAGCCTGATTTGCTCCTTGACTGCTTTTTACCCAAAGAGCCTTGACCCAAATCAAAGCCCTGAGGAAACCAATCTGAATATTATTCGCCTGATTGCCAAAATCTCGACGATTGCGGCTTGGTCGTATAAGAATTCGGTAGGTCACCCGCTCAACTACCCCCGCAACGACCTAGACTATTGCTCGAACTTCCTATACATGATGTTCGCCTTCCCTACGGAGAAGTACGAAATCAACCCAGTAGTCGTAAGTGCGCTGAATAAACTGCTCATCCTGCACGCCGACCACGAGCAAAACTGCTCAACATCTACGGTGCGCCTGGTAGGCTCGGCTAATGCCAGCTTATACGGCTCTGTTTCGGCCGGTGTGAACGCCCTATGGGGCCCTCTGCACGGCGGAGCCAACCAAGAGGTAATGGAGATGCTGGAGGCCATTCAGCAGGACGGCGGCAACACTCAGAAGTGGGTGGATAAAGCCAAGGATAAGAACGATTCCTTCCGCCTGATGGGCTTTGGCCACCGCGTGTACAAGAACTTTGACCCACGCGCTAAAATCATCAAGAAAGCCGCCGATGACGTGCTCAAGGCATTGGGTATTGATGATCCGCTGCTCAAAATCGCTCAGGAGCTGGAGCAAGCCGCCCTCACCGATCCATATTTCGTTGAGCGCAAGCTGTATCCGAACGTTGACTTCTATTCCGGTATCATCTACCGCGCTATCGGTATCCCAACGGAGATGTTTACCGTGCTCTTTGCTATGGGCCGTCTGCCCGGCTGGATTGCCCAGTGGAAGGAGATGCGTGAAAACAAGGAGCCAATCGGTCGCCCCCGCCAGATTTACACCGGCGAGCTGGAGCGCGATTATGTCGGCATCGAGCAGCGCTAGTTGAGCCAGACTTATTCTAGCCTCACAAAAAAGCCCCCCAGAATCGTCTGGGGGGCTTTTTTATGACTGTTTAAAAGAAGAACTGTTAGCGTTAGTTCTTCACCGCCGTCATTGTGGTCTTAGCCTGGTTGTAAGCTACCATTTGCTTAGGCCACAGGATGGCAGCTAAGTCCCACTCATAGTGCGACTGCACTTCAGCCAAGTACTGGTCGAGAGCAGCCGGATCAGCTGACAGGCGGGTTTTGGCCTCCTCCATCTCGGCGAGCATTTGGAGGTTCAAACGCTTAACCTTCACATACTGACCTTCATCGAGGCGCACTCTCTGAGCCATCTGACGAGTTAGCTGAGTGGCCCGCGCATTCAGAGATGTTCCGTTGTCAGCCAGCGCGGTAAAAGACAGCGTTGAAGCCATGCTGATCATGACAAAAACCAAAGTATAGATTCTTTTCATAAAAGGAGGGATTTGAAGGTGAAACAGATCGGTTTAGTACGACTATTCTGCCATGGGCCAAAATGCTGCTGAGCGCTCTTTGGCTGCTGACTATTAGAACACCTAAATATAAACCGATTTAAATTAAAATCAACACATTTTCTTACTTAATTAATATTTATACGAATACGATATTAATTAGCTAATAATAACTAGCGTTTATGAAGCAGCGAAAACACTGCCCCATCCGGTTGATTTATGTTCAAACTTGATAGTGAAGCTTGAAAACAGCCCACTCATAACAAGCTGTTTTCAAGCTGGCAAAACTGTCTAAAACCAAGATTAGTCAGCAGCATTCATCAACGCCGTCATGCTACTACGCGACTGCTGATACATAGCGAACTGATTGGAGCGCATTACTCTGGCAAGCGCTACATCATATTCGATCTGAACTTCAGCCATTTTCTGATCTAAGCTCAACGGATCGGCCGCATAGCGAACCTTCAAGGCGTCCATGTCAGAGAGCATCTTTACGTTGAGCTGTTTCACTTTCAAGTACTGGCCCTCATCTAACCGTGCCTTATTGGCAATAGCGCGGGTGAGTGTAGTAGCCCGAGCTTGAATAGCTGTTGATTCGTCGGCTGCTGAGGCATTCGAAGAGGCTCCCTGTAGGCACAGGATTAAACAAGCAAAAAAGTATACTTTTTTCATAATGGTAGGTAAATGAGGTGAAAGTGGAAAATGAACATTTAGCGGGTTTTACATGGTGATCCAGCTACGATACGTGGCTGGCCACTGTAGTACCACGTCTCAAATGTATATGGAAATATTTAAAAAAAAACATAATTTTTATAACTATTCTATTGTTGTACTTTTACTACAATCTATTAATTATCTCATTAGCAGATATTTAATTATTCTGTAAGCAAGCAATACTGCAACACAAAAAACCCTGACTTTTATAAAAGTCAGGGTCATTTTTGAACTATTTCTGTCCGGAAACTTAGAGTATTCTAAACTCTATACGTCTGTTTTGTTGGCGATGGATATCTGAATCGTTCGGTTGGAGAGGCTTCGTTTCGCCATACCCCTTAAAGCGTAGCCGGCTAGCCTTCACTTCATTTGCCACCAAATAATTATACACAGCTTTTGCCCGATTTTGCGATAAAACCATGTTGTCACTGTCAGCTCCTACATCATCCGTATGTCCCGAAATCTCTACTTCTATATCCTTATACTGACGCATAAACTGTATCAAGCGGTTTAGCTCCGTTCGTGATTTGGGCTTGAGGTTGTACTGGTTGGTATCGAAAAACAAGTTGTTCAGCACAATGCTACGTCCGGCCTTTACGGGCTCCAGATAAATATCCAGAGTAAGCGGATCAAAGCGTCGCTTGTCGGTATAGTCGAAGCTCAAGCTCTTCATCAGATACTTATCTGCCACGGCATACATCGCGTATTGGCGCCCTTCGTTAAGCACCACAGTGTAGTCACCGGATTCGCTATCGGAGGTTACATACTGCACCAGCTCATCGGTTTGCAGATCATACAGCTGTACATCTGCCCGCAGAGGCTTTTTGGTAGTTGCATCGAATACGCGGCCCTGCGTGTAGGTGCTGGTTTCGCGGGCCCGCACTTCGGCTGGCACTTCGAACCCGAATAACTCAACCGGGCGGTCGCGCTCCTGCTTTACTCCCGGCTCTGTGGCACGGGAGCGAGAACAAAAGCCGCGGCGGTTGTCGGATGTAATAAAAAGGGAAGCTTCATTTTCGAAGGTATTCAACGGATAACCCAGGTTGCGGGGCTCGCTCCAACGGCCGGGGGCTTGCATTTCACAGCGGTACACATCTAAGCCCCCCATACCAACAAGGCCATCAGTAACATAGTACAGCGTAGTGCCGCTGGCATGTATAAAAGGTGCCATATCCTTTCCGGGCGTATTTACGGGCTCTCCCACGTTCCGAGCTACACTCCAGGTGTCATCGGGCTGAAGATTAGTCACGTAAATGTCTTCCTGACCTTTGCCTCCCCGGCGGGTTGAGGTATAGTACAAAGTTCGCCCATCGGCCGAGAGCGTAGGCTGCGAGTCCCACTCCGGCGAGTTTACGTTGCGACCTAGGTTTACAGGCTTGCTCCAGTTGTTGCCGGTGCGGCGCGAGATGTACAAATCGCAGCTGCCTACGGAGCCAGGCCGGTCGCAGGAGGTGAACACGAGCGTTTTGCCATCGCCGGAAATCGTGCTGGCTCCTTCGTTATAAGGCGTGTTAATAAGCGGAGAAATAGATACAGGCTGCCCGAACGACCCATCATCATTACGCTTGGCAATAAAGAGGTTCTCATCGCTCGTTTCCTCAGCGGTAGGCCGAATGGTATAAAGCAGGAAGCGATTATCGGCAGTAAGAGCCGGAAAGTACTGAAACCTATAAGTGTTCAACGGCTCGCCCAACCGCTCCGGTGTCATACCTACCGGATTGGCCATGGCCTTTATCGCAAAGTCACAGTTGTTAAGCTGACGTTGGGCCCTGGCCAGGTTTTTTTGGCTCTTGGGGGCCAATTTAAGGTAGGTCTTATAACTAGTTGAGGCTGTTTGGTAATCACCAAAAGTCATAGCCAGTTCCCCCAGGGTATAATAGTCGGCGGAACGCGTGGGGCTGGGGGGCAATTTTGCCAAGCCTGCTCGGTACGCCTCGAAGGCTGCCTGGTTTTCGCCCATAGCCTTGAGCAGGGAACCTTTCAGGACAAATGGCTCGCCCTGAGATGGAAACTTGTCATTAAGGATTGAAAGCGTTTCGAGGGCTTTCGTAAAATCCCGCTCTTTGGCCTGTTCCTGAGCTTTCTCAAATAGGTGGCGGGCCTTCGTATTTGTGGTGGAGAGTTTGGCTTGCGCCACCGCAACGGTCGTAGGAATGATAGCACCCACTAACAGCATCAACAGCACGAAAACAGGTAGCAAACGGCGCATAAGCAGAAGCTGGAAGCTACGGGATATCGAGGTATTTATGCGTCTGTAAAGACACCTGCCACTGTGGGTTTTGCTTTACATAGTCCACAATAAGTGAGGTCATCTGTGCGGCGCGGCTCCATTCGGGTTGCAGGTACAGGCGGGTGTGCGTGCCTACTTGCGCGGCGTGCTCTTCAGCCCATGCAAAATCACTCTTGTTGAACACAACTACCTTCAATTCATGAGCCAATTGTAGCACTGAAGGCAATGGAGACTTGAATTTTTTGGGCGAAACGCAAATCCAGTCCCAATCGCCGGTTAGCGGATACGCACCTGATGTTTCGAGCCAGGTTTGGCAGCCGGCTTCTTTCAGCGTAGCCGTAAGCTGCGTTAAGTCGTGCATCAAGGGTTCGCCACCCGTCACTACCACGTTGCGGCCGGGGTGCTGCTTCACCGCCGCGACCATATCAGCCAACTCAACGCGTGGGTGTTGACTAGCATCCCACGACTCCTTCACATCGCACCAGTGGCACCCTACATCGCAGCCGCCCAGGCGAATAAAATAAGCGGCCCGGCCTGTGTTATAGCCTTCTCCCTGAATGGTATAGAACTGCTCCATCAAGGGCAGCGCGGCATGCATAGGCGCCACCGACGCCGAGCCGGCCATAAGGGGAATTGTGTGCAGCAAAACAGTAAAATATGGTAAAATAAAAAGTAAGCCAGGCCCACGGCCCGGATGCTCAAACGCTATTGCGCTCGTCTTCCGTTCCGCGTACCCACTTTTAAAAGTAGTATAACCACCCGGACTTTAAAAGCTTTATTTCAGCAGAATAGGATTCTACCGGGCGTATATTTCTCCTTTGGCGGCCCGTAATGTATTGAGCAAGAGCATAGCAATCGTCATTGGTCCTACCCCACCTGGTACGGGCGTGATGTAAGAGGTCTTAGGTGCTACACCAGCAAAATCGACGTCACCCTTCAGCGTAAACCCTGACTTCTTGCTAGCATCAGCCACACGGGTAGTACCCACATCAATTACAATAGCGCCCGGCCGCACCATGTCAGCCGTCACGAACTCAGGTCGGCCAATCGCAGCCACCACGATGTCGGCAGTGCGAACAATCTCGGCCAGGTTGCGAGTGCGAGAGTGACATAAAGTAACAGTGCAGTTTCCCGTATCTAAGTTTTTAGCAAGCAGAATACTAACAGGCGTACCCACAATGTTGCTACGACCAATAACCACGCAATGCTGGCCGCTAGTTTCGATGCCGTAGCGGCTGAGTAGCTCTACGATTCCTGACGGTGTAGCCGGCAACAAGGAAGGCAACCCCGCCACCATACGCCCGATATTCATGGGGTGAAATCCGTCCACGTCCTTCTCCGGCTTAATGGTTTCGATAACCTTGTCAGCAGAGATGTGAGCTGGAAGTGGCAGTTGCACGATGAAGCCATCGATGCGGTCATCGTGGTTGAGTTCCTCAACTTTCGCTAGCAGCTCCGCTTCGGTAATGTCGTCCTCATAGCGCAACAGCGTGCTCTCGAAGCCGACTCGCTCGCAGGCCAGCACCTTGTTGCGCACGTAGGTTTCGGAGCCGCCGTCGTGGCCGACCAGAATAGCGGCCAAATGGGGAATTTTGCCCCCCACGGCCTTTATCTTTTCAACCTCGGCGGCAATTTCTACTTTAATGTCTTCGGCGGTTTTCTTGCCGTCGATGAGTTTGTAGCTCGTAGCTTCGGGGGCAGTGGTCATGCGAATATCAGCGAGGTTATTCTGGTGAAACAGTCTTGGTCTTGCGTGACTCGTTGTGGGCAGCAATAGCGGCGGCGCCGGACTCCTGAAGCTCCTTCTCCATCGTGGGCCAATCGTCGCGCCACCGGAACTTGCGCTCTTGTCCTTTGATAATCTTGTCTAGCTGTACTTCAGTGGTACAGTTCTCGGTGAGTTTGTTAGCCATTGGTTTGAAGGTTTCATACAACGGCTTGTCAGGAAGTGTATGGGTGAAAAATGAAGTAAGCAAGCATAAAAAACGCGCCCCATGAGGCGCGTTTCAATCTTTAATCAGTCGAGTTTCAGTACGGCCAGGAAGGCTTCCTGTGGAATTTCCACGGAGCCCACTGAGCGCATCCGCTTCTTGCCTTCCTTCTGCTTTTCGAGCAGCTTGCGCTTGCGGCTGATGTCGCCGCCGTAGCACTTGGCAATTACGTTTTTGCGCAGGGCCTTCACCGTTTCGCGGGCAATAATCTTCTGGCCAATACTGGCTTGAATGGCAATGTCGAACATCTGGCGCGGGAGCAGCTCACGGAGCTTTTCGCAGATGCGCTTGCCCCACTCGTAGCTCTTGGAGCGGTGCACGATGGCCGACAAGGCATCTACTTTTTCACCGTTTAGCATGATGTCGAGCTTTACCATGTCCGACTCGCGGAAGCCAATCAGCTCATAGTCAAGCGAAGCATAGCCGCGGCTGATGGTTTTAAGCTTGTCGAAGAAATCGAACACGATTTCCGACAGCGGCAGCTCAAAGTTCATTTCTACCCGCTCGGAAGTCAGGTAGCTCTGGCCTTTAATGATGCCGCGCTTTTCCATGCACAGCGTAATAATGGCCCCCACGTAGTCGGCAGCCGTAATAATCTGAGCTTTGATAAAGGGCTCCTCAATGTGCTTGATCAGGTTCGGCTCCGGCATTTCGGAGGGCGCGTTGATGGTCAGCAATTGATCTTTGGTACCCGTGGCGTGAAACTGTACGCTGGGCACGGTGGTAATCACGGTCATGTTGAACTCCCGCTCCAAGCGCTCCTGCACAATTTCCATGTGCAGCATGCCCAAAAAGCCACAGCGGAAACCGAAGCCCAGAGCCGCAGAGGTTTCGGGCTCCCATACCAACGAGGCGTCATTGAGCTGGAGCTTTTCCATGCACGAGCGCAGCTCTTCGTACTCGGTGGTGTCCACGGGGTAAATGCCGGCAAATACCATCGGCTTCACGTCGGCAAAGCCGTGAATGGCTTCCTGCGTGGGCCTAGCAACGTGCGTAATCGTGTCGCCGACCTTTACCTCGCGGGCTTCTTTGATACCCGAAATCAGGTAGCCTACGTTTCCGGCACCCATTTCCTGGCGCGGCTCCTGGTTGAGGCCCAGAATTCCGATTTCATCGGCGCCGTATTCCTTGCCGGTGGCCATGAAGCGGAGCTTGTCGCCCTTGCGCATAGTGCCATTCTTGATGCGGAACAGAACCTCAATGCCACGGTAGGAATTGAAAACGGAGTCAAAGATAAGGGCTTGCAGCGGGGCTTCAGGGTCGCCTTTGGGCGCCGGAATCCGCTCGCAGATGGCGTTCAGAATAGCTTCAATGCCGATACCAGATTTGCCGGAAGCGGGGATAATATCGGCCCGGTCGCAGCCGATGAGGTCCACGATTTCGTCGCTAACCTCTTCGGGCATGGAGTGAGGCAAGTCGATCTTATTAAGCACCGGAATGATTTCCAGATCGGCTCCGATAGCCAGGTACAGGTTGGAAATCGTTTGAGCTTCAATACCTTGCGACGAGTCAACGATAAGCAAAGCGCCTTCGCAGGCGGCAATGGAGCGGCTTACTTCGTAGCTAAAATCGACGTGGCCGGGCGTGTCAATCAGGTTGAGCGTGTACACTTCCCCTTTGTAGGGGTACTGCATCTGGATGGCGTGGCTCTTGATGGTGATGCCCCGCTCCCGCTCCAGGTCCATGTTGTCGAGTAGCTGAGCCTGCATGTCGCGCTTAGAAACAGTGCTGGTGAATTCGAGCAAGCGGTCAGCCAGGGTACTTTTCCCGTGGTCGATGTGGGCGATGATGCAGAAATTGCGGATATGCTTCACTGGCGAGGGTTTTACGACTACAAAGGTAGGCAACGAGGGGCGGAAAAGCTATCTGAGCGCCGTAACCGGCCCCGAGGATAGCAGTAAGCAAGCTAGGGGGCAAATAGATAACGAAAGCTCGACTATTTAGCCTCAGGACCCTGAAGCCTGATTCATTGGTGCTAAATCCAGTGGCACCCAGGCAGAATCCATCCCTACTATCCTCTCATTTCATACCCACATCATCTCATTCTAGTTCATTGGGTATGACAAATGCCCAGAAATACTGTTGTTAGAGTAGTCAAACTATTCTAACCTCAACACCTCTCCATGAGCATTACCCTCAAGCAAGCCCAACAAGCCCTCACCGCCGCCCACGAAGCAGCCGTGCAGCACAACGTAAAAATGAACATTGCCATCGTGGATAGCGGCGCCAACCTCGTGACCTTCCTGCGTATGGACGACGCCTGGCTCGGCTCGCTCGACATCTCGATTAAGAAAGCCAAAACCGCCCGCTTCTTCGATATGAACACCGGCGAAATCGGCAAGCTTTCTCAGCCCGGCGGCCCGCTTTATAATATCGAACACTCCAATAATGGACTAATAACCTTCCCCGGCGGCATCCCGATCAGAAATAATCAAGGCGCGGTAATCGGCGCTATAGGCGTATCGGGCGACACCGTGGAGAACGATCATACGGTAGCCCAGGCCGGTGCCGACGCCGTGCAGGCAGTGAAGGAATAACACGTAGCCTTGACCTGATAATCAGCGAAAAAGCCCCCCAAGCCTGTATTTCTTACGCTGGGGGGCTTTTTTGCTCTTTGTTCGATTACTCCAAGCTGGCGCGGAGCTTCTGGCGGCGGCATCCAATCTCCACCTCCAAAACCAACCTTTATAACTATGGCAGACAATCGCGGCGTCGTGTACCTGGGGCCGGGCAAAGTTGAAGTGCAAAGCATCGACTTTCCCAAGCTGAAGAACCCCAAGGGGCGCACCATCACTCACGGGGTGATTTTGAAAGTAGTATCTACCAACATCTGCGGCTCCGACCAGCACATGGTACGCGGCCGGACCACGGCACCCGCCGGCCTGGTGCTGGGCCATGAGATAACCGGCGAGGTCATTGAAACCGGGGCCGATGTAGAGTTTCTGAAGAAAGGTGACCTGGTGTCGGTACCATTCAACGTGGCTTGCGGGCGCTGCCGGACCTGCAAGGAAATGAAAACCGGCATCTGCCTGACCGTAAACGAAGGCCGCGCCGGCGGCGCCTACGGCTACGTGGATATGGGTGGCTGGGTCGGCGGGCAGGCCGAGTACGTGATGGTGCCCTACGCCGATTTCAACCTGCTCAAGTTTCCGAATAAGGATCAGGCCATGGAGAAAATCCGCGACCTGACCATGCTCAGCGACATTTTCCCGACGGGTTTCCACGGTGCTTTGAAAGCTGGCGTTGGGCCCGGCACCACGGTGTACATTGCGGGTGCCGGCCCGGTGGGCTTAGCCGCGGCCGCTTCGGCGCAACTGTTGGGGGCGGCCGTGGTGATTGTGGGCGATATGAACAAAGCTCGCCTGGCCCACGCCCGCTCCTTCGGCTGCGAAACCGTGGACTTGACCCTCGACGCCACGCTCACGGAGCAAATCACCCAGATTCTGGGCATGCCCGAGATTGACTGCGCCGTCGATTGCGTGGGCTTTGAGGCCAGCGGCCACGGCTCCGATTCCAAGAAGGAAGTACCGGCCGCCGTGCTCAACTCCCTCATGGAAATCACCCGCGCCGGGGGCTCCATCGGCATTCCCGGCCTGTATGTAACCGAAGACCCCGGCGCGGCCGACAAAGCCGCTCAAAAGGGCAGCCTTTCCATTCGCTTTGGCTTAGGCTGGGCCAAAAGTCACTCTTTCCACACCGGCCAAACGCCCGTAATGAGCTACAACCGCCAGCTCATGCAGGCTATTTTGTACGATAAAGTACAGATTGCGAAGGCCGTGAACGTGGAGATTATTACCCTCGACCAAGCTCCGGAAGGCTACGCCGAGTTTGACAGCGGAGTGGCCAAGAAGTTTGTTATCAACCCGCACAACCTGATCCCGGCATAAGGCGGTTAGTTCAGTTAGCACAAGCTCACCTAAAAAAGCCCCCCGGATACATTCTGGGGGGCTTTTTTTATTAAAACGGAAGCTGAGTAAACATCAGCAGAGGGCAAGCACAACTTAACCTCCCAGCTGGGGTGGCGTATCAAAGTGGGTAAATGGTCTGGTTTTTCTCACTTTACCTCACTCCCATTATGAGCCTTACCTTAAATCCAGCGGCCGTCCAATTTGCCAAGCGCCTTATTGAAGACGGCCATTATAAGAACGACCAAGCTCATTGGGGTGAGCACAACCCTAATACCAACGCCCAAAATAACTACCTCAGCAAGCACGAAATAGAGGAGTACGGTCAGTGGCACCTGGGCCTGGATATGAGTAAAGCGGAGGACACCAAAGGCCGCTACCACTTTCCCTACGGCGACTTCAAAACCGTGCACCGCGACGGCCTGATTGCGGCCAAAGAGCGCGCCGCCCAGCAAGGCTACACCGATATTGAAAAAGCGGCTGACGAACTGCTGCAAACGCTGGAGGCGAAGGCGGCCAAGTAAGCAGGGGGCTTTTTCCGCGCACATTTTGCGTACTTTTAGCTTATGCGTAATCCATTTGAATCAGGCGCCATACTTCTGGGGGGCTCTTATCTAGAGCGCATGACTGACGACGAGTTTTTCGACTTCTGTCAGCAGCACCCCGACCTGCGCATTGAGCGCACGGCCAACCACGAAATCGTCATTATGTCGCCCACTGGCAGCCGCTCCGGCAAACGCAACGCCCGCCTCACTTTTTTACTGGGCAAATGGTGTGAACAGCATTCCCAGCTCGGAGAATACTTCGACTCAAACACTGGATTCACCCTCCCCGATGGCTCCGTGCTCTCGCCGGATGCTTCTTGGGTTTCAGCGGCCAAATGGAATGCTCTGACCGTGGAGCAACAAGATAAATTCGCGCCGGTCTGCCCGGAATTTGTAGTGGAGTTGAAGTCGGCCACTGATTCCACGAAAACGCTGCAAGACAAAATGCTGAACTGGCTCAGCAACGGTGCCCAACTAGCGTGGCTAATTGTACCGGAAACCGAAACCGCCTATATCTACCGCCCCGGCCAGTCGGATCCGGATGTTGTACAAGGCTTTGACAACGAGCTCTCCGGTGAAACCGTGCTGCCGGGGTTTCGGCTGCGGCTAACGGAGCTGCGGTAAGTTCGCCACCATTGCGTAATTCTTAAGTAGAATCAAAACTAGATGGATGAACCAAATTCAGCTCCTACACCTGAAGTTGTTACTCGCGTACTGGAAACACTAGATTTTAAATTACCAGATTGGTACATAAACGAGCTTTCAAAGACTCATGATCTTGTCTTCGATTTTGAAGACGGAAAGTATTTAGAATTGTGGCCAATCGTTGAGGTACTTGAACTGAATCGGGCTTACAATGCCGATGAGTTCTATCTAAACTTTATTCTGATAGGAACTGATGGAGGTGGCGAAGCTTGTGCAATCGAAAAGCAAAGTGGAAGCGTTTACTTTATCCCTTATATCGGTTGTCTTCCTGATGATGCTATCTATGTAGGAAAGTCGCTTAAGGATCTGATTGAATACTTACAAGTGCCTTGGTAACAAAGAGCCCCCCGCTACCGCGCCGGGGCTTTTTTCGTACCTTAGCCCCTCTTACCCCACCCCATTCCACCCGCTATGCAAGTTGCTCCAGTAGCTCCCTATAAACCAAAGCATCACATCCGCATTGTGACGGCGGCGGCCCTGTTCGACGGCCACGACGCGGCCATCAACGTTATGCGCCGCATCATTCAGAGCAGCGGTGCCGAAGTCATTCACCTGGGCCACAACCGCTCCGTGCAGGAAATTGTGGACTGCGCCATTCAGGAAGATGCTCAGGCCATTGCCATTACCTCCTACCAAGGCGGCCACAACGAGTACTTCAAGTACATGCACGACCTGCTGAAGGAGCGCGGCGCGGGCCACGTGCGCATCTTCGGCGGCGGCGGCGGCGTGATTCTGCCCAGCGAAATTGCCGAGTTGCAAGCCTACGGAATTGAGCGCCTCTACTCGCCCGACGACGGCCGCGCTATGGGTTTGCAAGGCATGATTAATGACCTCTTGCAGCGCTGCGACTTCCCGACGGGCCAGAACCTGAACGGTGAGGTAAGCCACGTAAAAGAAAAAGACGCCCGCAGCATTGGTCGTCTGATTTCGGCCGCCGAAAACTTCCCCGAGGAGTTTGAGCGCGTGAAGAGTCAGCTCGTCGCCGAGTTTCAGCAGCAAGAAAAAGCCCCCCACAGCGGCAACGGCGCCACCCAGCAAGCTGGCAGCAGCGACACAGAAGTAGCAACGCGCACCGCTCCTATCCTTGGTATTACGGGTACGGGTGGTGCGGGTAAGTCGAGCTTGGTAGATGAGCTGGTGCGGCGCTTTCTGATGGACTTCCCCGAGAAGACGATTGCCATTATTTCCGTAGACCCCAGCAAGCGCAAAACCGGTGGGGCTCTGCTTGGCGACCGGATTCGGATGAACTCCATCAACTCGCCGCGGGTGTACATGCGCAGCCTAGCTACGCGCCAGAGCAACCTCGCCCTGAGCAAGTACGTGCAGGATGCCGTGGACGTGGTGCGCGCCGCCAACTACGACCTCATCATCCTCGAAACCAGCGGCATCGGCCAGTCCGACACCGAAATCATCGAGCACTCCGACGCCAGCCTCTATGTAATGACGCCGGAGTACGGCGCGGCCACCCAGCTTGAGAAGATCGACATGCTGGACTTCGCCGACGTTATTGCTCTCAACAAATTCGACAAGCGCGGCGCCCTCGACGCGCTGCGCGACGTGCGTAAGCAGTACCAGCGCAACCACGGCCTCTGGGACCAGCCCCTGGACTCGCTGCCCGTGTTTGGCACCATCGCTTCGCAGTTCAATGACCCCGGCATGAACCGCCTGTACCGGGCCGTGCTGAGCATGTTGGAGAAGAAAACGGGGGCCACATTTGCCTCCCAGCTCGCTACCACCACGGAGGATTCAGAGAAGATTTACATCATTCCGCCCCACCGCACGCGTTACTTATCTGAAATCGCTGAAACCAACCGCAACTATGATATTTGGGTACAGAAGCAAGCCGAAGTGGCCCAGCAGCTTTACGGCCTCGACCAAAGCCTCAACGCCGTTAGAAGCCTCCAGTCCGGCGGATCTCGTGCCGGCAGCGGGAGCAGCAGCAACGGAACCGACCCCGGATCACTCGTGGCCGGTTTGGAGAGCACATTCCAGGAAATCAAGCTCCGGCTCGATGGTCAGAACTGGAAAATCCTGGAGACCTGGCCGCAGAAGGTAGCCGCCTACAAGGCCCCCGAGTTCATCTTTAAGGTGCGCGACAAGGAAATTCGCATCCAGACGCACACCCAAAGCTTGTCGGGCCAGCAGATTCCGAAAGTGAGCATGCCTCGCTTCACGGCTTGGGGTGACTTGCTGCGCTGGCAGCTCCAGGAAAACGTGCCCGGCGAGTTTCCTTACACGGCCGGCGTGTTTCCGTTTAAGCGCGAGGGCGAAGACCCCACCCGTATGTTTGCGGGCGAAGGTGGCCCCGAGCGTACCAACCGGCGCTTCCACTACGTGAGCATGGGCCTTCCCGCCAAGCGCCTGAGCACGGCCTTCGACTCGGTGACGCTCTACGGCGAAGACCCCGACCACCGGCCCGATATCTACGGCAAAATCGGTAACGCCGGGGTGAGCATCTGCTGCCTCGACGACGCCAAGAAGCTGTACTCCGGCTTCAACCTGGCCAACCCCAGCACGTCGGTGTCCATGACCATCAATGGCCCGGCCGCTCATTTAGCCGCGTTCTTCATGAATGCCGCCATCGACCAGCAGTGCGAGCTTTATATAAAGGAGCACGGGCTGGAGCAGGAAGTTGAAGCCAAGATCAACCAGATTTATCAGGAGAAAGGCGTGGTACGCCCTAGCTACCAGGGCGAGTTGCCCGCCGGCAACGACGGCCTCGGCCTGATGCTGCTCGGCGTGACCGGCGACCAGGTTTTGCCCCCCGATGTGTACGCCACCATTAAAGCGCGCACCCTGAGCCAGGTGCGCGGCACCGTGCAGGCCGATATTCTGAAGGAAGACCAGGCCCAGAACACCTGCATCTTCAGCACCGAGTTTGCCCTGCGCCTCATGGGCGACGTGCAGGAGTACTTTATTAAGGAGAAGGTTCGCAACTTCTACTCGGTGAGTATTTCGGGCTACCACATTGCGGAGGCCGGCGCCAACCCCATCACCCAGTTGGCCCTGACCCTGAGCAACGGCTTCACCTTCGTGGAGTACTACGTGAGCCGCGGCATGGACGTGAACGACTTCGCGCCAAACCTGAGCTTCTTTTTCTCCAACGGCATCGACCCCGAGTACGCGGTTATTGGCCGCGTGGCGCGCCGCATTTGGGCCAAGGCCATGAAGCTGAAGTACAACGCCAACGCCCGGAGCCAGATGTTGAAGTACCACATCCAGACGTCGGGCCGCAGCCTGCACGCCCAGGAAATCGACTTCAACGATATCCGCACCACGTTGCAGGCCCTCTACGCCATTTACGACAACTGCAACTCCCTGCATACCAACGCTTACGATGAAGCCATCACCACGCCCACCGAGGAATCGGTGCGCCGGGCCATGGCTATTCAGCTCATCATCAACCGGGAGTTGGGCTTGGCCAAAAACGAGAACCCGCTGCAAGGCTCCTTCATCATTGAGGAGCTAACCGACCTGGTGGAAGAAGCGGTGCTGCTGGAGTTTGACCGCATCACGGAGCGCGGCGGCGTGCTGGGCGCCATGGAAACCATGTACCAGCGCGGCAAGATTCAGGAGGAAAGCCTGCACTACGAGATGCTCAAGCACACGGGCGAGTACCCCATCATCGGCGTGAACACTTTCCTCTCCTCCAAAGGCTCGCCCACGGTGCTGCCCGCCGAGGTTATCCGTGCTACGGAAGAGGAAAAGCAGTATCAAATAGCTATGCTCAACAACCTCCACGCCCGCAACGAAGGCACCACGGAGCAGCGCCTGAAGCAGCTACAACAAGTAGCCGTGCAGAATGGCAACCTGTTCGAGGAGCTAATGGAAACGGTGAAGTTCTGCTCGCTGGGGCAGATTACGAATGCCCTGTTTGAGGTTGGGGGGCAATATCGACGGAATATGTAAAAGATCGTAACGTTTTAGGTATACATTATAGGCTAATGCAACTATCGGACCCCCGGTTGCATTAGCCTATCATTATTTTAATGTTTCTATGAAAAGCTTTCGAAGATCAATTTTTTTCACAAAAGCTCCGTTGGGCGGCTATTACAGATATCAAGATATTTTTCAAGTTTTCCCAATGGATTTTGAAAGAACTCCTAAAAATAAATTACAAAGACATTTCCCTAATATATTAGAATATTGGATCGATGAAAATGATAAAGTCACTAAATTATTTGGTGATGACGATGAAGATTACGACGACAATGGATTAATGAATGAGTTAGCAACCTTGACTGCTACAACAATTACCAAGGAGGAGAAAATACTTTCTTTGCTGACCACTTTTACAAACAATATATTTTTTACCTATAAAGGAATTGATGGTTCTTGGGGTATGCCCACTGACAACACTATACCAAGAGAAGATCTAAATTCCGCATCATCTAAATGGTCTATGGGTATATTTTTTTATCCAGGCATGCCTGATGACTTAAAAATAAGCGGATTTACTGAGATAACTATTAACCCTATTCAAACAGTAGACTACCCTGATTACTATCTTGACCAGCCTCACTTAGACTCTGATTGGTACACAGATATACAGTTTCCATCTATACTTGATTACTTACTTGATTCCTATTTTAATTTAGAGGGAAATGCAGCTAATTCAGTTAATGCTGCTATTTCTTATACAGCATCTGCCGTTGAATTATTTAATACAAGAAAAACGCTTTCTTTATTATCCTCTTTTACGTCTTTAGAAACCATGGTCAATCTTGAATACGATGGAGTTGACCCATGTAGATGTCGAGAGTGTGGACAGCAAAGATTTAGTATATCCAAAAAATTTAGAGACTATCTATTAAAGTATATCGGCGACACGCAGTCAAATAAGAAAAAATTCAATAAATATTATGCCTTAAGATCTAAAATCGTACATACAGGCAAACAACTCCAAAGCGAATTATTATTTGCAGATGTTGAGCAAACAATCAGACATGAAGAATTAATTACTAGAACTGAAATTCTACAGCTCGGAAAGCTATCTATAATCAATTGGCTTTTAGAGAATTAATTTAAATAACTCACCCAACTAGCGCGAGCTTGTAGCTCGTGACTAGCTTTGAAGTGGAGTTTGAACCACTACTGCCGCAGCAGCAGCAAAGCCATTCAAGAAAATGAACAGGAAAGTCGACGTGAGTGGATGCTATGGATGTTTGAGCGGGCTGGGCAACGCAACGCGCACAACGAGCAATGTCAGTTCTGGCAGCAAGACAACCACACCATCGAGCTGCGCTCCAATCAACTTCAAGTGCAACGTCTTGGCTACTTGCACCGCAACCCAGTTGTAGCCGGTTTTGTGGACGTGCCGGAGGATTTTCTTTACAGCAGCGCCCGCAGTTATGCTGACCGGCCTGGCTTGCTAGATGTGCTGCTAATTGGTTAAAAAGCCCCCCAAACTCCACCCTCTCCCCTATGCCCCGAATTTTACCTGTCATTGTGCTGGCCCAGTTCTTATGCACTTCGCTTTGGTTTGCGGGCAATGCCATAGCGGCGGATTTGGCGGCCACCTTACAGCAGCCACCCACCTTTGTAGCCCATCTGACCAGCGCTGTCCAACTAGGGTTTATTTCCGGCACGCTGGTATTTGCTTTGCTAGCCATTGCCGACCGCTTCTCTCCGTCGCGGGTGTTCTTCTTCAGTGCCTTGGCGGCCGCGCTGTGCAACCTGGGCATTAACCTCCCTAGTGTGGAAGCGGGCAGTTTGCTCGCCTTCCGGTTTTTAACTGGCTTTTTCCTGGCGGGCATTTACCCGGTGGGGATGAAAATAGCCGCCGATTACGCGCAGACGGGCTTGGGCAAATGGTTGGGTTTTTTGGTGGGGGCGCTGGTGCTGGGCACGGCTTTCCCACATCTGCTGAAGAGTGTGACGGCGCAGCTGCCGTGGCAATACGTGGCGCTGGCTACCTCGGGCCTGGCGGTGCTCGGTGGCCTGGCTATGCTCCTGCTAGTACCCGACGGTCCGTACCGCCGCACCGGGCAACGCCTGCAACTCACCGCTTTTCTGAGCGGCTTTCGGTTGCCGCGCTTCCGTGCCGCCGCCTTCGGGTATTTTGGCCATATGTGGGAGCTGTACACCTTCTGGGCCTTTCTACCGCTGATGCTGACGACCTACAATAGCGTCCACCGCGGCGCCAACTTGCCGGTGTCGTTGCTGTCGTTTCTGCTGATTGGAGCGGGTGGCATGGCTTGCATGGGTAGCGGGCTACTCTCGCGTATAATTGCCCCCCACACCATAGCTACTACGGCGCTGGCTTTGTCGGGGCTGTGCTGCCTGGTGTCGCCGCTGGTGCTGCGCAGCCATTCGGGGGGCTTTTTTCTGAGCTTTCTATTCTGTTGGGGACTGGTGGTCGTGGCTGATTCGCCCATGTTCTCCAGCCTGGTGGCGCAAAACGCGCCCGACGCTTCCCGCGGCACCGCCCTGACCATCGTGAACTGTATAGGATTTGCCATCACCGTTGCCAGCATACAGTTTACAAACTGGCTCTCTGGTTTTGTAAATTCCTACGACCTCTATCTGATTCTTGCAGTTGGTCCGGCGCTGGGTTTGTTGGCGCAATTAGGTCGCCGGCCAGAGCCAGCTACTGCGTAGTAGTGAAAGGTAAGAGGTTGCCGGGCTCGCTAGTCTCGTCCCCCGAACGTCATGCAGAGCAACGCGAAGCATCTCGCGTGCTGACGAGAGGTTAGTAATCCTACATCAGCACGCGAGATGCTTCGCTCCGCTCTGCATGACCGCCTATTTTGTGGCAACAACACCACGCGAAATGATTCGTCGTTGGCTTGACGCGCAGAATATTCTAAATTACTCAACCTGAAATTTTAGGTTAGTTAAGTTTTTAATGTGGTGAGCCTTAAGGCCGATGGTGCTTCCGATGTGGTTTAAGTAACGACGAACTTAGTTTGTCGGAACGCACATCTAGGCGCTGGGTAAATTCGTACGTTCACCCTGATGCGCAATCCTTTAAATATTTCTATTTGGGAAATGAGTCTACTAACAGTGCTATTAGCGCTGGCTGCCTGTTCATCACCAGAACAGCAGCCTGGCGTATTAACTCAGGAAACAGATACGAGCGTGCGCTACATTCAGCGCCGCGTGGTATTGCCAGAAGTGCCGCAGCGAGGTCGCATTATCGACCGCAACGACTCAGTGTTGGTGGCTACGCGCACCCACTATCTGCTGAAGCTGCCGCGCCGCCCCCCGCTCGATACCCTAGCGCTTGGCCAACTACTTGGCTGGGGGCCAATTGCCACCCGCAAGCGCATTGCCGATGCCCTGCCTTATGAAGACATGCCAGCCGGCTACCCTGTTGAGCTCACCCTCACCGCGGGCGAAGCCAAACGGGTGCGCCGCCAGCGCAAGGACTGGCCCCAGCTGACCCTAACGGAGCGCCCCCAGCGTACCTACACCACCAGCGTGGGCGCCCACTTCCTGGGGTACAAAAGCGACGAAGCACAGGCCTTCTTTAAACAAGCCAAGCGCTACCGACGCGGCCGCTTTTATGAGCTGCGCAACGGCGGTATTGAAACCTACTACAACGGTCTGCTCAACGGCAACCGGGGCTACCTGCACCCCTTGG
Source organism: Hymenobacter qilianensis (assembly GCF_014638675.1). NCBI lineage: Bacteria > Pseudomonadati > Bacteroidota > Cytophagia > Cytophagales > Hymenobacteraceae > Hymenobacter > Hymenobacter qilianensis. The sequence continues at coordinate 95,806 of NZ_BMFN01000002.1, forward strand.
TCGATTCGCTGGGCCAAACGCACGGCAATTGGGCGCCTGATACAGCCTTTCAGCAAGGCCAGGACCTGCACCTGACCATTGATGTAAAACTGCAAGCCTACGCCGAACAACTGATGGGCCGCCGCAAAGGCTACCTAGTTGCCCTAGACCCGCGCACCGGCGAGATTCTGTGCTACGTGTCGGGCCCCGTGTACAAGCCGGCCACCATCACCGCCCCTGATCAGGCCCTGGTGCGCGCCAAGCTGCTGGAACACGAAAAAATGCCGTTGATCAACCGGCCGGCTACGCTGGCCAATCCGCCCGGCTCGGTATTCAAGCTGGTAAATGCTGCGGTGGCGTTGCAGCTGGGGGCCATTACCCCCACCACCGCTTTCCGCTGCGACCAGACCCTGCTCAGCTGCGTGCATCGCCACCCTCAGCCCAAAGACCTGACGATGGGTCTGCAATACAGCTGCAACCCGTATTTCTATCAGGTAATGCGGAATCTCATCAACTTCGTGCCCGATAGCCTGGGCCAGGATTCCGTGGCCGCCCGCCATGCCAATTTAGCCATGTGGCGCCGCTATGTTCGCTCGTTTGGGGTAGACTCGGTGATGGGCGTAGACTTGCCGCGCGAGGCACCCGGCTTTCTGCCCACTCCCGAGTATTACGACAAGGCCCGCGGCACCACTAAGTGGACATATCGCTCTATTTATTCCCTCAGCATCGGGCAGGGCGAAATCAACCTGACGGGGCTGCAAATGGCGAATATGGCGGCCATTATTGCCAACCAAGGCTGGTACTACACCCCCCACCTGGTGCGCAATGTGGGAGATAATGGGCCGCTGCCGCGCTTTACCGAAAAGCGCTACACTCTCATCGACAGCACTCACTTCGCCGCGCTGCTGCCGGGTATGGTGGCCGTGATGGAGCGCGGGGGCACCGCCGAAACTTCCAGTCTGGCCGATGTGGGCATTACGGTAGCCGGCAAAACCGGCACCATTGAAAATGATGGCGACGACGACCACGCCGCTTTCGTGGGCTTTGCCCCGGCCGAGAATCCGGAGATAGTTGTGGCGGTTTACCTCGAAAATGCGGGCTTCGGGGCCACGGCGGCCGCGCCCTACTCTGTTCTGGTAATGGAGAAATACCTGCGCGGCGAAATTGCCCCCCGCCGTAAAAAGTGGGAAGCACGCATTCAGCAACGGGCGCGGCGCGGTTATTAACCGGCCAGCCACGCCGGCAGAAGAGAAGAAGCTTCAGTAGTTCCACCTTCCCGACTATGGCTTCCGTTTTAGAGATAACGGACGCTTTCTGGTGTCAAAAAAGCCCCCCAGAACCATCCAGACCTTCCTGCGTTATTGTAGCCTGCGCCTCTGCGGAAGTGAAAAGTGACCTTCTACCCTATCTATAGTTATGATAACTACGTTGCGCCGTGGCGATGGCAGCACTTACCTCACGGTGCGGTATGACCAGGACGAAAACTGGATTCACGCGCACTGGTTTGGTCGTCAGACCCTGGGTACCGTGATGGACGGCGGCCTGACTTATCTGGACATGATGCGCCGCCAATCTTGCCCGAAGCTGCTCAACGACCACCGCGACTTGGTGGGCACGTTCCTGGAGGCCAACGACTGGATTCAGCAGGTCTGGACGCCACTGATTATGGCCGCCGGACTGCGCTCCATCGGGCAGATAGTGTCACCGGATGTGTTCGGGCAGCTATCCATCGAAGACCTTCAGCACCGCATCAGCGACCAGCTCGACATTTACCTTTTCGACGACCTAGACGCGGCCCAGAATTGGCTGCGGACACAGTAAGATTTGCCCCCCAGACTCACTGTGGTCGGCGTATTACAGTTGAAATTTGCCCCCCGGCGCTAGTGGAAGCACTAATCTAGTTGACTCACCGCTTCCTGCCCAACGACCACCACGGGTTCTAAACGGACCGCACCTTGCGGTCAGCAACACAATCGCCAGCCGCACCCGTTTTCGCGTTGATAGCTCCCAGAGCCAGCACTTCGGCTTGTTTCTGTGCAGCCTGGCCCCCGCTATTACCGTCAGTGCAAGGCAAATCAGGTGCTGTTACAGTATCAGCTGATTAGCGCAGTCGATTCGAATAATATCCATTGAATTTGCCCCCAAGGCATTCTGTGGGCAGTCTAAGTCAGGGGGCAACTACTTTTCCGCGTTGCTGTGCCATTGAATGGCAAAATAGCCGCAAGGTGCTTTTCCGGTATTGGTGAAGGCGTGAGGTACGTTGGCTTCCAGAAAAACGACATCGCCCGCCGCGGCCTTGTGCGCGTTCTTATCGATCAGAATCTCGCCCCTGCCTTGTGTCATCAGAATGATTTCCTCGGTGCGGTGCGTGTGCGGCGGATGGCTGGCAATTCCGGGCATGAGCATGGTAGCGTGCACTTCGAACCGCCTGAACATGCTCGATGGCCGGTCGAAGACGGGACGCGTTTCCTTCTTATCGGTTTTCACGACTGTAAACTGGCCCCAATCCTTCATAAAGGAGCCGCCGCCCGCCTGCGCCCGCTGACGGTCTACGCCGTCTTTCGACTTGTAGCGCAGCACATAATACGTGGTAGGCGCCCCCGACACATTGCGCAAACGTTGTTTGTCGCCGGCGCCAATCAGCATGACACCGCCGGGGCCGAGGATTTTGGTGGAGTCCTGAATGGTGGCGGCGAGGCTTCCCTCCTTCACTACTATTAATTCCTCTGCATCGGTGGCCGCCGGCTGAGCCTGATTTGCCTGTCCAGCTTTCAGGGTGAACGTGTACACCTCCAGTTGGGTCAAATCAAGGGTGCTGCCTTTTATAAACTGGACCCGCTCTCTGCCTTTTTCCGTGGGGCGGCTGATGCCTTTGTACACCGCGGATGGCAGATCGGCAGTTGGCGCGGCGCTGCCCACTAACAGAGCTCCTACAATAAGTAAAGCAGTTTTCATAGGTAGATAGTTGGCAGAAGGAGTTAAGATCGGATATCATTACTTACGCTTGACGGAAACGGTGGGCGGCTGGCTGAAATACTGCCAGCTGCTTTCCGCCTGCTCGTGGGTGTAGCGGCCGTTGAACACCAGCAGCCGGTAGCGCAGCGTGTAAGTTTGGCCGGGGCTTAGGAGCCAGTCTTTGTTTTTGGTGGGCGAATAGTTCACGAATACGTCGCCCTTGCCATTCTGCGTTTCGGGCCACACGCGCAGCGGCTCCGGGTGGTTGTAGTTGGTGGGCGCCGACATCATCACGGCCCCGGCGTAGTCGTTGTCCAGCTGGCCCTGCACCATGCACCAGCGGGCCGTGGAGCCGTCGGCGTCTTTGCGGGTTTTTCCCCCCGAGGTCAGGATTTCGCTGTTGTCCTTGTTCCACTTCTCGGTAGCCCGCCAGCCGAAGCCCCCATACCGATACGTGAGCAGCCGCACCGGGCTGGCGCTGGCACACGTGAGGTTGATGGTCACGTCGGCGATGTAGTAATCGGCATTGCCGGGCTGATATACCCGCACCGATTGCAACTCGTTCAAGGCTACTTTTTCTTTGCCGCCTTTCTTAAACGCCACGTGCTCCTGCTTTACCTGATACTCGCTGAACACGGGGCCATTGGTTTTGGAAACTACGCCAGCGAAGCGCACGGTGCCTTTGCGGTCTTTCAGGTTCCAGAAATCCACGGTATCGCCCTCGAATAGCACGTGCGTCCAGGGATTCCAGATGCCGTAGTGGTGGTAATGGTCGGGGGCCTGAATGCGGGTGAGCACCTGCCCGCGGGGCGACCATAGTGGATGAATAAAGCCGCTGCGTTTAAAAGCCGTATCGATGCCGGTGGGCGGGTACACCGTGCGGTAGTTGTATTGAAGCAGGTCTTTACCGTTGGCCTGCACCTGCAAAGTGCCGTTTTTATCAACGGTTTTGACGGTGGGGGGCGTTTTTACCTTAACCCCGAGCCTGAGCTCGTAGGTGCGCTTGGTGGTTTTAGTATCAGTATTTTCAACGTTCCAATGAAGAATACGCTCCTTGGTTTTCTCAATTTGGTAAAGCACCGAGATACGGGTATTCCCCCTCACTTCTACCAGGCTCAGGTTTGAATCTGAGAGGGAAGTGAGGCCAGCAAGATTTACCTGAACCGGGGCACTTTGCTGGTGGTTGGAGCGCGGTAGGGTTACTTCCAGCGTTGCCAAGCGCTGCGCAAATCCGCTGGTGCTGAGGCCAGTGTACACCAGTAGCAGCCAGAATTTCATCATCTTCATAGTGCTGAAGTTGGAGTAAGGATTGAGAAATCAGGCAAAAAAGCCCCCCAGACAACAAAGACCGGACGAGTTTAAGCCTGTTGACAATCGGGGACACAGTATACTAAACTTGCGGTAGTCGGGCGTTAGAAGCAACTTACCGGTGCCCCTCACCTTCTTATAGAAGCTTCGTATCTATCATTCATGAATAAGCTAAACTCAGGTATACAGGCATGAAATTCAGCTTTTGGTGTGGCATACTAGCCCTCGTGCTTGCCGGGCCTGCGCGGGCCCAATCGCTGGCGGGCGAGTGGCAGGGCGTTGAAACCGACCCCAGAGAAGAAGGCAACTGGCCAGCCGTGCTTCGCTTGCAGCAAAATAAAGACGCCAAGATATTTGGGGTACTGTATCAGGAAGTAGGCAACGAGCCGGCCATGACGGTGACGTTTGAAATGCAGGGCGCGCGTACGGAAGACGGGGTCAGCCTGACCCATACCCGAAAGCTGAGCGAAACGGGCCAGACGCCCTGGACTTACTGGTGCGACGGCTCCATCACGTTTACCTACGACCCGAATCAGGAAAAGCTGGTGGGCAATGCGACCTACCGCCCGGTAGGCGACTGCGACGTGGGGACATTTACCTTGTACCGCATCAAGCTAAAATCGTCGCCCACAGTGCCGGCCAATACGGAAAGCACCCTGCGCGTATCGGGCCAGGACGTGCGCTGGTACGCCGACCCTGATTTGAAACAGCGTGTAGCTACCGGCAATACGTATCGCACCAAGCTCAGTAAGACCACCACCTTCTACCTCACGCAGGGCTATTTTGCTACCAGTCAGAGCCCGGTGGTACCTATTACTATTACCGTAGGTGATACGGAAGCTCCCAAGCCAGTAGCCGTTGCCCCAGCTCCCGCCCCGCCTGATACGGTGCGCCCAGCGGCGCCCATTCTGGCTCCCTCGGTCAAGCCGATAGTATTGCCCACTGTGTTGTTCAGGCTGGGTACGCCCGAGCTGCTGCCAACCGCCATACCGGCCCTCGATCAGTTAGCCGCCGAGCTCAAGGCCCGCCCGACACTAAAGCTGCGCGTATCTGGCCACACCGACAAAATCGGGGAGCCCCAGAAAAACCAGGTACTATCGGTGCAGCGCGCCGAGGCTGTGAAATCTTACCTGGTGAAAGCCGGTATTGCTGCCGCACGCATAACCACAGCCGGCTTCGGCGATTCACGCCCGCTTTATAAGTCACCCGACGCCCGCAACCGGCGCGTGGAGGTGGAAGCAGTCAGATAAGTTTGGAAGTACCTCCTGAGTCTGTATGCTGAGGCTTGCATACGCTCATCTTATGGCCGTCCTGGGGCTCCAGGCAATGGCCGACACCGTCAATCTAGTTGCCCAGCGCATGCGCCTATTTAAACCGTTAACCTTCGCGACTTCTCTCCTACTGGCAAGTCAATCGACCACTTTCGCCCAGTCTGCCAACAGCTGGAACAGCAAGCAATGCGCCGTGGTACTAACTTATGACGATGCTATCGACGCCGACCTGGACAACGCTATTCCGGCGCTCGACTCGTTGAAGCTGCGGGGGACATTTTACCTGATTGGCTCCTCACCCGTGGTGGGCAAGCGGCTGAATGAGTGGCGACAAGCAGCCCAGCGCGGACATGAGCTTGGCAACCACGCGCTTATGCATCCCTGCGACGGCAGCCAGCCCGGCCGCAGCTTCGTAACGCCCGACAACGACCTGAGCAAGTACACCGTGAGCCGGGCGGTAAGCGAAGTGCGGACGATGAACACGCTGCTGATGGCCATCGACGGCAAAACCGCCCGCACGTTTGCCTACCCGTGCGGCGACCTGCACATCGGCGGCGTCAAATTCTACGACCAGCTCAAAAACGATTTCGTGGCCGCCCGGGGCGTTACCAGTGGTCTGCAAACAGCCGCGCAGGTAGACCTGACCAACATAGACAGCTATATGATCAATGGCCAATCGGGCGAATATTTGATTGACCTAGTAAAAAAAGCGCAGCAGTCGCGCACGGTACTGGTGTTTCTGTTCCACGGCGTGGGCGGCGGGCACAGTCTGAACGTAGATCTGAAAGCGCATCGCCAGCTGCTGCGCTACCTCAAGGCCAATGAAAAGAATATCTGGGTGGCCCCCATGGTGGAGGTAGCAGAGCAGATAAAGACCAGCCAGCAAGCCAAAGCAGCCAGCAAGCCGCGCGGATGACACAAGAGCTGATTTGATAACAAATTAGTTATGCTTGCATAACATATTTATAGCATTTACGTATTACCTTTGTACCCAACAAACTGATAGAGTACCACATACACCATTGACATGAAAAAAAGCACCGCCACCGTTTCGTCGCTTATATTGCTGGGGGGCCTTGGTTCCCTGAGCTATTTGGCCGCGCAGGTTCGGGAGTTTAACCTGTTTTTCGACCTGCGGGACGAAGAAGAGTGCTACTACTGCTAAGCTTCTCAGCCGCGTATTACGGCGACGTTTATTTGATTAGTTGAAACGGGTTCCGCTGCACAGCGGGACCCGTTTTGTTTGGCCCCATTCAAAAAGCATCTTTCAAAATCAGGGGTTTAGTAGCGAAGAATAAAAAAACCACATCCATTCGAGCTGGTTTTCGGTACTTCACTGTAGCAACGGCCTCCGCCGGGTCGTTCGTTTTCCCTTCCACCGCTGCGTTGGCATTTCATTTCACGTTGGAATCTGTGAAATCTGCTCAATCAGCATTATCTGTGATTTATGAACTTAGAAAGCCTCAAGGAGCAAATCAGCTACATCATTGGGCGCGATTTGGCCCGCAATTTTGCCCAGCAAGGTCTTGACCTCGACATTGAAGTGCTGGCCAGCAGCATGAAAGAAGGCCTGGCTGGACAACCCAGCCGCCTCACGCAGGACCAGATGCGCACTGCTATGGAGCAGCTGCAGAGCCAAATGCAAGACCAGGACGACCAACAAGGTGACGGCAACGGCACCGTAAACGACCCTAATGCCATGAACAACAAGCAAGCCGGCGAAGACTTCCTCGCCGAAAACAAGAACAAGCCCGGCGTAACCACCCTGCCCAGCGGCCTGCAATACGAAGTGCTGACGCAAGGCTCCGGCCCCAAGCCCTCGCTCACCAGCAACGTAACCACCCACTACCACGGCACGCTCACCAACGGCACTGTATTCGACAGCAGCTACCAGCGCGGCCAGCCTGCGTCATTCCCCGTGAACGGCGTAATTGCCGGCTGGACAGAAGCGCTCCAGCTCATGCCCGAAGGCTCGAAGTGGCGCCTCTACATCCCATCGGACTTAGCCTACGGCAAGCGTGGTGCCGGTCGCGACATCGGCCCCGACTCGGCGCTGATTTTCGATGTGGAGCTGCTGAAGGTGAATAAGTAAGCTTTGCTTCTGATCAAAATTGCCCCCCAGCTGCTTGTATTAGCCAGCTGGGGGGCAATTTTGCATTTCTTATTAACATGTATCAAAACGATGTAGAGACACATACTTGTGTCTGCTCGTTGTTTAGTTGAACATCTTGGCTGCGAATCGTTTAATGTTGTCGTTCAAGAAGGAGACACAAGTATGTGCCTCTACCATGTTCTAGCTAACGCAAACAGCTCCTTAGAAACATCTATATTTCCCACCATGCTTCCTTCTGAAGAACCTACGCTGCGCAGCGCTAACGGCCGCCTGGTATTGACGGCTGACGCGCTGGAAGTAGACGGACAGGGCTTTGCCCTGCTGGAACTGGATGCGGTGGAGCTTAAGCCTATTCGGTGGCTGCTATGGTTTTTGCTGGGCGGTATTACGCTGGCTGGCTTTGCATTAGCTTTTTTACAAAACTGGCTGCGCACCGTACCCGCCGCCCTGGGCCTCACGGCGGGAGCGTTGCTTTTGGCTTATGGTAGCCGAGGCACCAATCGGCTGCGCTTGTACCGGGCGGGGCGGGAGGCGCTGCACTTTGCGTTGGCCGGCGACCCGCTGCCCTGGCAGAAACTGGCGGCTGAGGCCAACCGTCGCATCCAGCGGCGCCACGAAGAAGCGGCGGCCGCGGCCGTGGCTGCCTGGGCCACGGATTTGCCCCCCACCGAATCCGACACAGGCTCCTGGCCAGAGCCACCTGCTCCCCCAGCTCATACACCGGATCCTACGAGTTGATTTGCCTTACCTTTGGGCGTTTTTGCCTGGCATTAACTTTTCCTCTTCCCCCTCACTTTCATGGACGCCACAAAATCGCACTCGCACACCGCCGTTTCTACCGGCGGGTTGCTTATCGCGCTTGGTATAATCTACGGCGACATTGGCACGTCGCCGCTTTATGTAATGAAGGCCATTGTGCCGGGTAATATTGATCCGCGCCTTGTGTACGGCGGCATTTCCTGCGTCTTCTGGACCCTGACCCTCCAAACCTCCATCAAGTATGTATTGCTCACCCTCAACGCCGACAACAACGGTGAGGGGGGCATTTTTTCGCTCTTCGCGCTGGTGCGGCGGCGGGCAGCCTGGCTTACCATACCCGCTATTATTGGCGGTGCTGCCCTACTCGCCGATGGCATTATTACGCCCCCTATCTCCGTCTCGTCGGCCATTGAAGGACTGGAAGCCGTGTACCCGGGTATCCCGACGGTACCCATCGTCATTGCGATTCTGGCGGCTTTGTTTTTAATGCAAAGCTTTGGTACTCAAATAGTAGGAAAAGCATTCGGGCCCATTATGCTGATCTGGTTCAGCATGCTGGCCACCCTGGGTATCGTCTGGATTTCGCAGCATCCTGGCATTCTGCGTGCGGCCAACCCTGCGTATGCCTACGATTTGTTGGTGCGCTTTCCCGGCGGATTCTGGCTGCTGGGGGCCGTTTTTCTGTGTACCACTGGTGCCGAAGCGCTGTATTCCGACCTTGGGCACTGCGGCAAAGGCAACATCCGCATCAGCTGGATTTTTGTAAAAGCCTGCCTATTACTCAATTACTTTGGGCAAGGCGCCTGGCTGATTGAGCATCAGGGCCAGCAGCTCAGTGGCCGCAACCCATTTTATGAGCTAATGCCCGAGTGGTTTTTGCTCATTGGTATTGGTATCGCTACGATGGCGGCCATCATTGCTTCTCAAGCTCTTATCACGGGTTCATTCACGCTGGTTGCCGAGGCTATTCGCCTGAATATGTGGCCCAAAGTGAAGCTTAACTATCCAACTGATCTAAAAGGCCAGCTTTATGTGCCCAGCATGAACCGGCTGTTGCTGCTGGGCTGCATTGGGGTCGTATTGTACTTCCGGCGGTCCGAAAACATGGAAGCGGCCTACGGGCTGGCCATCACGCTCACCATGCTCATGACCACCACACTGCTGGTGGTGTGGCTGCGCTCGCGCCGGGTGGCCATGCCTATCGTGGTGCTGTTTGCGGTAGTGTACGGCCTGATTGAAGGAGCCTTTCTGATTGCCAACCTCATCAAGTTTCCGCACGGCGGCTGGGTGTCGCTGGCTATCGGGCTGGCGCTGATTGGGGTGATGTACGTGTGGCTGCGGGCCTATTATATCAAGCGTCGCCTCACGGAGTTTGTGAAAATAGAGCCTTATATGCAGTCGTTGAAGGACCTCAGCGACGACGATTCAATTCCCAAATACTCGACGCACCTGGTGTTCATGACTTCGGCCGAGCGCGCTACCGAAATCGAGTCCAAAATCATTTACTCCATCTTTCAGAAGCGGCCCAAACGAGCTGATATCTACTGGTTTGTGCACGTAGACACCACCGACGAGCCGTATACCATGCAATACAAAGTGGTAGAGCTCGCGCCCGATGATGCCTTCCGCATCACGTTCCGCTTAGGGTTTCGGGTGGAGCAACGAATCAACCTTTATTTCCGCCAGGTGATTGAGGAATTGGTACGCAATAAGGAAGTGGACATTACGTCCCGCTACGAATCCTTGAGCAAGCAGCACGTGACCGGCGACTTCCGGTTTATTGTGCTGGAAAAGTACCTGTCAGTCGAGAATGATTTCCCGCTGATGGAGAAACTAGTGATGCAGACCTATTTCTATATCAAGCAGTTTATTGCTTCCGAAGAGAAGTATTTCGGGTTGGAAACCAGCTCCGTTAAAGTAGAGAAAGTACCTCTGGTTATAGCGCCCGTTCGCAAGGTAGAGCTAGAGCGCATCCGTTAACTATACGATTGAGTTGGTACTACTCAAGTAAACAACGACGAGACGCAAAATCTTGCGTCTCGTCGTTGTTTACTTGAGTAGTACCAAGCCTGGCGTCAATCGTTCAACGACGAGACGCAAAATCTTGCGTCTCTCCCTCGTTCTCACAGCTGTAACACAGGCAGCTTGCCTTACATTATTCGTAAGGCACAAAAAAGCCCCCCAGAGATTGTTTGGGGGGCTTTTTTGTGCCTTACGAATAATGTAATACTACTGGGCTGTGCGCAACCATTTGGCCAGCACTGCCTGCTGCTCCGCGCTCGGAGTTGGCAGCTTCTCCACGCGGTAGCGGCGACCAGTTGAGGCCAGAAGCGGGAAGGTAAGCTCCTTCATCTGGCCGTCGCGGGCTACCAGCAGCTTCACTTCGGTGCCAGCGGCTCGGCCGGTCAGGGCTTTGTTGGGGTCGTCGGAAAGACGGTTACCATCGAGGGCCAGGATTTCGTCGTTTACATTCAGGCCACCTTGCCAGGCGCTGCCATCGCGTAGCACGCTGGTCACGGTCAGTTTGCCCCCCGCGGTGCTCACATTGGCTCCCAGAGCGCCCGTGGTGGCCGCGGGCTCCGTGGCCAGCGTCAGGCCAGCGTAGCCGAGGGCCGTGGCGTAGTCGAGGGTTTGAGTATCGTACACACGAGTGCGGAAAAATTCATCGTACCGGCGACCGGCCACTTTCTCCACGGCGTCCTGAAACTCATCATCGGTGAAGCCGCGGCGCTGCTGCTCGTAGTAGCGCTGGTACAGATAGCGCATCACGTCGTCGAGGCTTTTCTGGCCCTTGGTTTCGTTGATGATCATCAGGTCAAGCACCGTGCAAATCAGCTCGCCTTTGTCGTAGTAGCTGATGGTGGAGTTGGCGGAGTTTTCGTTGGGGCGGTAGCCTTTAATCCAGGCATCAAAGCTCGATTCGCTGGCTGATTGGAGCTTATTGCCCGGCTGGTTTTCTACGCGCGTGATGCCGTTGCTCAGGCTCGCCAGATAGTCATTGGGAGTCACGAAGCCGGCCCGCTGCACGATGATGTCGCCGAAGTAGCTGGTGCCGCCTTCGCTCAGCCAGAGCATGCGCGTGTAGTTCTCGTGGTCGTAATCGAACGGTCCCAGCGCCACGGGCCGGATGCGCTTGACATTCCAGAGGTGAAAATATTCGTGGCCAACCAGCCCCAGAAAGCCTTTGTAGCCAGCATCGGTGCTATAGGCATTGCGCGAAACGGATAAGGTAGTCGAGAACAGGTGCTCCAGGCCACCGGTACCGCGCTCAATGTTGTGGATGATGAATACGTAGCGGTCCAGCGGGTTTTTGCCTACTACCCGATGTGCTTCCTCGCACACCCGCTTCATATCGGCCAGCAGTTTGGCCTCGTCGTAGCGCGCATTGCCAAACATGGCAATTGTATGGGGCGTGCCGTTGGCTTCAAACGACAATACTTTATGGGTCCCTATCTCGATGGGTGAGTCAGCCAGCTCGTCGTAGTTGCTGGAGCTAAAGATGAAGGGCGCACCGCCAGCCACTGGCTTCAGGCTGGTTGTCACCTGGTTCCAGCCAGGGGCGGGCTGCACGGTGATAGTGCTTGCCAGGGCCTTGCCTTCGGCCGGATACATGAACACGCTGGTGCCATTGAGGTAGCCGTGGGCGGCGTCCAGAAAGCTGGTGCGCACGCTCAACTCGTAGGCATACACGCGATAGCGAACGGTAAAGTCCTTGGTGCGCGGATGATACACGCGCCACGTGTTTTTATCGATTTTCTCAGCACGCAGCTTATTTGAGCCGGCCGTGGCCTCAAAGCCTTCCACGTGCTTGGCAAACTCGCGCACTAAGTAAGAGCCGGGCGCCCACACGGGCATTTTGACATCGGTGAACTGTTTACCAAAGCCACCCAGCGCCATTTCTACTTCATAAAAATGGGTTTGCGGAGCTGGCATAGCCAAGGTGTAGCGCAGCGTAGGCGCCGCCAGAACCGCGCTGAATTGACAAAAAAACAGTAGCAGTGCTGCGACCAGCACCAAACGAAAGCGAAAATGAGGCATGAAGTAAAGGGGTGTGAGTGAAGGAAGCAGTAGTTGGAGGGCTAGACTCAGGAATACCTCCAAGGTTGCAAAGTAACGCTGAAATTTGCCCCCCAGCTTACCCTTTAGCACACGGCCATGCTCAGCTCACCGGAACCCACACCCAACCTGCGCCGTTAAGGCGCACAGGAGGGCCGTTCACCCCACGGCTCGTCTTATCTACTATGCGCTACGTCTGGATCACCTTTATCGGCTTAGCTGTGCTGATGCTCAGCTTGTTGGTTTGGCAGCGCCAGCCTTCAGAAGCTCCTGTTGAGGCAGCTTCGGTTGCTGCGCCCACTTCGCCAGTTTCTCAAACTCGGGCCCGCGCCGCCGTGTGGGTCAGCAATAAGCCCGTGCCACGCGCCGATAGTGTGGTGCGCTTTGCCATGGAGCAGTTGGGCACTCCCTACGTGTATGCAGGCGCCACCCCTACCAGCGGCTTCGACTGCTCGGGCTTTGTGATGTACGTGTACGGCCGCTTTGGCATTGATGTGCCCCACTCTACAGCCATGCTCATCAATACCGGCCGCCCCATTCCGCGCAGTCAGGCGCGCCCCGGCGACCTGGTGATATTTACGGGCACCGCAGAGACCTCTACCGAGCCCGGCCACGCTGGCATTATCATCTCAAAGGCCGGCGAGCCCATCCGCTTCATTCACTCGTCCTCGGCCCGCCGCGAGTCGGGCGTGAAAATAAGCGCGGTGGATAATACTGGCTATGAGCGCCGCTTTATGGGCGTGCGCCGCGTGCTCGATGCTGAATAAACTATTTCTTATTCAATACAAAGCAAAAAAGCCCCCCAGACCAAGTCTGGGGGGCTTTTTTGTAAAAGGAACTCATCAACACAATGCACAGTATTGAACCATACTAAAAAAACGATGCCCAGCCGCCTGTGCAGAACCTATTGAAAGGCTGCTGGGCGAACCGGGCATCTAATCCTTCAAATCTTACCAAGCGACGAGTCTGGGGTTCAGCCCCGTCATCCTTTGTGTAAGACCTTGCCAGAATGCGGGAAAAAGCCCTGTTGGGGCATAATTCCGCGCGAAAGCTGTTGTTAAGCGCGTCCGGCGGTGAAGCAGACTACATTCGACAGGCTTGGCAGGATTTGGTTGGGACTACTAGACATTTTGTACCTCCTTTCTTTAGATCCAACATTCCTCATTCGCGTTTCCCAGCACCTTAGGGACCCTTGATAGAGGCCGTAGCACTCACTACTGATCGGTAAAGTTAAAAGGACCCCGGATGGTTCAAAATAAAAAACCCTTTTTTTAGCTCAGTGGCTAATATTTTTGGTCAGATAGCTGAGGATCAAGCAGTTTTTCATTGAATAAAATTCAGGCTTTGCACCTGGGGTAGCCGAAAACGGGGCTGGCCTCAAACTTGCAAAGCCCAGCATTAGCAGAACCTCTTGGGTGATTACCATAATTCAGGAGTTTTCTTCTATCTTTTCCCACAAATCCTACCCTTTACCTCATGAAAAAAACCTTGTTCCTCTGTCTAACCCTACTGTTGGGTTACTCTGGATTGGCTTCGGCCCAGTCACTTTCGCCCTTGGGCACGTGGACCAACTCTGAAAAGAAGGCCACGTTTGAAATCTATAAATGCAACGGCGACAAACTCTGCGGCAAAATTGTGTCGCTAACGGTACCCAACGATCCGGCCACGGGCAAGCCCAAAACCGACTCGATGAACCCCGATCCGAAGCTGCGCTCCAAGCCGCGTCTGGGCCTCGTGTTCATGCAGGGCTTCGAGTACGACGAAGGCAACAAGTGGGACGATGGCAAGATCTATGACCCCGAGACGGGCAAAACCTACTCTTGCTACATGAAGATGGAAAACGCCAACACCATGGAGGTGAAAGGCTACATCGGCTTCTCCATGATTGGCCGCTCCCAGACCTGGACCCGCGTAAAATAAACTGCACCTGCTCCTGGCACGTAAAAGCGACGCCCCCAACCGGGGCGTCGCTCTTTTTTGTACCTTAGAGCTTCCTGAACGTAGGTTTGACATGTGCGGCGGGTTCTTCTTCTCAACTTCTTTTTCTTGAAACACCTTTTCCTTACGCTGTTGCTGTGCCTAGCAACCATAGGGGGCGCAGCCGCCCAAACCCATTCCCCGCTGGGCGTGTGGAAGGATGATGCGGGCGAAACCCACGTCGAGATTTATCGGTGCGGCAACTCAAAGCAGCTGTGTGGGCGGCTGGTGTGGCTAAGCGAGCCGCTGGATTCGACGACTAATTTGCCCAAAACCGACCGTCGCAACCCCGAGCTAGAAAAGCGCAATCAGCCCCTGCTCAATCTTGTGGTCATACAAAATCTTAGCTATGACCCCGATGATGACCGCTGGGAAGACGGCCGGATTTATGACCCCATGAATGGGCGCACCTATTCCTGCTACCTCAGCATGGTCAGCAAAGACCGCATGGAGGTGAAGGGCTACATCGGCTTCTCCTTAATTGGGCGCTCTCATTATTGGTCGCGGGTGAAGCCGCAGGTCATGGGGGCTAAATAAGCGAGCAGCTTCCGCGGAGCCATACGGCCTTTAATACACCGCCTGAACCTGGTACGATTTGCCGCGGAAGGTGAAAGCGTCGCCGGGCCGGGCAGACGTCATAGCCTGATAAATGGGCGAAAAGGCGGAAATAACGCAATATGGCTGCCCCTCGACTTTGATTTCGCCTAGGCTCAGCGCGATAAAGAAGGTCTGGCTATCGGTGACTACGACGGAGCCCAGGCTGGGCTTATCCGTGGAAGGACGCACATCCGAAACGCGCTGTAGCACTTGTAAGCCCGTAAGGGCTTCATCCAGCTGACGAGCGAACAGGTCGCGCTGAATATGGCAGGCTTCCCGAAACGACTCAAACTTATCTTCGATTGCGCCCTGGGTTTCGTGGGCGCTTTCTTCTACCAGCAGCATGGCTTTGCGGGCTGTATCCGCTTTTTGCTGTTGGGCCCGCCGGCATTCGGCCAATAGCTGCTGACGCAGCGCAGTGCGTTGTTTGGCAGTCATTTGCATAGAATAGCTTAGAGATAAAGAGGTAAAAGATGCCTGTTTTGAGCTGTGCGTTGCACCGCGCCGAGAAAACTATTTCAGACGGGTAATGTTGCTCCCTATAATCCCTCGCTATCGCTCTTGTTTACTTTTTTAAAACAGCTTTTAAGTCAACGCTCGGCTCCCAACCGGACCGACTGGCAGCCGGCCGTGCGCACGCCGGCTCAGGTGAAACGGCACGAGCAGTGGCTCGCCGACCGCGTTTACCTGAACTGGGCTGGTCCGTACTTTAAAGCGTATCACTTTCGTAAAGCCGGAGTAGGCAGCAGCCAGGGTCTGCGGGTGCAGCTGATCACTGACTGCGGCCGACAGGGGGCCATTTTCTTCTTCGACCCCAGCATCGGGCCGGGTAACTTCCGCCATTTCTTCGACTTCACCTGCGAACGGGTGCTGGAGCTCGGCTACAACCTCTCGACCTCCGACCAACGCAAGTTGGTGCACCCCAGCTACACCGAAACGATTGACAAGCATTTTCTGAAGCCTCAGCCTAAAGACTGCTCGGAAACCGGCCGGTGCAACCAGCGCTACGGCAGCATTACCATCGATCTGATCAGTATTAATGAGCAGCCGGGGTTCATCCGGTTTTTTGCCAATCCCTACCACGACGACATTTTCACCCCGGCGCACTCCTTCGATGAGCTGATAGCGGCCGTCTACCAGCTGCCCCCCGCCGATGAGCAGGTGCAAGCCCGCATTGCGGAATACGCCCGTGAATAGGCAACAAAAAAGCCCCCCAGCGTGTGCCTGGGGGGCTTTTTTGTTGCCTGTTCGATGTTTATAGTTATTCGCGTACAAAGCGCAGCCGCTTCTGCTCGCCGGTAATAGTGCTCGTTAGCAACAAATGGTATAGCCCGCTGGCTAACGGGAGCGTATTCAGCTGACTAGCGGCCGGGCTCAACTGTTGGCGCAGCACCCGTCGGCCCACGGCATCTAGTACCACGGCTTCCACCGGCTCCGGCAGATCGGCCAGCGCCAGAAAATCGCGGCAGGGATTCGGATAAGCGCTGACGCTGGCCAGCATGCGGCCCGCGCTGCCAATGTCGACCAAAGCAGTATTGCGTGAAATCGGGCCGGTGGCATTCAGCACCCATTGATCCGGGTCAAGCTCGATACCGGTAACGATGCCCGCGACGGGTACGCTATAGGCGGAAACCAACTTGCTATGCCGCAGCCGCACCACCTGGCTATTGCCCGTGTCGAAGGTGATTTTGTAGTCCAGCTCAGTTTCAAAAAAGGGCGTCACGGTGGGCATGGAGGCAGCTTCGGTGGTTTGCAGCAGCAAATTGCCCCCCACCTGATTCCAGCGAACGCTGAATATCGGATAGCCCTCACCGGCGTACCATTGCTCAAAAAAGCCCCCCAGCGAGCGGCCGGCCTCCGCCTCAAACACGCGCTGCAGATCGGTGGTGCGGGCGGTGCGGCCAGCGTAGGTCGTCTGAAACGTGCGCAGGGCCCGAAAGAACTTGACGTCGTCGTGGAGCAGGTAGCGGAGCATGTGCACCACCGCGGCCCCTTTCTTGTAGCTCAGGCGCTGATCGAAAATGCGGCCGACGCTGGTGGTATCGGGTACGCGCACGCTGCCGCCGGGCGTATCCGTGCGGTTGCCCGTTATCCGGTCTATCCGAAACTGCACCTGCTCATGGGCCTGATCGAGCCATAGTCGAGCGGCTTCGGGCGTGGCAAGGGCCTGCAACGACAGGTATTCGCCGTAGGAAGCAAAGCCCTCGTTCAGCCAGATATCTTCCCAGGAAGCGCAGGTGACATTATTGCCAAACCACTGGTGAAACAGCTCGTGGGCAGTGAGCGTGAAGTTGAAGCCGTCTTGGGTGGTCATGGTTTGGTGCTCCATGCCCCCGCCGATGGGCGCCATACTATGGCCGTATTTTTCACTGGCAAATGGATACGGCCCCACCAAAGCCGAGAAGTTCTCCATAAAAGCAGGCGTCCGGTCTATTTCCGTTTTGTTATCGCTGAGCGCCGTCTGATTGTAAACGTAATTGACGATAGGCACCCGCACGCCGCCAGGCAGATTGGCAAAGTTCACATACTCCAGATACGGCCCTACGGCCACCGAAACGAGGTAATAGGCAATAGGATGGCGCGATTTCCACTCGTAGCGGCTGCGGTTATCGGGCAGCGGCACCACGCGCGTCAGCACGCCGTTGGAGCCCACTTTATTCGGATTTTTGGTGGTAATCCAGACGTCGGTGGAGTCGGCTTTGTCGGTGAGTACCTGCTTGCAGGGCCACCACTCGTATGCGTGAAAAGGCTCGCTCAGGCTCCAGGTCACGTTCACATCGTAGCGGGGCACATAGCGCGTGTCGAGGGCATTGCCGATGGCGGCTGAGCTGCCGTTGGGAGCCGTGCCGTGGTAATAAATAACCGCGTCGAACAACGAATTAGCCGCCACTGCCTGCGGCAGTGTCACGCTCACATCGCCGGCCTCGCGGCGCGGCGCGGGGGTGCGGCGCCCGTTCACCAGCACCGAGTCGAGCAGCAGCGCCGGGTGCAGCTCGAAGGCCAGCACATCTAAAATTTGCCCCCCAGAGCGCGCCCGCAGCCGCACGGAGCCGGCCACGGCGCGGGTGTTGTTCTCCAGAGCCAGGTCCAGCTTGTAGTACTTCACGTCGTAACGGTCCATGAGGCGACGGTGGGCCGGCGTGGTCAACTCTTGCCTGACGCTGGTACGCAAGCGCGTTTCGGCGCACCCACGGGCCGCCGAGCCATGCAGGTCGGCTGCTACCGGGCGGTAAGCAGGGCGTTGCGCCGAGGCTTTATGGCCCATTACCAGCAGGCAAACCCAGAAAAGCAGAAAGCGCGTCATGGAGGAAAAGTGAGGGCAAATGGCGCCTGAAGTTTACGCCCTTTTCAGTGGGCCAAGATAGTGGCGGGTATGCTAAAAACTCTGGGCTGGTAAAGTGGGTTCCAGGGCCGTAAGTTGTATATTTAGAGACAACTCCGCCCTGATTACCAAGCTATTCGACTAATGCTTACACCTCTACGCATTTTTACAGCTCCCAACCGACTGCGGTTGCTGCTGCTTCTGGTTTGCAGCTTTTTGGCCCAACAAGCGGCGGCTACTCATATCGTAGGCGGCGAACTGGATTTGCAGTACCAGTCGGGCAGCACGTACCGCATCACGCTGAACCTGTACTTTGATGCGCTGAATGGCAACCCCGGCGCCCTGGACCAGGATCTGACGGTCAGCATCTTTGAGAAAGGCTCGAACCGCCGCCTGCAAAATGTAGTGCTGCCGCTTTCTACCAACACGTTTGTGGCCTACACCAACCCAGCCTGTACGCAGCCTTCGTTGGTCACCCGCAGCCTGGTGTATAGCCGCCTGGTGGAGCTGCCAGCCAGCATCTATAACAGCGCTGGCGGCTACTATGCGGTGGTGGAGCGCTGCTGCCGCAACAACGGCATCAACAATATTGTGCTGCCTGGCAATGCGGGTCAAACTTTCTATCTGGAGTTTCCGGCCGTGGTGCGCAACGGGCAGCCGTTTGTCAATTCTACGCCCCGCATTTTCCCCCCGCTAAGCGACTATGCCTGCCGCGGCGACTTGTTCTACTACAACTTCAGCGGCCAGGACGCCGACAAAGACTCGCTGGTGTATGAGCTAGTAACGCCGCTCAACGGCAGCTCCGACCCCGCCGACCCCAAGCCTGTAGTGGCCGCGCCCGCCCCGTATTCCTCCATCAACTGGAACCCCGGCCTCGGCACTCTCAACCAGATTCCGGGCGCGCCCACGCTTTCTATCGGGCGCTTTACAGGCCGGCTGGAAGTGCGGCCTACCCAAATTGGGCTATTCGTGTTTGGAATAAAGTGCTCCGAGTACCGCAAGGGCGAGAAGATTGGGGAAGTGCGGCGCGATTTTCAGTTGAAAGTGCTCAACTGTCCCAGCAATATCCCGCCCGAAATGGTGGTGCTCATGCCCAATGCCCCACGCGCCTACCAACCCAGCCGCGACACGCTACGCCTGCAGCCCAACGCTGACCGTTGCGTCCGCCTGCGCTTCACTGACCCCAACCCTACTTCTCGCCTGACTTTATCGTTGAACCCGGTAAACTTTACCGGCCCCCTACCCACTTTCGCGAGCATTACGCAAGGCCTGGTTCGTGCCCCCGGCGCGCCCGATACGCTGGTGTCGCAGCTGTGTTTTCCGGCCTGCCTGGACACAAAGGGCAAAGTGTTTTTCGTGGATGTTATTGTGGCTGATGATGGCTGTGCCCTACCAAAGCGCGATACGGTGCGGGTAGCGTTTACGTCCGCGCCGGTGCCCAATGGTGCGCCGCGCATCACCACTACCGCCAACCCGCTTCCCCTGCGCGCCCGCCCCGGCGACCTGGTTACGTTCGATGTAGCCGTCACGGACCCTGAGAACGACCCGATTACGCTCACCTTGGCCGGGCGCGGATTTCAGGCGGCCGCCGTGGGCGCCCAACTTACTCAGGGGATAAGTGGCAATCAGGTACAAGGCCGCTTTAGCTGGCGCGTGCCCTGCCCTACTACCAACCAGCGGCTTTTCGAGTTTGAGCTGGTCGCCACAGGCTCGCCCTGCGCCGAGCGGCAGGCAACTACCATAGTGATACCGGTACAGGTGGAATACAACAACCGGCCGCCCACGCTCACCTCCGATTTTCCGGCCGCGCTCAGCGCGGAGCCAATCGTCATTCGGCGGGTGCTGGGGGGCTTTTTTGAGGCGACGCTGGAAGGCCTTGACGCTGATACCGACCAGCTTACCCTGACGGCGGCGGGCAATAACTTCGATCTGGCAGCGGCGGGCATGAGCTTCGTGCCGACCAATGGCGCGGGGCGGGCTACGGGCATTTTCCGGTGGGAACCCAACTGCGACCAGACCACGCTGGCGACCCCTTTGGAGGTTACGTTTCAGCTACGGGAAGCCACTTGCGTGCCCGTGGGCCAACAAAGAACGGTGCGCTTCGAGGTGGCAAGCGCGGATACGCTCACCTTTTTGCCCCCCAACATCTTCACGCCCAACACCGACGGCACCAACGACTTCTTCGAACTGCGCGATTTGCCCCCCAACTTCTGCAACGCCGAGTTCTCTGACATCAAAATCTTTAACCGCTGGGGCAAGCAGGTGTACACTTCCACCAGCCGCAACTTCCGCTGGGACGGCAGCAATATGCCGGCCGGCGCCTACTACTACCTGATCGTGTATACCGATAAGCGGCGCTACAAAGGCAACGTTACGATTGCGCGATAGCCTCGGCGGGGGCGGTAGCGGTGGTGCTGTGCTACTCTAGCATTACTTTTGCACAGCTCCACCCGTCTTCTCTTCGCTTCGATATGATTTTTACCAAGAACGCTGGCTTCCTGCTGGCCTTGCTTTTAGCCGCTACCGTTCCCAGTTTGGCCCAAACCAGCCCGAAAGCCGCCCCAGCCCAGGCCGCGGCATCAGTCCGCAAGCCCACTCCCTTTGATGGCTTGCGGAAGTACATGGCTGAAAATACCCGCTACCCGGAGCAGGCTCGTGCGAAGGGAGTTGCAGGCACGGTGCACGTACGCTTCGAGCGCGACGATGCCGGCCGGATTATCAATCCCAGCATCGCCAAGTCGCTGGAGCCCAGCTGTGACGCCGAGGCCATCCGCGTGATTAAAACGATGCCGCCGCACCTGCTCAATGTGTTTCCGCCCGGCATGAGCATGCTGCTGCCGGTTGTTTTTCCGGCTCCCGGCTCGGAAGTCACTAAGCAATAGCCGGTCGTCAGCAGACTTAAACATAAAAAAAGCCCCCCAGAAAGTTTCTGGGGGGCTTTTTTTATGTTTTAAATCGAGCCTAATACAAAAACAGGAACAGGGCAAACAGCGCTATCCATAAGCCATCCAGAAAGTGCCAGTAGAAACCCAGCATCTGAATCTGGCGGCGGCGGTACGGGTTGCGGATGAATACCAAGGTTCGCACGCCGTCGCGGGCGGCGTGGGCGGTGCGCAGAAACAGAATCATCAGAAACAAAACGCCCCCCAGCAAGTGCAGAATGTGCAGCGCCGACAGCAGATATACGTACGTGCCGCTGGCCTCACCATTGAAGAAAACGCCCTGCGCAATTAGCTCGCGCCACCCTAAACCCTGCAAACCCACAAAAATGGCTGCCAGCAAGAGCGTAGCGCCTAGGCAGCGGGTGAGCATTGCCACATCGTCCTGCTGGTAGAGCCGGCGGGCTTGGCTAATGGTGTAGCTGCTGACCAGCAACACGATAGTGCTGATGGAGAAGTAGCGCGGAAACGGGTGAATGCCCTGCGGCATGGCGCTATTAAAGCGCGTTTGGGCATAGGCCACAGCAAGTACCACAAACAGCACTGTGCTGGCTATCATGCTCAGATACAGCAGCATCTGCATGGGTGGCATACGCTCCATGCGGGAAAGTGTGGATGCTGGCTGGCCCGCGCCCACTTTATTTCTAGAGTCTTTGTCAGAATTCATTAGCTGGAGGTGGCAGCGTGTGCTTGGGCAAACCAATCCGGCGGCCTTTAGTTCCGAAAAAGTGGGTCTGAAGCCGCAACTTGGTTTATCCAAGATACGCAAATCAGCCGCCGCCGACCAGGCTTTTTTAGTGCTAATTTTTGTGCCGGCATACTCGCCTCTAAGCAGTTAGGCTTTGCCCGTAGGCCGCGCGGCCTCTCCCCCATCGGCCTTACCCCTTGCTGAAGCCTGTTACCCAAACAACGGAGCGTGCCAGGCCATGGGAATATCGGCCTCATACTGCCCTGACGTGACGGAAACGCGCCCCAACAAACGTCCTTCCCGCTGAAAGCCGAGCTTTTCGTAGAGCGCAATGGCGCGCCCGTTGCTTTCGCGCACCAGCAGCTCTACGCGCCGAACGTGGGGATATTTCTGCTGAATGATAGATAATAAGGCACTGAACAATCGGTGCCCGAGATGCTGCCCCTGATGCTGCGGGTGCACGGCCACTGTCAGCTCGCCCAGCACGTGCGCAAAGATCTGCAAGCCGCTGGAGCAGGCATGGATTTCACCCGCCAGACCGGCGCCATTAGGCCGCTCCACTACCAAGGCCACTCCCGTAGCCAGGCTGCGCGTCAGAAAAGTATGCACGTACTCGACCGTTATTTCGGCGGGCTGCCGCGCCAGGCCGCCACCCTGCTCCGCTACCGCGAGGTAGAGAGCCTGAATGGCGGCCGCATCAGCAGCGACGGCAGAACGTATCAGTAGTTCCGGCATAAATCAGTTTCCGCGGAAGAATGACCCGATTTTGCCGAGAACAGCGTTGAAGTGGATTTTGGGGGCGCCGCCAACGCCAAACGTAACGTGGGTTTTGCCGGCCACCCGCAGCTCCAGCACCAGGCCCAGCGTGCGCGCCAGATTGTGGAGCTGCTGCAGCGGGTCGAAGCCGGGCGGCTTGGGCTTCTTGGGGCCGGGCGGACCGCTCGTGGCCGCGTCGAGCACGCGCTGACTCGGGAAGTTGACAATGAGGTAATTGCCCGTTCCCGCCACCTGCACGTGGTCGTCGTTGTAGGAGATGACCAGGCGTGCGTCTATTTCTAGGCCCTTAACCAAGGCTGGAAGGGTTGCTGGGGGGCAATTGTTGGCCGCTGCCGGGGTTTTCGCCGCGGGTACGAATGCGCAAAGAGCCATTCAGGCGCCAGGTAGCGGCGGGTGCGGCGGGGTTCTGCGCGTTGGGCACTTGCAATTCTATCTGGTCGAAGGCGCAGGATAGCTCCACACCGCCAGAAAGCTTGGAGAGCAACGAAGCAGCGGTATCGGCCCAGTTTGGGGCGTTTTGTGAGGAAGAGTCAGCCATAAGTTGGGGCGGAATAGAAATGAGAGATACGGCTCCCTACAGGGGCCAAGTTGCTAAACGTGCGAGGTGAGGCACGGTTTTGTATTGGGTTCGAAAGCTACCACCTGCCAGGGGCAAACGCAATTTTGTGCATTCGGCTATTATCTACTATATTCCATATAGCGTATGGAAGCTCAGCCGTAGCCGCATTTGCTGCCAAAAACCTTACTCTCATGCCCCAATCCTATTGCTCTCTGCTTAGCGCATGCGCCCTGGTTCTGTTGAGCCTCACTACCCAGGCCCAGGATTCGCTCCCCGCACCGGTTGTTTCTACCTCTCTCGACTGCACGCACCCGTTTGGTCTTGATAGTTACATGGAGCTGGTGTATTCCATCACCGATGACCGCGGCAAGCCTGCCGGCACCATTCGGCAGCGCGTGGTAAGCCTGGGAAGCCAGACCAACAAAAAGGAAACCATCACGACCAACACGGCCTTGGTTAAAAGCGGCTTGTATGACGGTAAAAACCGCCTGGTCCGCATTCAGGATCTGACTTACGGCTGCCGCCAGGATACTACCTTCACCGACGGCATGAGTGAGATAGAATTCAAGAATATGTCTTCCTTCCGCGACCGTCGCCTTGCCTACGCGCCCGTAGGACTGGCGTGGCCCAATGAGCCCACCGTAGGCTCCATGCTGCCCAACGGCGGGGTTTCGGTGCAGGTGAGCAGCTCCGCCGTCGATATTGCCCAGGTAAATACCACCGTGCGCCGCCGCCGGATCGTCAGTGGTCCGGCTACGCTGGTCACGCCGGCTGGCACCTTTCAGTGCTACAAAGTAGAGTCGGAGCGTGAGGCCAGCGTAGCGCCCCGCGAGGACATGGTGATGCGCACCCGCACCCGCGTGATTGATTATTACTCGCCGGCCGTGGGCATCGTCAAAACGGAGGTTTACAACAAGAACGGTAAGCTGGCCGAAACACGGCTTCTCACCGCTCGCAACCCCGGCAATCAGCCGTAAGCACTACCTTCGGGAGCTGTTTCTGACCTTTAACCTAAACCGTCATGTCTAAGCCTTTTTTGCTGGTAGCCAGCCTGATACTATTGGCCGCTTGTCAGTCTTCTCCTTCTTCCGACGCCACCGCTACTTCGACCCCGGCTGCCACCGAGAAAATGCCCCCTAGTGCCGCAGTTGAGGGTGGCAAGACATACGGGGCGCCAATCACAGCCGCCAATGCAGTGCCCGTCGCTCAGCTTACCCAGTTGCTGGGCACCAAAGATTCGGCGCAGGTAAAGCTGGTTGGCAAGGCTACGGAGGTGTGTCAGGCGAAAGGCTGCTGGATGACGATGGCTATTGCCGACGGCAAACAAATGCGCGTCCGCTTCAAGGATTACGGTTTTTTTGTCCCGAAAGACATCAGCGGCAAAACCGTCGTCATCAACGGCTGGGCCCACCGCGAAACCGTTCCCGTTAGTGATTTGCGCCACTACGCCACCGATGCGGGCAAATCAGAGAAGGAAGTTGCGGCTATCACCAAGCCCGAGCAACAGCTTAATTTTGAGGCCGATGGCGTATTGGTTATGGAAAAAAGCCTTTAGATTTTAGTAGCTAAGAAAAAAGCGGAACTGAGTTGTAGCCATACGACTCCGTTCCGCTTTTTCTTTGGACCCTGTTCAAATTCACAAGCAACAATCGCACAAGAAGAAACGGCATCTGCTCAAATCCGTAGCTTGCAAAGCCAACGCACTACGTTCCATGACTGCCATACAAGACCAGATAAAGGACCTCACTGAGCGCCTCCACCACCTCAATTACCAGTATTATCAGAAGGATATTTCTGAAGTTCCGGACCCGGAATTCGACCGTCTGCTGGCCGAATTGCAGCGCCTGGAGCAGCAGCACCCGGAG
The DNA here is from genome assembly GCF_014638675.1 of Hymenobacter qilianensis. NCBI lineage: Bacteria > Pseudomonadati > Bacteroidota > Cytophagia > Cytophagales > Hymenobacteraceae > Hymenobacter > Hymenobacter qilianensis. The sequence continues at coordinate 120,971 of NZ_BMFN01000002.1, forward strand.
TTCGCGCTACCCAACTCGCCTACTCAGCGTGTTGGCGGCACCATTACCAAGCAGTTTCCAACGGCCCTGCACCGCTACCCTATGCTCTCGCTCGGCAACACCTACTCGGAGGCCGACCTGCGCGAGTTCGATGAGCGGGTGCGCCGCGGCTTGGGCGGCGACGAGTTCGACTACGTCTGCGAGCTGAAGTTCGACGGTGTGGCCATGAGCCTGACTTATACCGATGGCCAGCTTACCCAGGGCGTAACGCGTGGCGACGGCACCCGTGGCGACGTGGTCACCAACAATGTGCGTACCATCAAAAATCTGCCGCTCCACCTACGTCCCGCCGCTAATCAGCCGGCCGAGTTTGAAGCCCGTGGGGAAGTATTTATGCCCCTGAATGTATTTGAGGAGCTAAATAAGGAGCGTGAGCAAAATGGGGAAGCACTACTAGCCAACCCGCGCAACGCCTGTAGCGGCGCCCTCAAACTGCAAGATTCGGCCTTGGTAGCGGCCCGTCGCCTGCGTTTTTTTTCCTACGGATTTCTCAGTCCGAACCGGGGGGCTTTTCCGACACACAGCGCTTCGCTCGAAGCCTTGCAAAGCTGGGGCTTGCCCGTGTCGGATAGCTGGCGGCGGTGTCATTCTATTCATGAAGTGCTCGACTTCATACATGAGTGGGAGAAAAAGCGCTTTACCCTACCCGTTGCTACCGATGGCATTGTAATCAAGGTCGATAATTTTCGGCAGCAGGAAGTGCTGGGCTACACGGCCAAGAGCCCACGTTGGGCCATTGCGTATAAATACCCTGCTGAGGCCGCCCGTACCCGTCTGCGGGAAGTGCAGTACAACGTAGGCCGCACCGGCGCCGTGACGCCCGTAGCCCATCTAGACCCCGTTCCGCTGGCCGGCACTGTAGTTAAACGCGCCTCCGTGCACAATGCCAATCAGATTGCCGCCCTCGACTTACGCCTCGGCGACATGGTATTCGTGGAAAAAGGCGGTGAAATCATACCCAAAATAACCGGGGTAGACCTCACCGCCCGCCCCACTGACAGCCAGCCTATCAGCTTTCCGGCCACTTGTCCGGCCTGCAACACGCCCCTTATCCGCCCCGCCGGTGAGGCCCATTATCGTTGTCCGAATGAGCGCGGCTGCCCGCCGCAGCTAAAGGCCCGCCTGGAGCACTATGTATCGCGCAAAGCCCTGAATATCGACGGCCTAGGAGCCGAAACCGTGGGCCGCTTTTTCGACTTGGGTCTTGTCATTACTCCCGCCGACATATACGACTTGCCGCAGCGCCGCGATGAGTTGGTGAACCTGGAGCGCTTGGGCGAAAAGTCTATCCAGAACTTGCTGGCTGGTATTGAAGCCAGCAAGCAGGTTCCCTTTGATCGGGTGCTATTTGGGCTGGGCATTCGCTACGTGGGCGAAACTGTGGCCGATAAACTAGCCACTCATTACCGAAACATTGATGCTCTGGCAGCCGCATCGGCCTCCGAGCTGGCGGCCGTACCGGAAGTTGGCGGCGTGATTGCGGAGTCGGCAGCAGCGTGGTTTCAGGATGATTTTAATCGCCAAATCGTTACCCGCCTGCATGCCGCAGGTGTTCAGATGGCCCTGACTGGTGAAGCACCTAAGGCCGTTAGCGACCGCCTTGCGGGCTCGACCTTCGTGCTATCCGGAGTTTTCGAAGACCATAGTCGTGATGAGTTGCAGCAGCTAATAGAACAGCATGGTGGCAAAGTGACGGGGTCAATCAGCAAAAAGCTCAGCTACCTAGTGGCCGGCGACAAAATGGGCCCGGCCAAGCGCGAAAAGGCAATAGAGTTAAAAGTACCAATCATCAATGAAAACGATTTAATAGCCATGTTACCGACTCCGGAAACGATTGCGGAGCCAGACATTTTTGTATCTTTGCCCGTAACCCCGCCGGACAATGAGCCGGTGGAGCCGCCGACTTATCCCGCCCCTGCTACGCCTTCACCGGCGACGGGCGGCGGAGCAGGTCAACAGGGTTCGTTGTTTTAGCGCTTGCGCTCACGCACCCAGCCGGCTCCCGGGCCGCCTTCTATACTGTGGGTCACATTGGCCTTCCACCCGGGGCCAGGACCTTCCCACCCTAGCCCACAGTTATACAAGGCGGCCCGGTCGAGCCGGAGTGAGCCGCTGGCCACTTTTCTTCTCCTTTTTGACTTCCTGTTATGAAAACCCTTTTTCGGGGCTTTGGCCTGCTTTGCGCTATCACTGTTCTGGTTCCTGTTGCTTCGGCCCAAAAAGCCCCCCAGCAGGTTTCCGCGCCAGCAGTGGGAGCAGTAGATGTAGCTACGGCAGCCAAGCTTATCAAGCAGCCCAACGTGGTGGTACTGGACGTTCGCACACCTGCCGAGTACGCGACAGGCCATGTGCGGGGTGCTAAAAACGTCGATTTTCGGGCCCCTGATTTTGCTCAGCAGATAGCGCAGCTTGATACTACCAAAACGTACATCCTTTATTGCGCTTCCGGCAACCGGAGTGGGCAGGCCAGCAAGCTTATGAAGGCAAAAGGTTTTCCAAAAGTGGTGAACGCAGGCGCCTTCAAAACCTTGCAGGCTGGCGGCTTGAAAACCGAATAATGCTGATCCGGCGCTTGAAGGTGAAGTGCTTGCGATGAGTCTAACCAGCCACCTAGAATTCGTATGTATATTTTAAAAACAAGCCCCTAGTGTACTCCGGGGGCTTTTTTCTTGAAGTTACCCTGCGAAATATTCTTTATATCCGCCGCTGTGAGCTTTCCGACATAAAAAGGGTAGCTATGTGTTGCTACACTGCCTTTCCCGTCATTTGCTGTTACCAACAATCGGTACGCCCCCTTTTTGGCCGGCGCTTTCACCAGCGCCCGTGTACCCTCAGACTTAATGATGGCGCCCGGCAAAGCTTCGCGAGCCGTACGATGTTGGGGGAGAATAAAATTCTCATTGACATCGGGCACTACTTCCCACGCTATAGCCAACAAGTCGCCTTCGGGGTCGGATGCAACAACGCTGGCCTCGTAAGTGCTATCTGCTCGCAGGAAAGTGCTTCGCAACTGCGTTTTACCATTCAGCCGAAATGACCTCAGGCCCGGAGCCTTGTTCGGCAACGATTTGCCCGTCCACAAATAGTGAATCATGTCCACTATGGCAGTCTTTTCGCCGCCCTGCGTGAATAAGCTAAACCACATGGACGTCTGCTCAAACCGCTGCCCCCAGTACAGGACGTATCCGCCCAGACAATGGTCTTTGTCACCTACCATTGTTTTCTCGTATCGGGTTCGGATGTACTCAGCTTTCCTGTCGCTGCTTTGGTCCATGGGCGCCCTCCATTTGGTTTTGGGGGCTTCGCCTGTCCACCAGCCTCGCGCCCCAAACTCACCGACAATGTAGGGTCCTGACCAGCCGTTCCCAACTAGGTGAGAGCGGATGTGACCCAACTGACTGAATACGTTCACCGTCAGCACATCCAGATCGGGGCAAAAGCGCTCCACAGCCGTTACCATATGCAGACTACTGGTCATCGTAGTCGTGACGGGATGATAAGGATCCAACTCATGGATCATCTTTACCACGTCGTTCAGAATCTGGAATGCTCGCGGGTTATTGGTATGGTTGTCCAACTCATTCCCCACATTCCACATTAATAAGGCGGGATGGTTGCGAAACCGGAGAACTTGTCGGCGAATCTCGTCGTTCTGCAACGCCACTGCCTTACGGTCATAATAGTCAAAATCTTCATACTCAGGTTTCATCCACAATCCCAGCATTACCGTCAGGCCCTGCTCCTGGGCCTTGTCCATAATAGCGTCAGCGTAGTTAGTCGTGTAGAGGCGAATAGAATTGCCCCCCAGCTCCTTTACACGGTCCAATTGTTGTAACCCGGCTACTCCTTTGATAAAGTAAGGCTCACCACCTCGCAATAGCTGGTAGCCCGTTGCCGTCTTTTTTATCTGTACGGGTAGTACTCCTGTCGGTACCTGAGTTAAAGCATCTGCTTTGTTACCATCTGAATGACAGCTAAAAAGCATGATACATATGCAGCTCAACCATAAAAAATAATAAGAACGATTGTTGAGAGGCATGTTATCGGAAGCTATTTGTAATCTGACTTTTTATAACAAAAAGGAGTCAGCGTAAGTAAAGGAGCAGGACGCAATTTCAATTAATTTTATCCAAAAACATCAAACAGTACTTGGATTTATCGTACCAATATTGAGCTTGATCAGAGGCTGAATTCAAATGACTGGCCTTTCCAAGAGTTAATTTTCGATGCCCCCAGATATCACCCGCACTACACTTATACCAGCAAAGCCTTTGATGCCAAAGCACGTGCCTGTTTCAGAGGAACACAAAGTTAAATACAACTTTGTGCAGGGGGTGCGACAAATGCGCATTTTAGTTCTGATCGGGGTACTCCTGACAGGCCACTTCCTGTGGTGGTTTGCCGACTCTGACCATATTGGCTATCCGCTTTTGTTCTGGCTGCTCACCGTTTCCTTGGGCTTCAAGCTACTGCGCATGCTGCACGAGTGGTACCACTACGTGCAAGTCAGCAAGCCAATTCTGCCGGCGCGCACAAACCACCAGTACACGGTTGATGTGCTTACTACGGCCTGCCCCGGCGAGCCGCTGGATATGATTGAGCGTACGCTGCGGGCCATGCAGGCCATTCGCTACCCCCACACCAGCTACCTCTGCGACGAGGGCGATGATCCGTATCTGCGCCAGATCTGTCAGGAGTTAGGGATAGTTCACGTTACCCGTACGCAAAAAATAAACGCCAAGGCCGGCAACATCAACAATGCGCTCCGCCAGGCGACGGGCGAGCTATGTGTAGTATTGGACCCCGACCACGAGCCCACCCCTGACTTTCTGGATAGAGTGGTGGATTACTTCGCTGACCCCACAGTGGGTTATGTGCAGGTTGTACAGGCTTATGGAAACCAAGAGGAAAGCCTGATTGCCCGCGGCGCGGCCGAGCAAACTTACCACTTCTATGGCCCGCTGATGATGGGCATGAATTCTTACAATACGGCCCAGGCCATTGGGGCCAACTGTACCTTCCGACGCACGGCCCTGGACAGCATCGGTGGGCACGCGGCTGGCCTCACGGAAGATATGCATACGGCTATGCGCTTGCACGCGCAGGGCTGGAAGTCGGTGTACGCGCCTGTGATTGTGAGCCGGGGCCTGGTGCCAGCTTCATTAGCAGCCTACTATGCGCAGCAATTGAAATGGGCCCGAGGTAGTTTCGAGCTGCTTTTCCGGGTGTATCCAACGCTTTTCTCGCGCTTTACCTGGCGGCAGCGTCTGCACTATCTCACGCTGCCTCTGTATTTCTTCTCCGGTGTGGTGGCCCTCATCGATCTGTTGGTTCCGATTCTGGCACTGTCACTTGCTGAGTTCCCGTGGCATTTGTCGCTCCCCCAGTTTGTGCTGCACATGACGCCCATCGTGGCTATTTCCATGCTGATTCGGTACAATGCGCAACGCTGGCTACGGGAACCCCATGAGGCCGGACTGCATCTGACGGGGGGCTTTTTGCGAATAGGTACCTGGTGGATTTATTGCCTGGGCCTTCTCTATACGCTGCTCAGAATACGCGTTCCTTACATCCCCACCCCCAAAGATGGCCACGCCGGAAATGAGTGGCTGCTTAGCCTTCCCAATCTGTTGATGGCTGTTGTCTGCGTAGCAGCCGCGCGTTATGGGCATTACCTGATACAAACACCTTACGCGCTGCTCATGATGGCGCTGGCCATGAGCAACGCTGCTATTCTGGGAGTTTCGGTGCTAATGGCTCAGCATAATCTCCTCAAGGGTTTGCTGCGCTTTGCAAACTCGTTTAGTCCCGCTCGTTGGCTTGTGGCTAAAAGCCAGCAGCTCATTACCGGGCGAGACGGTGAGCTTTTCCCCCGCTTTCGGACAGCCGCCGTCTACATCGCCTTCTTTGTGTTCACTGCCCACTCTTTTATTAGCCTGGGAGTTGGTTTGTGGCTGGATAGCACTGCTCCTTCCCCCGACCTTATCTGGACGCGTTCGGGTGTAGGCGAAGTACGCATGGGCTACGCTGCGACTTCCTCAGCATCCATGTGGTCAGCTTCCACTTCCTTGCCTTCTCGTGCAGGAGCCGATTTAGCTTCACCGATTCAGGAAATACGCCTGCCCCCGGCATTAGCTCCGCAGATATCGGCGGAAGCTCTCCAGAAAGCAGATACACAAGGTAATATCCTGGTACTAAGCTGGGAAGTCCGAAACGGCTCCTTTAACGATACTAACTGGAAGCAGGCGGTAGCCGCTATTCGGGATAATAATAAGCCTGTGATGCTTCGGCCCATTATTAAAGCTAGTAATCCTACGGCGTATCGTCGTACTTGGCAACGCTTAGTTACTAACTTCAGAGCCTCTGGCGATACCAGCGCGGTTTGGGTCTGGACGCCTCCCTCTTCCGATTCGATTGCCGCGTATTTTCCCGGTGCCACTTACCTCGATTGGGTTGCGGCCGATTGTATGACATCGGGGCCGGATGCAATGGCTAAATCACTGCGAAAGTACCGTTCCCTACGCTTGCAGCTCGCTGAGCGAGCCGAACTGACCAGCATGCCTATTATGCTGCTGGCTCCTTTACAACCGAGTCAGTCCCTGCAGGCACAGTCCGAGCACTTAACCAGTACCTTCCTGGAAATAAAAGCCCTTCTTTTTGGTTCGCTTTCCCATACCAGTCGCCCTGATTCATTGAAGCTGAGCGCCTTTATTCCAATTAAGAGTTAATTAACTAACTGTAGGAAAGGCGGTTATAGACATTACAAAACGCAGCATTAGCCCATAAAAAAGCCCCCCAGGTTACTTCTGGGGGGCTTTTTTTACAAGAATCCAGCCTACTAAAAGCTGTTCTTCATGCTGTTGTGCAGCGTCCGGGGCGACCAATAGCCGCTGGCAATAATGCGACGAATAGTAAACAACGGGTCCTGCTGGTCGCGCTTCTCAGCCAGCACAAAGGCGCTCACAAAACCGCGCTTTTTCAATTCCGGAATGGCCTCCGGATTCCACAGGCCAAAGGGATAAGCGAAGTAGTTGATCTTCTTGCCCGTTATTTCCTCCAGCGTCTTGGTGGGTTTCTCAATCTGCGTTACCCAATCCTCACCCTGATACTTTTTCACGTTGTGATGGTCCCAGGTGTGCGAGCCGATGACGTGCCCCTGGTCGGAAAGCTCTTTTACCTGCGCCTTGCTCATGTAGCGCGGGCGGCCCAGCGAGACGGTCATGATAAAGAAAACGCCCTTGAAACCGTACTTGTCCAGCTCCGGCTTGGCCACCGTGAACTGATCCAGGTCGGTATCGTCGAAGGTGAGCATGACGGGCTTGGAGGGCAGCGGGGCGCCGGTGGTCAGGTAAGCATACAGCTGATCGGGCAGGATGGTGTGGTAGCCGCTGTCGGCCAGCATCTTCATCTGGTCGCGAAACTGAGCCACCGGCACGATGTAATCCTTGGCATTCTTGGAGTCCTTCGGCTTCCAGTCGCGGACCTGGTGGTAGCAAAGGATGGGTACCTGCGGACGAGCCAGAATCTCGGCAGCGGTGGCAATTTTATTCGCCGGAATGGTCGTCGGATCGGGAGCCGGTGCGTTCGGATTGGCTGGCGCAGCGGCGGCTGGGGCAGTCGCAACAGTATCGGCAGCAGCCTGTTCCTTCGATTCTGAAGCAGCAGCCGATTTGGTTTCGCAGCCAGACAGGGTAAGTGTGGTGGCCAGAATGCCAGCCACTAAAATGGGGGTACGGGTAAGCTTCATTCGGGGTGTAAGCTGGAAAAGGAAACCGATATTTTAGACGAAAGAAAAGGGCATAATAAAGCATTTGACGGTAGTCACTTACCTTCACGCAACTATTCCAATTACAAAACAACGGCTTATTCCCGCATGGACCAACAAGATTCTCACCTTTCTGCCCTGCGCGGCACGGGGGTCGCTTTAATTACTCCTTTTACCTCCGCCCCCGACCATGCCGTGGATGTGGAGGCCCTGCGTCGCCTGGTCGATTTCGTGGTAGATGGCGGCGTTGAATACTTGGTTATCAATGGCACAACGGCCGAGTCGCCGACCGTGACGGCATCGGAGCGCGCTGATATTCTGCGCGTTGTGCGGGAGCAAGTGGCTGGTCGGGTACCACTCGTGTATGGCATTGGCGGCAACGATACGGCCGGCGTTGAAAACCTACTGCGCACCACCGACCTGACGGGCGTAATGGCAATTCTCTCGGCCAGTCCTGCCTACAACAAGCCTTCCCAGGCCGGTATCGTGGCCCATTATGAGCGCCTGGCCGATGCCTCTCCCCTGCCTATTATCCTGTACAACGTGCCCGGTCGCACCAGCTCCAATATGACGGCCGCCACGACCCTGCGCCTTGCTCAGCACCCCAATATTATCGGCATCAAAGAAGCCAGCGGCAACCTGGAGCAGTGCATGGCCATTGCCGCCGGTCGGCCCGCCGGCTTCCTGCTCATCAGCGGCGACGATATGCTGACTGTGCCGATGATTTCCTTCGGCGCCGAGGGCGTTATCAGTGTGCTGGGCAATGCCTTCCCCGACCGCATGAGCCGCATGACGCGGGCCGCGCTGGAAGGCAATTTTGCCGAAGCCAGTGAGCTGCTGTTCGGCTTTCTGGATCTGAATCCCTTAATGTATGAAGAAAGCAACCCGGTAGGCGTAAAAGCGGCCCTCGCGGCGCTAGGTGTTTGCTCCGATGCCGTACGCCTGCCTCTCGTCCCGGCTTCGGAGAGCCTGACGGAACGGGTGCGGCAATTAATTTAAGGAACCATCAGTGCAGCAATAAAAAAGCCCCCAGACTTGGTCTGGGGGGCTTTTTTATGAAATTAAATGTAAAAATCAGTTACCAGCCGCTCGCCAGCACATCGGCTACGTGCAGGGTTTGGATGGGCTTTTTTTCCCGCCGAATGTAGGCATCCAGGTGCATAAGGCAGCTTGTATCGGTGCTTACGATGTAGCGCGCACCAGTGGCCAGGGCATTTTCTACCTTTTGCTCGGCCATGGCTACCGAAATGGCTTCAAACTTCACGGCAAACGTACCGCCGAAGCCGCAGCAGGTTTCGCTTTCGTCCATTTCCAGGCGCTCCAGGCCCTGCACGGCATCGAGCAACATGCGTGGCGCGGCTTTAATACCACATTCCCGCAGGGCCGAGCAGGAATCGTGGTAGGTGTATTGGCCGGGCAGCTTGGCGCCCGGTATGGACTTGATACCCAGCACATCCACCAAAAACTCTGTCATTTCAAAAATGCGCCGCTGCACCCCGTGGTAGCGGGCCTGGTCGGCGGAGCCTTCAAACAGCTCGGCGTAAGCGTTGCGCACCATGCCCACGCACGACGCCGACGGACTCACGATATACCGATTTTGCCCCCCAGCCGGAAAATCGTCCAGAAACTTGGTGGCCACCTCGCAGCTTTCGGACTTGTAGCCGGCGTTGTAAGCCGGCTGCCCGCAGCAGGTTTGGTTGGCATTATAGTGCACCTCGCAGCCCACGGCTTCCAGCACCTTCACCATGTTCATGGCGGTCTGGGGAAAAAGCTGGTCTACGAAGCAAGGAATGAATAAATCGACGATGGGCATAGCGAAGAATGAAGCGCAAATCGAGGAGGAAAACGGTCGGCGCTTCGCTCAGCGAGCTGACATGGCGCTGGGGGGCTTTTTATAGAGCAAAAACGCCGGTTAAAGCAAGTTTTGACCTCAAAACGCTCCGTTTAAGTTACTTTTTACCGAAACCAAAGACTTCCCCGGCCGCTGCCTGAGCAATCCGGAAAGCGTCCCGATCAAGGCCCAAATCTACGCCAGTCTCGTCAAAGTAGGCTACCAGTTTTTCGGTGGGCATGTTGCCGGTGAGCTTATCGGTGGCCATCGGGCAGCCGCCTACGCCGCCAATGGCCCCATCGAATCGGCGGCAGCCAGCGCGGTAGGCAGCGTCTACTTTCTCGCGCCAGTATACCGGTGCCGTGTGCAGGTGGGCGCCAAACTCAATTTGGGGGAAGGCCGGAATCAGCTCGCCAAATAAGGGCGTGATGGTAGCGGGCGTGGAAGCGCCGATGGTATCGGAAAGGGCCACGATACGCACGCCCATATCGGCCAGCTGCTGGGTGAAATCGGCTACCACTACCGGGCTCCAGGGGTCACCGTACGGATTACCAAAACCCATCGAAAGGTAGGTTACGAGCGTTTTACCGGCTTTTTCGCATACATTATGCATCTCGGCCAGCTCCGTCATGGCTTCCGCAATAGTCTTGTTAGTGTTGCGCCGCTGAAACGTTTCGGACACCGACAACGGGAAGCCGATGTACTGAATCTGAGAATAGGCCGCAGCCGTTTCGGCACCGCGCAGGTTGGCTACGATAGCCAGCAGCTTGGTGCGGGTGTTGCTCAAATCGAGACCGGCCAGCACTTCTTCCGTATCGCGGAGCTGGGGAATTGCTTTCGCCGACACAAAACTTCCAAAATCCAGGGTATCGAAACCGACGCGAAGCAGAGTATTGAGATAAGCGATTTTGGCCGAGGTGGAAATAAACTCTGGCAAGCCCTGCATGGCATCACGCGGGCATTCTATAAGCTTCATAAAGGAAAGAGCAGAATTGGGTGGGTAGCCTGGGGTGGGCAGGAAACAAAAGTAGAAGGAAATCGGCGGGATTGGTACGAAAAATCCCTGCCCACGCCTTAGCTGATAAGTCTGACTAAGGTCAATTAGTTGCCAGCCTGAATGGAAAAAGGTGGCCATCCCAACATCATTGTCACGTCAGGCTGTGGTTTAGGGTGCCAGGCACACTACCGAACCACTCGGCGGGCTCCGGGGTTGTCTATGCAACTCGTACATCTAACCTAGTCCGCTGCTATTACGCTCCATGCGCACGCCGTTTTATCTGTTGTGCTTTCTAGTGTTGCTTTCTGCCTGTAGCAAGCAGCAAACGTTGCAGGCCATCTTTCAGAAAACCACTCCCCACGAAACCTACGCGCGCCGACTTCGCCAGAGTGGCCTCGACCAAACGGCACTGGGCCGTGACTGGCTCGCCGCCGCCGACCGTGCCCTGCGCGATTCGCTGGTGGTAACACTTCCCTTCCAGGAAACCGGTTTTTTTCGCGCCGACCAGGCCCGGGCGGCCGCTTACCGCTATGCCGTGCGCGAAGGCGAAACCGTGCGCATCAGCCTGACCCTGGATGCCGGCGCCGATGTGCGCGTCTTCCTCGATGCCTTCGAGCTTAGCCCCGACAACACTCCTCCCCGCCTCATCACCTCCGCCGATACGGCCGCAGCTACCTTTAGCTACGTGGCCGAGGACGACCGCCAGCACTTATTGCGGGTGCAGCCTGAGCTGTTGCGCACCGGGCGCTACACCCTTCGCATTCAGCGCGAGCCGTCGCTGGCATTCCCAGTGCAGGGCAAAAACGACGTGGCCGTGGGTAGCTTCTGGGGCGTAGACCGCGACGCCGGCGCCCGGCGCCACGAAGGCATCGATATTTTTGCCAAGCGTGGTACGCCCGTAGTAGCAGTTGCGCCGGGCCTTATTACTCGGGTAAACGAAACGCCCAGAGGCGGCAAAGTGGTCTGGCTGGCCGATACCAAGCATGGCCAGCACATCTACTACGCCCACCTCGACCAACAGCTTGTGCAAGCTGGTCAGACGGTGCAGATTGGGGATACGCTGGGCTTAGTGGGCAATACCGGCAACGCTCGTACTACACCTCCCCATCTACATTTCGGCATTTATAGGGGCGGGCGCGGGGCCGTTGATCCTTTTCCTTTTGTGCGCCGCGCCGATGCATTGCCGCCGGCTCCTCGCACCAGCGCTGAGCGCCTGGGCCAATGGGTGCGCGTGCGGGAGAAGCGTGCCGACCTGCGCTTAAGCCCCGCTGCGAAGGGCGCAACCACCGTGGCAAGTCTGGTGCGCGACACGCCGCTGCTGGTAGTAGGCAGCCAGGCAGATTATTACCGCGTGGAGCATCCTGGGGGGCAAATTGGCTACATCGCCGTCCGTTCAGTAGTGTCGGCTGCGGCAGAACCGCTGCGCCAGGAGCTGCTGGCCGCCGCCACCGATTTGGTAAAGCTGCCTCAAGCCGGTGTCGTGCCTTTTGATACTCTGCCCGCCCGCAGCAGCGTGGCCGTTTTGGGCGAAGTAGGTGGGTATCAGCTGGTGCGCAGCGCGGCAGGTGTGGTAGGCTGGGCCGCTAAAGCAGGTTAAAATAACCATCACTCTTTTAAACACTAAAAAGCCCCCTAGAATATCTCTGGGGGGCTTTTTTATGACTGCTGTTTATTCCTTTTAAACTTTTACTGGGCAACTACTACCGCGCGCTGCAATTCCTTGGCATACGCAATACGGCGCTCGCGGCCACCCGCCCCGATATAGTCGAAGCCCACGGCCTTGTTGTCGCCCTGAATGGCGGCCCAGACTTGCGGCTCTACATCTTCGGGCTGGTCGGCGTTGCGCGGAATAGCGGGCTGCGTGAACCGATCGTTGCTAAAAAAGGTGTTCATAGCCTTCAAAATAGCTATTTCTTTATCGCGCACCGTGGCCGCGCTGGGGTTTTCCAAATCCCGGTCGCTGAGGAGCGCCGTGGCGGGCATTACCTCATTGCGGATGGTATCGCCGGTGGCATTAATGATGATAAAACGAGCCTGTGCGTTCAGGATTTTTGGCCCCTGCAACAAAAGCACGAAGCTGTCCTTCTCCTTATTGCTGGTGAAGTTATGGCTGGCCCGAACGGTATTCAGAATGCTGCGCTCAGTGAGGCGGGCGCGCTGATTGGGAGGCGTTGGGGTAAAGATTTTACCGTCGCTTTTAGAAGTAGCTGTTTCGCGCTCAGTCGTGATACACGACGCTTGAAACAGTAAAGTAGCCACTGCGGCAGAGAGAAAAAGTTTTTTCATTATAGGCTAAGGAAGTATGCAGGAGTAGTTCGACGACACTACGGATTTGAAACATATAGTGACCAGCTTTCACAGCTAAATTTGTACCAAAGGAAGCATTTTAAAGCGATTTAAACATAAAAAAAGCTGGATTTATCTTAGAATATGGATATTTCATTAGAACAGCCCTAACTCCAGACCTACCACCAGCCGTGGGAACTCCGGGTAACGCGGCGCATCAGCCAGATCCTTAAAGCTATCGGCGAGCCGGTAGCGAGCAACCACAGCGTAGCGGCCCGAACCCAGCCGAGCCCCCACCCCGTACGACCAACGGTTTATATAGTTTAGTTTACGCTCCGTTACCTCTATTAGCCCAGCGCCGTTAGTGCCGGGTTTGTCGACGTAGTGATGCGCCGAGCTGATAATCCAGCCGCCCCAGCCCGTCAGGTCGAGGTAGCGGCCCACCACATTACCGCGCCGACCAATGTTCAGGCGGCCATATACTTCGACCTGAGCCTGAGGCAGGGCAATGGTTTCGCGTTTGTGCTGATCAGGGGTAGGCAAAAATTTCTGGTCATTCTGGGCCAGATGATACACTAGGCGAGCATAGCGCAAATCGAGGCCGACTGCCGCCGTCTGCGACAACCGATATTTCTGCCGCATTCCTACAAACACCTCCCCTGATCGACCATAGCGCAACTCAGCGCCGGGACCGTCAAATTTGCCGGCCACGGCCGCATAGCCCAGGTAGAAATGAATGAAGAAAGTCCGATTGGGGCCCGTGTTGGAGCGGAGCGTATCGGCGGCCACATTGCCGCGCAACAGCACACTTTGGGCCTGAACAGCAGGTATGCCCTTGAGCCACATAGTCGCGCAGGCCGCGACCGTCAGCAAGCGCAGAAGCTTCATTGGGCGGAATAAGTAGAAGTGAACCCCCGATAATGCACCTGCACCGTGTCGCCGGCGTGCAGGTTGCGCAGAGGTATTTGCAGCACTGCACGCTGTTTCACGTCCAGCACCTCGTACGTGCGCAGCACCCCGCGGCGGTCGGATACGTGCCAGTACAGGTAGCTGGGTGGGTCGGGCAAAGCAGGCGTGGCACCGGCCGGGGGGCTTTTTTCGGCGCCGTCGGATACGGGCGGAGCCAACTCTTCGCGGCCGACGGCCGGCACTGCGGCTAGCTTATCTTTGCTGATGGATGGCGCCTTTACATCCACGGAATCAGAATACAGCGGCAAAGCCCGTGCGGCCACCTGCCCAACACCCGGCCGGATAATCACGGCCAGCATACTATCTGCCTGCGCTACAAAGTCGAAGGTTGCGGCCGTGGGGGGCTTTTTCGGGCCATCTGCCGTGAACCAGGAAGCGCGGGGCATCCCATATCCGTGAGCATAGTCGTAGTAAGGATATAAGTTGGCCGAGGCCTGAAGTTTTTCGAAGAGCTGCATGGCCGTCAGATTGCGGTTTTGCTGCCACGCGCAAGCTGCAAAACCCGCCATCAACGGACTCGCAAATGACGTACCCTGGGTGCGCACATAGCCGCCCGGCGCGGCCGCCAGCACCGTTCCGTAGGCTGTTACATTAGGCTTCAGGCGTCGATCAGCCGTCGGGCCATAGCTGCTGAAGCCGATATGCAGGTAGTTGTCAGGATCGAGGCCACCCACAGCCAGCACGGAGTCACCATCGGCAGGCGTGCCGATGGTGCGCCACTCCGGGTCGAGACCGTCGTTTCCGGCCGCGTTTACCACCAATATTCCCTTGCGTACGGCCATGGCTGCCGCGCGGGCCACGAGGCTATTGCGGCCATTCATCTGCTCAGGGAAGTAGCGGCGGCTAGTGTAGCCCAACGAGGAATTGATAATATCCACTCCTTGGCGGTCAGCCCACTCGGCGGCAGCAAGCCATGCTTCTTCCTCAGCGAATTGCTCGCGGTGCAGCTGCTCGGTGCGAGCCAGCAAAAATTCGGCTTCGGGGGCCAGACCCAGTGCCGTGCCGTCGGGCAAAATGCCGGCTATACACGAGAGCACCTCCGTGCCGTGGCTGCCGCCCGCGTACACATACGGCAGTTTTTTTAGAAAATCATAGGTCGCCAGAATACGCTTACCAGTGCGTAAATGCTGGAACGCCGCGTGCTGGTCGGCCCCAGAAAAGCCTACATCGAAGATAGCAATGCGCAGCCCCCGACCGTCGAGCTTGGCCCTGCGGAAGTCGGCCGCACCAAGGCTGGCCGTTTGGCTGAATGCCAGCTGATGATCAGCGGCTGATACTTCCGGCGTACCACGCTCCGGCGCTCCAGGTTGGGCGGCGGGAAGCATAGGCGCATCGGGGCATCTTTCTATGCTTCGCACACACGGCAGGCGGCGCAAAGCGGCTGCCTGGGCCGGCGTTGCGCGGCAGGAAACAGCATTAAACCAGCGACTTACAAACGCAACTGAATCAACCCCAGCCTGCACTTGACGCAGGTAGTCGGGGCGCACGGGAAAATCGGTGCTGTCGAGGAGGGGCAGCTGCTGGCGTTGGCGGCGAGCCAGGGCCTGGGGGGCAAAATAGGTGGCTGGGTTAAAGCGGACGCCGGCTTTATCGCGCAGAACCACCCAGTAGCGGCCCGTAGAGGGCGGGGCAGCGTAGGCAACATGGCAAACCCCACTCAGCCCCAAACTGAGAAGCAGAAAAAAAGCCCGCACGAAGGAAAAATGAATACGCAAGTGATGCGGCCGTAAAATAGGTAGCTGAAGCAACCACGAAGATACGATAGTAGCGAATGGTGCGTGCTGTCTGGGGGGCTTTTTTACTTTTCCAAACGAAACCAGTACAACGCTTTGCGCTGAAGGTAGCGCGAAAAAGATTTCCCGCTACCTTCAACCCAGCAAGCTCAAGGGTTACCGTAAATGCCTGTTCTGAGCTTATGCTGGTCTTTACTTTCTTCTTAAATCCTTTTTTATGAACTCTACTCTTTCCCGAACCGCCCTAGTGGCACTTTGGAGCGCCGGCACCCTTATGCTCGGCGGCTGCAATAAGAAAGAAATAGCAGCCCTGCAGCAGCAAAACGCGGAGCTGCTCAGCTCCCGCGAACAATTGCAAGCCCAAAAATCGGCGCTGGAACAGGAGAAAGCTCAAACGGAGGAAGCTTTGCGCTCCAACCTGTTGAGCAAAAATCAGGAAGTCAACCAGTTGAATGAGAATCTGGGCACCACTAAGGAGCAGTTGCAGGACCGCGAGCAGCGAATCGCCGAGCTGCAGCGCGTGCTCGATCAGAAGGAAGCGGCCGTAAAGGCCCTGCGCCAAAAGGTGGGCGACGCGCTGCTGGGCTTCAATGCCAATGATCTGACGGTGAACGTGAAGAACGGCAAAGTGTACGTTTCGCTTTCCGAGCAGCTGTTGTTTAAGTCAGGCTCCACTGTTGTTGATCCGAAAGGTCAGGAGGCGCTGAAGAAGCTCGCCACTGCCCTCAAAGGCAACCAGGATGTGAACGTATTGGTGGAAGGCCATACCGACAATGTGCCCATTGCCCGTGGCACGGCCGGCATGAAAGACAACTGGGATTTGAGCGTGCTGCGCGCCACCGAAATCACCCGCATCCTGACCACGGCCGGCCTCACTCCTGCTCAGGTCACACCGTCGGGTCGGGCCCAATATCTCCCCATCACAGCCAATGCCACACCCGCAGAGAAGGCCCAAAACCGTCGCACCGAGATTATCCTGACGCCCAAGCTCGATGAGCTTTTCCAGATTTTGGAAGCTAACTAAGTCGCCTGTTTGCTCGTTGTTCAGCCTGCTCGCTGCATGGAATATTAAGATGACTGAAGCTAGTCTTATCGGTCGTTTTTTATAGAAGATTAACAACACAAATGGCTCAAAAAGAAACGGCTGCCCCAAGCGAGGCAGCCGTTTCTTTTTGAGCCATTTGTGTATTTATTCAGACGAGTGCTTGCCGTTTGATGATCATTTATACAGTCTTAAATTGCAATCATAAATTATTCATTATAAACAAATTCAAGCCAACATGTTAAACCTGTAGTTTCAAAGTAAATTCTTCAATTGCCAGCCAGTGCTGGCCGTCGTGGCGAAAGAGCTGCAGGCTGCTCGCAAAGAAGGATGCGGCATAGGAACGGGCCTGAAAAAGCTGACGCAACGCCGACACCTGGCTGGGGGGCAAATCGCGGGTGGCCAGGGTCATATGCGGAGTAAAAGGCCGCGTTTCAAGCGGGATATCTGCCAGACGCGCCGCACACCAACCAGTTAGGTCTGCGTGGAAAGCCTGCAAGGCCGCAGCCTCCGTCACGCGCACAAACAAGGTGCGGTTACCAAACCAATCGAAACCATTTAAGCCTACGCTGAACGGCTCCTCTAGGGCGGCAAAATCACGCAGCTCTATGCGCAGTGCCGCCTCCACTTCCGCCGCTTGCCGCCACGGCGGAATGAGCGTGATGTGCGCCGGCAAACGCACTGCATTGCGGCTGCCCGTCAGCGTGTGCACCTCCTGCTTCATCGCCCAGACCTCGGAAGAAATCGGCTCGGGGGGCAAAATGGCGACAAGGTATAGCGGGTCCATATTTCCCTTACGTATGTGGCCATACTACCGATGAAGCTCTAAAGGCAGATTTGCTTTTAGTCGTAAAATGATTGTTGTATACCACCCAGTTGTCATGCTGAGGCCCGAAGGACCTTCTGCCAGTGGAACAAATCGTTCTTCTGGCAGAAGGTCCTTCGGGCCTCAGCATGACAGACGGGCGGAACACAGGCTACACAACGCCTGCGACGATTGTGACGCGAATACGCTTCTCTACAAACCGTATTTGCTTAGCAAATACACCAGCGCGGCCATGCTCGCGCCGCCAAGCTCCAGCTCGCGGCGGTTTACTTTGTCGAAAGTATCGGCGGCGGTGTGGTGAATATCGAAGTAGCGCTGGGAGTCGCAGTCGTAGCCGATGAGCACTTTTGCCTGGTCTTTCAGGGGGCCAATATCGGTGCCGCCGTGACCGACCACGAACTCGCCGCTGCCGTAGGGGACAAATAACGAGCGCCACTGCTGCATCCGGGTCACGGTCTCCGGGTTTGTCGTTTCCAGGGCAAAGCCACGGGGCGTAAAGCCGCCACCATCTGATTCCATGGCCGCTAAGTGCTTCTCGTTAGCCGCTTTAGCCAACTCAGCGTACTTTATACCGCCCCGGTTGCCGTTCTCTTCATTCATAAACATGACGGCGCGCACGGTGCGCTCCGGCTTCAGGCCAGTAGCTTTCAGCAGCCGCAGCACTTCCATGCTTTGCACGCAGCCCGTGCCATCATCGTGGGCACCTTGGCCCATGTCCCAAGAGTCGAGGTGGCCGCCAACGGTGATAATTTCGTCGGGGTACTTAGAGCCTTTAATCTCGCCAATTACGTTGTACGATTTCACGTCGGGCAACGTCTGGCAAGCCATTTCAAGCTCAAAGGTTAGGTTTTTGTCGGCTTTAAGCAATTGACTGAGGCGGTCGGCGCCGTTGGTGCTGAGAGCAGCGGCGGGCACTTTAGCCACATTGTCTTCGTAGCGCATGGTGCCCGTGTGGGGGAAGTCGTCGTGGGCTAGACTAAGCGAACGGACCAAGGCGCCCACAGCCCCGCGCTTGGCGGCGGCAGAGGCACCGGCGCGGCGCTGGTCACCGGCTTCTCCGTAGGCCTTGCCGGTTTCAATATAAGTAGGGTTCATGGGACGGTTGAAGAACACAAACTTGCCCTTCACTTTCTCTTCCGGCATAGCCGCCAATTCATCCAGACTCTGCACCTCCACTACCTGAGCGCGCAACTTGCCATTGGTGCCCACCGAGCCACCCAGCGCGCAAACCGGTACATCTACTCCTTTGCCTTTTGCGGCCTTAATCTGCCCTTTTTCCTTCGCCCCGCGCACCCAGTGCGGCACTATTACTTCCTGCAAGTATACGCGGTCGAGGCCCAGCTTTTCCATCGTCACTTTGCTCCAGTCTACTGCCTGTTGGGCCTGGGGCGAGCCAGCCAACCGTCCACCAATTTGGCCGGTGAGGTGGCGCAGGTTTTCGTAGCTCTGCCCCCGCAACAGGGCCTCGTCATAAATGCGGCGAATATTCAAAGAATCGGTTTGGGGGGCTTTTTGGGCCAGCGTGGGCGTAGTCAGCAATAGGGAAGCAACGCCCGCAAGCAGCGGGTAGCGAGAAACGAAAGAGGGCATAAAAAGCAAAAATGAGGAGATAAAAGCAGTCTGAGTAGCTAAAGTACAAGGAAACGCTACATGGGTTGCAACCACGCACTCGGCTACACAGCAAGAAAGCCCGGTCATCGAATGATCGGGCTTTCTTGCTGTTGTAATTTTTCTAGCTGGCAGGCATGAATCGCCCACTGAATGAAAGATTCTAATGCTCTGCCCCGAATCGGTGCGTAACCACCGTTGCTTCGCCTGTGGGGGGCACTTTTACTTCGAATAGATAATCATACTCACCATCCTCAACCGTGGTAATCTCCGATTTGGCCCCCAGCGCCGAAACCAAAGGCAGCAGCGTATTCGAGTGGCCCACAACCAGTACCGTTTTGCCCTTCTGCTCCTGCAGGATGCGCGCGGCCAGGTCGGCGGGCTTATCATAGACTTGGGGCGTACGCTGCAAGGCGGTAGCCAATGGAGCGGCCGTAGCACGGCTACGAACGGTATTCGTCACGTAGAGCGTCTCGATATTGCGGCTGCCCAGGGTGTCGCGCAGCGTGAGTGCCCGCTGCTCACCGGTAGGCGTCAGGGGCGGATCGGTGAGGGCCGGATCAGTTTCTTTTTCGGCGTGGCGCACTACATAAATCGTGGTTACGGCCGCGCCGGGGAGCTTTTCAGCAGTAGAACCAGATGCAGTTGGTCGCTCCGACGAGCAGCCGACGACCGCACTTAACAGCAAAGCCAAGGAGGGAATCAGGTGTAAAAAGCGCATAGAGAATGGAGGAAAGTGTGAGGCAATAACGCCGAGCTAAGCGCCAGGTTGCATTATTTGAGCGCCATAATCTGCTTTAGCTCAGCCTCGGTCACGGTGAGCAGCCCTACTTTGGGCAAACGAGCCGTGAGCGTGCGCCAGTCGGGCTCCTGCTTGAAAATGGGCTGAAGCAGCTTCAGAGCGGCAGGTACTTGCTTATTGTTGGCGAGCGTGATGGCATGCCAGTAGCGCATTTCTAGGTTCTCCGGAAACATCTTCTCAGCGGTTTGGTATTCGCGCATGGCGCCGGCCATGTCGTTTTTCTCTACGGCTAAGTCGCCGGCATTCATATGGTTATAGGCACGGTGCAGGCGCAGCAGGCGGTCCAGCTCTTTCAATGGGGCTGGGTTATCATCAACGCGCAAATCAATTAGCCTATCCTCCCACGGAGCATTGGTAGCTTGGCCACGCACCACCAGCAGGGCCGCCGACTGCTTGCCCCGAATGTCACCACCTACGGCTTGAGCCGCATTTAGCGCCGCCATCACGCGCTCAGCCAGGGGCAGATTAGCGCTTTGCTCAAATGCTTTGGCCATGGCCGGCCACACCTTCTCGCTGAGCATCATATTGGCCTGCACCGAAAACTCTTTGCCGGTGATATGGCCCGCGTAATCCACGCATTTCTCGCCGGTATGAGCGGCCACATTGCCTTTCGCATCCAGAATGGCTACCTGGCGCACGGCCTTGCCTTCATCGGTGCTGAGCAGCTCGTCGAGGGTTTGCTGGGCAGTTTTGCCGCTTTTCATCAAAGCCAAGCCCCGCATTCCGAAGGACTTATTGGTAAACGACTGCGTAGCAACCACGCCTACCCCGGCCTCGCCCCAGCTTACCGACGTGCCCACCGAAAACCAGTGGCTTTGCACAGCCACGGCCATTTCGCCCGTTTTGGGGTCGCGGGCCACGATGGAAAACGTGTGGGCCAGCGGCTCGGTGGCCGAATATACCTGAGCGGAAGCGTTGGGCAACAGACTGAGCAGCATAGGCAGTACTAGTAAAACTGTGTGTCTGAGGAGCATAAAAAAAGTAGTTTTGGATGGTTCGCGGTTCAAGATACAGCCGTTTCCGACTCAGGGTGTTTTCACGGGCACTTTGTTGTTAGCGCCCCTTCCCAATAACTGCCTTACTCTCTTCCCTTTGAGCATCGCCCCTGCCCCGCCCGTTATCCGCGTCCGCGACCTGAGTAAGCACTACCCCGGCCATGTGGCGGTGCAAAATGTGTCGTTTGAGCTGGCGCTGGGCGAAACCCTGGTGCTGCTGGGTCCGAGCGGGTGCGGCAAAACTACGTTGCTCAAAATGCTGAATCGCCTCATCGAGCCGACCTCCGGCACGGTGGAAATCAACGGTGTGGTGGTGGGCCGGCAGCAGCCGGAAGTATTGCGGCGCGGCATTGGCTACGTGATTCAGCAAGTGGGCCTGCTGCCGCACTACACCGTGGCCGAAAATGTGGGGGTGGTGCCGCGCCTGCTGGGACATGCGCCGACGGCAATTGCGGAGCGCACCAACGCCTTGCTCACGCGCCTGCATTTGCCCCCCAAGCGCTTTGCTCACCAGTATCCGCACCAGCTCAGCGGCGGGCAGCAGCAACGCGTGGGACTAGCCCGCGCCCTGGCCGCCGACCCGCCCATCATGCTCCTCGATGAACCCTTCGGCGCCCTCGACCCGGTGACGCGGGCCGGCATCCGGCGGAAGTTT
Source organism: Hymenobacter qilianensis (assembly GCF_014638675.1). Lineage (NCBI taxonomy): Bacteria > Pseudomonadati > Bacteroidota > Cytophagia > Cytophagales > Hymenobacteraceae > Hymenobacter > Hymenobacter qilianensis. The sequence goes on from NZ_BMFN01000002.1 coordinate 142,519, forward strand.
CGGGAGCTGGAAGAATTGCGCACGAAAACGATGGTGCTGGTAACCCACGACGTGACCGAAGCCTTCGAGCTGGCCGACCGTATTGCCCTGCTCAACGGAGGGCAAATTCAGCAATTAGGCACGCCGCACGAACTGCTGTTTCGGCCGGCCAATGACTTCGTCCGCGACTTCTTCGCCGCCGAGCGGCTAGCTCTACAACTGCACACGTTGCGCCTCCGTGAGCTACTCCCATTTTTGCCCCCCAGCACTTTATCGGCTTCATTAGACAAGCTAAACTCACATGAAACAACTAGCTCATTATCAATTGTTAAAACCATATCACTTAATCATACAGTTCAAGATACATTCGAGATACTGACAGAGCCGCTAGCAGCTGCTGCACCTACCGATCAGCAGCCAGCAAATGACTCCATACGCCACGTTATCATCACCGAATCGGATGAAAATGCCCCCCAGCGCCGGGTCACTTTGCCGGAGCTAATGGCCGCTTTTGCCCAAGCCATTCACCAAGCCGAAACCGCATGGAAGTCCTGACTGAACTGCTGGCTTTCTGGCAAAATCAGGCCGGGAAGCTCGGCCATCAAACCCTGCAACACATCGGCCTGACGGCAGCTTCCCTCCTGCTGGCGGTGCTGGTGGGCGTGCCGCTGGGGCTGCTGCTCACGCGTCGGCCGCGGCTTGCGCCTGCCGTGCTGGGTTTCACCGGCATACTTCAAACTATCCCCAGCATTGCCCTGCTCGGCTTCCTGATTCCGGTGCTGGGCATCGGGCCGCAGCCGGCCATTTTTGCGTTGTTTCTGTACTCTTTATTACCCATTGTGCGCAACACGTTGGCGGGTGTACAGGGCGTGAGTCCGGCCGTAGTGGAGGCGGCTCGGGGCTTAGGTCTTACCGATGGGCAGGTGCTGCGCCGGGTCGAATTGCCGCTGGCTTTGCCGGTGCTGTTTGCGGGCATTCGGACGGCTACTGTCATCAATGTGGGCGTGGCTACGCTAGCCGCTTACATTGCGGCGGGTGGCTTAGGCGAGTTCATTTTCGGCGGAATTGCCTTAAATAATCCGGCTATGATTCTGGCTGGCGCCATCCCGGCCGCTGCGCTGGCCCTGGCCTTCGATGCGGCACTGGCCAGGCTCCAACGCCTCAGCGCCCGCCGCCTCACACGCGTGGGGGGCTTTTTGCTAGTGCTGTTGCCTTTGCTGGCGGGCTTGTATCTGCTGCCCCGCGCCACGGGCAAGCTGCTGGCCGGCTTCAGCCCTGAGTTTGTGGGCCGGGCCGATGGGCTGCCGGGTCTGCAAACGAAATATGGGCTGCGGCCCCTGCCCAGCGTGATTCTGTCGCCCGCCTTGGTCTACGAAGCCGCCCGCCACCGCGACGTGGATGTAATTGACGGGTACTCCACCGACGGCCGCATCAAGGCGTATGATTTGCGCGTGCTGCGCGACGACCGGGGGGCTTTTCCGCCCTACTTTGCCGCGCCCGTGGTGCGCCAGGCGGTGCTGGCGGCCCACCCCGAGCTGCGCCCGGTGCTGGAAAAGCTCGCCGGCCGCATCAACGACTCGGTGATGACGGAGCTGAACTACCGCGTAGACTACCGCCACGAAACGCCCCGCGCCGTGGCCCACGACTTTCTGCGCCGCCTGGGCCTGTGGCGCGCACCGCAACCTGCTACTGGTGGAACTATTACGCTGGGCTCCAAGATTTTCGCCGAGCAGTATATTCTGGCCGAGCTGTACGCGGCCCTCATTCGGGGCTACACCAACCTGGATGTCGTCACCAAAACCGGCCTGGGCGGCACCAGCATTTGCTTCGAGGCCCTGCGCTCCGGCGACATCGATCTGTATCCGGAGTACACGGGTACGGGCCTGCTGGTGCTGCTCCAGCCTCCTCCCGCCACCGTCGATTCGCTGGGGGGCAATCCGCGCGCGGTGTTCGACTACGTGCAAGCGCGTTTTCGGCAGCGCTACGGTCTGGAATGGCTAAGCCCTTTGGGCTTCAACAATACCTATGCCCTGCTCATGCGCCAGCAGCAGGCCGAACAGCTGCAAATAGCCTCCGTATCGGAGCTGGGAGCTTATCTGCGCAGATAATTCAAACTACGAAATAAATGCCCCCCAGAGCAATTATTGAGGGCTTTTTGACTCTTAGAAGCCGTGGAAATTCGTTCGGGCAACCAACGATTCACTCAATCAGGTCCGCAAGAATTCCGAGTCCGGAACGGGCTCCATCCCATTGACTATGCTCAACAGACAGGCTTCAGCTATTATCAGATCAATAACCTGTCAATCAGATCGATACAAACAACTACCGTCTGCATTTTTGTCCTAAAGAATTAACCCAGAATTAAATCGTGGCGGAATCTCAGATAAAGCAATCCGGTAGAGCTGGCAAACCGTAGCTAACCTTAATCAAATACTAGTCTTTCATCCTTTTATACCAAAGTCCCACGGAAATGAGAAAACCGTCTTACCTCGTCAAGTTTAGTGCGTTTGCCCTTGCTTTAGCCTCGCTTACCAGCTGCGAGGATGTGCTGGAGCAGTACTTCCCCAAGAATGGCAATGGCGACGACAATCCCGTTCCCAGTCAGGATATCCCTTTTTATGCCTTATCGGGTGGGGTGAAGCTTGATCTGTTTTCCACCAAGAACCCTGCTCGCAGCTCTGCCTCAACCTCGATTACGGGTTTGCAAGCCGGCGAAAAACTGCTGGGTATTGACTTCCGCCCCGCCACGGGCCAGCTATATGGCATCGGCAGCACCAGTCGTCTGTACGTCATCAACCTCGCCACCGGCGCGGCCCGTGCTATCGGCAGCGGCCCTATTACGCCCGCCTTGGAAGGCGATATGGTGGCCTTCGACTTCAACCCGACCGTTGACCGCATTCGTGTGGTGACCAGCACGGGCCAAAACCTGCGCCTCAATCCCGAAACCGCAGCCGGCACTATCGTCGATGGCGGCATTAATGGGGTACCCGGCGCTGGCATCACCGGCGCAGCTTACACGAACAGCGTAGCCGGTGCCAGCGCCACCGTGCTCTACGACCTCGACCCAGCCACGAATACGCTGTATCGGCAGGACCCGCCCAACAACGGTACGCTGGTAGCCGTCGGCGACCTGAAGCTCGATATCAGCGGCAACGGGGGCTTCGATATTGATGCTAAAACAGGCACGGCCCTGGCCCTGTATGATGTGAATGGCAAGCCCACCCTTTTCACGGTTGACCTAGCCACCGGCAGCACAAAAACGCTGGTAAAGTACGACAACACCGCAGCTTACACAGGCCTCGCCATTCCAACCCGGCCAGTAGCCTATGCGTTGAATCTGGCACGGGGCATAAGAGGGGGAACACTGAACGACCTGTTTATATTCGACCCTACCAATCCGTCAACTGCTGTAACGAAGAGCGTTACAGGCCTGAAGGAAGACGAGGGAATTACTGGCATGGATTTCCGACCAGCCACGGGCCAGCTTTATGCCCTAACCAACACCAGCGAGCTTTACATTCTTAACCTCGCCACGGCTGCGGCCACGAAGGTAGCTACCCTCAGTATTCCTCTAGAAAGCGGGCCCGTAGGCGTATCAAATGGAATTGGGTTTGACTTTAACCCCGTCGCTGACCGCATTCGCATTGTGAGCGAGTCGGGCCAGAACCTGCGGGTAAACCCCACGGACGGTGTGACTATCGCGGATGGCCGTATCAATCCGGGTACGCCTAGAATTCTGGCGGCGGGCTATGATAATAGCTTCGCGGGGGCGACGGCGACGAATTTATACGTTCTTGATGGCAATGGTAAACTATATCGGCAGAGCCCGCCCAATGACGGCACCTTAGTGGAAGTAGGCAACACTGGCATTGCCAACGTAGCAAACTTTGATATTGGCGGTAGCACCAACACAGGTTATCTGTTCACGGGTAATGGTGGTGGCTCACCTACCCGAGTCTCTACCATCAATGTAACGACGGGAGCGCTTACCTCGTCCACCGAGAGCTTTAACGCGGGCGGAAATCCCACGGCATTTGCTGTTGGCTTAGGTTTCTAAGGCTTATTAACTTGTTGCAAAAAAGCCCACCAGACAACCTCTGGGGGGCTTTTTTGCAGTAAGTAAATATGTTAGTAATAAGCAAGGCTACTGGCAGAAGTTCAACAGGCTGCACTATGCGCCTCGTTGAAAAACTGGAAATCAAATCAGCTTGCAGTAGTCATTATTGACGCAAAATTTTATATTTAATCATATATTTTATTAGTTAAATCTAAAACTCCTGTTTCTATGTTTAAATCCTCTTTCCTCGCCAAGTGGGGCGTGGCTGCTTTGCTCCTGGCCTCGCTCACGAGCTGCGAAGACATCCTGGAGCAGTATTTCCCGAAGCCCAACCCCACGCCCCCCACCTTTCCATCGCTAGGAATAGATATTCCGTTCTATGCTTTGTCCGGCGGCACGCGGCTCGATGCCTATTCCACGAAAGATGCCGCAACGCGTACGGGCTCCGTGGCCATTACCGGCCTGCAAGGCGGGGAGCGGATTTTAGCTATCGACTTCCGGCCCGCTACGGGCCAGCTCTACGGGGTGAGCAGCGCCAGCCGCCTCTACGTGATTAACCAGAACACGGGGGTCGCTCGAACGGTTGGCACCGGTGCCTTCACGCCCGCGCTGGGGGGCAATTTGGTGGCCTTCGACTTCAACCCCACCGTGGACCGGATTCGCCTCGTCACTTCCACCGGCCAAAACCTGCGTCTGCACCCCGAAACAGGCACGGTGGCCGCCACCGATGGTGCTATCAATGGGGCGGCAGGCGCAATGATTACCGGGGCCGCCTACACCAATAACGTCGCGGGGGCTGAGACTACCGCCCTGTACGCCATCAATCCGCAGAGCCAGCAGCTCTACCTCGTTAATCCACCCAACGACGGCACCGTTACGCCCGTGGGCGCTCTGAATCTGAACGTTGCCGGTGACGGCGGCTTTGATATTGACGCCAAAACCGGAACCGCCCTGGGCTTGTATTCCGTGCAAGGCAAGCCTACGCTTTTTACTGTCAACTTAGCGACGGGAGCTGCTCGCTCCTTGGCTCAGTACGCGGCCAGCCTGAACTACAGCGGCCTTGCCATTCCTACCCGGCCCGTAGCCTATGCGGTTGGTAGCATTACCATTGGGGGCCGATCAACGTCGAACGTGCTACATATTTTCGACCCAACGGATACGTCCGATCCGGCGGCTCGGGTAACCAAATCCTTTTTGGGACTGGCTCGCAATGAGGCTGTTCTGGGCATGGACTTCCGACCAGCCACGGGACAGCTCTACGCGCTAGTATTAGGCAACGGTGGCCCCTTCGTAGACGGCAGCGACTTTCCGGCCAGCACCCGACTATATACGATCAATTCGGCTACGGCCGAGGCGACCCGCGTGGCCGATATAAGCATCCCTCTGGATTTTGGGGTCTTCGGGCTCACGCATGCGTTTGATTTTAATCCTGTTACAGATGAAATCCGCATTGTGAGCCCTACGGGTCAAAACCTTCGGGTAAATCCCACAACCGGCGCCGCTACTGTTGAAAGCCTCATCAATCTGGCCTCCACAACGGTTCGGGCAATAGCCTACACAAATAGCCTCGTGCCGGCCCCGAGCACCAGCCTGTATGCCTTAGGCTCAGAAACAAGCACCACAGCCCGAAAGCTGTATCTGCTTAATCCGCCGAATTCAGGCACCTTATCAGAAGTTGGCACCCTGGACGTAAGCGGATTCCCCATCGCATTCCCTACGGCGACAGTTCAGATGGTGACCTTTGATATCGCGGGCACCACCAATACCGCCTACGGCATCGCTTCTCTGGGCACTACCACGGACTATGGAATTGCAAGAATCAACCTTGCAACCGGTAGCACCACATTGGCTCGCCAGCTGACTGTCAATGGTGGCCCCAGTATCACTGCCTTAGCGGTGGGGTTAGGATTTTAACCTCCCCACTTTACCCTCCTAAATCGAAGCAGAAGCAAAAAAGCCCCCTAGAAATGTTCTGGGGGGCTTTTTTGCAAATATTCTTTAACCTTACGGATTCACTACGCCATAATCTTCCGACTCCACGGGGTGAGCGGCCGGAATACTGGTGGGCGCGGGTTGGCCGGGCAATTGCATTTCCCAGCCCTGCCGCATCTGCGTGAGGCCGGCGCGGGCGGTGAGGTCGAACTGGCAGGGCACGATGGACACGAAGTTGTGCGCCAGCGCCCACTCGTCGGTTTCGTCGCCCTCATCGAGGTTCACGAAGCTGCCGATCAGCCAGTAGTACGGGCGCTGGTGCGGGTCGTGGCGCAGATCGAACTCTTCCTGCCACTTCGCGCGCGCCTGACGGCACAAGCGGGCCCCCAGAATAGGCGTATCTGACTTTTTAGGAATATTCACGTTCAGGGCCGTGCCGGCCGGAATGCCATGCTCCAGCGCCTGACGCGTGACGTGCTCCACCCATTCTTCAGTGTGCGAAAAGTCGGCGGAGTGGCCGTAGTCGCACAGGGAAAAGCCGATGGCGGGCAGCCCTTCAATGGCCGCCTCAATAGCCGCCGACATGGTGCCCGAGTACAGCACGTTTACCGAGGAGTTGGAGCCGTGGTTGATGCCCGACACCACCAAATCAGGCTGACGGTCTTTGAGCACATGATGCTTGGCCAGCTTCACGCAATCGGCGGGCGTACCAGAGCACTCGTAGGCTTCAATGCCCTCGAAAATGGTGCTGGCATCGAGCCGTAGCGGGTGGCCGATGGTAATGGCATGGCCCATGCCCGACTGGGGCGAGTTGGGAGCCACCACCACCACTTCGCCGATGCGGCGCATGACGCGCACGAGCGTAGCGATGCCGGGGGCCGTAATGCCATCGTCGTTGGAAATCAGAATCAGGGGTTTGGAAGGTATAGCAGCCACAGGAAACAGAATTTAAAGTGAGTAACCGAGCCGCAAAGGTAGGCAAGCCCGGCGGCATACGCCCCGGAAGCCATTCTCCGACTGCTTTTAAGTCAACGACGAGCGCACCGCTACCGTATGGCATCGGTACTATGTTCAACTTCTCTGCTTCTGCCCGGGCCGCAGCATTGCTACTGGCCCTGACTGCCGTTAGCGCCTGCGACTCCTCCCCGACTCAAACCTCCGTGGCTTCGGGTGGCGAACAGCCATTTCAATCTTCGCCCCCACCTACAGCATCTGCCCCATCGGCTTCGTCGCCACCGCCACCGGGCACCCCCGAGAAACCCGTATCGGCGACCAACCCCACTACCCCCGACTCTCTGCATTTGATCAGCTCCGACCGCGTCGGGCGCCTGCGCCTTAATACCAGCGAGCAGGCTGTTCTGCGCCTGATTCCGGCCAGCCGCCGCCGCAAGTCCACGCGTACCGTCGAGGGCATTACGTACCCCGTGTATGAGGTAACCGATGCGCAGCAGCTCACCGCGCCGCCCATCATGCTGGAAATGGCTGGCGATGAGCAGGATGGCTTCCGTATCTGGCGCATCCGCGTGACCGACCCGCAGTACCGCACCGCCGATGGCATTGGCGTAGGCTCGCCCTACGGTGCCGCCCGCCAGCAGTACGGCATCACCACCATCGAGAAAACCGATGCGGGCCTGGTAGCCGTATCCGACGCGGTAAATATGTCATGGGTTCTGGATGAGCAATCTCTGCCCGCCAAGGGCTCTGGGCAGTTGAGCCCTACTGACGTGCCTACGGCCACGCGCATTATCGGGGTATTGGTGTCGAGGTAGGGCGGGAAGAGTGCAATTGCATTACGCTATATTTCCTGTACTTTGGCAATGTCGAGCTACCTAAGGGTTTAGCAGCCCACAACCACTCACGGTTCTATCATCTATCTATTGCCTATGCTTCTGTTCGAAAACACCTATCGTACGCGTGATTTTGGGTTGTTGATACTGCGCGTGGGTCTGGGTATGATGTTCACCATTCATGGCTATCCGAAGCTGATGGGTGGTCAGGCCGCCTGGACCGAAGTAGGTAGCGTGATGAAGCTGGTCGGTCTTGATTTTGCTCCTACTGCCTGGGGCCTGCTGGCCGCCGTAGCGGAGGCTGTTGGGGGGCAATTATTAGCCGTAGGACTGTTCTTTCGAATCACGTGCGTGGCCTTGCTCATCACCATGATTATGGCCGCCATTATGCACATAAGCAAAGGCGATGGTTTTGGCGGCTATTCCCACGCAGTTGAGTCGGCATTCGTGTTTTTAGGGCTGCTGTTCATCGGGCCCGGCCGGTATAGCCTCGATAAACTGCTGTTTCCGGGTCCGCGCCGGCTGTATCAATAAACGGCTACAGCATCACTTAATACATGAAAAAGCCCCCCATATCATAATCTGGGGGGCTTTTTCATGTATCAGCTTTTCTAAAAGCTTGTTATCTCCTATTCCAGGCTCATCTCTATCAGGGTGAGCATATGTTCTATTTCAACTGATCCTTCTGCTATAATTAATTTATAAAACGCTGTAAATCTGATATTTAATTTGAAAATATTATTATACTAATAATTATTTATCTACTACTTCAATTTTGAAGAACAGAACTAAAGTAAACGACGTAAGGCGGAAAGCCTCTGCGTTCAATTATTTCTTCTTTCCATCCTATCATCCCGTTTCTATGCTAAAACCCTCTTTACTCGCCAAATGGGGCGTGGCTGCTCTGTTATTATCGTCGCTGAGTAGCTGCGAAGACATCCTAGAGCAGTATTTCCCCAAACCTAACCCTACGCCTCCACCCACCTTTCCTAGCTTAGGGCTGGATATCCCATTTTATGTTTTGTCCGGTGGGACGCAGCTGGATGCTTATTCCACCAAGGATGCGGCCACCCGCACTGCCTCCGTGGCTATTACTGGCCTCCAGGGCGGAGAGCGAATATTGGCCATTGATTTCCGCCCCGCCACGGGCCAGCTCTATGGCTTAGGCAGTAATAGCCGTCTGTATGTGATCAATCAAATTACGGGAAGTGCCCGCGTCATAGGTACCCAAGCCTTCTCGCCTGCGGTAGTTGGAGGCATAGCAGGCTTTGATTTTAATCCTACCGTCGACCGCATTCGAGTAGTATCGTCCACTGGACAGAATCTACGGCTGAACCCCGAAACGGGCGCCGTTGATGCCACCGATGGAGCTATTAATGGCGCTTCTAACGGTGCCATCCTAACAGGAGTAGCGTACACAAATAATACGAATGGGGTTTCTACGACTGCACTGTACGCCATCAACTCGCTCGACAAGCAGCTCTACTTAGTAAACCCACCTAATAATGGTACTGTAGCTCCGGTGGGAGCGCTCAACCTTAATATTGCCGGCGATGGCGGGTTCGATATTGATGCTAAGTCTGGTGCTGCATTAGGATTATATGCAGTTAATGGCCAGCCAACGTTGTTCACCGTTGATCTTACTACAGGTACAGCGCGGCCTTTGGCTCAGTATAGTGCCAGCCTGGGTTACACGGGGCTAGCCATTCGGACGCAGCCTATTGCCTACGCCACTGCAAACGTATGCTCGGCCAGCGGCTGTCCACAACAGCTATTAATTTTCAACCCAACCGATCCTACTACATTTATTAATAAGCCCATTACTGGCCTACTCAACCAGGAGATTTTAGAAGGTTTAGACTTCAGGCCGAGTACAGGGCAGCTTTACGCCTTTGGTCGGATCAACAATTGGCTATACACGATTAATCCAGCTACTGGAGCCGCAACCTTCATAGCCAGATTGAGCACAAATTTGCTTGGTGGAGCAGCAGGGTTTGATTTTGACCCATTAATTGATGCCATACGTATGGTAAATACTAATAGAGACAATTTGCGGGTGAACCCAGTCACGGGAGCTGTTACCCGAGATATACCTTCTTCTGTCATCCCAACTTACATAATCGCAGCAGCCTACGACAATAATTTCACAGGTACAAATGCCACTAACCTGTATGTTGTTGACTACCTAACGGACAGGCTGTATCAGCAGAATCCGCCTAACACAGGCAGGTTGACCGATATTGGTAGACTAGGTATTGATGTAGGGGGCGATACTCATCTTGACATAGGCGGGCTTAGCAATACGACTTATCTAATGCATACCCCATCCGGTGTTTTTAATGTCTCGCGGCCAGGTCCAAGTGGGCTTTACACCATTAAACTGTCTACGGGAGTAGCTACCTCTGTCGGCGACTATGACTTTCTCCGCGCATTAGGGGATTACCAACTGGGTGGTTTTACTATAGGCCTAGGTTTCTAAGCTTTCCACGCTTAGCTCTATTGCCCCATTGAACCTCTAAATACAGGCCTGGCTCATGAGTCAGGCCTGTTTCGCTTTTAACGATCTGCTGAGCCGTGTCGCAAACTCTATCAACCGACGACTCTGCTCACTGTTTAGGTATCCTGTTTTGTAGCTGACGCGCATATAAAGGAAAGGTAGAATAACTCAATGCCAACCGCCTCTAGTATTGTCAGCGTTGGGGTTTTCTTTTTTTAGCGTTGATTGCAGAAAATTCTTCGCTGCTGCATGCTCGCATTTCTCCTCTCTGCCTCCCTGCTTTTCACCGCACCTACCGACTGGCGCACACCCTTCGAGAAAGGCAACGGCAATACCACCGCCACCCACACCGAGTGCATCGACTACTACAAACGGCTCGACGCGGCCTACCCCGAAATCACCTTGCGTGAGGCCGGCACCACCGATATTGGGCAGCCTTTGCACGAGGTAGTCGTGTCGCTGGATGGTGACGCGGACCCGGCTTCGGTGCGGGCCAAAAACCGGCGCGTGGTCTTTATCCAAAACGGCATTCACCCCGGCGAGCCCGAAGGCATCGACGCCAGCATGATGCTCGTGCGCGACTACGTGCAGAAGAAGGAGCTGAGGCGCCAACTTGAAAATGTAACATTAGTACTTATTCCCATTTACAATGTAGATGGCGCCCTGAACCGCAACAGCACTACGCGCGCCAACCAAAATGGCCCCCAGGAATATGGCTTCCGCGGCAACGCCCGCAACCTCGATCTGAACCGCGACTACATCAAGCAGGACTCGCGAAATGCCCGCAGCTTTGCCCAGCTTTTCCAGCGCTGGCAACCGGAAGTATTTGTTGATACGCACACCTCAAATGGTGCTGATTATCAGTACACGATGACCCTGATCGATACCCAGCGCGACAAGCTGCATCCGGCCATGAGCCAGTACATGCAGCAGCGGCTACTGCCGGCTTTGTACGCGGGTATGGAAAAGAAGAAATGGCCCCTCACGCCCTACGTCGACTTTGAGGGCCGCACGCCCGAAAGCGGCCTACGCGGCTTCCTGGAAACGCCGCGCTACTCCACCGGCTACACGACATTATTCAATACGCTGGGCTTTGTAACGGAGACGCATATGCTCAAGGAATTTGCCCCCCGCGTGCGCGTCACCTACGATTTTCTGGATCTTCTGATTCGTACGGTGCACCAGGATGCAGCCCAGATTAAGCAGGCCCGCACCACCGCCGATCAGCAAACGCGCACCCAAACCGACTTCCCTCTTACTTGGCAGCTCGACACGATGCAGGTAGATAAGTTCAGCTTCCGGGGCTACGAAGGCCGCACCAAAACCAGCGAAGTAAGCGGGCAGCCGCGCCTGTACTACGACCGCAAAGCGCCTTTTACGCGGCCCGTCAACTACTACCATACCTACCGCCCCACTACCACCGTGCACCGCCCCGTTGCCTACCTTATTCCGCAGGCCTGGGGCGAAGTGCTGGAACGTCTGCGCCTGAGTGGTGTGCAGCTTCAGCGCCTTCGCCGCGACACCACTCTCACAACAGAAGTGTACTACGTGGAAGACTACAAAACCTCGCCGCGGCCCTACGAAGGCCATTACTTGCACTCACAGGTGAAGCTGCGTCCTGAGCAGCAAGCGTTAGCCTTCCGAAAGGGCGATTATGTGGCCGTAGTTGATCAGGCGGCGGCGCGCTACCTTGTCGAAACCCTGGAGCCTCAGGCTACGGACTCATTCTTTAACTGGGGCTTTTTCGACAGCATTCTGCAGCAGAAAGAGCACTTTTCCGACTATGTATTCGAAGACCTAGCCGCCGAGCTACTCCGCCGCGACCCGCAACTGCGCCAGCAGCTCGAAGCCCGCAGGAAAGAAGATCCGACTTTTGCCAAAAGCGCCAGCGCCCAGCTCGACTTCATCTACCGCCGCTCTCCGCATTATGAGAAATCATACCAGCGCTACCCCGTAGCCCGCTGGCTGGGGGGCAAATTGCCGGTAGAATAAGGCATTTATCTCTAATGTGGTATACAATTCCACAATTGTCATGCAGAGGCGAAGCCGAAGCACCTCGCTCGCGGTAGTAGGATTACTAACCTCTCGTCCGCACGCGAGATGCTTCGTCCCTGGCTTGATGCGCCACATGCTCTGCATGAAAATTGTAAATGTTCAACGGAGCTTTCAGTAAAGTTTTAAGCCTTTTACCACCATTCTAATACCCATACATGCCCATCCTTGAAATTGAGAACCTCTCCAAAAACTATGGCAGTACGCAGGCGCTTAAGGGCCTGAACCTCACGGTGGAGGCAGGCAGCGTATACGGGCTGTTGGGGCCGAATGGCAGCGGAAAAACTACCACACTCGGCATTGCGCTGGGGGTGCTGCAACCATCGGGGGGCACCGTACGCTGGTTTGGGGGGCAAATTTCAAGTGCCAGCAAGCGTCGGGTGGGGGCTTTGCTGGAAACTCCCAACTTTTTCCCTTACCTCTCCGCCCGCCAAAACCTCCAGATTGCCGCCGAGGTGAAGGGTGCCGACCCCGCCACCATCGCGGAAGCGCTAGAAATAACGGGCCTGGCGGCCCGCCAGCACGATGCGTTTCGGGGCTTCTCCCTGGGCATGAAACAACGGCTGGCGCTGGCTTCTACCCTACTGGGTCGCCCGGAGGTTCTGGTGCTGGATGAGCCCACCAATGGCCTTGACCCTCAGGGCATTGCCGAAGTGCGTGCTTTGGTGTTGCGCTTAGCGGCCGAAGGAAAGACGATCATTCTGGCCAGTCATCTGCTTGATGAGATTGAGAAGGTTTGTACCCACGTGGCCGTGCTTCAGCGTGGCGAGCTGCGGGCAGCGGGGCCCGTCAGCGACATACTGGCCGTTGCCGACCGAGTTGTGTTGCGTCTGGCGCCAAATGCTGCGCCGGCGGCGCTACTGGAGGCGCTGGGGGGCTTTTCCTGGGTCACCGATGTACGGCCCGAGCCGGGCGGCGCGTTCAGCGCAGTGCTGGGCACTGGCTATCAGCCCGCCGAGCTGAACCAGGCTCTTTTCCTGCAAGGCTTGGTGCTCAATAGTCTGGAAATCAGGCACCGCAGCCTCGAAACGCAGTTTCTGGAGCTCACTAAATAGCGCCTATCCTCCTTATTTCTTTCTCAACAGCCTCATTTTCTTACTATTGCCCCATGCTCGTACGTACTGAACTCCGCAAGCTCCTGCCCTACCGCACGGTCTGGATTGTGCTGGCGCTCTTTGTAGGTCTGCTGGCTTTCTTCGTGTCGGTGGGCGGCAACATAACCATCAATGGCCAGACCGTAGGCAACACCCTGTATGCATTTCCGGGCTTGTGGACCAAGCTGGCATACGTCGCCAGCTATTTTCATCTGCTGCTGGGCATTCTGCTCGTCATTCTCATCACCGACGAATTCCAGTTTCGCACCTTCCGCCAACAGCTCATCGATGGCTTATCGCCGGCCGGACTGATTCAGGGAAAACTGGCTGTATCGGGCCTGCTTACGCTGTTTGGGATGCTTGTAGTGCTGTTGGTCGGGCTTTACTTCGGGCTTACGCATGCCGGCGAGTCCAGTACTTCCCCCGCAGAAGGCCTGTTCGACGCCCTGCTTCGCTACGGCGTGCAGGCCCTGGGCTACCTCAGTCTGGCTGCCCTGTTTGGCTTCCTGATTCGCAAGAGCGGACCAGCCATTCTGCTTTTCCTGCTGTATTCCTGGGTAATTGAGCCCCTGCTGCGGCTTCCCGTCGACGACCAGATTGACCGCTATTTCCCCACCAAAGTATTTTCCAGCCTCACGCCCAACCCGTCGCAGGCCATCCTCGAAACCATGACCGGCCCCACCAGCGCCCTCACCGCCACCCAAGCTCTCCCGCTGACGCTGGCTTACGCTGGTGTATTCTGGCTGCTGAGCTACCTACTGGTGCGCTATCGGGACTTGTAGATTTTGCTCATTAAGACTCCTGGCGGGGGAGTGAGGCCCCCGCCGCACCTTCCACTTCCGCTTCAGGTATGGCTACTAGTTCTATAGGCTCAGATTAGCATAAAAAAGCCCCCCAGATATTTTCTGGGGGGCTTTTTTATACCTTCTAAACATTATACTCAGTAACCGCACCTTCCGCTCTCGCTCCAGGTACGGCGTAGGCCGAGCGTGAGGCTCCCCCTCTTTTTGGGAGAGGGGGTCGGGGGGTGAGGACACTCGTCTGGGGGGCTTTTTTAATGCTGACTATTGAAACCGTACGACTAAGGCTGCTTTTCCTCCGTCAGCGAATTAGCATAATTCACGATGAAGGCCAACTCGCGGGCAATAGTGAAGTTCAGGTTGTTCTGCTTCGCGTACTTCTCGATCTGCCGGGCCTGCTGCGGGAAGGCGGCCAACAGATCCTTCTTCGGATTGCGCAGCGGAATAATATTGCCTGTTGGTGTACCCAGGTAGAAATTGTCCTTTATCTCCGAGTACGAGCCCGCATAGCGCGAAGGCCCAGCCGGATACCCACCAAAGCCGCCCCCATAACCATAAGGACCAGCGGCATACACAGGCCGCTCGATAAGAGCTTCGCGGCGCAGCAACACTGTGGGCCCGCTGCTCAGCTGCTCAAAAAACGCCGGCGATTTGTAGTCGCTGTAATCGTTGTCGCGGTTCCAGCGGTAGGTCCGGAATACGCGAACCAGGCTCGTATCGGGCCGCTCCCGACGCTTGGGCAAGGGCCCGTTGAAGAACGCGGGACTACCGTAGTAGTAGCCCCGGCGCGCATCATAAAAGTCGTCGTAGTAATAAGCGTCGCGGCGCCGGTCAAACTGCTCGCCTTTCACCGCAAAGCTCTGCACCGCCACCGCCGAAAGCGTATTTATGGTATTATTGGGCATGGTCATGCGCACCACGTCCTCGTTGCGGTGCAGCACAAGCGGCCCTTCCAGCGTATCGCCGTTGGCCAGCAGAATGGTGCTGCCCGCAAACTCCTGCACGAAATTGCTGCGCTGCGCCAGGGCAGCCGAAGTCGGAAGCAAGCTAAGCACCAGGGCGGCCGCGCCGGCACTCAAAACGGAACGCAGGATTTTCATAGCCAGAGTAATATAGCCAAAAAACGCGTTTTTCGGCCTTCAGGCTATAATTCTTTTTCGGCTTCTACCGTCGTTTTACCGGGGTGCGGCTTACTCAGAATCATATGACCGAGCTTATCGCGCTTAGTAGTCAAATAACTCTGGTTGTGTTGGTTGGGTTCAATTTCGATGGCTACGGTTTCTACAATTTCCAGTCCGTATCCCATCAGGCCGGTACGCTTGCGCGGGTTATTAGTCAGCAGGCGCATCTTGCTGATTCCCAGGTCACGCAGAATGGAGGCGCCTACGCCGTAGTCGCGCTCATCCATGCCAAAACCCAGTTCCACGTTGGCTTCCACCGTATCGCGCCCCTGCTCCTGTAGCTTGTAGGCGCGCAGTTTATTGAGCAGCCCAATTCCACGACCTTCCTGATTCATATACACTACTACGCCACGGCCGGCCTTGTCGATCTGCTCCATGGCGTGGTGCAATTGAGGGCCACAGTCGCAGCGGCACGAGCCGAAAATATCGCCGGTTACGCAGGAAGAATGCACCCGTACCAGCGGTGGCTCCGCGCCGGCTAAGTCGCCTTTTACCAAAGCCAGGTGATGAGCCCCGTTGGAGCGCTGAGTAAAGGCATACAGGTCGAAATCGCCCCACTGAGTGGGTAATTTGACGGTGATATCGCGGGTAATCAGGCTTTCCTTGGCCAATCGATACTTGATCAGATCCTGCACCGAAATCAGCTTCAGATCCCAGCGCCGAGCCACTTCCTCCAAATCGGGCAGACGGGCCATTTCGCCATCTTCCTTCAGAATCTCCACCAGCACCCCAGCCGGCTCAAACCCCGCCAGACGCGCTAAGTCTACCGCCGCCTCCGTGTGTCCGGCGCGGCGCAATACGCCTTCTTTGCGGGCCTTAAGCGGAAAAATATGCCCCGGCTTACCTAGCTCTTCCGGCTTGGTAGTGGGGTCAATCAGGGCCAGAATGGTCTTGGAGCGGTCAGAAGCGGAAATACCCGTCGTGACGCCGTGGGTGAGCAAGTCAACCGATACGGTAAAAGGCGTAGCGTGCAGGGCCGTATTGCGCCCGACCATCAGCTCCAGACCCAGCTCCTCGCAGCGGTCTTCGGTAAGGGGCGCGCACACCAGGCCGCGGCCGTGGGTGGCCATAAAATTTACGATTTCGGGCGTGGCGCAGCGGGCAGCACAGATAAAGTCGCCTTCGTTTTCGCGGTCTTCGTCGTCGACCACGATAACTACTTTGCCGGCGCGGATATCGGCAATGGCGTCTTCTATTGAATTAAGCATGAACGTAGGTGATGCAGTTTAAAGGATGTTGCGGCGGTCGGCTTTTCAGAGAAACCATCGGCAAAGCTGGTGTAATAACCGCCAACGGCAGCACGAAGTTACGGGGCTTGAAGTTATGGGGCTCCGGGAGGAAATGGGCGAACGAGCAACGCTCCTCCTGGGTAAGGAGGAAAGCTGCGCGTTCACTCACTTATGCTGGTTTATTCTTTTGCCAGCTCAGTGGCACGCTGTTGCGCTGCCTTTATGCCATCCACCAGCGTTTCGGCCAGGTGGCCCGCCCGGAACGTGCGCAGCGCCGCCTCCGTAGTCCCGCCTTTGGAGGCCACGTTGGCAATAAGCTGGTCGATGCTTTGGTCGGAGTTGTTCAGCAAATGAAAGGCCCCCAGCATGGTCTGCTTCACCAGCAGCCCCGCCACCGATTCTGAGAAACCCATTTCCTGCCCGGCCCGCATCATGGCCTGCACGATATAGTAGAAGTAGGCTGGCCCGCTGCCACTCACGGCCGTAACGGCATCGAGCAAGCTCTCATCTTCCATAAAAATAGAGCGACCCGTGGCGTTGAGCAGGTTTTCGACCTGATGCAACCGGCTGCGGCTTACCTCGGCAGAGGCCGAAAACCCCGTAATTCCCATTCCCAGCAAGGCCGGCGTATTGGGCATGGCTCGCAGCACCTGCCGGTGATTCAGCTCCCGCTGCAAGCGCGCAATCGGGATGCCGGCCATGATGGATACTACCACCTGCTCGGGTTGCAGCACCTGACGCAGCCCATCGGCTACCCGACCAAAATCCTGGGGCTTCACCGCTACCATTACCACATCGTAGCTGCCCACTTCGGCCGACAGCAAGGCAGTTGGCATCCCCAGTTGGGTGGCATTCAGGCGCGCGCAATGCGCGTCGTCGCGGCCCAGCAGGAGCATATCGGTGCGGGCCACGAGGTTGTATTGCAGAAACGCTTTTGCAAAAGCCTGCCCCATGTTGCCGCAGCCCAGAATGGCAATGCGTAAGTTCGTGTTCATGAGGTTGAAGTGATTAGAAGCTTATTCTGGCGTCATGCCAATCAGCAACTTTGCCGGCAGTCCCCGTTGCTGTTACAACTAAATTCAGGAATGCGATGTGCTTATCCTAGCGCTTTTCCAACAGGCGCTCCAATCGGCTGGTAGCCGTGGCCCAGTTATAGTTGTCGCGCACGAACTCCAGGCCCCGTTGAGCCAATACTTTTGCCCGTTCGGTCTTCGTGAGCAGGTCGCTGATGTGCGCGGCCAGCTCCGCCGCCGTTTGACCAACCAGCAAATGCTCTCCTACCGTACCGCGTAAGGCATTGTTTGCCAGCGGCGTAGTCACGCAGGGCAAGCGCATGGCCATAGCTTCGAGCAGTTTGTTTTGCAGGCCCGTGCCCACGCGCATGGGCGCCACAAAAACGCCGGCCGCCGCATACGCCTCCCGAATGTCGGAGAGCCAGCCGCTGACCGTAACGGCCAGTGAGGCCAGTGCCTGCACCCGCGCCGCTGGGGTGGTGCCCGCAATCAGCAGGCGAGCTTTCGGGTGGCTTTGGCGAACGAGGGGCAGAATTTCCTCGGCCAAAAACACGGCAGCATCCACGTTCGGATGGTAGTTCATGTTGCCGCAAAACAGAATCTCGTATTCTTTTTTGCTTTGCACGGGCCGAAAATAGCTGGTATCGATTCCGTTCAGCACCACCTCAATCTCGGCCCGCCGTGGGTGGTCGATGAGTTGGCGGTCTTGGTCGGAAATGATGGTGTGATGGCGAAACCACTCAAACGCCGCCGCCTCGTAGGTACGCAAGCGCTGGGCTTCAAGCTGAAACACCGGCCGCTGCCACTGGGGGGCTTTTTCGGCCCGGCGCAGCATACCAGCCGAAAACACATCCATATAATCGAGGGTGCAGGGCAGGCGCTGCGTGTGGGGGCGCAGGTATTCGGCCATACGTATCAGCTGGCAGTAGGCGTGGTCGGGCTGAAACTGGGTGATTAGCTGATTGAGGTGGCGCTGGGCGGCAGCATTGTGAAAGTAGCCCACCTGCAATGGCAGCCCACTGGCCAGGGCGCGGGTCATGTTCAGACCGATGCGAGGCCGGCGCAGGTGGTGAACGTGCAGCCCACCGGCGCAAAGCGGCGTTACGGCTGCCAGCGCCGACGCCGATGCGGGCTCATCGGTGAGGGCAAACAGGCAAATCTCATGGCGCTGAGCCAGGTAGCGGAGCTGGTGGAAGGCACGCAGCTTGTCGCCCTTGTCAAGCGGGTAGGGAAACCGGGACAGCAGGACGAGCAGCTTCATGGGGGGCAAATTTAGACGCCGGAGGCAGCCAAGCTGCGATACAAGTCTACAAAGTGGTTTACTACCTGAAGATTATCATACGTGCTCAGGATGGTTTGGCGGGCGGCCTGCCCAATTTTGACCTGATTCAGCTCGCCCTTGTAATAGCTCTCGATACGGTTGATCCACTCGCTGGGCTCATCACAGAGCACAATATCGTGGTCGTTGCGCACGCTGATACCTTCAGAACCCAGGCCGGTACTGATTATACACTTCGCCAACGCCATGCCCTCAATAATCTTGATGCGCATGCCGCCGCCGCTCAGCAAGGGCACAATCATGATTTCGTAGCGCTGCATAAACTCCGCTGCCGACTCCACAAAGCCATGCACAAACACGTTGCCGCCCTTTAGCCGCATGATGCGCTCGGGTGTATCCTTGCCGGCAATATGTAGCTCCAGCTCCGGCATTCGCTCGTGCACGTAGGGCCACACATTGGTCAGAAACCAGTCGAACCCTTCCAGATTGGGCAGCCAGTTCAGCGAGCCAATCATAAACAGGGTTTTGGGTTTGGGCTGAATCGCGGAATCAATCTGAAACCGACTCAAATCTACGCCGGCCGGCACGAACACAACCGGCTCAGGGCAGCCCATGGCCCGGAGGCGGCGCTGGTCAGGAGCCGTAATAGCGGCCACGGCATTAAAGCGCGGCAGATACTTTTCCTCGAAGCGCTTCAGCCCATTGGCCAAATGGTGCAGATACACGGCTTTAATAGGATTGCGCTCCCGCTCAGCCAGCATCTTCCAGATGGTATGCTCCACATTATGAGCGCGTAGCACCACCGGCAGGTTGGGGGCTTCGGCCCGGATAACATCCACGTACCAGGCTACAAAAGTGCCTTCTACCTGCACCACGTCGAAGCGTTCTGTGCGGAGCAGCTGTGTTAGCTCCGCTACCATCTGCTGGCTTACAAAGCGCTCCACATTGTAAGGCAGGTTGCCCAGAAATAGGTTTTTCAGCGCTTTCACGGGGTTCAGACGCGTATCAACGGGTACTGTGAGCAGGCGCACGCGGGGCAGGTGGCTTAATACTTCCGCAGACTGTTGGTGCTTAGGCGTGTTGGCGGCCAGCACCGTTACCTGATGTCCGGCCCGGGCCAGGCCAGCAGCTACGTCGTACATGGCAATAGCGCCTCCATCATGAGGCGGAAACGGCACGCGCGGACAAAGCTGCAGGATATGCACAGGAAGTATTATGAAAATTATATATTAATCAGAAGTCGCAAAGCTACAAAGAACCCACAGGCGGCCAAGCTGGCAGGTGGCTTAGGCCCGAAACAGGCGAATAAGCTCGTACACCTGCTCATCTGTACCCAAAACCAGCAGCACATCACCCAGCGTGGGCACGATGTCGGGGTTGGGGCTTACTTCCATCTTGTCATTGCGGTGTTTGAGCCCGATAACCGTAGCACCCGTCTGGGCAAAAATGTCCAGCTCTCGGATGCTACGGGCGTGCCATTCTGGCTTAAGGTCTTCCAGACGCAGCTCTTCCAAACGCAGCTTATTAGGCCCCAAGCCCGAAATCATGTCCAGAAACCGAATGACTTCGGGGCGAATCACAAGATTGGCCATATGCGAGCCCCCTATCTCATCAGGCATGACGACCGAGTTGGCGCCGGCGCGCAACAGCTTCCGCTCACTGGTTTTGGCACTGGCCCGGGCAATAATGCGAATGTTTGGGTTCAGTTCACGGGCCGTAAGAGCCACAAATACATTATCGGTGTCTTTGGGAAGGGCCGTAATGAGAGCCCGAGCGCGGTCTACGCCAGCGGCGCGGAGCGTATTGTCGTCGGTAGCGTCGCCTAAGACGGATAGCAGGGTTGTTTTGCTAATTTCGGCAGCCGTTTTAAGTAGCACTTCATCGAGCTCAATTATAACTACTTGCGTACCGCTGGCCCTCAACTCATCATATGCCTTGCTCCCATTGCGGCCGAATCCACACACAATTACATGGCCTTCTAAATGACTAATCTCCTGGTCGGAACGAAACATAGCAAAGGCATTGAGCAACCCACCCTCGAAAATGTAGGTGGTGAGCACCGACAAAAGGTAGGCAACAACCAGCAGGTTGAAGAATATGTAAATCGAAACAAATAGCCGCCCGGCCGATGACAAGGGATGCACTTCGCCATAACCAACCGTTGATACGGTGATCATCGTCATATAGAGGGCATCGAGCAAGCTATACCCCTCGATGGCAATGAAGCCGATAATGCCGGTACCCAAGCTGATAACTGTCAGCAGCAAGGCGAACAGTAATCGGTTCAGGTTAAGACGCTTCCACATGCACAATAATAAGTCCGCAAAGCTACACAGAACGCCCCGCCGACCAAGTGCTTCCGATGCCCTTCGGTAGTTGTTCGTAATTGGGCTTCTCCAGTATCGACCTACGCGGAGAGTGTATGTATGCTTTCGTTCCAGCAGATGACTTACAGCAAGAATAAAACTGGTAGCTTTCTATTTTTGAGTGTGGCTTTAATGAGTTTGCAACTATTGTTAAATTGAGACGCTGGGTATAACTAGCATTACGTTAAGCGAATTTTCCGCGAATAAACAAGGGAAGTAAGGCGAGCACTCTTCTTCGTTAAATTCAAGGACGAGAAGGTAGAAAAAGGAGAAGGCCTGTCCTTTTTTGGTTGGTAAATTGTGAATGGCTAAGTCATTTTTCACTACTACCAGCCCTATGTGGACGCCTTCTAGCCAGACGGCGATAGGACAAGACTAATGATACTTACTATTCAATCCATTTAACTAGGTGTACGGCTTCTTATTTTATACCAGCTACCAGGCGGCTATCCGCTCGAATAGTTGGGCGGGTGTTCCCGCACTAGGAGGCTGCAGTCCCGTGGCCACGTGCGTCTTTATGAATGCGCTTTCCGTGACGTTCGTACTGGAGCGCCTCCTAGATTGGGATGCCAGTCCCTGGTTCCGACCGGAATATAAATGGCTCTTTTCAGCGGTTATAGTTCTGGGCACGATAGCCTATTACCTGCTGAATAAGAGGTATGAAAAGATCCTTGCTAAGTATGACCGGTTTCCAGTTAGTAGGCGGATCCCAGCAGTACTCGTCTTTCTGGTTTATTACGCCCTGACCGTCTGGCTGCTGTTTATAGCTGCTTTTTATAGAAACCATGATTGGATTTTTAGATAGGTTAGAATCAAGCGTCAATTATGGCTAACCTTCTAAACACCCTTAAGGTCGTATAAGGTCTGTGGCTGTTGCAAAAGTCAACTTCCTGAGAGTGTGCGGGGTTGGTAGCGTATGCTCGGCTTTCACCCCATTCGGACTTCGCTGATGAAGTTGGTGCCCGCGCGCCATTTCTACCAGCAACTGCTGCGGACCGTCGATTTCAGCTTCGTGCGGCCCCTGTTCGCCCCTTTTTACAGCACGGGCGGGCGGCCCTCGCTCGATCCCGTGGTGTTCGTCAAGCTGCTGCTGGTCGGGCACTTAGAAAATATCACCTCGGATCGGAAGCTCCTGGAGCTGGCCCAACTGCATCTAGGCATCCGCGCTTTTTTGGGCTATGACCTGGCGCAGCCGCTGCCCTGGCATAGCACCGTCTCGCGGACCCGGCAACGCCTGCCCGTATCGGTTTTCGAAGCCTGCTTTACCCACATTGTCGGTTTGTGTATTCAGCAGGGCCTGGTCAGTGGCCATACCCAAGTCATGGACTCGGCCTACATCAAAGCCAATGCCTCGATGAGCCGCCTCCAGCCCAAGCGTTCCCGCGGGGCGGCCCAGGCGGGCCCCACCAGGGATGATGAGGGCCAAGCGCCGCGCATCACGGCGACGCCCGACCGGTTAAAGCATATCCAGCGCTTCCACGCCGCGATCCTCAAAGCCGCGCCCAACAAACCGGGGCGACTCGTCAGCAATCTCACGCACTACAGCCCTTCTGATCCCGAGGCACGGATTGCTTTCAAGTCGGGTAAACCCCGCATCTTAGCCTATACGGCGAGTGTGAGCGTCGATACGGCGCAGCATGTCATCACCCACATCCATGCCGACCTAGCCGACTGGCGCGACAGCCGCTATCTGCTCGCCATGGTCGACGCGACCCAGCAGCGGTTGAACACCCTTGGGAGGGGAATGACCATTGTTGTGGCCGATGCCGGCTATTGCTCGGGGGAGAACTACGAGCAGTTGGAGGTGCGGGGCCTGACGGGCTACATTCCGGCCCATGGCGGGTATAAAAGCGAGCACGCGGGCTTTACCTACGATGCCGCTACAGACAGCTATACCTGCCGTCAGGGCAAACAACTACCGTTTAATAAGATCTTTGTCGATCCGCAGGGTAACCCGAAGAAACGTTACATGGCCCAGGCCAGGGAGTGCAAGATCTGTCCGGTAGCCGAGCAGTGCAAGGGCAAAAAGGCCAAGGAGAAGCGGCTGCATCATACGCCCTACAAAGCCCACTACGAGCGCATGTTGGAACGCCTAGCCACTCGAGTCGGCAAAGGCATGCGGCGGCTTCGCTCCGCGACCGTCGAACCGGTCCTGGGTAGCTTGATCACTTACTATGGCCTGCGCCACCTCAGCAAGAAAGGCCAAGCCGGGGCCGCGAAAGTCATGTATCTGGCCGCCATGGCCTATAACCTGAAGAAGTGTCTGCGCTCTAGCTCCTGCCAGCCCGGCGGGTGGGGAATCGCGCTCCCAGCACCTGCGCCCTTTCGTTGGCTCCTGCTCTACTTTTGCAACAGCCACGGCCATTATGATAAATAAATGACTCAGAAGGAGAATGTCATTAGTAACGGTAATACTCCAGAGCCCGCGCTGCATCAGCAAAAACTCGATAAACCTTGTAAACTACTCGCCTACCCGCTGCGCGGAATGACCGTGCCCAGCATGCCGCCCAGCTGGTTGTCCATCTGCTTGAGTAGCTTGATAGCGTGCAGGGTTTCCATCAGGTCAGCTTCGTTCATGGGCTGGCGCAGGGCGTCGAGGCGGGTGGCCAGTTCGCGCTGCACGGTGCATTTGTTGAGGCGCAGCACAGCGTTGTCGCAGGCTTGCTGAAGCAAGTCAATTTCGCGGGGCACGTAAATTTGGTGGGTGGTCCAGTTGGGGCTCAGCTCGTACTTTTCAGTAGCTAAGTCACTCACCAGTTGGCGAATATCGCCGCGACCGTGCTGAATGAGGGTGCGTACGTCGGGCCAGCGACCCTGCTCCATCTCGGTACGGCACAGGTGCAGCAAATCGGCGTAGATCGGCGTGAGGAACACGTTTTCTTCCAGCTGCCCAAACAGGTATTGGGCCACGCTTACCTCATTGGCCAACTGCTGCGGCGCATACAGCAGAATCAGGCGCACAATTTCCCGCTCGCAGGCTTGCAGCACGTCGGGCACGGGCTCCAGCTCCTCGGCCGGGCCTCCATCCAGCGTCTGGGGGGCAAATGCGTCGGGCGGGGCGCCGTACATGGCTGCCTCGGCTTCCTCCTCCAGCGAGAGTGGGCGAAAGCTAGTCGGTGCCGACTGGTTTCGGGGTGCCGAGGAAGTAGCCGGCGCCGCAGTTGCCGCGCCCGCACCTTGGGGGCCATTTTTGCCCACCGCGCCTTTCACCAGCTTGTTGTACTCCGTGATAAGCACCTGCTCATCAATGCCAAACGTGCCTGAGGTCTGCTGCAAGAACACCTGCCGCTTAATCGGGTCGGGCACTTTGGCAATGCTCTGGAGCACGTCGCGGATGGCTTCGGCTTTCTTCACCGGGTCCTGGGCAGCTTCGCGGGCTACGAGATCGGTTTTGAAGCTGATGAAGTCCTTGCTGTGGTTTTCGAGGTGCTCGCGGAAGCGCTGGTCGCCTACTTTGCGGATGTAGCTGTCGGGGTCGTCGCCGTCGGGGAAGAGCACCACGCGCACGTTCAGGCCGCCTTCCAGAATCAGGTCGATGCCGCGTAAGGACGCCCGGATGCCGGCCGCGTCGCCGTCGTAGAGCACCGTTACGTTATCGGTGTAGCGGGCAATAAGGCGTATCTGGCTCTCGGTGAGCGAGGTACCCGATGAGGCCACCACGTTCTTGATGCCGCCCTGGTGCAGACTGAGCACATCAAGGTAGCCTTCCACCAGATAGCACGTTTCCTCGGCCCGAATAGCCTGCCGCGCCTGGTACATGCCGTACAGCACATCCGACTTATGGTAAATATCCGACTCGGGCGAGTTTAAATACTTGGCCGTCTTGTCGTTGGCCTTGAGCGTGCGCGCTCCGAAGCCAATGGTGCGGCCCGCTACATTATGAATCGGGAACATGACGCGGCCCCGAAACCGGTCGTAGCGCCGGCCGGTGTCCTGGCCCTGCTCGCCCTCTTTTTTGACGGCGAGGCCCGTTTTTTCCAGATACTTCCGCTCAAAGCCGGCTTTTTCGGCCGCTTTCAGCAAGTCGTCCCACAAATCAAGGGAGTAGCCCAGCTCGAAGGTCTGAATGGTCTGCTGGTTCAGGCCACGCTGGCGCAAATAGCTCAGCCCGATGCTCTGGCCCTCCTCCGACTCCAGCAGGAGCTTATGGTAGTGGTCTTTGGCCCAGTTGGAAATGATGTATTGGGAGTCTTTTTCGTTCTGAACAAGCTGCTGCTCCGGTGTTTTCTCTTCCTCCTGAATCTCAATCCCATACTTTTTCGCCAGATACTTGAGGGCCTCCACGTAGCTGCTGCCCTCAATATCCATGATGAACTGCACCACGCCGCCGGCCTTGCCGCAGCCGAAGCACTTGTAGAGCCCCTTGGCCGGCGCCACCGAAAACGAGGGCGACTTTTCGTTATGAAACGGACAGCAGGCCCACATATTCTGGCCCTTGCGCTTAAGGCTCACAAAGTCGCCGACCACCTCCACGATGTCGGCTATATGCAGAATTTGATCAATCGTTTCTTTGGGAATGCGAGCCATGAAGGCAAAGATACTACTGCTCCGTTCCGGAAGTAATACGCTGCGCCGGCTTGGGCTCTCACCCGGCAATCATAGCTGCCGCCAGCCGCCGTTTCACCCTTGGCCAGAGTCTGTTAAGTATAGATTTGCCCCCCAGAAAGTTTGCTTACTTTTAAAGGAGCTTTGGAGGTTAAAGCGTCTTTACTATATCTATATGTTCAGAAGGGTATTTATCGGTTTATTGCTGCTCGTGTTCACAGGACTGGTGCCAACCAGCTGCTTTTTCAAGTGTGACTTACCCGACTACGCTCTCTTGCGAGAGTTTAGTTTTGATTTATCAGAGCCCAATCCGAACATGCCGCCCTTTAATGTACCAGCACTTACGAGTGGGGCGCGCACAGCCGCGCCAGAGTTATTTGCCAGCATGTGGTTGCGCTATGATTACGTAGCTGTCGCGCCCATGAGGCCTCTATTTACGCAGCAGGCATTAGCCTTCTCTTGCGTGGAAGACTACGGCAGCAAAGGCGTGAAAGATCCGATAATAGACGTTACGCTCACCAGTACTGGCCTTTTCAATGGCATAGCCGCCGGGCAGTCGCTCAACCAGTTTGCGCGCTGCCGCAACCACCGCAACGTGCGTGACACGCTTGAATTTTCAGTGGTGCAACTCCCTGATTCAATTAACAGGTGGAAGGGCGATGATTTAAGTGGCCCCGTCAGCCTGCGCATCAGTCCCAAGCCCCGCGACAACGCTCAGCAGCAATTCGAGCTGCGCATCCGTCTGGAAAGCGGCAAGGAAGTGGTGCAGACTACGCCGGCAATAATCTGGGAGTAACTGGATGGGGGGCTTTTTTGGCGACCAATTGCAACTCGCGCGGCTTGGTTTGCTGGCAGCCCTCGTGCGCCGGGCCAAACCTCAGCGGTACTTCAATCAATATCCGCTTGCCTAAACTCAAGCCAGGATTTCCGGGTTATCTTTACATCCTGAATCCTGAACTTATGGCTATTACCCAAGAAGACGTACTGCGTGCCCTCAGCTACGTGGAAGAGCCCGATCTAGGCAAAGACCTGGTGACGCTCAACATGATTGAGGACGTGCGCATCGACGGCCTGAACGTCTCGTTCTCCGTCATTCTCACTACTCCCGCCTGCCCGCTTAAAGAGCTGATTCACAACGCCTGCGTGCGCGCCATCCATACCATGGTCGACAAAAACGCGGTGGTAAATGTGAACCTCACTTCCCGCGTGACGACCGCGCGGGCGGCCAACTCGGCTATTCTGAGCGGGGTAAAAAATATCATCGCCATTGCCTCGGGCAAAGGTGGCGTGGGCAAAAGCACCGTAACCGCCAACCTGGCTATTGCCCTGGCCCGCACCGGCGCCAAAGTAGGCCTGATCGACGCCGATATTTCCGGCCCGAGCATGCCCACTATGTTTGGCGTGGAGGATCATCGCCCCCACGTATTCCAGACGCCGGAAGGCAAAAACCTTATTCTGCCCATTGAGAAGTTCGGCGTCAAGCTGATGAGCATTGGTTTTTTGGCCCCCAGTGATAACGCTATTGTGTGGCGCGGCCCTATGGCTTCGTCGGCGCTCAAGCAGTTTATCTCGGAGGTCGATTGGGGTGAGTTAGATTACTTGCTCATCGATATGCCCCCCGGAACCTCCGACATTCACCTGACGCTGGTTCAAACCGTGCCCGTGACAGGCGCCCTCATCGTGACCACGCCCCAGAAAGTAGCGCTGGCCGATGCGCAGAAGGGCTTGCAGATGTTCCGCCAGCCCCAGATCAACGTGCCGGTGCTGGGCGTGATTGAGAACATGGCGTGGTTTACGCCCGCCGAGCTGCCCGACAGCAAGTACTTCATCTTCGGCGAAGGTGGGGGGCAAAAATTGGCTGAAAAGCACGAAGTACCCCTGTTGGGCCAGATTCCGCTGGTGCAGAGCATCCGCGAAACCGGCGACCAGGGCACGCCTGCTATTACCCAGGAAGGCACGCCCGCCGCAGCTGTATTTGAGCAGGTAGCCGAAGAAGTTGCCCGCCAGATTTCTATCCGCAACGCCGTGACGCCCCGCACGCAGGTTGTCGAAATGAACCGCTAAGGCAGGCAGTTCGGCCGTTTTCTCTCCTAACTCAGGCTACGGCCGAACTTCCCAACTCCGTCTTTGGTTGGTTCTTAACCAGCTAAAAACCTTACTTTTGTTCCGCTGATTTCTCGTTGCTGGATTATTCGTAATCAGCGAAATCATAGAAATCAGCGTTAATTTGCGATTCATGACACATTCTGTTGCCGTCGAAGAACATCCGCTCCTCTCCCGCATCGAGCAGGCCCTGGACACTATTCGTCCCTACCTGGCCGCCGACGGAGGCAACGTGCGCGTGCTCAACATCACCGACGATATGGTGCTCCAACTGGAGCTGCTCGGCGCCTGCGGTACCTGCCCCATGTCGCCGATGACGCTGAAAGCCGGCGTGGAAGAATCGGTGAAGAAAGCGGTACCCGAGATTCGGTCGGTGGAAGCGACCAACGCCACACCGATGGAAGAGCAGCCCGCCGGCCAAACCGGTCACCCTTTGCCCCCCACCCCCGTCCCTACGCCGCAGTTTTAGGTTTTACTGCTTGTACTAAACACGCCCCGCTCCTGCCGATTTCGGCGGAAGCGGGGCGTAGTGGTTTGGGGGATTTGGGAAGGTTATGTTTAAGACTTTGTGCTAAATCAAATCAAGGAAAAGTCAGAGAATAATGTCAATTTTTTTAATCTATTAATAGTACTTTTCAATTCCTAAATAGTCAATTAGGTCAAAAAACACTTCATTGAATACTAAACCCAATACGCCGCTTAGTCCTATACTTACTAGAAGTAATCGCGAAAAATATTTAGTCTTTGCATTATTACTCGATTTGACCACAGTGTAAATTCCAAAAGGAATAAAAATCATACAAATAGGAAGTCTAAATGCAGGACTCAACCCCCAAGCTCTTCCTTCTATAACGTAGGACAATGAGATAAATCCGAATATCACGACTGTAATCAGGAGTCCGAACACAATTTCCCTCATTGCAATTTCTTTATCCATAATAAGCTTAAAAGTGTCAATTAAAGCCATTAGTGAGATTATCAGCCCCCCGAGTAAAAAAGGCAGAATTATTATTCCCATTTTTATTTATTTTCAGTTAAAAATCTCATATTTATCGATGGTCTTTAATTTCTATTGACAATACTGGCGCGAGCTTGTAGCTCGTTCCTAACTTCAAAGTGGAAGTTATACCTCCACTACCGCAACAGCGGCAAACGTTGACCGTGCCGCTTAGAGAAATTCGTGCGGCGTGGTCGTTCTAGCGGGGAAGGCGCAGACTCCCAACATGACTGGTCACGAGTTACACTACGTTAAACTCGCCCCAGTTGGGAGGTTATAGCAGAAAGCCATTTTCTACTGGATAAGGCGCAGGTATATTTTCTTCATCCAACATTTCCCGCAGATCAATTTCTATAGTGCGGGCAATGGAAGAAATAGGCACATCATTATACGCCGCCTCAAACGGGTTTTCCGAGTAGTCGCCTATTCTGTCCACCAGAAAATACAACCAAATGATGACCGTGGAAAAAGGAATGGTAAGCCAGTAATGTAAAGCGCGTGATTGCTCAAATATGTCAAGCAGCCCGAAAGGGATAAGCGCACAAAAAATATACATAATCCATAGCCCGGTGGAGGCATACTGCCGGGGGAAAGGAAAATTTTTAATGCGCTCCGTCATCCCCTGCGCGTCATACAGACTGCCTATGAGGGTATGGAGCCACACATGCTTGTAATCGGATAATTGCCCGCTGTGAAATAAACGCTCGATTTCGCGGCTTTGGTTTTTCAAAATCTGGCTGGGAATGTTCGTGTACTTTTTGAGCTGGCTAAATTCCTCGGCCGATAAATAGGGCGCTATCTCAGGCTCCATTCCATCCTGGCACTCCTTTCTGAAGTTTGGCGTAAAATCCAGCTTTTCAATAGCCTCATTGTGCTCCCAGGTTCTTCCTTTTCGCATATTATGCTTGAGAGCCAGCAGCCAGGCCAAGTGACGATGGATGGTTGTTTTCTTCCATTCATTGCTTATCTCTTGCCCCGGCATGGTCAGGATGGCCGTCGCGAACGTGCGGCTGTCATTGATAATTTTCCCCCATATTTTTCTCGCCTCCCAGGTTCGATCGTAGGAACTGTTGTTTTTAAAGCTCAGGAAAAAGGCCACCGCAATGCCAATGACCGAAATGGGCTGCCAAGGCAAGGCAAAGGGAATATGCGTGGTTTCATACACAATAATTATCGCTGCGGAATAAAGCAACCCATACAGCAGCGATTTTCGCGACCACCGAATTGTCATCCACAGACTGTAATAGCGTTTTATGTACATCCTTTATCAATTTTGGCTTAAGCTAACGCTTGTTAAAATTCCTCCACTGGCGCGAGTTTGTAGCTCGTGACTCGCCTTGAGGTGGAGGTTGTACCTCCACTGCCGCAGCAGCGGCAAACCGAAACTGCTCCGCCTGGAAAAGTCCGGGCGGCGTGGTAGTTCTGGCGCGGCAGCCTCCCGGCATGGCTGGTCACGAGTTACGCGGTGCTAACCTCACGGCAGTTGAAGTCTTTATTTTGAGTAGTGTGATAAAATATCCTTTCTATCTTAGGAGAGGTTGCTTCGTTAAGTTTTATTACAGCAACAAGAGGGTCTCCAATAATCAACTCTTTAAAGTTAAAAAAATAAATTTCTTGTCTCGCACCTCCTTTATATCCTTCCAAGGAATAAGTATTGGGTCATGAAACAAATGAAATAAAAAGATGGGTTTTAGGTAAATGCCCTCACTGTTATACTTTAGTAGAAGTGAATTATTATAATTAGCGCTATTTATCGAAGCGGAAATCAATCCTATCCGCTTGCCAACAAATTCATCATTTGCTTTATAGTGTAAGACAAGATCACTCCAACCGAATTTGGAAATAATACAGGTAACAAATATCCATATGCTAATAAAAAATAGAGGAAAAAGGTAAATTATATTTTCCATTGACTTTCCTTATTGTTAGTCTGGTGTTAAATTCAATCAACATCTATATTTCCGCTAAAGAGAATAAACGGAGTAGCGGATGTCATACTTACAATGGCATGATAGAAACTGGTAATCCTTCCAAAACCTTAGCGGTATTTAACAGTAGGAGGTGTAGCCCAAGGTAGCCGGTTTCACTGGCTTCACCTAAACTTCAGTTCAGGTTGCACGCCCTTCAGCGAGTGGCTCTACCTTTGCCCCTCCTCCTACCAAGCATCCGCTCCATGGCCAACCCCAACGACCCCACCCTCCGCTCCTGGATTGATATTCCGCCCACCAGTGATTTCCCGATTCAGAATCTGCCGTTTGGCGTGTTTGAAACGCCGGAGCGAGGTACGCGCCTGGGTGTAGCCATCGGCGAGTATGTGCTGGATTTGTACGCAGTTTGTCAGTATGGCTTTTTTGAAGATCTGGACTTGGGGCCGGCTCAGCCGAAGGTGTTTCGGCGGCGGTCGTTGAACGCGTTCATTGCCATGGGGCGGCCTACTTGGCGGGCTGTGCGCCAGCGCGTAAGTGAATTGCTGCGCCACGACAATCCGGCTCTGCGCGAGGAAGAAGCGATGCGGGCCTGTCTGCTACGGCAGAGCGAGGTGGAAATGCTGCGCCCCGTGAAGCCCAACAACTACACCGATTTCTACTCCAGTATTGAGCACGCGACCAACGTGGGCACCATGTTCCGCGACCCGAATAATGCCTTGCTGCCCAACTGGCGCCACATTCCGATTGGTTATCATGGGCGTGCCAGCAGTATTGTGGTGTCGGGTACGCCGATTCGTCGGCCTAATGGGCAGCGCAAAGCTCCCGATGCGGAGGCACCTACTTTTGGGCCCTCGCAGCAGCTCGACTTTGAGCTGGAGGTAGCCTTTGTAAGTGGGCGCTCTACGGAGTTAGGCTCCCCGGTGCCGATACAGTACGCCGAAGAGCATATTTTTGGCTTGGTGCTGTTCAACGACTGGAGCGCCCGCGATATTCAGGCGTGGGAATACGTACCGCTGGGGCCATTTCTGGGCAAAAGCTTCGGCAGCAGCATTTCGCCCTGGGTCGTGACGCTGGATGCGCTCGAGCCCTTCCGCACGGCTGGCCCAGTGCAGGAGCCGGAGCCGCTGCTGTATCTGCGCCAGCTGGATGCGCACAACTTTGACATTAATCTGGAAGTAGCCATTCAGCCCGAAAATGCCCCCCAGACGGTGGTGAGCCAAACCAACTTCCGGCATATGTACTGGAGCATGGCCCAGCAGCTCACCCACCAGACGAGCAACGGCTGCAACCTGCAAGTAGGCGACCTCTACGCCAGCGGTACCATCAGCGGCTCTACGCCCGACTCGCTGGGCTCGATGCTGGAACTGGCCTGGAAGGGCACTCGCCCGGTGCCGTTGGCCGATGGATCTGAGCGCAAGTTTCTGCTGGATGGCGACACGGTAACGATGCGTGGCTTCGCAGAGAAAGACGGCGTGCGCGTGGGTTTTGGGGAAGTAAGCGGGAGGATTTTACCAGCAATCATTTGATTCTACGGTTAGATACCGCCACTTGGGTTACTTAGATTCTTTGGCCCAGTAAAACCCCGTTGCGGGCTGCCGTAGCGGGGTTTTGCGTTGCCGGCCAGCTATCTGGCTTCATTAAACAAAACCGAATTTGCGCTTAGCGAAGCCAGCGTGCGCAACTTTAGTCGGCGAGGTCAGTACTATCTACTGCCGACATAGGACTTTTCAGCAAGCACAATTCCTGAAAAAACCCTGGCGGTCCAGCGCCCCATTTACCACTCTCCAAAACCACCAACGTATGCTAGCTATGGAATACCGGGGCCCTAAAAGGGTCCGTGCCGTTCAAAAACCAATGCCCGAAATCAAGCATCCACAGGATGCGATTGTGCGGGTAACCCGTACCTGTATCTGTGGGTCGGACCTGCACTTATACAACGGCAACGTACCCGACACCCGTGTGGGTTCGACCTTCGGGCACGAGTTTGTAGGGATAGTGGAGGAAGTTGGCCCCGATGTAACTAAGATTAAGGTGGGCGACCAAGTACTGGTACCCTTTAATATTGCTTGCGGCGAATGTCACTTCTGCAAGCAGAACATGTTTGGCAACTGCCACGAATCGAATACCATGGCAACGGCCGTGGGGGCCATTTTTGGCTACTCGCATACGGCTGGCGGCTTTGATGGCGGCCAGGCAGAATATGCTCGCGTACCTTATGCCAACGTAGGCCCAACGGTTATTCCGGCCGGCATGGACCCGGATGATGCTGTGCTGCTCACGGACGTAGTGCCCACCGGCTACCAAGCAGCCGAAATGGCGGGTATTCAGCAAGGCGATACAGTACTGGTATTTGGTGCTGGCCCGGTTGGTATTATGGCGGCCCGCTGTGCGTGGCTGTTTGGCGCCGGCCGTGTTATTGTGCTCGATAATGTTGACTACCGCTTAGAATTCGTGCGTGATTATGCCCCTTGCGAGGTGTATAACTTCGATGAGATCGGCGACCCGGTGCTGTTTATCAAGAAAATAACCGACTGGATGGGTGCCGACTGCGTGATTGACGCCGTCGGGGCCGAAGCATCCGGCGACCCTATGCAGACCATTACGGGTCGTAAAGGATTGCTTCAGGCTGGTTCGGCCACGGCGCTGCACTGGGCTATCAACTCCGCGAAGAAAGGCGGCGTTGTGTCGGTTGTGGGCGTGTACGGCCCCACCGATAACCTGGTGCCCATCGGGAATATGATGAACAAAGGCCTCACCATGCGGGGCAACCAGACCTCAGTGAAGCGCCTGCTGCCGCGCCTGATTGATCATGTGATGAACGGCACGCTCAACCCAAAAGCAATTATTACCCACCGCATTCCGCTGGAGGAAGTAGCCGACGGCTACCGTATGTTCTCCGCGAAGCTGGATAATTGCATCAAGACTGTTATGATTCCCCCATCCGCTAACAAGTAAAGCCGACTGATCATGGAAAATACGATAAAGGATTACAAGCAGATTAAAGGCTGGGGTGTAGATGCGGACCCAAAGAACGACCCTACCTACCCCATGCGAAATCGGATGAACGTGTCGCAGGACCCTGACAGCCACTCGCACCCCACGCCGATGCAGCATGATGATACGGAGGTGCTGAAGTCGAATGAGCGGCCCCGCGTAACGACCGTTTATGGAACTACCGTGCCGCCCGGTGGGCTGAGCGGCATGATCCGGCGCTTCGCCTTCAACTACAGCGAAAATGAATATCGCCACTGGCTGCCCCTGCTGGTTGCCGACCGCGTAAACGTGGTGGAAGGCATCCTGGAAGACTTCTCTAAGGGCACAATCCCGAATATTTTTGCCGAAAAAGGCTATGCCGTGGAGTGGAAGTACAACCGCACCGCCTTCGTGACCAAGATGGCTGCCATTGCGGCGGTTACGGCGGGTGTGGTGATTTTCCTGAGTTCCGATTCCAAGAAGAACAAGGGCTCACGCAAGATCAAGGGGTATAAGAAAGGCTACCGCGGTTATTCTGAAACGCACGCGTTGTAGAATTCCAAGTTGCTAAAAAAGCCCCCCAGAGCAGTTCTGGGGGGCTTTTTTATGGAGTTACCTAACCTGAGTTAAAGCATTATTACTTCTTTCCGGCAATAATTTCTTCTACGATGCCGGGGTCGAGCAAGGTGGTGGTGTCGCCGAGGTTGCTGATTTCGCCCTCCGCCACTTTGCGCAGAATGCGGCGCATGATTTTGCCGGAGCGCGTTTTGGGCAAGCCCGACACAATCTGAATCTTGTCGGGCTTAGCAATTTTACCGATTTCGGCCACCACGGTTTCAATAATGCTGGCTTCTACATGCGACAGTTGGTTGGGCTTCACGGGCTCGCCGCAAATAACGAAGGCATAGATGCCCTGCCCTTTTACATCGTGCGGGTACCCCACAACCGCCGACTCTACCACATAGGCGTTTTCGTTGATGGCATTCTCGATTTCGGCCGTACCAAAGCGGTGGCCCGATACGTTGATCACGTCATCGACGCGGCCGATGATGCGGTACAGTCCGTCCTTATCGCGGCGGGCGCCGTCGCCGGTGAAGTAGTAGCCGGGGTAAGCGCCAAAATAGGTTTGGCGGCAGCGCTCATGGTCGCCGTAGGTGGTGCGAATCATGCCCGGCCACGGATACTTAATGGCCAAATAGCCCTCCTCTTCGTTGCCTTCAATTTCCTTTCCTTCCTGGGTTAGCAGCACGGGCTGCACGCCGGGCAAGGGCTGGCCGGCGTGGGCCGGTTTGAGTGGAGAAATGCTCCCCAGCGCCGAAATCATGATGCCGCCGGTTTCGGTTTGCCACCATGTATCCACAATGGGACAGCGCTCCTTGCCCACGTGGGTATGGTACCAATCCCAGGCTTCCACGTTGATGGGCTCGCCCACGGTGCCCAGAATGCGGAGAGAATCGAGGGAGTAGCTGAGCACGTTATCAAGGGGCGTGGCCATCAGCGACCGGATGGCGGTTGGGGCCGTGTAGAAGATATTCACGCCGTGCTTGTCAATTACTTCCCAGAAGCGGCCCGCGCTAGGATAAGTTGGTACGCCCTCAAACATAAGCGTGCTGGCGCCACTCAAGAGCGGGCCATAGAGCAGGTAGCTGTGTCCGGTGACCCAGCCAATATCAGCGGTGCACCAGTATATGTCGTTTTCCTGCACCTGAAACACATTGCGAAACGTGTAGTCAGCCCACACCATATAGCCGGCTTGGGTATGCACCACGCCTTTGGGCTTGCCGGTGCTGCCGGAGGTATAGAGGATAAAAAGCATGTCCTCGGCGTCCATTTCCTCGGCCGGGCAGGACTTTTCTGCTTCCAATGCTTCCTCGTGGTACCACACATCACGGCCTTCTTCCATGTGCACGGGCCAGCCCAGGTGCTCAACCACAATCACGCGGCGCACGCTGGGGCAGGTTTCGAGCGCCTCGTCTACCACGCGCTTCACCGGAATCTGGCGGGCGCCGCGGTTGAGGCCATCGGACGTGAGCACGGTGGTAGCCTGAGCGTCGTTCACGCGGTCGGCAATGGCGGTGGCGGAAAAGCCAGCAAATACCACCGAGTGCACCGCCCCAATGCGGGCGCAGGCCAGCACGGCAATAGCCAGCTGCGGAATCATGGGCATATAAATACATACCCGGTCGCCTTTTTCCACCCCGTTATTGTGCAGCACGTTGGCAAATCTGCATACTTCCTGGTGCAGCTCGCGGTAGGTGTACCGAATCTGGCGAGTTTTGGGGTCGTTGGGCTCCCATATCAGCGCCAGCTTGTTGCCGCGCGTGGCTAGGTGGCGGTCGAGGCAGTTTTCGGTGATGTTGAGCTTGGCGCCGCTAAACCATTCATTGTGTCCCCCTACTAGGTCGGCTTTGACCACCGTATCCCACTTGCGGCGCCAGGTGAAGGGCTCGGCCACGTCTGCCCAGAATTGCTCGGGGTTCTCGACGCTGCGTTTGTAGGCGTCGGTATATTCTTCGAAGGTGCGGATGCGCGAATGTTGAGTGGGCATAGTAGGGAGAGTGTTATTTGGTTGGAAGTATTGTTCTAGTAGGGCTTACATTGCTTCATTTTTTTCAAAAGCCACACCTATCCCCCGCCGCTCCAGCCCGGCCCGAATCTCGTCCAGGATAAGAGGGTCGTCGATGGTGGAAGGTACGGTGAACTGGTCGCCGTCGGCAAGCTGACGCATGGTTTTACGCAGGATTTTGCCCGACCGGGTTTTCGGCAGACGCTTTACTACGAGCACCTGCCGGAAGCAGGCAACCGCACCAATCTGCGAGCGAATTACTTGTACCAATTCCTGCTCCAGGGCATCCTCCGCAATGGATTGGCCATCTTTCAGCACAACCAAGCCGATGGGCCGCTGGCCCCGCAGCTCGTCGGCAATGCCTAGCACGGCGCATTCGGCCACGGCCGGATGGGCGGCCAATAGCTCTTCCATCTCGCCGGTGCTGAGGCGGTGGCCGGCCACATTCATCACGTCATCTACCCGGCCCATAATGAAAAGGTAGCCTTCCGCATCGCGGAAGCCCCCATCGCCGCTGAGGTAGTAGCCTGGAAACGTCGTCAGGTAAGATTTGCGGAACCGCTCATCATCCTGCCAGAGCGTGGGCAGGCAGCCGGGAGGCAATGGCAGGCGCACTGCGACCAGCCCGGTAGTGCCAGCGGGCACCTCGTGGCCGGCCTCGTCCAGAATCTGCACATCGTAGCCCGGCACTGGGTGGCCGGCGCTCCCGGCGCGTGCGGGGGGCATTTCCGTCAGGCCAACTAACGTAGCCAGCATCGGCCACCCCGATTCGGTTTGCCACCAATGGTCAATCACGGGTACGCCCAACGTGTGCGCGGCCCATTCATACGTAGCGGGGTCGCAGCGCTCTCCGGCCAGGAAAAGGTAGCGCAGGCGGCTCAGGTCGTACTGTTTAGCCCAATTGCCCTCCGGATCTTCTTTTTTGATGGCCCGAATGGCGGTTGGGGCTGTGAACAACACACTGGCGCCGTATTCAGCAGCTATACGCCAAAAGGTGCCGGCATCGGGCGTGCGAACGGGTTTTCCTTCAAACAGAATTGTAGTGCAGCCATGCAGCAATGGGCCATACACGATGTAGCTGTGGCCCACGGCCCAGCCAATGTCGGAGCCGGTAAACATAGTTTCGCCGGGGGCCAGGCCGTAAATCGCGCTCATGCTGTACTTGAGGGCCACGGCGTGGCCTCCGTTGTCGCGCACTACGCCTTTGGGTTTGCCGGTGGTGCCGGAGGTATACAGGATGTAAAGCGGGTCGGTGGCGTGCACGGGCACGCAAGCCTGAGGTTTGGCCGTGAGCAGCTCCTGGTAATCAAGGTCGCGGCCAGATTGCATGTCGGCTTGCACGAAGGAGCGCTGGAGCACCACCGTATAATCGGGCTTGTGAGTGGCCAGCGCAATAGCCTCGTCGAGCAGAGGTTTGTAGGGAATAATCTTGTCAATCTCGATTCCGCCCGAGGCCGACACGATAACTTTTGGCTGGGCATGATCGATGCGTATGGCCAGCTCGTGGGGGGCAAATCCGCCAAAAACCACGGAGTGCACTGCCCCCAGACGGGCGCAGGCCAGCATAGCGACTACCGCTTCCGGTACATTGGGCATATAAATAATGACCCGATCTCCTTTGCCCACGCCCAGATCGCGCAGCCCGCCGGCGAAGCGCGCCGTAAGCTCCAGCAGCTGCTCATACGTGTAGCGCCGCTTGGTTTGGGTCACCGGCGAGTCATAAAGCAACGCCACCTGCTGCCCGCGCCCTGTTTCAACATGATGATCGAGGGCGAGGTAGCAGGTGTTGAGCATGCCGCCCTTAAACCACCGGTAGAAGCCGTTTTCGTCCTGCGACAGGATTTCCTGGGGTTCATCGAACCATGTCAGTTGCCGGGCCTGCGCGGCCCAGAAGGCGGCGGGGTCGGCGAGGCTGGCCGCGTGGGCAGCAGCGTAAGCAGACGGTTGGGGGGCATTTTTCATGGGAGTGAGTTATTACTCTTCCGATTGAGTGGGATTAACTTACTAACCAGAACGTCATGCAGAGCGGAGCGAAGCATCTCGCGTGTTTATCAGGATTAGTACTCAGACATCAGCACGCGAGATGCTTCGCTCCGCTCTGCATGACGTTCTGGTGTTATATGCTGCTGCATGACATTTCTTTTACACCTATTTTCCTACTCAGCGGCGGCGGTAGCTACCATTTCCTGCACTTTGCTTACCAGTTGGCGCGTGCTGAAGGGCTTGGGAATATAGAGGTCAGCGCCGGCTTCGTAGCCTTTTTGCACGTCGGCCTCCTTGCTTTTGGCGCTCAGGAAAATCACTTTCGTGCCTTGGCGATCGGGGTGGGCGCGCACGTGGCGGCACACTTGGTAGCCATCCACATCGGGCATCATAATATCCAGCAGAATAATGTCGAAAGCCGTTTGGTTGATGGCTTCCAGAGCCTCCGTGCCATTGCGGGCGATGCTGACGTGGTAGCCGTTTTTGCGCATCAGAAACTCCAACGACATCACGATATTAGGTTCATCATCAACGATTAAGATTCGGGGCTGTTTCATATAGAAAAGACAGATCGGGAGCGGAAATCGAGGTAAAAGCGGAGGCTGGCCGCACCGTGGGCTTATGTAGTTTGCGGTTACTTAATCTTAGGTTTGGGTGCCGGTGGGGGTTGGCTGCGGCGCATTGCTACCCGCCGAAACCGGCAGCTCAATAGAGAAGCGGGCACCCTGGTCGGGCCGGCTTTCCACCCAGATCCGGCCGGCGTGCAGCTCCACAATTTTCTTGGTTATGGCCAGGCCTAGGCCCGAGCCTTCGGGCTTGCGGGTAGTCTGGTTTTTGGCCTGAAAAAACTTATCGAAAATCAGCTCGTGATAGGCCGGATCGATGCCCTTGCCGTTGTCGAGCACGCTGATGCGCAAGGCTTCGCCCACGACTTCCGTAAGCACGCTAATTTGCCCCCCACCATCGGCGCGGCACGATTTGATGGCGTTGGACAGCAGATTGACCAACACCTGCATCAGCCGGTCGCGGTCGCCAGAAAGCAGCGGCAGATTCGGCGGCACCACCACATCGAGCCGGATGTGCTTGTCGCGCATCAGCTGGCCCACCGACTCGATGGCGTCGTTGATAATCTCGGCCACATCCACGGGGCCGTAGTCCAGCGTGGCCTTGCCCGATTCGTACTTTTCCAGGTCCAGCACCAGCGTAATCAGGCGGCTCAGGCGCTCCGACTCGCGGGTGATAGTGTGCAGGAACCGCAGGCGTTCTTCCTCCTCAATTTCCGGGTTATCACTCAGGATTTCCGACAAAGCCCGAATGCTGGTGAGCGGCGTGCGCAGCTCGTGCGTGACCGTATACAGAAACTCATCCTTGCGCATGTCCAGCTCCTGAAGCTGGGAGTAGGCGTCGCGCAGGTCGTCGGTGAGGCGCTGCAACTGGCGCGACTGTTTCTGAAGCTGGCGGTTGGCTTCCATTACCTGCTGTGACTCCTTCAGAATGCCCACCACATTATCGAAGCTGATTTCCTCCACCCCCACCGCCGACGACAGCAGCAGCCGCGCCGAGGCCGGGCCGATACTACCGGCCAGCAGCTTTTCGGCATAGGCTACCAAGCGCGGATCGGCTTGGGGGGCAATTGTGTCAGCCAATTGGTTGTCGGCATCGGGGAAGCGCTCGGAGAAGGCGTGCAGGGCCTGGGCGGTTCGTTTTTTTCCCAGAAAGCCGGTGAGCAAAGCCCGCAGATCGGGCAGCGGAGCCGCCGAGCTGGGCCAGCCGCTGGGGCCTTCAAATACGGTGCGGTAGCGGAAAACGTCCACGAATACATCGGCCTGGCGCTCTTCCAAGGCCGTGGGCCGGCCCGCCAACGAAACCCCTACGTAGAGGCCCACATTGAAAAACCAGCTCCAGAAGAGTCCGTGCGAGAGATAATCCAGGTCAGTGAGGCCGAACAAGGCGAAAGGCCGGAGCCAGCTTTGCCCGAACAAGCCCTCGGTCAGCAGGCTCTCGGGCAGCAGCCCCGGCCCTACCATCGTGGGCATGACAAGGGTGAAAAACCACACAAGAAAGCCCCCCAGAATGCCCGCCGTCGCGCCCTGATGGGTGCCGCCTTTCCAGTACAGGCTTCCCAGCACCACGGGCAGAAACTGCGCTACCGCCGCAAACGACACCAGCCCAATATTCACCAGCGGCAGCAAATGGCCCACAAAAATATAGTAGCCATAGGCCAGCAGCAGCACCAGTATCACGGCCAGCCGCCGGCTTTGCAGCGCCACCTGACTCAGGTAAGCAAACCAATGCGTACGCACCTCGGAGCGGGCGGCGGGCACGCGCACCAGCAATGGCATGAGCAGGTTGTTGCTCATCATCACGCTCAGGGCGATGGTCTCGACGATAATCATGCTGCTGGCCGCCGATAAGCCCCCCAGGTAGGTGAACATGGCCAGCCAGCGCTGGCCCGCGTTCAGGGGCAAGGCCAGCACAAACGTATCGGCGTCGAGGCCGCGGCCGCCGTAGAGCAGTACGCCGCCGAACGCAATGGGCAGCACAAACAGGTTGATAACGATGAGGTAGAGCGGAAACAGCCACATGGCTTTGCGCAAATGGTCCTCATTCACGTTTTCGACCACCGACACCTGAAACTGCCGGGGCAGCAGCAGTATGGCCGACACGCTGAGCATGAGTAGCGTGAGCCACTGCGTAGCGCTGGTGCCCGCCCCGCCCAGCGTAAACAAGCGGCTCAGGGCCGGCTCGGCGGCCGCTTTCTCAAACACGTCGCCGAAGCCATCAAACAGCCCGAACGTGACGAATATTCCCACGCCTAGAAAGGCGATGAGCTTCACCAAACTCTCCACGGCCACGGCCAGCACCATGCCTTCGTGGCGCTCGGTGGCTTCCACCGAGCGGACCCCAAAAATGATGGTAAAAAAGGCCAGCGCTACCGTGGTGTACAGGGCGGAGCTGGTCGCCTCCCCGCCCGCAGCTACAATGGAGGTTGCCGCCGCTCCCCGAGTCATGATATTAAACGAGGCGGCTATAGCCTTGATTTGCAGAGAGATGTAAGGAATGATTCCCAGCACGCACACCACCGTGACGAGGGCACCCAAGGAAGCGCTTTTGCCATAGCGGGCCGATATAAAATCGGCGATGGACGTGAGGCGCTGCAAGCGGCAGATGCGAATGATTTTGCGCAGCACCAGCCACCAGGCCGGAGCCAATAATGTGGGACCCAGGTAGATAACTACAAACTCCAGCCCGTGGCTGGCAGCGTGGCCCACGCTGCCGTAGTACGTCCAGGCGGTGCAATACACGGCCATGCTCAGGGCGTACACGTAGGGGTTGCTCACCAGCGAACGGCGTTCTGCCGAACGGCGCTCGGCCGCGTAGGCCACGCCGAAAAGCAAAGCCAGGTAGCCGAAAGAAAAGCCGATGATGAGCAGTTGGTTCATTTAACCGTTATCAATTAATAGTTAACAGCTGTACTGGAAGCAGGAATAAGGGAATTGGTGTAAAGCCTGAGTAAGGCGCAGCCAGCTTGTCAAGGCAACCCAACAACGCGCTCATTCGCGAGCATCCCAGTGTTAAATGCTGAATGTTACTTGTTAATTGTTCTCACCAGCCAGCCCGTGAGCATCACCAGTACCACCCAGGCCAGCAGCACATAGAGGTAGAGCACCGGAATGCCCCCCACCCGACCATTATGATCGAAAACGGCCAGCAACGGGTAATTGAGCAGCACCGCAAACAGCAAACCTAGAAACAGCAGACGCTGCCCGCGGCGGTGTTCGGCCTGCTCTTGGGGCGACATGGAAGCCATAAACGACCAGAAACATTTGAAGTGAAACCCTGTAAATGCAGCCCTACTCGACAGGCAAAAGGATGCGGGTAGAATGTACGCATTCGCTGATAAATGCCCCCCAGACACTAGTTAGGTCTGCTCACCCAACCTAAAAAGTCCGCCGTGCCACTGGCCCGACGGACTTTTACACGTTAACAGCGCTGGGCGTCCTGTTATCGAATTCTTAGTGCGTGCTGCCGGAGCCTTCCTCCATGAGGCGCACGTTGCGCACGTCTTTCATCAGCGCCTGCCCGATAACCCAGCAGATCAGGGCAATGCTGACCGGATAAATCAGGCCGGCAAAGCTGCTGTATTCTTTCCATATAGTGCCCTCGGGCTTGGTAGCGGCCCACAGGGTAAGCGCCGTAGCAATGAAAGGCACAAAGCCACCAAACACGCCATTACCAATGTGATAAGGTAAGGAAAGCGACGTGTAGCGCACTTTGGTAGGGAACAGCTCTACCAGGTAAGCCGCAATCGGACCGTAGGCCATTGTCACAAACAGGACGAGGCAGAAGGTCAGGGCAGTCATGGCCATCAGGTTGGGATTCAGCGACTTCATCACGGCAGGTACGGCTTTACCGGTGGCATCTACGGTAGCGGCAGTCACTTCTGTTAGCGGGCCGGCGAAGGCTTTAAGGCCGTAGAAAATGGGGATGGTAAATAGTGCCCCGCACAGCAGCCCCATCATGATGATTTTCTTGCGGCCGATGCGGTCCGATAAGCTGCCAAAATACACGAAGAACGGAGTAGCCAGCAGCAGGGCCGCGCACAGTACAATACTGGCGTCGATGAGGTCAAGCTTCAGCACGTTCTGCATGAAGGAATAGGCATAAAACTGGCCAGTGTACCATACAACGCCTTGGCCCATTGTAGCGCCAAACAGCGAAATAAGCACCAAACGGCGGTTTACAGGGTTCACGAACGACTCGCGCAATGGGCTCTTACTGGTTTTGCCTTCAGCCTTCGCTTTGGCAAAAAGAGGCGACTCGTGCAGTTTACGGCGGATATAGTAGGAAGCAATTACCAGGGCACCGGAGAGGAGAAATGGGATGCGCCAGCCCCACTCCTTGAAGGCTTCCTCGCCCAGGCTCTTACGGGTAATAATAATGACCAGAATGCTCAAAAACAGACCAGCGGTAGCCGTAATCTGGATGAAGGAAGTGAAGTAACCCCGACGGTTATCTGGCGAATGTTCAGCCACATAGGTAGTTGCACCGCCATATTCGCCCCCCAGGGCCAAACCTTGCAGCAAGCGCAGCAGCGTTACGATAATAGGCGCGGCAATACCAATTTTGTCATAGCTCGGAATGAGGCCGGTGATGAACGTGGCACCACCCATGATCAGCAGCGTAAGCAAAAAGGTGTACTTGCGGCCAATCATATCACCGATGCGACCGAAGAACACTGCTCCGAAAGGCCGCACGATGAAGCCCGCTCCAAAGACGGCCAGCGTACCCAGAATGGTGTCCTCGATCTTGCCCGTAGTGCCAAACAGCACCGGCCCGATGATAGCCGCCAGAGAGCCGAAGATGTAGAAGTCGTACCACTCGATGACGGTACCAACGGAGGAGGCCGTAATAACCTGCCAGATTTTACTTTCCGATACGGCGTTATTATCGTGCTCTACAGGCGCATCCGCGACAGCGCCGTAGCCGGGATTAACAGTATTTTCCATGCTGATTGGGGGGTTATGTTGTGGAGTATAGGGAAGTATCGATGGAGTTTGGAGGGAATCCGCACGCTGTCAAAGCGGCCGGCTGCACCAGCGTATTAAAGGGATACTTGGGTTTGGAGCGTGATTTCGGGCCGATAGTTCAGGTTGTTGATGTTCGTGAAGTCGGGCCGGGCGCGGTAGTTGAGCGTGAATTTGGCGTTGTGTCCGTCGATGTAGAAATTGGCCCCCGCATCGAAAATATTGACGTTTCTGGTTTCACCGTTGGAGCGGCGTAGCCCTTCGTAGTTGGCCAGCAAGTGGGAAGCGTATGGCTGCACGCGCAGCTTCGGCCCCAGCAGATTTGTGGGCAGCAGATAGCCGGCCTGGAGGTAGCCTACATTGCCGGTACCGGAGTGGGGCACGGCATTGCCACGGCGAACATCGGTGCCGTAGCCGGGGTTGGAAGCTCCGATAAACCGCACGTGGTTGGGGCCCATATTATAGTTGTAATAAACCCCATAGAGCGTAAAGGCGGTACCGGTTTCCTTGTTGATGGGCGTATCAAAAAACACATCGGCCGAGAACAGCGCGATGTCGCTTTTGGTCGTTTGAATGTTGTTGGGATCGGCAATCTGGGAGCCATTTACGATGCTGCTCGTGGGCCGCGACACCATGCCGTCGTTGTTGTAGAAGAAGCCTGCCCCAATGTTGAATACCCGCTTGGTTCCCAGGTAAGTGCCCACGTTGAAGGGCAGAAGGTTGGCCTCCTGATCCAGGAATTCGTAGCTGAAATAGCCTTGGTAGACGTGGTCGGTGCCCTGCGGATTATACTGGGCGGTATTGGTACCCGTATTTACGGCGGTCGCGCCCGTGCCTACTGTAGTA
Organism: Hymenobacter qilianensis; assembly: GCF_014638675.1. Lineage (NCBI taxonomy): Bacteria > Pseudomonadati > Bacteroidota > Cytophagia > Cytophagales > Hymenobacteraceae > Hymenobacter > Hymenobacter qilianensis. The sequence continues at coordinate 187,254 of NZ_BMFN01000002.1, forward strand.
CCCAAGCCCAACGGGGTACTTAGCGCCCCCGTCTGATTCGTAAGGAACGACTCGTTCACGCTTAGCACGTAATCCAGCTTGCCAATCCGGCCCTTGCCGTACACCCCGATACCGCGCACAAACTGGTCGATGGCTTCGATGGTAGGCCAGTTGGTGAGCGGCGCGTCCAGCGTGAGGTAATTGATGGTACTGGAGCGCGTCATGCGTGAAAGCCCGTTCTGGTAGTGCATACCGGCCCCCAGATTCAGGTATTTGTTCACCTTGTACTCCACTACCGCCTCGTGCACAAAAAGCTGCGGCTTTTTGGCGTCGGTAGCCGGGGCCACGCCGCCACTCACGGCTGTTTGGTTATTGATACCGATGTGGGTGTAAACCAAAAACCGCGGATTCAGCTGCGACAGCACGATAAAGCGGGAGCGGCGAAGGGCAAAATCAATCTGGTCGCTCTGGGGCTTGTTGGGCGCGCGCAAGGTGCCGGTATTATTCTCCGTGTAGCGCGTCCAGACCTGGTGCCAGGTGATAAAACGCAGATACTTAGAGCCATCGGGCGATAAGGGCACTTTCATACCCGCCCCGTATGGCACAGACTCCGTGGCCGTGGGCGTAGGTGGAGCGGGGGCCGGCGCTGCTGGCGGCGGGGCGGGTTGTCCGCCAACGGGTGGGGGCTGTACCTGGGCTGAAGCTCCAGCGGCAGACAATAAGGCACTGATGGCCAACGCGTAACGGGCGGTTCGCATAGGGTCTTGGATGGGTAAGAAGTGTGGGAACATCTACCCGAAACCAGAGCGATTCTCCGGTTCGGCCCAACCAAGTAGGAAAATCCTCGCAGCGAAAGCACACCCTTGCTATACTTCCGCTAAGTGCTATAGCTCTATACCCCTTTAAACCGTTCCCAACGAATCATCATGTACTTATCGCCTAGCTCCGTGACTACCAGCCCTGCTCCTTTCAGCTGCTGCGGGTCCTGAAAAAACTCCGCCAGCTCCTTCTGATTCAGTATTTTATACGTAGGGTGGTAGTCAGTCTGGCGAGGGGCTTTTACGCCGTATTTTTTCACCCAGTTCATCACGCTCACGTGGCTTACGCCCAGCAGGCGCTCGATTTCGCGGTAGCTAACTCCCTCCACGTACAATTGAAGCGCCTTGATTACATAGTAGGAATTGATTTCCCGCCCAACCTTCGCTACCGAGAAGTGGTAGCCACAATTCTTGCACTTATAACGCTGCCTGCCGCCCACAACCCCACTTTTTGTAGCCTCTGTGGTATCGCATTTGGGGCAGGATGGCTTTGTCATAGGGGGCTTTTCTCAGGCAGAAAAAGTATAAGCTATATCTATTTAGTAAAGATATATCAGATTAGCTAATTACATAGTAAACCAATCTATTTATAACTGTCTGCCAGCAGTCTACAAGTTTCTCATAACCAGCGCAACACATAAGAATACCTGCCTCGACTCACGAGCTTAACAACGCCGCCAAAACCGCATCTACTGCTAAGCTCAGGCGGCGCAGATCGAGCCGATCAAGGGTATCGGTGGGCTCGTGGTAGTGCTTGTTGCGGTAGAAAGCGGTGTCAGTAACCAGCACGGCAGAATAGCCAAACTGCCAGTAGTTGAGATGGTCGGAAAAGTCGATACCGGGCAGCAAGGCGGGCGCTTTGAAACGCTTGACAGGCAAAGCAGCCACTTGCCGACAATGCCGGGCAAACTGCCGCCCGAAGCGTCCATTCCCGAATTTCTGGGCCACGGTCAGGTAGTTGCCGCGGGTACCATACACTAAGCTCAGCAAGCTGACGGGGTAATCCTGCGTGTTTTTGTGGTCGTCGTAGTAGCCGAGCGTTTCGAGTGCCACCATGCCGCGCACGGGGATCTTCTGGTCATACAGAGATTTGGCGTGGATGTAGCTGCCCATGTTTTTGGTCCGGAAAAAGGGCGGCTCTTCCAGGGTATACGCCACCAGATCAATGCGATACTTCATATCCTGCTGTTGCCTCAGCAACCGCGCCAGCTCCAGCAAGGCAGCCACGCCCGAACCATTATCGTCGGCGCCGGGCTGCTCGCCGCACACGTCGTAGTGGGCACCCACGATGAGGCGGGGCCCGTTCTCGGGGCCGAAGGAGGCAATGATATTGCGGTAGATTTGCCCCCCAATCTCGTAAGGCTGGTCGCTGAGGCGGGCACCTGCGGCGGTTAGCTCCCGCTCGATGTAGCTCGCGGCCTGATTCAAGGAAGCAAGATGCAGGTAGTTGCGGGGCTCAGGCGTATTAACCAAGGCCTGTATATGCTGCCGCAAACGGGCGGTGTCGGCGGTGGCTGGAGCAGCCGTTGCGTATGCCGAAAGGTTGCTAAGCAGGGCAATTAGAAAGAATAATCGGAAATGCATAAACTGCGCAAGTATTAGCTAAACTCTATAAGTCGTGAAGTTATCTATTAGCCGAGCTGCCTTACAGCGTATAGGTATAATTCTGGCAGTCATGCTGTGTCTGCACACAGAAGTCAGTGAGCCGATATTAATGATGTTACAATTATTTAGCATACCATTTTTGCTCTTTGTATACTTTATGATCCCAGTGTTCTGGGTATCACATTTATCCGTGATGACACGTAGTATCATCCGTTCAGTGGCAGTTGCGGCCCTTCTCAGTTTCCTTATAATGATACCGATTTGGAGTTGGCAAGATCACCTAACCCATCGCCGCGCTGACACCATTATTCAACAGGTTAATATCTACCAAAAGAAGCACGGCCGCTATCCTGGGGCACTGGAGCAACTGGTGCCGCGACAGTTGAAAAAGGTTCCATCCACACCCATGGGATTATTGAAGGGAAGGCCCTTTGTTTATACTACTTACTACCTCCAGCCCGACTCAACTGACGCTTTAGCTGTTCAGAATTACTCACTCCGGTACTATGCGGGCATCATGGTAGAAGCTAGCTATGATAGCAGAAGCCGTGAGTGGCACTATGATGATTAGTCTGCCTAATATGTGGGAGGCCTTACATTCGGCATGAATCCTCCGCTTGCAGGTATTCCGCAGGAACCGCCTCCGTCAGCCAAACACCATTCGCCGAGAGGTAAAAAAGCCCCCCAGCTCTATGTAGCCGGCTTGCTTGCACGGTAAGTACAACGGGTTTGCCATGTCGGCGTCCTACAGCTTCGGCTGTTACTGCATCGGCAGACAAATGAACGTGTTGCCGACTGCCGCTCCTTAGTCCGTCTTTTCGAATAGAAGCAAGAAAGCGTGTAGCCGTGCCATGGTAAAGCAGCTCGGGGGGCGTTATTGGCGTCAGGCCCAAATCAACGGCTACCGAATGGCCTTGATTGGCGCGTATCTTCGTGCCGTCGGCGGATAAGCTGAACCGTTGTTTGTCGTTGGTGGCTACTACTTCGTTTAGCTGTTCTGGCGTTACTTCGTGCCGCTGATTCTGTAGCGCGCGAAGCAGTTCGGCTACGCTCACCCAGCCTTGGGCGTCCAGCGCGAGCCCAAATTCCTCGGGCTTATGGCGCAGCACGTAGCTCAGGGTTTTGCTCAAGGCCTTATTCTGCATGAGGTAGTTTATGTTTGCTAGCTCGAAGCTACCATTGCTTTTTTATCGTCCTCCATTATTCTTTCATGTCCACGCTTCCCTCCTTCCGCACCATAGATCCGGCCACGATAAAGCCCACCGAGCTGCACCCGTTTTTGGTAGGCGCGGTGGCGCCGCGACCGGTGGCGTTTGCCAGCACTGTAGATACGGAAGGAAACGTGAATTTGAGCCCCTACAGCTTCTTCAACTGCTTCGGCTCCAACCCGCCGATTCTGGTGTTTTCGCCCGCCAACCGCGTCCGCGACAACTCGCAGAAACACACCTTGCAAAATGTGCGGGAAGTACCGCAAGTCGTCATTCATATCTGCGACTACGCCATGGTGGAGCAGATGTCGCTGGCCAGCACGGAGTATGAAAAGGGCGTGAATGAATTCGTAAAAGCCGGTTTTACGGCGCTGCCCAGCCAGAAAGTACGGCCGCCGCGCGTGGCGGAAGCGCCGGCGGCCTTCGAGTGCGTGGTAGAGCAGGTAATTGAGCTGGGGCAGAATAACGGGGCCGGTAACCTGGTCATTTGTCGGGTAGTGCTGGCCCATTTTCGGGAGGACATCGTGCTGCCCAGCGGCACCGGCATCGACCCGTTTAAGCTCGACGCCATTGCCCGCCTCGGCGGCGACTGGTACTGCCGGGCCTCGGGCAGCAGCCTGTTTGAAGTGCCCAAGCCCAACCGCAACATGGGCATCGGCATCGACCAGCTGCCCGAGCATATCCGCAACTCCGATATACTAACCGGCAACAACCTGGGCCGCCTGGGCAATATTGAAGCTACTGCGCTACCAACCACTGATGAAATACAAGCCTACCGCCACGACCCAATGGTAGCCTACACGCTTAGCAAATACGAAAAAGCCCCCCAGGAGCAACGCCAGCAACTGGAGTTGCTGGGCAAGAAGCTTCTGGAAGAAGGCCGGTTGCTTGAAGCCTGGAAGGTGCTGATGCTTGTCTGAATAGAAACCGGTGCCTACAATGGCCGGACCATCTCAAACAAAGGCAAGGGCATGGGTTCCCACTGCATCGCCTGCAAAAACGAATACAGCGGCCCGGTAGGCAGCATAGAAATCACGAGCGGTTTTTTCGGAAAAGCTGCTTCTACGGTGTGCAGTAGCTCACGGCCTCGCCCCTGCCGCCGATGCTCGGGCCGCACCAGCACCGCCTGCAGTAACGTGCGGTCTGCATCCTGGCGCAGCATAACATAGGCCTTTTCATCGAGCTGAAAAGCCCGAGAAGGCGCAGCGGCTCCCATCAGCGTCTCGGGCGCGTACATCCACGAGATGTTCGGCGCCTTCCAGCATCACCAGTCGGGCTACTTCGGCTGGGTTTATCTCCTGTAGTTCCCGGCTCTTGTCTGGGGGCTTTTTGGAGTGGGTACAAGCCGGAAATGAAACAGCTCGCGCTCATTGCGGAAGCCCAGCCGTTCGTAGAGCCTTCGGGCTCGCTCATTAGCTACAAATACCTCCAGCAGCATGGATCGGTCGCGGCGCGCCATGGCCTCATCTATGGCCGCTTGCAGCATCTGATGGCCATACTGTTTGCCACGCTCTTCCCGCACCACACCCATTGCCGCCACCCGGCTCGTCCAGCCCCGCCGAGCAATAAATACCACTCCGATCAGCTCTTCCCCGCGAAACCAGAGTTTGCTGGCTTCGGCGTCGAGATGCTCACCCCGGAAACGCCGCTCAAAGGTGGCCGGCGTGAATACCATTGGCACCATGTATTCCTCAAAGGAGCGGTTCATGGCATCGGTTACCTGGGCTGAGGTGAATTCGAGTACCGGGTGGGCAATGAGTTTTGCGTCAGTGGATACCATAGGAAGAGACTGTTTAGCGATGATCAATCCGGTTTTATGTGAGCAAGCTTACACTTGCTGCATCTACTTTTAAGGAGGCTAATTTCCGTTAAAAAGCATGCGACAGATGCAGCCACAAAAAAGGCCGTTTCGTGTTAGAAATGGCCTTTTTAAGATAGAAAATTTAGTACTGTGAGTGGTCAATTCCGCACGGCAATCATTAGCCCCAATTCCTTATAGCGCATATTGAATTTCTTCGCAATGGCAGAATTCGTCAGGGAGCCCTTATAGATGTAGACGCCCGCCCGGAAATGCTCATTGGCGAACAACACTTCATTTACGCCGCCATGCTGGCTGATTTCCTGAAGAATAGGCGTGAAGATGTTGCTTAGCGCGCCCGTGGCGGTGCGCGGCACGCGGGAGGCCACGTTAGGCACGCAATAATGCACTACGTCGTACTTGCGGAACACGGGCTTGCTGTGGCTGGTCATCTCGGAGGTCTCGAAGCAGCCGCCCTGGTCGATGCTTACGTCGATAATAACGGAACCAGGCGCCATCGTAGCCACCACGCTTTCGGGCACCATAAATGGAATCCGGCCCTCTTCTACGTTCAGAGCCCCAATTACCACATCGGCGCGGCGGATTTGCTGATTCAGCACATAGGTATCCAAGGTGCTGGTATACAACTGGGTACCGAGGTTTTGCTTCAGGCGGCGCAGCTTATAGATATGGTTGTCAAACACTTTTACTTCCGCTCCCAGGCCAGTGGCGGCGCGGGCGGCATACTCAGCCACGGTGCCAGCTCCCAGAATGACCACCTGCGAAGGCGGCACGCCCGTAATGCCCCCCAGAATAATTCCCTTGCCTTCGTTGGAGCGGGCGAGGTACTCAGCCGCGATAAGCATGACCGTAGAACCCGCAATTTCGCTCATGGCGCGCACTACGGGCCGGGCGCCCGAGGGGTCTTTGATTAGCTCAAACGCAATGGCATTGATCTTTTTGCGGGTGAGCGAAGCAATGTAGTCGCCGGTGAGCGAGCCAAATTGCAGGGCCGAAATCAGGGTTTGGCCCGCCCGCATCAGGTTGATCTCGTCGGTGGTGGGCGGGGCAACTTTCAGGATGATGTCGGCCTCGTACACTTCCTTCTGCGAGTAGGCGATGGTAGCGCCCGCCTCCGAAAACTCGTGGTCGGAGTATTTGCTGGGCTCGCCGGCCCCGCTTTCCAGCACGATTTCGTGGCCTTCGTTGATGAGGTGCTTCACGGCCTCGGGGGTCAAACCCAGACGATTTTCCTGTAGAGACGATTCGCGGGGCAACCCGATAAACAGCTTACGGCGGCGCGTTTCCACCGCCAGCATCGATTCCTGCGTGAAATAGGCACGGCTCGTAGCCAGCGACTCGAATCCCGGGGGTACTGCTTCCTGCATTATGGCAAGTAAAAATGTTGACCTAAAGACGATGAATTAAAGTGTGCTTACAGAATAGAATTGACTTAAAAACAGGCTTGTTTCTACTTCAATTCTGCTTTTTAACCCATCGTTTTCAACTGAAGAACGCGTGCTTCTTCGCCGGTGACCGTGAGCGTGACGAGTAGATGGCGCGAGGGCAAAAGGTCGGATACTCGGCTTGGCCATTCTATCAGGCAAAGATAGCCAGAATCGAAGTACTCAAGCGCACCCATTGCTAAAGCTTCGGCCGAATTATCGAGGCGGTAAAAATCGAAATGGTAGACGGGCTGGTTGCGGGCATCGCGGTATTCATTTACCAAGGAAAAAGTAGGGCTGCTGACTTCGGAGGCCGGCACGCCCAGGTTTTCGCATAGTGCCTTGATCAGCGTGGTTTTGCCCGCGCCCATTTCGCCCTCAAACAAGATGATATTGTGGTCGCTGAGGGCCGCCCGGAGCTGCGTGGCGGCGGCAGGCAAGTCGGCGAGCGATGGAACGGCTATTTCGGTTTCAGGAATTGCCATAGTGCAGGGCGTTGGTACGCTACTTCAGAATCTGATAAATCCGCACGTGCTCGTCTTTGTGTACGCGCGGGTTGAGGGCATGCAGCACCTGGTCGTAAGGCGAGGGCGTGATAGTCTGCTCTAGTTTTAGGTGCGGAAACAACAAGCGCAGACGGTCGAGGCGACGGTCAATTTCTTTGTTGCCCACCAGCAACAGGTAGGTTGGCCGGCGCTGTGTGTAATTCATCTCGCTAATCAGCCGCCGCAACGGCGTTTTGTCGTTGAGAGCGTAGGTCATCACGAAGTTGGTGGGCAGGCGGCGCTGCTGCTGGTAACGACGCCACACGCCACTTGAATCGGGAATGAAGGCGCTAGCCTCAGCCCCCATTCGTCCCAGATAAAATATGGGGGGCATTTTGGTGCCGTGGGGGCCAAAATCTAGCACTATGCCGCGCAAATCAGTCTTTTGTGACAAATAAACCATAGGCTCAACACGGCTCTTTTTGGAGTAGGTTAGCGCTAAAGCCAGCGTCACAATTCCATTCAGGACCCAAAATAACCGCCAGCTATTCGCCAGCAATCGTGGGTGTCGGTGCCAGAAGGCAGCGCCGGCCACGTACCGCTCCCACCCTATCACGCCCAGAATAATGAGCAACGGGAAGAGAGGCAGAATAAACCGTTCCTGCTTGTTGGGAAATAAGGAGTGAGCGACAAAAAACATGACGCCGCCCCAGAAAAGCAGCGGCGCCAAGCGTCGGGTGCGAGCGTAGCCAAACACCAGAAAGGCGCTAATTGGTGGCACCAAAAACCCCAGAACCGTGAGCGCAAAGCGGTATACAGGCCCAGTGCTATACTGGAAGGCGCCTTTCGAATTGAAAAGGAAATAAGCCACCAGCGAATCCATCGGGTAGTCAAATAGAATTCCATCGATGGTCCCTTGAACCAGCCCAACCACGCCGATGAAGCCAAGCGCAAGCCACGCAATAGCTTTCCACTGCTGCCGAAATAAGAGCACCGCGCCGGCGCCCATCAGAAATAAAGCCGTGTGGTAGCGAAACAGAAACGAGACCCCAAACAAAGCGCCGGCCAGTAGAAAATGGCGTGCCTGAAGCCGGTCGCGGTACCGCACCAGCACATAAAAGCCCCCCAGATACGGCGGAATGCACACCATCTCAACCAGATTGCGCACGCTCATGAACGGCATAAACCACAGTACCGCCAGCAGCAGCGCAGCCCGGCGGGCGTACGTTTCGCCGGCCAGCTCCTCGGTGATTTTGTAGCCCAGATACACCGTGAGCAAGGAATAAACTCCGTGCAGCAGGCGTACAAGGGTCATTTTGGCGTCGGGGTTGGTGAAGCCGACTGTGTCGAGGAGCCAAAAAAGACCGTAGTGCAGCCCTGTATAGGTCATGCTGTGGCGTGGCGGCAAAGGCTGATGCAGCCAGGTGGTGAGGCCGTACACCCAATCTTGGGCGATGCTGATGACGTCGAAGTGGTCGTCGTGAAAAGCGTAACCCTTGGAGAAAAAAGCCGCCAGCACCCGCAGGCCCAACGCCAGCAATAGAATGGTGAGCAACGGCGGCAGATACTCCCGGCGCGCCGGCACTTGCTGGGCTGGCTGAGGCGAAAGGGTAAGCGGATCGGGCATACAACAGGCAGACGTGAGACCAAGCACTGACGCGGGCCAGCAGACTGAAACGGGCGCAAGTTCAACAATTCCTGTGGGCCAACGGTTAGCTACCGCGCTATTTTCGGAAGCTGACCGCAACGCGCTCCGTGACTACGCTTACCTTTCCGGCTACCAAGCGGCTGTTATCTTTAAGCAAAAAAAAGCCCCCCATGACTGTATCCAAGATGGCCGGTAGCTTGATCGGCTCTGAAATCATAAAAATCGGCAACGAGGTAAGCGAGATGATCAAGAAGGGAGCAGCTATCTGCAACCTGACCATCGGCGACTTCGACCCCGCTATTTTTCCTATTCCCGAAGAACTGCGCGATGCTATAACCGACGCGTATGCAGCCGGCCAGACCAACTACCCGCCGGCCAATGGCGTAGCCGACCTGCGCACGGCCGCCGCCGATTTTGTGCATCAGCGACTGGGCCTCACCTACTCCCCGGCCGATGTGCTGGTGGCAGGCGGCTCCCGCCCGCTCATCTACGCTACCTATCTGGCGCTGCTCGACCCCGGCGATAAAGTGGTGTTTCCGGTGCCATCATGGAATAATAACCACTACTGCCACTTAGCCAGCGCGGAAGCGGTAATGGTGGAAACCAGTCCGGCCCACGACTTTATGCCCACGGCCGCCGAAATTGCCCCCCACCTGCCCGGTGCCACGCTTTTGGCGCTTTGCTCGCCACTCAACCCAACCGGAACCGTTTTTGCCCGCGCCGATCTGGAAGCTATCTGCGACCTGGTAATAGCCGAAAACCAGCGCCGGGGGCCCAGCGAAAAGCCGCTATATATTCTGTATGATCAGATTTATTGGATGCTCACCTTCGGCACCGCTCAGCACTTCGACCCCGTAAATCTGCGACCCGAGCTGCGCGACTACGTGATTTATATTGATGGCATCTCTAAGTGCCTGGCGGCCACGGGTGTGCGGGTAGGATATGCCTTTGGCCCAAGCGGCGTAATCGACAAAATGAAGTCTATTCTGGGCCACGTGGGCGCGTGGGCTCCGAAGGCTGAGCAGGTAGCCACCGCGCATTATTTGCCCAACACGACAGCCGTTGACACCTACACGGCAACGTTTAAGCAGAAAATTCAGCGCAGCCTCGACACGTTGTATAATGGACTGCAGGAATTGAAAGATGCGGGCTATCCGGTTGATGCCATTGCACCGGCGGGGGCCATTTATCTGACCGCGCGGCTCGATGTGCTCGGAAAAACCACGCCGTCCGGTCAACTATTGGCCACCACCCGCGACCTGACTTCTTATCTGATTGCCGAGGCTGGCTTAGCGTTGGTGCCCTTCAGCGCCTTTGGCACCGCCGACACCTCGCCATGGTTTCGCCTCTCGGTAGGTGGGGCTTCGCTGGAGTCGATTGAGGCAGCATTGCCACGACTGCGGGCGGCACTTACAGGATTAAAATAGTCATTACAGAGCGGTTTGGGAGGCACAGATTCGCTTTTCAGCAACCATACTATTTCTCCGATTCTAAAATCCTTCTGCAAATCCTTAGATTGACAAGATTTTTGGTTGCCTGTTGAGCTTGCGAAAGCGTAACAGGCAACCGATTATTGTTCTGCTTACGCCACTCCTACCCTTGCGCTACCCATGTTTTAACCGGCAGCGTAAGGACCCGTCATCTTCTCCACCGCGGCGTCGCAACAGCGCCTGCTCCTGATGATCTTTCGACCTACGCTTTTGTCCACATCTATGTCAACCAACAATTTAGCTCCGCTCCCCCTTATATAGTCTTTATGCAAAGTGCTTTACCTACTTCGGCCATGGGCCGACTAGGTTATTTGCTGATACTGCTTCTGCTGACCTCGCAATCAGCCCTTGCCCAAACCCAGCCTAGTCTGAGTAGCGTTACGGGTCGGGTGCAAACCGCAGTTGGAGGCGTACCCATACAATTCGCCAACGTAACCCTGCACCGCGCTACCGATTCATTGGCGGTCAAAACAGAATTCAGCGATGTCCAGGGGGCCTTTCGGCTGGAACAATTGGCGGGGGGGGCTTTTTTAGTTTCCGTCACTCAGGTTGGCTTCGCCCCTTACTGGAGCCCGGCTTTCGAGTTGACCGCTGGGGGGCAAAATTTAGCCAACATCGCCCTGCAAGCCAGCGCAGCTACCCAGCTTAAGGAAGTAACTGTCGTAAAGCAAAAGCCTCTGTATGAGCACTTAGCCGACCGTACAATAGTGAATGTGGAGGGCTCCACGCTCGCATCAGGCAATACTTCACTGGATGTGCTGACGCGCGCACCGGGCATAACCGTGGGCAGCAATGATAATTTGGCGCTGCGCGGCCGCCAGGGCCTGTTAGTGTTGATTGACGGCAAGCGCCAGCCCATGACCGGCTCCGAGCTATCGGACTATCTGCGTGCGTTGCCCGCCGAACAGCTCAGCAGTATCGAGCTCATTACCAACCCTCCTGCCAAGTACGATGCGCAAGGTGGAGCCGGTATTATTGCCATCAATCTGAAGAAAGATCAGCGGCAGGGCACCAACGGTACTGCTAATGCCGCTTACGGCCGCGGTCAGTACGGCAAATTCACGACGGGTCTGACCCTGAACCATCGGCAAAAGAAGATCAATGCCTTCGGATCTTATGCTTACACTGATCGGGAAAACTTCCAAAAACTTACGTTTGACCGTTTCTTTTACGACGCAGGAGTACTTCAAAGCAGCAGCATCCAACGCAATAACGGCCGCAGCCATTTACAGTCGCATACCTGGCGGGGCGGCCTCGATTATTCCATTACCAAACGGACAGTCATAGGAGTTGTAGTAGGCGGCTTGGATAGCCGCTTTCCAGGTTTTGCCACCAACCGGACGCTGTTGTTTGACGCTCAGGGTCAGTCACTTCCCGCCTACCGCTCCACCATTAATCGGCGGCCCTACAATCCAAGCATCACGAGCAACCTGAATTTCAGGCATTCATTCGCCGATTCCAGCGGAGCGCCTTCGCTCTCAGTAGATATTGACTACGACCGCTTTAACCGCTACGCTGATCAGGAGCTAACGACCTTCTTCAGCGAGCCCGGCCGATCGGCAGTAATACTGGATGGAGATCAGGAGGGTCACCTGACCATTCAGTCAGTAAAGGCTGACTATACGCGCAATTTGCGCCAGGCTACGCGGCTGGAAGCTGGCCTCAAAGCAACACTTATTGAGTCCGACAATGATCTGGTATTCGAGGATATTATAGATGGAGTACGCACGCCCAACCTTAATTTCAGCAACCAATTTCGCTATAAAGAGAACATTAATGCGGCCTACGTAACCCTGACGCGCACTCTGCCAAAGCTTACTATTTCGGCTGGATTGCGAGGTGAGCAAACGAATGTGGAGGGCCAGCAGGCAATTGGCAACGAAGGCTTCGACCGCAACTATTTCCAGCTCTTCCCTAGTGCCAGCGTACAGCGCAAGCTATCGGATAAGCACGATCTAAGCCTCTCGCTCAGCCGCCGGATCAACCGGCCCACCTACAATCAACTCAACCCGTTTCGGTCCTATGTAGATGCCACCTCCTACCGCACCGGCAACCCCTATTTACGGCCCGAAACCAGTTATAATATTGAGCTAACTCACACTTTCAAAGAAAAGTACAGCGCGGCGCTAACTTATAGCATCACCGATCTACCTATTATCAATGTAGTTCAACCAGCATCCGAAGGCGGCTTCTTTGTCGTGAACCGGGATATTAACCTTCGTACTTTACAGTATTATGCCTTGACTTTAACGGTTCCGCTGGAGCCAACCAAATGGTGGAGCGTATACAACAACCTCTTACTATACTACAATCATTTTGAGGGGAAAGTAGCCGAAACAATGCCCCCCAGCACCTGGGCCACGGTGAATGTAAGCAGCAATAACACGTTCACATTCAGTAACGGGTGGAAAGCCGACCTAAGTGGCACGTATCTGGCGCCTGAGCGCTATGGGTATGAGCGCCTGCGGGCCCGCGGACAGATAGCCATCGGCCTGCAAAAGCAGCTATGGGCTAATAAAGCGTCGGTGAAGCTGAACGCAACCGATATTCTTTATACAAGCAATGTCCGCTCTACGTATGCATACGCCAACTTTGAGGATACTTTCTTTAATCGGCAGGATACGCGGGTTGCTACGCTCTCCTTTACCTACCGCTTTGGCAACGATAAGCTAGCTCCAATTCGCAGGCGCCAAAGTGGAGCCGAAGACGAAAAGCGACGAGCTCAGTAGCGCTACTTACCAGAAGGCCAAATCGATAACTCTTAGACTAGCGGCACTAGCCGGAATGAGGTTAACTCTCATTCCGGCTAGTGCCGTTACTATTTGTACGCTATTAATCGGCTAAACGGCGTTATAGAACCTTCTGATTCTAAAGAGCGTACCAGAATCACTCCAAATTTTTATTAACAAAGTTATACATCATGCAGAATAATCATAACTCTGGGATACAGAAATAGTCATAAAATATAGTTATTTATTTAGATTATATACTCGAACCGTAGTATGTTTGAATGAAATATTTGAATTGTATTGATATGAGTGGTTACAATAGGATTAATTGGGATGCTATCAAATTGGTTATTTTCGATGTAGATGGCACTCTATATGCTCAGTCACGCCTTCGGACAAAGATGCTGTATGCCTTATTACGACATTATGCCCTGAGACCCTGGAAAGCCAGAGATCTGATGATTCTGCAGCGATTCAGGGCTGAGCGCGAGAAGCATGCCGGATATACCGGGGGTAATTTGGATAAAGCACAATACGACTGGTGTGCGGAGAAAGGAGGCTATTCTCCATCTAGGGTCAGGCGAGTAGTCGAGCAATGGATATTCACCTTTCCCAATCCATACCTAGCACAGTGTATATATCCTGGTACGCATAGCTTTTTTGCTGAACTGAAAAGAAAAGGCATCAAGGTTGCTATCTATTCCGATTATAAAGCACACGATAAGATGCTGGCAATGAGTCTCGAAGCAGACCTTATTGTTAGCTCCACCGATTCGGAGATAGACCGGCTCAAACCAGACCCTGCTGGCCTGCTTTACGTTGCTGATAAGCTACAAGTACAACCTCAACAATGCCTGTTTATTGGCGATAGGCAAGAGATGGATGGGGAATGTGCCATAAGAGCCGGCATGCCGTATCTCATCTTGGATAAGAAGCCCTTCCATTCATTCGATTTTTATCAACAGCTCGAACAAACTCTCACCGCCCCTATTACTGCCTAAGCAACAACCTTTATGAATAACACATTAACTATTTCATCAGAGCATACCACTGCAGAAAGCAGAGGCGCAGTTCCTGCTGGAATAAGAGATTACATTACCATAGCCCGTCCTGATAACTGGGTGAAGAATATCTTCATGGTGCCGGGAATACTTTTTGCGTTAATAGTATTTGCCCCCCAGATCACTTTAGGCCTAGTTTATAAAGTAATAATAGGCTTGATAAGCACATGCCTTATTGCCTCGGCCAATTACGTTATCAACGAATATCTTGACGCTGAATTTGATAAGTTCCACCCAATAAAAAAGGCCAGAACATCGGTAGTTAAAGTAGTCAATCCACTAATTGTATACTTAGAATGGCTGCTGCTGGCCGTTGTGGGATTGAGCCTCGGATACCTCATTTCGATTCCATTCATGGTGGTGTCGGCGTTCCTGCTTTTCATGGGCATCATGTATAATGTTCGCCCTATCCGCACAAAAGAGCGAGTTTATTTGGATGTTTTATCTGAATCGGTAAACAACCCCATTCGGTTCGTGCTTGGTTGGTTTATTGTTGCTCCTGCGCTATCGCTGCATGACTTGAATCCCTTTTCATTTTTTAACGCTCTTCCTTCTTCCAGCATTATCGTTGCTTACTGGATGGGTGGAGCATACCTGATGTCCACCAAGCGCTTCGCCGAATATCGCCTCATCGACAACCCTGAATTAGCAGGCCTTTACCGCAAATCATTTAAATACTATACTGAGCATAGCCTGCTGATTTCTATGTTCTTTTATGCGCTTACGTCAGCATTTTTTCTAGGCATTTTTTTGGTAAAAAACAGAGTCGAATTGCTTGTTAGCTTTCCCTTCTTTGCGCTTTTATTTTCCTGGCACCTACGCATCGGCCTTCTAAATGACTCGCCTGTTCAGGGTTCCGAAAAGCTTTATACCCGCAAGTGGTTTATGCTCTATGTTGTATTATTCTGTATTTTATTAACGGTTCTGATGTTTGTAGATATTCCCTGGCTACATCAGCTTTTACAGGATCATTATAATCTTAATAACCGGTAGGTCTTCTTCGCTGAATTATTAGTCTTGTCTAATGTCACCTATCACATTGGCCGCGCCTGCTTCAGGGGTGCGTAAATCTGCGCTGGCTCGCCGCTATACGGCTGCTCACTACAAGCACCTTGCGTTGTATTTAATCTTGGCCGTCGGGATTGGCTTTCGTCTATTTCATTTCTTTTATAACCGGTCTCTATTCATTGATGAGCTTTACTTAAATATTAGTTTAATCAAGCTTAACTTCTGGGAGTTAGCCACTCAGCCCTTAGCTTATGAGCAAAAGGCACCAATCGTCTATCTCTGGTCTGTTAAGCTATGCGTTCTGCTTTTCGGCAAAGGCGAAAAAGCGCTTCGGCTTTTTTCTCTGATATGCGGTATTAGTGCGCTGTTCGCTTTTATTCCCGTTGCTCGCTTTTACTTAAAAGAGTGGGGCGTTGTCCTTGCTGTTGGTTTGCTATCCTTATCATGGGCTACGATTTATCATTCTGTCGAAGCAAAGCAGTACAGCGCCGAGCTCTTAGCGACAGTTCTGGGCTTATTGCTATATACCAGATACCACAATGCTACTCGCTTGCATCCGCTACTGCTCTGGGGCCTTGCTGGGGGGCTTTTATTGTGGCTCTCGTTCTCGCTCATCTTCGTGCTGGCTGGTATAGGCACGGCTCTTAGCCTTAAGGCAATTTTTGAGCGCAACTGGAAACGGTTCTTTACTTATCTCATTCCCTTTTCCCTCTGGCTGTTCAGCTTTGGTTTACTGTATGTGCTTTTCCTAGGCAAATACCACCAATCGGGTTGGCTCATCGATTTCTTCGATAAAGCCTACGATGCCTTTATGCCCCTACATATAACCAATTATGATCAGGCTCTGTGGTTTCTTAAAAAGCCATATAATGTTCTTTACCACCCACTTGGTGTACTGTTACATCTTAATAATAATATAGCTAGCTTCAGTGTTAAATTCCTTCTTAAGCTAGGATGGCTAACAGGTATCTTTCTCGTATTCGGAATGATTATGTTATTTCGATCAGCTAGAATAAGCTTCTTTATACTCTTTCTCCCTATCCTTATTACCTTCCTTGCATCAGCACTCAAGCTTTACCCTATTTTCGATAGGTTTATTCTTTTTTTAGCTCCGTTAATAATCTTGTTTATTGCTTTTGGTGCAGAAAAATCAATGAAGTTATTCTCATTGAAATACCGAGCGTCATTA
The DNA here is from genome assembly GCF_014638675.1 of Hymenobacter qilianensis. Classification (NCBI taxonomy): domain Bacteria; kingdom Pseudomonadati; phylum Bacteroidota; class Cytophagia; order Cytophagales; family Hymenobacteraceae; genus Hymenobacter; species Hymenobacter qilianensis. The sequence continues at coordinate 203,717 of NZ_BMFN01000002.1, forward strand.
TTACTTGTATGCATATTAATAAGCCCCGCCTTGGCTAATTCGGCTCGCCATTTTTTCTACCCAGATACACTTCTTAGGCTTTCTAACTCAACTGAGCGAGAAGGAATTATGCATATCAATGAAAATTTTAAAGAGGGCGACGCTGTTTACGTTTTCTGGAATATGCGCCACGCCTACGACTACTATAAAGAAGCATATGGATTAAAGTACACCGCTATTAAGGGTAGTTATGTAAAAAGTATATCTACTAGCCCAGAAGATTACCTCCGCAATCTTTCGCCGGACTTTGCAAAATTTAAAGGAAAGAAAAGACTTTGGTATATATATAATACTAACAACGACTCAGATATAGGGGAATATTTGGGCCAGCCTACTTGGTATAGCAGAAATGGATACGTTGCGCCGTTAGCAGTAGAACAAGAAATAGGTAGGTTTGGGAGAAAAGTTTCTCGTTATACTATGTACTATCAGCACATCATTCTGTATGAACTTAACGATTAGACTATAGCGTGTATATTAAATTAAAACCATTTCATAACCATAAAAAAAGCCAGACTATAATAGTCTGGCTTTTTTTATGGTTAAAGCAATTAAGCTCCTTTCGAGCTAAGCGTTACAAAAGGAATAATGATTTCCTCCAGCGATATACCACCGTGCTGGAATGTATCCTTGTAGTAATTTACGTAGTAGTTATAGTTATTCGGGTAGGCGAAAAAATAATCGCCTAACGTGAATACGTAGGCAGTGCTCACGTTTTCGCGGGGCAGGAAAATGCGCTCCGGCTTGCGCACTACGTATACGTCCTTCTCGGTGAAGCCTAGGTTTTTGCCGTGCTTGTAGCGCAGGTTAGTGTTCGTGTTACGGTCGCCTACAATTTTGAAGGGGCGCTTTACGCGGATGGTGCCGTGGTCGGTGGTGATGATGAGCTTGCCTTTCTTGTCGGCTATCTGCTGGAGCATTTCGTATAAGGGCGAATGCAGAAACCAGGACCGGGTGAGCGAGCGGTAAGCCGACTCGTCGCCGGCTAGCTCCCGAATCATGGCCATATCGGTGCGGGCATGAGAGAGCATATCTACAAAGTTGTAGACGATGACATTGAGCTTATGATTGTTGTGCAGGTTGCTCATCTTGCTCAGCAAGTCTTTGCCGGCCTGAAGATTCGTCACCTTGTTGTAGCTGAACTTCTGCTTCTGGTTAGCCTTCTGGAACATGATTTCCAGAAACTCGGCCTCATTCAGGTTCTTGCCTTCATCGTCGTCGTCGGTCACCCACAGGTTGGGATACTTTTTCTGAATTTCACCAGGCATCATGCCTGAGAAGATAGCATTCCGGGCATAGGCCGTTGTGGTCGGCAGGATGCTGTAGTACATCTCCTCCGTGTCCACGGTGAACATTTCGGCAATAATGGGCTCCAGAATCTTCCACTGATCGTAGCGCAGGTTGTCAATGAGTACGAAGTAAACGGGCGTGTCACCGGTCTCTTTAAGTAGCGGGAACACACGCTTCTGAAACAGCTCATGCGACATAAGCGGCGCATCGTCTACTTCCTTATTCACCCATTCTTCGTAGTTCTCCATAATGAACTTGGAGAAGTAGGTGTTGGCCTCGTCCTTCTGCATATTGAACACATCGGCCATGCTCTTGCCTTCCGTCTCGTCGATCTCCAACTCCCAGTACACCAGTTTTTTGTACACGTCGGCCCACTCCTGGGGCGAGAGACGGTCGCCGAGCTGCATGCCGAGCTGGCGGAAATCGCGCTGGTAGCCGGTGTTGGTGCGCTCACTTACTAAGCGCTTGTTATCCAGCACTTTCTTTACAGAGAGCAGAATCTGGTTGGGGTTGACTGGCTTAATGAGATAATCGGCGATTTTGGAGCCGATAGCCTCTTCCATGATATGCTCTTCTTCACTCTTGGTAATCATAATAACGGGCACCGTGGGGCGCGCCGCTTTGATTTCAGAAAGGGTTTCTAAACCAGTGAGGCCGGGCATATTTTCGTCGAGAAACACAATGTCGAAGCTCTGCTCAGCTATTTGCTCAATGGCATCAGCGCCGCTGTTAACGGGCGTAACGTCGTAGCCGCGGTCTTTGAGAAAGAGAATATGGGGCTTGAGCAGGTCAATTTCGTCGTCGGCCCAAAGGATGTTGTATCGTTGCATAAGGGTGTTTAGAGGTACGTTGCTTGAATAAGAGTGGCAGGTAAGCAGTAGTGCGAGTATGCCCGGAGCATAAAGCTCCGCAGTCACTAACGCGCTGCAACTAAAGTTTCGTCAGTAGCTTTACTGCCAATCAGTAGATTTTGATCCGAAAAATTCAGACTTCTCTATTTTTTGTAAGTAACTCATCCGTTAAGTAAGGCATAACAAGATCGTTCTGGTTCCCCGGCTGGTTGCGCGAGCCGTATCACAAAGTTGTAGTTCGCGGGTCGTTGCGCAGGGTTCTGGGGGGCTTTTTTCAACACTTACCACTATGCGCACCTCGGATAGCGCTTTTACGAATGACTGCTCCCACTCATTAAGCTTGAGCTTAATGTAACTGCCAATGAACAAGAAAAAGATATTCAACGACCCGGTATACGGCTTTGTAACAGTGCCCACCGAGCTCCTGTTTGATTTAATAGAGCACCCGTATTTTCAACGGCTGCGGCGCATTCAACAATTAGGACTCACTGGCTTCGTGTATCCGGGGGCGTTGCATACGCGCTTTCATCATGCGCTGGGCGCTATGCATTTGATGAGCATGGCGCTGCGCACCCTTAAAGACAAGGGGGTGCAGATTTCGGCGGCGGAAGGGCAGGCAGCGCTGGCGGCTATTCTGCTGCACGATGTGGGCCACGGCCCCCTCTCCCACGCGCTGGAAACGGCTATTTTTGATGAGGTGCCGCACGAGCAGTTGTCGCTCTATCTGATGCAGCGCCTCAATGCCGAGCATAATGGCGCCTTGGATAAGGCCATTGCTATTTTTCAGGGGAGCTACGCGCGGCCGTTTTTTCATCAGCTGGTGAGCAGCCAGCTGGATATGGACCGGCTCGACTACCTCAACCGCGACTCCTTTTATACCGGCGTGCAAGAAGGCCGGCCGGGCGCTGACCGTCTTATCAAAATGTTGACCGTAGTAGATGAGCGCCTTGCTTTGGAAGAAAAGGCCATCTACTCGGTTGAGAATTTCCTGGTAAGTCGGCGGCTGATGTACTGGCAGGTGTATCTGCACAAAACGGTGACCAGCGCCGAGCAGATGATTATCCGGATTGTGCAGCGGGCCCGCGACCTGGTACGCACCGGGCACGATGTGCCAGCCAGTGCCGACCTGCATTTCTTCCTGGCCAGCGCCGTTACGATACTGGACTTCGAGAAAGACGATACGATACTGCAACGCTTTGTGCAGCTCGATGATCATGATATCTGGGGCGCGGTAAAGATGTGGGCCTCTCACCCCGACCGCGTACTGAGCTATATGTCGCGCAGCCTGCTCGACCGGCGCCTGTTCAAAATAATCCTGCAGACTGAACCGTTTGAGGAAGAAATGAAAGCAGGCGTAGTCGAGTTGATTGCCGAACACTTCAATTTGCCCCCCAGCGAGGCCAGCCTGCTCATGCTTGCTGGCCGCATCAGTAATAATGCCTACGACGCCGACGGCAAGGATACGATTGATGTTTTAACCAAGTCGGGACGGGTGGTAAATGTGGCCGAAGCATCTGATTTGCCGAATATTCGCGCCCTGGGCCAACGGGTTGAGAAGCATTATATCTGCTACCCGAAGGAAATAGCGCAGTGAGGGTGGCACTAGCTTCGGAGCAGTACAAATAGGCGTGCAGTTATTCAACAGCTACTTTGTCCTGGAGCTAATCACGACTATTCACCAATTGATTTTATTTACTTTTGCCCGATGGAATTTACTGTAGGCCAAATAGCCGAAGTACTGAGTGGAACTGTCGAGGGCGACGCGTCAATGCGCATCGACAGGCTGGCAAAGATTGAGGAAGCGCAGGCTGGCTCTTTGGCGTTTCTGGCTAATGCCAAGTACGAGCCCCACTTATATACAACAAGTGCTTCCGCCATTATCATTAGTAAGAAGCAGGCGCTGCGGCAACCGGTAGCGGCAGCCCTGATCCGCGTCGATGACCCGTATTTGTGCTTCAGCCGCTTGCTGGAGTTTTATCAGCAGACCACGCGCACGGGTCGGCGCGGCGTAGAGGAGCCCGCCTTTCTGGGGGCTAACTCCACTATTGGAGAAGGGCACTTCCGGGGGGCTTTTTCGTATATAGGTGAAGGCTGCACCATCGGCCGCGACGTGCTCATTTTTCCCCATGCTACCATCGGCGACCGGTGCCAGATCGGCGACGGCAGCATCATTTACGCCGGGGCCCGAATTTATGCCGATACCGTTATCGGAGCGCGCTGCACCGTGCACGCGGGCGCCGTAATAGGCTCTGATGGCTTCGGATTTGCCCCCCAGCCCGACGGCTCTTACCGGGCCATTCCGCAAATCGGCAATGTAGTGCTGGAAGACAATGTCAGCATTGGCGCCAATACCACCATCGACTGCGCTACCATGGGCTCTACCATCATCCGGGAAGGCAGCAAGATTGATAACCTAGTACAAATTGCTCACAATGTGGAGATTGGCCGCCATACCGTAGTGGCCGCTCAGACGGGTATTTCGGGCTCGACCAAAATCGGCGACTATTGCGTGTTGGCCGGCCAGGCCGGCCTGGCCGGCCACCTGACGCTGGCGAATCGCACGACGGTCACGGCGCAATCGGGCGTGGGCAAATCGATAAAGGAGGAAGGCCAGTTTCTGCAAGGTTCCCCAGCTTTCAACTTGCGCGATAGTTTGCGGGCAAACGCGATTTTCCGGCATCTGCCCGACCTTGCGCGCCGCCTCGACGCATTAGAAGGCAGTAAAAGCGCAACAGAAAAGCTTTAGCTTTGCCCTTCCTTAGAAGTGAGATACGAGAAGTGAGAAGCGAGAAAAGAAAAGCAGTGGTGCTTTACACTTTTCTTTGTCTCACCGCTCGCTTCTCACTTCTCACTTCTGAAAGATGAACGACAAGCAACACACTATCAAGTCGCCGGTTACTGTGAGCGGCATTGGCCTGCACACGGGCGTACAGGCCACCATGACCTTTTGCCCAGCACCGGTCGACCACGGCTATAAGTTTCAGCGCATCGATTTGCCCGGCAAGCCCATTGTAGATGCCGACGTTGACAACGTAGTGGACCTTTCCCGCGGCACTACCATCGAGCAGAATGGTGCCCGCGTTAATACCGTGGAGCACACGCTGGCCGCGCTGGTGGGTCTGCAGATTGATAATGTGCTAATTCAGTTGGATGGCCCCGAGCCGCCCATCATGGATGGCTCCTCGTATGAGTTCATCAAACCCTTGCAGGAAGCTGGCCTGGAGGAGCAAAATGCCTTGCGCAACTACTTCGAGATTCCGGAGAGCATTCGGTACGTAGACCACGGCCGCCACGTAGAGCTGGCTGTGCTGCCTCTGCACGACTACCGCGTGACGGTGATGGTGGATTATAATTCCCCCGTACTCGGCTCCCAACACGCCACTCTCACCGATATTACCCATTTCGCGACCGAAATAGCCTCCTCGCGTACCTTCTGCTTTTTGCACGAGCTGGAAGCGCTGTACAAGCAAAACCTCATCAAAGGAGGCGACCTCAGCAACGCTATTGTAGTTGTTGACCGCGTGGTAAGTGAGGAAGAGTTGCACGATTTGGCCGAAATGCTGGGCAAGCCCAAAGTGGCGGTTAAGAAAGAAGGTATTCTAAATAATGTAGACCTGCGCTACAAAAACGAGCCCGCTCGCCATAAACTGCTGGACTTAGTAGGAGATCTGGCCCTCGTTGGTCGTCCGCTGAAAGGTCAGATTCTGGCGGCGCGGCCGGGCCACGCGGCCAATGTGGCGTTTGCCAAAAAGATCAAGAAAAAGATGATGGAGGTGGATTCGTCGCCGGTTCCCACCTATGATCCTGGCCGTGAGCCGGTAATGGATATCAATCAGATATCGGCCACCCTGCCGCACCGCTACCCATTTCTGCTTATCGACAAGATCATTCACCTCGACACGACTACCGTGACAAGCGTGAAAAACGTGACGATGAATGAGCAGTTTTTCCAGGGCCACTTCCCCGGCAACCCCGTTATGCCCGGCGTCATTCAGATTGAAGCCATGGCCCAGACGGGCGGCATTCTGGTATTGAACACCGTGAAAGACCCCGAGAACTATTGGACTTACTTCCTGGGAATTGAGAATTGTCGCTTCCGAAAGCGGGTAGTTCCCGGTGACACTATCATCTTCAAATGCCAGCTCCTTGCTCCCGTGAAGCGAGGTATTGCCAAAATGAGCGGCAAGGCTTTTGTGAATGGCAAAGTGGTAATGGAGGCCGAAATGAGCGCCGCCATCGTCCGCAAAGACGCCTGATTTTTTAATTAATAATTAAGAATTAGTAATTAATGACTGGGGGGCATTTTGTGCGTTGTGCGGCGTGTCTTTCCTTGGTTCCTTGATTATGAATGTGAATTCTTAATTACTAATTATTAATTACTAATTGAATCAGAATGAACCAACCCCTCGCCTATATTCATCCGGAGGCTAAAATTGCGCAAAACGTAGTGGTAGAGCCGTTTACCACTATTGATAAGGACGTAGAAATTGGCGAGGGCACCTGGATTGGGCCCAATGTAACGATCATGCAGGGAGCCCGCATTGGCAAGAACTGCAAGATTTTTCCGGGGGCTGTTATTGCCGCGATGCCCCAGGATTTAAAGTTTGCCGGCGAAAAAACCACGGCCCATATCGGCGACAATACCGTGATTCGGGAGTGCGTAACCGTAAACCGGGGTACTATAGACCGGATGCGGACGGTGGTGGGGGCCAATTGCCTGCTCATGGCTTATGTACACGTAGCGCACGACTGCATTGTGGGTGATAACTGCGTGCTAGCCAACTCTGTGCAGCTGGCCGGCCACGTAGAGATTGGCGACTATGCCATTGTAGGTGGCATGTCGGCGGTGCACCAGTTTGTGAAAGTGGGACCGCACACCATGATTTCGGGTGGCTCTCTGGTACGCAAGGATGTGCCGCCGTTTGTGAAGGCGGGTCGCGAGCCCCTGACGTATAGCGGTATCAACTCAATTGGTCTGCGCCGCCGGGGCTATTCCGATGTGAAAATCAGCGAGATTCAGCAGATCTATCGCCTGCTGTTTTTGAGCAAGCTCAATAACGCCGACGCCCTGGATAAAGTAGAGCTGGAGCTATTACCCTCACCGGAGCGGGATGAAGTGGTGAACTTCGTGCGTAACTCCGGGCGGGGCGTGATAAAAGGATATTCGCGGAGCAGCAACGGCAGTTCCGACTACTAGTTTATGCAGATTCAGGCCACTGGACTGGGCAAGCGCTTTAACCGCGACTGGATTTTCCGGGACCTGACCCACACCTTCCGACCTGGTACTGCCACGGCCATTCTGGGGCCGAATGGCGCGGGCAAAAGCACCCTACTTAATACTCTTTCCGGGCAGCTGTTGCCTACTGATGGCACGCTTACCTATAGTTTGCAAGGCAAGCCTGTACCTGTGGAAGATGTACCAACCCAGCTGGCCTATTGCGCGCCCTATCTGGAGCTCATTGAGGAGCTGACGCTGAGTGAGCTGCTTGCTTTTCATACCCGTTTTAAGCCTCTTCGGCCGGGCCTTAGCACGCAAGGACTGATAGAGCTGCTCTACCTGGAGAAGTCTCGTCATAAGCTTGTGCGCGATTTTTCTTCGGGTATGAAGCAGCGCCTCAAGCTAGGGTTGGCTTTATACAGCGCCGCTCCTCTCCTGCTTCTCGACGAGCCCACCACCAATCTGGATCGTGCTGGCGTGGCCTGGTATCAGGAACATGTGCGCGCTACAGTGGCCGGCCGCTTGGTACTGGTGAGCTCCAACGTGGCGGAAGAGTATGAGTTCTGTGAGGAGCAGCTGGACGTAACCAGCTTTGGCGCTACAGCAGCACGTTAACAAGGAAAAAAGCCCCCCGCTTTTCGTGTAAAATGAATGTTTGACTGGTGTGTGCTAGGTAACTTAATTTTCGCCAAATTGTAAGTGTAACGCAATTTTCTCTCAGCGTTGAAGCTCTTCCATTTGTGCTGATCGGAGCGTAGTGACTAACGCTTCATGGGGCAGGTTTATAGCTGAATGCTCACAAGTGATTCGCTAAAAAACGACTTTATTTCCAACGCGAAAACCATTCGAACCGTATCTTCGCAACTGCCCCTTGGTAGTAGAGTTGCCTAAAGTATTCTTCTTTCACCCATTACCTGCCCTCACACGGCCATGAGACAATACGACGACCTCGACGACGATTCGCTCGATGATGACGAGCTGGATAACTTCGCCAAAAGTGGCGGCCGCGCTGGTATCGGCAGCACTGAAGACCGCCTCAGCGCCAAATATGCCGACTATCTGATGTGGCGCGATACGGGTTCCTCCCACGACGAGGCATTGGACTTGGCCAGCATGACGGAGGAAGAATACACCGCCGCCGAAGCAGCCGAAGACCCGGACAGCAGCGGCTTTGCTTCCCTGGATGATGATGACGACTTCGATATTGCCGACGACGATGATGATTTCGGCAGTAGCCGCTCCGGCCGCAGTGGTCGTGGCAGCGACGATGACGATTTTTAACCGACCATATGCACAAAAAAGCCCCCCAGCTAGATACTGGGGGGCTTTTTTTGTGATTACTTAGGCTAAGACTTCTTACCAAATACCCGCTTAAGCAGTTCGCTGCCGCGAGCCATCGGATTTTCGCGAATGTTGGCTTCTTCCTGCGCAATGAGGGTAAAAAGCCCCCCAATGGCTTTGTCAGTAGCATACTGATTCAGATCGGTGTTGACGGGCTGCACCAGCGGAATGCGGTTGTAGCGCGTGGTCAGGTCGGTGTAGTAGCGGGTGGCGTTCACCTTATCCAACGACTGCTGAATGATTGGTTTGAAGGCTGTAGTGAGTTGGGTGGTAGTGGTGCGGCGCAGATAGTTGGTGGCCGCGTCTTTCTCACCCGTTAGAATGCCCCACACGTCTTTGAAAGTCAAGCTTTTGATAGCGGCCAAAAAGATTGGCTTGGCGCTTTTGGCCGCATCCTCCGCGCCTCGGTTCAACGACAGCTCAAACTTGTCGACCTGCGAACCTAAACCGATGCTGCGCAGCGTGTTGGCTACGCGCTGCGCATCGGGCGGAAACGGAATGCGGATAAGCTTGTTGAGGTAGAAGCCATCCTGCTGCGACGCCTGGTCGGCCCCTTTGCTGATACCTTGCACTAAAGCTTCCTTGAGGCCGCGGGCCGCTTCATCCTGCGTAATGCTACCGGTGGAGCCCTGCGTGGGAGTTTTAGTAGTAGGGGTCGTTAAAATGCCCCCCAGCTTGGGCAGGCGAAAAACCTGCGCTGAAGCGGCCACATGCAAACCAAGCAGAGCAGTTAAAACGAGTGAATAGCGGATCTTTTTCATAACTCGGGGCAACTTAAATGTAACGACCCAACGGGCCGGGCGTACTGGCTAAGGCACAAACCGGACCAAACCATCCTATTTTTTCCTTCCTTATTCCCCTTTATGCGGCAGGTACCTAATGCAGAAATCATTACCATCGGCGACGAGCTACTTTATGGGCAGGTTGTGGACACCAACTCGGCCTTTATGGGCCAGGAGCTAGGCAAGCTTGGTATACGAGTGCGCCAGATCACCAGCGTGTCGGATAGGGCCGCCGAAATCGTGCTGGCCCTGGATGCCGCCCGCGAGCGGGCCGACGTAGTGCTGATTACCGGTGGTCTCGGCCCCACCAAAGACGACCTAACCAAGCATATTCTCACCGAGTATTTCCGCACCGAGCTGGTGTTACACGAGCCTTCCCTGCGCGATGTAGAAAGCATATTTGCCCGCTTTAATAGGCCGATGCTGGAAGTAAACCGACAGCAGGCTTATCTGCCCGCCGCCTGCACACCTGTTCGCAATGCCGTGGGCACGGCGCCGGGCATGTGGTTCGAGGACCGCGACGTAGTGTTTGTGTCGATGCCAGGCGTGCCGTTTGAGATGAAGCGCATGATGACGGACATTGTGCTGCCTAAGCTGAAAGAGCATTTTCATACGGCCCCCATCGAGCACCTGGTTATTCAGACGGTGGGCATTGGCGAGTCGTTTCTGGCGGAGAAAATCTCGGACTGGGAAGACAGTTTGCCCCCCAACTTCAAGCTGGCGTACCTGCCCCACCTGGGCGCCGTGCGCCTCCGCCTCACCGCCACCGACGACGGAATCCCAGACCTTCGTGGTCGATTAGAAGCGCACTTGCCCATCCTTCAGGAGCTAGTGGGCGAGTACATTTTTGCCGTCGGGGAAGTGACGTTGGAGGCTGCAGTGGGTCAACTGCTCGGGGAGCGCAACCTTACTATAGGCACGGCTGAAAGCTGCACGGGGGGCTACTTAGCCCACAAGCTAACCAGTGTGGCGGGCAGCTCGCGTTACTTTCTGGGGGGCATTTTGGCATATCATAACGATATCAAAATCAAACAACTGGGTGTAAGTACCGAAACCTTAGCTGCACATGGTGCGGTGAGCGAAGCCACCGTGCGCGAGATGGCGGAAGGCGCGCGCAAGCACCTCGGCGTAGATGTGGCGCTGGCCACCAGTGGTATTGCTGGACCCGGCGGCGGCACTCCCGAAAAGCCCGTAGGCACCGTCTGCATTGCCTACGCCGATGCCCACCAAACCATCAGTAAGCAGTTCACTTTCGACCGGGGGCGTCAGCTCAACATTGAGTACACGACGACCATCATCCTGAATCTGCTTCGGCAGAGCTTACCGAAGTAAGTTAGGTTGCTTTTGAGTCAGGCTGAATTTTCTAATAAAACGGTGCTGCTTTTTCAGGCTGTGGCTACCTTCTTAAGCAGAGCAGCCCGCCACGCTTCGGCTACTCACTAAAACACCTACCTTTGATGCAGCTTGTGGGCGTCCACCCCGCATACTATGGCGCCCCAAGCAAGTATTCTGACCTTCAACACCCAATAACCCCAACCCCCAATAACCGCATGGCACGAGTGGAAATGGTGATGCCCAAAATGGGCGAAAGCATTATGGAAGGCACCGTCCTGAAATGGCTCAAACAAGTAGGCGACGCAATTGAGCAGGACGAATCAGTACTGGAAGTAGCTACTGATAAGGTAGATACCGAGGTACCGGCCATTCATGCCGGCGTTTTGCAGGAAATACTGGTACAGGAAGGCGAAGTAGTGGCCGTGGGCGCCCCCATCGCCATCGTTGAAACCGATGTAAACAGCGCCAGCGCTTCGGCCCCGGCCGCGGCTCCCGCTGCGCCACAGGCAGCTTCTGCGGCCGAAGCCACCAATGGGCAGGACACTGCCGCGCAGGTACCGCACGTACCCCAGCCCCAGGAAGCGCAGGCAAGCCAATCGGCAGCCCAGCCCCAGCAAGGCCGCTTCTATTCGCCCTTGGTATTGAGCATTGCCCGGCAGGAAGGCATTTCGATGGCTGATCTTGAATATCTGCCCGGCACTGGCAAGGAAAACCGCGTGACCAAGAAGGATATTCTGGACTACGTGGAGGGCGGCAAGAAGTCGTTGAGCCAGACGACCGGGGCAGCAGCTCCTGCGCCTGCCCAAAATGCCCCCCAGGCCGCCTCAGCGCCCGCCACTCAAGCTGTGCAAACTCAGCCTGCGGCTTCGGCCCCAGCGGCGCCTGCCGAGGCAGCAAAGCCCGCCAGCAGCGCGCCGGCCAGCAAGCCCGCCCCATCGGTGAGCGGCAACCAGGAGCTGATCGAGATGGACCGCATGCGCAAGATGATTGCCCAGCGCATGGTGGACAGCAAGCGAATTGCCCCCCACGTTACGTCCTTCGTAGAAGCCGACGTGACGGAGCTAGTGAACTGGCGCAACAAGCACAAGGACGCCTACAAGAAGCGGGAGGGCGAAAACCTTACATTCACGCCTATCCTGATTCAGGCCATTGCCCGCGCTATTCAGGACTTCCCCAACATCAACGTGTCGGTGGATGGCGACTACATTATCAAGAAGCGCGACATCAACATCGGCCTGGCCGTGGCGCTGCCTTCCGGCAACCTCATTGTGCCAGTCATTCACAATGCCGACCAGCTCAACCTGAACGGGCTGAGCAAAAAGGTCAATGACCTGGCTAACCGGGCCCGCATCAACAAGCTGACGCCAGGCGACCTGGAAGGCGGCACCTATACCGTATCCAACGTCGGATCTTTCGGCAACGTGATGGGCACGCCCATTATCATGCAGCCGCAGGTGGCCATCATGGCACTGGGCGCTATCAAAAAGAAGCCGGCCGTGATTGAAACGCCCCAAGGCGATTTGATCGGTATCCGTCACTTCATGTTCCTGTCCCACTCCTACGACCACCGCGTGGTTGATGGCTCGCTGGGCGGAATGTTCGTGCGCAAAGTGGCAGACTATCTGGAGCAATTTGACCCGAATACGGTTATCTAACTTAGCGCTCAATAGCTGGCATAGCGGCGCGGCTGCACTTGAATAAGCCCGTCTACTGGACGGGCTTTTCTTTTTCATAATCAGACTACTATGAAGAATATTTCTTTTCTTATTGCGCTCGTGATTTCCTTGGGGCTTATCATCTTTCTGTACCTACAGCTGACCTCAGCGCAAGAGGCGCTGCGCCGAGCAGAGCAGCGATACGCTGACTGTGAGAAGGTGACATTTCAGTTGCAAAATCAACTAACGGCTAAGCAGCGAGCAGACGAAGCTAAATAAACTGCCTACCAGTCCAGACACAAAAAAAGCCCCCCAATCAAGTGACTGGGGGGCTTTTTTATGGACAGATTTTACGACTTGATTCCGAGGAGCATCAGCATAAACGCCTGCTGCCGGGCCACGTCGCGGATGGACTTGAAGCGGCCGGAAGCACCGCCGTGGCCCGCGGCCATATCGGTATGCAGGAGCAGCAGGTTGTTATCGGTTTTCATAGTGCGGAGCTTGGCAACCCACTTGGCAGGCTCGAAATACTGTACCTGCGAATCGTGCAAGCCGGTAGTAACGAGCATATTGGGGTACGGCTGCTTCTTCACGTTGTCGTAGGGCGAGTACGAGAGCATATAGTCGTAGTACTCCTTCTTGTTGGGGTTGCCCCACTCGTCGTACTCGCCGGTAGTCAGCGGAATGCTTTCATCCAGCATCGTGGTCACCACGTCAACGAACGGTACGCCCGCCAACACGCCTTTGTAAAGCTGAGGGCTCATGTTTACGACGGCGCCCATCAGCAGGCCGCCGGCGCTGCCGCCCTGGGCAAACAGCTTGGCGGGCGAGGTAAACTTCTGCTGAATCAGAAACTCAGAGCAGTCGATGAAGTCGGTGAAGGTGTTTTTCTTCTTCAGCAGTTTGCCATCCTCGTACCACTGCCGACCCATTTCCTGTCCGCCCCGGATATGGCAGAGCGCGTAGGCAAAGCCCCGATTCAGCAAGCTCAGACGAGCAGCACTGAAGGTAGCGTTGGAGATAATGCCGTAGGAGCCATACGCGTACTGTAGCACCGGCGCATTGCCGTCTTTCTTAAAACCCTTCTTATAGACAATGGAAATCGGAATCTTGGTGCCGTCTTTGGCCGTGGCGTACACGCGCTCCGTCACGTAATCTTCCTTGTTAAAGCCCCCCAGCACGGCCTGCTCCTTGAGCAAAGTCTTCTGGCGAGTGTTCATGTTGTAGTCGTACGTGGAGTTGGGCGTGGTGAGCGAGGTGTAGGAATAGCGTAGCACCGGCGTGTCAAACTCGGGGTTCACGCTGATGCTGGCCGAGTACGTGGGCTCGCCGAAGTTGAGGTAGTGCTCCTCGCCTTTCCAGGGGCGCACGCGCAGACCCAGCAGACCTTCCTTGCGCTCACCCAGCACCAGGAAGTTCTTGAACAGCTCCATGTTCTCCAAAAACACGTCTTTGCGGTGCGGGATAATCTCCTTCCAAGCGGTTTTGGCGGTGTTGCTCACAGGCGTTTCGAGCAGCCGATAGTTGGGCGCGCCCGCATTCGAGCGGATATAGAATTTGTCCCCCAGGTGGTCCACGTCGTACAGATGATCCCTCTCACGAGCCAAAAATACCTTGGGTGCGGCCGTGGGGTTGCTGGCGTCGATGTAGCGCAGCTCCGAAGACATGGTGCTGCCCATGCCGATAAAGATGTATTTCTTCGACTTTGTGCGGCCTACGCCCAGGTTGAAGGTGTTGTCCTTTTCTTCGTACACCAGCACGTCCTGCTTGGGGTCGGTGCCCAACGTGTGCCGGTACACCTGATACGGCAGCAGCGTGGTGGGGTCTTTTTTAGCGTAGAAAAGCGTTTTGTTGTCGGTGGCCCACACGGCGTTGCCACTAGTATTCACGATTTTCTCGGGGTACAGCTTGCCCGTTTTCAGATCCTTGAAGCGCAAGGTGTACAGGCGGCGGCTCACCGTGTCGGCGCCGTAAGCCATGACCAGGTTGTTGTCACTAACCTCGTAGCCACCAATCTGAAAGTAGCTTTTGTCTTTACCTAACTCGTTGGCATTGAGCAGGATTTCTTCCGGCGCCTTCATATCGCCTTTTTTGCGGCAGTAAATCGGGTACTCGCTGCCCGCCTCGTAGCGGGTGTAGTAATAATAGCCGTTGTCGCGGTAGGGCACCGATTCGTCCTGCTCTTTTATGCGCCCTTTAATCTCGTTGAAGAGCTTGTCTTCCAGCTCCTTGGCGGGCGCCATCTGCTTGTCGAAATAAGCGTTTTCGGCGTTGAGGTAGCTGATTACTTCGGGGTTTTCGCGCTCATTCAGCCAGTAATAGTTATCGGTGCGGGTACCGAAGGGCGAAGTGAGCTGCTTGGCCTTGATGGGCGCGAGAGGCGGAGTGGTCATGGAGTAGGTAGTAGGCTGGGTCTGGGCCTGCGCCACGCCGAGCGTCAGGGCAAAGGCGCCAGCCAGCCAGCGTAAGGAATGATTCATAGAGTGTTAGGCTGAGTTGGAGTTTAGAACAAGCTAAAGATACTGAAATCAATCAGCCTTGCTTGTAGTGCCAGCTATTTCCCTCCGGAAACTTTTATGCGCAAAAAAGCCCCCCAAGTTCACTCTGGGGGGCTTTTTTCATAAAAACATGTTTCTACAGCGCGGCCAAGCTTTGCTCCAGCGCCGTGATTTTGCCTTCTGCGTCGGCTTGCTTTTGGCGCTCCCGCTCCAGCACGTCGGGCTTGGCATTTTGCACGAATTTCTCGTTGCTGAGCTTCTTCATCACCGATTCCAGGAAGCCGCGGGCATACTCGATTTCCTTGGTCAGGCGCTCGCGCTCGGCCCCTAAATCAATGTGGCCTTCCAGAGGAATGAAGAACTCACCTGTACCCAGCACGAAGCTCACAGAGCCCGTTGGGGCAGCATCCACGAAGCTGATGTCGGTGAGCGCTGCCAGCTTGCGAATTACGCCGTCATAGTCGCGCAGCAATGCCGTTTCATCCGTTTTCGCCGCCAGCGTCAGGGGCTTGTTAGGGCCGATGCCTTTCTGATTGCGCACGTTGCGGACGCCGGCTACTACCTCCAGCACTTTATCCATGCGGCTGAGGATGTCGGCAGCATTCGACATTGGCTGTGGCTTGGGCCAAGCGGCCACGCACACGTACTCTTTCTCACCGCGCTCGGCCAGCTCATGCCAAATTTCTTCGGTAATGAAGGGCATGAACGGGTGCATAAGTTTGAGCAAGGTTTCGAGGTAAGCCGTGGTCTGGCGCAGCGTCGCCGGGTCGATGGGCGCCTGGTAAGCCGGCTTGATCATTTCCAGATACACCGAGCAGAAATCGTCCCACACGAGTTTGTACACCGTCATGAGCGCATCCGACATGCGGAACTTGGCGAAATGCTCATCCAGCTCCGTCTGCGCGCTTTGCAGCTTAGCCGCGAACCACTCAACGGCCTTTTCATTGGCAAACGGCAGCTCCTGATTGACTTCCCAGCCCTGAGTCAGGCGGAAGGCATTCCAGAGCTTGTTGGTGAAGTTGCGGCCCTGCTCCACGAGGCGAATATCGAAGAGTAAGTCATTGCCAGCCGGCGACGAGAACAGCATACCCGTTCGCACGCCATCGGCGCCGTACTGGGCAATCAGGTCCAGCGGATCGGGCGAGTTGCCGAGCTGCTTGCTCATCTTGCGGCCCTGGTCGTCGCGCACGATGCCGGTGAGGTACACGTTACGGAACGGCACCTCTTTGCGATACTCCAGACCAGCCATAATCATGCGGGCCACCCAGAAGAACAGGATTTCGGGGGCCGTTACAAGGTCGTCGGTGGGATAGAAATAGTTGATGTCGGGGTTGTCAGGATCCTTGAATCCATCGAACACCGAAATCGGCCACAGCCACGACGAGAACCACGTATCCAGCACATCCTCATCCTGACGTAAATCACTGATTGTCAAAGCAGCGTTAGCACTCTTCTCACGTGCTGCTTCAAGAGCTTCTTCCGCAGAAAGAGCAACTACAAAGGAGCCATCAGGCAGGTAATATGCCGGGATGCGCTGCCCCCACCACAGCTGCCGCGAGATGCACCAGTCGCGCACGTTCTCCATCCACACCCGGTACATGTTCTTGAACTTGGGCGGGTGCAGCTTTATTTCATCGTTCTCAACTACGGCCAGCGCCTTCTCGGCCATCTGGTCCATTTTGCAGAACCACTGCATGCTCAGGCGCGGCTCAATCACGGCCCCGGTGCGCTCCGACGTTTGCAGCACGCTGGCGTACTCCTCGATTTTGTCGAGCAAGCCGGCAGCCTGCAAGTCCTTGGCTATCTGCTTGCGGGCGGCAAAGCGGTCCTGGCCCACATAAAGCACAGCCTTTTCATTCAGCGAGCCGTCATCGTTGAGAATGTCAATTACGGGCAGATTGTGCTTTACGCCCAGCTCATAGTCGTTCAAATCGTGGGCTGGCGTTACTTTCAGTGCGCCCGTGCCGAAATCGATGGCTACATAGTCATCCAGAATAATCGGAACGGCGCGGCCCAACAACGGAATGCTTACTTGCTGGCCGTGCAGGTGCTTGTAGCGCTCATCGTTCGGGTTTACGGCCACGGCTACGTCGGCCATAATGGTCTCGGGCCGCGAGGTAGCTACGGTCAAAAACTGGCCCTCCTGCCCTACTACCGGGTAGCGCAGATGGTACATTTTGGCCTGAGTGTCCTTGGCAATTACTTCCTCATCGGAAATGGCGGTCCGGCCCTGCGGGTCCCAGTTTACCATGCGAATGCCGCGGTAAATCTGGCCTTTCTGGTACAAGTCCACGAATACGCGCAATACGGCGTCGGTCAGCTCCGGCTCCATGGTGAAGCGGGTGCGGTCCCAGTCGCAGGAAGCGCCGAGCTTCTTGAGCTGCTCCAGGATGATGCCGCCGTACTTTTCCTTCCATTCCCAGGCGTGGGCCAGAAACTCCTCGCGGGTCAGTTCGCGCTTATCAATGCCTTTTTCCTTGAGCAGCGCTACTACTTTAGCTTCGGTGGCAATGGAAGCGTGGTCGGTGCCGGGCACCCAGCAGGCCTCTTTGCCCTGCATGCGAGCCCGGCGCACCAGCACATCCTGAATGGTATTGTTGAGCATGTGGCCCATGTGCAGCACGCCCGTCACGTTGGGCGGCGGAATTACTACAGAGTAGGCAGGCTTGCGCGGGTTGGGCTTGGCTTTGAAGAAGCCCTGCTCCTGCCAACGTGTGTACCATTTGGCTTCTACGTCGGCGGGAGTATAGGTTTTGGCGATGGACATGGGCGCTGGGGGGCAAATTCAGTTCTAAACAAAGACAAAAGTAGGCATTTCAACCGGGCAAATGCCCCCCAGAGCATCAGTTTGGCTAAACCGAAAAGGAATGTCAATTCTTATCTTCTGATCCTACCTTTGATGCCGAAAATGACTTGACCGATCTGCCAGGATAAGCCGAGTTTGTTTTTTGCTTTATTTTTAGTGCTTCGTTCACCGTTTTTCTATCGGCATGGCCGCTTTATTCTCTTTCCGAAAAGCACCAAAAGCTGCCCTCAGTACGCCTGAGCCGGTAATTTTGCCCCCCACTGCCTCCGTCCGTATCGGGATGGGGCAGCTGCTGGTAGAAGGCGGCGAGCCGGCACGCAACCTGGAGCGCGCCGCCCGCATGATCGGTGAGGCGGCACAACAAGGCTGCGAGTTGGTTTTATTGCCCGAAACGCTGGACTTTGCCTGGACGCATCCCAGTGCCCTGACCGAGGCTCAGCCCATTCCAGGACCTTTCAGCGACTTGCTTTGCCAACAGGCAATCAAGTATAAGATTTATGTGTGCGCGGGCCTGACCGAGCGTCTGAATGGTCGCAACTACAACGCCGCTATTCTGATAAATCCGGAAGGCGAAATTATAGTTAAATATCACAAGATCAACTTGCTGTCCGTAGAATTACCGTTCTATGCAGTAGGCCAGACCCTGAACGTGGTGGACACGCCTCTGGGTAAAATCGGGGTTAATATCTGCGCCGACAACTACCTAGATGGCTTGCCCATCGGCCATACGCTGGCTCGCATGGGCGCCGAGTTTATTATCTCCCCTTCCTCCTGGACCGTCGATTATTCGCTGACGGAAGAAGATGATCCGTACCGCGAAAAGTGGGTAAATCCCTTTTCCATTCTGGCGCGGCTGTACAATGTGGTGGTGGTGGGCACCACATCAGTGGGCTATATTGTGGGAGGGCCGTATGAAGGCAAAAAAAGCGTGGGCTGCTCGTTAGCGGTCGATGCGAGCGGCGTACGCGCCCAGGGTACTTTTAATGAGTTTGCGGGTGATTTGGTAGTGGCCGATTTGCCGCGCCCTGTTCGTCCGGAGCAGGGAACGGCCATTGGCGAAATGCTCCAACGCAAAGGCTATCAGTTTGATAAGTTGCTTTAAAATAACGCCTATCTCTTTATTCACGTTATAAATCTTACTAAGCAAAGCTTCAAATTTCATAGTCGTTCACTTTTCCTTTGCCGCTTGTCCGCTCCTCTTCCCCCTTCTTCCAGCGCTCCCATCACCTCAACTGAGCCAACTGCTGCCACTGTGCCCGCTTTTCAGCTGAAAGCGCCCGCCCAGCGCTGCACCCGGTGTATTATGGATAGTACCGTGCCTGGTATTGCGTTTGATAACCGCGGCGAGTGCAGCTTCTGCGCCCTGCACGATAAGCTGGACCACGCCTTTCCGCTGGGCGAAGCCGGCCGCCTGCAAGTGCAAAAGCTGGCTGATGACATCAAGCGCACCGGCAAAGGCAAGAAGTACGACTGCGTGCTGGGCGTAAGCGGCGGCCGCGACAGTTCCTTTACGCTCTGGTATTGCGTCACGAAGCTGAAGCTGCGCCCGCTGGCGGTGCATTTCAATGATGGCTTCGGCAACCCCGTGGCAGGCGAAAACATGGTGAAGGCTTGCCGCAAGCTGGGCGTGGAACTGCGCACCATCACCTCCGACTGGCGCGAGTCCAAGGACCTCAAAATTGCTTTTCTCAAAGCTTCCACTCCCGATATGGAGGAAGGCACTGACCTAGGCATCGCTACGGCGCTCTACGGCGTGGCCGCCAAAGAAGGCATTCAGCGCGTGGTGATTGGGCAGAGCTTTCGGACGGAAGGAATTTGCCCCCTGTCGTGGAACTATCTGGATGGCCGCTACCTGAAGGCCGTGCACAAGCGCTTCGGTACAGTGCCGCTGCGGCCCTGGTCGCCGGCTGATCCGGGCTTTAATCTGGATCTGAAGGAGATGTTCTACTATGCCTTCGTGCGCCGCATCAAGACCGTGACCTTGCTGTATCATGTGGACTATGTGCGCGCCGACGTAGACGAGCTGATTGCCCGTGAGCTGGACTGGGTGAATCCGGGCGCGCACTACTTCGACGACCTGTACCAGAGCGTTATCTATTACCTCAACCGCACCAAGTTCAACATCGACCGGCGGCTTTTCAACTACTCAGCCTTGATCCGCTCGGGCCAGATGACGCGCGAAGAAGCGCTGGAGCGCACCTCCCGTATAAATTCCATCGAAGACCCGCGCGTGATTGACCTCTGCATCAAGCGCCTGGGCCTCACTCGCGCGGAGTTCGACCAGATTGTAGCCGCGCCGCCCAAAACATTCCGCGACTACCCCAACAACTATTCGCTTATTCGGCGTCTGCGCTGGCCCATTAAAGTGCTCAGTCAGCTGAATCTGATTCCGGAGTCGGCGTATGACAAGTATTTCAACTGCGGATCCTAAACCCTTGATTTAGAAAATAAACCAACCAAAAAAGCCCCCCAGAATGTTTCTGGGGGGCTTTTTTAAGCTGAATCTTAAATATCAAGCCCGTTCTAAGCAGTAAGATGAAGCCACTCCTTCTTTTTGAGCAGCTCATCCTGAGTTTCGCGCAGATCGGGGTCGTCCACACAGCAGTCTACGGGGCACACGGCGGCGCACTGAGGCTCTTCGTGGAAGCCCACGCACTCGGTGCACTTATCAGACACGATGTAGTAGTATTCGTCTGAAACCGGGGTTTGGGGTGCCGTGGCTGATACTACGGCTCCACCATCCACTTCCACTTGCTTCAAAGAAGTGCCATCGGCCCAGCGCCACTGAGCACCACCTTCATAAATCGCGTTGTTGGGGCATTCAGGTTCGCAGGCACCACAGTTGATGCACTCGTCGGTTATCATTATGGCCATAGCCGCAGTCGTCTTGGTTTGGGTACTAGTTATGGAACATTTACGCTTACGCAAAGATGCCCCTCAAAAGTTTGTTAGGACCAGCAAAAGTAGAAACTAACCTTGTTTTAATTTTGAATGTTCAGCTTTGAGGGTTGATTAATAAAAAAATGCCCCCAAGCCTTACTCCGCAGTGGTAGTATACCGCCAAAGTAGTAGTAGTAGTACCACTCCTCCTCTTCTCGTATCAGAACACTGAAAAATGAATCATACCGAACGTTTAGCCTCTTTCATTGCCCTTGGCCAGCGCCTCCGCCACCTGACCGAGGATGAAAAAGCCGACCTCTTTAGTCGGGCCCGCAACAATAATTCGTGGTTCGATGCGCCCAACGTAGCCTCGGCCCTAGACGGAATTGCGCGTTTGCTGGAAGAAGACAGCTTCCGGACCTGGGCAAATCGCTACCCCGCCGAGCCTCCTACGCCGCGCGCCGTGGGCGTTGTAATGGCAGGCAATATTCCGCTGGTGGGCTTTCATGATTTGCTGTGCGTGGTGCTCAGCGGGCACAATCTGTTGGCAAAACCCAGCTCCGATGACAAGTTTCTGATGCATTGGATTGTGGATGAGCTGACGCGGATTGAGCCGCGTATGGCTGAGCGCATCACCTTCGTGGAGCGCCTGAATGCCGCCGACGCGTTCATTGCCACCGGCTCCGACAACACGGGCCGCTACTTTGAGTATTATTTCCGCCATAAGCCCAACCTCATTCGCCGCAACCGCACCAGCCTGGGCATTCTGACCGGCCAGGAAACCCCGGAGGAGCTGGCTGCATTGGGTGCCGACATCTTTCAGTACTACGGCTTGGGCTGCCGCAACGTATCCAAGCTATTGGTGCCGAAGGACTACCGCTTTGATAAGCTGCTCGATAATCTTCAGCCCTGGGAGCGCGTGCTGGAGCAGAATCGCTATCAGAACAACTACGACTACAACAAAAGCATTCTGCTGGTAAACCGCGTGCCCCACTTAGACAACGGCTTTGTGCTGCTCACGGAAAGCGCCCAGCTCGTGTCGCCGATTTCGGTAGTGCACTACGGCACCTACCGCGACGAGGCCGACCTTCAGCAGCAACTAGCGCAAGTAGCCGAGCAGACGCAGTGCCTGGTGTCGGCTGGGGGGCTTTTTCCGGGCAGTTTCGCCTTTGGCCAGGCCCAGTGCCCCAGCGTGAGCGACTACGCCGATGGCGTGGATACGATGGCTTTTTTAACGGCTTTGACGTAAATAAAACAGATGCATAGGCCCTGGGGCGCTTACTTGAGCTGAATCGTTTTGCCGTCTTACGGTGCTGTTTCTGCTGGTTTACGAGCACGTTGAACACCTAACCGCTTTGTGCCATGAACGCTGACTTTACCGATGTTGTGACAATCGAAAAAGAAACGATTTCCGGCCAAATCTTCCCCCACGAGGATGTGCTTCCTGATACGGAAGCTCAGCGCAAGCGCCGCCGTGATGCTGAGCGCGCTGCCACCTTAGGTAATGGGTACCAAGGCAAGCTGGATATCTATTTTCAAACTGCTGACGGCGTCACCAAGCGGGTACAAACCACCGTGTGGGCTGCCCACGAAGAATACATCACGCTAAAAGCAGGAGCTACCATTCCGCTGCGAGCCATCCTGCACTTCGATTTTTACTAACCAAAAAAGCCCCCCAGAGATGCTCCGGGGGGCTTTTTTGGTTAATAGTTATCAGCAACGATCCAGCGTTTTGGCAATCAAATCGCTCATGGTTTGCTCGGCGTTGGTGGCAAATTCGCCGGTAGCACGGTTCGCCACAATCGCATTCAGCGACACGATTTCGTGGCCCAGCATGCGACCCAACGCGTAATAGCCGGCAGTTTCCATCTCGAAGTTTGTCAGGCGAAATTCGCCTTCGGCGCTTTCGTACCGGAAGTTCTGGAACTGCTTAATCAGGTCGGGCTGACGCAGATCGAGGCGGAGGACGCGGCCCTGCGGACCATAAAAGCCAGGGCAGGTGAGCGTGTTGCCAGTCAGCATGCCGGCCCCAATCTGCTCCCGAATAAGATCGTGGCCACGCACGCAGTACGGCCGATAATCAAGCTGCAAGGCCTTTTGTATGCCCGCGCCGACTTCCACCTCCAGGCCGGTTTCTACCAGCGGATAAAACTGCATCAGGGCATCGAGGCCCACGCCGTGCTCGGTCACGAGGTGCGCGCCCAATGGAATATCAGGCTGCAATGCGCCGCTGGTGCCTACCCGAATAATACGCAGCGTGATGCGCTCTTCCAGAGGCCGCGGCTCGCGGGTTACGAAGTCAATATTTACCAGCGCATCCAGTTCATTAAGCACGATATCAATGTTATCGGTGCCGATACCGGTAGAAATTACCGCTATCCGCTTGCCCTTGTAATAGCCCACATGAGTCACAAACTCGCGCTTGTTTACCTGCGTTTCAATGGAGTCGAAGTGCTGACTTACCAGTGCCACCCGGTCAGGGTCGCCAACGGTGATAATAGTTTCGGAAATATGATCGGGCAGCAGGTTGAGGTGATACACGCTGCCGTCGCGATTCAGGATGAGTTCGGAGTCGAGAATAGGCATAGGAAGAGGAATTTGAAAGTGACGCGGAAGCGGCAAATTAGTGATATACTGTTACGCAGCGGCCCAGGCATAGTTTGCGGGCTCGTCCTCTTCCGGTTGAGATACAACTGATTCCGGACTTCACTCGTTGGAATTAAGATACATCCACCAACGCCCCATCCCATGAGCAACACCCAAATTCAGGGAAAAGACTTTTATAATAGCGTACTGCAGTTCTATGATCAGGCCGCGCAGTTTTCCAAACTCGATCCGGGCATTCTTTCCCAGATTAAGGCCTGCAACAGCATTTACAAGGTTAATTTCCCGGTTGAGGTCGATGGGCATGTACAGGTTTTTGAGGGAATACGGGTGCAGCACAGCCACCACAAGCTGCCCAGCAAAGGCGGTATTCGCTACAGTGTGTATGTAGATGAGGAGGAAGTGATGGCTTTGGCCACGCTTATGACCTTTAAATGCGCCCTCGTCGATGTTCCCTTTGGTGGGGCGAAGGGGGGCGTCAAAATCAACCCGCGTACCAGCTCCGTGGAAACGCTGGAGCGCGTAACGCGCCGCTATGCCAGCGAACTGATCAAGAAAAATCTCATCGGGCCGGGCATGGACGTGCCTGCCCCCGACTACGGCACCGGCAGCCGCGAAATGGCCTGGATTGCCGACACGTATCTGGCGTTCAAATTCGGCGACACCAACGCGCTGGGCTGCGTAACCGGCAAGCCCGTAGGCCAGGGCGGTATCCGCGGCCGGACGGAAGCCACTGGGCTGGGCGTTTTCTTCGGCTTGCGCGAGCTATTGGCCGACGGGGAGCTTCTCAAGAAACTCGGGATGACCAGTGGTATGGCCGGCAAACGCATCATAGTGCAAGGCCTGGGCAATGTAGGCTACCACGCGGCTCACTTCTGCGAGCTGGAAGGCGCCATCATCACAGGAATTGCCGAGCGTGAGGGGGGCATTTTTAACGCCGATGGCCTCGATGTAGCCGCCGTGTTCAAGCACCGCACCGAGAGCGGCTCCATCCTGAATTACCCTGGCGCACAGAACGTAGCCGAAGCCAGCCAACTGCTGGAGTATGAGTGTGATGTATTGTTGCCCGCTGCCTTAGAAAACCAGATTCACGCGGGTAATGCCGCTCGTATCAAAGCCCGGATAATTGCTGAAGGAGCCAATGGCCCTACCACGAAGGATGCTGAAAAGATTCTGATAGAGCGCGGTGTTGTCATCCTGCCCGACCTATACCTGAATGCGGGGGGCGTTACGGTTTCCTACTTCGAGTGGCTGAAGAATCTCTCGAACGTACGCTTTGGCCGCATGGGCAAACGGGCGGAAGAAGCCTCCCTGCGTCGCTTGGTATCCACCATCGAACAAACCACCGGCAAGAGCATCAGTGCCCAGGAAAGGGAGTTGATCATTCAGGGCGCCGACGAAACCAGCCTCGTGCGCTCTGGCCTGGAAGACACCATGATTGTGGCTTACCATGAGATCAGAGAGGTAATGCACCAAATAAAAGGCATTGAAGATTTGCGCACGGCCGCCTTCTACAGCGCCATTGAGAAAGTGGGTGTCAGCTACCAGTCGTTGGGTATTTTCCCATAACCTGCGCACCTTTTTCTAGACAGCCATTAAAAAGCCCCCCAGAACTGTTCTGGGGGGCTTTTTTTGATAAAAACAAACGCAGGAGTTACAACGTGGGAGCCCGATAAGATAGCAGGCCTTGCTCCGGGCGGTAGTTGTTGCTCAGCTTAAAATAAGTGCCCGTTCCGTCGTAGGCCCGCTTATCGGGGTGGGCCTGGCAGGTGGTTGAACACGCACCCTCGAGTTCCTGGCCACAGTTTTCGCAGAGCGCTAAGTGAGCGTTGCAGTGCGGATTGGCGCAGTTGACGAGTCTGTCGGAAGGGGCCTGGCAGTGGTGGCAGTAGGAAATAATGGTAGGATTAACGCTGTTCACATCGACGGCCACGCGGTTATCGAAAACGTAGCATTTGCCCTCGAAATCTTCGCCACCTTCTTCAATACCATACTTGATAATGCCCCCGTGCAGCTGGTACACGTTCTCGAAACCCTGCTCCAATAAGTAGGCGCTAGCTTTTTCGCACTTCACGCCGCCCGTGCAGTAGGTCAGGATTTTCTTGTCCTTAAACTCCTTTAGTCGCTCTACCCGCTCAGGGAAGTCGCGGAAGTTTTCCATGTCCAGGGTAACGGCGTTCTTAAAACGACCCACATTGTACTCGTAGTCGGAGCGCACATCGACTACTACCACATCGTCGCGGTCTTTAAGCGCCTTAAACTCCTGGGGCGAGAGGTGTTGGCCGGTGCGCTCGTGAGGCCGCACATGACGGAGGCTGCTGTGCACAATTTCAGGCTTCACGCGTACGTGCAGCTTCTGAAAGGTATGCGCAGGAGCTTCGTCAACCTTAAACTCCAAGGCCGCAAAGCGAGGATCAGCTTTTACTATCTGCATATACTCCTCGCAGTCGGCCGCCAATCCTGACACCGTGCCATTGAGGCCTTCAGACGCCACAATGATGCGACCCAACAGCTTCAAACGCAGACACAGCCGATGATGCTCCTCACGAAACGCCTCCGGATTCTCAATCGGTGAATAGCAGTAGTAAAGCAGAACGCGGTAATCCATGTTAGTAATTAAGAATTAGTAATTAAGAATTAAGAATGACGAATTAATGCTGCGTTTCCGGCAGGGAGTTTCTCCCATTATTAATTCGTCATTCTTAATTACTAATTAAACCTTAGCGGCCGGGTTGCCAAACACCGTTTGGTTGGCCGCAACATCAGCCACTACCACCGAGCCGGCGCCAACGCGGGCTTTGGCCCCGATCTTAACGCCCCCAACGATGATAGCGCCAGGTCCGATGAATGCCTGCTCGGCCAGCACGGCACCCGCATTGACGATGGCGCCCGCGCCCACCTGCACAAAGTCGCCCAGCTCTACCTGCACGTCAATTACGGCGTTGGCCCCAATGAGGCAGCTGTTGCCCATTTTGCTGTTGCTCGATACGACGGCCCCGGCCCCGATGAGGTTGCCATGACCCAGCCACGCCTGCTCCGAAACGCTGGCGCGGGCATGAATAGCATTCACGGGCACTACTTCGTACTCATCGCGGAGCATATTGGTGAGGCTGCGGCGGCTGGCCGTATCCTCGGTGGCCACAAACACCTCGCACTTTTTGCCCAGAAGCTTAAGCAGCTCGCGGTCGTCTGTGTTGCCCATCACGGGCACGTTGTTTAGCTCGGTATTCTGCAGCTTAGCATCGTCGTCGAGCAGACAATACACAACCACGTCGTTGCTTTGAAAGGCATCTAGTGCCGTTGCGCCCAGACTTTGAGCGCCCAAAATGATAACTGGATTTTCCATGCGAAGCGAAAATGCCCCCAGGGGCGATTTTTTCTAAACCACAAAGATACACCCTGCCGCGAGTGGGGCCAAGTATTGCGCAATAGTCAGCAGGCGGGCTTGCTATCGGGCAGCTGGCGGCAGCTCGGTTCTAAATCGGGGAAGCCAGCGGGCCGCATAGTCATTTTGAAGCAGCAGAAACACTAGATACGGCAGCAAAACCGCCCGGTAGCGGTTCAGGGTTCCCAGGTTAGGCGTACTCAGCCCCAACAAGGCAGCCAAGGCCAGGCAGTACAGCACCAAAACAACCACCAATGCGAACGGCAGATAACCGGGTCGGCGCCGGGCCAGCGCCACCAAAGCTACACCAATCAGCAGCAGTAAAGCCAGGTTTTCGAGGCCGGCAACGATGTATAGCAGCTGCTTGTCTTCCCCGAGCCAGGGGCGAGTAATGGTGCTTACAATGGCCTTGGGCGTATGGCTCAGGATGCTTTCTACTGTCGGCTTCAGGTTATCGTACTCAATATGCGGGCGAGTGCGCGATGCTCTAACCAGCTGATTATAGTTGTGGCTGAGCTGGTTCGTGAATTTATTCAGGCGAAGAACCGGAATTACCTCAGCGGCCACCCGCATCCCTCCTGCCAGCACTACCAGGATAATGGCCAGCTGCACCAGCCAGTGCCGGGCGCGGCCAAAAAACTGTTGCAGCGTATGCACTACTACAAGACTAGCCAACCCACCCAATAGCAAACCAGCAAAGAAAAAGCGCATCTTGAAGTGCAACCAAGCCAGCAGCAAAGCACCCGCTATTCCTACTGGTCGAACGGGCTGACCGCCATACAGCCACCCTACAACCAAAGCGGTAAGCCAGGCTCCGCTCCCCACCAGCAAACTCTCTTTCGTAATGCCCGACGACCAATACACAACCGACGGCCACGCCAGCCATGCCACCGCTGCCGCACCTGCCGGCACCCGCGGCAACGCTATTTCTACAGCCCGCACCAGCTGCCAGCTGCCGATAAAGCTAAACAGACTCAGGTAAGCCCCATTCAGCAGCGTATTCCCCAACGACCCTAGATTCAATACTGACAGGAGCTTGATGATGAAGAAGGTGTTTGAAAAGCCGTGAAATATCAGTTTCTCTCCGTAGCCATGAAATTCCTCTCCCAGCAAAGTCTGTAGCCAAGCGCCGGGGTTATCCCACAGCTGGGCGTTGAGCAGCTTACCCCAGAACTGAAAATATGCAGCGTCGCTGGTGAGCGCGAGGCAGGCAGCAGCGCCAGCCAAGAGCCTCAGCACCAAGGCAGGCAGCAGCACCTTACCCAACGCAGAAGCACGCGCCTGCCGCCGCAGCCAGTAGGCCAGCGCTACTACCAAAAGTATATTCAACCCTATAGCGACAATAATTTTCACCTAGGGGGCAAATTATGCTGCAGAATCCGGCTGCCAACCGCGCACTTTAGGCAGCGGCGGGGCTGGCAATAGCCGTGGTGCATAGCCAGCAGCCCTTGCGAATCGGCGGCGGTGCGGTGCTCAAAGTGCAGAGCCTCATAAGGAGCCGTCAGATGATTATGCTCAGCGGGCAACTGCTCCAGCAAGGCCACGGCTTGCTCCACCAGCTCAGGCTGACCTACGTGGCGAGCGTAGGCTACCCGCAGAGGCACCACCACATTGATTATCAATAAATGAATGCTGCTCCGGCCCAGAGCAGCGACTTTGCTGGGGCTGCCTGGCCGGTAATGGGCTTGCCAATAGGGAGATACCGCCACCCGAAAAAACTGCTCCAACGCTGCCACGCTACCGGCCGTGAGCAGCGCATCGAACAGGGCCGGCCGGGCATGAAGCAAAGCCGCAAGCTGAGCGATACGTACCGTCGGAAAGTTGGCGGGCCGCAGGCGCAGGAAGTTCCAGGCATGGGCAGGCAAGGCCAGCGCACCTAGCTCATATTTATGACGCAGAAACTCATATTCCCGGCACAGACCGGCCAGGTAAGCATCACTGGGGGGCAAATCGGGGGCAGTGGGCAAGAGGCCGGCCTGCCCAAAAAGCAACGCCTCCGTCTGGAGCGAATCGTGGCGGTGGCGCCGCAGAACGCTCAGCGGCACGGCTTTAGCCAAACGAGCCAGCGGCTCACTATTTTTCTTAAACCCGAAAGCGGTGGCCAGCGCATGATAAGTCGTGGCCTCCCAGTCGCCGCCTAAGTGTTTATTCTGAGCTTCTATCAAATCAGCTTTTTGCTCCATTCTTTCCAGTAATGCCCGCCCGAGCATCATGGTGCGCGTAATGCCCGGCACCAATGGCAAAAACGGCGCACACGGCACCGATACGGCATCCAAATTGCCCCCCAGCGCGGCATAAGTGGTCAGCAGTGCGGGTGTTAATCGCGGCGCCAAGGTCAGGGAAGAAATAACGGAGCCATTGGTGCGCTGCACGGGCTGGTCGGCGGCATACACCACGTGCAATACTACCTGGTCGTATTTGGGGTCTGTCTGGTGCTGATGACGCTGCCAGTCGGAAGCGCGCAAATGGATTTCAACGGCACCATTCCACTCTACTTCGCCAATCTGAAGACGAGCATTCAGGAAGTCAGGTCCGGCATCCGTATTGTGGTGGCCGGGGCGCAAAACAATCAGCTTTTCGCCCTGGTCCGTCAACAAATCTGCTTTATCAAAATACTGGTGCTGCCAGACATAGTGAAGTAGCTCTTCTTTCATAAGTGATAAGGTGTTCCAATATAAGTAAGTAGCCGTGCTGGTGAGAATAAAGGCAATTGTCAACTCCTTTTTCGGCCAAAGGCCGCATACAAAAACCAAGCACTTATTTGCGTTTATCCACCAAAAAAACGGCCCGCCTCCACCAGAAGTGAAAGCGGGCCGAAATTCATTAGCGAAGGATTAACGCAGGTCAATCACCTTTACGCCCTTGTACTTCGCTTTATCAAAGTTGAAGGTAGTAGCATCAACCGGTGGATTAGGCTGGAACTTGCGGATGGTTACGGTTGTGCGGCTGCCGTTCTTTTTAAACATCTTCCAGCTTTTCAACGACTTATCAGCCTTACTCACTGATAAGCGCACCTTAAAAACCTGATTATTCTTGTCTTCGGGCGCCAATTCGATGATGTCGACGGCCTCACCAGCTTCTTTGGCTTCCTGCACATAAGAGTACTTGTAGCCTTTTTTATAGAGCGTATAAATCTGGGCCGGCGAAATCTCGCCCTCTTCAGGCTCATAATCAGAGATATTCACCTCATTCTCGTCCTTCATGTAAGTCCACATGGTCTGGCCGTTGTTGATGATCTCCTGACCGCTCAACTTCAGCCGAAACTTTTGGCCACTCACCGTAATATCGCCGGTCATATTCTCTTTTACCTTAGCCGCGTCGTTTTCGAGGGTTTGGGTAAAAGTGGCTTTAAACGCTTTCATTGCCTGGTACTTGGCACTCATCTGGTCGAGAATCTTACCAGCTTTGGGGTCCTGCTGCGCGGGTGCGGCTGCAACCAGTGTAACCGATAACGTCAGCAGAGCGAGGAATTTTTTCATTTGTGGGGAGAGAAATTGCTGTTGCAAAGTGGTGGCTCAGAACCAGAAACTTTATTTGTAGCTATAAGAACAGAGGTAACAGTTCTTCGTTTTTATGCTATAGTTTCCAGCCTTAAGCACTTATTTCTAGGTTTTGTTCAGGTTATTCAATAATTGCTCCAAACTGTACTCATCCGGAATTAATACCTCTCGCGCTTTGCTGCCCTCAAAAGGTCCTACGACGCCGGCGTGTTCGAGTTGGTCAATCAAACGTCCGGCTCGGTTATAACCCAGCTTCAAACGGCGTTGGAGCAACGAGGTACTACCCTGCTGATGTGTCACAATTACGCGGGCGGCTTCCTCAAACATGCTGTCGCGGGAGGCAGGATCAAAGTCCTCGCTGTTACCGCCCGTATCACCTTCGGCACCGGCCACTTCCGGCAACAAATAAGCCTCTGGATAGCCTTGTTGCTCGCCCACGAAGTCGCAAAGACGATCTACTTCGGGCGTATCAATGAAGGCACACTGCACCCGAATCAGGTCGGAGCCGGCCGAAAACAGCATGTCCCCTTGTCCTACCAACTGATCCGCGCCACCCGTATCCAGGATAGTGCGGGAGTCAATCTTGGAGGTCACTTTGAAGGAAATGCGGCAGGGAAAGTTGGCCTTGATGATACCCGTAATCACGTTCACGGAAGGGCGTTGAGTAGCCACAATCAGGTGAATACCAATAGCGCGCGCCAATTGAGCCAAACGGGCAATCGGCGTTTCTACTTCCTTTCCCGCCGTCATCATAAGATCGGCCAGTTCATCAATAACCAGCACAATGAACGGCATGAAGCGGTGGCCTTTTTTGGGGCTGAGACGGCGCTCCACAAACTTGCGGTTGTACTCCTTCAGATTGCGGCAGCCAGCATCCTTCAGTAGGTCGTAGCGCCGATCCATCTCCATACACAAGGAGTTGAGCGTGTTCACCACCTTTTTGGTGTCGGTGATGATGGCTTCCTCAGTGTCGGGCAGCTTAGCTAGGAAATGACGCTCGATTTTGTTGAAGATGCTCAATTCCACCTTTTTAGGGTCAACGAGCACAAACTTCAACTGCGAAGGATGCCGCTTATAAAGTAGTGAAGCCAGAATCACGTTCAAGCCCACTGACTTACCCTGACCTGTGGCACCGGCCATGAGCAAATGGGGCATTTTGGCCAGATCGGCCACAAATACTTCATTGGTAATAGTTCGGCCGAAGGCAATGGGCAGGTCCATTTCGCTGGTGCGAAACTTCTCGTGGCTTAGCACCGACCGGATGCTCACCATTTCCTTCTTGGTATTCGGCACCTCAATACCGATGGTTCCTTTACCCGGAATAGGCGCGATGATACGAATACCTAACGCGGCCAGACTCAGCGCAATATCATCCTCCAGACTTTTGATCTTGGAGATACGCACGCCCGCATCAGGCACAATCTCATACAGTGTCACCGTCGGGCCGATGGTAGCTTTGATGCTCGCGATGTTGATGCCATAATGGCCTAAGGTTTCAACGATGCGGTCTTTGTTGTCCTCCAGTTCCTCCTTGCTTACCTGGGCTTTGGCGGCACCATAGTCGTTGAGCAATTCCAAGGTTGGATATTGATAGCGCGAAAGGTCGAGCGTGGGGTCGTAGTTCTCTGTGCCTTCGGCAAAGAAGTCGTCGTCATCGGCCACTGTGATGGCCATGGGGGGCGTTTCGGCGGGAGTTGCTGGTGCTACGGTTAAAGGCGGCGAAGTGGGTGCAGCAGTAGTCCCATCGGCTAAATCAGCCAAGGAAAGCGGCGTGGGCACACGGCTGGTTACGGGAGCAGCTTCGGCATCAACGGGCATTTCAACCGAGAAGCTAGGTCCGCTCATGCTCGCAGCCGAAGCAGCTAATGCTGCTGCCCCCGCTGTAGCCACGCTAGGCGCAACAGACAATGGCAGGGCCGCGCCGGCAGGAGCCGTAATGCTGAAAGCTGGAGAAGCAACCGACCCCGTAGGGGCTGGGCTTTCTGCTTCCAATTCGTCGTCTTCATCCTCCCCTATCGTTGAAGTGAACTGGGGGGCAATTTCTTCTTCCGGCTCTCTCCTGACGACTGGCTTTGTGCTACGCAATGTCATCTGGGGGGCAATTTCCGCTTCTTCGGCATCGAGCGAAGCAGTGGGGTCGGCACCGTGATTTACGCCTAGACCTGTGCGGCCATACAGATCCTGACCATCAGCGCTAGCATTGGCGCTGGTGGCGTCTGCCTCATCTTCGGCGGCTGTTCCCATGCTTAGGCTGGTCACATTAAAGAAGAAGACAACGAAGGAAATCAGCAGAAAAGCCAGCAGTAGCACCGTGCCCCAACCAATAAGGCTATCGAGCCAGGAGGCAACTTCATACCCAATGCCACCGCTCAAAAAATCGAGGGTGTGCGCTAGGTTTGGGTCGGCGTCGGGAGTCTGGAGGGTAAGCACAACATAGCCAAGCAAAGCGCTCAGCCACAGCATCGAAAACAGGCATAACGCGATGACGTAGCTGAGCGACACGCCTACGCCGGCGCGTCGAAACACGATTTTATACCCCAAAAAGAAGACGATAGGAATGACCGCAAACGCGGCTACACCAAAGCCTTTATAAATGAGCACCTGCGCGGCCATTGCCCCTAATAAGCCCAGCCAGTTGCCCGATTCCTGCCCCGCTTCTTTGGCAGGCGTGGTGGCCAAGCTGCCTACTACGCTCTGATCGGCGTGACCCGTAAACAGGAACGACACGAACGCAATAGTGAGGTAAATAGACCCCAATAGGAAGAAAAATCCGAGGAACAACTGAAAGCGACGGTCGTGCAGAAAGCCAAAAATGCCCCCCAACGAAGGCAGCTTGGGCCATTGGCGCGGAGGCTTCTGGGCTTTGGCAGCAGGCTTGGCTGCCGCTGGTTTTGAGTTGGCCTCAGCACGGCGACTGTTTTCGCGGAGAGCCGGGGCGGGCTCTGGGGCGGGCGCCGGGCGAGTGGCGGGGCGGGCGGCCGGACGTGGCTCGTTGCCGCGGGCCGGCGGAGTATCAGATTGTTTATATGTATTCTTTGCCATGCTTACGCACCGAAAGGCTATATGTAGAACTTACAAGGCGGCAGTGTAGCTTCTCTCAGGAACGATTTATCCCGGCAGCCAACACCTCACGCTTCGTAAAGATACACTTGCCCG
Organism: Hymenobacter qilianensis; assembly: GCF_014638675.1. Lineage (NCBI taxonomy): Bacteria > Pseudomonadati > Bacteroidota > Cytophagia > Cytophagales > Hymenobacteraceae > Hymenobacter > Hymenobacter qilianensis. The sequence goes on from NZ_BMFN01000002.1 coordinate 237,057, forward strand.
CCCGCAGTCCTAACCGAAAATTTGCCCCCCAGACCGCTCCATTGCTTAAATAACCTGGTTCCAAAACCATTACAGGTCAAAAAGCTCCCTGCAAAAACGAACACGTCGCCTTGGGCGAAGGTGTGGATGAGCTTCCCCCAAGGCGACGATGCCCAAACCGGCGACTAGCTGCGCGGGTGAAACTCAGTAATAACTTGCTTCAGATAATCCCGGTCGAGGTGGGTGTAGATTTCGGTGGTGGTGATGCTTTCGTGGCCCAGCATCTCCTGCACGGCGCGCAGGTCGGCGCCGCCTTCAATAAGATGCGTGGCAAAGCTGTGCCGGAACGTATGCGGACTCACCGTTTTGCGAATACCTGCTTTATCGGCCAAGGCTTTGATGATGTTAAAGATCATCACCCGCGACAATTTTGCCCCCCGACGATTCAAAAACACGATATCCTCGTGGCCGCGCTCAATGTCGAGGTGGCAGCGTATGCCGGTGAGGTAGATGTTGAGGTGCTTCAGCGCGTCGCGGCCGATGGGCACGAGGCGTTCCTTGTTGCCTTTGCCCGTGACGCGCACAAAGCCCTGATCGGCATACAAATTGGATAGCCGCAGCTCCGTCAGCTCCGATACGCGCAGGCCTGACGAGTACAGTACTTCCAGGATGGCGCGGTTGCGGGTACCTTCGTTGGTGCTCACGTCCACGGCGTCCAGCAATTGTGTTATTTCCTCATACGCCAGCGTATCAGGCAGCTTACGGCCGATTTTGGGAGCTTCCAGGGTATCGGTCGGATCTATCAGCAACATATCTTCCATAATCAGGAAGCTGTAGAAGGCCTTAATACCGGAAAGCGTGCGGGCTTGTGAAGTAGCGCCAAGCCCCAATTCGCCCAACCAAGCCAGAAAATCGCGCAGAATCCGGGTCGTTACCTGCTCCGGGTTTGCGGGTAGCTTCGATATCTCGAGGTACTGCCGCAACTTGCCTACATCCCGCACATACGCCTCCACACTATTGCCTGATAACGATTTTTCGAGTTGTAAATAGCCCTCAAATTGTTTGAGGCTCATGGACCAATTCAATAGTAGTAAATTTAGAAGCGAGAGGTGTGAGGAAGAATCCAAGAGTCGTGCCGAATGGGGGGCTTTTTTCTAGGAATCTTTGGGAATATTCAGGTCAGAAAATATTTGCAGCAGCAAGTAGTACTTTTTAGCGCGATCTAGAAAACACTAGTTTTAGCAACGTTCCCCGACCTTTACCTTTTCGCTTCACTCTTGCTTCATGAAAATCATCATCATCAACGGCCCCAACCTCAACTTATTGGGTCGCCGCGAACCGGGCATTTATGGTAATCGCTCCTTCGAAGACTTTTTGCCTGATTTGCACGAGGCATTTCCCGCCATCAAGCTGGAGTACTTTCAGTCGAGCCACGAGGGCGAGCTAATTGATAAGATACATGAAGTAGGCTTCACTTATCATGGCATTGTGCTCAACGCCGGCGGCTACACGCATACTAGCGTTGCCTTGGCCGATGCCGTAGCCGCTATCAACACGCCTGTAGTAGAGGTACATCTGTCTAACCTGGCAGCCCGCGAAGAGTTTCGGCAGAAAAGTTTGCTTGGCAAACATTGCATTGGCACCATCACCGGTTTCAAGCTCGATAGCTACCGGCTGGCCCTGCATTATTTTGAAGGATTACGGCCGAAGCGCGTTGGATTCAAGGTGTAAAGCAATGATGGTTGCTGGGGGGCTTTTTTGTGCCCATGCCTAAATAATGGACATGAATCAGGCCGAGGTAAACGTTAGTCTCCCCAAGAAAGGTGTCGGCCAAACCCCGCTCCTACTACCTTTGTCTTCTCCACTAGCAATCACCAACTGAATGTATACTTTCAATCCTGGACCATCGGCTGTGTATCCGGCCGTGCGCCAATACCTCACCGATGCCTTCGATGAAGGCTGGCTATCGGCTCCGCACCGTGGCGAGCGTTTCACGGGCCTGATGCGTCAAACCGTTACCGATCTTCGGGCTAAGCTTAATATTCCGCAGGACTACACCGTTTTCTTCCTTAGTTCGGCTACTGAGTGCTGGGAAGTCCTAACGCAAAGCCTGACGCCCACCAAAAGCTTTCACTTGTACAGCGGCGCCTTCGGGGAAAAGTGGCTCGACTATGCCCGCGCCCTGCGCCCCGCCTCTACTGGCCAAGCTTTTGGGCTCGATGAGCTGCCCAATGTGCACACGCTCCCCTTCAACGACGACACCGACTTAGTTTGCCTTACTCAGAATGAAACCTCTAACGCGACCCAGCTTCGCGATGGTTTTATCCTAAACGTTTTCAACCGCCTCGGCAACGCCTTGCTGGCCATCGATGCTACCTCGTCGCTGGGGGGCATTCAGCTGAAGTATATTAAGGCAGATATCTGGTTTGCTTCGGTTCAGAAAGCTTTTGGCTTGCCCGCTGGCTTGGCTCTGATGGTGCTTTCGCCCCGCGCTGTAGCCCGCTTCCGCCACCTCAACGAGCGCGCTCACTACAACAGCCTGACGGCCCAGTATGAGAAAATGCTCAACTGGCAAACCAACTACACACCCAATGTGCTGGGCATCTACTTGCTCAGCCGCGTACTTCAGGACCGGGCGCCAATCAAAGCCGTGCACCAGCACCTCCAAGACCGCGCTACCAAGCTCTACGACTTCTTTGATAGCGCTACTCAGCTCAGCCCGCTCGTGCAAAACCCTGAAACGCGCTCCACTACCGTTATTGGCTTGCAAGGCCCCCCAGCCCTGATTGATGAGGTAAAGCGCAGCGCCCTGGCACAGGGTATGCAGCTAGGCAATGGCTACGGCACTTGGAAAGCCAACAGCCTGCGTATCGCCAACTTCCCAGCTATTCCGGATGCGGCCTATGAGAAGCTGGTGCAGTTTTTTGCCAAAGACTTCGCCTAACAACAGCCTAGCACCAAGCTCCAGCTTAGCCACCATCCGCGCCGCATTATTTCTCTGTGCGCCGTCATTGTAATTGACTTGCTCATCAAACCCAAGGTTCGTTTCGCAACCTTCAGGTTGGTGCCAACAATATGTTTTCATTAAAAGAAATCCTCTCCGTCACGCTTACCTTGTTTGCTGTTATCGACATTTTGGGCTCCATCCCTATTATTATCCAGATTCGGCAGCGTGAGGGCAAGGTGCACTCCGAGAAAGCCACACTGGTAGCGGGGGCGCTGATGGTGGTTTTCCTGTTTCTGGGCCAGAGCATTCTATCTTTATTTGGCGTTGACTTTCAATCATTTGCTTTAGCCGGTGCCATTATCATCTTCCTGATTGGTATGGAGATGATCTTGGGCATTGAGCTATTTCGCAACGATCCGCTGGCTGCTTCGGGCTCCATTGTACCGTTGGCTTTCCCCCTCATCGTCGGGGCCGGCACTATGACCACCCTACTATCCCTACGAGCGGCTTACTCCTTGCCCAACGTACTGGTAGGCATCGTTTTAAATCTGGTCTTTGTGTACGCTGTGCTCAAAAGCAGCGCTTGGATTGAGCGTAAACTCGGCAAGGCAGGCGAAGACATTCTACGCCGCGTTTTCGGCGTGATTCTGCTGGCAATTGCCATTAAGCTGTTTAAAGCCAACTTTTAAGTAACTGATTATCCGAATTGTAGGCTACCTACTCATCCATCAAATAGATGGGCGTTCAAGCAACCGACAATTCGGATATGTTGCCATTCAATAAGTCAGAATGATATATCTTTTTACTGACGGATCATCCCGCGGAAACCCCGGTCCGGGTGGCTATGGAGCCATTCTACGCTTCGGCCAACACGAAAAAGAGTTGACTGAAGGCTTTCGGCTCACTACCAACAACCGCATGGAGCTACTAGCGGTCATCGTAGGTTTAGAGGCCGTCACGCGTCCCGAAATACCCATCACCGTAGTCACCGACTCCAAATATGTGGTTGATGCCGTTGAAAAGCGCTGGGTATTCGGGTGGGCTATGAAGCCTGATTTTGGCAAAAAAGCCAATGAAGACCTCTGGCGGCGTTTTCTAAAAGTGTACAAGCAGCGCACCGTGCACTTCCGCTGGGTGCGCGGCCACAACGGCCACCCCGAAAATGAGCGCTGCGACCGCCTGGCGGTGTTCAGTGCCACGCAAGGCAAATTACTCGTGGATGAAGGCTACGAGCTTATTGAGGCCAAGCGCTAGCTTTTATTATTCAGTATATCAATCGCAAAAAATAGTTATACCGCTGGTATAATCAAATAAAGCATGCGACTTCCCTACTATTCTTCATTAACTGGTGTGAGAGCAGTAGCTGCGTTTATGGTTTATTTACACCATTATAATCCAGGGGAATTAATATTTGAAAGTTCGTTTTTAAAATCGGTATTTCACGAATTTCACGTTGGGGTAACTATTTTCTTCACGCTTAGTGGTTTTCTTATTACGGAGAGATATTTTACCACAGAACTATTATCAATCAAAAATATAAAAATATACATTATTAATAGGTTTGCAAGAATATATCCATTGTATATAGTTCTAACCCTTCCCGTTTTCTTTATTGCCTTTTATAATGCTGGCTTTACCAGATATTATTTATATGCGCTTATCCTGAACATCACGCTTCTTAAGAGCTTATCTTTAGAGTATATGTTCACTGGTCTGCCACAGGCTTGGTCGCTAACCGTTGAAGAATGCTTTTATTTTTTCGCAATATTCTTTTTTGCAGCCCTGAATAGTCGCAGATTTAATAAAGCGGCCGTCTGGATATCAGCTATCATTTTACTGCCTACTACGGGGTTTTTGCTGGTTAAAGCCTTTAACTTTCTGCATCTACCCTTCTTCGAAAATGTACCCTTCGTAGCGTACACGACTTTCTTTGGTCGCTTTTCCGAGTTCTTTATTGGCGCTGGTTTGGCGTTGTTACTAAAAAAAGTGAAAACCAAACATGATTTTTCTTTTTTAACATACGGCGGTATCCTATTATTTTCGCTGGGAATATTTGCTCTGATGAAAATAAAAGTGGCGTATGGGGCCAATTTCGGCGTGAGTCCACCTATTGGCACTGCGGTAAACAATCTTTATTTTCCTTTGTGCATAGCTACCATATTTATGGGCCTGCTTCGGGAAAAAACTCTCGTTTCTACATTTTTATCTACAAAGGCATTATCTGTACTTGGAAAAAGCTCTTATGCCTTTTATCTTATTCATATGGGGCTTATTCATGAACTGCTATCGCCTTACTTCAATGAGGAATCTACGCTAGGGGCTGTAGCCATTTATTTGGTATTGGTAGCATTATCTATAGCTCTGTATTACTTCTTTGAAGAGCCGGTGAATAAAAAAATCAAATCACTTACTTCTCGTCACGAGTGGCCAACCCCTACTTCCAGTTCAAGCAATTCCGCGTTGAGCAAGGCCAGTGTGCGATGAAGGTGTGCACCGATGCCTGTGTGCTCGGTGCTGCGGCCAATCTTTCCGAGTCTGCTCGCCTTTTGGATATCGGCACGGGCACTGGTCTGCTTGCTTTAATGGCGGCCCAGCGCAACCCAGCGGTTCAGATAGAAGCTGTTGAACTAGATGAATCGGCTGCTGTGCAAGCCGTTGAAAATGTGGCTGCTAGTCCTTGGTCGGAGCGAATAAAGGTTCACGGGTTGAGTTTGGCAGCATTTGCCAGTACCCAGCCAGCGCCCTTCGATTATATTATCTGTAATCCACCTTTTTTCCGCCACTCCCTGCGCTCACCCGACGCGGCACGAACAACCGCCCGCCATACGGCCGCTGATACTTTATCCTTCGAGGAGCTGATAGCTTTCACTGCCCAATACCTCACTCCTGCCGGGCAGCTTACGGTGCTGTTGCCCCCGCCAGAAATGCGCCATTTTGAACAGATAGCGGCTCTGGGGGGCTTTTTTCCCAGCATCCGCCTTCAAGTGCATCATCGACTGGGCAGCCGCGCCAACCGACATATTACCACTTTTACCCGCACGCCGGAGGCCACCGAAAACTGTAGCCTGGCCATATATACCGAAGCTGAGGCGACCTATTCTCCGGAATTTAAGGCTCTGCTACGCGATTTTTATCTGGCTTTCTGAGTTACTCCCGCTGTTCTCAATAAAGCATGGCACCTTGATAATCAACGATATAATTCGGGTGGTTATCGAGGTTTAATCGCTGATTATTAATTCGATAACTCGCTTTCTTCTTCCTGAAACTGAATTCCGTAGTCAGCCTCCAATTCAGCTAGAACAGGCTCGTAGAGGTCGGCGTGAGTTGGAATAACCACGCCATGCTGTGGTACCAGACCACGGGCCAGGCGGCGCACGACCATACCAAGCGGCAGCCCCACCGTTTTGGCCATGGCGGTGTGCGTGGCATCGTCGCCAGGCACCACCAGCGAGGATGTGCGCCGGTACCGTTTGCCGTGCAGCATAAACTCAAAAAGATGCTGCATCACAATCAGGTCGTGGTCGCCGGGCTGGAGGCGCCATTTTTCGGTCAGTAAATGTTCCAGCAGCTGGGCCGGTGTGGCGTTGGGCAGGCCAACGGCCGTGTGCTTGAACAGCCCGAGCCAGCTAAGTAGTCGCATTTCTTCTCCATCCGGATTCAACCCTAAATAGTCAGCCAATTGAGTTGCCAGATTGCCCCCCACGGCAGCGGCGGGAGGCAAATAGGCGGCAATAAGCTGCGGCCACGTCCAGTCGGCCGTGTTGCCCAGATGCACGGTGTCGTCGGTGAGGCCGAGGCGAACCAGGGCGTTCCAGGCAGCGCAATAGCCCGGCCGGCGCAGGGTGCCGCGCAAAATGGTAGGGATAGTATCGAGGCCGTAGGGTGCGCGGTAGCTGAGCGAATCGCGGTTGGCGTAGCCCTCAAACTGCCCGTAGCCGGGAACGTCCAGAACCTCTAAGCGGCGAAAGAGCTGCTGATACGGAATAAAGTGGGGTCGGCCATTTTCCAGGTATTTGGCGGTGCTTTGTCCGGCCAGCACCACGTTCCGCGGGTTCCAGGTAAACTTGTACCGCCACGGATTATTCCCCTCCGACTCGGGCGTAAGCAGACCGCCGCAGTACGATTTGAAGGACACTAATTGCCCCCCACGCGCCCGAATGGCTCCTATTGCCTGCATAGCCGACATATGATCGAGGCCGGGATCAAGGCCGCATTCCATCAGCAGCGTCACGCCAGCGGCCTGCGCTTCAGCATCCAAGGCGCGAATTTCGTCGGTGGCGTAGCTGGCAGTAGCCAGATGACGGCCGTGGCGCAGGCAAGCGCGGGCTACTACCGGATGAAACGCCGCGGGCAGCATGGAAATCACCACGTCGGCGGAAGTTACCAGCTCCTCCAGCAGCGCATCATTCTGAATATCAAATGGTACGGCGCGGGCGTATTCGGTGTGGGCTACCAGTATAGGCACCAAATGCGCAGGCTGCACATCGGCTACGGTAAGGTGCCAGCCCTCAATGGGCGCATAGCGCAACAGGTAGTTAATCAGAGAAGATGCCGAACGCCCGGCCCCGAGCAGCAGGATATTTTTCAAGAGAAGGGTGCGTAGTGATGCACAAGTCTACGAACTCTACCGCTAATCCGCCGCCCGTCAACAAGTCATTGCGCTCGTTGTGAATGACCAGATACCTAAATGCTCTTAGGGCTTAGCCACGGATGAAATAGGGACTTGGGGGGCAAATTTCTGATTGTTTTGATGTTGATACACTGGTAAAAGGATAAATGTCTTACATTCACCGCCCCTTCTCCTACCGGGGCCGCTTGGTTGGTGATGGAACGCTGCATTCCCTTAGACCTGCCAATGGCTCACCCGTTACAACTGACTATTACTGTGGATGTACTGGCCTCCGAAGCGGAGCTCACTCCATCCGAAGCCACCATCTGGCACGCGGCCCGCGCCGCCACTGATCACGCTTACGCCCCTTATTCCCACTTTAACGTAGGTGCCGCGCTGCTCCTCGACGATGGCTCTGTTTTTAAGGGCTCTAATCAGGAGAACGCGGCGTATCCATCGGGTTTGTGCGCAGAGCGTACGGCCTTATTCGGCTTGGCGGTAAGTCAGCCCGAACGCCGCATTGTTGCGATGGCCGTGGCCGCGCGCCCGGCCCAGGGCGACTTCATGCTGGCCATGCCGTGCGGAGCTTGCCGCCAGGTAATGACCGAATACGAAAACCGCCAGGGCCAACAGATTCCGCTGCTTCTGCCCGGCCCCGATGGCACCATCTACCGCTTCCGCACCCTATCCGATTTGCTGCCGTTCCAGTTTTCGGCCGAAAATCTGCCGGGGCAACGCACGGAGTAGTTGCGGCAACATTCTACTTATCAGAGGTGGCTTCAGCTCAGGAACATCGGCTTACGGTAGCGCGTACCGCACGCTATTATCAGTTGGGTGAGCTAACCGAGCGCACCCGGTACATTTGGTTTGTGTGCCATGGTTACGGGCAGCTGGCCGCCTATTTTATCCGGCATTTTGCTGTTCTCACCGAAGTCAACGACACCGTCATAATAGCCCCAGAAAGCCTGTCCCGCTTTTACTTGCAGGGCAATGGAGGCCGCATTGGGGCGAGTTGGATGACACGGGAAGACCGGCTAGCTGAGATTGACGATTATGTGACGTATTTAAACCACCTGGCCGAAACGCTGCTGCAAAAAAGCCCCCCAGATGTAGCTATCACTGTGTTTGGCTTCTCGCAGGGCGCAGCAACAGTTAGCCGGTGGCTGGCCCGCGCAACGTTTCGGCCAGACCGGCTCATTTTGTGGGCCGGCGCTTTCCCTGACGATATAGATTTTGCGGTGGCCACCCACTTATTGCAGCGCCTGCCCGTAGTGCTGGTGTGCGGCGACCAAGACGAATTTATCAAGGAAGCTGACCTGCAAAAGCAGCGCGACTTTCTGGTTCGGCTGGGCGTAGAGCCTATCATTCTGCGTTTTACAGGCAAGCATGAGCTTAACGCCGCCACACTGCGGCAATTGATGTAGCTGGTCGCCTAGCTAGTTTTCTGAGTAGTTTTCACCTTCTGAGTTGGGGTTTTGGCCTTTTTTGGGGTCTTATACCGTTTGTTGGCCCAGGTAAATAACGAAAGCTCGGCATAAGCATTGGCCCCGTATAGATTGCTTTTCTCGAAAAGCGCCTGCAGGTTATTGGAGCCAACGGTCAGAGGGCCAAGCCGTAGCATCAGGCCATAGGCCAGCATCTGATAGTTGTTTACCAGCGAAACCGGAGCGGCAATTTCCAGCCAGCGCGTTTCGAGGCGGGGCGTAAAGGCAGCGTAGGAAAGCTGGCGCATCCCGATGGCATAGCGCCCACGCAAGCTCTGGCTTACGGCTGCGTTAGCGTAAATTTTGCCCCCCACATGGTAATCAAAGTCCACATTGAGCGCCGTGGCCAGGCCCGCCACAAACTTGGTGTCTTTACTCAGGTCCTGCGCCCGTAGAATCCGCTCGATGCGCTCATCGAAGTTATCCAGGTCGATGCCGTTCACCTCGTCGTTGCTCACGCCCAGGTTAGCCGTTTTGATTTCGTTGTAAGCCACAGTTTGGTCGCGGTAGCGAATGCCGCCAATATCGGTGATGGCTACGGCCAACCGATAGCGGTACTTGTTGCGGCCGTGGTCTACCTTTTCTGCTCCTTTCGCATCCCGATAACGGTAGCGGTCACCGTCGGGCCGGTACTCATAGACGAAGCCAATATCTGCCCCCCAGCCGCTGCCGGGCGTATTCTGCCCTCTGAGCCAGCGCCCGCCCTCCTCCGTATCAAGGTCGTCGAATGCCCGAGGATTGGAATAGCCAAAGGCGCCATCAAGGTTTCGGATTCGCACGGTAGTATCACTCGCCGCATTTGGCGCAGCTACTTCCAGATCCATGCTTTTGGCTTGCAAATACGCTGATCCGGCGCCCATCAGACGCTTTACCGTGATGCCCGTTTTGAGAAAGTGCGGGCCTTCGTCGAACACAACCCGCCCATAAGTCAGGTTCCATTCAGCAAAGGCATTCATGTTGAGATTAAGCTTGTTATCGGTGAAGCGGCCGCCATTCTCGAATTCATCCACCGCATTTCGAATCAGTTCCTGCGAAACGTTATTGCCCTGAAGCGCAGCCCGAACCCGCGTGCTGACCGCAATGCTGTGCTTGGAATTTAAGCGAAGCAACAGGCCCGGGCCACGGGCGTTCACGCCTACACTTACCAGGTTAGGCCGGTCGCCTGTGCGTTGCTGGAGGTAGCGGCTTTCCAGCTCAAAATCTTCGCTGGGGCTCTTCAAACTCCAAGGACCGGTGTAGCGGTAGGCGGTATTGGTGGCGTGCCCATCAACGGCCAGCAGTTCTAGCTGCACGCTGTAGCGATTGTCGGCGATGGTAGCTGGGTTCCAGATTGCGCCCCCTAGCCCAGCAAAGTTGCTGTGCGAAGGATTGAACATTTGCTGGGCGATTGCATCATAGTTGGGTAGCGCTACAAGTAGCGAGCCACAAACATAGAATAGTATCGATTTTCTCATGTAGGCATATATGGTTTAGTGATTGATCAGCAGATGATTACATTATTAGGCAATAGAACTACAAGCTTACAGCCTTGCACTATTTTATGAAATACCTACATTTAAGTAATTTCTGATTTAAAATCGCATTTATTCAAGAGGTTATTTTGATTCCTAAACTGATATACTTAGAGGCACCGATCAGTTGACTTATCCCGGGTTTTCCTGTTATAAGTCAGCTTTGGTTAGTGTGTCTTATTTCTACTTTTACCCCCGGCCATGCCCAGCTATCTAGGTGTTTTTTTGCTGCTTTGGGTGAGCTTGGTTCTGATACCGACAGCTACGCAAGCTGGTCCCGATTTGCCCCCCAAGCTTTCTGACACGCTCTACCTGCGCGAGTCAAATGGCATCCACCTCTCCGAAACCTACCTCTACATTACGGAGCCTTTTTCGGCCCCGCCCACGCCTGCTCATGCTGACAGCCTCTTTCGGTCTGGTGCTTTTACCGCAGGCCCATGGCACCGGACGCTCAACTTAGGCTTTGTGCATCAGCGGCTTTGGCTGCGGTTGGCAGTTGTGAATACTTTACCGCAGCGCACCCGTTTTATCTGGAGTCTGTATAACTATACCGATAGCGCTACGCTGTATTACCGGGGGGGCGGCGATGAGCAGTTCACGCGGATAGCCGCCGCGTCCTCCCAGGTTCCGGCCGCCGAGCGCATATTTCCTGCGCGAGCCTTATGTCTGCCCTTCACACTGGCGGCCGGCGAATACGCCGAGCTTTATCTGCGCATCGATCATCATGCGGGAGCCCTTTACATGCCCACCGACGTGACAACAACGGAGGACTTTTTGGCTTGGGAAGTGAACTATGTCTTTTATAAGCGCTGGATTTGGCTTATCGGGTTTTATTTGGGCAGTGCCGTGTTCAACCTGGTTTTGTTCGGTTTCCTGCGCGACCGAATTCACCTCTGGTATGTAGCGTATGTGGTTTTTACCACTATTTTTCTGCTGATGGAGGATGGGCTGGATGCCTTGACTTTCCCGGGCAGTGTGTACCGCCTGCTGTGGTCTATTGGTCAGTTTAACTTTATGCTGCTGGCGGCCGCCTGTGGGCTTTGCATTCTTCAGTTGTTTCTGCGGCTGCGCAACGGCTGGCCGGTTCTCCACCGTGTAGGCACTGGCCTGGTTGTTACGGCCGCTGTCTTTGTGCTGGCTTATACGCTGCTTTATCCGGCTGCTCGCGCTCAGGAAGGTACGCTGGGGCTTACGCTGCTCAACGGGGGGCGAGAGGTATTGCTGGTTTCCATTTTTACGTACTGCTGGGTTGCGCTGATAGCCGTTTTCCGGTCGCCTCGCCGACGCCGCCTGGCCATCTATTATTCCCTCACCTACTTCTTTTTCTTCGGAGGATTTGTGCTATTCTGGCTAAACCACGTCGGGCTTACTACCCTGCATCTGGTTGAGCCCAATGCCCTGGCTTGGGGGCTATTTCTGGAGTTGTTGGTTCTGAGCTTCCTGCTCACAGGGCGTTTTCGCCACACACTACGCCAAAATGCCAAGCTGCGTATCCGGCAGCTGCGCGAACGTAATGACATGAGCGCCCGTCTGATAGCTGCCCAGGAAGAAGAGCGTGAACACCTTGCCCGTGAGCTCCACGACGCTCTGGGGCCAAACCTGATGGCCTTACACATGGCCTGGCAAGGGCAGGCCATTCGGGATGCGCTGGCCGCTTTTCCGGAAGCCGCTGCCGCCGCTCGCCAAACCGAGCTTCTATTGCGCCACCTGCGCGATGAGGTGCGCACGCTAAGTCATGCATTGCTCCCTGCCGAGCCCGGCCTGGGTAGTTTGAGTGACTCGGTTGCGCACTTAGGTGAACTGCTAAATCTCTATGGCAATCCTGTGGTGCGCACCTATTGTGATACCAGCCTCGACACCATTCCACAGCCCCTACAAATGTCGGCGTATCGCATTGCTGCTGAGCTACTTAACAACGCAGTTCGCCATGCGCGTGCCTCCGAAGTAAAAGTGCAGCTGCTCCGGCACCCCACTTCCCTGGAGGTTCTGGTGGAAGACAATGGGAAAGGCTTTGAGTCGAATGCTGCAAGTAATGGCATTGGTTTGCGGGGCGTACGCGCCCGCGCCGACTATCTGGGCGGTCAGGTCCATATTGATAGCTCCAGTAATGGCACTAGCATTATGGTTTGGCTACCGTGTTGAGTTAAGTCAGTCTCGTTTATAAGATCACAATGATTTCTGAGTAACCACCGCACGCATGAATCAAGTTTTATCTGCTGACGCACCACCTTTGCCTTGCCGACTCCTCATCGTCGATGACCACCAGATGCTGATGCAAAGCCTGACCTTGTTGCTGAATGAGCAGCCCGACCTGATGGTAGTAGGCCAGCTCCGGTCGGGAACCGATCTACTGGCCTGGCTGTCAGTCGCAGCTACCCCACCCGCTGATGTACTTCTGCTCGACCTGCACCTGCCTCCTCCCGATGGCCTTACTTTATTGCCCCAGCTGCGGCAGCAATGGCCCCAGCTGAAGATATTAATCTTAAGTACAGCTGCGGCAGGCACTGAGCTTATTGACCGGATAGCCACTGCCGGTGCACGTGGTTTCGTTTCCAAATCGGCAGACGCTGAGATACTGCTGACGGCTATCCGGGCCATCCAACGGGGCGAGCTGGCCTTTCCGCCCCGGCTTCAGCAGGCTACGTTGCTGACGGTTGGCGCTACAGCGGAGCCGTCGCTGCGCCTCCAGCGCCTCTCGAAGCGGGAGCGGGAGATTGTTCGGCTTATCCGCACCGGCCTTACCTCGCGCGTCATCGCTGATCAGCTTTCGCTGTCGGAGCTGACCGTGGCTACGCACCGACGAAATATTATGTACAAGTTGGAGCTACAGAACCTGGCTTCGTTGGTGCAGTTTGCCATCGACCACGGCTTATAAAGCCAAAAAAGCCCCCCAGAGCTTCATGCTGATTCTGGGGGGCTTTTTATCAGTTTTTTTCATGTAATCAGAAGCTTACAACTCTTTGCGCATAGTAGTAGCGGCTGCCTGGGCTGCTGGCAAAAGCAAAACTTCCGCGATGTTTACGTGGGGTGGGCGCGTTACCATAAACTGAATGACATCCGCCACATCTTCGGGCCGCAGGGGCTCGTAGCCTTTGTATACGCTGCTGGCGCGGTCTGTATCTCCCTTGAAGCGAACTGTCGAAAACTCAGTTTCTACCGCCCCCGGATTGACCTCGGCTACTCGAATGTGGTGGGGCAGCAAATCAAGGCGCATGCCTTTAGAAAGCGCTGCCACGGCCGCTTTGGAGGCACAATACACATTGCCATTGGCGTAGGTTTCGCTCCCGGCAATCGAGCCAATATTGATAATATGGCCCTGCTTGCGCTGTACCATGCTGGGCAAAATAGCCTGACTCACGTTGAGCAAGCCTTTCACATTGCTGTCCAGCATCTGATCCCAATCGTCGGGGTCGCCATCCTGAATGGGCGCCAAGCCATGAGCACCCCCGGCATTATTGACGAGCACATCTATTTGCCGGAAATCAGAAGGTAGACTAGACACGGCTGCATCGGTGGCCGCACGGTCGCGCACATCAAAGAGCAGCAGGTGCACAGGAGTAGGTGCCAGCTGCTGCGCCAATTCCTCTAGCCGTTCCCGGCGGCGCCCCGTCACAACGAGCTGGAAACCAGCCTGTGCCAGCGCTACGGCCGTCGCACGACCAATTCCCGAAGAAGCACCCGTGATAAAAGCAGTTTTCATGTTAAGCTGTACTAATATGGAAGTCCGAAACAAGAAAAAAGCCCCCCAGAGCACGAAAACAGGCACTGGGGGGCTTTTTGGACTATTGATTTATTCAAAAGTGAGATATAGAGTAACTGTGTGAGCACGCATGCTTTGTAGGCTACGGCTGTACACGTTGTCGCCGGGCTGAAATAGGTTTGTCAAACCGTGGGAGAAGCGCAGCTCAGGCGCAAACTTAAACAGCGGGTAAAACAAATCGAGCCCGACACCATACTCAATGGCAATGTCGCTATCATCGGTGCGGAGCAGGTTGCGCTCAGGGTCTTTGCGGCGGTTGCCCACGTTAAAGCTCGGCTTCACGCCTCCCACCACATACACCCGCGTATTGCGCCGCCGGTCCGAGTGAAACTTCAACAAAAGCGGGAATTCCAGCTGCGTGGTTCCTATTTCCTGGGTCTGGATGGAATCGCTGGTGAGCAAGGGCTTAAACTCCACACGACGCGTGATGAAGCTCACTCCCGGCGTAAAACGCAAGTTGAAATGGTTGGCCAAGCGTATATCACCCACGAAACCAACCGAAAAGCCGGGGCTAATAATAGAGTTGGCCGTTACTGCTTGGCTGCCTACATACGCTTGCGACTGCTCAATGCTGTAGCTCGAAAAATTGGGGGCAACGTAAAAGCCAGGGTGAAACCACCGGTTGTCGTAATCTGCTAGGTTATCAACCGTGATAGACTTAATATTTCCCCTTTTACCAATTTTGGCGCGGGTCTTTCGCTGCGCCTCTGCACTTAGTGGCAGCAGCAGCAAAACGAACCCGACGAGAGCCAGACAAATTATTTTTGAGCTGTGTAAATGGAGCTTATGCCGAACGTGAGGGGTTGCCATGCGGGATTTTTGAAACCAACCTGCGTTAAAATAGACAGGAAGTCAGGACCATCGGGAAAAGCCTGCACCGATTCGGGCAGGTACGTGTAGGCAGCGCGGTCTTTGGAAATGAGCTTACCAAAAACGGGCAGTACGCGCCGAAAATAGAAATTATACGCTTGCTTAAGCGGAAAGGCAGTTGGTTTGGAGAACTCCAGAATCACCATTTTGCCCCCCGGCCGCAATACCCGCTGCATTTCAGCGAGCCCTTGCTTAAGGTTTTCAAAATTACGCACTCCAAACGAAGCCGTCACCGCATCGAAGTGATTATCTGGAAAAGGCAGGCTTTCCGAATCGCCTAGCTCGAGCTGAATACGGTGCGATAGGCCCTTGTCAACCAGTTTGCGCCGCCCCACCTCCAGCATGCCCTCCGAGATATCAACGCCGGTCACCTGTGTTTCCGGCGACAGACGCAGGCTCTCAATAGCAAAGTCGGCCGTTCCCGTGGCAATATCCAGAATGCGCGTCGGGCGCAACTCTTTCAACTGATTCACGGCCTTGCGCCGCCAGTAGATATCGGTGCCAGCGCTCAGGAAGTGATTCAGGAAGTCATACTTACCAGCGATGCTGTTAAACATCTGGGCTACCTGCGACTTCTTGCCGGCAGCATCATCTTTATAGGGTACAACGGTCATAGGGCTCTGGGGCGAACAACGAAGGAAGGGGGGCAAAATTGCTCAAACATAACGCGCTGGGGGGCATTATGTTGAAAAAAAACGGGTCGAGCGTAATGCCCGACCCGTTTTTAGGGGTACTGGAAAGCCGATTAGTCGTTGTCGGTCTTCACTTTAGTTTTGCCATCAGCGTCTTTCACTTTCGAGTCGATTTCGCCGTTTTTGGCTTTGGTTTTCGACTCTTCGCCATTGGGTGACTCCGTCTTAATTTTCACCTTCTCGTCATCCACTTTCGTCTTGATCGTGGTGCCGTCAGCAGTTTTAACCTTTGCTTTACCATCTGGCAACGCAGTCCCCATAGGAGCAGCAGTAGCAGAAGTGTCGGTAGTCGTAGTAGTAGCTGTAGAATCAGTTGTCGTCGGAGCAGCTGGTGCAGCAGTTGCTGGGACTACAGACTGAGAATTGGTTGGCGTAGTGCCTGCGTCTGTCGTGGTAGTGCTGTTACCTGTGTTCAAGGCAGGAGCAGGCTCGCCTTCACGCTGAATTACGCGGAACTCAACCCGACGGTTAAGTTGCATGTTCTCAGGTGAATCGTTTGGAGCAGCCGGACGACGCTCACCATAGCTGGCTGTTACGAGACGAGCATCAGAGATGCCTTTACGCAGCAAGTACTTGTAAGCAGCCGTCGAGCGGTTGTCGCCGAGGGTCATGTTGTACTCGTCCGTATTGCGCGAGTCGCAGTGGCCTTCCACCGAAATATTTACGCCAGGGTTAGCCTTCAGGATGCTGGCAATTCGGTCCAGCTCCGTGATAGATTCAGGACGCAGAGCGTACTTATCGGTTTCGAAGAAGATCTTCTTGAAAGCATAAACATTGGAGCTATCCACGTAAGGCACGTAGAAGTTCTTCTCAACGATAGTAGAGTCGTTGATGGCTACTGGTACTTGGAACTCCTCGGTGATGATGTTCTTACCATCTACCGATACAGCAACCTGATAAGGGCGGCCTGACAGGACGCTTACCTGATAATCACCTGTTCCGGGCTTCGTTACATCGCGGTAGCTAAGAGCGGTTTGGTCAGCCTGAGCGCCACTGAATACCAGCTCTACACCTGGAATAATGGTGCTGTCGCGCAAGCTGAACACTTTACCACGAATAGTGGCATTCTTGATGTAGTTGATGGTGTAGATATCCTTCTCGCCGTAGCCGCCAATGCGGTAGCTCGACAAGTAAGCATACGTGCCATCTGGGCTCAAACGGTAGTATGTATCATCGTCAGGCGTGTTGATAGGATAGCCCATGTTCTCGGGCCGGCCCCACTTACGACCGATTGAGTCGTAGGTAGATTTGAAAATATCGTAGCCACCCATGGTGTTCAGGCCACGTGAGCTGAAATACATTGTTTTACCGTCCTTGCTCAGGTAAGGGCTGTCATCATCATACTTGGTGTTGATGCCCGTTACCGGCTTAGGCTTACCCCAATCTCCATTGCCAGAACGAGTAGACACGTAGATATCAAGGGTACCATCCTCAGAGTATTTCCCCGTAGAGAAATACATCGTCTGACCATCTGGCGTGATATAAGCGTCCGACTCGAAAGCGCTGGTATTGATGTTACCATTCAGCTTCTTAGGAGGAGTCCAGTCGCCTCCTGCTTTCTCGGAATAAAAAAGGTCACCATTCTCATCCTGACGATACATCAGCATCTTGGTGTCGTTGTCGTACACCTGAATGGATGCGTCGTGGCCTTTACCATTAAGAACACCGCTGAGCGAGCGTGGCTTTTCCCACTCGTCGTCGCTGATGCGCTTCGCTTCAAAGATGTCCTCGAAGTATTCGCCGTCGGACGCTAGATTGCCGCCTTTTTTGCTATTGCCAGAACTGGCACCGGTTACATTTTCGCCCCGGGAAGTGAAAAGTAGTACTTTATCATCGGCCGAAATAACTGGGCTGTGCTCGGAGTGAATCGTGTTGATTGTAGGTCCTAGGTTCTTGACAAAGATGTCCTTTGGGGTGCTGAACTGAACCTTCGCGTTTTTGCTGTGCTGAATCAGCTGAGCCAGTTCCGCTTTGCGCGTGTCTTTTTGCTTCAGCGTAGCGTTGTACGTCTGGTAGTGCGTAATGGCCTCGTCGAAGTTATAGTTAAGGTGATCTACGCGGCCCAACCAGTACTCAACGTCTTTAGAAACCTTTGGCTTCAGGCGCTGCGCCTTATAAATGTAGTCGCTTGCCTTTTCCTTGTCAAACGACATGTATGAAACACCAGCCCGAAACAGAGCAAGCGCATTGTTTGGCTCTGCGGCTAGTACCTGCTCGTAAAAAGGAATAGAAGCTCGGTAGTTCTCTTGAGAAAAGAACTTATTCGCAGTCTTGAGTTGCTTGCGGGTGCCCTGAGCCATTGCGGGCTGAGCTACAGCAGCGGCAAGAGCGAAGGCGCAAGAAGCTTTCAATAAACTTCTGACTAAGTTATCCATTGTTGAAGGGGGGTTTAATACTAAAGAGTGCAGGAAGTATGACGTAGCAAAGGGCACTTACTTATGAGGAGATGACTCCGGTCAAATGGGCCCTTATACTTGAATGTAGTTGTAAGGTTAGAGGGCATTATGCACATTTTAAACATTGCGTTTAAAAAAGTGCAAATAACAGTTTCATTAAACCAGCATATTTCTATCCAAAAAGCAGGTACTTGGCGGCAAAGATAGAAATTTTATAATACGACCTTCATCCTATACAATTTAATTAAAAAAATTCCTGTCACGGCTTTAAAACGCATTAAATCAATAGTCTAAATATTTTGGATTTCATAAAAAAGCAACCCTGCTACAACCTGTAATATATTGCTCTGAGGGTAGCGCAAAAATCTACGGAGCGGTGCGGCCATGGCTTTCACTTACCTTTGCAGCATCACCCGAGTAGAGAAAACCATGCTGATCCGCGAAGCAAAATTTATCACAAGTAACTCACGTGCAGACCAATGCCCGCCTGCCACCCTGCCCGAATACGCTTTTATCGGGCGCTCGAACGTGGGCAAATCCTCGCTGATTAATATGCTTACCAATCAGAAAGGACTAGCTAAAACCTCCTCCTCTCCTGGCAAAACGCAGCTAATAAATCACTTTCTTATTAATAATGAGTGGTACCTGGTCGATTTGCCGGGCTACGGCTACGCCAAGGTGAGCAAGACGGCGCGGGCCACCTGGAGCAAGATGATCAGCTATTACATGCGGCAGCGCGAGAATCTGACCTGCGTGTTTGTGCTCATCGACTCACGTCATCCTCCCCTCGCCCCTGATATCGAGTTTATTGAGATGCTGGGTAAGGAAGGCGTTCCTTTTGTGCTCGTGTTCACCAAAGCCGATAAGCAATCGGGCTCGCGTACCCAGCAGAATGTGGTCGATTATACCCGTAAGCTGAGCGAAACCTGGGACGAGCTTCCGCGTCATTTTATCACGTCGGCGGAGGATATGACGGGCCGCGACGAGGTGCTTGGTTTTATTAATGAGATAAATAAGCAACTGGCTCAAGCCCCTGATAATTCTTAAATTGGCCTCGTAATTGCCAATATGAGAATATTATTTTTCGACGTAATTATCTGTTTTTTTCATGAAAAAAATCTCATTTGTTTTTTTGCTGGCTTTATTATTCGGTGCAGTTCCGAGCTTTGCTCAAACTCCGGCCGCTAAACCAGCCGCCCAAACCAGCGTAGGCAAAGCTATTCCGGTAGCTGAGTATTACGAAGGTGGTCAGGAAGCCATGTATGCCTTCATCGACAAGCAGATCAACTACCCAGTACTAGCCCGTCGCAATCGTATTCAAGGCACTTGTATTGTGAGCTTTACACTGAATACAGATGGTACCATGACCGGTATTAAGCTGGTAAAAGGCGTGGGCGGCGGCCTCGGCGAAGAGGCCCTGCGCGTGGTGCGCCTGCTCAAGTTCAACAAGCCCGATTACGCGATTCTGACTAGCTTGCCCATCGTATTTCGCTTGTCGGCTAACAAGCCGGCTGGCAACACCGAATAACTTTTCTTTTTCATCCCAACTGTTTTTTTATGCCCTACGACCTGAAGGAAATTGCCGCCATAAGCGGAATGCCGGGTCTTTACCGCTTGGTGCGTCCAACCCGCAACGGCGTTATTGTAGAGTCGCTCGACGAGAAGGCGGCCCGCTCGGTAGCCTCAGCCCGCAACAAGGTTTCGCTCCTACAGGAGATTTCCATTTACACCCAAGATTACGACCAGACGGTGCCCCTGACGGAAGTATTCGACCGGATTTATCAGCAGCACGGCAATAGCCTGGCCCTCACCAGTAAGGCTGACGACCGCGACCTGACGGCTTTCATGGAAGGTATTATTCCAGACTATGACCGCCAGCGCGTGTATATGTCTGATATTAAGAAGCTGGTATCGTGGTATCATGCCGTAAGCAGCCGCCTCGACTATCAGGTGCCTGCAACAGAAGAAGCTGCCACTACGGAGGAAGCAGAGAAGCCCGCAAAAAAAGCCCCCCAGGCCAAATCGAAAGGTGCAGACACGGCTGGCACTCAGCAGGAAGAAGCGGCATCTGACGAGGCGCTGAGCACGGCGGGTATTATCCCGGCCAAAGGCGAATCGAATGAGCCAGCCAACCCCGAAGCGGGCGATGACACGCAGCCGACCAAGAAGGCTAAGAAAAAAGCTTAGCAATTCCCCACGATTTTTGCACATAAAAAAGCCCCCCAGAAAGAACCTGGGGGGCTTTTTTATGTGCAAAGCAGTACTTAGTGAGAGCTGATTACAACATTGGTTGAAGCTTGCTCTTTAGCCAAAAAAGCTTCGGCCATCTCGACCAGCTCCGTAGAGCCGATAAACAAGGGGCAGCGCTCGTGCAGGTTGCTGGGCTCGATTTCCATGGTGCGCTGGCGGCCATTGCTGGCTTTGCCCCCGGCCTGCTCTACAATAAAGGCCAACGTGTTACACTCATATAATAAGCGCAATTTGCCTTGGGGGGCTTTTTTGGTGGCAGGATAGATATAGATACCGCCTTTAAGCAAGTTGCGATGAAAGTCGGCCACCAGTGAGCCGATGTAGCGGGCTGAGAAGTTATTCTGCTTGCAGTACGTCACAAACTCGGCGACTCCTTCAGAGAAAGAATCGGAGCTACCTTCATTAATAGAGTAGATAGTGCCCGTTTTAGGCGAAACGATGTTGGGGTGCGAGAGGAAAAACTCACCTAACGACGGCTCATACGTGAAGCCGTTTACCCCATTGCCTGTCGTATATACAAGCATGGTGCTGGAGCCATAAATAACGTAGCCGGCTGCTACCTGGTGGGTGCCAGGCTGCAGGCAATCCTGCTCCGTACCATCGGTGCCAGTGGGCGACATACGCCGGTAGATGCTGAAAATGGTCCCGATGGATACATTTACATCAATGTTGGAAGAGCCATCCAGCGGGTCGATGGCCACGATGTACTTGCCTTGCGTATTCCCGGTTTGGATCATCTCATCATCCTCTTCCGACACGATGGTGCACACCTCGCCGCCATTGCGCAGGGCCCGGATAAAGCGAATATTGGCAATCACGTCCAGCTTCTGCTGATCTTCGCCCTGCACGTTGCGGTTACCGTAAGCGCCGGCAATATCAATGAGGCCCGAACGATTGATTTCGCGGTTCACGATTTTAGCTGCCAGGGCAATGTCGCGCAGTAGCTGAGAAAGCTCCCCGGTAGCATAGGGAAAGTCTTCCTGCTTGCGCATAATGAAGCGGTCGAGGGTGGCGCCGACCGGAAGTGCGAGTTTATTATGATCCATGTGGGTGGGATAGATAACCGTGGGTCTGGTGTACAAAACTAAGCGATTTGAATTGTTTACGAAGCGCTGAGTTGCAGCAATTGTACCTTTTCGGGCACAATTCGCATCACTAAAGCCGAGTACGTACTTTTGGCCCATGCAGGAAAAGCATCGTTTGCAGGTTTACAAATTTGGCGGCGCCTCGGTGCGCGATGCCGAAGCCATTCGCAATCTGGCGCACATTGTGAGCGCAAATGCCCCCCAAGGTCATTTACTGATTGTGGTATCGGCGATGGGCAAAACGACTAATGCTCTGGAGGAAATATTTCATCTGGCACACTCCGGTCAGGATTATGACACTCCGCTCGCCGTATTGCGCGAGTACCACCAAAACGTGGCAACGGAGCTACGGCAGGAGTCTGGGGGGCAAATTGGCACTGATGACGCGGAGGCGAGTCAGCTGGAAACCCTTCTGACCCAGCTCAGCGCCCAGCTCACCACCCTCACTCCCGCCGACTACGACCGGCAATACGACCAGATTGTGAGCTATGGCGAGCTACTGGCCACCAGCATCGTGGCGCAGGCGCTGGGGGCGCACTGGCTTGATTGCCGGCCCCTAATTCGCACCGACCACACCTGGCGCGAAGGCCGTCTCGATTGGCCCACCACCGAATATAATATTCGTGATGAAGTACCCCGCCTCCTGCTAACTGGCCCCGTCGTGACGCAAGGTTTTCTGGGCGGAACGGCTAGTGGCGCTACCACCACACTCGGCCGCGAGGGCTCCGACTACACGGCCGCTATTTTTGCGTATTGCCTGCACGCGGAGTCCGTTACAATCTGGAAAGACGTGGCCGGCCTGCTCAATGCCGACCCCAAAATCTTTGCTGATACAGTGCGCTACCCGGAAATCAGCTACCAGGAGACTATTGAAATGGCGTACTACGGCGCCTCCGTTATTCACCCCAAAACTATCAAGCCGCTGGCGGTGCAGCATATTCCGCTGTATGTGAAGTCGTTTGTGGACCCTATGGCCGAAGGAACCCGCATTGGCGACTGCCGACACGCGGCTTTGGCACCAGCTTTTATTCGCAAAACCAATCAGTGCCTCATTTCCTTCGAATCGAAAGATCTCACCTTTATTTCGGAGGAAAACCTGGAGGTGATTTTTGGTGCCTTGGCTCAGGTGCGGCTCAAGATTAACCTGATGCAGAACTCGGCCATTTCCTTCTCCGTCTGCACCGACTTTTCCGCTTACCGTCTCGACAAGCTGCTGGATCGCCTGCGCGACCAGTTTACCATTCACTACAACACGGAGCTGGAGCTATACACCATCAAAAACTACGACCCGGCCAGCATCCAACGCCTCACTACCGGCCGCGAGCTGCTGCTGGAACAGCGTACCCGCCTTACTTTCCAGTTTGTCTCGCGGGGAGGTTTGAATGAATTCATAAAATAACTTTACCCCAACCCATCCCACCCCCCACATGGAATTCATAACCGTAACGCCTGCCGCACGTCCGCAAGTAGCCCTCATTCAGCTTAATCGCCCGAAAGAGCTCAATGCCCTGAATTTGCAGCTTATGCAGGAAGTAGCTGCTGCCCTGAAAGAGCTGTGCGCCGACGATACCGTCCGCGTTATTGTGCTAACTGGCAGCGAGCGAGCCTTCGCGGCCGGCGCCGACATCAAGCAGATGGCAGGGCGTACGGCCATTGATATGCTCACCATCGACCAGTTCAGTACCTGGGACCAGATTCGGAAGACGCATAAGCCGCTGATTGCGGCCGTTTCGGGCTTTGCATTGGGCGGCGGCTGCGAGCTGGCCATGACCTGCGACATGATTGTGGCTTCGGAAACGGCGCAGTTTGGGCAGCCCGAAATCCGGATCGGTACAATGCCGGGCGCGGGCGGCACGCAACGGCTTACCCGGGCATTGGGTAAGGCGCGGGCCATGGAAATGGTGCTTACCGGCCAGCCGATTTCGGCCCTGGAAGCCGAGCGCCACGGCCTTGTAAATCGGGTGGTGCCAGTGGGGCAATACTTGGAAGAAGCGTTTCGGTTGGCGGCCAGCATTGCGCAGATGTCGCCGGTAGCGGCGCGCCTTGCCAAGGAGTCGGTGAATCGGGCGTTTGAGACGCATCTGGATGAAGGCCTGCACTTTGAGCGCAAAAACTTCTATATGACGTTTGCTTCCGAAGATCAGAAAGAAGGAATGGCTGCCTTCGTGGAAAAGCGTCCGGCCGATTTTAAGGGGCGCTAGTAGCGCATACAGTAAGTAGAACTGACATTTGGCGCTGCTTTACTTGCAACCTTACACAGCCGTAGATCAGCCTCACATTTTTGCCCCCCAGCGAACAATATTGCCCTTGCATACCTTATTAAGGCAACACTTAAGAAGAACCCATTCTTTCTGTGAGCACTTCGACTGAACCCACTGATGCTTCATTGCCAACGGCTCCTACCCGCCAATGGCTGCGCGACCGGCTAACCAAGGCGGGCCTGCGGGCTACGCGTCAGCGTCTGCTCATTCTGGAAAGAGTGGTAGTAGCGAAGGGCCACCCAACAGCGGAACAGGTACACCGTCAGGTGCTTACCCATGATGCTACCGTGTCGCTGGGCACCGTGTACAAGGCCCTGGACAGCTTCGTAACAGTGGGGCTTTGCAAGCGTGTGCCCACGGCTGAAGGTGCTTGCCGCCGCTACGATGCCGACTGCTCGACCCATCACCACTTGTATTGCTCGAACACGCAGGAAATAATTGACTACTGCGACCCGCAGCTGGATGCGCTAATTCGGGAATTCCTGGAAGCCCGTGGCTTTCAGAACTTTCGGCCTCGCTCCTTCTCTCTGCACATTACCGGCGAGCGGGCCGATCCGACAAACGAGCAACAATAATTGCCCCCCAGCTTCAACTTAGCGTATAGCAAAGCTGCCAAAGCTGCACGTTAGGACGAAATGCGACTTTAGGCAACGTACCAGTCTTTTACGTTCACCCTATTTCACCCGTTTAATAGCATTTCCATGGCAGTTTTAGTTGGCAAGCGTGCCCCCTCTTTCAAGGCTACGGCCGTTATTGATGGTGAATTCGAAGAAGAGTTTTCCCTTGATCGGTATCTGGGCAAAAAGCATGTTGTCTTTTTCTTTTATCCCGCTGACTTCACCTTCGTTTGTCCTACTGAGCTCCTTGCCTTTCAGGACAAACTGGCTGAGTTTGAGTCGAAGGGCGTAGCATTGGTGGGCTGCTCCACCGATACGCACTTTTCGCACTTTGCCTGGCTCAAAACGCCACGCGTAAACGGTGGAATCGAGGGCGTCGCGTATCCGCTGGTTGCCGATGTTACCAAAACCATCGCCGCCAATTACGACGTGCTCGGCGGCCACTACGACTACAACGAAACCGGCGAAATGACCTTTATTGGCTCACCCGTCGCGTATCGGGCTCTTTTCCTGATTGATAAAGATGGTATTGTGCGCCATCAGCTTGTCAATGATGGCCCGCTGGGGCGCAACATTGATGAGGCCTTGCGCATGGTAAGTGCCCTACAGTATTATGAGGTGAAGGGCGAACAATGTCCGGCCAACTGGACAGAAGGCCAGGAAGGTGTGTTTGCAACCCGCATCGACGTATTTGACCATCTTAGCAAACAGGGCGTCACCCAATAATTTTAAGGTACTTATTAATAACCAGCATGAGCTCTGACCACTTGGTCGGAGCTTTTTTGCAAATGCCTAACCAGAAGGCTGTAATTTTGCCCCCGCTTAGCAGCCGGCCCATGGCTGCATAAGCCAAAGGCAGTGCACAGAAGCTGACCCTGAGCAGCTTAGCGTATACTTCTCTTCATCATTGATAACTAATTCATTGCTTTTTCTATATAATCTTGCTCTCCAAACCTATGCCTTGCTGTTGCGCTTGGTCGCATCATTTGTGCCCAAGGCGGAGCAATGGCTGAGCGGGCGGCGTGGTTTGCTGCCTCATATTCAGCAGACGCTGAAGGGCGAAACGGCGCCCTTGGTATGGTTTCACTGCGCTTCCCTGGGCGAATTTGAGCAGGGCCGACCACTTATGGAGGCGTTTGCGCAAGAGCACCCGCACTTCAAAATTGTGCTCACGTTCTTCTCGCCATCCGGCTACAACGTGCGCAAATCGTGGCCCGGCGCGCATTATGTGTTCTATCTGCCCCTCGATACCGCCGCCAACGCCCGTGCCTTTCTCGACGCGGTGCGCCCACAGCTAGCCGTGTTCGTGAAGTACGAGTTCTGGTATCACTTCCTGACCCAGCTTCAGCGCCGTCGGGTGCCGGTGGTATGTGTGTCGGCTATTTTTCGGCCTCAACAAGTGTTTTTCAAACCCTGGGGGGCTTTTTTCCGCAAAATCATCAGCCGTTTCACGCACATCTTCACCCAGAATGAGGCGTCGGTTGAGCTGCTGCGCACTATCGGAATCCGGCAGGCCAGCGTGGCCGGCGATACCCGCTTCGATACGGTGGTGCGCACGGCGCTGGCTTCGCCCAAGCCCCTGCCTTTAGTGGAAGCTTTCGTGGCCGATGGCGCGCCGGTGTTCATTGCAGGCAGCAACTGGCCCGAAGATTTGCCGGCCCTCACACCCCTGCTGCGCCAGTATCAGGAGGAGATGCGCTTCATATTTGCCCCCCACGAAATCACCGAATCCAATCTGGCTTTGGTGGAAGCGACGCTGCCCGGCCGCGTGGCGCGCTACTCCACGGCCACGCCGGCTACCGTAGCCCAAGCACGCGTGCTGCTCATGGACAACGTAGGTTTGCTGAGCCAGCTCTACCGTTTTGGCACCTACGCCTATATCGGGGGGGCTTTTGGCAAAGGGCTACACAATACGCTGGAAGCGGCGGCCTTTGGCTTGCCCCTGTTTTTCGGGCCTACCTATACCAAGTTTCAGGAAGCCGTGGATCTGGTAGAGATGGGCGCCGCTTTTCCCGTGCATACGGCGGATGAACTGAAAACGGCGTTTGGCCTGCTATGGCACCAGAATGAGGTTCGGCTGCGCGTGCAGGATATGAGCCTGGAGTATGTGCACCAGCAGGCTGGAGCTACTGCCAAGATCATGGCAGCGCTAGCTAAAATGCACGTGGTAGCTGTTGTTAATTAATTCGTAATCAAGCACTCCCACATGACTGGCACCGTTATCAAATCAACCGGCTCGTGGTATCTGGTGCGCGAGCATGGCACTGGGGTGCTGCACCGCTGTCGGCTGCGTGGCAAATTCAAGCAGAAAGGCCTGAAAGTAAGCAACCCCTTGGCCGTAGGCGACCAGGTTGAGTTTACGGTAGAAGAGCAAACGGAAGGCGCCGGCGTGATTCATCACATTGAGCCGCGTCGCAACTACATCATTCGCCGCTCGGTGCATAAAACGGAGCATGCCCACATTGTAGCCGCCAACCTCGACCAAGCTTTACTAGTTGTTACGCTGGTGTCGCCGGCTACCTCGTTTGGCTTCATTGACCGGTTTCTGGTAACCGCCGAGGCTTATAGCATTCCGGTAACGCTCATCTTCAATAAAACCGACCTCTACGACGACGATCTGTCGGGCTATCAGGATCAGATTTCGAATATGTACCAGCGCACGGGCTACCCCAGTTTGCGCTGCTCCGCCGAAACGGGCGAAGGCCTGGAGGCGGTCGATGCCCTGCTTGATGGCAAAGTAACACTGCTGTCAGGTCATTCGGGCGTGGGCAAAAGTACGCTTATCAATGCGCTGGTGCCTGATTTGGACCTTAAGACAGCCGAGATCAGTGAGTTCTCGGATAAAGGCGTGCACACTACCACGTTTGCCGAGATGCTGGAAGTGCGCGAGGGCACTTACCTGATCGATACGCCGGGGATCAAAGAGCTTGGCCTGGTTGATATTCCGCCGGCTCAGCTGGCGCACTTCTTCCCCGAAATGCGCGCTTTGCTGAATCAGTGCCGCTACCACAACTGCCAGCATGTGCACGAGCCCGGATGCGTTGTGCGCGAAGCCGTCGACAAAGGCCGTATCGCGCTGCCGCGCTACGATAGCTACTTGAGTATGCTGGCCGGGCAGGACAACCGGCATTAGTATAACAAACCAGCTACAAGTAAACGTCGAAAGTTTACGTAGAGCTGCTTAAGAGCCGTATAACGCGGTAGAGACGCAACAGTTGGAGTCTCGTCGTTGAACAGCTTACACCTTGCTCATTTGCGTAATGACTGCAACGACGAGACTCCAACTATTGCGTCTTTACCGCACTTCAACCTCACTATCAGTTTGTTATAAACAGAACTTATGCAGCTCCAAAACTCCACCTTTCTTATTACCGGCGGTACGCTGGGCATCGGCTACGCTACCGCCAAAATGTTAGTTCAGCATGGCGCTAAAGTGGCTATTACCGGTCGTACGGCAGCTACCGTGAAGCGCGCCGCCACCGAGTTAGGCGCCCTCGGTATCACGGCTGATGTCAGTAAGCCCGCCGATGTGCAGCGCACCTATGAGGAGTTTCTGGCAGAGTTCGGCCGCTTAGATTGTCTGATCAACAACGCGGGCGTGGGCACGAGCAAAAAGCTGGTTGACATTACGCCCGAAGATTTTCAGCGGGTGCACGATACCAATATTGTGGGTGCCGCGCTGATGGCCCAGCAAGCTGCCAAGCTGTTTATGGAGCAAAAGTCCGGCACGATCATCAATATTGGCTCCTCGGCCGCCACTAAAGGCTACGAGGGCGGCTCTATCTATGTAGCCTCTAAGTTTGCCCTGCGTGGCATGACGCAATGCTGGCAAAGCGAGCTGCGCAAGTATAATGTGCGCGTCATACTGGTAAATCCGAGCGAAGTGACCACCGCTTTTGGCAGCAAAGAGCGACAGGAACGACCTGAGCAACCAAACAAGCTACGCGGCGAAGAAATTGCTTCCGCTATTAAAGGAGCCCTCGAAATGGACGACCGCGGCTTTATCACTGAGTTGAACGTGTGGGCTACCAACCCCTTCTAAAAAGCAGTGTTTGAAAAAAGAAAAAGCCCCCAGACTCAGTCTGGGGGGCTTTTTGCACTATAAGCAGTAACCCAGCTTACTTCGTAGGCATCAATACCTGGTCAATAACGTGGGCTACGCCGTTGTTAGACAGCACATCAGCTTGTACTACATTGGCGCCATTTACGGTCACTTTGCCGCCCGCCGTGCTAACGGTCAGCTTTTCACCCTGGATAGTGGTCAACTGCTGGCCATCCTTCAGATCAGCGGCCATCAGGCGGCCTTTTACTACGTGATAGGTTAATATACCCGACAGCTTCTCTTTGCTTTCGGGCTTCAGAAGGCCATCGAGGGCGCCTTTGGGCAGAGCCTCGAAAGCAGCGTTGGTAGGAGCAAATACAGTGAACGGGCCTGCGCTGGCGGCTTCGTCATCGAGGCCAGCAGCCTTGAGGGCCGTGGTGAGTGTGCTTATCTGCGACACAGCCATGGCGTTTTCCGCCAGGTTTTTACCCGAGGTATCCATGCGCGAAGAGTCGTTCATTGCCATTGCCGGGTCCATGGCCGTGGTATCGGTCATGGCCATGTCGGTGGTTTCGGTAGTGGTCGTCTCGGCGGTTTTGTTGTCACCACAGCTCGTCATGCCAAAAGCAAAGGCGGTGGCGGTAAGCAACGTAAACGAGGTGTTTCTCAGGGTCTTTTTCATAAGAAGCAGATCAGGGTTTTGGTTGAAGAAAAAAAGAAAGTAAGGTGGTAAAGCAGGAAACGAAAAAGCAGATTAACAGGTAATCATGGCTAAGCTTACGCAGCAAGCTGAACGGTGGGCGCCCGCGCCCTATGTTTTGGCTACCTTTGCGCCGCTTAGTTGAGCTTAATAAGTGTCGACTTGCACTTTGTGTTTAAAAATTTATTTTCTACCCGCATGAAAACTGCTGAGATTCACACCAATAAAGGTGTAATGAAGGTCGAGTTCTTTGAAAAAGATGCTCCACAGACTGTCAAGAACTTCACCGACCTCGCCCAGAAAGGCTTCTACGACGGCCTGAAATTTCACCGTGTTATCCCCAATTTTGTGGTGCAAGGCGGCGACCCTAACACCCGCGAGGGCGCTAAAGGCATGCCCGGAACCGGTGGTCCCGGCTACAAAATCAAGTGCGAAACCTCCGGCGACAACCAGTACCACGACCGTGGTATCCTGAGCATGGCCCACGCTGGCAAAGACACCGGTGGCTCGCAGTTTTTCATCGTGCACTCGCGTGAAAACACCGCTCACCTCGACCGCGTGCATACCGTATTCGGCAAAGTGGTAGAAGGTCTGGACGTTATTGACCAGATCAAGGCCAACGACGAGATCCAAAAAATTGTGGTGACTGAGGCTTAGCCAACTGTCAAACAACTACACAAAAAAGCCCCCCGGACTGAGTCTGGGGGGCTTTTTTTGGTGAGCTTCTAGTTTGTACCGCCCATCAGCATCAAACATTACGAAGTCTGATTATAACGTTACAATGTGTTGATTTACATATCATTAAAGAACCGATTAAAGCATATACAAAGTCGAATAAACGCCACAATTGGTTTGACTTGACTGTTTACAATGTCCTACTTGGAGGTGAGCATAAGCGCTTCGCATTTCAGCGGCGCATGCCAGCAGATTCTTCGCTTCACTCCCCTTGTATGGCTCCTCCCTCTACTCCTGCGTTTGCTGCTGTGCGGCTGTTTCGCCAACGGCTGGTAGCAACCACGCTGAGCTGGCTAGCGCTGGCCGCCCACTTACTCCTGGTTTCGGGTTGCAACTACTACCGTACGAAGCCTGAGGAAATTACCCCAACGACAGTTACCCGGCTGGCCGAATCCAAGATTTTTCTAATTCATCAGGGCGCCACGGTTTGGCAGCTCAACAATCCGCAGCTCAATGGCGAGGAGCTTATTGGCAAAAAAGCAAACGTAGAGCCCAGCTTGTCTCCATATGTTGGGCCTACGTCCTATGCCTCACCCCGCTACAAATCGAGGGATAGAGAACAGGTATTTAATCTGGTTCACATTTATATCTCCGACTTCCGGGCAGGTGAAGCGGATCAAGTCAGCATTCCACTAAAGGCCATGAACCGACTGGATGTGGTGGAAGCAGATTCCGGCAAAACCACTCTCTCCTATATCCTTGGCGCAACGGGCATCGGGGTCGGCATTTTCCTCCTCATAGGAGTTATTATCATGCTCACTAAAAGCTCCTGTCCGTTTGTGTACGCGCACAATGGCGAGCAGTATCAATTTGTGGGAGAAGCGTACGGCGGGGCCATTTTTGCGCCATCGGAGCGCGACGACTACATGCCGCTGCCCCACATCCAGGCCACTGGGGAGCAATTTCAGGTCAAAATCACGAATGAGCTGCGGGAGCGCCAGTATACCAATGTAGCCGAGCTGTGGGTGGCGCACCACGCCGAAAACGTGCAAGTGCTGCTGGACAAGACCGGCAATGTGCACACTATAACCCAGCCGCAAGCGCCAACCAAAGCCATATCCATGCGCGGCGTCAACTACACGACTCAGCTTGCCGCCACCGACCACAACGTGTTTCTCTTCAACGAAGCAGCGCCGGGCGCCACCCAAAACAGTGTGGTGCTTAGCTTCGATAACCCTACGCAAGCCAAAACGGGCAAGCTGGTGCTGCACGCCCAGAACTCGCTGTGGCTGGATTATCTCTACGGCGAGTTCACCAAGAAATTTGGAAGCGCGTTCAACGAATGGGCTCGCACGCAGAAAGATGTTCCCGCCGAAGAACTGAATCAGTGGTCATTAGACCAAGGCATTCCGCTCAAAATCTCTGTCAGAACCGCGCATGGCTGGGAGCTGATTGACAACATTCCCACAGTTGGCCCCCTCGCCTCCCGCGACCTGGTCATTCCCTTTACAGTGCCGGCTGGGTTGGCTTCAAGGCCGCTGCAAGTGAAAATAGAAACGGGCTTCATGTTCTGGGAGCTGGACTATGCCGCCGTCGATTTTACGCCAAACCAGCCCGTGCGCCTGGAAAAAAGCCCCCCAACGACGGCCCGCGACGAAATCGGCCGCGACCAGCGCCAGGTTCTGTCCAAAGTAGATGACGACTATCTGCGCCAGCTCCAGCCCGGCACGGAGGTCACGCTTACGTATCGAGCCACGCCAACCGCGGCGGGCCAGCGCAGCACCGCTTTTTTGCACACGCGTGGCTATTATGAGCACATTCGTCAGTACGAGGGCATGCCCAACCTGCCCCAGCTCTACGCTTTCCGCCGACCGGGTCGCTTTATTGAGTTCTCGAAGGAAAAGTATCAGGAGTCGCAGCAGGAAATGAATCTGGCCTTAGTCAATCCGTAAGTACCATGGAATCAACCCTTATTCCTGAGCTGAACTTCCTGGATGCCGTTCCCGCGCCGGCCGCCACAGCGCCGCTTTCCGTTGACTTGCCAAATTTGCCCCCCACGGTGGTTGCGTCGTCGCTCAGGCGGGCTTTGCTGAATGGCGTGATTAGTCTGGCGGAAAAAAAGTTGGTGTTTCAGTATTTGCGAACGCCAGCCCGAATACTTCGGGCAGCTAAACAGGTGCAGCTACTGCGCACAACGTACTACGGTGAGTATCAGGTGCAGAAGGTAGCCTACGTGGCCGGGCGCTACTACCAGGAATTCCAGAAGCCCGGCTGGCCATCGGCCGCTTTCAACAGCTACATAGCCACCACGCTCAACCGCTTGGTGCCTTTCCGCCCCACGCAGAACGCCGTGCAGATGGTGTTTCTGGCCATCACCAAAAAATGCCCCCTGGCCTGCGAGCATTGCTTTGAGTGGAATGCCTTGAATCAGCGGGAGAAGCTGTCTTTGGCCGATTTGCGCACGATGGTAGCCAACTTTCAAACCCGCGGCGTCACCCAGATTTTTTTCAGCGGCGGCGAGCCCATGGTGCGCATCAACGACATGCTGGAGGTGCTGCGCACGGCCAGCTCCGGCACCGACTTCTGGGTATTCACCTCCGGCTTCAACTTCACTTCCGCTAATGCACAGCACCTCAGGCAAGCCGGCCTGACGGGCGTTTCCATCAGTCTCGATCATCATGAGCCCGCACGGCACAATGCGTTTCGGGGGGTAGCTGATGCGTATGAGCTAGCCATTCAGGCGGTGGTTAACGCCAAGGAAGCCGGATTGGTAGTCGCCCTGACGCTGTGCGCCACTCAGTCGTTCACCACCGCCGCCAACCTGATGGCATACGCAACGATGGCGAAGCAACTGGGGGTCACGTTTATTCATGTGCTAGAGCCGCGGGCGATAGGGCATTATGCTCAGCAGGAAGTTGATTTGACCCCGGCCCAAACAGCGCTGCTGGACGAATTTTACCTGAAGCTCAACTACAGCGGCGACTACCACGGCTGGCCTATCGTGCACTACTACGGCTACCACCAGCGGC
Source organism: Hymenobacter qilianensis (assembly GCF_014638675.1). Classification (NCBI taxonomy): domain Bacteria; kingdom Pseudomonadati; phylum Bacteroidota; class Cytophagia; order Cytophagales; family Hymenobacteraceae; genus Hymenobacter; species Hymenobacter qilianensis. Next base: position 269,964 of record NZ_BMFN01000002.1, read on the forward strand.
GCATGGGCTGTAGCGGCGCCGCCGACCGCTTCCTCTACGTAGACACCGACGGCGACATGCACGCCTGCCCTTTTTGCCAGAAGAAGTCGGGCAGCGCGCTTTCAGCCTCATTTGATGACGCGCTGCAAGTAGTCAGGCAAAGCGGGTGTCATCAGTTTCCGGCATCCACCATGTGAGCTGACGTTTTCATGGTGCGAAAGCGGGCCTGCTCGGTTGCAGGCCCGCTTTTTCTTTGCTCATACAAGTCGGAAGGCTGCCATTACCCGTGTGGTAATGAAGGGTATGGAGCTGCTAAATCCAGCTTTTGAATCAACTGAAGCAAACCAAGAAAAAATGTAACGTTTCCATAACTGACCTAAGCTGGTTAATGCCGTTCTTTACTCTTCACCCACTAAACCAAACTCCTCTATGAAACATCTTACGCGCATAGCCGCTTGCTGCTCGCTTGCCTTTCTGGCAGCCTGCAACGAAGATAGCGGCAACCCGTTTGTCATCAACAAGCCTATTCAGGTTACGTCGCTCCGCTTTATCGGGGAGCAGATTGTACCCTTTGGCCAAACCTTTAATGGCACTACGCTGGGGGGCTTTTCCAGCATCGATTACCGCCCGGATAATGGCTCCTACTACATTATGTGCGACGATGCCTCCGCGCTACAGCCCGTTCGGTATTACACGGCCAATCTCAATTTCAACCAGAATCAATTCTCCAGTGTCACGTTCACGAGCGTTACTACGCTGAAGCGGCCCGACGGCACCAATTTCCCCAGCCTCGCCGCCGACCGCAACAACGCCATTGACCCGGAGGGTATCCGTTACGACCCTACCACGATGCGCATTATCTGGTCGAGTGAGGGCATTCGTAACGTGACTCTCACGCCCCCTACGCTCAATCAGCCTTTCCTGCGCGAGGCCAACCTTGATGGCTCCTATGTGACCGACTTTAGCATCCCATCGTTGTTCCGCATTCAGGCCACCGAAAATGGTACCCGCTCCAATGGCAGCTTCGAGGGCTTCGACCTTACGGCCGATGGCCGCTACCTATTTGCAGCTCAGGAAGAGCCGCTGTACGAAGACGGTCCCCGCGCCGACGTGGGCGTAGCCAATTCGCCTACTCGCATCGTGCAGTACAACAAAGCCACCCGTCAGCCCATCGCCCAGTACGCCTACCAGCTCGATGCAGTACACCAGGCGCCCAACCCCTCCAACCAATTCCGCCTCAATGGAATAGTGGAAGTACTTACCCTCTCGGACAAGAAATTGCTGGTGATGGAAAGGTCGTTTGCCGTGGGCGCAACGCCCGATTATTCGGTGAAGATCTACGAGGTTGAGCTGGCCGGTGCCACCAATATCTCAGGCCTCAATTCTCTGCAAGGGACGAACTACAGGCCCGTGCGCAAGCGCCTGCTGCTCGACGTAGCGTCCACCGGCATCCGTCGGATCGACAATCTGGAAGGAATGACTTTCGGTCCGAAACTGCCCAATGGCAACCGTTCCCTGATTATGGTATCCGATGACAACTTTAGCAATGCCCAGATTTCTCAATTCCTCGCTTTTGAAGTTAAACCATAACCGATAACAGGAATTGCGTCTGAAAAGGCAGCTTATGTTCTACATAGGCTGCCTTTTTTGGTTAACCGTGCTAAGTGCATTGGTTACAAAAAGCAGACTTGCAGCACGCTGTAACAAGCGTATTATGAACAATTTATAAAGCTAGCCCGTAAGCATAGTAGTACATAAAATACCTATACTATGATGTTCAGAACCAACATACAACGAGGCATACTACTTCTTTCATTACCCTTGGCTATGAGCTGCACTTTAATCAGCGGCGGCACTTCCTCCGACCCACAGGTGCAGGAGATGGAGCGCCGAGTAGAAGAGCAAGAGCGTATCGCGAACGAAGCGGAGCTGCGCGCCAAAAGCGAGAAGCAGGAGCTGGAGGCTCGTAAGCTGCGCCTGAAGGCAGCGAAAAACGAGGCCAAGGCCCGTAACATGTAACTCAATTAGCTTCCATTCATAAAAAAAGCCCCCCAGACGTCGTCTGGGGGGCTTTTTTACTTAGTAGTCGATACAAAATAGACTTACCGACGACGGCGCGGCTTCTCTTCTTCCTCGTCCTCGTCTTCATCGCCGCCGAAGCTAGGCATGGTGAACATGGAGCTGAGCAGGTCCTTGAACTGCGTGCCGGCCGTTACGCGGTTGCGCGAAATCAGGCTGTGCTCAGCCAGGCCGTGCAGACAGAACTCCATCAGAAAATAGGTCGTGTCTTTGTCCTCATTAGGATGCAGGAATGCCACAATATCACGCAAGCCAGGCACCTCATCCAGCGACTTCCGATATTCCTTATCAGCTGAATCGTTGAGTACATCGACGGTGTTGCCGCTGCCAAACCAGTCCTGCACCGTTTTGTACGGGTTCGGAATGGTCTTCTTTTTCTTTTGCTTGTCCGGATCGGGGAAGTAGTTCAGGAAGTACGTACGGATGGCTTTGCCCATCAGCTTTTCAGCCACCAGGCCGGCTCCCTCCTGCTCGCCTTCGTACACCAGTTCCACTTTGCCGGTTAGGGCGGGCACAGCCGCCATGAAGTCGGCGATGCGTACGTAGGTTTTCTTCTCGCCGTTAATCAGCGCCCGGCGCTCCGCTGCGCTTATCAGGCTTTCGTAGGCGGCAATAGTCAGGCGAGCCGATACACCACTCTTGGCATCCACGAACTCAGAACCACGAGCTTCAACGGCCACCTGCTCAACAAGGTCGCGCACCAACTCGTTGGTAGTCACCAAGCCTTCTTGCGCGGGCTTAATACGGGCTTCCTGGCGGGTAATACGCTTGCCGATTTCAATCGACTTCGGATAGTGCGTAATAATCTGGGAGTCAATACGGTCCTTGAGCGGCGTCACGATGGAACCGCGATTGGTGTAGTCCTCAGGGTTGGCCGTAAACACAAATTGAATATCCAGCGGCAGGCGCACTTTGAAGCCGCGAATCTGGATGTCGCCTTCCTGCAAAATATTGAAGAGCGATACCTGAATCCGAGCCTGCAAGTCGGGCAATTCGTTGATGACGAAAATGCCACGGTGTGAGCGCGGAATCAAGCCAAAATGAATCACGCGCTCATCGGAGTACGGCAGCTTCAGCGTGGCTGCTTTAATCGGGTCGGCGTCGCCGATAAGGTCAGCTACCGATACGTCCGGCGTCGCCAGCTTCTCGGTGTAGCGGTCCGAGCGATGCATCCACGATACGGGCGTATCATCGCCTCTCTCGGCAATCAGATTTTTAGCAAAAATGGACAAGGGCTGCAACGGGTCGTCGTTCAGCTCTGAGCCTTCTACCACCGGAATATACTCGTCGAGCAGGTCCACCATCAGGCGGGCAATGCGGGTTTTGGCCTGACCACGCAATCCCAGCAGATTGATGTGATGCATGCTCAGAATTGCCCGCTGCAAGTCTGGAATCACAGTTTCCTCGTAGCCAAAAATGCCGGGAAACACCTCTTCCTTACTTTGCAGTTTGGTAATCAAGTTATCGCGCAGCTCTTGCTTAACCGAGCGCGACTTATAGCCGGATTTTTTTAGGGCACCGAGGGTAGTAATTTGTTGAAGTTCTGGAGAAGAAAGCTGGGCGTAAGCCATATAAGGGGGAAGATATTGCGAGAATAAAAATTATGATACAAGAAGAATTGGTAACTCCCTCCTCAACTCAGGAATGGAGCTTGTTGTTCGGGCGCTCTACAGCGACTTACGACGGTTCTTCTTGTAGTCTTCGAAAATCAGGTGACCAAGGCCTTTCAAGCCACTGAAGTACGCTTTGCCTTGGTTCACTTCTGTGAACTCGTTCACGAATTGCTGCAAATACGGGTCAGAAGCAATCATGAAGGTGGTAATCGGAATTTTCAGGCGGCGGGCAGCGGCAGCAAGGTTCAGGGTTTTGTTTACGACTTTGCGGTCGAGGCCGAAGCTGTTTTTGTAGTAGCCGTTGCCTTCTTTCAGGCAGGTAGGCTTACCGTCCGTTATCATAAAGATCTGCTTGTTAGCCGTTTTTCGCTTGCGCAGCAGATCCATGGCCAACTCTAGGCCAGCTACGGTGTTGGTGTGATAAGGGCCGACTTCGAGGTAAGGCAAATCCTTCACTTTAATTTCCCAGGCGTCGTTACCGAACACGATAACGTCGAGGAAGTCTTTGGGATACTTCTGTTTTACCAGCTCGGCTAAAGCCATCGCCACCTTTTTGGCGGGCGTGATGCGGTCCTCACCATACAGAATCATGGAGTGCGAGATATCGATCATGAGCACTGTACTAGTCTGCGACTTATGCTCATTCTCGCGCACTTCTAAGTCGCCCTCAGCCAGCATAAAATCATCGGTGAGACCGTGATTTAGCTGGGCGTTGCGGATGCTCTCGGTCATCGAAATCTGATCGAGTGAGTCGCCGAAGCGGAACTCGCGCATATCGGTGCTCTGCTCGTCACCCTGGCCGGTGTGGGGCGTGCGGTGATTGCCAGTGTTGCTCTTTTTAAGCTTGCCGAAAATCTCTTCCAGCGCCGACTTCCGAATGCCCTGCTCGGTTTTGGGCGTAATCTTAAAAGCACCCCTCTCCTGCTCGTTTTCATCGATGTAGCCCTTTGTTTTCAGGTCATCAATGAAGTTGCCGATGCCGTACTCGCCGTCGGTTAGGCCATATTGCTTGTCGAGTTGGGAAAGCCAGGAAAGGGCCTCTGCCACGTCGCCAGACGTGATAGTGACCAGTTGCATAAATAACTTGAATAAAGAATCGAAGCCTTTTTCAGGCGATTCATCGGGCACGAAGTCCCGGAAGCGAAAACCAGCAGCCATAGGAAGGGGGATTGAGGCTTAAGAACAACGGCGCGGGCGGCAATGTTCATCCGATGCGCCACAAGCAAGTTACAGCTTTGCCGAAACACCCCGCGCTGCACATTTGCGTGTTGAACAACGCTGGCGCTTGTTTGTATTGCAATGGCGTCACAATCAGCGTGCGACGCCCGTAAAAACATCTTCAGATCTATCTCTACTCAATTTCACTTCCTATGAAAGCCATCTGGAATAATACCGTCCTGGCCGAAAGCAACGATACGGTTGTTGTTGAGAATAACCACTATTTCCCCGCCGATTCGATTAAGCGCGAGTTTTTTGAGGATAGCATCGCCCATACTACCTGCCCCTGGAAGGGCCGCGCCAGCTATTATTCCGTGCGCGTAAACGGGGAGCTGAACAAAGACGCTGCTTGGTATTATCCCGAGCCCAAAGACGCCGCCAAGCAGATTGAGGGTCGGGTAGCGTTCTGGAAAGGCGTGCAGGTGCAGCCCTAACTACCCAAAAAATCCCCCCAGCGCAACCTGGACCGCTTCCGACCGTTTGAGAAATGAGGTTAGCCGAGATAGGCTGGCAGATTACGTCATCAACGGAATTCGTTATGAAGCAGTATTCTTTTCAGGGTCTTCTGGGGGGCTTTTTAGTGGGAGTAGCTGTTGCAGGCAGTGGCTGTGACAGTCAGCGCACGGCCACTGAAGGCGCTAATCCGACCGCACCTAGTGCGGAGGCCACGGTGCCTATCAGTTTTCAGAAAGAAGTTGCCCAAGACGACTATCGCTTTAGCGTGCAAACAACCGGCACCGGCACTAGTCGCACGCTTTCCCTGACCGCCGCCAAGGATAACCGCGAGTTGTTTAAGACGTCCGTTCCGATTGAGGGCCAAGTAAGCGACGCGGTAGCCACCAATCTCAACGACGATAAGTATCCTGAGCTGTTCGTCTTCGTGGCCGGAGCGGGCAGCGGCTCTTATAGCCGTTTGGTAGGCTACGAGTTTATGAATCAAGGCCATAGGCCCCTAAATCTACCAGAGCTGAGCGGCCCGGCCGCTGCGGGCTATATGGGTCATGATGAGTTTCGGGTGGAAGGCAGACAGCTGCTACGCTCCTTCCCCGTATATCGCCCCGATGACCCGAACAGTACGCCTTCCGGTGGCATTCGGACGGTTACTTACACCATGGAACCCGGCATGGCGCTGTCGGTGGCTGGTTTCAATGATGCGCCCGCGCAAGCACAGTAAGTTCTGAATTTCAGAAAAAGCCCCCCACGAGCTATTAGCTGGCTTGTGGGGGGCTTTTTGTTGGAAAGACCGCAAGTTTCGGGTGGCAGCGACGCGGGCATGGTAGTACATTTGGCTACCATCTCAGCTACTTTCCGATGACGGATTACGAACGCATCGCGGCGGCCATTGCTTACGCCCGCACTCACTTTCAGGCTCAGCCCGACCTGGAGGAAATGGCCCGACAGGCGCACTGGAGCCCGTTTCACTTTCAGCGCAAGTTTCAGGAGTGGGCCGGCGTGTCGCCGAAGAAGTTTCTGCAATATCTTAGCCTCGACCATGCCAAAACGCTGTTGCGGCAGCAGCTTTCCGTGGCCGACGCAGCCTACGAAACCGGCCTATCAGGTCCCGGCCGGCTCCACGATTTATTTGTAAATCTGGAGGCTATGACACCCGGTGAATACCGCCAGGGCGGCGCCGATCTGCATATCGACTACAGCTTCGGCGACAGTCCTTTCGGCCGCTACTTGGTAGCAACTACCTCCAAAGGCATCTGTAAGCTGGTATTCCCCGAAACCGATGAGGCGGCGGTAGCTGAGCTGCGTCAGGAGTGGCCTCAAGCCACACTTGCTGCTCAGGCAACGGGTGTTCACGAGCAGGTAGCACGGTTTTTCAACGGCGCCTTCTCTCCCACTGAGCGCTTTACAATGCACCTGAAAGGCACGCCTTTTCAGTTCAAAGTGTGGGCTGCGCTATTGCATATTCCGGAAGGCCAGCTTACCACCTACTCCCAACTTGCCCGCGTAGCCGGCCACGAGCGAGCCGTGCGGGCCGTGGGTACGGCTGTAGGCGACAATCCTATCAGCTACCTTATCCCTTGCCACCGCGTCATTCGACAGACCGGCGAACTGGGCCAATACCGCTGGGGCGCGACTCGCAAAGTGGCATTAGTAGGTTGGGAAGCAGCAAGGGTTCACCCGAATGCGTTGATAGCCTCGCCGGGGCTGTTTCATTAAGAAACTTATTATCACAAAAAAGCCCCCCAGAAACATTCCTGGCGGGCTTTTTTAGTAGTGCTTACGGATTACTCAATCCACTTAAACTTGTATTCCAGCTTCGGGACGGGCATGCGGTCGGCTACGCGGCGCAGGCGGTTGGGCAGCGCCATGATATACTCGCGGGCCTTTTCTGCCTGACCATTAAGGCCGGTAATCTGGTCGATTTTCCAAGTAGTGATGAGGCCTTCCAGAATGTCGGTGTAGTCCTGGCTGGTGTATACACCGAGGCGTTGGGCGGCGTCGGTGAAATGGCCGAAGGTTTTCCCCATATCCACGCCCATCTCACGCATGTAGTGGGCCGGCATCACAATCTTTTTGCGCATCATATCCTCGAAGGCCAGCATCATTTCGGATGGGTCAACTTCGAAAATCTTATCGACAAACGTCTGATACACACGGGCGTGGCGCGATTCGTCGCCGGCAATCATACCACAAAGCTTGGAGAGCTGATCATCACCAGCCTTGCGGGCCAGCGTACCTACACGGCGGTGCGAGAGGTTGGTGGCAGCTTCCTGGTAGCTTGTATAAATAAAGGCCCGATAAGGATCGTGGGCGGTGCCGAGGTCAAAGCCGTCGGCAATCAGATACTGCGTGCTTACCTCAAACTCACGCATGTTTACGCGGCCAGATAAGTACAGGTAACGGTTCAGCAAGTCACCGTGGCGGTTTTCTTCCGCTGTCCAGCCCCGAATCCACTGGGCCCAGCCGTTGTTGGGGTCGCGGTTGAGGTCGTCGAGCTGGTGAAACCAGGCTTCATAATTGGGGAGAGCTTCTTCCGTAATGGTATCACCAATAAGCACAGCCAACAGGTCGTAGCTGAGTTCTTTGGCGCGCTCACGCATGAGCTTTACTTCGTCAAAAAACGTATCGAGGCGGGAGTCGGGCAGGAAATCGGAGGGCTGCCAGCTGTCTTCCACTTTTTTGAGGAAGGTGCCCATATTTTCCCGTAAGAAGGATTCCAGATGCTGAAGCACCTCCCCGCGGGAGGTTACGGTTGCGAGCATGACGTAGGGGTAGTAAGTAAAAGGGATCGGAAAGCCAAATGTAGGCATTCCCATTTCTCAAATACGTTATATAGCTATTCTAGGGCTATTACAAAATTTTGGCTTTTGCGGCTTTTCTATAATTCTGGGCCGCACTTCGTAAAGCTGGGGCAGGGTAGAGTCCGCCGTTATCCTATTGAGGAGAGTGAACGTCAGGCCAAGCCTCTCTGACGGGCCGGAATGCTGAGAATATCGGTGCAGAAACGGTACGACTTCGGGGGCTAAAACCCACTGCACACCGGGCTTATTGGCCAACCGATATAAGCTGGCGCTGAAGTCGCGTGTACCAGTAAGCTTTTGCCGAAGCCTAGGCAACGAAGGGTGAAGCGTGGCCCAACCCGTAAGCGGCAGCTGCCGCCCCGGCAGTTCATATACCTGGAAGGGAGACAAGGACTTATACGCCACTTCCAGGTTCGCCGTCACCAGCATTTGCCCCCCAGCCGTGGCGCGGTTCAGCGCGGCGAGGTAAGCTTCGTGGTGGAAGCGCTCAGCGGCCAGCAGCTGCTTTCTGTGAAGTGTTTTGTAGCCGTAAACTCCTGTTGCTACAACCAATATGCTCACCGCCAAACGTGGAAATGGCACTCGCGCAGCAATGGTTAGTCGCAGCCAATAAGCGACATTGCCAAGGGTGAACAGCGTGAAAAGCGGCAGCCCCAGACGCGGCGGCAGCTTTAGCGCTACTCCTATGCCAAGGATCAGCAAGCCAAAGCCAAGCTGAGTCAGCCAGAAAGCAAGCCGGCCGCGAGTCGGGGGACTGCGCAACAGACTCGCATAAATGAGCGCATTCAGCAGGAGCAGTGGGAAGTAGTCGCGCACAACCAGCCTTCCTAGAGTAGCCAGCTTAGCCGGCGCCGATTCACGCAGAAAGTAGTCAGTGTTTTGGGGAACGGTTCGCTGGAAAAAAGCTTCGTTTACCAGAGCGGAGTCGCTAAGAATCCAGTGGCTAACGGCCTGCACACCAAGCGTATCGTGAACGGTTTTTGGCTGCGGCTGGTAGAGTTGAAAGTCGTTGAGGTTGGACTTTAGCACATCCAGAACGCGAAAGCGTGTGGCTTCAGGCGAGCGAGTAAGCGTGAGAAAAATGCCCCCCACTCCTGCCACCAGCAACGCCGCAGCCAGCACGTAGGCCCCCCGGCGCTGGCCCAGCCACACCCCACCCGGCACCGCTACCAGCAGTCCCAGCACGGCCGCGCTGGGCCGGATCAGCCAGGCTAATCCAAAAGCCAGTATTCCGACTGCTATAGCCCCGCTTCGGTGGTTGCGCTGGGCGGCAAAAAGCCCCCCGGCTCCGGCGAGCAGCAACGGCACGCGCATGTAGTTGAACCACAGACTATTCTCAATGAATACCAAGCAAAAAAAGAGGATCAGGAGTGAGGTTATTTGCCACGCTGTCAGGCAAGCAGCCAGAAGCCGGTTAAGCACTGCGAAAAGCAAAACCAGAGCCGTGTAGAGCAAAGCGTAAAGCGACAAACCATACCACGGCACTGCCGGAAACTGCGCATATAAGGCAGCCAATATCGGGGCAAAGCCGTGGAAATAAAGGTGCAGATCCGTGACGGGAGCAGCCGCCGTAACACCACGCAGCAACTGCGTGATAATGAGGTCGTCGTTGGTTTCGTAGTAGGCGCCCAGCCCGCCAATGGACAGTGCCAGCAAGAGCAGCGGCAGCAGTAGTACCCGAAAAAAGCCCCCCACGGTAGCGGTGTTCATGCCTGCAAGGTAGGCAGCGCCGAGAGTTAAGTTAGCAGGTCATGCGCGGCGCTGCCTACCTTGCGGCCGTGAATACTCGTCCGTTCGTTCGTCTGGCTTTCCTCACGCTCCTGTTTGTGGGGCTGTTTACCGTTGCCTACTTTTTCCTGACGCACGAAGGCTTATATGCTCTCGACGATTATTACTATTCCCGCTATGCCCAACAGCTAGCCACGGGCACCTTCCATCTAGCGCCCGATCCTGAGGGTTTGCTCGTTGATCCGCTACGCGAAAGGCCCGTGATTTTTGGGCCCGTTGCCCTGCTGTACAAAGCCTTTGGCATCAACATTATTACGACTACTCTGTGGCCGCTGCTGGCTACGCTGGGGTGCGCACTAGTGCTTTGGCTTTTGTATGGAAAGCGCGAACCTATAGTAGCGGCGGGTGCCATGGTGCTGCTGGGACTGCATTACTTTACCCTTAATCTCACAAATTACCTGTACCCAGATAATATACTGATGATCTGGTGTATATGCTGTGCATCTGCGCTACTTATCGGAAGGCGTGAGGGACAGGTTGCGGGAGGCCTGTGGGGGGCTTTTTTTGCTGTACTCAACTTCGCGGCCTTGCTCAGCAAGGAGACGATTGTATACTATCTGCCATTTTATGTGGGCGTGCTTTTACTCGATGGGTGGCGCCAGCGCAACCGACAGTTTTGGCTGACAGCCTTCACTGTAGGCACCGTGCTACTGCTGGGTTATCTGGCCGTTTATCAGGTATATACCGACGACGCGCTGTATCGCATCCACCTGATTGAACGCACCAATGAGTTCTTGAAAGAAGGCAATTATATTCTCGGCAAACGGGGGGCGTTGTTTTATCGTCTTACCACTGCCCCGCTCGATTTTTTCATCGGTACGGGGCTTGGGGGCGCCTTGCTATTTGCCTGTGCAGCCTTGCTAAATCAACGCCGCTGGCCCGATTCCGATGCCAAATATTGGCTGGCGCTGGCGGGTTCTACGCTGGCTTTCTATTGGTTTGGCAGCACCTCGCTTACCCAGTACAACCCCATCACATTACTGCCGCGCATGACTACTCCCCTGCTGCCGCCGCTATGTTTGGCAGCAGGCTTCGGGCTTCGTGACTTTAGCCGCTCGGGGCGCGGAGCCGACTGGCTGGCGCTGGCATTGCTGGCTTACGCAGGCTGGGCGCGCAGCTCTGTTTCCCTGATTTACGGCGGATTGAGCTTGTACTTTGGTTTAATGGCAATCCTGGCCAGTCCGACTGCTCACGCCGGCTGGCGGCGGCCCGGCACTTATGCCTTTGCAGCGCTACTCTTGCTGGTGGTGGCCGGGACTACAGCGGTCAGGCCGGCCTACTTCATGACCAAGCCAAGCGTATCATCTCACTTTGAGCAGAACAAGCTGATTAAAAAACACTTACAACCACCGGCGCAAGGTGTAGTATTTGTCGACGACTATCTGGTGGACAACTATGACTATTATTACGGGCATAAAAAGCCCCCCGGCATTCATTTCCGCCGCTATGCCGCCCGCGATTCCGTTCGCCTGATACCGGGCCAACAGGCGTGGCTGCTCCTGAACCGCAGCACACTTACCAACGATGAATTGACGAGAAAGCTTATCCGCTATTCGGAGGCCGAGGTATTGGCCTGCTATCCAGGTCGGCAGCTGGTAGCCGAAGTGGGCAAAGTCAGTTTGTATAAGCTTGATTTGGGCGAAACGGCAGCCGCTCCGCCAGTAACTACGTTAGGTAGAAGCGAATAAGAATGCTTTGTAGGCCTGTCTGCGTTTACGCTTCAACGGACTCAGTCCGTTCTAATTTGTGAATAGCATCAGCAGACAGCTTACAGCCAGCAACAAAGTGACCATGTAAGTTTGGCGACGGTAGTAGATAGATGTTTTCATAAGCGTGTCACTGGTATTTAATCTATATCCAAATTTCCCGATAAAGCAGTTGCTTAACAAGGAAAAATGGAGGCCATTTGTGACATATAGAGCAACTGAATAATAGGCAATTACAAATAAAAAATACAAGTATTTGAAGGCAACCGAAGCTTGTACTGTACGCTTCTACTCCGGCTCAGCTATAAGATTAAATTAAGAAATCGGCCTAAGCGACAACTCTTACACGTTGGCTTCCAATCCGGTAAACAGACTCATGTCTAGGGGGCTGATCGTCGTCTAAACAGACCAAAATCGCATTTCCAAGGACAATCGGGTAGCATCAGCGTTAAGATTTACGGCCCCGCCGTGTAGCAGATAAGGCGAAAAGAGCAACACCTCCGACGGACCGGGATTGGGACGAATAAGCTGTAAGGGCTCAACTGTATGTTTGACAGCCGGAACCGTGTAGGTAACGCCATTGTACACAGCCCCGTTTTGGGTGCGTTCCACGCGGTTTTCGGGCCACCAATGGCTACCCGGAACCAAGCTTAGTGATGAGTCGGCGGTGCTGCCGGTCACCGGCATGTAGATATTAAGGCAATCATCATAATCAGGCAGCCACACATCCCTGTGAAGCGGATTATTATCGGAGCGGCCGGGCCTTACCAGGCGCAGATGAAACAGGCGCATCTGATCCCATGGATTATAGGCTTGCACCCGGTGGCCGCACAGCTCTGACACCCGTGCTTCCAGGAGAGCCGCCGGCACGGGCAGCCGCTCCATCGTGTACTCCTTTGTCAGGTTTACAACTGCCAGATGCCGCTGTTGGTCATCACCAATCAACTTATGGTAATCGGCAACCGGAAAATCGGCAGCTACGGGCAGGCCCACCGCCGCCAGCGCCTCACGCACCAAGGCTTCTAGGCCTGCCTGCAACTGCTGCTGCTCGGGAGCCGGCAGAAACTCCACCACCATATAGCCGGCGCCGGACCACGAGTTACCACGGGTAAGGTCGATGCTGTCAGCCAGAAGCACTTTATCTTCGGCTTGGCCACTTTCGCCCTCAATCTGGTAAGTCACCTCGCGTGCGTTGATGCTAGCTTTCATAATAATGGGGAAGGTTTGATATCAGGTTAGCGCTACAAATACTGCAATGGTTCAGGGCAACGGCGCCAAATGGTCGCGCAAATTAGGGCAAAGCGGTAGTTAGGCGCAAAATTTCATTCTTCTGCCGGTCCTATGTTAACGCACCAACATTGGATAACTTGCCCCCGTGTCTGCACCTGCCTTTCGTTTACTGCCCCACTTTACGCTTGCGTTTGTTGGTCTCTTCACTATCGCCTTCTTCATTTTTGCGCACGAAGGCCTTTATGATTACGACGACTACAATTATGCTCGGTACGCCCACCAGCTCGCAACGGGCACTTTTGACCTGACTCCCGAACCGGGCCATCTTGACTATACCCCGCTCCACCAGCGTCTCATGGTTTTTGGGCCGGTAGCGCTGTTTTATAAGTTGCTGGGCGTCGGAATATTTACGACTACCTTCTGGCCCCTGCTCTGCACGTTCGGCACTAGCCTGATTTTCTATCTGCTTTATCGTCAGCAACATCCGGTAGTGGCCAGCGCGGCTATGCTACTGCTGGGGCTGCATTACTTCACGCTCAACCTCAGCATCTATCTCTACCCCGATAATGTACTGATGTTCTTTGCGGCGGACAGTGCGGCAGCGCTCCTGTATGGCCGCCGCCCCGCGCAGGCGCACCCGGTTTGGTGGGGACTGGGTTTTGCCCTGCTGAACTTCGCAGCCTCACTGAGCAAGGAAACCATCGTCTACTACCTTCCTTTCTACCTGAGCCTCCTGCTGCTAGATTTATGGCATCGCCGCCACGGTAAGTTCTGGCTAGGCGCACTAAGCACCGGAGCATTCTTGCTCGTCACCTATTTATTTGTTTATCAGGCAGCTGCCCACGATTTGCTGTATCGCTTTCACGTTATTGAATCGGTTAATGAGGTGCGGAGAGTAAGCAACACTTCTACTGGCGATATTGTGGCTCGCCTTACCTATATGCCGCTTCAACTACTTATAGGTACAGGGCTGGGAGTAGTGTTGCTGCTGGTATTGGTAGCGGCAATCAAGAGCAACCGATTAAGCAACGACGCTCGCTTTTGGCTGGCGTTGGCGGGCAGCTCATTGGCCTTTTACTGGCTGGGCAGCACCTCGCTCAGCTACTACAATCCTAATTCTCTGCTGCCACGCATGCTCACTCCTCTCCTGCCGCCGCTGTGTTTGGCAGCGGGCTTTGGGGTAGAGTATTTTGCGCGCACCGGCCGTGGCGGCTGGCTACTAGCCTTGGGCTTATTAGGCTGTGCGGCATGGCTGCGAAGTAGTATCAGTATCGTGTACGGGCTGCTGGGGGGCTTTTTTGCCTTTGCTGCCGGACTATTATCCGTGGGCATCGTACGCAGAAAGATGGCGCGATTTGGTCCGGACACCGCATTTTTTGCAGGCGCTACGCTGTCTGTAGTAGGCTTGATTATGGCCATTCGGCCTGCTTACTTTATGGCTAAGCCCAGCAACTCCGGCTACTTTGCCCAGCAGCAACTGATGCAGCAGGAGCTGCGCTGGGCCGCTGGGGGCGTTGTATTAATGGATAACTTCTCGCTGCATAAGTGCGAGATTATGTATGGATTTCGGGTGCCGGATAACTTACGTTTCCAGCATTATGCGGCCTACGACACGCTTCGCAAGGTACCGAGCCGGCCAATCTGGCTGCTGATTAACAGGCCTGTCCTCAGCAACGATGAGCTGATTCCGCAGGTAATAACAGCTTCAGCTGAGCAAGTGCTGGCTCGTTTTCCGCGCCGTAAGCTTCATTCCCAAAACAATGGCGTAGAGCTGTATCTGTTGCCGAATTAAACAGAAGACGGTATTCCCAAATGAATTTTAATAGCTGATATCAATGAGCGCTAGTTAGCATCGCAGGCGGCTCCAGTTGGCCAGTAGCCAATCGAGGAAGTGCGACTTATTCGTTTGGCGCAACAACGCATAAAAGGCCAGTGCGTGCGTATAATTGCCCCAGCGCACCGTTTGACGCATTTCCCAGCGCAGGCGCACCGCTAGGGCAGCCATTTCCTTCGGGTTTTTGCACAAAGTCAGCGCCTTACGGCAAGTCTGGATAGTGGAATCCAGATGGGGGTCTGAGGGTAAGTAGGCGGTGCGCGACATGGCCTGAGGATGCTTGCGCTTGCGGGTGGTTACTTCGTCCAGAAAGTAGAAATGCCAGTTGCGAGCCGCCCGAACCCAGAAATCAAAGTCTTCATAATAGAGCGTCTCATCGTAGCCCCCCAGCTCGTCGAGAGTGGCGCGGCGCATCATCATGGTGGGCGTGCTGATAAAGTAGCGCGCCAACACATCGGCAAATACGTCGCCCGAGGCCGGGTGCGGCTTTAGCCCTTTCGAGGTACGCCGAAAATGGTGGCGCATAAAGCGCGACTGCTCATCGATCAGCTCCGCATCAGAATACACCACGCCATAGTGAGCGGGCAGACGCTGAAAAGCCGCAACCTGCTGCGCCACGCGCTGGGGCAGCAGCACATCATCGGTGGCAAAATCAATCAAAAAAGCCCCCCTCGACTGCCGGAATGCCTGATTGAAGCCGGCGCACAAACCCAGATTTTGGGCATGCAGCGTGAGCTTCCAGGCGGGATGGGCGGCCGCGTACTCGCGCAGAATCTGGGGGCTGGCGTCGGTGCTGCCATTATCGACCAGAAAAACTTCGAGCGCGGGATATGTCTGGGCCAGAATGGAATCCAGCGCTTCCCGCAGGAAAGGCGCGTGGTTATGACACAGCGCAACAATTGTTACCAGCGGACAGGAGTTGCTTAAGGCCTCCTGGGGGGCTTTTTTGTTTTTCTCATCCATCGTTGCTGCGCCGTAGATAAGCCCGAAAGTACACCGCACTGAGTAGCAGCAGCACCCCAAAACGAGCCGCGTGCGCCAGTGGCACACCCAGCAAACCATAGGCAGGCAACAACCCCTGCAACAACGTCACATACAGCATCGCCGAACCCGCCTGCACCGCCACGTAGCGTCCCACCTGCGCTTTGGCCGTCAGCAGAAACAGCAAAAGCCAGGTAAGGAATTTAAGCCAGTCGCCCAGAAGCTGGGGGGCAAAAAGGTAGCTGGCCGCCGCAAAACGCTCGTCGAAAAGCAAAGGCAGCAGCCAGTCGCGCAGCAGATAAATCAAACCCAGCCCTACAGCCAACACCGGCGCTAACAACAATACCACCGTTCGCACATATGCCCGCTGGGCGGTTGGCTGGGTGCTAAGCGCAGCCAGCCGAGGATAGTACACGCTGCTCATCAAGCCCGTAAATACCATCGTATAGTTGTCTGAAACCTTTGTTACGGCTTGCCAGAGGTCGGTTTGGGCGAGGCCGAAGCGTGCAATCAATACTTCGCGCAGGGCAAAATTCACGGCCGTTCCAAACAAAAGCAAACTACCCGCCATCAGCAGAAAGCGGCTCAGTCCCCGCAGGGCAGCGTGGCTTACTCTGCCCCGGATTCGCGGCAAAAGGCCCGCCCGCCAACACACGGCCATCGTCGGCAGCAGCGTAAGGCCCTGCGCCAGCAGATACGTGAGCAGTACTTGCTCAATGCGCCAGCCAA
Organism: Hymenobacter qilianensis; assembly: GCF_014638675.1. Taxonomy (NCBI): domain Bacteria; kingdom Pseudomonadati; phylum Bacteroidota; class Cytophagia; order Cytophagales; family Hymenobacteraceae; genus Hymenobacter; species Hymenobacter qilianensis. Next base: position 286,375 of record NZ_BMFN01000002.1, read on the forward strand.
GTGCTAAGGCTCCCCCAACTCCGCCTACGCTCAGAAAACTCAGCATCACCGTCAGCCAGACATAGGCCCGCAGACGTCCGGCGGCCAGCAATACGGAGCCGAGCAGGGCATGCGCCGAGAGCATACTGATGCCTTTAACAAACCACAGAAACCAGCCAGTAGTCAGCCGGAATACGCCCACCAAGGGCCCCGGTGCCAGCACCAGCGCCAGACCGCCCAGCAGCAGGCCCACCATATTCAGAATAATGCCGGCCCCAAACCAAGCCCGGTAGCGGCCGGAGCCGGCGCGCAAGGGCGCCAGATATTTGACCACGCCCACGTGCACTCCATCATTGGGCAGTGTAGTAAACAGCGCTAGCAGATTCTGAAAATGCGCCAGCAGCGTAAGGCCGCCGGGGCCGCCATACAGCGCCAGCATTTTATTCAGAAGCAAGGCTCCACCCGTTCGGGCTCCAATGCCCAGCGTTGAGCCCAATGAGCGGCGCAAAAACCGCCCAAGCACCGTGGCTTCAGACTGGGGGGCATTTTGGACAGCGCCGGGGGGCATTTTGGAACGCACGAATCAAGGTTTTACAGTTTCAACTCAAAGCGTGAGCTTCACTGAAGGAGAATGACAGAAGCGCTGGTAGTTAGCTGGGTGCAATATTACCCGCTGAACCCCTATTAATTTTCTGAAATCAGCAAACCTGCCAAAGCAGCTATGCGGCCTTCCACTCCAGGGTCAGCTTCAAACTCAAAACGCCCCCCAGATGCCGCTTGAATTGCAATAGCGACTGATTTAAGCCAGTAGGAAGCGTGGAAGTACCCAGATCGAGCAGAGACAAGTTGCTGGCCCGGCCAAAAGCGTGCAATCCTTCATTGAGCAACACTACCGGGCTAAACGCATTGTAAGTCAGGGGGCTGGCGGGGTAAAAGTTGTACAGCACCCGCTCGTTTACCTGAATGGCAACCGTAATTGCGGCCCACTCACCTATCGGGTCGCGCACTGAGAACAGGAAGTAGTTGTTGGGGAACACCCGAAACAGCTCCGTTAGCCTTTCCTCGCTAAGCGACAGGTGCTGGCCCTTTTCTTCGCGGCAGCGCCGCAGAAACTCGTAGGCTTTGGGCAGAAAAAACAGCGGTTCCTGCTCAAAGTGAAAGCCGTGGCGCCGACACTTGGCCAGGCGCCGCCGCTCCGATGGGTGCAGCCGCGTCTCAAAGTCCTGCTCTAGTGGCAAGTGATTATTCAGTTCAGCCAGTGTCACCTTATAGCCTAGCTGACTCAATACCTGCGTCATCAGTGCGCTGCCGGCCGGGTCGTAGGCAAAGGGGTAGGCGCGTATGCGCAGCTTCTGCACTCCTGCTTCCGCAAGCGTTGCGTGCACTGCCAGCATAAAAGACTTCAGGGCCGCCGCTGTTACACTGGGGGCCATTTGTATTCCCCCAAACGGCGCCTGGTACGGGCTGTAAGCCAGCGCACTCGTATCGGCACCGATAAAAATATGCAACTGGGCTACGGTCTGGGCGCGGGCATGGTCCTCCAGGTAAAACGCCAGATACCGGCCCGCTGACCTTTGCAGGCCAAGATGAGCCGGCTGCATATACAGAAAAGACGCAAACGCCAGCGGCAGCGCGGGTTCTATTCCTTGTCCACACCGCACCACGTACTGGGCTTCAGCTGTAGAGAAAGCAAGCAGTTGGGCAGCGCCTGTGGTAAAGTTCACTAAGGGAAACGTCAAATTCAGACCGCGAAATTACGAGTAAAACCGCGCGGTTCTCCTTACTTACCAAACAATGCTGCCACGAAACCAAACTGATCCATCGGCAGGCTAAGGTCCATCTGACCCTAACCCTTCTTACCTTAGATACCGCAAACGCCCCATTTTTCCTTTTGCTGCATGGAACCCACTTCATCGCAACCTACCGCTAGCCCTGCGCCCGACAGCCTCGAGACGGAGCATCCTAATGGCGTAGCTGACCGCGACGCGACGCGGCAGGCCAAGGAGCAATCTGTGGGCCAGCGGCCGGGCACGCTCACCATTCGCGCCGACGCTTTGGCCCCGCGCCTGTTCATGATTTCGTATACCAACGATTTCTTTCTGGAAAAAGAGTACGGCAGCTATGATGAGCTGATGCAGTACTTTCAGGCCAATCAGCACCTCAGGCACTGGATTGATGTACGCGGCTACAATGACCTGGACCTGTTGCAGCGTCTGATGGCCGATTTCGATATTCACCCGCTTCTGATGGAGGATGTGCTCAGCGATTATCAGCGGGCCAAAGTGGATATCCTCGATGATGGGCGGTTGTTTCTGGTGTCGCGCATGACGGAGTTTACGCCGCTCCTGGAAATTGACGACGACCAGCTTTCCATCTTCACAGGCCCGAACTATATCCTCAGCTTTCAGGAAGACTACGAAGACTGTTTGGAAGCAGTCCGTAACCGGCTGCGTTCAGGCTTTAGCCAGATAAAAAGTCGCTCTTCTCTCTACCTCGCCTACGCCCTCACCGATGTGGTGCTCGATCATTACTATCCGACTATGGCCGCCATCGGCGACTATATCGAAACCCTCGAACACCGGATTCTGACCGGGCGGCGGGGCGACCGACGCCTGCTCAACCGTATTCTGCACGTCAAGAAAGATATTATCCGATTCCGGCGCTTAGTGTACCCTGAGCGCGAGAAAATCGCGGAAATTCTCCGTCAGCCCGACGACGTGATACCTGATGATATCAAGCTGTTTTTCCGCGACTGCTACGACCACGCCATTCAAAGCCTTGACCTGGCCGAGAGCTACCGTGAATCTGTGAGCAGCCTCGTTGAGCTGTTTATGTCAGACCAGAATAACCGGATGAACGAGGTGATGAAAGTACTGACCATCATCAGCAGCATCTTCATTCCCCTCAGCTTTGTGGTAGGCCTGTATGGTATGAACTTTCAGCGCGAAGCACCTGATGGCCGCATTAATCACCTGAATATGCCGGAACTCTACGAACCCTGGGGCTACCCCGTATTGCTGGGGGTTCTGGCCATTATTGTGATGGGCCAGCTTATCTACTTCTACCGGAAAGGCTGGCTCACCAGCCGCTGAGCAGCTAGCTAATTCGCCCACAAAAAAGCCCTCCAGACCCTGAATAAGGACGTCTGGGGGGCTTTTTTGTAGGTGATATTAGCGCCGGGTTTGCAGGGAAGTAGATGGGGCACGCGGCGCGGGTGAGCTACCAGAGTTGAGCTGGTTGTTTTTGTGCTTTTTGTAATAAGCAGTAGCCTCCCGATACGATTCTGATTTGCGGTCGGCCTTGTCGCGCACCACACTGTAGTACCGAAGCGCCGTTTTCACATCGCGCTGGGCAGCGGCCATTTGCGCCAGATTTTGGTTGGCATATACATAGAATCCAACCGTGGTTTCGCCAGCCGCTTCAGCAAACACGATGCAGCGCTCATAATAGTCCTTGGCCTTCGCCTGGTCTTTGTAGCGCAGCTGCATTAGAGAACCCAGCATATAGGTGGCATATTTACCGCTTACGCCCTCATAGCCAGGCATTCCCCGGTTGATCTTTATCAGAATATCGCGGCTTACCCGCTCGCATTCCTGGTTTTGCTGCTCCCGAAAGCAAGTAAGGGCGTATATGCGCTGAAAGTAGCCGTTATCGGGGTAGGTAGTGGCCAGATAGCGCGCTACAGGAAGGCATTGGGCAGGATTATCCTCCTCATTCAGCAGGATTTTCATCAGGAAGAATTTCGCTTCCATGCCGGTATAAAAGCCATTATCGGCCACGGTACGCAGCTGTTGCAGGCCCAGCTTTTGGTTGCCCTTGGGGAAAAACAGCAACACGGGACGCAGCAACGGATAGTTTTCCGAAATCCAGACGGCGTAATAATTCATAAGCGCCTCCCCCAGCAGGAAGTCTGGGCTCAAGCCATTGGCTTCCTTACTTTTAGCTAAATAGTCGAGGGCGCGCTTGCTGCTCACGGTGGCTTTGCGCCAGTTAGACCGCTCGGCGTTCAGGCGAGCATCGAAGCCGTAGGCAGCAGAAAGAAAAAAGCAGGCTTCGTAGTTCTTATTATCGGCCTCGTACAGCTTCTCGGCATGGGTAATGGCCGTATCCATATAAGCATACAGCAGCTTATCATACTTTTTCTCCTGCATATTGGTCGGCAAAATCTTCCACCAGGTACTCAGGCCAAGCAGGAAATACGGCATCGGATGCTCGGGGTAGCGCCGCCGCAGCGACCGAAACTGCTTTTCTGCTTTATCGAATTTGAAATTGTACAGATTGTCTACTGCACCCTCCAGCTCTGTCTGAATATCCTGATCGAGCAGCAGCCAGCCTTTCGTATCTACCGCGCCGGGAAGCACCTCTACATCAGCTACCTCCACACCGGGCATGACGGGCACTGCCGGCACGCTGTCAGAGGTTTGCGCCAGCGTTAATAAAGGAAATAAGCCAAAAAATAAGAGTAAAAGTTTTCTATACATAGTACAACTTTGGAGCCTTCTTTCCTTTTATTACCTGAAGTTAGAAACTTGCAAGCTAAAACGGCATTTTTGGCTGTTTATCTTCGATTATTATAATAAAAAATAAACCCCGTTATCTTCGTCGGATAACGGGGTAATGCAAGCAATTAATGTACCTAAGCCGAAGTACGGTTCTGATAAAGGCGCTAATTCATTTTCAAATCGGTGCGTCGAAGCTCGGCCTCTACTGTACGAAATAAGTAGTAGGTACCAGTCACGGCCTCGTAGTGCAGCCCAACTTCAGGGGCGGTACTCACAAATGGCTGCCCTCCTACCAGGCGTCCCTGAGCGTCGTAAACGTAGGCCCGCTGAGGAGCCGGCTCCGTGATGACAACCACGCGCCGGCCAGCGCCAAAGTCAAAGTATTGTATAGGCTTGCGGCCCGAGGTCAGAAAATTCTGCGTTAAAAGCTGCCGGCCCGATGGATCGAAGATACTTACTCTGCCTCCCTCCTCCCGTGCTACCACGTAGCCGCGGCGGGCTTGGTCAGGCACGAGGCGAAACACTGAGCTACGGCTCCAGGTAGCTACCCGGCTGCGGCTGACCACGTCGCCACTTAGGTTAAAGGTAATTCTCTCCCCGTGCTGGTTTACAACCGTCAGGCGGGTGCGGCCCAAAGTAGTGCCGGCCTCCACGAAAGCGCCCGTGTTGAGTCGGGAGCCCACACTAAGGGGAAAGCCGGGATACAGATTACCTTGCTGATTATAGGCATACACATAGCCATTCTCCAGCAGTGCCACAATTACCGTACGTCCGCCAACAACCAGATAATGAGGTGGCGCGGCCAGGTTGAAATCCAGTCGCTTGGGTTGCCAGCCTGGGAATACTCGACCGTTGGTATTAAATAAAAACAGATTGCCGCCGCCGCCCCCAACCAGTAAGCCGGGGGGCGTTTTTCCGATGGCTGGGCCAGCGGTAAGCGAGCTGGCGCGCACCGTATCGGGCAGGTTCAGGGGGAAGTTTGGCGCCAAACGCCCCTGCATGTCGAGCAGGTGCAACTGAGTGGGCGTGGCCAGCAGATAGCCCGAATTGCCCCCCACCGGCAATCGGCTGACAGGCCCAACCACCGGCCCCGGCAGCGTATCAGACCAGGCCACCACATTATCGGGGGTTATGTAGTGCAGCACTTGCGCCCTATCCTGCACGAGCACGCCGGGTATCCTAGCTCCTTTTATGATTACCAAGGTAGGTGAGCTAGATAAGGGCGTTTTGAAGGTGAGTAAGCCACCCGTAGCATTGGCACCTTGCAGGCCGGCCACGGCCGGACCTACCGCCGGATGCCGCAGCAGCAGCTGGGTGTAGTATTGGGCATCTTCATCGGCTTCATTGGTGGGAGGCACAAACTGCAATGCCAACTGGGGAAAGCGCTTAAACAAAGCCTCATTGCGCAGCAGGCCCGCCCGGCGTTCCTCTACCAAAGCCCGCAGCAGCACGTTCCAGCTATTCCGGGTATCCATTATCAGGCTTACGCGCGCCAGCGGTTGAGTTTCTTGCAGGAAGGCCACCTGCGCGGGCGAGCTGCTCCAGGTGGCCTTCCCAACCACATCATCCAGCCAGGTGCGCAGCGTGGCAACATCTTTTCCAAACGCCAGATAATCACCGACCTGCGCTATCACGGGAGCCTCATCGAAGCCCGTAAAAAAGCCCCCCAGAAGGCGGCTAGGCAATTCGGGCACACCGCCCTGATATATCCGGTAAGGCCCCACCCGCTCAAAGGAAGGACTCGTGCCGGTGAGGCGGCGCAGCTGGCCCAGTAACGTAGCCGTGCGGAGCGGGTCGGGGCAATAAACCAGCGCGAGCTTAGCCGGAATCTGGCGGGGCGATGACGAGCCCAGATAGCACAAAGCGGCCTCCCGGCTGAAGGACGCCGTCAGGCTATCGAGCAGAGAGCCGGTGCGGTCCGCGAGCGTATCGACCGGGGCTGACCGCCGCGCCACCGGAAGCCTGGTCATGTCTTGCAAGCCGAGGTGCAGCAGCAAGGCGGTGCGCAGCGGCAGCACGTCGGCCATACGCAGGCGCTGGGCAGATTGGCCACGCAGGCGCTGGTGCAAAGCATCGCGGGTGGTTTCGGGATTGGTGAAGCCGTTGAATAAAATCTTGTTGCCCACAAGCTTCATTCCCAGCAGTCCATTGTGGCCCAGGCCCGTTATGCTTTCCAGGCTGGGCCGCAGCTCAGGGCGAAAGAACACCCCCAGAAAGCGCGGAAACTGCCGGTAGTTAAGCAGCAGCATCGCATCCACATCTTTATGCTGGAGGTAGTCGGTATTCTTAAAATCGGCAGCAATTGAAGGCAGCTCTGGTTGCTCCAGCCGTCTTACCACCGTTTCCACCAGGCCCGCATTAGTACTCATAATGAGTTGGTTGCGGTAATTAAGGAACGTAATTCCATGGCCTGTACCCCGTAGCCGCAAATCCGTAATCTGCTGGCCCCGATACTCTCGCGTGGTTACGCGGTAGCGCGCATCCTGGCCCAAGCCGTTTATCAGGCCCCGTAGCTGCCGGTATTCCCGCACGGTGCCAATAGGCACTTGAAACAGGAGGTCGAAAGTGGTAGGCCCTGTGACATGCAAGGAGGTAAGAACCAGCTTAGTACCCAAAAAGCCCATCACCACGCTCGGGCTACCAGCCACACTGTCAATCAGGGCCGAGTTTTCCTCGATCTGCTGAAAGTAGCGGACCCCAGTCAGGTTGTCCCAAATTTGGGTTTCCTTCAGATGGCGCACCAGCGTAGGATGGTCGCGGGTAGCAATAACCAACGCGGCATCGTCGGGCACCAGCGCCCAGGGATCTACGGGGGTGCTGGCCACCGAACGGCGGTAATACAGGTAAGAGCCGAGAGCCGAAACCAGCAGCAGTCCTACCAAAAACACCAGAAGCTTCTGCGACATTAGGTGGCCGGGGTGCGTGACAAGGGGGCAAAGGTAGCTATTCGGCTAAGCGCCCCGGAAGGTTGTACGCAGATGAACTGCACATGACGAATAACCTCGCTACTCAATATAATTCACCTGCTGGGGCGGAAACAGCCGCTGCACCAGGTTTTCTAACCGCCGCTGCGTGTTCCGCACCTTCTGTTTAATAGGCAGATTCTGATAATCGAAGGTGCTCATAGCAGCCAATTCGGCCTCTACCGTACGTTTTTTGAGGTGAGACTCAAGGAAAAAAGCGCTGATACTCGCATTCCAGTCGTCTTTGGTGCTCCAGTAGTGCCCCAGGTGCGCGCGCGCCGCCCGAAGGGTATAGGTTTCGGCCAAAGCCACTGACAAGGCAAACTGCTCTATCAGGCGGGGCGTAACCTGCTGCTCGCATAGCTCGTCGCAAATGCGAAGCGCCAACCCGACGGCCTCCAGATTCTTGGAAGCAGGAATACCAACCACGCCAGCATTCCACATGAGGAGCTGCTCATGCATAGCGACGCCGCCAAAGCTCCGATCTTTTACCTGCTGCCACATTCGGCGCTCCGTTTTACTGGTCAGGCTGGCTAGAGGGCCTTCTGCTTCATGCATAAAAGCTACTCCATCGGATAACTCCTGCCTTAGTTTAGCTAACGAGCCGTGTAGAAACGTGTCGGTATCGAGGTAGAGCAGCGGTGCTTCGGGGTGCTGACGAACGGCGTACTCCAGGGCCTTAATCTTGGCCCGCCAGAAAAACCTGTACTCTCCCTGCCACTCCTGTAAAGTATGGGCGTCGAGCGTGTGCACGGTTATGTGCTGTGCCAGATGCAGATAGAAATCGGGGGCGTCGGTAACGACGGTAATCCCAGCCAACCCACTGTTCTTCTGCCGCAAAAAGGATAGGATGGAAAAGTGAGCCTGAAAGTGATTTTGCAGGTTGTTACCAAATACCAGAAAAAGGAGTTGCATGGCGTAATGTATGATTTCTGGCCCAATTCAGCTCCGAATCGGCTTTCCTTTGACTTAAGATCTTTTTGCGCTACTTTTTAACTATCGCAATGAAGTAGGGCTGATGACCAGACGCCAATGCGGCGCTGATGCCATGACGCTGACAGGTGTAGCTCGGCAATAAGGTATTAACCCCAAATGGCTTACAGCGGATGAACTCTTTACTTTATTTAGCCTACGGCTACAACGACATTTGCAGTGAAGCCCTTTATAGCATTCTGTCTTACAACAAAGTAGCCCAAGAGTCGCCAGCCAATATTTGCGTTTATACGGATCGGCCGGAGGAGTTTCAGAAGGTGCTGGGAGAGCGGACAGATGTTAAATATCCGGCTATTTCGCCCGAGCAATGGCAAGCATGGTACGGCAGCCGGGTGTACTTGCTCAAAATTGCGGTGCTGGAACACGCTGCGGCGCATTATGCTGGCAATCTATTGTTTGTGGACACCGACACTATTTGGATACGCGATCCGGCACCTGTCTTTCAAGCCATCGGAAGGGGTCAGCGGTTTATGCACATTTGTGAAGGCACAATGGCTGATGGCAATGAACTCAGCCGCAAAATCTACCGTCGCCTAAACAGGCATCAATGGCATATTGGCAGCTATTCGCTTCATATACATGCTACTACGCAACTGTATAACTCGGGGGTAATTGGTCTTCCCAGCCCCGCAGTAAAGGCGCTACCAGATGTGCGCGAGTTGGCGGAGGCCCTGTACTCCAGCTATAACAGGCACATTATGGAGCAACTGGCTTTCAGTATGCGGTTTCAGGTTGACGGGGCCATTGCCGAGGCGGCGCCGTACGTGCTACACTACTGGAATCTGAAATCGATCAGGCCAACCATGGCCCAGCTTTTTCAGAAGTACCAGCATTGCGGCCCCGATGAGCTGTACGAGCGCGCCACCCGCCTCGATATTCCGCGCCTGCATCAGGAGGAGCTGGCTTACCGCAACCTGCCCCGCTGGCGGCGCACCATGCTCAAGCTCATGGGGCGCCACTGGCGCCTGCCGAAGCTGGAGGTGTAAGACTCCCGTTTATATCTTTTCGGCTATAATTTGCCCCCCAGCTCTATTGTATTGAACTGGACAGGGCTTTTCTTTTCTATCTTCCGCCCCTGAATCTACTTCTACCCTCTCTCATGCCTGAAAAACAAGGTCAGTTTCAACGCGCCATTACGCTCTTCGATGCCATCATGATTGTGACGGGCAGCATGATCGGTTCTGGTATTTTCATTGTCTCCGCTGATATCTCGCGGAAAGTAGGTTCGCCCGGCTGGCTGCTGGTCGTGTGGCTGGTTACGGGATTTATTACCCTGGCCGGGGCGGTAAGCTATGGCGAGCTGGCCTCCATGTTTCCGAAGGTGGGCGGGCAATACGTTTATCTGCGCGAAGCCTACAATAAGCTGGTGGCCTTTCTGTATGGCTGGTCGCTATTTCTGGTTATCCAAACCGGTGTAATAGCGGCGGTGGCGGTGGCTTTTGCGCGGTTTGTGGGCGTGCTGGTGCCGTGGTTTAGCGAGGACCATATTCTGTTCTCCATTCTTGGCTTCAAGCTTAACACCGTTATGTTACTGGCGGTGCTTATGCTTGTGGGCCTGACGTGGGTAAATGCGCAAGGCGTGCGCGGCGGCAAGCTTATTTCGAACATATTTGGTACTACCAAGCTGGTAGCGCTAGCCCTCCTGATTATGTTTGGCTTGGCGCTGGGTATCAACCAGGAAGCCCTCGCCGTCAACTTTAGTGATATGTGGCAGGCAGCAAGCTTCTCCCCTACGGGCGAGGCGGTGCCCCTGAGTGTCTGGGGGTTGGTTGGCGCCATTGGGTTGGCGATGACTGGCTCGTTGTTTAGCTCCGACGCCTGGAATAACATCGGCTTCTCCGGCGACGAAATCGTGCGGCCCGAGCGCACCATAGTGCTCAGCATGGCTATTGGGACGGCCATCGTTACGGGCTTGTACCTGCTTATCAACCTGGTATATCTGCTGGTGCTTCCCTTGAAAGGCAGCCCCGACGCTACCGATATTCTGGGGCGCGGCATCATGTACACGAAGGGCGATTTGGTAGCTACGGCCGTGGCGGAGAGCATTTTGGGTCGGGCCGGCGCCTACGTCATGGCTGTGCTTATCATGATCAGCACGTTTGGCGCCAACAACAGCATCATCCTGAGTGGGGCGCGCGCTTACTACGCTATGGCCAAAGACGGCTTGTTTTTTCCCCGAATGGCGCGGCTCAACAAAGCCGGTGTGCCTGGTGTGGCGCTGTGGGCCCAATGCCTGTGGGCCTGCGGGTTGTGCCTGACGGGCTCTTATGGGCAACTGCTTAACTATGTGATGTTTTCGGTGATTCTGTTTTATGTAATCACCATCATAGGCATCTTCATTCTGCGCCGCACGCGCCCCGATGCGCCCCGCCCTTACAAGGCGCTAGGCTATCCGGTTATTCCGCTGCTCTACGTTATTCTGGCCTCTGCCTTCTGCGTTATTCTGCTCGTCTCGCCCGAGACGGCGCGCGACTCTGGCTTGGGACTGCTGCTGGTAGCTGTGGGGGTGCCGGTGTACTTCTTCTTTGGCAAGCGGTTCGCGTCTCGTCCTGAGTCAAAAGTGAAGGCTTAAGAGTTATAGCTTGTAAAAAAGCCCCCCAGCTACGAAGCTGGGGGGCTTTTTTGTGGGCGGTGCTGGTATATTATTGGTCTTTGCGCTGCTTGGCAGTTTCGTTGCTGGGGTGCAGGCTCATGGTGAATGGTGCGCTGCTGCTCACTACCACGTCGCGGTCTTGGTAGCCACCGTAGCCATAGCGAAGTGTTTTCTTACCGGCGGCAGGCACTTCCAAGGAGAAGATACCTTGCTCATCGGTGGTAACGGCTACTGCACTGCCTTGCAAATAAACGGTGGCACCAGCCAAGGGCTGACCTTCTTCGTTGCGAATGCGGCCAGTGAGCACCACTGTAGCAGCGGTAGAACTAACAGAAACCGGAGCCGCTTCAGTAACTACCGGAGCTGCCGGGGTAGCAACCTTCCCCTTCTTATCCTTCGCGGTAGGATCGTTTGCGTGAGCAAAATTGGAAAGCAAACAGCTGCCTGCTATCATCAGAGCCAGCATTGGCCTATTAAGAGCCTTAAGGGTAACGAGTGAGGTCATTGTAGCGGCAATAGGTAGTGAGAGGGGCGGATGAAAGATTAGGGGGATTACTCCTGTTCCTAAGTTTCATGTTGTAAATATATATGAATCGTCACATATCAAACAATGTTTTTATAAATATTTAGTCATAATAAGTAACACAATCATGATTAAGGCTGTTTTAACACAGCTAAAGCACTTTTTCAAGAAATATTTTTTTTCGAGGCTCAACCATAAATATTTATCAATTGCTATACTAACCATCAATAGCTACACTTATAGAGATGCACATCAGCCTAAGACATGCGCTTTATAAAGCCCGGCTGACACTTCCAGTGGCTCACGCAAGCAGCAAGTAATTATAGGACCGGTACTAACGCTAAGATGAACCTCAGCGGAATGCACACAAAAAACCCCACGCCGGGAGCGTGGGGTTTTGGAGCTAAAGCTGTGTACTATTTATTGTGAGATAGTACCATCCTTAGGTGGCTCGCCGGAAGTGCTGGCTTTCTTCTCGCCAAACTCCTGTTCTCCCGAACGCACTTTGTGATCTAGCTCATAGGTACCTTCGGCTTCAAAACCAGGGCCTTGAGCTTGCTCGCCGGCATTTTTATGGTCGTTGCCACCTTGAGGAGTGGTTTCGTCGCCACCAATGTGCAGATTTTCGAGCTGGTCTTTCTGGTCGCTGCGCTGGGTGTAGCCATTGGCGCCCGTGTTGCGCTGCGCCGATGGGTCATTGGCCTCTTTACCGTTGCTTTCCGTTTGCTGAACCTTTTTATGGGCCTCGAACTCCTCGTTTTTGGAAACGCCTTTGCCTTCGGTAATGTCGCCGTTCTCGTTATTATCGTCGTCGCCGAAAAGTTTATCTAAAATCATCGTCGTATGTTTTCTGGGTGGAATGCCTGAGTTTCTTTTGCTTACGGCTGATGGCAACGCACAGTTATATGGCTATGCTTTCGGTTGTGGCACCTACTCCGGTCTTTATAAAGTATTCAGCGACCAATCGTAAGGATAATAGTCAATGGCATAGGTAGCCGGGATGGGCTGCGCGGCCCGGTACTGATTGAGGTAAGGAATAAGGGGCTGCCCCGAGGCGTTAAAATCGGCGGCGTACCATTTAAAGATTTCCGAAACCTGGACTTTTTTAGCCGTTGCATTCAGCCGAATAAACGTAGGATCGGTGAGCACGCGCTTGGTTTGAGCTGACAGCTGGGCATCGAGTGTGGGAGCGGCAAAGGCTTCGCGGCTGAGTCGGGGGCAGCCTTTAGCCGCGCAGACCAAGGCAAAATGAATGCGCGGGTCGTTGTAAGGCTTTCGCAGCTTATTGGTTTCCAACTCGTTCAGCGTCATTTTTTCGCCGGCAATGGTAAAAGGCAGCTTATCGAAAAAGCCCTGAACCTTCATCACCGACGCAATGGGAAAGCGCTCCACTACTGCTCCAATCACAACGAGGTTGTAAGCGTTGAGATAAAATGCTTTGCGCTCGGCCGCCGACATGGTTTTCGTGTCGAAACTTTGCACGGTTTGAAGCAGACTATTCAGCACGGCAGGCTGCTTTTTGATAGCGGCGTAGTTTACGTTGCCATCGGCATTCACGTATTTCTGCAGGAAAGCCGACGTGGCAGCGGTGAAAGATGGCGCAATGGGGGCTGCCAAAATGCCCCCCAGTGGTAGCCAGAGAGCTGTGAGCAAAGTCAACAGGCGCAAGGGCCGAAAGGTCAGAAATCCAGAAGGACGCATAAATGAGTAGGTTTAGGGGGAATACGGCCAACTGATCCGCCGTGGATTTGCAAACCTGACACCACTAACCAATGTTGTGCTCTGCAAGTTGCGAGCTACGCTCAGCCGGGGGGCTTTTTTGATATGTTATGCTTTCAAAGGTCGGTCATTATAGGCGGTCATGCAGAGCAAAGCGAAGCATGACGGTCTATCTATATAACAATCAGTCAAGAGAAGACGCTTCATACCCAACATCTAAATCCCATCCATGCACCTGGTTATCATCGGTAACGGCATTACGGGCGTGACGGCGGCCCAAACCGTGCGGCGCCTCCAGCCTGCAGCGCGCATCACGCTCGTGTCGGATGAGAGTGAGCACCACTACTCGCGCACGGCTCTGATGTACGTGTACATGGGCCACCTGCGCTATCAGGATATAAAGCCTTATGAGGACTGGTTTTGGAAAGAAAATCGGCTCGAGTTGGTACATGGGACGGCTACGGCCCTTGATGCCGATCAGCATCAAGTTCAGCTAAGCACCGGCCAAACCATTTCCTATGACAATTTGCTGCTAGCCACCGGCTCAGTGTCGCGGCGCGCTGGTTGGCCCGGCCAGGATCTGCTAGGTGTGCAAGGCCTTTATGGCCTCCCCGATTTGGCCCAGATGGAGCGAGATACGCAGGGTATCAGCCGGGGCGTGGTAGTTGGCGGCGGCCTAATTGGCGTGGAGCTGGCCGAAATGCTGCACACCCGCCGCATAGCCGCCACCGTGCTCGTACGCGACCAGCATTATTGGGGCTCCGTTTTGCCCCCCGAAGAAGCTGAACTAGTTGACAAGCAGTTTCGTCAGCACGACGTGGACGTGCGCTACCGCACGGAGCTACGCGAAATATTGGGCGATACCGACGGCCGCGTGCGCGCCATTGTGACCAGCCAGGGCGAGGAATTACCGTGTCAGTGGGTTGGCTTAGGCATCGGCGTCACGCCGAATTTAAGTCTGGCCCAAAGCTCAACAGTAGAAACCGATCGGGGAATTCTGGTAAATGAACTGCTGCAAACGAACCTCCCAGATGTGTACGCCGCCGGCGACTGTGCTCAGCACCGCCAGCCCGGCGCGGGCGAGGTGCCCATTGAGCAGCTTTGGTACACTGGGCGTATGCAAGGCGAAACCGTAGCCCACACCATCTGCGGCCGGCCAACTCCCTATCGGCGCGGCGTGTGGTTTAACTCGGCAAAGTTCTTCAACCTTGAATACCAAACGTATGGGCAGGTGCCAGCGCGCACGCCAACTGACATAGAGAGCTTTTACTGGCAGCATCCCACAGGCAACTGTGCGCTACGCATCAATTTTGCCCCCCACGCCCATGATGCTGTAGTTGGATTTAACGCGATGGGCCTGCGCTTACGCCAGGCCGTATGCGAGAACTGGATTAAGACCCAAACGCCCATCCATACGGTTATCGGGCGGCTAAAAACCGCCAACTTTGACCCCGAGTTTTACCGCCGCCATGAGCCAGCTATTCAACGGCAGTTTGCTGAAATTTTGGCCGTAAAACGGTGATAACTGAATTAAATGTGCGTCGGCTTGATTTATCGTTCTTAGCACCTTCACCTGATTGTCAGGTATTTCTCATTCAACTATTCTCCGTGGATCTTTCCAAACTCTATCGCCCCAGCGCCCTCAACAGCTACCAGTTCATTGCCATCACCGGCCTGATCATGAGCATTGGCGCCCACCTGATACTTCACTTTTTTGCCCCCCAACAAATGCCAGAAGGCTTTAACTGGCTGTATCTGTGCTGGACGGGCGTTTACATTATCGGCTCCCTCATAAACCTTTTCGGCAAGCCCGACGAAGGCCACCATCATCACCATCATTAATCCAGCAAATTCCGTCAGTAGGCGGTCATGCAGAACGCAGTGAAGCATCTCGCTCACGCATTTAGGTTAGTAATCCTGCTACCGCGAGCGAGATGCTTCACTGCGTTCTGCATGACGATTGTAATATCATAACGGTTTTAGCATCCCTCTGCTTCTATGGAAGTCACTTCCGATCACTCCTTTGCCCTTGCCCAGGCACCTTTACCAGTGACCGATGCGAAGGAGAAAGCTACGCTGGCGGCCGTGGCGCTGGGGTTACTGGCTTTGCTGGGCGCAGCCTTCGACGACGATGGGGAGCGGGCTCGCCTGAGCATGTATGTTGCGCTTGGGCTCATTAGTGGCGGTACGCTTGCCTGGGCCTGGTATAAATTCGGGCAAGGTGAGGCGGGCGTAAAGCAGAACAATCTGTGGCTGCGCGCCAGCACCAGCCGTGGGGCTATTGCCTGGGTTACGGGGCTGGTGCTCACGGGCTTCTATGTTCTGCTGTATTGGTTTCCGCAGTACCTCGAAAACCTGATCCGCACCCTCGACCCATTCAGCCAGGCCTTGCGCAACCGCGCCGCTGACCAGTGGTTTTTGTACGGCACCTTCTACACGCTGGCCGTGCTGCTTATGGGCGGCCGGGCCCTGTGGAAATATCGCCACTCCCGCTACCAGCTCATTCGCACGCTATCGGTGATGTTTTTCCAGCTGGGCTTCGCGTTTTTGTTGCCGGGCCTGCTGTTATTTTTTCAACAGCCCGAGTTCTACTTCTCTTACTTCTGGCCACTAAAGTATGACTACCTGTTTCCGGGCGGAGTGGCTGATCTGGTAAAGAATGGCGGTCTGGGCGTGTTTATGGTGTTCTGGGGGGCAATTATGTCGTTGGTTGCCACGCCCATCCTAACCTACTTTTACGGTAAGCGCTGGTATTGCTCGTGGGTATGCGGCTGCGGCGGCCTGGCCGAAACTGCCGGCGACCCTTACCGCCACCTCTCAGACAAAAGCCGCGCTGCCTGGCGCTGGGAAGTGCGCCTTGTATACCCCATCCTCGCCCTGATCGTGCTGATTACGGTGCTGTTATGGGTAAACCAACTGTATGGCAGCTTCCTAGGAGAAATTGGCAATAGCCTCAACAAGTTCTACGGTTTTGCCATTGGAGCCGTGTTTTCGGGCGTGGTGGGCGTGGGCTTCTACCCTATCATGGGAAACAGGGTGTGGTGTCGGTTTGGCTGCCCCATGGCAGCTTACCTAGGATTGCTGCAAAAGCACTTTTCCCGCTTCCGCATCACCACCAACGGCGGCCAATGCATTAGCTGCGGCAACTGCTCCAACGTCTGCGAAATGGGCATCGATGTCAAGCAGTACGCTCAGCGCGGTGAGCCCATCATCCGCGCCTCCTGCGTGGGCTGTGGCATGTGCTCAACGGCCTGCCCGCGCGGTGTACTCAACCTAGAAAATGCCCCCCGAGAGGGTCGGTATCAAGCATCGCAACTCATTCACGCCGATTCGCTGCGGATACTGAGTTAAGGCTTGCTACCTTGTAGCACAGCAAAAGGCCTCAAGATATTTCAGTCTTGAGGCCTTTTGCTTTATCGACTTCTCCCGTCCGTCATGCAGAGCGGAGCGAAGCATCTCGCGTGCTGACGTTGGATTAGCATTACAACGACTGCGAGCGAGATGCTTCGCTCCGCTCTGCATGACGTTCAATTTACTCCAGGCTTTTACTTCAGAAAAGCCAACAGCGCCGCCTGAAACTCCTTGGGCACCTCCAGATGCGGAATGTGGCCTACCCTCTCCAAGGCCACCAATTTTGCCCCCCGGATCTGCTCAGCGGTGCGCTTGCCTAGTGCCGGATACTGGCCCATGGTAGCCAGCACTTTCGGATCTTTCACTAAGCCTTTGCCTACTACCGTACGGTCTTGCTGACCAATGATGAGCAGCGTGGGCACGGCTACGCGTTTGAACTCGTAAGCCACTGGCTGCTGATAAATCATCTGATAGGTAAGCGCGCTGGCCAGGGCAACCTTCGGGAAATCGGGGTGAGTTGTTTGGGCGGCCAGCGGCCGCACCCATTCATCGTGGGCTGCGGGGTAGCCATTGGGGTAATAGGTTGCGTGATACTTGCGGATGCTCGCTTCCGTGGTTTTCAGCTCCGTTGCCAGCGACTGATCCACCGATTGAAAAGGCACGCCGACGCGGTAATCCTCCAGCCCAATGGGGTTTTCCAATACCAGCCTTTCCGTGTTTTCGGGGTAAAGCAGGGCAAAGCGGGTGGCCAGCATTCCGCCCATGCTATGGCCCACAATTACGGCTTTACGCACGCCCAGCGTGTCGAGCAGATGCTTGGTATTGCGGGCCAGCTGATGAAACGAATAGTAGAGCGCCGGCTTATCTGACTTGCCAAAGCCCACCTGATCAGGCGCGACCACCCGAAAGCCAGCTTGGGCCAGCGCCTTGATAGTTTCGCGCCAGTAGGCGGCAAAGAAGTTCTTACCGTGCAGCAACACCACGGTGCGGCCGTTGGCGCGGGCCGTGGGTGCCACGTCCATGTAGGCCATGCGCGCGGCCTGGCCTTCCAGCTTCAACACCAACGTTTTAACGGGGTATGGATACTCGTAGCCGTCGAGGGTAGCGTTGAGGCTGGGGGGTATTTGGGCCAAAAGCTGAAGCGGCAGCAGGAGCAGCAGCAGGAGAGGCTTTTTCATGAGGAAGTTGTTGAATTCGATTTTACCTGGCTAGTCCCGCCAGCACTTCCTTGGCCTTCGATACGTGGTCGGTGGCGCGCTGCATGGAGTTGAAGATGTATTGAATTACGCCCTGCTTGTCAATTACGAACGTAACGCGGCCCGGCAGAATGCCGAGTAGCGAGCGAGGCACTTCATAGAGCTTCCGCACTTTCCCACCTTCATCAGCCAGCAACGGGAATGGCAGCCGGTGCTTCTGGGTGAATTTCTGGTGGGAAGCCTCACTGTCGGAGCTGACGCCGATTACTTCAGCTCCCAGGTCCTGAAAATCTTCGTACTGGTCGCGGAAAGAGCAGGCTTCGGCCGTGCAGCCGGGCGTATCGTCTTTAGGGTAGAAATAAAGTACAATGGCGCGCTGGCCGCGCTGTTCGGCGAGGCGAAAGGTGGCGCCGGTGGTAGTGCGCAGGGTAAAGTCGGGAGCTTGGTCGCCAATCTGAAGCATGTGAGCCGCGTATAAGTGAGCAGGAAAGATAGCGCGAAAAAGAATCGGCATCTTTGTGCAACTCGCCTCCTGTGTATGTCCGATTTGCCCCCCACCCCCATTATCGATGTTATTATTCCCGCCTACAACGAGGTGCATTCTATTTCGCACGTTATCCTAGAGATTCCGAAGAATCTGGTGCGGGAGATAATAGTGGTCGATAACAACTCCACGGATGATACGGGGCTCATAGCCCGGGCATCCGGCTCTACGGTGCTGTTGGAGCGTCGGGCGGGCTACGGCTACGCTTGCCTGCGGGGGATGGCCCACTGCTTTGCACGCCCCGCGGAGGAGCAGCCCGAAATCATCGTGTTTCTCGACGGCGACTACTCCGACTTTCCCAAGGATATGCCCCAGGTGCTGGCGCCTATTCTGCGCGGCGAGGCCGACATGGTAATTGGCTCCCGGGCCTTGGGCAAACGGGAAAAAGGCTCCATGCTACCCCAGCAGATATTTGGCAATTGGCTGGCTACCACGTTGCTGCACTCCTTCTACGGCGCTCGCTACACTGATCTGGGCCCTTTTCGGGCTATCCGGACCTCGGCGTTGAAGCGACTGAACATGCAGGACAAAACCTACGGCTGGACAGTTGAGATGCAGCTTAAAGCCGCTAAGCTCAAACTGCGCACCACCGAAGTGCCTGTGCGTTACCGCCGCCGTATCGGCAAATCGAAGGTATCGGGCACGGTGGCGGGCACAGTGGGCGCGGGCTACAAGATCCTGTGGACGATTTTTAAGTATTTGTAGGCAAACCGCACCCAACAAGGCTTCATGGAACGGGTTGAAGGAGAAGGCACACTTTCCACGGCCGTTTTTGCAATGCTCCCTCTCATGCCCCTTTTACTGCATTCATGAAAGAGCTGGAAATTATTCTTCTGGCTCTTTATGGGTTGTGTCTCACGTTTATTCTGGGCTTTAGCCTCAGTCAGCTGCAGCTCACGCGGCTGGCCCGGCGCGCCTACCGCATCCCGGCACCGCCGGCCCCTACTCCGCCTGCTGAGTGGCCTTTGGTAACGGTGCAACTGCCCGTATACAATGAGCTGTATGTGGTAGAGCGGATCATTGATGCGGCAGCTGCCCTCGCCTATCCACGCGATAAACTGCACATACAAGTACTCGACGATTCCACCGACGAAACCGTTGCGCTGGCCGCCACCCGGATAGCCTGGCACCGGGCGCAAGGCATTAATATTGATCATATTATACGGTCTGATCGTGAAGGGTTTAAAGCAGGCGCATTAAAGCACGCCTTAAATTGTACAGATGCGGAGCTTGTCGCTATTTTTGATGCTGATTTCGTGCCCGAACCCGACTTCCTGCTGCGTACCGTTCCTTACTTTTCCAATGCAGCAGTGGGTGTGGTGCAAACGCGTTGGGCCCATCTCAACGAGGAATATTCGTTGCTTACGGAACTGCAAGCCTTTGCCCTGAATGCACACTTTTATGTAGAGCAAGTAGGGCGGCTGGCCGGGGGGCATTTTATCAACTTCAACGGTACGGGCGGCGTGTGGCGGCGGGGCTGCATCGAAGATTCGGGAGGCTGGCACAGCGATACGCTCACCGAAGACCTCGACCTGAGTTATCGCGCCCAGTTGCGCAATTGGGAATTTGTGTATCTGCCTCAAGTTGTGGCGCCCGCCGAGCTGCCGGCCGCAATGGATGCGCTGAAGTCGCAGCAGTTTCGCTGGACCAAGGGCGGCGCCGAAACTGCCCGCAAGCATTTAGGCAGCGTGCTAAAGTCAAGTCTTCCCTTCTCCACCAAGCTGCACGCCACCTTTCACCTGCTCAACAGCACCGTTTTCCTGTCCATCCTTATCCTGTCGGTGCTAAGCGTACCGCTGGTATTTGTGCGCCAGCAATTACCGGAGCTCGAACCCGTATTCCAGCTGGCCAGCGTGTTTTTGCTTACCCTGCTGCCGTTGGTATACTATTATTACACGGCATGGCGCTACGATAATCCGGCGGCGGGCTGGGGGGCTTTTTTGCGTAAATTCCTGCTATTCCTGGCTGTATCGATGGGCTTGGCTCTGCACAACTCAAGGGCAGTGCTGCTGGGGCTGATGGGTCGTCGCTCGGCTTTTATCCGCACTCCCAAAATGGGCTTGGTCAGGCGGCAAGGCACCTGGCAGGGCCGCCGCTACCGCACCGGCCGCTTCGACGGCCTTACGGTGCTGGAAGGGCTGCTGATGCTGTACTTCCTATTCGGCATCGGAGCCGGCTTGTACATCGGCGACTATGGCCTGTTGCCGTTCCACCTGCTTTTGGTGGTCGGCTATGGCTTGGTTTTTTATTACTCAGTCCGTCACTCCAAATAAGCTAATCTGCTCAAGGCTAACGCAATGCCTCGCCCATTTACTCGTCAGCTCATTGCTCTCATGCTCAGTTCGGCGGCATATGCGGGGGTAGCCTATGCCACGCCACGGGCAAATTTCGGGCAGCTGCTCGGCCTGATAGCCGTGGCATTTGCCGCCTATTTCTGGCTTGTGCGCAGCCAGTTGCCGTTGCGGGCAGCCTTGGTTGCAGGGCTGCTGTTTCGGCTGCTGTGGCTGCCTGCTACCCCCGCCCTCTCCGACGACTATCACCGCTTCCGCTGGGACGGCCTGCTGGTGGCTGGGGGGCAAAATCCTTATCTGCACCGCCCCACCGACCTGCTGGCGCCCCCTGCTCCCACCGGCAACGTGCAGTTGCAGCAACAACTCACCGATCTGTATCCTAAGCTCAACTCCCCTCATTATTTCTCAGTTTACCCACCGGTTTGCCAAGCCGTGTTTGGGGTGGCCGCCTGGCTTTTTCCGCACAGCGAACGAGGCTT
The DNA here is from genome assembly GCF_014638675.1 of Hymenobacter qilianensis. Taxonomy (NCBI): domain Bacteria; kingdom Pseudomonadati; phylum Bacteroidota; class Cytophagia; order Cytophagales; family Hymenobacteraceae; genus Hymenobacter; species Hymenobacter qilianensis. The sequence goes on from NZ_BMFN01000002.1 coordinate 307,508, forward strand.
TATTGTCTTACTGCGGGCCGTACTACTAGGCGCGGAATGCATTACTGCTCTGCTGTTAATGAGCCTATTACGCGCTTTCGGCCAACCCAAGCACCGAGCTTTATGGTACGTGCTCAATCCGCTGGTTATTGTAGAGCTGACGGGCAACCTCCATTTTGAAGCATTGCTCATCTGCGGGCTGCTGGCAGCTTGGTGGGCCTTGACGCGGGGCCGGTGGGTGTGGTCGGCAGGGGCGCTGGGGCTGGCAGTGGCCACCAAACTGCTGCCGCTGCTGGTGCTTCCATTTCTGATCCGGCGCCTGGGTTGGGGGGCTTTTTTAGGCTATGCTGCCGTGCTGAGCTTGGTTGTGGGGGGCTTTTTTACGCCGTTCATGTCCCTTGATTTGTTCAGCAACTTCGGCCGCAGCCTCGACCTGTATTTTCATACCTTCGAGTTCAACGCCAGCTTCTACTACTTGCTCCGAGCGGCAGGCTACTGGCTGGTAGGCTACAACCTGATAGCCACCATCGGTACCGGCCTGGCCCTGACCGCCGGCCTGCTCCTGTTGCTGTTGGCTTGGCGTGAGCATCAGCCCACAGTAGCCTCGCTGGGCCAAACGCTTTTGCTGGCGCTCACGCTCTACTATCTGCTGGCTACAACGGTGCATCCCTGGTATCTGACGCCGCTGATTGCCTTCGCTTGCTTCACGCCTTACCGCTACAGCATCGTCTGGTCGGGGATGGTTTGGCTTTCTTACGCCGCCTATCAAACCCCTGTTTACTCCGAAAACCTATTACTGGTAAGCTTGGAGTACGGGCTGGTGATAGGAGTACTTGTATGGGAAGTAGTCTTACTTAAACCGATGGGTTGGGTTACAGATGCCCATCATATCCGAACCAATTAACTCCTATGCAATACTTTGTATATCATATACTTGTATAATTAATATATAATTATTTAAATACTAATATAAGATAATATTATGTGTGAATTTTAGATTATTTTAATCCGATTGGTTTTTATTACTACGTTAAACACTTAGGTTTATCCCATCAAAAGCTGCTGTTTACTAGTATTAATACGCACTCCACGTACCTCACCAGGGAAAGAGCTCCCGGAATAATCTGTTAATGCCAGGCTTAGAAATACTGCTGGATACGCCCTCAATCTGCATTGCCCACGACCATTGTAACCAGTGGCTCTACGTGGATTGGAAAGGCGAGCAAAACGAGTCATCTATTTGGGTGGGTCGCCAACAACTGGTAGAGTGGCTGCGGCGCACCAAATGCCAGAAGATGCTGAATGACAACTCCAATTTGGAGGGCCCTTGGCAGGAGGCTTCCCAGTGGCTGGACGAAGCATTTTTCCAGACGCTCGCTGACGCGGGCCTGCATTATCTGGCTTGGGTGTACTCCCCCAATTATCTCAGCCGGAGTGTCATTGATGATGCCCTTTCCTGCATCAGCAAGCCGATGATTGTCAGCTTTGAGGACGTTGCCTCAGCCTATACCTGGCTCCGTGAAAGCGTACGGCATCATCAAGTTAACAACCTGATTAAATAGCACTTACCGCAGCACTTCTTAAGCTTTCCAGTAAGCATAGCGCCGCACCGATTTGAGGCGCAGATTGCGGCCATCCCAGGTAGTTTGACGCAGCAGAACGTTGGGGTATTTCTTGGCAAACCAATACACATTCTGCTTGTTATCGGCCAGCGCTACCGTTACCCGCCACGCGGGCTCGGGAGTGTCAGCAGCCAAACCATCTTCTACCTTCACCTGCGCAGTGTAGTAGCTAGGCCGGGAGGCTTTGCTGGTTTGCTGCAACTCCGCGACGGTCACTCGAAAGCTAGGTTTGCGGGTAAAGCGGAGGCTGCGCAGGGTGTAAGGCAGTGCATCCTCAAAAAGCACATCGCGCCGAAGCTGCCGCTCCCCACTACCCTGCCCATCCCAGTACGAATTATAGGTTTGAAGATAGTGTAGCCCTTCGTCCGTGATGGCCTTGAATGTGTTGCCGCACCACTCCTGTGACGAGGTCGTCATCTTGTGCAGGGCCATAGGCTCATCGCGCCGGAAAAACAGAGACGTGAGGTAGTGATAAGGATACTGGTCGGTTTCAATGCGGCAAAACTGATTCACCTTCATCACCGGAAACAGGTCGGGCCGCTGAAGAGTGTCGGTTTTCACGTTGAACTGCGGCGTAAACTCCTCTTTTACAGTGATAAGCGTGTATTCGAAACGACGCACTTTGTCGTAAACTACCCGCTCAGCCTCGTAGGTAGCCACTTCGGCCAGTCCATCTTCCCACCATTTGGCCATTGCCCACTGCTGATTGAAGTGAGGCGCTAGTTTGAGCAAAGCAGCATTATCATCCAGCACTGGCCTGCTCTTCCTCCCCGATACTACTTCCTCCTCAGAAGTGGAGCAGGCGTTAAGACCATTGCCTAAGGCCACGAATCCCAAACCAATTAAAAAACGACAGACAGCGTGCATACGAACCAGCTTAATCAAGTAGAATGGTGCTAGTACGGCGAAACACTACTGTAGTGTCTACTTCGCTTGATTTTCTGCCGCGCGCCACACGGCCAGATCGTCGGCGGTATCGACATCGTGCATGGTAGGGAGGCGGGCAACTTGCAGGCCCAGGCGAGCCGCATCAGCCAGAGTATCGTGCAGGACGGAGGCAGTGCTCCAGGCTTTCTGCTGGAATAAGGCCGGATGTAAAGTATTCATTCCCAACAGATAATAACCACCATCAGCCGCGGGGCCTACCACCACATCGTGCGTAGCCAGCCGTTCGAAAGCCTGGCTCAACAGCGCCGTGGTAAGGCCAGGGCAATCCGTCCCGATGATTACGACCGAGGTGGCGCCAACTGCAAACGCCTGCGTAAATGCGTGCTGCATTTTGCCCCCCAAGTCGCCGGGCGGCTGCGGTTGCCAGTTGTATGCGGGCCATTCAGCAGCTACCGCCTCTGGCGTTAAGGGCAAACTGGGGGACTGAGTTAACCACACCGTTTTTTGCCCCCCAAAGCCATCGGCGGCGGCGCGGGTGCAGGCTAGCAGCTCACGGTATACAGCCAAAGCCGCCTCGTCGCCGATGCTTTGCGCCAGCCGGGTTTTTACCTGGCCCAACGCCGGCAACCGGGCAAAAATGAGCAGATGCTTTTGGGAGTTATTGGTGGCCACGCCGGGTAGTTTACGTTATTGATACACCTGCTCGCCTTGCCGCAGCCACACGCTCCATAGCGCCGAATACGGATGAATCTGGCGTGTAGGACCAGCAGCATTGTACACGGGCCGCCCTTCATTCACCCACTGAAAAATGCCCCCATACAGGTTGCGTACATCACGGAAGCCCAGATTTTTAAGTCGCTCGCCTACCCGCTCGCTACGGTAGCCCACGGAGCAGTACACAACCACCGTTTGATCTCGGGGGAAGCTCTTAAAATCGTTCTTTTTAAAAGAAGAAAAATCAACGAACCGGGCACCCGTCAAGTGGCTTACCTTGTATTCAGCGGGCGCGCGGGTGTCGAGCAGCAAGACCTTTTTGGGCTTGTCTTGCAGCAGATCGGCCAGGGCAGCAGCCTGAATGGTAGGCACCGTTTCGCGGTACAGCGTCCTGAGCATCTGCCGGTACGCCGGACTCACCGTTTCCGGCGCGGACGTATTTTGCCCGCAGGCTGGGAGCGTCAGCAGCCCGAAGGCTGCTATCAGCACTACCGCCCGTTGCCACTTGAGCCACATAAAGCGCCTGTTACTTACTGTTTCGCTACTCATCATCTCACCTACGCCGTGGCGCCGCCACAGCTGGAGCCAGCGCCCGCGGTGCAGCCGTAGCAGTGCTGATTAATTACAATAGCCCGGTCTTGCAAGGCGGCGGCGTTGAAAGAACGGATGTGCTGGGGGGCATTTTGGGCCACGTTCAGATCAAGCTGCTGGTTGAAGTCGCAGTCGTAAAGCTGCCCGTCCCAACCGATGGAAAGCGTGCTGCGGCACATCACATTGGCCGCCGCCACGGGGTTGTAAGCGGCCACCAGCTTTTCCATATAGCTTTCGTAGTTGCCGCTTTCCAGCAGGTATTCCATAAAACGGCTTATCGGTAGATTGGTGATAGCCAACAAGTTATTAAACACCACTTCATGCTCCCGCAGCAAGCGCTGCTTGAACTCCCGCTCCAGCCCCGCCTGATTGCCCGGCAAAAAGGCCCCCGACGGATTATACACTAAGTCGAGCAGCAGGCCGGACCCTTCTACGCCGTAGCCCACCGCGTTCAGCATTCGCAGGGCCCGGATAGAGCGCCCAAAAACTCCCTCGCCCCGTTGGGCATCGGTGCGGGCCGCCGAAAAGTGCGGCAACGACGACACTACCCGCACGCGGTGGCGGGCGAAGAATTCAGGCAAATCGTGGTATTTCGGGTTGGCTACAATAATCGTCAGGTTGCAGCGCACGATAGCCTGCCGCCCCAGGGCCGAAATCTGCTCCACGAACCAGCGAAAATCGGGGTTCATTTCCGGCGCGCCACCTGTCAGGTCAACTACCGGAATAGTAGTTTGAGCCAACGCATCGAGGCAAAGCTGCATGGTAGCGCGCGTCATTATCTCAGTGCGGTCGGGGCCGGCGTCTACGTGGCAATGGCGGCAGGTCTGGTTGCACATCTTGCCCACGTTCACCTGCATCACGGCCAGCTCAGTGGGGCGCAGCGGCAGCAGACCCGATTCGCGCAGCTTGTGAGCAAAGGCCGGCAGCCGGGCACCCGCCGCTTCTGCCTCACTCAGCACCGTAAGCTGGTAGCTGGTATCGGCAAGGGCGTGGTGTTGGGCGTGCAGTGATTTCATGGGCTGAATAGATAAATACTTAAATAGCTGAAGGTTAAAATGGATGATTGTTCAACTGACAAACGAAAACGACCAGCCATGTAGCCATCCAGCCATTTAACCATTCAATTACATAGACAGTTCTTTGGCTTTGTTCATCATCTGTACGCTGTGCACCAAGGCAGCGCCGCCTTTGATGGCCACCGCTACATGTACAGCCTCCATCATTTGCGCTTCGTCGGCGCCTTTCTGGAGCGAATCCACAGTATACGCATCAATGCAATAAGGGCATTGCACGGCGTGAGCCACGGCCAAAGCTATGAGAGCCTTTTCACGCTCCGATAAAGCGCCTTCTTTGAAAACTTCGCCATAATAGTCGAAGAATTTAGCGCCCATTTCGGGCTGCCAATCCGCAACGTTTCCAAATTTGGCTAAGTCGGCGGGGTTATAATACGTTGATTTTTCCATGGTTGTGAGGGAAACGGAAGGTGTAAGCGTACGAATAACAATTTAAATGCATGATGGGGGCAGCATTTTCGGAGTTTGTAAACTAGTCAGTCAAGCTAACTAAAAAGCCCCCCAATCGACTATATCAAGAAGGACCTACTTATCGAGGCAGGAATTTCTGCTTTCGGTAAATAGGTCCTTCTAACTACTTTTTGGCTGCCATGCCAAGCCGGCTTATTTCTTAAATATTGCCAATTACGGTCAGAGTAGAGAGCGTAGGATTGACGCTGCCGCCCACTGGCTCTACCGTCATGGCAAACGCTTGCGCGCTGGCAATATCTTTCATTTGCTGAAGGCTGTCGCCGGCCGTGGTAGCGGCGGCTAGTACGCCTGCATCAACCGGCTTGCCGTTGTCCAAAGCCCACAGCTGATACTGTTTGCCCGAAGGAGGCACAGGCAATTTGCGAACATCGAGGTATACAGCCTTGGTTTTGGGGTTGTACAGCACCCGGGCACTGGCCGAAGGAGCCGCAGCCGTACCCGCCAATGCCACCGTCCGGAATTCGTCGCTGCGTAGTACTTCCAACTCCTGCTGACGCACCGCCAACATCCGCTCCGAAGCCTGCATGACGGATGCTGTACGGCTCTGCTCGGTGCGGGCAATAGCCAGATCAGCGGCCGCGTCGCGCCAGCGGGTGTACAGCACAAAGTTAGCGAAGCCGCTGGCCAGCAACAGCGCTACCGAAGCTGCCAGCATCCAGCGAAAAGCAGATCCTGAGGCAGTAGTGACCGTTTCGGGCTCCAAAGGAGTCATCTGCCGAACCACTGGTTCGGCAGGTGCAGCGGGCGCGGCTGTAGAATTGTTCTGGGGGGCTTTTTGAGCTTCCGTCCGGATAGCTGCCTGCCAACCCGATAACACCCGCTCACGCATCGCGGCGGGGGGCGTTTCGGCGTGAGCCTGGGCATAAAAGCCGAGGGCCTGCTGTACCTGATCGAGCTCTTGTGCAATTTCGGGGTGCGCTGCGGCCTGTGCTTCCACTGCCGCACGCTCTGCCTCGCTCAGCTCGCCAAGGGCGTACTGTTCGAGGATGCCTGATTCGATATATTCCTGAATATCCACGATTACCGAACCAATTTTGCGAGTACTTTAATAGCCGCCCGGGCACGGGTTTTTACCGTGCCAAGGGGCAGGTTTAATTCGTCTGCCACTTCACTTTGAGTAAATCCGCCAAAGTACAGCAGGTCAATAACTTGTTTCTGCTCAGGGTTGAGTTTCTTCGTTATCTCCTGCAGGCCGATATGGTCGGGCTGAAACCCTGTAGGGGCCGCCTGACGCACCGCGGCGCTGTCCTCCAGCGGCTGTGTACGACTACCTACGCGGTACTGTCGAGACCGGATTTTGTCAATAGCTAAATTCCGGCATACGTTCACCACCCACGTAAACAAACGCCCCTTAGAAGCATCGTAGGAGGCAAAAGAGTGCCATATCTTCACTAAACTTTCCTGCAAGACATCTTCGGCTATTTCCTCTTTTTTGACAATTCGGAGAATCACCCCGTATAGGGCGGCCGAGTATTTATCGTAAAAGACCGTCATAGCCGCCTCGTCGCGGTCGCGCAGTCGTTGCACCAGCAATTCCTCGGGCGCAGGTATTAACGATTCTGGGTGGTTGACTGACACTGGAACGGACTGAAGAATATGGGGCTTGCTACAAATAGAGGCGGCCGCCGTACGAAAGTAAAGCATAATGCTTGTATTCCGCTAAATCGACGTGGCTGATACAGTTGAAATAGCTGTTGTGCTTACGTACACTGCCGGGTTTCCGTGGATATACCACAAAACCACATTTTTGTTCTTGCCTTTACCAACTCCCTACAGGTTGCGTACCCTATCAATCACTACTCGTCCTATTACTTTCCGCATGGCTATCGAATCCTTCAACCCTTATACCGGTCGCGTTGTGCGACGTTTCCGGGCATTCTCTTGGGCTAAAACAGAACGCATTCTGGCACAGGCCGCCCGCGAAGCGCTTACCTGGCGCACTACCAGCTTTGCGCACCGCGCAGAGCGTATGCACCGTGCCGCTGCCCTGCTCCGCGCGCGTCAGGATGAGCTAGCCCGCCTGATGGCTATAGAAATGGGCAAGCCCGTGGCCGATGGTCGGGCAGAAGTGGAGAAATGCGCCCTCACCTGCGACTACTACGCCGACCACGCGGAAGAATTTCTGCAGGATGAGCTGATAAAGACGCCCGCCCAGCGCAGCTTTATTTCCCACGAGCCCCTGGGTGTTGTACTGGCCGTAATGCCCTGGAACTTCCCTTTCTGGCAGGTGGTCCGCTTCGCGGCGCCGGCCCTGATGGCTGGTAATGTGGGTTTGCTCAAGCACGCCTCCAACGTACCTCAGTGCGCGCTGGCCCTGGAGGCCATTTTCCACGATGCTGGCTTCCCTGCTGCCACCTTCCGGACCCTGCTGATTGGCAGCGACCTCGTAGAAAAGCTCATCGCTGATGATCGGCTGAAGGCGGTTACGCTGACGGGCAGCGAGCTGGCCGGCTCGAAAGTGGCCGCTACTGCGGGCGCTCACATCAAAAAGACCGTGCTGGAGCTGGGGGGCTCCGACGCCTTTATCGTGCTGGCCGACGCCGACCTGGAGCTGGCCGCCAAAACAGCTGCCCAGGCCCGCATGATCAACGCGGGCCAGAGCTGCATTGCGGCCAAGCGGTTTATTGTGGAAAAACCTGTCATCAAGGAGTTTATCAACCAATTAAAGACTCATCTGCTGGCTTTTCGCACCGGCGACCCACTGGATGAAGCCACGCAATACGGCCCGCTAGCCCGCCCCGATCTGGCCGACGAGCTCACGGAGCAAGTAGAAGACTCCGTGCGTCAGGGGGCAAAAGTAGAGCTGTATGGGGGGCAATCTGAGGCGGGGAATGCCCTGTTTCGGCCCATGATTCTTTCCCGCGTGAAGCCCGGTCAGCGAGCCTACCACGAGGAATTGTTTGGGCCCGTGGCGCTTGTTCTGGAAGCCCACGACGCCGACGATGCTGTCCGGCTGGCCAACGATTCGCCGTTTGGCCTCGGTGGCGCCATCTGGACCCACGATGCGAAGCGGGGCGAAGCGCTGGCCCGCCGGGTGGAGGCGGGGGCCGTTTTTGTGAACTCGATGGTAAAATCTTCGCCCGAGATGCCCTTTGGCGGCGTCAAGAAGTCGGGCTACGGGCGAGAGCTGTCGTACCTGGGAATCCGGGAGTTTGTCAACCAGAAAAGTATCTGGATTGGCGGCGATGTTCCGCTGAGGGACGGGAAGAAAACAGAGTAGCAAGCCCAGCTTTTATGCTCCTCTCACCTGTCATCTAACCTGTGCCTAATAATTAATCAATGGTGTAGGTCGGGGTAGCAGCACTTGCATAAGCTTAGGCGTTCTAGGCTTTTTGAGGGATGAAATGCCGTAGTCGGGTGAGCATATTTCGTACTTCTTCTTCAACATACAGCGTGTCGCACTCCAGCAAAAGGCCCTGGCAATACGAAACAAAGAAGGGGGCCACCTTTTCCTTCATCATCTTTTGAGCCACCGGATTTTCGTCGGAGTTCAGACGCAGGAAGCGGATGGACGCAAACACCTCCTGATCAGCAAATTGGACAAGATGCGGCGCAAGCTGCTCACAGATCTTACAGTTGGGCGAAGTAAACTTAACGAACACTTTAAGATGCTCATGAATGAGGCGGCGCAAGCCTTCATCATCGGTATCCAAAACGCCCAAAGGGGTAGAATCTTTCATAGTAGCAGCCAACACAAACAAAGACAACCCCAAACTCAACCGCACGGCCCGCAGACAAGAAAGCCGCCCAAAAGATTCCCATTTGGCGCGGCCTCCTTATTACATAGCTATACTTTAGGTACTTAAACTGCCTTCAGCATCATGGCCCGAATGTACTTGACGGGCGCGCTGCCATAGCTCAGAAACTGCTCGTTAAAGGATTTGAGGTCAAATTTGCCCCCCAGCTCTTTTTTCAGCTCTTCGCGCAGATCATAGATGGCGGTGTAGCCGCTGAAGTAGCTGCTGAGCTGCACCTGCGAGAGCGTGGCCCGACGCCACTTGTTAGTCGTTTCGCTTTCTTCCTGAAATCCGTCGCGCTGAAGCATTTTCAGAGCCGCTTCGCGGGAGATATTTCCTACGTGCACCTCGTGGTCGAGGATGGTATTGAGGGTCACGCGCATGTTCCATTTGTCCCACATCAGCCAGATTTCGTCGCTGTTCTGGCCGTAGCCGCTCTCCAGCATCATGCGCTCAGCATACACGGCCCAGCCTTCCACCATCGCGCCGTTGCCAAAAATGGCTTTTACCAGCGAGGGCGAGCGGTTGGCATATACGAGTTGGGTATAATGGCCCGGAATAGCCTCGTGGATGTTCAAAATCTGGAGGGTATAGTCGTTGTACTCACGCAGATAGCTCTCGGCCTGAGCTGGCGTAAGGTTGTCCAGCGGTTCTACGTTGTAGTAGGTATTGGCGGCCTTATCGTAAGGGCCGGGGGCCGAAATGCTGGCGCCCGCGCCGCTACCGCGCATGTAGAGCGGCGTTTCGCGCACGACCAGCGGCTTGCTCGGGTCCTGGGTGAGCAGCTTCTTATCGTTGACAAATTTTATCAACACTGGAATCTGAGCTTTCACAGCCTCCACGAAACCCTCCTTCGTTGCGTGCTTTTCCGATAAGCGGCTGATTACGCGCTGAATCATGGCTACCGAATCGGTGGGCATGGGCTGACCGGCAAAGTACTTGGGCCACAGACGGGCCGCGCGGCGGCCCATATCACGCAGCAGGTAAGCCCGGTTATCCTGCGCTTTCTGGTACACTTGATCGGCGGAGTAAGCCGACTGAATATCCAGAGCAAACTTGCGGTCGAACAGCTCTTTACCCAGGCGGAAGCTCCGAAATTTGCCTCCCGCCAGCACTTCGCCGCGCAAAAACTTCAGGTAGTTCTCTATTACCAGGCGCGTGGTGGCAATGCGGTCTTGCAGCTCTTTCTTCTCGCGCGCATCCAAGCCGGAGCGTTTGATGGAGTCCTGCAACGCTGGCCCAAACACCTGCAACCCGCCCTCATTCTGCAAGATGGCCAGCTCGGTGTGCTCACGGGTCGGACGCTCGATGTTGGTCTGGGCCGCCTCGTAGTAATCAGGGGCGTGGTCGATCTTAATGGAAATTGCCCGCAGCCGCCGATCCAGCGGATAGTAGCGGCCGTTCAGGATTTCGGCAACCGACGCGCCCAGGTTATAGCTGGAAGGGTCCCAGGACCAGCTGCGCAGGGTATCGCTATAAAAGCGCGACTTATCCAGATAGTTAAGCAGCAGATGATAATCGGTCTGGTTATTCGCCGACAAATCATTGACCTTGAAACCCGTCAGGCTCTTGCGCATCCGGGTCTGGGCAGCAGCCTCTACTTCCCGCCGCGCCGCCGTCGGGATAACTAACAGTGAATCATACCGATGATTGCCCTTTGCCGAGGCTAGCCGTGGATTGTAGTACCAGAGCGAATCGATAAACTGATTCTTATAGCGCTCAAAGCTTTCATTGACTTCAGCGGCGGGGTCGGCGGTGGCAGTAGTATCGGAGCTACCGCAGCTACCGAGAAGTGAGGCAGCCGCTAACGTACTGACGGCCAGCAATGATTTTAGGGTAGTAGTTGAGACCATAGAAAGGGCAGTTTAGGTAGCAAGGTAATGGTCAGGGGCGGGTAATGCTAGGGTTTTGGCAGAGCCTCGCCCACTAGCCCACCTTCTCTTGCATAACCAGCCCCGGGGGGCTTTTTGGCACGAAGGGGCTGCCTTTCTAGTCAGGTACGGAAGTCGTGTAGCTTACGGGCCCGCCATATGCCTGCCCAATGGCTACTAGCTCTACCCACCGCTCGCTTTGCTTGCGGCGGGTAAGCAAGGGCTGCCCGCCGCCGGTGTCCGAAGCACTGCCCCAGTATAGGCGCACCTGCAACGTCTCGCCTACCACGGTGCCCGCCACACTCAACACTCCAATACTGCGCTTAAACAGCCCATTTGTGGTAACCGTAAACAGGGAATTATCGCTGTGGGCGATGCTGTAGCCGCGCTGCACCAGCACCTGAGCCAGCCGCCGCCAGCTTTCTGCCGACGTGCCGCTCAGAGCCAGCACCATCGTATCGTCGTCTTTGCTGGCCGCCGCGCTGGCTGCCACCGCAGTGGGCGCAGTCTGGGCCTGTGCTATCTGCATGCATAAGCAAAACAGGCCGAGGAAAAGTAGTTTCTTCATGGCTCAAAGTATAGAATTATTTGAATAGGTAAACATATCTGCCGCGTGCGGTAGAGACGCGTTGCGACCGCACGCGGGCAGCAACCTACACTGCTTATTTGTATTGTTGTAACTCTAAAAAGCCCCCCAGCCATGCGTCTGCCCGCCTCTCTCCTATTTACTGGTTTCTTGCTGGCCCTGGCGCCGCTGGCCTGTTCTCAGCAAACACCCGAAACGCCTTCGTCTACGCGGCCAGGCGGGCCGTCCGCCATACCAGTGCAGTCGGCAACGCCGGCCTTGCTCGAAACCTTCGAGACGGGCAGCAAAGGCGCTTATGCGGAGGCCGATGAAATTTTGCCTTCCGGTTCCTGGCACTTCACCGATGCCATGATCGGCTCCGCGCCTACCGACCACAAAAACGGCACCCGCGCCGTGCGTCTCCGGGGTCGGGGCCGCCTGCGCATGAACTTCGACGCGCCCGCTGGCATCAAGTCGGTGCGCATCAGCAGCGCTACCTACGGCGACGACGCGCCCAGCACTTGGGAGCTATGGATAAGTCAGGACGGTGGCCGCCAGTACCAGCGGGCCGGCGCGGCGGTACGTACCAGCGGGCCGCGCCTCACCCTGAGCACCTTCGGGGTAAGTCCGGGGGGCAAATTGCGGCTGGAGATCCGCAAAACAGATGGCGGCAACACCCGCCTCAACCTCGATGATATTGCTTTGCTTACGGCGGCCGGCGCTGCTACGCCGGCAGTGGCACCTGCTTCTGTGCCCGCGCCCAGCTCGCCGGCCCGCACTGCCGTCGTGGTCAGCCGCGACGACAATATGGCCCTCGGCAACCCCAGCGGCGCTACCAGCAGCCTGAGCACACCCAACAATTACCTGCTCAGCAAGCACCAGTACGCCATGAGCTACAACGCCGGCCGGGGCATTCCGAACTGGGTAAGCTGGCATCTGAATCGGGCCTGGATGGGCAGCGCCCCCCGCCAGGACGACTTCCGCCCCGACCCTGCCCTGCCCCGCGGCTTCTACCAGGTTTCCACCGGCAGCTACCTCGGCTCGGGCTTCGACCGGGGCCATAACTGCCCCTCCGCCGACCGCACTACCGACCTGGACGACAACTCTGCTACCTTCCTCATGACCAATATGATACCTCAGGCCGCTAATAACAACCAACGCACCTGGTCGGGGCTGGAAGAGTATGGGCGGCGGCTGGTTGATGCCGGTAATGAGGTCTACATTATCATGGGTAACTACGGCAAGGGCGGCACGGGACTCAACGGCCGCGCCACTACCATCGATCAGGGCCGCATCACGGTGCCCGCCCGCATCTGGAAGGTGCTGGTTGTCCTGCCCGAAGGCACCAACGACCTCCAGCGCATTGCGGCTGGTCAGGCCCGTGTGCTGGCCATAGACACACCCAACGATCAGAGCGTCAGCCCCGACTGGAGCCGCTACCGCGTATCGGTCGATGCTATTGAAGAAGCTACCGGCCTTGATTTGCTGAGCAACATTCCCCTGGAAGCGCAAGACCGCCTGGAAGCGCGAGTGGATACGGGGCCAACGCGGTAGTAAGGCAATAAATACTTACAAAGCCCGTCATGTAGAGCGCCGCGAAGCATCTCGCGTGTTTCGTTGGAATGCTACTCTACTAACCAAGAACGTCATGCTGAGCGGAGTCGAAGCATCTCTACTGGTGACTAATTCCAATCGGTGCTCAACGAAGCGGGAGAGATGCTTCGGCAAGCTCAGCATGACAGTTAGTGTGGCAACCTCAGCTCGCAAGATGCTTCGCGCTGCTCTGCATGACGGAGTAGGTGATTATTTAGTGGCACGCTCCTAATTCATATTTGCGTACGCTACCTCGTGACAGCCAGATTGCCCCCAGCGACTGTTCTGCTTGGCAACTTGTAAAGATCTTCGCCGTATTTTTGCCCCGAGCTACCTCTTGAGTTAGTTCGTTCCGCTCCCTTTTCTCTCACCCACTATCCTGCCCATCATGCGTCCATCGGCGCGTCATGGGCTTTTTTTGTCTCAATGCTCGTTCGCCAGAGCTATCCTCATACTGCTTATGCTTACTCAAACTTCTGTTCCAGCTACTTCGCCGCACGTGCATCGGGTGGCTGTCAGTGCAATTTTCTTTTTGCAGGGCTTATGCTTTGCGAGCTGGGCATCGCGCATACCTACTATTCAACAACAGATGGGCTTCTCTGACACCCAACTCGGGCTAGTGCTGCTGGCGCTACCCGTGGGCCTGATGCTGTCCTTGCCGCTGTCGGGGTGGTTGGTGGCCCGGCACGGCAGCCGCTGGGTGGCGCTGGCAGGGGCGTTTTTGTACGCTTTTACCTTGCTTACGCTGGGGCTTGCTGCCAATCCATTGCAGCTGGTAAGCTGCCTTGTGTTCTTCGGGCTGGCAGCCAACATGCTCAATATCGCCATTAACACGCAGGCAGTAGGTGTAGAAGCGCTTTACAGCCGTTCTATTATGGCGTCGTTTCATGGCCTTTGGAGCTTGGCGGGCTTTGTGGGCGCGGCCGTAGGCACTATTATGATCGGGTATGGCATCAGTCCACTGCCGCACTTCGGCTTAATCACCGGTCTTATCATAGCGGGCGTGCTGGTGGCCGGTCGCTACATATTGCCTGCCGACGCCAATAGCGCGTCCACCGACCAGCCAATATTTGTTTTACCCGATAAATCCTTACTTATCCTGGGTCTTATTGCCTTTTGCTGTATGATCTGCGAAGGCGCCATGTTCGATTGGAGCGGGGTGTATTTTCGGAAGGTTGTACAGGCCGAGAAAGCGTGGGTAGGTGCTGGCTACACTGCGTTTATGAGCACTATGGCCGCAGGTCGCTTCGTAGCCGACCGTTTCACGAGTCACTTTGGCCGCGCCCGAACCTTACAGCTCAGCGGCCTGCTGACAGCTTCCGGGCTGTTGCTGGCGGTGCTGGTGCCGCAGCTCTGGCCGGCAATCGTAGGCTTTCTGCTTGTCGGGTTTGGGGTTTCGTCGGTGGTGCCGCTGGTGTACGGAGCAGCCGGACGCTCCACTGTCATGTCGCCGGGCGTGGCGCTGGCGGCGGTATCCACGGTGGGTTTTCTGGGTTTTTTAATCGGCCCGCCACTTATCGGGCTGGTTGCGGGCGCTACCAGTCTGCGGATCTCTTTTTCAATTATTGCGGTAATGGGACTGTGCATCGCCCTTCTGGCAGCCAAAGCGAAGCTGTAGCCCCAGGTTGCGGCGGGGCATTCAGTGCTGCTATTGCATGATGCCCTGAGCTATGGCTGGGGGGCTTTTTTTGCCTGGCCAAAGAAGTTGCCGGGGTTCCAGGTGGGGCGTTGGACCTGGTTGGCAATCTGGTAGCCGATAAGGAAATTTAGCTGCGCGTACTTCTTGCCCGCTTCAAAGTCGAACACCCCATTTATATCGTCTTGGGGCTTGTGGTAATACTTGGCCCGCCATACCTGCACCTGCTCGCTTAAGTTATTTTTACCGTCGGCAGTCTTATTCCCGTACTTGATATGAAGGGCCGGAATTCCCTGAGCCACAAAGCTATATTGATCGGAGCGAATAAAGCGATTTTGAGTGGGTTCGGGGTCGTCTTCTACCGTCAGGCCCATCATCTGGCTGGCCGTGGCTACAGGCACGGCCAAGGAGGAATTCTCCGCCCCCAGCGCCACCACCGATAATAAAGGAGCGATGATGGTGGGCATATCGGTGTTGATGTTGGCCACCAGCTGCGCTTTGGGCACGGTCGGGTTTTGGGCAAAATACGCCGAGCCCAGCAGCCCCATTTCCTCCCCGGTCACGGCAACGATGAGAATCGAGCGCCGGGGTTTTTGCTTTAGCTTCTTGTAGGCACTGGCAATTTCCAATAGACTAGCCACGCCCGTTGCATTGTCGTGGGCGCCGTTGTAGAGCGAGTCGCCCAGCACCGGAGCGGCAATTCCCATGTGGTCGAGGTGGGCGCTGTGCACCACGTATTCAGCCCGAAGCTGAGGATCGGAGCCCAGTATTTTGCCTACTACGTTGAAGCTGGCTATATCCTGGTAGCGCGATGATTGGGTGGCACTTACGCGCGGCAGTAAGGGTGCAGAAGCCGCCCGACCAGCACGCAGCGTTGCGAAGGCAGTGGCCGTATCAGTAGCAGCACCGGCAAACAGCTGGTTTAAAGTGGCCGCGTTTACGGCGCCTAACACCTGAATTTGCCCCCCAGCGTAGCTGCGCGATACACTTACCTTACCATCAGGCCCCAGCACGCTCACAACGCCCCGACTGAAGTTTGGCAGCTTGGAGGAAGGCTTCGGGAAAGCCAAAAGCACGCCCACGGCCCCATGCCGGGCGGCCGTTTGCAGAATGGTTAAGACATCTATATTGTAAAGGCGTACGGCGGCCGGAAACTGCTTTGGCTCCTCCCGGGTCACTACCACTACTTTGCCCTTCACATCGAGGCCGGCGTAGTCGTCGTAGCCCAGACCTGGGGCGCTGATGCCATATCCAGCAAATACCAGTGGAGCTGCCGTCACGCTCGTGCGGGGCACTTCAGGGTTAGGATACAAGATGAATTCTTCGCCCGCTTTCAGTGCAGTGGCCTGACCTGCTGTGTTTTGCAGCTGCAAGGCAGCATCGGGCTCAGTGAAAGCGCGCCGCAGCTGCACCTGCTGGGTGAAGCTGCCATTGTCGCCGGCGGGCTCTACCCCTGCCTTTTTAAGCTGATCTACAACGTACTCAACGGCCATCTGATAGCCCGGCGTACCCGGCAGCCGGCCTTGCAGCTTGTCATCGGCCAGGTACTGCACGTGGGCCTTGTAATTGTCGGCGCTTACCTTGCTCAGCGCTTTCTGAACAGATTTTGGAGGCGCGGTAGCCGATTGGGCCCAGCTACTTTCGCTGAACAGCAGGAAAGCGCTAAGCAGAGAAACACAGTATTTCATCAGGCAGGAAGGTGTTCAATTGCAAGGAGTTACGCTCTAGGTTTCTGTCAGCACGGTTTTGAAGCCGGCCAGCTTGCCTTCTTCGGTTTTTCCTAGTGCAAACGTCTGAATCTGTGGCCCTTTGCCAATGCGATAAACTTTGGTTTCCTGCAGCTCCTGCTTCATAAACATCTGCAGGGCTTTAAAGCGGTTGGCTAGCTCTACATTGTTAAGCACGCCGTTATCAGCAGTATGGTTGCGCAAAAACACCGTTAGCTCCTTCGTTTCTACTGGGGTGCCGTCGGGCTGCCCAAGCAGTCTCAGCAGGGCGGCGTCGGTGAGCTCACCCTCGGGAGCGGCGTAGCTCACTGCTTCCAGCGGCGCATCCGACTCGCTCATATAGAACAGCCCTTTGGTCATCGTTTGCAGCTGGTCCATAACGGCGTCGGAGGCCGGGGCATCGTCGCTGGAGGGCATTTTTGCCTTGCTGGATTCCCGAGCTGCTTTAGAATCAGGCGCTGGCTCGGTGGCCTGGCCTTGTGCGCTTGCTTCTGCCTCGGGGGGCAATTTGGCGCTGATGGCGGCGGCCAGCTCCTTCATGCGCGCTTCGGCCACTTTGATTTTCGGATTCGCAAAATTCATATCCGACACCCGATTCATCGGAATCAGGTGGATATGTGCGTGCGGCACTTCCAAGCCAATAACCGCCACCCCAATGCGCTTGCACGGCACGGCCTCGCGCACGGCCTGCGCCACGCGCTGGGCAAACTGATGCAGGGCCGCCAGCTCGGCGGGGGGCAAATCGAAGATATAATCGACCTCGCGCTTCGGAATAACCAAGGTATGGCCTTCTACCAAAGGCGTAATATCCAGAAAGGCCAGATGATCAGCGTCTTCAGCAACTTTGTAGGCTGGCAGCTCGCCCGAAACGATGCGGGAAAAGATAGAAGGCATAGCGAATGGTTTTGTAGGAGTTTGAAGCGCAATTGGCTGTAGAGACGCGAATTCGCGTCTGATCGTTGCTGAGATTGTTTAGCTGGCGCAGTTCCGGTCGTTCAACCACGAGACGCCAGTGCGCGTCTCTGCAAAAGCTCAACTTAGTGCTGCACCGCTCGGTAAGGTAGAAATAAGTTGGAACGCAAAGAGGCGAGACTGTTCAAGTCTCGCCTCTTTGTTTTTATTCTCAAGTGCGCAGTGCGCCGACGCGCTTAACGCGAAATCTCCAGAATCTGAAACTGCAGCTTACCAGCGGGCACCGTAATTTCGGCTACGTCGCCCACGGACAAGCCCAGCAAGCCTTTGCCAATCGGCGACTTCACGGAGATCTTACCGGCGGCGAGGTTGGCTTCTTCCTCGGCTACCAGAATGTAGTCGAGCACCATGTTGTTCTTCATGTTTTTAAGCTTGACTTTGCTCATTATCAAAGCTTTGCTCGCATCGATGTTCGATTCATCAATCACGCGGGCATTGCCAATAACTTCTTCAAGCTTGGAGATTTTCAGTTCCAGGTGACCTTGCGCGTCCTTGGCGGCGTCGTACTCCGCATTCTCGCTCAGGTCGCCTTTGTCGCGGGCGTCGCGCAGTTGCTCGGCAGCCTCGGCCCGGCCGCGGATTTTCAGGTCCTGGAGCTCGTCCTTGAGCTTTTGCAGGCCTTCGGGGGTGTAATAATTAACAGTGGCCATGACGGTGGGATGGTAAGCTAAAAAACAAGAAGAACGGTCGGCAAAGCCAACCGTTCTCCCCAACAGGTTTAGGACAAATATACGAATCCTGCCCAACTTACGCTAGCTGAGCGGCGCCGCGCCCCGCAGAAAGGCTTCAATTTTTTGGACCAGCACTTCATTGATGCGTTGGTATGATTGGTGCGTCCAGCCGCCAATATGGGGCGAAAGGATAACCTGGGGGGCTTTTTTCAGAAAATCGAACGTTGCCTGCTGGGCTGGTGTGAGCGTAGTAAGCTTCTCATTTTCGAGTACATCCAGGGCTGCTCCCCGCACCTGCCCGCTTTGCAGGCCGCGCACCAAAGCCGCCTGATCAAGCACTTCGCCCCGGGCCGTATTCAGCAGCCAAATGGGGTTGCGAAAACCCAGCAGCATCGTCTCATTCACAAAATGGTGGTTAGAGGCCGAATACGGAATATGCAGACTCAATACTTCGGCTCGCTGCTGCAATTCATTCAGCGTCACCAGCGTCGCGTGATGATCAGGTATGCAGGCCGGGGTGTGGTCGTAGGCGAGCACCGTGCAGCCAAAACTGGCGAGTCGCTGGGCAAAGGCTCGCCCCATATGTCCGTAGCCAATTATTCCGACCACTTTGCCCCCCAGCTCCTCGCCTCGGTTGGCTTCGCGCTGCCAGATACTTTGGCGCACTTCCTGATCGGCCCGCGGAATATTGCGCAGGAGCGCTAGCAACAGGCCCAAAGCGAACTCACCCACCGCGTCGCGGTTGCCTTCAGGCGCGTTCAGGAGCGTAACGCCAGCGGCCTGCATTGCCGCTTCATCTATATTATCTACGCCGGCGCCGGCCCGGGCTACATAGCGGAGCGTTGGTCCGTGGGTTAAGAGTTCGGCCGTCACGCGCACCTTGCTACGCACCACTAAGCCCTCATACGCATGCGCCGCCAACGCCGTGGGCACTTCAGCAGCCGTCAGGTCAGGGCGATAATGAGTGGTGATGTTGGCTGCCTGAAACAGGCTTTGCCACGAAGGATGCAGGTCGTCGACGACGAGACAAAGAGACATGATTGAGTGGTTTTTACCGTTTTCAGGATATACTCCCTACTACCGAGCGAATACCTACCCACCTTATAGGTGATAAGCATTGAATAAAAATATTAAAGCCAGCTATGCTTCCTCCGCAGCTTGGGCCTCATTCTGCTGATGCTGTTCTACCAGCTTTGTCAGGCCCACAAACTCAGCTACACCTAACTGCTCAGCACGCTTATCAAAAATAGGATCAGCAGTGGCCTCTGGGGGCAAACCGAATGGCTTTAACGCATTGCGTAACGTCTTGCGGCGGGTCTGAAAGGCCTGCTTTACTACCCGGAAAAACAGCTTCTCATCGCAATCCAGATGCTCGGTGGTGTTGCGGGTAAGCCGAATGACGGCCGACTGCACTTTGGGCGGCGGCACAAACACGTGGGGCGGCACCGCGAACAGCATTTCCACGGTATAAAACGCCTGCACCAGCACACTCAGAATTCCATATGCTTTAGAGCCCGGCGGCTCAGCAATGCGCTCAGCCACTTCCTTTTGCAACATGCCCACCACCTCCCGCACCTGCTGCCGGTGAGCCAGCACCTGAAAGTAAATCTGGGTAGATATGTTATAAGGAAAATTGCCAATGATGCTCAGCGGCTTACCCGGAAATAGCTGGCTCAGATCCTGCCGCAGAAAGTCGGCGGAGATAATTCGCCCCCCAAGCGAGGGGAAATTGCGTTCCAGATAAGCCACCGACTCCCGGTCAATTTCCACTACACTCGTTTCGTAGGCAGGGTTCTGCAACAGATTCCCGGTGAGTACGCCCATGCCGGGGCCAATTTCGAGCACGTGAGCCACTCCATCGGGCAAACGCAAAGCGTCCACGATATTGCGGGCAATATTGGGGTCGGCCAGGAAGTGTTGACCGAGGTGTTTTTTGGGGCTAACGTGGTCCACAGAAGGAAGGAGCTAGGAGTCAGAAGCTAGAAGCAAGGAGCCGGAAGAAAGAGTTAAGCATAAAAAGTAAAGAAATGAGAAGAAGGAATTTGGGTAATCCTAACTTCTGACTTCTGACTCCTAGCTCCTTCCTTCTGCTTACCTTGCGGCGCCCAAAGATACGCCTGTCGGTGGGCTTCTGACCTTCACTTCCGCCCTTCTGCTGTTTATGGCCCTTCAACTCACGTACGCCTCCACGGTGCCCGCTGGTGCCGATACTGTTTTCGTGCTACCCGCCGGTACTCGCGATTTGCCCCCCAGCGCCCTCACCGACCTGCCTGAGGCGGCCCGGAACTATGTGCACGAGCAACTCGCCGCCGACAATAAGCTTATCACTGTCAATCACTTCTCCCATCGGCACTACTTTATAGTAGCCGCCTCCAAAGCCACTCCTGAGCTGGAAGCGGAAGACTTGCGCAAGGCTGGCCACAAGCTGCATGCTTCGCTTAAAGCGGATAAAGTTGGGGAGCTTTTCATTCAGGATCTGACCACCGATGGCACGGGTGCGCTACCACTGGCTGAAGGTATCTACCTGACTGCTTATCAGTTTGGGGGCTATAAAACAGACGAGAAATCACGGCAAAATGCCCCCCTGACCAAAGTAAATCTGGTGGGCACCAACCTTCAGGCCGAAACGGTTCAGGAACTAGTAGGCGTACTGCAAGGCGTGTCTTTGGCCCGTGACCTTGTTAATGAGCCGCTCAACCGCCTCAATGCCGTTCAATTTGCGGAGCGCATGGCGGCGGCGGGTGAAGAAGCCGGTTTTCATACCGACATTCTGGACCTTGCCCGTATCGAAGCACTGCGCATGGGCGGACTGATTGCCGTAAATCTGGGCAGCCCCGAGCCGCCGACCTTCACTATAATGGAGTACAAGCCGGAGGGGGCCAAAAACGCGAAGCCTTACGTGCTGGTAGGCAAGGGCGTAGTGTTCGACACGGGTGGACTCAGCCTGAAGCCTACGCCCAGCTCCATGGACATGATGAAGTGCGATATGGCGGGCGGCGCGGCCGTAACGGGCGTGCTGTATGCGCTGGCCAAAAATAAAATACCCCTGCACGTAATCGGCCTGGTGCCCGCCACCGACAACCGGCCTGGTGGCTTGGCCTTCGTGCCCGGCGACGTACTCGAAATGCACAGCGGCCTCACGGTTGAAGTTCTCAATACCGACGCGGAAGGCCGTCTGATTTTGGCCGATGCCCTCAGCTTCGCCCGCAAATATGAGCCGGAGCTGGTTTTCGACATTGCCACCCTTACCGGCTCCGCGGCTCGCGCTGTTGGTAAAGAAGGCCTAGTAGCGATGGGCACCGCTGGCGATGAGCGCATGCTTCAGCTTAAGCAAGCGGGCAACCGCACGCACGAGCGCATCGTGGAGCTGCCGCTGTGGGAAGAGTACGCCGAGCATATCAAGTCCGATATTGCCGACATCAACAACTTAGGCAAAGCTGAAGCAGGAGCCATCTCAGCGGGCAAATTCCTGGAGCGCTTCATCGAAGGCACGCCCTGGATTCACTTGGACATTGCCGGCCCAGCCTTCCTCACTGCCCCCGACAGCTACCGTGGCAAAGGCGGCACAGGCACCAGCGTGCGGCTGCTATATGACTTTTTGAAAAGCACGTATTAATGCCCCACGCTCTTTGTTTTCTTCTTAAAGTGAGGAGTTCACTCCTCTACATTCGCTAGCTCCTCTCCATGTCCCAATTGCCACGCCTCGGCATTTCTGTCGGCGACCTTGCCGGTATCGGACCCGAAATCATTTACAAAACCCTGCGCGATGTGCGCTTGCTTAAATACTGCACGCCGGTAGTTTACGGCACGGCCACGGTGCTATTCGACGATTTCCCCACGGAAGAGCACACCGAGCCGTTAACCTTCCGCCAGGTACGTGCCGCCGCCGACATTGCCACCGGCAAGCCCAACGCCGTTACCTGTTGGGACGAAGACTTTGTGCTCACGCCTGGTCAGCCCAGCGCAGCGAGCGGTGCCGCCGCCCGGCAATCGTTGTTGGCCGCTTGCCGCGACTTGAAAGAAGGGTTGCTGGATGGCATCGTAACGGCACCCATTAGTAAGGAGAACACCCAGGCCGACGACTTCCGCTACCCCGGTCATACTGAGTTCCTAACCAGCTTTTTCGGGGCTCCCGAGAGCCTGATGTTCTTGGTAAGTGAAGATTTACGCGTGGCCACCGTCACGGGTCACATTCCATTGAAAGACGTTTCAGGCAGAGTAACAAAGGAGCTTTTAACCAAGAAGCTGCGGATTTTGCTGACTTCTCTGCGTCAGGATTTTGGAATTCAGAAGCCTCGTGTAGCTGTATTGGGCCTGAACCCGCATGCTGGGGAGAAAGGCTTGCTAGGCACTGAAGAAGCTGATATCGTGACGCCCGTCATTCAGCAATTACTGGAAGAAGGCCATTTGGTTTATGGCCCCTTCCCTGCCGACGGCTACTTCGGTACTCGCCAATACCACCAATTCGATGCGACGCTAGCGTTGTACCACGATCAGGGTTTGATTCCATTCAAAACGCTAGCTTTCGAGCGGGGAGTCAACTTTACGGCCGGCTTACCCATAGTGCGCACTTCTCCCGACCATGGCACAGCCTACGGATTGGCGGGCACATTCAAAGCGGATGAAACCTCGTTCCGGGAAGCACTTTATCTAGCCTGCGACTTAGTTCGCCAACGGCAAGGCCTAGTAGTAGAGAAACGTCGTTAGCAGATAACACTAAAAGCCCCCCAGCATTGCTCTGGGGGGCTTTTTTTATATAGAATATCTTACTGAGGCTGTTCAGCCTTACTGCTAAAAGCTTGGCACGAAAGCGAAACTTTCTTTCTATAAACGAAATATAATTTGTTCTTTTAAAATTCAGCCGTAATTTTGTAGCAGGAATGAGCGGAGCCGGTTCGGTTCCGTTTTGCTTTTATCTCGTTTTCATGGTTCTTCAAACCCCTACCGACTACCGCATTGCCCTGCGTCGCCTTGACGCGCTGGCAACCGCTGGAGTAGAGGGCAACGCCGCACTAGAAGCCGAGTTTCGGGAGTTGATCATGAGTATCGACACCTATGAAAGCAAGTTAGGACTGCTTCCCATTCCTAATCTGCCAACCTCACTGGCTGAGATGATTGAGCTCAAACGCCAGCAGATGCGCCTCAAGCAGAAAGATTTGGCGCAACTACTGGAAGTGCCCGCCGGACGTCTCTCCCAGATTCTGAGTGGCAAGCGCCGCGTTTCACTCGATCTGGCCAAACGCCTGTACGAGCGACTCGGCATCCCTTCCGATTTCATTCTGAAAAACGCTTAGCTGCTCCATACTGCTTCCCTGCTTTAAAAAACGGCAAAATCTTCCTACTTTTGCCCCCTGCTATAAATCTCAACCGTGAAGAAGGACTCGCAATACGACATAGCTATTGCTAAACTGGCCCATAAAACGCATCATTTTGCGTTCGAGCTGGGCAAAGCGTTTTTCGAGCAGTTTGATCAACAGCTGATTCAGGATGGTCAACTTCATGCTGATGTGGAGCTGACCAAAACAGATTTGCTGCTGACGCTCGACTTTCACATCAAGGGCACTGTCCGCCTTATTTGCGACCGGAGCCTGGAAGATTTTGATCAACCTATTGATGTGCGCCACCAATTGCGCGTACGCTTCGGGGATCAATACCTGGAGTTGGACGACGACGTGCTGCAAATCACGCCCGATACTCAAACTCTCCCAATTGCGCAGCACTTGTTCGACTACATCGGGTTAGCTATTCCGATGAAGAAGCTGCATCCACGTTTTCAGAACGAGCCCGACGATAATCCGGACGCTGACGCCAAGCTAATTTTCACGACCCGACAGGCCGACGATGAGGACGAAGACGATTCCGACCCACGTTGGGATGCGCTCCGCAATCTGAATTAAGATTACTCGTCAATTCGATTTTCTCCCTTTTAAGTTCACATTCAACTTTCATAATTTACCATGGCACATCCTAAGCGCCGAACCTCCAAAGCCCGCCGCGACAAGCGTCGCACCCACGATAAGCTGACTCCCAAGGCTATTTCTATCTGCCAGACTACTGGCGAGACTCACTTGCGTCACAAAGCGTATGTAGTAGATGGCGACTTATATCTGCACGGTAAAGTAGCAGTAAAGGACTTCGCTCCTATCGCCGCTGCCGCTGCCCCAACCGAGGACGAAGAATAAGCCTCGCTTTGCTGGTAGCGTCTGCCTGCCAGCCCGCCATTTCGACTCCGTACTCCCCTTGATTTCCTGTACATGAAGATAGCCCTGGACGCAATGGGGGGCGATTTTGCCCCCCAGGCTGCCGTCGATGGCGCCGTAATGGCTGCCCAACAGCTAAACGGTGCGGCTCAGATTGTGCTCATCGGCCAGGAAGAGGCCGTGCGCCCTTTGCTCCAACAGCACGGCGCCGCCGCTGCCGACCTCATCTTTATCCCGGCCACGCAAGTAATTGCAATGGGTGAGCATCCTGCCAAAGCCTACCAGCAGAAGCAGGATTCCAGTATTGCCGTGGGTTATCGAATGTTGCATGCCGGCGAGTTAGATGCATTCTGCTCAGCCGGTAGCACAGGTGCCATGCTCGTAGGCGCTATGTTCAGCGTAAAAGCTGTACCCGGCGTATTGCGGCCAGCCATTGCGAACTTTGTTCCGAAGCTAGCAGGTGGGCAAGGCATTTTGTTAGATGTGGGAGCCAATGCGGAGTGTAAACCAGAAATGCTCGAGCAATTTGGCGAACTGGGCTCTCTCTATGCGCACTATGTGTTAGGTATTGAAGCCCCTAAAGTGGGTTTGATGAACCTAGGCGAGGAAGAGGGCAAAGGCACAGCCTTGACGCAGGCTGCTTATCAATTATTGAAGGTAAATCCGCACGTGCAGTTTATCGGCAATATTGAAGGGCGCGACCTTTTCAACTCCAAAGCCGACGTAATCATCTGCGACGGCTACACAGGCAACGTAGTCTTGAAGATGGCAGAATCCATTTATGAGATTCTGAATGAGAAGAAGATGCACGACCCCTTCTTCGACAACTTCAATTATGAGGCTTTTGGTGGCAGTCCTATTTTGGGCATAAATGACAACGCCATCATTGGGCACGGAGTGAGTACGCCGCTGGCTATTTGTAATATGCTCTTACAGGGTTACAAAATGGCCGAGTCTGGTATTTCAGACCAAATAAAGAGCACCTTTAAGTCCTAGTGACTAAGTCCGGCTCTGGCCGGACTTTTTTTGCCGCCTACGTCCGTCTTTCTCGATGAAAATAACTGCCGCTATCACCGGAGTGGGTGCCTATGTACCCGACTACGTACTCACCAACAAGGAGCTTGAAACCCTGGTGGATACTACCGACGAGTGGATTCTAAGTCGCACAGGCATACAGGAGCGGCACATCCTGAAAGGCGAAGGACAAGGCACCTCCGTTATGGGGATAAAAGCCGTTGAGCAATTGCTAGCAAAGACAGGCACCAAAGCCGAGGATATTGACCTAATTATCTGCGCTACTACTACCCCCGATTTAGTATTTCCTGCTACCGCTAATATCATCTCAGCGGCTGTAGGGACCAAAAACGCGTTCAGCTACGATATGCAGGCTGCCTGCTCGGGCTTTATGTTTGCTCTAGCTACGGGTGCCCAGTTTATTCAGACTGGCACTTATAAAAAGGTGATCATCGTAGGTGCCGACAAGATGTCGAGCATCATTGACTATACCGACCGTTCTACCTGCATTATTTTCGGCGATGGTGCGGGTGCAGTTCTTTTAGAGCCTAATACTGATGGTTTGGGGTTACTCGATCAGAAGCTTTGCTCTGACGGCAACGGTGAGCCATTCTTGCATCAAAAGGCAGGCGGCAGCCGTCGTCCTCCGTCGGCAGAAACTGTTGCAGGCCGGGAACACTTCGTATACCAAGAGGGAGGAACGGTGTTCAAATTTGCCGTGAAAAACATGGCTGAAGTAGCTGCTCAAGTAATGGAGCGCAATCAGCTCACGGCCAATGATGTAGCCTGGCTGGTGCCGCACCAAGCCAACAAGCGTATAATTGACGCAACAGCTCATCGGATGGGTGTCGGCCCCGAAAAGGTGATGCTTAACATTCATCGCTATGGCAACACCACTAACGGTACCATTCCTCTTTGCCTAGCCGATTACGAGAGCCAATTACATAAAGGCGATAACCTTATTATTGCCGCATTCGGTGGAGGATTCACCTGGGGGTCATTATACCTCAAATGGGCATACGATACTAAGACTATCCAGTAAATAGTCTGATTAGTCAACTGCACGCAGAAAAACTCTATACTTGCACTTTCGGAAATGCTGAGCTTAGTACGTTAACGATTGAGTAGATTCTGCCTACGGCTTTATCTAAGCAATCCAGCGACACATTCAGCTTTTAACCATCAATAACCAGTATCTAAAAAATGGCCACCACCGCAGACTTCCGTAACGGCCTCGTCCTGAATTACAACAACGAGTTGCACGTTATTACCGAGTTTCAACACGTGAAGCCTGGAAAGGGCCCAGCCTTTGTACGCACTAAATTGCGCAACATTAAAACCGGGCGTGTAATTGATAACACCTTTAATGCAGGTGTGAAGGTAGAAACCGCTCGGGTGGAGCAACGTCCTCACCAATTCCTGTACAAGGATGAGTACGGCTTCAACTTCATGAATAAGGAAGATTTTGAGCAGGTAACATTGCCTGAAGCAATGGTGCCCTTCGCCGATTTGCTAAAGGATGGGCAGGAAGTCACGATTTTGTTTCACGCTGAAACAGAGCAGCCGCTTACCGCTGAATTGCCAACGACAGTAGAACTGGTGGTAACGTATACCGAGCCTGGTTTGCGAGGTGATACAGCCACAAATACGCTTAAGCCCGCAACGGTGGAAACAGGTGCCCGTATCCAGGTACCATTGTTCATCAATCAGGACGAAAAAATTCGCGTGGATACCCGCGACTACTCCTATGTCGAAAGAGTTAAATAAGTCGCCGCAGAAGCAGCCTGCTATGAAAGCCAAAGAACTACAGGAATTGCTCGATTTCATCGCCAAATCGGGTTTGAACAAAGTCAACATCGAAACTGAGGAATTCAAGATCTCAGTACAGCGCGACCCCAGCTATAAGCCGGTAATCAGCACATCGATGGCTGTGCCCGCCCCGGCGGCTGCGCCTCAGGCGCCGGCCCCAGTAGCTGCTCCTGTTTCTTCACCCGCACCCATCACCACTACGCCTGCTACTACTGCTAGTGAGCCTTCTGAGGCTAATTATCAGGCGCTGAAAGCCCCTATGATCGGCACTTTCTATCGTTCCAACAGCCCCGATTCACCTGCTTTTGTGAACGTGGGTGACATGGTCGAAAAAGGTCAGGTCATTTGTATTATTGAAGCCATGAAGCTGTTCAATGAGATTGAGGCAGAAGCTTCAGGCCGTATTGTAAAGGCATTGGTAGAGAACTCCTCTCCGGTAGAATACGATCAGCCCCTATTCCTGATCGAGCCAATGTAATTTTTGGGCCTTGAGGTCTTGGTAGCTTAGGTTTTGGCGAGTCGGATGACTTGCACAAATATCTTAAGCTACCAAGACCTTTCCTTTTCAATCAAGCTCCCAATCTAGTTGCTCCCAGACCTTAACCATCATGTTTAAAAAAATACTGATTGCTAACCGGGGTGAAATTGCCTTGCGCATTATCCGCACGTGCAAGGAAATGGGTATCAAAACGGTAGCCGTATACTCCACTGCTGATAAGGAAAGCCTTCACGTACGCTTTGCTGATGAGGCAGTGTGCATTGGTCCTCCTGCCAGCGCCCAGTCGTATCTGAATATCCCAACTTTGATTGCTGCGGCAGAAATCACCAACGCTGATGCCATTCACCCTGGCTATGGCTTTCTGTCGGAAAACGCGGAATTTTCCCGTATCTGCCAGGAAAACGGTATCAAATTCATTGGTGCATCGCCTGAAATGATCAATAGCATGGGCGACAAGGCTTCGGCTAAAGCGACCATGAAAAAAGCCGGAGTGCCAACCATTCCTGGTTCGGAAGGCCTACTTGATTCCTTACAGGATGCGCTGAAAATTGCGCACAAAATCAAGTATCCGGTTATTCTGAAAGCTACGGCCGGAGGCGGCGGACGCGGCATGCGCGTGGCCCGCACCGACGAAGAGTTGGAGAAAGGTTGGCACGATGCCCGCACGGAGGCCAAAGCAGCTTTCGGTAACGATGGTATCTACCTTGAGAAGTTTGTAGAAGAGCCGCGCCATATCGAAATCCAGATCGTTGGGGACCAATTTGGCCGTGCCGCTCACCTTTCTGAGCGTGATTGCAGCATTCAGCGACGCCACCAGAAGCTCGTGGAAGAAGCTCCCTCTCCTTTCATGACCAAGGACCTACGCAAGAAAATGGGCAATGCTGCCGTAGCCGGCGCCAAATCTATTCGCTACGAGGGAGTAGGGACGATCGAGTTTTTAGTTGATAAAAACCGCGATTTCTATTTCATGGAGATGAATACCCGCATTCAGGTAGAGCACCCTGTAACGGAGGAAATCATCAACTATGACCTGATTAAAGAGCAGATTAAGGTTGCAGCGGGCGTGCCTATCTCGGGCAATAACTACGAGCCTAAGATGCATGCCATGGAATGCCGCATCAATGCGGAAGACCCGCGTAATAACTTCCGCCCTGCTCCTGGCAAGATTACAACGCTGCATATTCCGGGCGGCCACGGCGTTAGGGTTGATACGCATGTGTACGCTGGCTACACCATTCCGCCGAACTACGATTCGATGATAGCCAAGCTTATCACCACTGCTCAGACGCGGGAAGAATGCATTGTAAAAATGAAGCGCGCCTTAAGTGAGTTTGTAGTGGAAGGCGTGAAAACCACCATTCCGTTTCACCTGGCTTTGATGGACAACCAAAGCTTTAAGGACGGCAACTTCACAACTGCGTTTCTGGATACGTTTGACTTTTCGACTGTTTAGCCAGAATTTCTAGTTCATAACCAAGAAAAAGCCCCCCAGAACTATTCTGGGGGGCTTTTTCTTGGTTATGTTATGCGCTAGGCTGCTCTATTTCGTGCACCAATTCATCGTACCATTCTTCGCCATACTTGCGAATTAGGGGCTCCTTCAGAAACTGATATACCCGTACCCCCAGCTCGGCACCGAAGGAGCAGGCAGGATTGCAGATGCCCCACCGATCGTAGTTCAGGGCTTCGAACCCGTCGTACTTGCTGATACGAATGGGGTACAAATGGCAGCTGACAGGTTTTTTGAAGCTGGTGGCGCCGGCCAGATAGGCCTGTTCAATGCCACACTTCAGTATGCCACGCTCATCATAGAGGGCATAGGCGCACTCTCGGTCATTGATGGTGGTGGTGCTGAAATCACCTTCCCAATCTTTGATGTAAAGGCCTTGTTGCTCGATTGCCTGCTGGCCGGCTTCAGTAAGAAAAGGCTTGATGCTGGCGTATTCGGCTTCCAGAATGGCTAGCTCAGCTTCTTCTAGAGGAGCGCCGAGGTCGCCTTCCACGCAGCACGCGCCTTTGCAAACTTCCAGATTGCAAACAAAGAAATTGTCGCGAACGTCATCGGAGATGACAGTGTTCTGTATAATAATCATGGGAATGCGAGGCAGAACCTTCTGGGGGGCTTTTTTGACTCCACCTAACGGGTGGAGCGATGATGCCAGCCACAAATAAAGTCCCGAGAGAAATGAATGGACAAAGATAACCCCGAACAGGTGCTTTCTGGTTTCCTGGGGGGCAAAACCTTACCTTTGTTCCTTCGCCAACGAGCCGGTTTACTTGAAAGAATGGCATTAGATTATCATACCTTACTGAATCCTTCGCAGGCTGCTGCCGTGCTCCAAACGGAAGGCCCCTGCATGATTATAGCCGGTGCTGGTTCCGGCAAAACGCGCGTACTGACGTATCGTATCGCGCATTTGCTGGAGAAAGGCGTCGACCCGTTCAACATCCTGGCCCTGACTTTTACTAATAAGGCAGCCAAGGAAATGCGCGCCCGCATTGAAAAAGTAGTAGGTCCGGAGGCGAAGAATGTGTGGATGGGCACCTTCCACAGCATTTTTG
Source organism: Hymenobacter qilianensis (assembly GCF_014638675.1). NCBI lineage: Bacteria > Pseudomonadati > Bacteroidota > Cytophagia > Cytophagales > Hymenobacteraceae > Hymenobacter > Hymenobacter qilianensis. The sequence continues at coordinate 337,702 of NZ_BMFN01000002.1, forward strand.
CCCGCATTCTGCGCTCCGAAGCCGAAAAAATTGGCTTTCCGCGTCACTTTACCATCTACGACACCCAGGATTCCAAAACGCTGGTATCGCAGATTGTAAAGGAGCTGGACCTCGACGACAAGCTCTATAAGCCTAGTATGGTGCTGGGGCGCATCTCATCGGCCAAAAACAAGCTGATTTCGGTGCAGCAGTACCTTAACGACCCGGTCATCAGGCAGGACGATGAAGCTGCTTTGCGCCCTAAAATCGGCGTGATTTATCAGCAATATCAGTCGCGGTGCTTTAAAGCCGGCGCCATGGACTTCGACGACTTGCTGTTCAATACCAACGTGCTGTTTAAAGACCATCCGGAGGCGCTGAACAAGTACCAGAATATATTCCGGTACGTGATGGTGGACGAGTATCAGGACACGAACTACTCGCAGTACCTGATTACGCGCAAGCTGGCGGCCAAGGAGCGGAACATTTGCGTGGTCGGCGATGATGCGCAGAGCATTTATGCTTTCCGGGGGGCAGATATTACCAATATTCTCAACTTCGAGAAGGATTACCCCGAACTGGAAGTGTTCAAGCTAGAGCAGAACTACCGCTCTACCAAGAACATTGTAAAAGCGGCTAACTCGGTCATTAAGAACAACAAAGCGCAGCTGCGCAAAGACGTTTTCTCGGAGAACGAGGAAGGCACGCTGATCGAAGTGCTCAAGGCGGCCTCAGATAATGAGGAAGGCAAGCTGATTGCCAACTCCATCTTCGAGGACAAGATGAATCTACACTTGTCGTACGATCATTTCGCGATTCTCTACCGCACCAATGCCCAAAGCCGGGCAATGGAAGAAGCCCTGCGCAAGCTGAATATCAAGTACAAGATTGTGGGGGGCCTTTCTTTCTACCAACGGAAAGAAATCAAGGACCTGGTGGCCTACTTGCGCCTCACGGTGAACCCGAACGACGAGCAGGCGCTACGCCGCGTTATCAACTACCCCAAGCGCGGCATCGGCGACACGACGGTGAGCAAGCTCATCAACACGGCCGAGGAAACCAACCACACGCTGTGGGAAGTAGTAGCCAATGCGACCTCCTTTTTGGGGGCACGGCTTTCGGGTGCCATCACGCAGTTTGCGGAGCAGATTAAAAGCTACGCCGTAATTGCTGGCAAAGAAGATGCGTTTGAAGCGGCAAAGTTTATCGCAAAAAACTCCGGTATGATTGAGGAACTCTATGCCGACAAAAGCATTGAGGGCCTTTCGCGCTACGAGAACATTCAGGAACTGCTGAATGGTATAAAGGCTTACACGGAAGACCCAGAGCGGGATGATAAGTCGCTGGCTTCTTTTCTACAGGATATTGCCCTCGTTACTGACGCCGATACCAAAGACGCGCAGCAGGATGGTGAGGCCGTAACGCTGATGACGATTCACTCAGCCAAGGGCCTGGAGTTCCGTAACGTATATATAGTGGGGTTGGAGGAAAACCTGTTTCCGTCCCAGATGATGATTACCTCGCGGGCCGATCTGGAAGAGGAACGGCGCCTTTTCTACGTTGCTATCACGCGGGCAGAAAAAAAGCTTACGCTTAGCTATGCCACGTCGCGCTACCAGTGGGGTAACCTGCGAAGCTGTGAGAAAAGCCGTTTTCTGGATGAAATTGATCCGCAATTCGTAGATTTCAAGTTCTCATCTGGTCCGGGCAGTGGCGAGTCGCCATTTGGGCACGTTTTGGAGCGGCGCAGTAACCTAATTCCGCCCGCTCCGCGTAAGACGGTAGCGTCCAGCTACAAGCCTTCGGCCGATTTTCAGCCTTCCGACACTTCTAATCTGGCTACCGGGCAGCGAGTAGAACATCCTAAATTTGGCTTCGGCACGGTGAGTAAGCTCGAAACGCAGGCCGGCTCTACCAAGGCAATTATTCAATTTGAAGAGGTGGGTGAGAAGACGTTATTGCTGAGTTTTGCCAAATTGCGAGTGCTGAGCTAATTGGCTTGACTCAGTGCCCATCCCAGCACTTTTCGGAGCGCTGGATCTTATAGTTTTTAACTTTTCTCATGTCTCTTCCCTCCCCTCATAAGCACGAGCTGCTCCAGCGCGAATACGGCCAGAGCACCTTCCAACTTGTGCAAACCCTGCGTACTATCGAAGATAAGGCTGAGCGCACGCGCCGGGCTCATCAGATAGTACAGCTCATCTTTCGTCTGAACGCCAATTTGCGCGACCAGCCGGACGCTCAGCAGAAAGTATGGAATCATCTCTACGAAATGGCCGATGAGGACCTAGACGTAGACAGCCCATTCCCACTTACCAGCCTTGCCCAGCTGCACCAGCAGCCGAAGCGGGTGCCCTACCCTAGCAAATCGCCCAAGCTGAAGCCCTACGGCCGCAGCGTGGAAGCCATGATTGAAAAGGCACTGACGCTGGAAGACCCGGCGGAGCGCGAGCAGGCGACCATCGCCATCGGGCGGACGATGAAGTTTCTGTACCGCTCTTACAGCAAGGAGAATGCGAAGGACATTACTATACTCAAGCATTTGAAAGAGCTGTCGGGGGGCAAATTGGAGCTCGATCCGGCTCAGGTAGATGCTCAGAACCTATTTGAGTTTGCGACCAACGGCCGGCCCGCGCCCTTTATCGTACCCCAGCCCCGCAACGACCGCTCCGACCGTGACCCACGGCGCAGTGGCAGTGGCGGCAATCGGCGCGACAAGCAGCGCCGTGGTGGCAAAAAGCGCCAGGAACCACAGCAACCGCCCCAGTAATTTTTATCAGGGAGCCAGGGGTTACAAGTCAGGAGCTGGAATCTGGGAAATAACCATTCTATCTCCGCCACTTCTAACTCCTAGCTCCTGAATTCTAACTTCTTTTTTAATGGCCTCTTTTGAAGTAATTGGCGGACACCCGCTCAAAGGCGAGATTATACCCCAGGGGGCAAAAAACGAAGCGCTCCAGATATTATGCGCCGTACTGCTTACCAGTGAGCCAGTTACGATTAGCAACATTCCCGATATCCGCGATGTAAACAAGCTCATCGAGCTGCTGCGTGATATGGGCGTCAAAGTGGGCAAGCTCTCCACCGACACCTACGTTTTTCAGGCTGACAGCGTAAACCTAGACTACCTCGACTCAGAAGAATTTGTAGCCCAGGGCCGCGCCCTACGCGGTTCCGTTATGATTTTGGGGCCCATGCTAGCACGCTTTGGTCAATGCCAACTGCCCAGACCAGGCGGCGACAAAATTGGGCGGCGGCCACTGGATACGCACTTTCTGGGCTTGCAGAAGCTGGGGGGCAAATTGACCCTCGAGGGCAACGACTTTTACCGTATTCGTACGGAAGGCAAGCTGCAGGGCACTTACATGCTCCTCGATGAAGCTTCGGTAACAGGCACAGCTAATATTGTAATGGCTGCCGTGTTGGCCGAAGGCATTACCACCATTTACAATGCCGCCTGTGAGCCTTACTTACAGCAGCTATGCAAAATGCTGGTGCGTATGGGAGCCAAAATCAACGGTATCGGCTCTAACCTGCTCACTATTGAAGGCGTGGAAAGCCTGGGCGGCACGGAGCACCGTATGCTGCCCGACATGATTGAAATCGGCTCGTTCATTGGTCTGGCGGCCATGACCGGCTCCGAAATCACTATCAAAGACGCGCAGATTCAGGAGCTTGGTCTCATTCCGGACACCTTCCGCAAAATGGGTATTCAGCTGGAGTTTAGGGGCGATGACATCTTTATTCCTGCCCAGGATCATTACCAGATTGCCACTTACCTGGATGGTAGCATCCTAACCGTGTCGGATCATACGTGGCCGGGGCTCACGCCCGATCTGCTCAGCATTATCTTGGTGGTGGCAACGCAGGCAAAAGGCACGGTTCTCATTCACCAGAAGATGTTTGAGTCGCGGTTGTTCTTTGTTGACAAGCTCATCGACATGGGTGCGCAAATCATTCTCTGCGACCCGCACCGCGCTACTGTGATTGGCCTTGATCAGCGCAACCGCTTACATGGCATCAGCATGACCTCACCCGACATCCGGGCGGGAGTGGCGCTGCTCATCGCGGCCCTCTCCGCCGACGGGCGCAGCGTAATTGACAACGTTGAGCAGATTGATCGTGGCTATCAGTTTATTGATAAACGACTGAACGCGCTCGGCGCGCAGATCAAACGGCTGTAATTCAGATTTACAAGTCATAAAAAAGCCCCCCAGACGATGTCTGGGGGGCTTTTTTATGGGGTAGGATACTAGTCAATGACCATATCGATGACGCTCGTTACCAACGATAATACAATGCTGAAAAGCAGGGCTGCCAAGAAGCCATCGAGTTTGAAGCCGGGCAATACATAATCGGCCAGCAATACAATCACGGCATTGATAACCAGTAGAAACAGGCCCAGCGTAAGAACCGTGATGGGGAAACCTAGGATTTTAAGAATTGGCTTCAGTACCGCATTCAGTATGGCCAGCACCAGCACCAACAACAGCGCATCCCCGAAGCCATCGAGGTGAGCACCGGGCAGAAAGTAAGCCAGGGCATAGGTGACGATTGCCGTGAGAATGAATTTAAGTAAAAATCCCATTGAGGAAGCTTGATAAGTGAACAAAGAAAATCCGACCCACAACCGTGGGTCGGATTACGGTACGCAAAAAAGCAAATATCGTTGAGAACCTATTCTTCGTCTTCTACTTTCTTCATGTCGCGGGCAGCAATGCGCCCTTGCGATACGGCCATCCAGTTGCAGAGCTGATACAGCAGGCGGGCGCCCACAATACCATTCCAATCGGTGTCGCCGGGGGCTACTTCATTCAAGTCGCAGCCAATAATTTCACGACCAGAGCGCACTACCATCCGAATGAGATAAAGCGCTTCCTCGAACTCCAAACCGCCAGGCACGGGTGTGCCGGTGCCGGGGCAAAGCTTTGGATCGAGGCCGTCGATATCAAAGCTTATATATACTTTCTGGGGTAGCTGCGCGATAATTTTCTTGCACTCCTTCCGCCACGATTTGCCCCCATACAGCTCTTCCCGCAGAAAGCGCTCTGGAAACATGATAATGCGGCCATTGCTGCGCTCAGCCAGCTCTGCTTCCTGCTGGCAAAAATCACGGATTCCTACCTGCACCAGCTTTTTTACCTGGGGCAGTTGCAGCGCATTGTACATGATGGACGCGTGCGAATACTCGAAGCCTTCGTAGGCCGGGCGCAAATCACAATGCGCATCGATCTGCAGAATACCGAACTCTTCGTGGCGCTCCGCCAGTGCGTGAATGTAACCCAAAGGCGTGCTGTGGTCACCACCCAATACCGCTACCGCCTTGCCGGCATCGAGGTGAGCACCGGCTTTTTGCTTGAGCCACTCCAGCAGTGCTTTGCCCCGAACAGTAGCCTGACTAGTAGCCGTAGCATGCTGGGGGGCTTTTTCGGCCGGCTGACCATCTTCCAGCCACCGAATGTAGCCGGAAGTCTGCTCGCGCAGCTCGCGGCTTTCGGCGGCCCAGCTCTCATCTTCCTCTTCCATTGCTAGGCCGAGGCGCCAGGCATCCGCAATGTCCGGATCGTAGAGGTCGACTTGTAAGGAGGCTTCGCGGATAGCGGCTGGGCCCAGTGCTGTGCCTGCCCGATATGAAACCGTCACTTCCCAAGGCACCGGCACCACAATTACCTGCGCCTCTTCAACGGTGAAAGGCAACCCAAAAATGCCCCCCGCGGTGTCTCCCAACGCATTGGGATCGAACGAGGCCAGTTTCTTTTCAAGATTTGATGAATGATAATTCGACATGACAAACGAATTAAAGAAGGAAATAAGCGCCAAGACGGCGCTACAAAAAAGCGGTATTATTTTATAAACTCAGCGCGGAACTGCGCAATAAAAAAGCCGTCATTTTGGGTGGTTCAACCAGCCGCGATTCGTAATCCGCGACAGTTGATATCTACCAAAAATGACAGCTTTTGTGCCTTAGAGGGCTGGTTAACGCGCGGCTTGCTGACCGTTGAGAAAGTCGTAAGTACGAATAATATCCAAAATTTTGACGAAAGTCTCACGGTCGAAGAACAGCATCAACGGCAATTCAACCGAGTTGTTTTTGTCGGAGAACTGTGTGATAACCGAGAAAACCATAGGCTGAAATAACGGATTTTGCGTCACCAACCGGGTTAGGGAAGAATCGAGGTGGCCTTTGGGAGCAATAGGCGGCGCGCCGTAAATATTGGCCTTCAGGATATTAGCCAGCTGTGTTACCAGAGCACCCGTGATAATGTTACTGATTTCCAGTAATAGCGACTCCTGCAACTCATCTATTTCCACCGACTCAGGCTTAGTCAGACGCAAGCATACCCGCGACAGGCGCTGCACATGCTGCCCCGAGAAGAACATCAGCGTTGAGCCATTGAATTCACCCTTGATATCGGACTGAATTACAACGTGGTCCTTCTCGTACACTTTTACGCGCTCCAGAACACTGGTTCCAGGTACCAAGTCGAGGCTGGGAACCTCCAGTAACACGGTTTCCTGGGCAATAGAAGCAAAAGAATCGGCGGCGCGAGCCAAGCCAATATTCAGTATTTCCCGAATAATGTCTCGCTCCAGTTCCGTCATGTGCAAATCCATACAATTCAGTCAGTTGGTACGAAAAAGCCACTATAGGCAGTTTCGAAATCTGCAATACGTGTTTTAAGGTCGTTTGGCCAAGAATAGTCGAGTTAATGCTGGTACATCGAGCACAAGGCATACATGCCCACTGCCCAGCAGCGTCACGCCCCCGAATAAGTCAATGGTATCCAACGGTTTACTCACGGGCTTGATTACAATGTCTTGCTGACGCAAAAAACGATCGACAATCAACCCCAGCTTACGGTTATTATAATCCACAATGATGATGCGCTGCCGCCCCACCAACTCTTCATGAATGGCGGCTGGTAAAGGCCCATCGCCGCTATGAAGCAGGGTTTTCAGGTTTACTATCGGTACGTTTTCCTCCTGAATACGTGCCATCAGCGTCCCTCCTACTACGTGTAGCTCCTCAGGCTCCATAGCCACAACCGAATCGGTGTGCATGAGCGGAATAGCATAGCTACGCTCCTCCAACTCAAACAGCAGGGCTCCTTTTACAGCAATAGACGTAGGCAGCACCAAGGTAAAAACAGTACCCTGGCCTAGCTCTGACTCGACCCGCAATTGCCCCCCAAGCGAGTCAATAGCCAGCTTCACCACATCTAAGCCCACGCCCCGACCCGATATTTCCGTTACCTCCTTGGCCATAGAAAAGCCCGGCTCAAACAGGAACGCCCGCACCGCATTCGCGTCGAGGTTGGCAGCTACATCAGCTCTCACCAAGCCCCGCTCTATTGCCTTACGCCGTACGCTTTCTACATCAATACCACGACCATCATCAGCTACCCGGATCAGTACATCGTCGCGCTCCGTTTGGGCGGAGAGTGTCAGACGCCCGGCGGGAATCTTGTTTGCTTTCTGCCGCTCCTGAGGCGTTTCAATGCCGTGGGCAATGGCATTGCGTACCAGATGCAGCAGGGCATCGGTGATAATCTGAAGGATATTCCGGTCAATCTGAATGTCCTGTCCTTCCAGCCGCAGTGTCACCTCCTTTTGCTCCGATGCAGCCACGTCGCGAACCACGCGGGGAAATTTATTGAAGAGCGAACCGACATTTACCAGGCGCGCATCCATCACACTGTATTGCAGCTCGTCAGTAATACGAAACAGGTGTGAAGCAGCCGCTTGCAGCGCCGGATTTCCAATTTCCCGGCCCAGAGTCATGATCCGGTCGCGGTCAATAATCAGCTCACCTACTAAGTTGAGCAGGTGGTCCAGCTTTTTGATCTGGATATAAACCAAATCAGACAGCTCAAGCTTGCGTCCAGCTTCTTCATCAGTGTCCGACTCGGCGGTAATCAGGATAGGCTCTTCTCCTTGAACTAACCGATCAAGATTGGCAAGTAAATCGTCGGTGGGGGGCATTTCAGCCTCTTCCCCAACGGCCCGAATCATGGCGCCCAGTGTATCGACGCCGGTAAACAACACCGGAACGACTGTTCCAGCAAAGGATTTCTCTTTGTCTCTGATCAAACCAAATATGGTTTCCATCTCATGCGAGACTTCGCCAATCTGATTGTAGCCCATCGCACGTGCGTTGGACTTGAGGTTATGCATAAGCCGAAAAAGCTCATTCAGAGCGGCTGTATCTTCCGGATTTTTTTCCAGCTCACTGATATGACGGCTCATGGCGTCATAATACTCCAGCGCTTCGGACATAAATATCTCCCGGTACTCTTGTTCCCGTGACTTCATTAGTTTACGGTTGCTAGAGTTAGAGAAATACAGGCAGCTGGAGCAGGCAGCGCAGCGCGCTGATTTATAATCTCCGCAATCTGATCTAGTGGCAATACGGCGTTGGCGTGTCCAGCCCGAATCACGGAACCAGGCATGCTAAATAAAGCCGCTGACTCCTGGCTTTGCGCTATAACTTGGCCTCCACGCGCCCGGATTGCTTTAGCGCCCCCGGTTCCGTCCTGCCCCAAACCAGTCAGGATTATACCCAGCGCCCGCGAGCTGGCTGCCTTAGCAGCCGAACGCATCAGCATATCGATAGATGGGGCATCAGCCGACAGGTTGGGCTTTGTGCTGAAACCAATCTGCCATACTCGCCAAGGGCCGCGCTGCACAGGCTTCAGTACCATATTTTGCCCCCCAGGAGCTATAATAATCTGCCCCTCTTCTATGGGCATTCCCGCAACGCCTATTTTAACTGGCAACGGGGTCAGTCGCTGTAAGCGCTTAGCGAATGAAGCGGTAAAGTACGCGGGCAAATGCACCGCAATAAGCAAAGTAGATGGCAAGCCGGGGCACAATGCCTGTACCAGTTGCTCCACAGCGGCGGTGCCACCCGTAGAGGCGCCTATCACCGTCAGGCTCTGGGGCTGAGCACTAACTATATGACGGAGCGGACTAATAAAAGTGGCTACACGCGGCATAATGGGCATAGCCTGCAACTGCTGAAGTACAGCCCGCCGAAATGCCTGTTCAGCGCCTAATTGCAAAGGCGCGATGTAATCATATATTCCCCAACGAGCAGTTACACACAAAACACCCGCCAAAGGAATGGCAGCAGCATAAAGAAGCACCGGACACGAGTGCTGCTGCTGTAACCGATCCAGATCCGGCAGGCTGTACTCGTCCAGAATTACTAATGCGGGCCGAAACCTTCGAGCCAGAATAACCAACTCATCGGCACTATCAGCCGAATCTACCACGTGGAAACCCAGCTCGTATTGCAGCAAGCGAGTCAGTTCCAACTGCACCAAAGCAGGGAGTTTACCAAGCAAAACAGTAAAAGGGACGGGTAAAAAGGGCACGGAATAGGTGGAAGCGCGGAGTAAAAAAGCGGAACGACAAAAGTGAAAGTATGCCTTGGGGGCAAATCTGACCTTAGGCGCCGGTTTCCTCCGAGTTTTGTAAAGCACTGCCTACAATCTCGAGTACCTTTTCCTCGGAGAAAGGCTTTACGATATAAGCCGAAGCACCACTTTCAAGCGCCTCATTCACAATTATTTCCTGCCCCACCGCACTGCACATTACCACTTTCACGGTAGGGTTTACCTGCCGGATTCCCTTCAGCACATCAAGACCCGTATTATCAGGCAGAATCACATCGAGCGTAATCAGATCAGGATTGGTAGCACTCGTCATTTCCAGCGCCTGCTGACCATTGGCGGCCTCTCCTACCACCTCGTAGCCAGCATCAGTTAGCATATTCTTTAGCATCGTGCGCATATAGAAGGAGTCGTCCACGATGAGAATGCGGTTTTTCATAAAAGTAGAATCAGTAGAAGGAAAAAACGGGGAATAAGCTAAACAGCAGTGTTAGCCCTTGTACGGGCTGCCACTCACTAAGATTAGGCTTTGGGTTGAAGCTGCATTATTTCCGTCGGGGTGAGGAGTTTCAGCATATCAAGCACAATAATAATGCGGCCGTCCAGCTTAGCAATTCCCTCAATGTATTTGTCCTGAATGTTGGCATCCTGAATAAATTCAGGTGCTTTCTCGATTATCGAAACCGGAATCGACAATGGCTGCGGCACTTCGCGTACCACCAGTCCAATCGTATAGTCTTTGGCTTCAATCGCTAGAGTATACGTGATGGCTGGCAACGCTTCTGTAGTCGAGCGCAGCTGAAATCTTTCCTCCAAATCAATAATGGCGATGATATCGCCGCGCAGATTGGCAATTCCCTTTACGAAAGAAGGCGTCTTGGGCATACGTGCAATTTCTGGGGTAATAGTTACCTCTTTCACTTGCTCGATGCGAATACCGTATTCTTCGCGCCCCAATCGGAACACAATTAATTGGATAAGCGCTTGCTGCTTAACAACTTTCTTTTCGCTATTCGACTCTATTTCAGGCATGAACAAAGTTGATATAGGCTTGCCACTGCCTCTTGAGAGCAGTAGCAAGCCTGTAATTAGACCTGAGAGGAATTAATTGGCTTTCGCTTTGGCCCGAGCTTTTGGAGCCTTCTTATCGGCTCCATTTGCCGGCTGCGACTCCGCCGATTTTCCATTTACAGGCGCCGGACGCCGCGACGCCGCTTTTTCTGTGGCAGGTGCTTCCGGTGATTTGCCCCCCCGTGCGGGTCTGGCCGCCTGAGTAGTCGTCGCCGCTGGTTGAGCAACGTCATTACGACGAACAGGCCGTTCCCTTTGAGCAGTTGGCTTAGGCGCAACTGTTTGGCCATTACGAGGCTGCGTCATCTGAGCTAAGCGCTGGCGGCTACGACGAGGCTCTGGTTCCGGCTCTGGCTCCAGATACTCCATCAGCTGGAAGGCCGACAGACCAACCTGCAAGTCATCAGCAATGTCTGTCAGCTTTTGGCTGGATGCCGTCAGTTCCTGCATAGAAGTAGATAGCTGCTTGGCCGTACCTGCCACTTGCTGCGTACCAGACGCCGTTTGCTCAGCAATAGCTACAACTTCCTCTACATACTTCACTACGTCGCCGATACTGATTTTCTGAACTTCGGTAGCTGTGAGAATGTCGCGGGAAGTGCGTAGCGTTTCGCCGCTGCTCGTTGCAATGTTTTTAAAGGCGGAGCTGGCTTCAAACGTTGCGTTTTTACCCTTCAATACTCGGCCTTCCATGGTTGAAATAGCCGTAGCAGCTGAGCTTGTATCCTTGCGTACGTCGTCAACCAGCGTAGCGATTTCACTTGCCGACTTGCGCGAGCCTTCTGCCAGCTTACGAATCTCTTCGGCTACTACTGCAAAGCCTCGACCAGCCTCACCTGCCCGGGCTGCCTCAATAGCGGCGTTCAAAGCCAGCAGGTTGGTTTGCGAAGCAATGTCTGTAATTACTCCCAGCGACTTACTGATTTCTTGGCTGCGCGTGCTCAATACTTCAATCGTTTTAGACGTTTGGGCAGCGGCGTTGGAAATTTCTTCCATGTTCTTTACCACCTCAGCCACCGTTTTCAGACCAAGCTGCGAGGTTTGCTCACCCAGGATAGCGGCTTTGTTCACCACATCAGCCTTCCCGGCAGTTTCCTTCGTAGCCTGCATGATTTCTTCAATCAGCTTGAAGGCCTGGTCTGTTTTCAAGGCTTGGTTCTGAGCACCCTCTGCCATTTGCTGCATGGCCAACGCCACGTCAACGGTTACGCGGCTCATCTCCTGACCCTTACCGGCCATTTCTTCCGAGGAAGTCCCTACTACCTGCGACGAATCGTTGATTTCACCCAGCAGTTCGTTTAGGTTTTCAACAGCTAGGTTCAAAGCATTCGACATCGCCATGATGTCGCCAGCGGTGGGTACTTCTACGCGCTGAGTCAGGTCACCTTCCGAAATGGCCCGCACTACGCGGCTAACTTCCAGAACCGGGGAAGCAATAGATTCGAGCAGTTCGTTCAGCGTGTCTACCAGTTCTTTCCAAGAGCCGCTTACACCGCCTACTGTAGCACGCTCCGTCAGCTTACCTTCCACACCCGCTACTTTAGCCACACGGCTAACTTCTACCGCCAAGCGGTTCAAGTCGTCCACCATGCGGTTGATTGTATCGGCTAGTTCAGCAACTTCGCCTTTAGCGTCCAAAGTCAGCTTTTGGGTCAAGTCACCCTGCGATACAGCCGTTACTACTTTTACTAGTCCCCGCACCTGCGTGGTGAGGTTCGAGGCCATGGTATTTACGTTGTCGGTCAGGTCTTTCCAAACTCCGCTCACGCTGGGCACATTGGCTTGGCCACCGAGTTTGCCCTCCGTACCTACTTCCTGTGCTACACGGGTTACCTCACCGGCGAAGATGTTCAGCGAGTCCACCATGCGGTTGATGTTGTCCTTCAAATCCAACAGCTCGCCCTTAACGTCGACCGATACTTTCTGGCTCAGGTCGCCTTTGGCAACGGCAATAGCTACGTTGGCAATGTCCCGCACCTGCGAAGTCAGGTTCGATGCCATGGTATTTACGTTGTCGGTCAATGCCTTCCACGTACCACTTACACTCGGTACGTTGGCTTGACCGCCCAGCTTGCCCTCCGTGCCTACGTCAAGCGCCACGCGGGTTACTTCGCCAGCAAACAGGTTGAGTGAGTCCACCATCTGGTTCAGGTTCTGCTTGAGTTGCAGCAGCTCACCCTTTACATCTACCGTGATTTTTTGGCTCAGGTCACCTTTAGCTACAGCGGTAGCTACGTTGGCAATATCTCGTACCTGCGAAGTCAGGTTCGAGGCCATCGTGTTTACATTGTCGGTCAGGTCTTTCCAGGTTCCACTTACACTCGGTACATTGGCCTGGCCGCCCAGAATACCTTCCGTACCTACTTCGCGGGCTACGCGGGTTACCTCGCCGGCGAAGATGTTCAAGGAATCCACCATGCGGTTGATGTTGTCCTTCAAATCCAACAGCTCGCCTTTTACATCAACTACAATTTTCTGAGTCAAGTCGCCTTTGGCAACAGCGGTGGCTACGTTGGCAATGTCGCGTACCTGTAGGGTCAGGTTGGCGGCCATCGTGTTTACGTTATCCGTCAACTCCTTCCAGGTTCCGCCTACACGAGGCACATTGGCTTGACCACCCAGCTTGCCTTCGGTACCCACTTCGCGGGCCACGCGGGTTACTTCGTCACCGAAAATATTCAGCGAGTCCACCATCTGGTTCAGAATGTTCTTCAGCTCCAGAATTTCGCCCTTCACGTTTACTGTCATCTTTTGGCTCAAGTCTCCCCGAGCTACGGCGGTAGCTACGTTGGCAATATCTCGAACTTGCGAAGTCAAGTTCGAGGCCATGTAGTTCACGTTATCGGTCAGCTCCTTCCACACGCCAGCCACGTTGGGCACCGAAGCCTGGCCGCCCAGCTTTCCTTCGGTACCTACTTCCAATGCCACGCGGGTTACTTCGCCGGCAAACAGGTTGAGCGAGTCCACCATTTGGTTCAGGTTCTGCTTGAGTTGCAGCAGCTCGCCCTTTACATCTACCGTGATTTTTTGGCTCAGGTCACCGCGCGCAACAGCGGTAGCTACGTTGGCAATATCTCGTACCTGACTGGTCAAGTTCGAGGCCATGTAGTTTACGTTATCGGTCAGCTCCTTCCACACGCCAGCCACGTTCGGTACCGAAGCCTGACCGCCGAGTTTGCCTTCGGTGCCCACTTCCTGTGCTACCCGCGTTACTTCGCCGGAGAACATATTCAGCGAGTCCACCATTTGGTTCAGGTTCTGCTTGAGTTGCAGCAGCTCGCCCTTTACATCTACCGTGATTTTTTGGCTCAGGTCGCCCTTGGCTACAGCGGTGGCTACGTTGGCAATGTCCCGTACCTGACTGGTCAGGTTCGAAGCCATATTATTTACGTTATCGGTCAGGTCTTTCCATACCCCGCTAACGTTGGGCACTGAGGCCTGTCCACCAAGCTTGCCCTCCGTGCCTACGTCGAGAGCTACGCGGGTTACTTCGCCAGCAAACAGGTTGAGTGAGTCCACCATCTGGTTCAGGTTCTGCTTGAGTTGCAGCAGCTCACCCTTTACATCTACCGTGATTTTTTGGGTGAGGTCGCCCTTGGCTACAGCGGTAGCTACGTTGGCAATATCGCGCACCTGACTGGTCAGGTTCGAGGCCATGTAGTTCACGTTGTCGGTCAGCTCCTTCCAAATGCCCCCCACGTTCGGTACCGAAGCTTGTCCGCCCAGTTTACCTTCCGTGCCCACTTCCTGTGCTACCCGCGTTACTTCGCCGGCAAACAGGTTGAGGTTGTCAATGGTCTTGTTGATAGTTTCGGCCATCACTTTGAAGTCGCCCGAAACAGGAATTTGGAAGGTCTCGTCTAGGTTGCCCTTGGAGATGTTCTTAAGTACTTTACCTACTTCCAATACCGGAACGGCGATGCTATCCATCAAACCGTTGATATTGTTGATCATGTCGCGCCAGAAACCCGAGGCGTTCTCACCGGAAGCGCGGGCTTTAAGGTTACCCTCTACGCCGGCAACTTTTGAAATGCGCGATACTTCGCCCCCCACGCCGCCGATCATTTCCACCATCGAGTTGTAAGCCTCAGCGATGTCAGCGAAGATGTCGTCGTTTTGCTTGGTCAGCCGCACTGAAACGTCTCCCTTTTTAAAAGCATCTAGCGCATACAGAACCCGGGTAAGCTGCTCATTTACGTAGCCGTCATCCTGCGTTTTATCGAGGTTGCGAGTGCTGACCCGTCTGCGCGTTATTGCGCTACCAATTGGGGCTTCTTTTCGCTGTGACTGGTTATTATCGACTGCAGCAACGGCAGCATCTGTGGATCCCGAAGACAATGCTGAGGAATTAGAAGCCGGACGAGTGGTGGTTTTGGTAGTCTTACCTGAAGCCATACAAAATGTAGATTGCGAAGCGTGCTAAAAAGGCACTGCTGAGACAAACCGGAGAGTAGACCGGTAGCCAGACTTACAAAGGTAATAAACTACTGGCTTACGCGGCAATGGAATTAAGCAGTCATATAGAATTTGTTCAACCAATAACGAATGAACTACTTGCCTAAAATATTTGCTCTTATACAGCTCTAGCAACTCCAACTTTGGGCCTAGCGCTGCACTGATAATTAAGCCGGTATAGGTGAGTGGCCGGATTATTCCATCATCTTTGCGGCAAAATTCAACTTTTGCCCCCCATAGGTCGTTTCTTAGTTGATACCCACCTGTATTTCGTTGCCAATCCCCTTTATATGATCAAAAATTTAGTCATAGTCGAGTCACCGGCCAAAGCCAAGACCATTGAGGGATACTTGGGTAAGGACTTTATTGTCAAGTCCAGCTTTGGTCATGTACGCGACTTACCCAAGGATAATAACGCTATTGATATTGCGAATGGCTTCAAGCCGACCTATGTGGTGTCGGCTGATAAGCGAGAGATAATTGCTCAGTTGAAGAAGCTGGCAAAAGAGGCCGAAGTTGTATGGTTGGCGAGTGACGATGACCGTGAGGGGGAAGCCATTAGCTGGCACCTTGCCGAAACGCTGAATCTGACCGACGCCAAAACGCGCCGTATTGTATTCCGCGAAATCACTAAGAACGCTATCCTTAACGCTATTGCTACTCCCCGGGAGATAGACCTGAACCTGGTAAACGCGCAGCAGGCTCGTCGTGTGCTTGACCGTCTGGTTGGCTTCGAGTTGTCGCCGGTGCTCTGGAAAAAAGTTAAAACGGGGTTGTCGGCTGGTCGGGTACAGTCGGTGGCGGTGCGGCTGGTTGTAGAGCGGGAGCGTGAAATCAATCAGTTTAAAACCTCATCTGCTTACCGTGTTACAGCGCGCTTCGATGCTGGCCGGGGGGCAATTCTGGAGGCTGAGCTACCGACGCGCTTCAAAACTGAAGCTGAAGCCCAGGGTTTTCTGGCTCGTTGCGTGGGGGCCATTTATCAGATCGAAAACCTGGAAAAGAAGCCAGGCAAACGCTCGCCAGCGCCACCTTTCACCACCTCTACGCTTCAGCAGGAGGCTTCCCGCAAGCTGGGTTTCTCCGTGGCCCAAACCATGAGCGTAGCCCAGAAGCTGTACGAAGCTGGTAAAATCAGCTACATGCGTACTGACTCGGTAAACTTGTCGCAGGATGCGTTGGCTGCTGCTCACGTGGAAATAAGCCGGGCATTTGGTGAAGAATACGCTCACAAGCGTCAGTTTAAAACAAAGTCAGCCTCAGCCCAGGAAGCGCACGAAGCCATCCGGCCCACCGATTTTGCCCTGGTAAAATCAGGTTCCGACTCCCAGGAACAGCGCCTCTACGATCTGATTCGTAAGCGGGCACTGGCTTCGCAGATGGCCGACGCAACGGTGGAGCGCACCGTGGCTACTATTGGCATCAGCACGCAGGCGGGCACTACGCTTACGGCTACTGGTGAGGTAATTACCTTCGAGGGTTTTCTGAAAGTATACAGCGAGTCGAAGGATGACGAGGAGGAAGATGGTGATTCAACTTTCTCTCGTGGTTTGCCTCCCCTGACGGTTGGCCAGCAGCTGCCTTTGCAGCTACTGCGCGCTACGGAGCGGTATGCGCAGCCGCCAGCTCGCTACACGGAAGCATCGCTGGTAAAGAAGCTGGAGGAAATGGGTATTGGCCGGCCTTCTACCTATGCTCCAACCATCAGCACGATTCAGAAGCGCGGCTACGTTGAAAAAGATACTCGTGAAGGCAAGGAGCGCAAGTTTCGGGTGCTCACGCTGGAAGGCGAGGAGGTGAAGACGGAGGTTAAAACGGAAACGTACGGAGCTGAAAAAGCGAAGATGTTTCCGACCGATACCGCTATGGTAGTTAACGACTTCCTGGTGGAGCACTTTCCTATTATTATCGACTACCAGTTTACGGCCAAAGTTGAGGGCGAATTTGACCTTATCGCCAACGGTCAGGAGAAGTGGGGCGATATGCTTTCCAACTTCTACGGAGCATTTCACGAAACCATTGAGCGTGGTCAGGACATTGAGCGCAGCACATTGGGCTCGAACCGCGAGATTGGCATTCACCCCGAAACTGGGCAGAAATTGACCGCTCGTTTGGGTCGTTACGGCCCTTATGTGCAGATTGAGCCGAAGGAAGGCTCCGAGGAGAAAGCCGTGTACGCAAGCCTTCGCAAAGGCCAGTTTATCGAGAATATTACGCTGGAAGAAGCGCTTGATCTGTTTAAGTTGCCGCGCATCGTGGGGCAGTTTGAGGAAAAGGATATGACGGCTTCACTCGGTCGTTTTGGTCCTTACATCCGCCACGACAGCAAGTTCTACTCGCTTACCAAGGAGCAGGATCCGCATACTATTACCGCTTCGGAAGCTATTGAGCTTATCGAAGCCAAGCGTAAATCGGATGCAGAGCGCTTGATCAAAAGTTTTCCGGAGCGCGAAGACGTACAAGTGCTGAATGGCCGCTTCGGTCCATACATTGTGGTTGGCAAGAAAAACGTGAAGATTCCTAAGGGCGAAGAGCCGCAGGATCTTACGCTGGAGCGCTGCCTGGAACTGGCTGAGCTTACTCCTGATAAACCCGCTAAAGGTGGTCGCTTCGCCAAAAAAGCGGTGGAGAAAACCGTGGATGAGCCTGCCATTGCCAAGAAAAAGCCAGCCGCAAAGAAGCCAGCCGCTAAAAAGGCCGCCACAACCAAGAAGGCTGCGCCCGCGAAGAAGGCGGCAGCAGCGAAAGCGAAGTAGCAGATTAGTATAGCGCGTGAAAAAGCCCCCCAGAAATGATCTGGGGGCTTTTTTATGTAGCAAGTGACCTGAATATTATTCGCCTAAACGCTGGCGCAGACTCTGAACCTCACGCTCCAACTCTAGGTTGCGAAAGGTGACTTTCATTTCCAGATCAGCATAAGCGCTCTCCAACCGTTGCTGAAGCTGCTTTTGCTCATGAATATCGGTGCAGGTACCAAACCATTGCTCAATGTTGCCTTGCTCATCGATGCGAGGCAAGGCTTGGCCCAAAAACCAGCGGTAGGAACCGTCTTTGGAGAGAAACCGGTATTCGATTTCGTAAAACTCCCCGGTAGCCAGCGAATGCCCCCAGCGCTCGCGGGCGCGCTGGCGGTCGTCGGGGTGCAGCAGGTTGTTCCACATCTCGCTGCCGCGGCTTTGCTCCACGGTATAGCCTGTATAGTCGATCCAGCGCTGGTTGAAATAGGTGTGGTAACCAGCAGGGTCCGTAATCCAGACCAGTTGAGGAATTAGCTCGGCCAGAAAGCGAAATTGCTGGGCGTTAAATTGGGTATCAACAGATGACATAACGTAGAAAGTAGCGAAAAGCGAAATCAGGGCCGGGCGAGCTGCATTTCCATGCCCGACTGAAAATAAAGACTAAGCTGGCTCTGGGCTCCATCGGTAGAGCGGCGCAAGCGCGTGACTAAAGCACGTGTTTCCTCGCGCGCCAAGTGCATTTGCAGGTAAGGGCGACTAAGCAAACTATCACGCTCCACGCTCCACTGACCGTTATCTTGCTGGGTGGGAGCTTCTACATGCAGCAAGCCAGGCTGCAACTGAAGGTGCGTCGCCTGAGCCAAGGCGGAACCCGGGTCGTTCCGATTCAGCACCCGATCAGCCACCCGCCAGTTGCCGGTAAGGTAGTCGTCGGGCAACTGCTGGAGATTAACGTCAAATAAAAGGTCGATCATAAAGGAGCTAAGCAGATCGGATTAGATACAAATTTACTTAATGTCGTTTTGATCTCAACAGTAGCTGAGTTTAGTACAGAGTAAACTCAAACCTACTAAGAAGATTAAGCTGGACTGTAGGGCGTAAACCCATTATAGACCCGTTTAATTCAACTGAGCGCATATTTTAGCTAGTATCGTTAGTATAACAGCGACTTAAACACTTTTGATCTTCTGGCTTACATCAATTTTTGCTTTTGATTAGCAGTAACAAAAGATCTAGCCGAAGTAAAAGACTTAAATGGACATGAGAAAACGTTTAGCAAGCACATAGTATTCATGCTTTTACGTAAGCCAGCTAAGGTGAATCCGGATACGGTTAGCCGTTTTCTAGTAGTTATTTGCATTCAGAAAAAGATCTTTCACCCGACAAACTCCCTTTAACCTGTGTCGAAAAAAATAGTAGTACTAACTGGTGCTGGCATCAGTGCCGAGAGTGGCTTAGCTACTTTCCGCGGCGCTGATGGTCTCTGGGAAGGTCATCGCATTGAGGACGTAGCCTCACCTGAAGGATGGGCACGCAACCCTGAGCTGGTGCTTGACTTCTATAATCAGCGGCGTAGCGCAGCCCGCAAAGCCCAGCCGAACGCTGGCCACCATGCCCTGGTAGCGATGGAAAAAGGCTATGAAGTGGTTATCGTAACCCAAAACGTAGACGATTTGCACGAGCGAGCCGGCAGCAGCCGGGTTATTCACTTGCATGGTCAGTTATTTCAGTCGCGCAGCACGCGCCATGAGGAGCTTGTGTACCCCATGACCAGTGACCGTATTGAGATGGGCGAACTATGTGAAAAAGGCCACCAACTACGCCCCAACATTGTTTGGTTTGGGGAAGCCGTGCCGTTGATGGAGCGGGCCATTGAAGAGGCTGCTACCGCCGATATTTTTATGGTGGTAGGCACCTCATTGCAGGTGTATCCGGCGGCCGGACTGCTGCAATTTGCCCCCCAGCACTGCCCTATCATCGTAATTGATCTGCATCAGCCGCCCTTGGCAGGCCGACGCAACGTGCGCTTCGTGGCGGAGCCCGCCAGCACGGGTGTTCCGCGCGTAGCCACGGAATTGCTGTCGGAGTATTAAGCAGAAAGCGGGCTGTGCCTAAAACAGCTTCGCCTGATCAGGCGTAAGCTTAGCGCTGCCCCGTAAACCTGTACTGCTCGCTTCGTATGGTTTTTTGGCCAATGAGAGGTAATGCTCAGAGGCTATTTTTCCTTCTTTTAAGCCTACTTTCGACAAAGGCTTATCTTTGAAGCTTAATTCCTCTTCCACCACATCAACCTACCTGATGGAGTATCCCCTACTGAAACTAGCCGCCATTGACATTGGATCGAATGCTGTACGGTGCCAAATTTCGGCTGTTCTGGTTTATGGGGGGCGTTTTCGGTTGAAGCGCGTGGAGTACGTGCGCTACCCAATGCGCCTGGGGGAGGATGTGTTTGCCACCGGTGACATCTCGCCCGCCAAGGCTGATAAGTTTGTTAAGTTTCTGCATTCGCTGAAGCTGCTGATGGAAGTGCACGAAGTAGCGCACCACTTGGTTTGCGCCACTTCCGCCATGCGCACCGCCAAAAACGCTCCCGCTTTGGTTGCGCGCGTGCGCAAAGAGCTAGGACTAACTATCGAAGTAATTGATGGTCAGGACGAAGCCATGTACATCAATAGCGTAATTGAGCACGTGCTTGAGGACAATAAGCATTATCTGCACATTGATGTAGGCGGGGGCAGCACGGAGTTTAATATTTACCACAACCGCCATAAAGTGGCTACGCAGTCGTTTGAAGTTGGCTCCATTCGGCGGATGCAACAGGCAGAGACTGGCCTCAACACGGATGCTCTTAACGGCACTTGGGAGCGGATGGAGAAATGGGTAACCGAAAACGCGCGTCGCTACCATGTCACGCGGGCAATTGGTACCGGCGGCAACATCAATAAGCTGTATAGCTTAGCCAAAACCCAAACCACGCTCGATAAGCCCATCACCCGCAAGCGCATCGCCACTCTGCTGGACAACCTGACCAAGATGACCATGGATGAGCGGGTGAATGTGGCCATGCTCAACCCAGACCGCGCCGATGTGATCGTGCCGGCGGGCCAAATCTATCTTTCTGCTATGGAGTGGGCCAACATCAATAATATGCACGTCCCCGATATCGGCTTGAAGGACGGTATGCTGCAGACGCTGTTTGAACGCCATTTTGAGGACTTTCGCCCGGTCAATGACCACTCTGCTATTCCGCCGCACCCCGATGTTCAGAACTCGCACAGCGGAGCCGAATAGGATGGTAAAGCACAAAAAAGCCCCCCAGACGCTGTCCTGGGGGGCTTTTTTGTGTTGAGATAAAGTACTGATTAAACGTCCTGAGGAGATTCGCCACCGGGCAAATCCTCCTCGGTGGTGGAGTTGAAAGTTGCCAGCTCAGCTTCCATTTCGGCATCTTCCATCTCCGCATCCGTTGGAAAGTCCGGGGCAGTTAAAGGTGGGCCTTCATTGGAGGCAGCATTGTCCGTTTGCACATCCGCGCGCGTGAGCCACTCGTCATACAAGGAGCTTTCGGACACAGCCGCGTAATGGCGATGATAAAACTCCTTGTGCACGTTGAAAACAGGCTCATCAGGGGCTGGGATGCGACGCACGTATGCCCCATCCTCCCGCATCAGGTACGTATTCTGGTTGTCTTTAAGATTGAAATACAGAATGTTAATCGCCTCCCGCTTTAGGGCCGGGTTTACAATCAGGAATAGTGCTTCAATGCGCCGGTCAAAGGAGCGCACCATCAAATCGGCGGAGCCTGCATACACTTTGGGCTGGCCGCCGTGATGGAAGTAAAACATCCGTGAGTGCTCTAAATAGTCGCCCACAATGCTGCGCACCTCAATATTATCGCTCAGGCCAGCCCGGCCCGGCCGCAGGCAGCAAATACCCCGCACGATAAAGCGAATAGGCACCCCGGCCTTACTGGCCTTGTAAAACTCATCAATCATCTCCTTGTCTTCCAAGGAGTTCATCTTCATCACAATGCCGCTGGGCAAGCCTTTCTTCGCGTTTCGAATCTCCTCCCGAATCAGATGAATGAGCTGCTGACGCATATCCTTCGGCGCCGTAATCAGATACTCATAGTCATCGGGCTGAGAATGGCCGGTGATTACGTTGAAGAATTCTGACACGTCGTGGCCGTATACATCGTTGGTCGTCAGCAAACTCACGTCGGTATAGATACGCGACGTTTGCTCGTTGTAATTGCCTGAGCCCAAGTGCACATAGCGCGTCACCTTCTCTCCTTCTTTGCGGATGATCATGAGCATCTTGGTGTGCGTCTTATACTTGCTCACCCCATAGATGACAAAGCAGCCAGCCTTCTCCAAGCGGGCGCCTTCCCGAATATTCCGTTCCTCATCAAAGCGCGCCTTCACTTCAAACAGCACGGATACGTGCTTGCCGTTTTCGGCCGCTTTGAGGAGTGCCGCCGTCACTCGCGAGTCGTCGGCCAGGCGGTAAATAGTTTGCTTAATACCCAGCACATGAGGGTCTTCGGCGGCCCGCTCCAACAGGCGCACCACCGGATCGATGCTGTTGTAGGGATGATGCAGAAGCACATCGTGGTGCTTGAGGTACTCAAACATGTTGTCTTCGGCACCCTCGGGCAAGCTAAGCGGGGCCACGGGAGCCGGTTGGCGGGCGGCTTTTCCCCGGAAGTTGGGGTGCTTAAGAATTTGCAGCAGCCCTTTCATATCAATCATGGAATTGATAACGAACACGTTGCCATTATCAATTTTCCAGCGCTCCTTCAGAACTGCCATGAGCACCGGCGACGCATCCTTCTCCACTTCTAGGCGCACCACGCGGCCCTTTTTGCGGGTTTTTAAGCCAACCTGAATTTCCTTGATAAAATCAACGTCGATATCGTCTGACTCTTCCAGCGTAAAGTCGCCGTTGCGGGTGATGCGGAACAGGTTAGCCGACTCGATGTCGACGTTCCGAAACAGCTTGGGCAAGTTGGCGCGCACGATTTCCTCAATAGGCACAAAAATCACCTTGTCTTTGCGCGTCAGCTCAAAAAAGCGCGACAAATTCTGCGGAATCTGTACGAAGGTGAGGCGCTCCTGCCCCTTCTCCCCTTCCGCCTCCGTGCGCGTCACCACACCCAGAATCAGCATCTGATTCATCATCAGCGGGAAGCCATGATACGAGTCGTACACCATGGGCGTGAGCAGCGGAAACAGCGTGTTTTTGAAGTAGCCATCGGCCTTCTTCAGCTCCAGTTCCGTCAGCTCATCCATCCGCAGAATGTTGAAGCCGTTTTTCTCAAACTGTGGCTTCAGCTCATTCAGGTACGTGAGTGATTGGTCGTTTACGAAGCGGTGGGCAAAATCCAACAACTTGCGCCGAAACGGCATTTCCCGCAGCCCTGAATAGTCGATACGCTCCTTCCCGTAGTCGATATAATTGTACAGCGACCCCAGCCGAATCATGAAAAACTCGTCGAGGTTGGAGCAGGTGATACTCATGAATCGCAGCCGGTCAAACAAGGTGCGCGACGGATCTTTGGCTTGGTCGAGGACGCGATAATTAAAGCGCAGCCAGCTTAAGTCGCGGCTGATATACTTGCTTTTGCGGATAAGGTCAGCTGATTTGAAGAGTTTCATAGCGAAGAATAAGGCGCAAGTGGCAAGTTACAGCGCCACACCTGTCATTCCGAACAGACAAAGGAATCTATACTAGTTGTTACTAAAAGATAACTCCAAAATTTGGATCATGGTATGTTTTGCTAGATGTAGTTGTAAACAAAAAAAGCCCCCCAGCACGCTGGGGGGCTTTTTTGCTACTACTGCCTCTATACGTCCAGCTTGGCGTACTTGGCATTTTTCTCGATGAATTCACGGCGCGGCGCTACTTCGTCGCCCATGAGCATAGAGAACAAATGGTCAGCTTCCGCAGCCGACTCCACGTCTACACGCTTCAGCGAACGGGTATCGGGCTGCATAGTAGTGGTCCAAAGCTGCTCGGCGTTCATTTCCCCGAGACCCTTGTAGCGCTGCACGTTCACCGTTTCGGGCTTACCGCGGCCTAGCTCTTCCTGAGCAACCTGGCGCTCCTGCTCGGTCCAGCAATAGCGCTCTTCCTTACCACGCTTCACCAGATACAAGGGTGGCAGCGCAATGAAGATGTAGCCATTGTCGACCAGTGGCTTCATATAGCGGAAGAAGAAAGTCAGAATCAGGGTACGAATGTGCGAACCGTCAATATCAGCATCGGTCATGATGATGATTTTGTGATAGCGCAGCTTTGAGATGTTCAGGCCCTTAGGATCGGCCTCAATGCCCGCTTCCACATCGGCCGGAGTGCCAAACGACACGCCCAACGCGGTAATCATGTTCTTGATTTCCTCGTTTTCGTAAATGCGGTGCTCCTGGGCTTTCTCCACGTTCAGGATCTTACCCCGCAATGGCAGAATAGCCTGGAAGGCCCGGTTGCGGCCCTGCTTGGCAGTACCGCCAGCCGAGTCGCCCTCGACCAGATACAGCTCGCAGATTTCCGGATTCGACTCGGAGCAGTCGGCTAGCTTACCAGGCAAAGAGTTCGAGCCCAGCACGGTCTTGCGCTGCACCATTTCGCGGGCCTTACGGGCCGCAATACGAGCCCGAGCTGCCAGAATCACCTTCTCAACGATAATACGGGCTTCTTTGGGATTCTCTTCCAGGTATTGGTTCAGGATTTCGCCCACTGCCTGGTTTACAGCGCCACTCACATCGGAGTTACCCAGTTTGGTCTTGGTCTGGCCTTCAAACTGAGGCTCCTGCACTTTCACCGAAATGACAGCGGTCAGGCCTTCGCGGAAGTCGTCGCCCTGAATCTCCACCTTCGCCTTCTCCAGCATACCCGACTTGTCGGCGTAGGCCTTCAGCGTACGCGTAAGGGCCGAGCGGAAGCCAGCCACGTGCGTACCACCTTCGATGGTATTGATGTTGTTGACGTAGCTAAAAATGTGCTCCTGGTACGAGTCGTTGTATTGCAAAGCAACCTCGACCGGCGTGCCACCCTTCTCACTGATTACGTGAATTGGCTTTGGCATCAGCACTGTACGGCCAGCATCAAGGTAGCCAACAAACTCGCTCAGGCCGCCCTCCGAATAAAACTCTTCATAGAGGAAGTTGCCGTCCACGTCATTATCGCGGCGGTCGGTGAGCGTGATGCGGATACCTTTGTTCAAGTACGACAGTTCGCGCAGACGAGTGGCAATGGTTTCGTACTTGTAAACCGACTCCGTGAAGATAGTATCATCAGGCAGAAACTCTACCTGCGTGCCGTGCTCTTCGGTATCACCAATTTGCTTTACCGGATACTGCGGAACTCCGATTTTGTACTCCTGCTCGTAGAGGTGGCCATTGCGGCGCACAGTTACTTTCAGGTCTTTGCTGAGTGCATTCACGCAGCTTACGCCTACGCCGTGCAAACCGCCGGAAACCTTATAGGAATCCTTGTCGAATTTGCCCCCCGCGTGGAGCACTGTCATTACAACCTCTAGGGCTGAACGACCTTCCTTTTGGTGGAAGTCGACGGGGATGCCGCGACCGTTGTCGCGGACGGTAACTGAGTTATTTTCGTTGATGGTGACTTCAATTCGGTCGCAGTGGCCGGCCAAGGCTTCATCGATTGAGTTATCGACTACTTCCCACACCAAATGGTGCAGGCCCTTAACCCCCGTATCACCGATGTACATCGATGGCCGCTTGCGTACGGCTTCCAGTCCTTCCAGTACTTGAATACTATCCGCAGAGTACTCAGCGGGGACTCTTTTCTCTTTCGTTTCGCTCATGGAATGCGGGTAAATTCAGCGTCAGTGTTAATAGGCAAAGATACCATTTTTAATCGGTTTTTGCCAGCCAAACCCGGATTGGACCCCCTATGCTAGCAATCAAAATGGACCTGCTTTGCAGATTGATTAACAGCCGCTTTTGGTACTACCCGCTTATATACAGAGAGCGTATCATATCACAATTTTATACAACCCTCGGTTGCCATTTAACGCCACTTTTACCAGCCTCATTAGCATTACTTGCTCCGGGCAAAGCGCATCATACCTGCTACTATAGCTCTTGTACTGATCAACCAAACGGAACTCTGCCCTATGGATCGTAGTTCTGAAACCTGCTACATTTGCCTCTATGTCACACGAAGTTGCCAACCTTACGCTAGCCGAAGCTACTCGCCACGCTCCATTCGTTGAGTATGCCCGCTGCCTCAATGCCGCCGACCGACCTTTCAATCACAGCGGTGATTGGCCTGAGGAAGGCCAGTTTTATCCTGTGCGTGTCGTTGACTCTCATTTGGAAGGCATTCCTTTAGTCCATGTATTGGGCTTTCAAGCAGAAGCGCCTTACTTTAATGCCTTTGCTCCTCACCGCTTTGAGCTGCTGTATACCGTCTGGTTAAATTAAGCCCATCACATCGAAACGCAGTATCAAAAAAGCCCCCCAGAGCAGTTCTGGGGGGCTTTTTTATAGTAAATCACTGTCCTAATTCTATTTGCATCTTACCTGAAATAGAATGTTGGCAGCCAGTTTCTCTTATTGGGTTACGATAACGGATTGAGATGAGCTAAGATTTCCGCTTTCCACTCGCAGCAAATAGTGTCCAGCTGCTAGTCCGTGCACCGAGAAAGCCGCATCCTTTGTATCCGGACGCGTGAAATTTTGATTGCGAGCTAGCCGTCCCTGCATATCATAGAGCTTCACACTAACCGGCTTATTACGAATAACATCGGAGGCAAATGTGATGTATACAGTCTCCGTAGCCTGGGTAGGATAAGCCGTGCACCACGACTGCAAGCTATTCATTGTGCCTGAGCGGGAGGATAGGATCAGGTTTCTGTTTTCCGAAGCTCCAATGTTGCCTTGGGTTCCCGCTTTTGCCGTAGGGTTTCCAAAGTAATCTCGCAGGCCAGGTTCTTTTCCAAACTCAGTGAGCAGGTTTAATCCTGCTCCCAACAGGCTGGATGATGGCAGCAGCGTATAACCTACCTCGGTGTATTTGGATGTGGTAAATGCGCGCTGAGCCACAACAGGCTCCACACCCGACGTCATGAACTCCGGGTCAGCGTTGATACCCGTTGCCTTCGCGCCAATCTGCTCCTGACCTGCGCCCGCACGCCAGGCACTGAGCGTAGTATAGCGCGTGCCGCCCCACCACAAGCTAAGCTCTGCATCAGCACTCCAATAGCAATTGCCTTGAAAGCGTACATCGTTTGTAGCAGCCCCTTCAATACTTATTACTGGTATTCCATCTGTGGTATGCAGCACATTGTTTTGAAAGGTAATATCACTAACACCACCACTCATTACATACACTGCTTTCGGATGTGAACCATTAGCAGGAGGCGCGAGGTAGACGGTATTATTGTGAATAGAAGCCCGTTGAATACCGCCATTATCTCCTGACGACCACAACTGAATTGCACCCTGATTATAGCGTCGCGCATCGTTAACACTAATATTATATCGAATGGTTACATCAGTAAGAGGCGGTGCACCAGGATATTGGGCAATGAGGTAACCGGCACCGTCATTATCATGCGAGTAGTTGTACTGCAGCACAGAATTGGTGCAGCCCCCATCCAAATCAAATCCACCACCATCATGATTCATCCCCGAGCGATTATGATGAGATTCACACTCCTGAATCACTAAATTGTTGCAATTCCATCCCCATATTCCTACCGGGCCACCGTTCGGATAAGAATTAAGCCAGCCATTATTATACGCCTCACAATGCTCGATTAAAGCTCCACTGATACCTGAAAGAACAATACCGTTGCCAGTGTTATGATGAGTAATATCTTCTCGACCAGAATTATCAAAGGCTTTGCAATTGCCAACGTACCAGTTAGTGTGGGCACCTATGTTTTCGGCATATGAAGAAATTCCTGCTTCGCCATTTGCGTGTGCTTTCGAGTTAGTTATCCGCACATTGTTGTAACCACTATTGCCGTTCCAACTGCCAATTATGATACCCGTTGATTGGTAGCCACTCACATCAATGCTATCTAATCGCACGTGATTCAGCGTAGTGTTGGCTGAGTCAAGATAAAACTGAATGCCAGAGTCCTTATTGGTCAGGCGACCTGAACCCACAAAATTCAGACGCCGCAGTTCAATGCCTGCCATATTATATCCATAGAAGCCGAAAGCAGCACCACTTTCAATAGTAGCGTTGCCATGACCATAGGAACTAATTATGATGGGCTTTTCGGCCGTACCCTGACTATTGCCGCGCAACCAGATGTTACCCTTAAAGGTCTCGCCGCCCGCCAGCAAAATCCGATCCCCAGGTTGGTATTTTCCCGCGTTAACACGATTAAGTGAATGCCAAGCTGTTGAGACCGAAGTACCACTAGCATTGTCATCGCCATATGGGCTAACGTAATAAGTATTCGCAGAAAGCGAATGACTTAAAAAGCAAATCAAAAGTTGTAAAAGTATAATTTTAGATCCCATCTGATCTTTTGTAAAATGTTGATGGGCAAATATATATAGCTAGCTTCTTATTAAAATGTAAATAATATTCAATGTTGTTTGATGTTTTAAAGAAGTTTTTAAGGTTGTGAATACAATTTATTATTCATTATTAGTAAAGTATAAGTTGAACTCATAGTACTTATTCATACAATTAATAGAAGATCTCACAAACATTATAATAATTGAACTTAATCAATATTAATCATCGCTTTTTAGTAGCTGCTCAATTTTTGTTTAAACTCGTTTTTCTCTTAGAGTTCTTCAAGTTCTTCTCATGCTCGGAGTATCATTTTTTGGCCACAAATGGCAATAAAAAAGCCACTCAGCAATAAAGCTGAGTGGCGCACTTGTAATGTACCCCGTAAGAGATTCGAACTCCTGACCTACTGCTTAGAAGGCATGCTTAGGCCTAAACACATACGCTATCATTACTTAGCAGCATTGGGTAAAAAGGGCTTTTTAGAAGATAAGAGCTATTGTTCTTTATTAACAGTACAAGGCTTTTTATTATACTTGTATGAACCGCTGTATGAACCAACTGCGGTTCATACGACTTATGAGCAAAACCACTGACCACAAAGAAGGAACTGCCACCGTCAAGATCGTCTACTTCACGGGTAAGGTTCTAGCCGATGGCTCTCACCCGTTTTTGATTCGGATCACAAAGAACCGTAAGCAGCTATACCGATCTACTGGCGTAAGCTTGCAGCCAAGGTATTATAACTTCGAGAAAAAAGAAATTCGGCGCAATTATCCCGGCGACGCGAAAGCTCTCTGGCGAAAGCTGGAAGCAAAAGCAGCTACCTATGAACAAGCAGCCGAAGACTTAGCCTCCGCTGACGAGCAGCACGATGCCGAAACAGTTCTGAGTAAAGTTAGCCAGAGCCGCCGGGCCACTCGCCGCGTAAAGCTGCTGGCCTACTTTGACGAACTCATCGCTGAACAGACAGCAGTTAGCCAGCTGGGCAACGCCCGTGTATATCGGGACACACGCAGCCAGCTCGCTCACTTTTTGGATAAAGAGCATCCGGGCACCTCAGATATTCCCTTCTCACAGGTCACGGTTGCCTTCTGTCATGACTGGGAACAGTTTATGCGAGCTACGGGCACTGAAGACACTTCCTTATCAGTGAGGTTTCGCACCCTACGAGCTATCTTCAACAAAGCTATTGCCACGGGATTAGCTAAGGCGGAGTTATATCCCTTCGCACGGAATCGAGCTGAGCAACACAAATACAGTATTAGTAGGTTTGATGTAAGTACGAAAAAGCGGGCCTTACCACGGGAAGAACTGCGGAAACTAGAGCAATTAAATCCCACCATCAACCGGCAGCGGCTAGCCAAGGATGCGTTCCTATTCTCCTTCTATGCTGGCGGTATCAACTTTGTCGACTTAGCTCAGCTGCGTTGGCGAGATGTGAGCGGAAGTGACCCTGCAACAGGCCATCCGGAAAGGCTTGAGTATGTGCGGCAGAAGACGGGCGGCAAGTTTTCCCTGAAATTGCTGGGGCCGGCCGCCGCCATCGTATCCAGCTACTCCCCTATTACCCGTACCACACCCGATGGGTACATCTTTCCCTTTCTTGATGTCACTAAGCATACAACACCAGCCAAAAGAATGGTGCGGCTGCACAATGTATTAGGCTGGGTAAATAAGGCATTGAAAGTGATGGGGAAGCAGGCTGGTATTGCTACTCCTCTCACCACGTACGTAGCCCGACACTCCTTTGCTACCACACTTAAGCTTAAGGGCACCAATACAGCTCTCATTAGCCAAGCAATGGGACACAAGTCGGAAGCAGTTACAGCCGTATATCTGGATTCCTTTGCGTCGGAATTGGTAGACACAGCTTTTGAGGGTCTGCTGTAGGGGATTGTAAATTTATTGCTCGATAACGCCGCGCCATTCCTGAAAGCCGAAGCCAGCAACGTTTCATATGTTGGCTCTAGTCATTTTGTATTGTTGTCCTATTTTATTTCATTCACTGATGCTGTCACCTATTGATAAGCTTGGATTTCATGCATTAGGTGGTCATTCGGTGCGCGGGCGGGTTTCAATTGCTGACCTTTTTCCAGTCTCAAAAAACCGTTGTGGAATCTACCTACTTCGTTTTAGAAATAACAGTTTCTATATAGGGCAGGCAGTTGACGCAGTGAAGCGCTTTGCTCAACACCGTAAGAACTACGATACCATTGAGCACTATTGGTTTCAGGATGTACCCAAGGGGAAACTGGATGAAGTGGAACAGCATCTCATCCAACAGGCTGAGCAGGCGGGAATGCTGCTTACCAATAAAACCTTTGTGACTAATGTTATTGGTGAAACCGACTTAGATCTGCTCGTCACTCCGGCCGAACAAGAAGCATGGCTTAGATGTGGCGAACCACTCAATAATGACGGAATAGACTTAAGCTCGTCGATTGAGGAGAAATTCAGGTTCAAGTATCATCAAAACTTCCTGCAGCTGCAAGACCAGCCTGTTTACCCGCAGGTCAGGGCTGTACTCTCGGCCTACATCAAGCAGGTTATTCCTGCTTTCAAGAAGACAGAACAGTCCTTTTGGGCACTGAGCTGTCTGCCTTCCACGAATAAGAGCACTTACCCCCGTTATTTCGCCTTAAGTATCAATGGGATGGAGGTACTGGTGGCGGGTGAAGAGAAGAAAACAAAAGACTCTTTTGCCTTTGCGATTGTAACCGGGAGTTGCTTTCCGACTATGTCTTATAAAGCTTGGTTTTTACGCTCCTATGCTTTGTCGATCAAAGCCTCCGCTTATCGAGCCGCAGGCACAGATCAATACCGGATCGATTTCAAAAGTTTACAACACTTATTGAGTGCGTTAAACCAGGAGCCATCCTTTAGCCATAGTATCAGGGAGATGAATTTGCGGCTGATGCGCCGCGGCGGGACTATTTACTCTCCCTATCACTGCTTTGATTTAGCCCAAGATGCAATGAACCAAATGGTGCTTGGCACTTGAGCTGAGTGATGTTAACATACAAGTCTCCAATGGCGTATTCACTCTTACCTTGAAAGATGATTCTTCTGTGTCTAGGTGGGCTTTGTTGTAGTCTTAAAGTAAAAGACGTATTCCCAGATGAACGAGAAGAGAGCAAAAGCAAAAAAAATGGCTTTTAGTAGGGCTGTTATAAATCTTTTTAAGCTTAAACCAGGTGTTCGTAGTTTAGAAGAAACTAATCGGTTTGCTCAGGAAGCTCTGCATGATTACTTATTGCGAAGCAAAATAAGCAGACCTGACAAGCGGGAGGAATATGAGGCATTCCACGAAAAATTCTCAACGTTTGAAAACAGTCTGGGGGCACCGATTCCCTATTATCCTTCTTATCCTACTTGGTTACTACCCATTGTCGAAAAAACGCTAACACATGAAATTGCTGTTGCACTATATAAAGAATTGCAACGCTTTGAGGATGTGTTGGTAACTTATTATGAAGAAGTGTTTAACGCAGCAGATGTCTATTATTTACGCCAGATAGTAGAGGAACGCATCAATGAGCTTTTAGTAAACTCTGATGGAGAAGATCATCGCCTATCGCTTCCCCGGTTGGAAGAGGCGAAGCGCTGGCTTCAAGCTTTCGAATTAAAAATGCTGAATGAATCAAGTGAAGTATTGCCTCCTACCATTGACAAAAAAATACAGCATAAACCAACTGATCTAACTCTACGTCAAGTTGCGCTTATTGCTATCTATCAAGGAAAAGTCATACGTAATGACATCAGGGCGAAGCAGCTGGCGGAAGAGAATGGTCACCGCAGTCCCAATAGTGGAACGAAGTTGTACCAACGTTATATCGAGATTGCCCAAGTAGGGGATAGGATTAATGTAACGGGGAAAAAAATTAAACCACTTATCAACGCTATCGAATCGGTCATTCCTTATTTAAACAAACAGCAACGAGAGCAGGCTGATAATGAGTTAAGTACGATTCGTGCTAAAATTCTATAACCGGTTATAACCGGTTATGCACCTAGGGACTGATTCACCTTTGCATTGTCACTTAACAACAGTCACAATGCATAATCCCTTTGAACTTATCAACGCTCGGCTAATCAACCTGGAAGCGTTGACCTTAGAGGCACTGCAGCATTTACGCAGTAATTCTACTCAGCCCGTCGCAGAAGTGGGTGGTATGGAGTTAGCACAGGAAGTAACTCGGCTAAGCAAGGCCCGCCTGTACGCTCTTGTATCAGCGCGGGCTATTCCTCACGCCAAAAGAGGCAACAAGCTCTACTTCCACCGTGCCGATTTACTGGCGTGGGTAGAACAAGGCAAACGGCGCGATGAGTCTTCGGACGCTGCCTCCCCGTCGCTAGCAGCACGGCCCGCTACCAAAAAAGGCTACTAACATGGAAATGATAGTCTTTCCCTATCTAAGCGCTTGGCACCAAGCCTGGCTTCTTCGCCCAATTGGTCGTGAGTTAGAATCTAAAGTGAGAAGGGGGACAATATGTTAAAGAGCACCCCGCCCCCTTGTATGCTGAAAGACCTTCAGCAGCGTATCCAACAGGATGCTAATGCGCACCAGTTACCAAGTACGTTGGTGCTCCCACATACTGAGGTATTAACCAAGTTACTAGAGCAGATTACGGTAGTTGATTTTCGGGAGGCAGCTAGATTGGAAAATGATGACGAAAAACTTCGGCAGAAGCACTATTTGATTATGGTTGCCGAAAAAGTCCTAGATGTGGCCAACCGGAATAACTGGGGGTTGTGGCGGTCCGGTGCCTATTTGTACGCCTATAACGGGACTTTTTGGAAGTCTTTAGAGATGGAGGAGCTGAAGGCCTTTCTGCAAAAAGCGGCCGAAAAAATGGGCGTTAACAAGTTCGATGCCCGGTATGTACGATTTGCCGATAACCTCCAGGAGCAGTTCTTAAATTCTGCTTACGCGCCGGGGCGCAAAGGAACTCGGGATGTCGTGAAGATCAATCTAGTTAATGGCACTTACCATATTGGTACTGATAGCCAGCAGTTGCTAGCACACAACCGTCACGATTATTTAACCCATCAGTTGCCTTTCGCCTATGATCCCAAGGCAACGGCGCCCCTATTCCAGCAGTTTTTAGACCGGGTACTACCGGATAAAGCTTGTCAACAAGTGTTAGCGGAGTTTCTAGGCTACCTTTTCGTGCCCCATGCTAAGCTCAAACTGGAGAAAGCCCTCTTACTCCATGGATCGGGAGCGAATGGCAAATCAGTCTTTTTTGAGGTAGTGATGGCCTTACTGGGGAAGGAAAATGTGAGCAACTATTCGCTGCAAAGCCTAACGGCTGAATCATCAACTAGCCGCCCGCACTTAACCAATGCATTAGTGAATTACGCCAGCGAGATCAATGGTAAACTGGACGCTAATGTGTTCAAGCAGCTAGTGTCCGGAGAGCCCGTAGAAGCTCGCTTTCTCTACGGACAGTCCTTTACTATTACGGACTACGCCAAGCTCATCTTTAACTGTAATGAACTGCCGACCGATGTGGAGCATACACCGGCCTATTTTCGGCGCTTTCTTATCATCCCCTTCAACGTCACGATTCCAGAGGCAGAACAGGATCGGCAATTGCCCGCTAAGATTATTGCTTACGAACTGTCAGGCGTATTTAATTGGGTGTTGGAGGGACTTCAACGTCTATTAAAGCAGAACCGATTCACGGATAGTGAAACAATCCGGCAGCAGGTCGAGATGTATAAGAACCAGGCAGACAGCGTGCGTTCGTTCCTAGATGAATGTGAATACGTGCCGCATGTCGATCACACTATCACGCGGCAAGTACTGTATGGAGAGTACCGCAACTTCTGTATAGAAGAGGGCTCTAAGCCAGTTAACAGTCGAAATTTTGCCAAGCGTCTCGCAAACAGTGGTATAGAGGGCACTCGCCGCAATAGTGGACATGTCCACTTCGTGATTAAAAAGCCGTCTTCATTCTAAAAAATGTTAGCTGAGAGCTTACACTTCTTGCACTTACTACACTTCTTGCCTCAGGTAAGGTGTAGCAAGTGTAGAAAGTGCAGCCCAGCACCTAACTTTTTTATGGCGCTTACCCTACGCTACCGCCTCCAGCCTTATGCTGGCAAGAGGACTCGCTTTCGGTGCCCCAACTGCGGGGCTTTGCAGAAATTTACGCGTTGGCTAGACACAAAAACAGGCGAGCTACTACCCGAACAGTTTGGTAGGTGTAATCGGGAAAATACCTGTGGCTATTACTCAAGCCCATATACCAGCGGACCTGGCGCCCCGAGTTACGCGATGATGGTAAGAAAAGAGGATGAGGTGGCAACGCCCCATTTTCGTTCTTCTCGCCCTTCATTCTCAGTAAGCAGGAAGCCGCCTCTGTGTATCATTCCCGATGAAGTCGTGCAACAAACGTTGAAGCACTACGAGCACAACAACTTCGCGCGGCTCTTACAAGCGGAGTTGGGCGCGGATATGGCGCATCACCTGCTGGCTCGCTTCGAGGTGGGTTCGTCTACTTATTGGTCAGGAGCTACGGTCTTTTGGCTGCGCGATGAACTGGGACGGGCTCGGAGTGGGCAAGTTGTGCTGTTTGATGAGCAGGGCAAAACCGTGAAGCAGCTAGCACCTGACGGAACTCGTAAGCGATGTACTACTTGGGTGCACACCGCCTACGCGAGCCGCTGTGCCAAGCACCGGCTTGAACAGCCGGCCTGGTTGCAATCGTATCTAAATCCCACTAACGACGTGAAAAAGGTGCCCTGCCTCTACGGATTAGCACAACTGAAGACCGTACCTGCCTCCTACCCTGTAGCTATTGTGGAAGCGCCAAAGACGGCTATTCTCTGTGCAGCTTACTTTCCTGCATTTGTTTGGCTAGCCGTAGGCGCGTTAAGCTATTTAAATGTGGACCGACTGCAGGCAGTGTATGCTCACCCCATCACCTTGTATCCCGATGCGTCGGCTGATGGAAGTGCATTTAACACCTGGGCCCGCAAAGCAGCCGAACTCAGGGGCAAAGGCTTCAAGATAAACGTGTCTGATATGATGGAGTCTTGTGCTGACAATCATAAGCAAGCCGGTAGTGACTTAGCTGATTTATTGCTCGAAGCTGGCAAGAATCGAGGATACCCTGCTTTTTGGGACGAGCAGTGTGCTAACTAGAGGTAAGCCGCTATAACATGGAGTGGCAGTAAGGCATCAAAGGAGTACACCCAGTGCCGGATTATATATAGAGCAGCTAATCTGAACTGATGTAGCTAGTAGGCACAGGAAACAAATACTAGCGCTACTTGAACTTGGCTATATACACTGTGAGGCAGAGACTAGGATCCTCGGGGCTTAGATCCGCTGATCTAAACGGTGACTACTGTTGTATGCTATAGTGTGTAAAACAATGAGAGTACCCGACTTGCAAGCAACATTGTACCCGCTTTTAGTTGTTTTTGTACCCGCTTTGTAGACGCTTTTGGTTGTTTTTGCACACGCTCAATGGGCAGTGAGTTTGCTACAATTATGCTCTTTTGAGCCCATAGCGCAGGTTTCATAGACAAACGAAGTAGGCACCTTTTGCTAGAATTAAAATGTAGCACTTTTAACGTGACCACTTGCCCCAATAGAGTCACTAGTTTTTGGATTTCACAGGCCCGCTCTTACACATATGCATTAATCCTTTGCAGTAGTGGACTCTCAGCTGCGCTAGGTTTCAGGTGAATGATGCCCTGGCCTAAAGGCGGCGAATAGGGAAGGCGTTGGTTGGCCCCTATCTTATCCAGCAACTGCAGGTAGTAGTTCATGATGGGCTACTTCCTGTTTCCAGTGCTGTACCCATAAAACCTTCGTAGAGCGACTATGCCCTGTCGAAAAGCTCGCCCGTTGCATACCGAGATATTATGGACGTTTAGTTGGTCCAGCTCAGCTAGTGGTTAGCAAGTACTTTCGTGAGCGTCGCATCGCGACCTGTAGGTAACTGGGGAGGTGGTCCCATGAGACGACGTTACTTCCCAAAATTAGTAGAGCAGCTCATTAGCATCCTTCGAATACTGAATTCAGAGAATTTTTTCTTGCGAGCTTTGCAGTGAAGGGAGGCCGTTATACGACGAGGCTGCTCAATTCCTAACTAGCCAGTTCCTGCGCGAGCAATTCGGCCAGTGTGGCTAAGGGCCATTGCGTAAGCTGGGCCACGCGCTGTAGCTCAGCCACGGTCCACATTGTCGGACTCCGCTCCCGCCGGTGCAGGGTGGCCGGGGTCAGGCCCAGGCGCGCGGCCAGTTCCCGGCGGGGCTCACCCAGCTCGGCGAGTAGCTCGGCTACCGTCACGAGCGGCCACTCCGCGGGCCGCTCCAGGGTAGTCAAGTCCGTACTCACTATTGGCGGCGGGTAAGCAGGTGCGGGTGATGGGGTCCAAGCACTAGGCACCCCCTGCTCCCACAACAAGGGCAGGGTTTTGCGCGCCGTTACCTGCTCGTTAAAGGGGTAGTCAATGAGCTGTTCATGCCGGCGCAGCACGGCAAAGGGAAAGAACAGGGCCGCTAGATCCCCGTGCTTGGGGTCCACCTGCTCCTCGGGCAACTGGTCATACCAGTGGCGGGCGTGCTCGGCGGTAGAAAACTCCCAGGTGTGCTCTGGGAATTGCCGCTGGCTGGCCTTGCCGCCTTGCGCCGGGGCGTATACGTCTACCTTGTAGACACTACGCCGCTGCTGCCAGCTTGGGTAGTTGCCGTGCGCCGCCAGCACACGGCGGGCGGCGGGCAGATCATCAATGGACCAGCGCTTCCAGGCCCCGCCAGCCCGCCAGGAGGAGACCGCTAGGCCCGCTTGAGATTGCAGGGCCAAGTGCAAAGGTGACTTCTCGGCGAGCGGCGTAGCCAGGTGATAGCGCGTGTGACCTGTGCGCCAGTCGGTGCGGGGCGTGAAGTACACGGGCTCGCCGGGCTCAGCAGCGGGGAAGGATAAATCCACCGGGACAACCTGGTAGCCAGAGGCATTCTCACCCCAGCGCAGACAGAGCGCCGCGTACGTGGGGTGCGTAAAGACCGCTTCTTTATGCTCCGTGATCCAAGCGGAAATGACTGAGTAATCCAGACCCGCTGCCCGGACCGCCTCGGCAGATACGATGGGAAACAGATGCGGGGTGAAGGACGCGTGTGTCTCCCATAAGCGGCCTACCTGCTGGGAAGTAGTGGGCTCGCGCCAACGTTGAGGAGGGCCAACGCCCACATACAGGCGCTGCACGAGAAAGCCTTGATAGTTGAACGCATTCGGGACATAGCCATAGCCGCCGGAGGGCTTCTGTACTTCAACCAGCTTAGGCGCTATTCTCTCCGGGAAGCGCAGCACATTACTCAGCATGGAGCACATAGTTGGTCACGGTACCCAAAGCACTGGTCAGGCGGAGCGTATCGCGGCTCACGATGCGCAGGTCGATGCGGCTAGCGCCCTGGAGTAAATACACGTAGTTATTCACTACTTCATACGGGCTGGCTACTTCGGCTGAACCCGTGCGCACGAGGGCTTGCTTCCCAGTCAACTGGAGGCTAATGCCAGTCGCCGGAACCACCGAAGAGCTAGGAGCAACCAGCTGATAGGAACCGACCACCTGGTCGGCTGGATCTAGGGGGCCGCAACCACTGAGCATCATACCCAGAGCGGCCAGAAAAGCTTTATGCATACAGGACAGAAAGTAAGCCTGGGCCCACGGATAAAAGACTTTTCAGTGGGTGGGATTAAAAACGTATCCAAACGTACGTAACTATCCCGAATATAGTCACATGTGATTACAGGCTATTTTTTGATCACCCCGAGCTTGCGGGGGTGAAAAATCAAGCGGTTCTCGTAGCCTTTGGCCTCCATTTGCGAACGTTACGGGAGCAGCGCGGCTGGAGCCAGCAGGAATTGGCTGATCTAGCGGACATATCAAAGCCGACGGTGTATCGTATTGAAACGGCTCGTTACTCAGCTACCTTGGATGTGCTTGCCTCTTTGGCACAAGCACTTAATCTACCTCTTCGAGAACTAGTAAATATCTGAATTCGCTAGAGTTTATGAAAAGAAACCATCTACTCAATGTCTTGCATATCATTGAGTTTATATGGAAACCTACCCTCAGTGATTGTGATGTTGAGAGGCTATTTGGCCTTAATTGAAAATGTAGCCGCGGCTGCATCATCGGTAATCTTGATTCCTAACGCTTCGGGGCGAACGAATTCGTTGAGCTGCTAAAAATTACCACTGAATCGATCACGCATTCCTTTTACACTGTCATCTCCACCTGTAGCTGACATAAACAAAGGAACCGGTTTGGTTACAATCAAGTAGCTGAGCTTAGTAACGCACATAAGGGCACGACAGCGACTTGTGTAATGAATTAAAGGGCAAAAACTTGGCGTATTCGACTAGCTGGGGTAGCTGTGGTGGGTGCGGATGTGAGTTAGAACAGGGTAATTTGGCGTGATCTGAAAACTAGGCAAGTCGATTCAGGCATAGCATGATGCGTCCTAGATGTCTGAAGTCACCTTTATGCTCCACCTGCAAAAGGAAGTCGTTGGTAATACAAGAAGGGCTTTAAAGTGCCCGATTAATTCGGATGATCAGCTTAGACAATGTGAGGTCATTGTCGTAATACTTGCCATCGATGGCAGCTAATTGAGTGGAGCTATATTGAAAGGCTGGGTCACGTTGAAAGCCACCACCCGTAACAAGTCGTTTAAAAGATCGTCGACGCACCTCGAGCTGTGCTAAAGGCGCTTCCAGATCAGGTCGCTCACACAGTTTACTTAATTCGGTAAGTGTTTTGATGCCGTGGCTAGCATTTGTGAAGCCTTGTACAATGGCGGCGGCCTGCTCGGTAGTCATTAAACCTTGAACAGCCACAACTTGGTTACGGATGGTTGAAAATTCTGCTTGTAACCGCTCAGTACCACGTATTAGAACTTCGAGCTCATAACGTTTACTGCTTAATCGACGCTCAAGCCGAGTAGGAATATAGACTGCAAGAAAAAGCGTGAGCAACGCCGTGAGAAGATCCACGGGGTTTAACTCACGCGCAATTTTGAAATCAGACTGGAGGAAAAATAAGACCAGGTCAGCACCTAGCAGCAGGATTACTAGCCACAGTAACACCCGCACAAGCTTCTGCATTAAGCAGCAGCCATTTCAGCATCCTGCATGTATTCACCTATTTCCTCAAGCAAATATGGGTCATCGGTGCATACCAAGCGCAGGTAACGCTGTACAGTACGCAAACTAGTGCCCGGAATACCGTGCTCCTCATCGCCGCGCACGAGGCCACCGAAAGAGGCTTCCAAAAAGGACGTAGCGTAGCCTGCCGTTCCATCAAGGTTTACGACTAAAGTTTTACCCTGACCCATTGCTTCAATGAAGCGTGGATAAAGATAACGACTAAGAAACACTTCACCCGAGGAGTCGCCTTCGCTGAGCGTACGTACGCCAGGAGTGCGAGAGAATTCAGTTGCTACAGTGAGGATGAGGGGATTCATGACGAAGAGAGTTTCATGACTGAGGGGGCAAAGATAGCTCCCAATATAAGAACGTACCACTAAAGGATTGGGTTAAGGTAACATATTCATGAGTAGCAAAGTTTGCCCGCGTGTCGTTAGCTACGATAACAAGATTATGAATTCGTCCTCGCTGTAACTCTTTATAGATTCCTGGTAAGCCCTTGCCACGGTAACTTAAGCCAAGCCTGGAGCCGATTTTACCTTCCATAAGTAATTGCAGCGTCTCATAATTAGGAATTAAGCCTAGTACACGTTTCAACTGTTGAAAGAAGCCTTTGATGTCGAGGCTCTTGAGAATACCTACCCCATTATCTACAAAAGCAAAGCACCAGCGCTTAGGTCCAGGACCGGGGTGCGGATAGCTGGCTACCCACCAGTTTTCAGTAGCCTCAGTTTGGGGGTCAGCGTGCTTAAAAGTATTGGACATGCATTCAATAAGAGTACGATAAGCAGCATGGTGGTCCTGTGGTTCGGGCCTGCCACTCAAGTACCTCATAGCCCGGTGAACTAATTCTTCAGCAAGTTTTACTTCTACTTGCTTATGAAAATCTCGGCGGCGTCCTAGAATAAGGGCTTGATCCAACGGTTGTGCAACACCAGGTTTTTGTGGCTTGTAGAATGAGTTGTTCCAAACGCGGGATGCAACGGCATTTTCGGGGGGGCGCACATATATTTTTGCCCCTCGAGTAAAACTAACGCCATCTTGCAATTTGGCGCGTAGCAGCAACAGAGCACAGTTAGTAAGTTGAGTGACATACTGTAAGCTGATCAGTACTTTTTGTTTAGGATGGCATACAGCACGTAATCGAGCTAAGAAAGCCACCATTTCAGCGGGCTCGTCTACAAAGGATAAAGTAGAAGGGGCAAAAATAGTCGCGTTAAAAACCAATTTTTGCTGATGAAGCGCCATCTGAGTTGCGTAGAGAAGCCGATGGCGACGGGCGGCTAAGCGACTGGGGCGGGTTCGGCGGGCACGGGCTTGCTTTCGAGATCTTTTAATTTGGTGAGCGGGAGATTGTAGTTTTTGTTTCATGCAAGGCCGAGGCAGGCATCGGTAATCATAACGCACTTCTCGGGGAGAATAAGCGGAGTGATCTAATGCCGAATTATTCCAAAGTGTTGAAGTTGCAGGTAATTTTTAGCTGGGGGCAAATGAGTACACTATTGATTTGATACAGTGTACTAAAACCTGATGCTAGCGTGCTACACTGTCTCCGCTAGTAGAAGCTGGACGTGGAGTGTCACGCTTGGCGATGTGCGCCTGGGTTTCGGGTGGTACCGTGGTATCGTATAGCTCCGCAATAGCGCGGGGCTGG
Source organism: Hymenobacter qilianensis (assembly GCF_014638675.1). Classification (NCBI taxonomy): domain Bacteria; kingdom Pseudomonadati; phylum Bacteroidota; class Cytophagia; order Cytophagales; family Hymenobacteraceae; genus Hymenobacter; species Hymenobacter qilianensis. Next base: position 378,671 of record NZ_BMFN01000002.1, read on the forward strand.
GTGATTTGATTATCAACGATGATGTTGAGCAGGCCAAAAAGTCGGGTGGCAACTTCGGGCGTGTCGTAGATGTTGAGCTGGCCGGGGTGCACAGCGTTATTGCCCGCGACACGCAGGCTATCGAGGGCTTTTTGGAGAGTGATGGGTAAACCCTGTTGGACGAGGGCAGCGATGTCGGTGTTGATGTTTTCGCCGGGCTGGCCAAGGTGTTTGCAGAGGCGTTGCAGTGCCAAACGCAATAAAGCGGCTGAGCCGCGGGGCGAGATGCTGAGGATGCTACGGGCCTCCTCGTAATCTTGGCGCACATCGTCGGGCATATCAGGGTTAGGCAGCGGAGCTGCACCGCCGAAAGGATAGATCATGGTTGCATTGAGCCAAATAGAATGCTCAGAACAATGAACACATTGAGCAGTATTGATGTGCGTAATAAGGCTTCCCATACCATTTCTAGATTTATCATACTTCTGGAGTCCAGTGGCCCACATATGATTGGCGTAAGCTCCGCAGAAAGGGCAGTTAAAAGCAGGCTCTAAGTGTAAGGGAGCTTTGTAAGGAGCAGACATAAATAATAAGTTGATAGTTAGCCAACGAAGTTAGCGAATCGTCCCAATGTTGGTAGCAAATACCACAAATTGACTACGACTATACTACTTTTAGCTGATGGCTTTCCCACTTAACCGGGTAAATTGCCTGCATCTGACACTACTTCTATTATTACCCGATGGCCGTTAAGAAAAGTGAACTATACAGCTCGTTGTGGAAGAGCTGTGACCAGCTGCGTGGGGGCATGGATGCCTCGCAGTACAAGGATTATGTGCTGGTGCTGCTCTTTGTGAAATATGTGAGTGACAAGTATGCTGGGCGCGACGACTCAGTGATTGTAATACCCGAAGGTGGAAGCTTTCAGGATATGGTGAAGCTGAAGGGCAGCAAGCACATTGGCGAGGGTATGGACGTCGTCATTGCCAACCTAGCCAAAGCCAACGAGCTGACGGGTATTATTGACGTGGCTAGCTTCAACGATCCGGAGAAGCTGGGCAGCAGTCCGAAGGACCGGGTGGATCGGCTGACGGCGCTAGTGGGCATATTTCAGGGGGAGGGGCTAGACTTCAGCCGCAACCGAGCCGACGGTGACGACATTTTAGGTGACGCCTACGAGTACCTGATGCAGCACTTTGCGACAGAGAGCGGTAAGAGCAAAGGGCAATTTTACACCCCCTCCGAGGTGAGCCGGGTGATGGCAAAGGTGATTGGCATTGAGCACGCGACAAAGTCGACGCAGACGGTGTACGACCCGACTTGTGGGTCGGGCTCTCTGCTAGTAAAGGCAGCAGATGAGGCTCCGGTGGAGCTAAGCATCTACGGGCAGGAAATGGATAATGCTACGTATGCCTTGGCCCGGATGAACATGATTCTGCACGGCTATAACACTCATGAGATTCAGAAAGGCAACACACTGGCTGACCCAAAATTTTTGAACGAAGCTGGCGGGTTGAAAACGCACGACTTTGTAGTGGCCAACCCACCCTTCTCGGTGAAGGCCTGGAGCAATGGCGTGGACACGACGCATGACCCGTTTGAGCGGTTTACGGGCTACGGGGTACCGCCGGTGAAGAATGGCGACTATGCTTTTCTGCTGCACATTGTGCGGAGCCTAAACGGCACGGGGCGCGGAGCGGTGGTACTGCCGCACGGGGTGCTGTTCCGGGGTAATGCGGAGGCAGATATCCGGCGCAACCTGGTGCAGCGGGGGTATTTAAAAGGCATTATCGGACTGCCGCCCAACCTGTTTTACGGAACGGGTATTCCGGCATGTTTGCTGGTGCTGGACAAAGCGGGCGCGGCCGACCGGCAGGGCATCTTCATGATGGACGCGAGTAAGGGCTTTCTCAAGGATGGGCCTAAGAACCGGCTGCGCGAGCAGGACATTCACCGTATCGTAGATATGTTTGGGGAGCTGCGCGAGGAGCCGGGCTACGCGCGGATGGTGCCCTACGAGGAGATTGAGCGCAACGGCTACAACCTGAACATTCCGCGCTACGTGGAGGCTCAGGGCGGGGAAGTGCAGCAGGACCTGGACGCGCACCTGCGGGGGGGCATTCCAGCGGCCGACGCGGCAGCGCTGGCGGCGTACTGGGCGGTGTGCCCGGCGCTGCACGATGCGCTGCTGGGACCGGGCGACCGGCCGGGCTACCTGAGCCTAAGGGTGGCGCCGGACACGGTGCGCAGCACCGTGTTTGAGCACCCCGAGTTCCAGGCGTTTCAGCGGAGCATAGAGGCGACATACAGCGCGTGGGCGGGACGGGCACAGGCTACCCTGCTGGCGCTGAATGCCGACACCAAGCCCAAGCAGCTACTGCCCCTACTGGCGGAAGACCTGCTGCACACGCTGGCCAAGCTGCCGCTGCTGGACCGCTACGACGTGTACCAGAACCTGATGGACTACTGGGCCACCACCATGCAGGACGACGTGTACGCGGTGGTAGCCGAGGGCTGGAAGGCCCGAACGACAAAGAGCAAAAAAGGCCACTACAATAGTGAGCTGGTACCGCGGGAGCTGGTAATTGCCCGCTACCTGACAGCCGAGCAAGCAGCCTTGGATGAGGCCTCGGCGGCGCTGGAAGAAGCCACGCGCCAGCGGGAAGAGCTAGAGGAAGAATACGGGGCCGAAGACGCGGTACTGGCCGACTACACCAAGGATGGCAAGCTAGACCGCAAGGCCATAGGCAAGCGGCTTAAAGCAGCCGGACCCACCGAAACGAAAAGCTTAAAAGGGACAGCTCGCAGAGGCCGGTCGGCGGCCGTGGGTACCCTGTTTGCTGACGTGGATGCAATGGGCGGAAATTTGGCCGAAGTGGACGAAGAATTGCCCCCCAATGCCGATGCCGATGCGGAAGAACTAGCAGCGTTGCGGGCCGCAGAAGCAGCCTTTGAGGCGGAAGACGTAGCGAAGGCTGACCTGAAAAACGCAGAAGCAACTCTTGAGGCTGGCTTAGCCAAGCGCTACCTGGCCCTAACGCCGGACGAGGTACGCACGCTGGTAGTGGACGATAAATGGCTGGCCACCCTACACCAAGGCCTGAGCCACGAGCTAGCTCACCTAAGCGGCACCCTGGCCCGCAGCCTAACGGACCTAGCCCAACGCTACGCCCAACCATTGCCTGCGTTGGAAGCCGAGGTAGCAGCACGGCAGGCGCGGGTGAACAGCTACCTCACTACGCTGGGCTTTTCGGCTAACTAAATAGTATTGCAATAGAGCTATGGATGCTACACAAGTGCCTACAGGGTATAAGTTGACTGAGTTGGGGATTATACCACAAGAATGGGAAGCAAAGACTTTTGGCGAGGTAATGACTGGCTTCTCTAGCGGTGCTACACCTTATAGAGCGCACAAGCATTATTACGATGGGAAAATTAATTGGGTCACTAGTGGAGAGCTCAACTACAATGTAATTACCCATACCATAGAACATATTTCTAAAGAGGCCCAAAAGCGAACCAATTTAAAATTGCTGCCAAAGGGTACTTTTTTAATGGCAATTACTGGCCTAGAGGCTGCTGGAACGCGAGGGAGTTGTGCAATTTTAGGAACAGAGGCAACAACTAATCAGTCGTGCTTAGCATTATTTCCTATCAAGGATTTACTAACCACTCAATACCTATTTTATTACTATGTTCTTTATGGTGATGCTTTAGCTTTCCAGTTTTGTCAAGGCACCAAACAGCAGAGCTATACAGGAAGCATTGTTAAAAGGCTCCCAATAATTCTCCCTCCCCTTGCCGAGCAGCAAGCCATAGCCGCCGCGCTGGGAGAAATGGATGCACTGCTGGCGGCGCAACGGGCTCGGCTGGCGAAACAGCGGGCCGTGAAGCAGGGGCTGCTACAGGGGCTACTGAGTAGGAAGCAGCGGCTGCGGGGTTTTTCGGAGGAATGGAAGGTGAAGCGGCTGGGGGATATAGCTGATATAACCAAGTTAGCAGGCTATGAATACACTAAGTACTTCAACAGTTATCGAGACGAGGGTGAGATCATTGTAATACGAGGCACAAACATTACACATAATAAACTCGACTTATCTGATATAAAAACAATTCCGAAAGCAACTTCTAAATTTCTAAAAAGAAGTCAGTTGAATATTGGGGATATGGTTTTTGCCTACGTTGGCACTATTGGCCCTGTATATCTTATAGAAGAAAATAACCGGTTTCATTTAGGCCCCAATACTGCAAAGATTACAGCAAGGCATGAGTTAGAGCCAAAGTTTTTATTTCATTATTTCACCAGCGAATTGGGAATTAATGAAATGCAAGAACATATAAGTATAGGAGCCCAGCCTAGTTTATCAATGACAAAAATTAGATTATTCAACATAAATACGCCGTCCTTGAAGGAACAGCGAGCTATTGCTGACGTGCTAAGCGAAGCCGACGCCTACTTAGCCGCTCTAGAAGCCGAGCACGCTAAAACGCAGCTGCTCAAGCAGGGCATGATGCAGAATCTACTAACCGGCAAACTCCGCCTTGTATGAAGATCGGCGACAAGGAACGGGCCACGCAGAACCGGGTAGTAAAACTGCTGCGCGACCTGCCGGGATACACGTACCTAGGTAATTGGGAAGACAAGCCGCGCACCTCCCCCATCGAAGACGAGCTGCTGCGCAACTACCTGAAGCGGCAAGGCTACAGCGAGGTGCTGGTGACGGGCGCGTTGCAGAAGCTGCACCAGGCAGCCGACAACCTGACGGTGAGCCTGTACGAGCGTAACAAAGCCGTGTACCAGCTGCTGCGCTACGGCATACCCGTGAAGCCCGAAGCCGGCAAGCCCGACGTGACGGTGAAGCTGGTGCGCTGGGAGGCCCCGCTGGAAAACGACTACGGCGTAGCCGAGGAAGTGACCGTAACGGCCGGGCCCGGCGCGCACGGCAAGCGGCCTGACGTGGTACTGTACCTGAACGGCATAGCCGTGGGCGTGCTGGAGCTGAAGCGCAGCACGGTATCGGTGCACGAGGGCATCCGGCAGAACCTGGACAACCAGAAGAAGCTGTTCATTGAGCCGTTCTTCGCGACCATGCAGCTAGTGATGGCCGGCAGCGATACCGAGGGCCTGCGTTATGGCACCACCGGCACCGAGGCCACCTACTACCTGGAATGGCTGGAGGAGGGTGAAGAGCCCGCCCACAACCTAGACAAGCACCTGACCCAACTATGCAGCCGGGAGCGGCTGCTAAGCTTGCTGCACGACTTCGTGATATTTGATAGGGGCATCAAAAAGCTGTGCCGGCCGAATCAATATTTTGGGGTGCTGGCGGCGCGGGAGTACGCCAAGCGCAAGGAAGGCGGCGTGATCTGGCACACCCAGGGCTCGGGCAAAAGCCTGACCATGGTGTGGCTCACGAAGTGGCTGCTAGAGACCCGCCCGCAGGCGCGGGTGCTGCTGCTCACGGACCGCGACGAGCTGGACGAGCAGATTGAGAAGGTATTTAAGGGCGTCAACGAAACCATCTACCGCACCAAGAACGGCAAAGACCTGCTCACGCAGCTGCACAAGGCCGAGCCGCGGCTGCTGTGCTCCCTGATTCACAAGTTTGGGCGGCGCAAGGACGAGGCGGGGTACGAGGAGTACCTGCGCGAGCTAGCCGAAGGCCTGGGCAGCCGGGAGTTTAAGGCCAAGGGCGAAATCTGGGTATTGGTAGATGAATGCCACCGCACGCAGTCGGGCAAGCTGCACGAGGCCCTGAAGAAGCTGCTGGGCGAGGGCACAACGCTGTTGGGCTTCACGGGCACGCCCCTGCTAAAAACCGACAAGCGGAGCACGCTGGAAACTTTCGGGCCCTTCATCCACACCTACAAGATGGACGCGGCGGTGCGCGACGGCGTGGTGCTGGAGCTGCGCTACGAAGCGCGCGACATTGAGCAGTACATTGGCTCACCGAAGAAGATAGATGCCTGGTTTGAGGCCAAAACGGCCGGCCTGAACGACTACACCCGCACGGCCCTGAAGAAGAAGTGGGGCACCATGCAGCAGGTGCTCAGCTCGAAGGGTCGGCTGGAAGTGATCGTGAAGGACATCATCGAGGACATGACCCTGAAGCCGCGCCTGCACAGTGGGCGCGGCAATGCCATGCTGGTGGCGGGGAGCATCTACGAGGCCTGCAAGTATTATGAGCTATTCGTAAGCAATGGCTTTACGAAGTGTGCCATCGTGACGAGCTACGAGCCCCACATCAGCCACGCTAAGGGCCAAGGCCTGGGCACGGGTGCGGCCACGGCCGAGCTGCAGCAGTACGAAACCTACCAGAAGATGCTAGGTAAGGAATCGACGGAGGACTTTGAAATACGGGTGAAAAAGCTGTTCGTGGACGAGCCCGCGCAAATGAAGCTGCTCATTGTGGTGGACAAGCTGCTGACGGGCTTTGATGCGCCCTCGGCCTCCTACTTGTACATCGACAAGAAGATGCGGGACCACGGGCTATTCCAGGCCATTTGCCGGGTCAACCGGCTGGATGGGGAGGACAAGGAATATGGCTACGTGGTCGACTACAAGGACCTGTTTGAGACGTTGAAGGACGCCATCAACGACTACACTCAGGGCGCCTTCGACGAATATGACAAGAAGGACGTAGAGGGGCTGCTGAATAACCGACTGGATGCCGGCCGCAAACGGCTGGAGGAAGTGCGGGAGCAGCTGCGGATACTCTGCGAACCAGCAGGTACCAACCCCACGCAGGAACAGTACATTGCCTACTTCTGCGGCAACCCCGCCAAGGCCGAAGACCTAAAAAACACTGAAGGACGCCGGCGGGACCTGTACAAATACACCACCTCCCTGCTGCACGCCTACGTGGACCTGGCGGCGGAGCTGCCGGCAGCGGGCTACACGGAGGCCGAAGCGACGCAGGTAAAGTACGAGGTGAATCACTACGAGCAGCTGCGCGAGACGGTGAAGATTGCTAGCGGCGAAGCGCCCGACCTGAAGGCCTACGAGCCGGATATGCGGCAGCTGCTGGATATGTACGTGAAGGCCGAAGACAGCGAGCAGCTGGGTGACCTGGACGACCTGGGGCTGATTGAGATGATCGTGCGGTACGGGGCCGACGAGGCTACCAAGGGGCTACCGAAGAAGATGCGAGCCAGCAAGGAAGCCATGGCGGAAACCATTGCCAACAACGTGCGCCGGCTTATTATTCAGGAATCGGCCACGGACCCCAAGTACTACGAGACCATGTCGCAGCTGCTGGAGGCGCTGGTAGAGGAGCGGCGGCTAGGAGCAGCAGCGTATGAGGAGTACCTAGCGAAGATTACGGAGCTGTGCCGGAAGATGAAAGCGAAGGAGTCAGCCACTGGTCCGGCCTACCCTACTTCCCTGGATACACCGGGTAAGAAGGCGCTCTACAATCAGCTGGAGAACAACGAGGAGCTGGCGTTGGCGGCTGACGAGGCCATTCAGTACGTGAAAAAGGATAACTGGATTGGCAACCGAGGTAAGGAAATCGAGGTGCGCAACGCCGTAGTGGCCTGCGGGCTAGATAAGGAAGCGGCGGAGAAGCTACTGGAAGTGGTGCGGCTGCATAGGGAATACAAATAGGAATTTATCAGGCTATCTACTTACACGAATTTAGAAACATGAGCAAACGACAACTATCAGCGGGAGAAAAGGATCAGGTTGTTCAGCAGCAGCGTAGCACAGATGGGCTGCTACGGTGCTTTATCTCGGCGGAAGCCATCGACGCGGCGGCTACGGACAGCTATGAATTCGACCACCTAACGGCGTGGGCCCTGGATGGACCCTCGGACCTGGTGAACGTACGCGTGGTGAAGAAGGAATACAACCGCAAGAAGGGCATTAAGACGCTGTATGAGGCACGGGACAATTACCGGCTGGAGAAGCTATTTGAGGAGAAGAAGAACAATATCAAGCTCCAGGACATATTTCAATTAAAAGAAATAACGCCAGCCAAGCTGGTTTGCCAAGTAAACGATAGCACCGTTGTTATAGCAGAAGGAAGTACGACGAAAAACTTTGGAACATATCATGAGCCCATTTTGCAAGTACCGTATTTCTATTCCCGCGTACCCGTACGGTGGCTGGAAAACGATGATCAGGAAGGCCTGCAACCCCGCGTAATAGATTATCGTCGACTAGTGGAGTTGCGCAACCACTTGCGTGAGCGGCCACAACTTGCGCCCTCTATTGCGCGATTAGTAGGCAATCGGCTGCGGTTGTTTGATGGTCAGCATAAGTTAGCGGCTCAGGTGCTAAACGGTGCGACTGAAGTAGATATGAAGATCTACGTCTCACCAGAAGAGACGAGCGGGCAGCGGAACTTGTTCGATGCCTTGATGCGCACCAACTTGGATGCGCACTCAAAGCTCAAACAGGTACCATTTTATACTTCGACACTGCTGGACAGGTTATCGGTCATATACCGGGATTTGCTGGATCAGTTTTTAGAAGATAAGCCCGTAGAATCTCATACAGAGGAGCAGTTTGTGGCATTCATGATGAGTAACCGAGGCATGTCACGCTCAGAAGCTCATGGCGCGCTAAAGGCCTCTATCAAGACAGCAGTGTTAGGGATGTCAGCACTCAAGCCCTACGTGGCTGAAGCTTCGCGGGACCTGTTGATGCCTATGACGCAGGATTTGCTCGACAAGACTATATACCCGGCTGTACTCTATCTAGCACCCTCTAAAGCACGCTTTAACACGGACCAAGATCGTCGGGACCAAGAAGCCCGCAACTTTGGCGTTTTAGCTAGCATCCTGGTGGAGCAGACTAAATTAGCGGGTTGGATAGCAGCACCGAAGGGCACCAGTCTGACTAATGAGCAGCGGAAAGTGCGCCGTATCTGGCATAAAGGAGCCGTGCTGACCTGGGCTCCCTACTTAGAAAGCGTACTGAATGTAGCCTTGCACCTGATTACCACTGACGACAGAACCAAGAAGCTGTATAGGTCGGACATCACAGATTCTCAAAAGGAAGCCTTGAACGATTACCTGGAGCGGTTGTTTAGCCATCCATTTTGGGATGATAACGACCAAGAAATTGACATACTCTTGGTGTCAGCGCAGCGCCAAGAAGAACTATTTACGCGCAAGGGCCTAACGGAAACTTATGTACTGACAGGCCATTGATTTTAAAAATAAGAGCACCCACAACACGGACATAGCAGGCACAATGCAAGTAGGCGAGATAGAGGTAGAGATAGTGCGTAAGAACATCCGCAACGTGCACTTAGCCGTGCTTCCGCCCGATGGCAAGGTGCGGGTGGCTACCCCCCTACTGGTAGATGATGATTCGGTACGCCGGCTGGTGATTGGCCGGCTTAGTTGGATACATGCTCAGCAGGCCAAGTTCGAAAATCAGGAGCGACAACCCCTACGTCAGTACGTGGATGGCGAAACCCATTACTTCCGGGGGCAGCGCTACCGATTGGAAGTGCGAGAAATCACTACTGGATCTAATCGGATAGAGCTACGCGGCAATGCCTACCTGACGATGTACGTACGGCCCAATAGTGACGTAGTGGCGCGGGGACGGGTGCTACAGACTTGGTATCGGGAGCAGTTAAAGAATCAGCTGCCTGCGCTAGCGGCTAAATGGGAGCCACGGATTGGTGTACAGGCTCAAGACTGGCAGGTAAAGCTGATGAAGACCAAGTGGGGCACCTGCAATATTGAGGCGCGCCGCATCTGGCTGAACCTTGAGCTGGCGAAGGTAGCGCCGCACCTACTGGAATACGTGGTGGTGCATGAGCTTATTCACTTACTGGAGCGAACTCATAATGAGCGATTCCGGGGGCTGCTGGATCAGTTTATGCCTAACTGGCGGTTGCACCGTGAGGCGTTGAATGGCGGCGAGCTGGCGGCATACGAGAGCTTTGACTTGGGGTAAGTCGTGAGCAGATAAATCAGGATAAACGGACGGGTTTATTTGCTACATTTAGCCCTTCTGCTACTTGCTCGCTTGTCCATTCTATGCCACGTAAAGACCGGTCCGATATCAAAATCGGAAACCTGGAAAAAAAACTCGGTCTTGCCAAGGGTGCTATCCGCAATCCAGACGGGTCAGATGCCCGCAGCGACAAAAAGCTAGGAACCTTACGAGAAGAGTATCGGGCGTTATATGGTAATCGCCCCGTGCGAAAGAACGCAACCATTATCGCGGCTGCCACTAAATCCGCTCCCGCCGCAGCAAGCACCAAAAAAGCAACGGTTAAAAAGACAGCCTCGTCTTCTAGCAGCACAAGTACGAAGAAGGCAGGCGGAACAGTCGCTAAGTCAACTGCTGCTAGTCCAGCAAAGAGGTCAGCAGATAATACTAGACGGAAGAAGTAGGATGAAAACTCGCCGTCCCGCTCCGCCCAGACGCCGGAAGCATGAGCAATACGATTATAATGTATTCATCAACTGCCCCTTCGACGATAAATACAAACCTCTTTTTCACGCCATGGTGTTTACCATCCACCATGCCGGATTTATTGCTCGCTGTGCTTTAGAAGCCAGTACACAGAATTATCGATTCCCACGCATATTGGATATTATAGGTGAGTGCCGCTATGGTATTCATGATGTATCGCGCAGCGTATCGGGTCAGGAGCCTCGCAATAATATGCCCTTGGAATTAGGGGTATTTATTGGCTGCCAGTATTTTGGCAAGTCCTACGATTTAGAAAAGGAATATTTAGTGCTCGACACCAAAGCGCATGAATACAAGAAATACTTAACCGACTTAGGCGGTGAAGACCCTAGTGCTCACGGCGACACAGTAGAAGGAATCATTAGCAGTGTGCGGGACTGGTTGAGCATGCGTATTCCTACTAACGAGGAACCGCTTCCAGGCGCTGATTATATGGGCACGCTTTATCAGATATTCCTTGATCAAAAGGAAGATTTCTGTGACCGTTATAGGCTGCGGTTTGAGAAGCTGACTTTCCCGGAGTATGTCAAGGTTATGACTGATTTTCTAGAGGAAAGGCACCGTGATATGGATTTAGTAGAGGAGTCATATAAGCAAATCATCGAGCAGCCTGAAGAGGCCGAATTGGATGAATAATCGAACTAGAACATATACATCAACTTGAAAAATTCGTCACTGATAGCACACTATATTTATTGATTTGTAAAATCAGTAAAATCCAACCGCGAATTACACCTTTATTTAAGCTTCAACCGACGCGCAAAACTTCATTCATCATACTTTACATCTGATCTCTTTAGAAGCCTTCTCATAACACTTAATAGCTTATATGATTGACCCAGCAATACCCAAACTATTTAAGAAAATAGCTGAATATCTGTGGAAAGATTTAGGCCAGCGACACAAATTTGGACTAGATAAAGCTGAAATTGGCATTACAGATGATATTATATTTTATTTAAAGCGTTTTACTCATGGTCGTCATAACAGTGGTATTACTATCTGGAAGGCTAAAGATGAGGTCACATATGGGCATGACATAGACTTATTCATTCAGGACTATAGTCAGAACTACTACTGGTTTCCCTTACAAGCTAAAGTATTATTTAATAATAAAATTTATAAAAGCGTCAAACATGAAAGTCATCAACAGTGGACTTTGCTTAAACGTTTGAAGCGAAAAAGCCAAGCAGCAGGTATATGGTGTGAGCCTTACTACTTATTTTATAATGGCTTCACCCAAAAATCATTAAGCTATTATGTTGCCCGGAAGCAACCTCACGGTTCGGTTGTAGGCTATGGAGCTCTAGGTTGTTCGTTGGTAGATCCCTACTTGGTTGGAAAAGCATGTATAAAGGGAGCAAATCCGAAATACAGTGATTTTCATACAAACATTCGCTTAAAAGCATCACCTCGAAAGGTCTTGCCGTGGCATAAAATCTTTAACCAGGTTAATAGGAAAACTCGAAATTTGCCAGTAGTCAATCTACTAACTAATAATGATATTCAAAATCGGTCAAGCTTCTACTCGCAAATCGTAGAGCCTGCATACGAAGCCATTCCCCAGGCCTACTATTATCCAGGTCCATTCACAGATGTATCACTAGAAGATGAATCGCGTGGACGTTATATGGTAGTTATAAATCAAGTTGATATAGAGTGGCTTTTATTTTCAACACTGTTTAAGGAGTAATATCTAATCCCTCCAATTACAACTATTTATTGGTCACCCTCGTGCTAATCGAGCGCTTAAAGAAATATTAAGAACAAGTTTTCTAGTAAATACAGTGGTTTGCTCTGTACTCGGTAAGTCACAAAAGTTATTCATGTCATCTGCTTCCTATTTCTAGCCCCAGTTGATAAATGGACTTCTTTAGCCATGAAGATGTTGCACTACTCCACCAGTATGCAGATCAAGAGCACAAAGGCACTACCACAGCCAAACAAGTAGAACAGACCTTAGCGTGGGGGGTATGGGAAAAAACCCGCTATTGGGCTCAACAGCTTGCAGAGGAGCTTGCTGCCGATGGGTGGGTAATGGAATGTCGACGCTCAGTAGTCAAAAAAGCAGGCAAGACGAAGCGTCAGGCAGATGGGCGCCAGCGGATGCGTCGTACGTTCCGACACTATACTTGGGCAAAGATCTACCGGGAAGAGGATCAAGGTCGGCAGATCTTTTTCACTGTGGGCGTTGATGGTCTGAAGCAGGAACTAGTATTGAAACTGGACTGTATGCGTACGGGCAGTAAGGGGCTCGATGAACGGTTAGTAGCCCGGTTTGATAATTATTTGCAATGCGAAACCGCGGCAGCTCATTGGCAGCGACTCTCGATGCCCGAGCTAACTAAATGGAATTGGAAACATTTGCTAAGTGCAAGCAAAAAATTTATAGAGCAGCATCGTACCCATTATGAAGCGGCTCAGCAGTTTACCTGGCAAGGCGCTGACCCAGTTCGTAACCGTTTAGCGCGCATTTGTTGGAATACTCTTGGATGGCAGCGCCCTTCAGGAGCGGAGGGTAAGAGTACCGCAGTTGGCAGTCACGAGAGCAGCAGCTTTGCCGGGTTTGGGGCTGAAGAATGGCTCTTCAATTTTGAGCGTTTATTACAAGGCTACCATTATGGATTTCTGCAACCGCTAAATACTGGTAAAGAACGCTCCACATACGAAGGGCAGACGTTTGATATTAGGCTATTTACGCGTAATGAATCTACAGGTACGTACTTCTACGCCGGTCGTATTCGCAATGCTATTGTGTTAACAGCTCAAGAACGTCAAGAAGCAGAACTAGCTTACAAGCGCAAGAAATGGTATACTACCATGGAGGATGATTTGGTGGCAGTAGGCGCAAGTGGCAAAATTGATATGGGAGAGTTCGCACCAGGACCATTTAACTTGCGGTTTAAACCAGAGGACGTGGAGCGACCCGATACAGATGATGGGCTGCTATTGATTGATAATATTGAGGATTGGAGCCGCAGTCAACGCTATGTATTGTTTCATGATTTCGCCCCTTTAACTCCAGGCGACCTATCACCAGTTGGCATACGCCACGTGGCATTAAAGCCTGCCGTCGGCAGTCCTATTCAGCAGCGAACTCGTCAGACACAAGCTCGTCTAATTGAATTAGAAGGACTACACGATCAGGTTCAGGAAAAATTGATAAAGCAACTGAAGAAAGAGTTTCCTGGAGATTTAATTGCGCGAGAAGCTTGTATCATGCCTGACAAGAAGCGATTAGACGTAGTTCGGGAGCGGGCAAATGGACAGCAGGTATTTTATGAAGTGAAAGTATTACCTACACTACGAGCCTGTATTCGTGAGGCCTTGGGACAAATGTTAGAATATGCCCATTGGGGTAATAATGACCTATCTGAGGAACTGGTCATAGTTTCCTATCACGCACCTACTACGATAGCAAAGGAATACCTGCAAAAACTAGTAGATAAATATGGCTTGCCAATCAGCTACCAGCAAATCCCGTTGAGTAGCTAACCAAAGTTTTAAAATTCTACTTAAATCCCGTGAGTAGTACAGTTGTATGAACCGCTGTATGAACCGGCAACAAAAAAGCCACCTAGCATTGATACTAAGTGGCTGATTATCAAAGTACCCCGTAAGAGATTCGAACTCCTGACCTACTGCTTAGAAGGCAGCCGCTCTATCCAACTGAGCTAACGAGGCAAAAAACAAAGCTTTTAAAAACAGAAAGCTAGGTTACATAAAAAAGGCCTTTTGCTGTTTGCAAAAGGCCTTTTTTGGGAAATGTGTCGGGGTGGCAGGATTCGAACCTGCGGCCTCCTGCTCCCAAAGCAGGCGCGATACCGGGCTACGCTACACCCCGAAAAGAGAATGAGGAATAAGAACTGAGAGTGAAGAATCTATTTGCAATTCCTCGTTGCTCATTCTTGATTCCTCATGGAAAAGGAATGCGGAGAGAGGGGGATTCGAACCCCCGGTAGCCTTTAGAGCTACGGCAGTTTAGCAAACTACTGGTTTCAGCCACTCACCCATCTCTCCAAAACAGGTCTCTTCCGGTCGAAGAGTGCGCAAATATACAACTAGAAGCGAAGAAACAGCCTTCTCGAAAAAAAATATCTTCCTTTACTTATCCCGCTATCCCTGCGCCTGGCTAGTAATAGGCCGCTATATTTGTTGCAGTAGCCTGAGTAACTGCATAGTTGGACAGCTGATCATTTATTTATAGTACCTACTGCATTAGTCGTATTTTTTTTATGAATTGGGCTTATCCCCTTTCCTGGCTTGAGTTGGCTTGCGCAGGTATCTTCCTGATCCTGTATGTTGGCTACGCGATCCGTACGAGGCGATTGGCAGCACCTTTGGGCCAGCGGGGCTGGCACCTTGGCTGGAAACTACTTTTGCGAACGGTTTACTTTGGTTTATTTCTGGTGGCCTTGCTTGGGCCAGCTTACGGTGTTACGCAGCAGCCGGTGCGCACAGCGGGCAAAGATGTATGGCTACTCGTTGACCTTTCGCGTTCCATGGACGCTACTGACGTAATTCCATCTCGCCTGCAAAAAGCAAAAGCGGAGCTTACCCAGTTGATAAGCCGTTTTCAGGCTGATCGGATTGGGCTGCTGGTTTTTGCGGCTGACGCCTATGTGCAATGCCCGCTAACGTACGACCAGAGCGCGCTCCGTCTTTTTATTTCTACCCTTCAAACTAGTTTAGTGCCTGTTGGCAGTACTGACTTGGTGCCGCCGTTGGAGTTAGTTTTGACACGCTTGGAGGCAACGAAACGGCCACTAGGTTCGGCAGCCCGTTCTACAGCGGTAGTCGTTATAAGTGATGGAGAAGACTTTGGCGAAAACGTAGAGCCCACCTTACGGCTGCTGGCCCGCTCTGGGGTGCGCCTATACACTGTAGGCGTTGGTACTCTGGAAGGCGCGCGCGTTCCTCGCCTTACCAGCGGTGGATATGTGCGTGATAATAAAGGCCGGGAGGCAGTCACGCGGCTGATGCCTACTACGCTACGCCGGCTTGCGCAGCAAACTGGGGGGCAATATTTTGAACTGACTGACCGGCGCAACGAGTTTCCGTTGTTAGTGAATGCCCTCAACCGCCTTGAGGGGCAAGCAGAGCAGGTGCGCACCGTGGCCGTGGCCGATAACCGCTACCGATTTCCGCTGTTGCTGGCGTTGGTGCTACTGGCGTTAGATATTGTTATTACTGTTCGCGTAATAAAGCCGTGAAGAATGTGCTGCTACTTTTTTTGCTGATGATCGGGGGCTGGGGAGGCTTCACCCGCATCCGTGACCGAAACGTGGCTGTGCAGGAAGGAGCGGCTGCTTACGCCCGCCAAAATTTTGCCCAGGCTGTCCAGGCTTATCAGCGGGCCGTGGATGAATTAGGAACCAAGGATGAAGCCGCTATCCTGAATCTGGCGCATGCCTGCAACCGGGTTGGCCGGGAGGCAGCAGCCAAATCATACTATAGCCTCCTTATTACCAGCAAAACGCCAGCTATACGCAGTGTGGCTCAGCAGCAGTTAGCCGTGTTGGCCGTGCAGGGAGGCGAATTCGCACAGGCCGTGACTCTGCTGCGGCAGTCGTTACTGGCCGATCCCACGAATGCCGAAGCGCGCTATAACTACGAAGTGCTACGCGATTATCTGGCACGCCGACTCAATTCACCCCGCATTCCACCACCTTCTCCTAGTGACGCCTCGAATCCCAAACCAGAGCAAGGTGCGCCTAATTCTAAGGATGCGGCTAACCAGCGCCAGGCGCGGGCAGGCAATGACCGTAAAGGCCAACTTGACGACTCCAATTTGCCCACCAACCCTCAAAATGCCCCCCAGCAGCAACCAAACAAATCAGGCCAGCCGAATAATAATCAGCCGGGGGTAAATCCTGGTACTATGGCTCGTGGTGGCTTCGAGCCTGGTGAAGGCGCTGAGCGTAATGTGGCTAGGGGCTCGGAAGCCGGCAATGTGCGTGGCCTCAACGACGAGGCCGGGGGTGAAGAGGCAAACGAGGGTCGTAGCCGGCGGTCCGGCACTGAAGTAGCTGACCTCGACGAGACCCAGCTCCAGACCCAGCGGGCACGCTTGCAGCAAATGCAACTCAGCACGGGCCGGGCCCGGCAAATACTGGAGTCGTTGGGAGCGGCTGAACAGCAATACCTTCAGCAGCTGCCGCGGCGAGCAGTTCGTAAGCAGGCCAGCGACAAACCAGCCTGGTAAGTACTATAAAAACGAAGGCAATAAATGCTGGGAGAGCGGACGCTACTCGGGTTATTCGTACTTTTACGGGCCGAAGCTTCGGCTTCATTTTTCTGATCCACCCCCACTTCCACCCATTTTTATGCAAGTTAAAGAAGTAGTTATTGTTGCCGCCGTGCGTACGCCGATTGGCAGTTTTGGCGGTAGCCTCGCCTCGCTTTCGGCCACCGATCTGGGCGGTATTGCCTTGAAAGGGGCTCTAGAGAAAGCTGGCGTTGATCCGAAGGAAGTGCAGCAGGTAATTATGGGCAACGTGATTTCGGCCAACCTTGGCCAGGCCCCCGCCCGGCAGGCCGCCAAGAAAGCTGGTTTGCCTGACACCGTTGAGTGCACCACCGTTAATAAGGTATGTGCTTCGGGCACGAAAGCAATCATGTTTGCTGCTCAGGCTATTATGCTGGGGCAAGCGGACGTAATTTTGGCTGGGGGCATGGAAAGCATGTCCAATGTGCCTTATTACCTCGATAAAGCTCGTTTTGGCGCTAAGTACGGCCATTCCCAGATGATCGACGGCCTGATGAAAGACGGCCTCTGGGACCCTTACAACGACTACGCTATGGGTAACGCGGCCGAGCATACAGCCAAGGAAATGGGCTTTACCCGCGAGCAGCAGGATGAGTTTGCCATTGAAAGCTACACGCGCAGCGCGAAGGCAGCCAAAGCTGGCAAAAAGAAGGACGAAATCATTCCCATCACTATCGAAAGCCGGGGCAAAACCACTGTTATCGAAGATGATGAAGAATACCTGAAGGTGGACTTCACCAAAGTAGCTGGCCTCAAGCCTGCATTTATAAAGGATGGCACCGTAACGGCCGCCAACGCTTCTACCCTGAATGACGGAGCTGCTGCTGTGCTGCTTATGAGCCGTGAAAAGGCCGATGAGTTGGGCATCAAGCCATTGGCTCGCATAAGGGGTTTTGCTGATGCTGAGCAGGCGCCGGAGTGGTTCACGACTTCACCTTCGCTGGCTATTCCGAAAGCCTTGAAGCACGCTGGTGTAAACGCCAGCGAAGTTGATTTCTACGAAATCAACGAGGCTTTCTCGGTGGTATCATTGGCTAACAACAAGCTGCTGAACCTGGAAGGTGACAAGGTAAATGTGTACGGCGGGGCCGTGTCGTTGGGTCATCCGCTGGGGGCTTCGGGCGCACGCATCGTGACGACGCTGCTGAACGTGATGCAGAATGAAGGCGGCAAAATCGGCGTGACGGGCATCTGCAATGGCGGCGGTGGCGCCAGCAGCATTGTACTGGAAAAGCTATAGAGCTTCTTTTGAGGATAAAAAGCCCCCCAGATACCTTCTGGGGGGCTTTTTTGATGCACTAATTCTGCTTTGCTTTATCTGAATAGGGCCGTAAGGCCCACCAATGCACTTTGCCGCTTTTTCCTGCGTTCTTGCGTCTATGAAACGAGTTATTTTCCTGTTACTGCTGCTTTCCACCACGGCTCAGGCGCAGAAGCTGCGCCGCCTGGTGAGCTACCGCGACTCAACCAATACCGTGGTGCGCGAAGTGTACTCCGCTTTGGTGAGCCCCGCCGATACCATCATGGAAGGGCCTTACAAGCGTTTTTACCGCTCTGGCAAAGTAGAAGCCCAGACTAGCTATGCCGGCGGCAAGCGGGATAGTGCCTATGTGGAGTTCTTCGAAAACGGGCAGCGGCGACTGGAAGTGACGTTTAAGCAGGGTTTGCGCCAGGGCCCTTTCAAAACGTACTACGCCACTGGCAAACTAGCTCAGGAAGGCACTTATGCCAACGATCAGCCGGATGGCACGCTCAAAACCTACCACCCAAGCGGGGCCATTAAGCTGGAAACATCGCTGGTAAATGGGCAACCGGTGGGTGCCGTGCGGGAGTTATATCCATCGGGTAAGCCCAAGGTAGAAACCACGTATAAGAACGGCCAGGCCAATGGCCCTACGAAAACGTACCACCCTAACGGTCAGCTGCAAAGCGAGTCAACGTATAACAATGGCCTGTTGGCTGGCCCCTACAAAACCTACTTTGACAACGGGCAGCTGGAAAGCGAAGTCATAATCGACAAAGCTGGCAAGGGCACCCAGAAAAGCTACTACCGTTCGGGTAAGCTGCGTACGGAAGGCAATTACGTCGCGGCTGCCCTCCAGACCCGCCGCGTGACCAATCCTCTCGGCGACGACCTGACCAAAGGTGCCGCCCCCGGTGCCGGCACTGCTAACCTCGATGGCCCGGCAAAAGCGTACTATGAAAGTGGAGCCGTAAAGAGTAAGCTGAACTACAAGGCCGGCGTATTAACGGGTCAAAATCAGGATTTCTATGAATCGGGGAAGCTGGAGAAGCAGACGGACTACAGCAACCAGGCCCGCGACCGGAAAATAACCGCTTACTATGAGTCGGGTGGGGTGAAGCTGGAGCAGCAGTATAAAAATAATTTGCCTGCTGGCACGTGGCGCACTTTTTACCCTGATGGCAAGCAGGTGCAAACCCAGGAAACCTATGTAAACGGCCGGCTGGCCGGGGAGAAGCTGACCTACTACCCTACCGGCGCAATGAAAACCAAGCTGTTGTATGAAAACGGCCGCCCAACCGGCTTAGGACAAGAGTTTTATGCTTCGGGCAAGCTGAAATCCGAAACGACTTACGTGAAGGGATTAAAAGTCGGTGCTTACCGCCAGCTCCGCGAAGATGGTACGCCAGAGGTGACAGGCGCCTTCCGCAACAATAAGGAAACCGGCGTCTGGACCTACTTCGGCCCCGATGGCAAGACGATCAAGCAGAAAAAGACCTTTCGCAATGGCGAAGAGGTAACAGACAGTAAGTAGCATCAGCTTAAACTGAAAAAAGCCCCCCAGACTAGTTCTGGGGGGCTTTTTGACTTTGCGCCAGGTCGGCGAGCAGGTAACTATCCAAACCTATCATACCTAATCACCAAAATATTTATCATAGTACCTTGCTTCACATAGTACCTTCTGATATATTTGTTCCAGTAATCTGAGCTACTACCTGTCGCTCCACCAAGCCCAACCGGGGCTTTCGGAACGGCAGAAGCCAGGGGCGCAACCACGGGTACACACCACGTAAGCGCCCACTGCTGAAGGGCAGCTTGTACTACCTGCGACGTGAAGCAAAGCCTTGCATTGCGGTACACTACCAGCACCCGTCCTAACCTGTTTTTTATCGAGTGAAACCCTGCAAATGGGGTAACCAGCGGAACCGCGGCCGTCTGGAACATCACCCTATTGCCCAAATTTTTCCACTCCTCTCTCCTTCTCTTATGAACTCCTCTTCTACTCTTCGCTGGGCGCTGCGGTGCCTGGGGCTCCTTCTTGTGCTCTTACCAAACGCAGTACGGGGTCAGCAAAAAGCCCCCCAGGGCGCTGTTTCGGGCATTTTGCTTGATGCCAGTAATGGGCAGGCGCTACCGTTTGCCAACGTGGTACTGCTGCGGGCCCAGGATTCCAGCTTCGTGGCGGGTGCTCAAACGGGTGAGAATGGCTCGTTTGAAATAGCACCCGTGGCACAGGGCAAATATATGCTTCGCGCTACCGTGATAGGCTACCAGGCGGGCCGGCGCCTGGTTTCTATTACGGAAGCGGCGCCTGAAGTAAAGCTCGGCTCCTTGAAATTGCCCCCCACAGCCACTCAACTGGCCGGCGTGACGGTGCAGGGCGAGCGGGCAGCCGTAGTTGACAACCTTGATAAGAAGGTCATTAACGTTGAGAAGGACCTGAGCAGCGTAGGCGGCACGGCCGTAAATGTGCTCCAAAACGTTCCTTCTGTGTCGGTGGACCAGAACGGCACCGTGAGCATGCGCGGCACCAGCAATATCACGGTGCTGATTGATGGCAAGAACTCCGGGGCCGCCTCGGGCGGCACTGGCACCCGCCTGGAGCAGATTCCGGCCAGCAGTATTCAAAGCATTGAAGTCGTAACCAATCCCTCGGCCCGCTACGATGCGGCCGGCGCCGGCGGGGTCATCAACATCATTCTCAAAAAGCAGAAAAAAGATGGCTGGAATGGCTCCGCCGTGGCCAATGTGGGCACCCGCGACAAGTACAATACGTCGTTGAGCTTTAACCGCCGGACCGGCAAACTTAATGTGTTCGGCTCTTATGACGCCCGCGACGACCACTACCGCAGCCGCAACACGATGCGCCAGCTGGCTACCGTGGAAGGCGTATTGCGCACCACCGATCAGCAGGCCACTGGTCTGCGCCACAACCGCAACCACGGCGGGCGCGTGGGCCTCGACTATACGATTTCGCCCGAGCAGACCATTTCCCTGACGGTGCAGCCCAACTTCAATCGGGCCGACCCGAACGTGATGAATCAAACTGCCCTACTTCGCACCGGCGACCAAGACCCGATACTCCAGCAAACGCGCTCGGTGGTGACCGAAGATGTTAAGACGGCCGACGTATCGGCGGATTACAAGCGCACCTGGGCTGAGCAGAAAGGCCGGGAGCTAACGGCCAGCACGGGCTACACCCGCCTGTGGGCCGATGTGGTAGTAGGACAGCAGTTTACCAATGATGAGGTAGCTCAGTTGGGCTGGAAGCAGGATTTTCGGGTTCGTATTCACGCGCTTAACGGCCAGGTTGACTATGCGCATCCGCTGGGCGAGAAAAGCCGGCTGGATGCAGGCCTGAAAACGGAGTGGGAAACGAATGGAGGCACGGATGACTTTTTGGTACAGACGGTCGCCGACCAGCCTACGTATTTCCGCGACGCCGACCGCTCCTTCGCTTATGACGTCAAGGATTTTGTGCAAGCAGGCTACATCACGGGCCAGCACGCGGTCGGCAACTGGAGCTACCAGGGCGGCTTGCGGGCCGAATACACCAATACGCAGGGAGAAGTGCGCGGCGGCCGGGGCAACTTTGAGCTCGATTACCTGAATGTATTCCCTTCCGCTACCGTGGCCCGCACGATAAGTAAGCACGATCAGAGGCTGCAAGCCAGCTACTCCCGTCGCCTCAACCGTCCGGGCTTTATGCAGCAGCTGCCTCTGCCCATCTACATGGACCAGCGCAACTACCGCATCGGCGACCCCAGCCTGCGGCCCGAGTATATCAACTCCTTTGAGCTGGGCCACCAGATAACGATGGGCGACGCCACCGTCACTTCCACCCTTTTTTACCGCCAAACCAACAACGCCATTCAGCGCTTCCGCCGGATAGATACCACGGCCACTCGACTGCTGAATACACCAGGCGTTATCATGGCAGAATACTTCCAGAACTTCGGACAAAGTACCAGCCTGGGAGCTGAAATGTCCATTAATCAGCCCTTAGCGAAGTGGTGGAAGCTGACCGCCAACGGCTCGTTGTTTCGCAATAGCATTACAGCCGCTACCGGCACCGAAGCCAGCCAGCGCAACCTTACGGGCACCCTGCGTTTGCTCAATACCTTCATGCCGACGCCCAAGCTGGATGTGCAACTCACCAGCAACTACCGGGCAGCGGTGCTCACGCCTCAGGGCCGCTTAGCGCCGGTTGGGTCCGTGGATCTGGCCTTGCGTCACCGCCTGTTTCAAGATCGGGCGGCCCTCACGCTCCGCCTCAGCGACGTATTCAACACCCAGCGCCAGCGCATCACGGCCTACTCAGAAAATTTCGAGGCCACTTACAATAACAAGTGGGAAACGCAGGTTGGATATGTAGGCTTCTCCTGGTATTTCGGCTCCAATAAGCCCCCCAAGAAAATAGAAGCCGCACCGCAGAACGGCGGTGGTTTCGGCGGCTAGCCTTACGATAGCCTTGCAGCTATTCCGGGTCATCGGGTGTCACTTGGACGTGGTCTTTACTGATTGAATAACTGAGCAAATCCTCAAGATGATTCAATGAGTGTTACTTGGTGGCCCGGAATGGATTCAGTAGTTCGTCAAAAATTTCGTCCCGAAAAAAGCCGTTTCAACCCTATACACGCAACATTCAACACATTTTAAAAAATATTTCAGGTGTCAGGCAGCCCTCCTAATCGCTTCTGCATCTATACCCCTGAAAGCAATTCGAAGATGAATCCGAACTCTTACGCACCCTCCTTCAGCCTCTCCTTTTTCTCCCAGTCCGCTCTTTCTCAACCCTAAAAAAAAAAATTTTAACAAGTACCTTGCTTTACATAGTACTGTTAACTATCTTTATAGTGTTCTCTTCCGGTTCGTGGTAGTGCTTCTTTCAACCAGCACCCCTATCAAGCCACCCACCGGAGCCGCTTCCAGCCTGACGGGTTGGAGCCTCCCGCCCCACTAGGTTCGCGCCCCCGGCGCCCGACCATCTGGGCTCGCTAATCGTCTTTTTCTAGTTACCTGCCTCACTCCCCGAACAGAACCGCGGCTGTTCCCCTGTGCCCAGGTGGCTCCTTTTCCTCTCCTTTCTAAACTTTCAAATCGCCATGAAATCCTCTGTCATCAACCGCTTCCTTGCTGCTCTTATCTTCGTTTTAGGTAGCCTTCAATTAGTTGCTTCCGGCCCCGAGAACGGCCGTCTTACCGGTCAGCTTCTCGATGGCGAAACCCAGGAGCCAATTCCTTTTGCCAACGTAGTTCTGCTCCGCGCCGATGATCACTCTTTTGTTCGTAGCGTGGCAACCGATGCGGAGGGCACTTTCAAGTTCAATAATATACCGCTGGGTGACTACACGGTGCGCACTACCGTACTGGGTTACAAGTCGTTGAAGCCCGTTGTATCGCTTAGCATGTTGCAGGGCAGAGTTGCACTCGGCTCGGTTGAAATGCAGCCGCTGATGCGCGGACTGGCTGTGCGGCCCTCTAAAAAAGACGCTCCCATCATCCGTCAGGCTAAGGTAGCTTCGGCCAGCCGTACGCTGACTGCCAGCACCTTAACAGTTCGCTAGTCGACCACTGCCTTTTAGTGCTCTTCTATCCGCCCGACTTGTTGCTCTCCGGCCAGAGCAGTAAGCCGGGCGGCTGCATAAAAGCCCCCCAGCGCCTTTTCAGTATGAAATGCGATCCGGAAGTTGGCGCTATTCAAAAAAGCCACTACTTGGGCCTTTATGTTCTTACGCTGGCTCATGGCTGCATTTGTCGCCTTCATTTTACTGCTGATGACGGGTACGCTGGTGCCCGTGAACAGCGACTTTCGGCAGACACCTGATGGAATTCAGGTTTTTGTAGTGTCCAATGGCGTTCACTCCGACCTGGTATTTCCCGTGCGCGAGCCCCGCACTGCCACCAATTGGCTCCAAAAGCTGAATGATTCGACGGTGGTCAGCAAGTTTGGACGGTATGAGTATATTGGCTTTGGCTGGGGCAATGAGGGCTTTTATCTGGGCTCGTATGGGAGGCAATTTCCGGGACTCGGCGCTACGTTGCGAGCCGCTTTCCCATCACCCACGCTTTTACACGTCGATTTTTATAAAAATGCCCCCCAGCCTAGCGAGCGAGTGGTGCCACTGCTTATTTCCGAAGCGCAGTACCGCCAGCTTACCGCCTTCGTGGTGCAGTCATGGCAAACCGATTCGGCAGGCCGGCCGTTGCTGATGAACGCAGCTGGCTATACTCCCGACGATTTTTTTGTCAGGGCCAAAGACAAGTATCACCTCCTGCGCACCTGCAACGACTGGACAAACCGGGGCTTGCGCACCAGCGGCCTGCGGGCCGCTCTGAAGGCACCTTTTGCTGCCTCCGTACTTTATCAAGCTCGGCAGGCATCCAAAAAGCCCCCCAGACAACTTCCAACAGATTAACTGTCGGGCTGCAACCTATTAGAGCTAAAGCGGTTCTTTGCTCGATTCCCGCTGCTCCGGTTCGGCTGAAGCAGCGGGTTTTACGTTAGGTAGCTGTAGGCTTCTGGCTGATTGATTTTGTTTGGTTGTTATTGATTCTCATGTATTTAATTTTACTAAAAAGGGGCGCTCACGCTCAACTACGTTCTTTTTTCGCCTTATTTCTTATTCTGGCAACAGCCTGGCAGGCGCAAGCCCAAACGGGCACCGTGACCGGCTCGCTGGTGGAGCAAAGCAATGGACAGCCTATTCCCTTTGCCAACGTGGTACTGCTGCGGGCCCAGGATTCCACCTTTATCTCGGGTGCCCAGACCACCGAAACCGGCACTTTTGCTATTGAGAATGTAGCGTTTGGCACCTACACCTTGCGGGCCACTATTCTGGGCTACCGCCCCGTACGGCGGCCCATTTCGCTGGGTGCGGGCAGCCCGACGGTGGCGCTGGGTCCCGTTCGGTTGGCATCTACCACCACCCGCCTCAAGGAAGTGGTAGTGCAGGGGGAGCGCGCCATTCTGACTGATAACCTCGACAAAAAAGTAATTGACGTCTCGAAAGACCTCACGACTACTGGCGGCTCGGCGGTAGATGTGCTCCAAAATGTGCCGTCGGTAACGGTAGATCAGGCGGGCTCCGTGAGCTTACGTGGGTCGGGCAACGTGACCATTTTTGTGGATGGCAAACCTACGGGCGCCGCTGGCGGGGGCCGCTCGGCGGTGCTCGACCAGATTCCGGCCAGCAGTATTCAAAGCATTGAAGTCGTGACCAACCCTTCCTCCCGCTACGACGCGGAGGGCACGGCCGGCGTTATTAATATCATCCTGAAGAAAGAGCGCAAAGACGGCGTGAACGGCATCGCAACCGTGACGGCCGGGACCAAAGACAAATACAACAGCTCGCTGAGTTTGAACGCGCGCAAAGGCAAGCTAAACGTATTCGGCAGCTACGATTTTCGCCGTGATCGGCGCGTTGGCTCCGGTAATTCTTTCCAGACGTCTACTTTTCTGAACGCCGATGCGGTGGAGCAAACCCGCATCCTAGACCAGAACGAGCAAGGCCTCGACTACCGCACTTCCCACGCTGGCCGCTTTGGCTTCGACTATAACCTGACAGAGTATCAAACTATTACCCTGAGCGCGCAGCCACGCTTCAATCGGCAGCAGGAATTTGAAAGTCAGGCCAACCGGCAGTCGGCCCCGAATGGAGGAATTTTGCCCCCCGGTAGCAGCTTTAATCTGGCTAACTCCGAGCGGGAGTTCAACCGCTCAACCGACTACGCCCTCGACTACCGCCGCACCTGGAAGGACCAGCCCCGCCGCGAACTGGTGGCCAATGCCGTATTCACGCCCATTCGCAGTGAAAGCGAAACTATCACGAACCGCATTCCCTACGACGACTCGCCCTTTGTGCAGCAGCGCCAGCGCTTCGACAACGCCATCGACCAGGCCTCAGCCCAACTCGACTACGTGCATCCGTTCGGAGAAAAAGGCCGTCTGGAGGCTGGCTTTAAAAGCGTAGTACGGAAGTTTGATGCCGATTATAAGTTCTTCGATGCCTTAGTGCAGAACGACTTACTCTCCAACCGCTTTCTTTACGAAGAGTATATTCAGGCGGGCTACGCTACCTATGCCAACGCTACCGGCAAATGGAGCTACCAGGGGGGCCTGCGCCTGGAGCAAACCAACACAGAAGGCAACCAATCGGCTGCCATACAGGATACCACGTTCACCCGCAGTTACTTAAACCTCTTTCCAAGCGCCGTACTGGCCTACGACCTGACGAAAGATCAGCGCCTGCAGCTCAGCTACTCCCGCCGCCTCAACCGCCCGGGTGTTAACCAGCTCAATCCCTTCATCGACCGCTCCGAGCCGCTGAATACGCGCAGCGGCAATCCGGCTTTGCTGCCCGAATACATAAACTCTTATGAGCTAGGATTCCAGAAGTTTTTTGGGCAGTCCAACTCCTTCACAACCACCGCTTTTTACCGCCAGACCAACAACTCCGTGCAGCGCTTTCGCCAGCTGGGCTTCAATGAGCAGCTCCAGGCGCCCACTACCAACCAAACCATTCTGAACCTGGCCCGCGGCACGGCTTACGGCCTTGAGCTGGTTGGCTCAACTACCGTTGCCTCCTTCTGGAAGCTTAACGCCAACCTATCGGGCTTCCGCAACATCATCGAAGGCACAGCGCCCGGCACCGATATCGACAACCGTAACTTCACGTACACAGGTCGTTTGAATAACAACTTTACGATCACCAAGAAGCTCGATGTCCAGTTATCGGCCAACTACCGGTCGGCGGCTGTTACGGCCCAGGGCCGACGGGGCGAGTTCTTCTTTACTGAGTTTGCCGGTAAATACACAGTACTGAAGGACAAGGGGAGCATTACGTTGCGCGTGTCGGATATATTCAATACGCTGCGCTTCAACTTCGATTCTTTCGGACCCGGCTTTGAATCGCAAAACAGCTTCAAGCGCGAAACCCGGGTAGGCTTTTTGGGCTTCACATACCGCTTTGGCGGCGCTCAGCAGCCCGAGCGCCGCCGGCGTGGCGACCGTGGCGACCAGCAGCAACAAGGCCCGGAAGACCCTTCGGAAGGTGGTATAGACTAAGTTTAAAGTAGGAGAGGAAGCCGTGCCGGATATTACCGCACGGCTTTTTTGTTTCAGTAAAATCCTGTTTCTCAGCTTGCTAAATAATGCATTATAGCGCAACTCATCGGACGTAGCAGCGGCGGCATTTTATTTCAATTAAAAAAGTACAAAAAGGCAGCTTTTGTACAACTTATACGTATTAGCCGCAGATTACTCTACTATTTAACGAAGTCGGAACTACGCTGGCCTTAACCTGCCAGCCCCCGAATCAATCTTAATATCTACTGGCTAGGCTCTCGGTGATAGCTGCCCTGTCTGACATTTATATGCTTGATGTACATCGCGAAATATTACCGGAAAGCTACCTGCTCATCCTAGCGCCTGATTCGCATACTCCCGATGAGGAGAAGCTGAGCAGGGCGCTATTTCGGGCCAGCCGAAGCAGTAAGCGGGCCGTGTGGGTAGATTGCAGCTTGCTGCAACACATGCCAGCGGAGGCTATTGAGCTGCTCCTTGCTTATGCATATCACCTGCGCTGCCAGGAACGCCGACTCGTGCTTTGCCATGTGCCGGAAGAAGTGCAGCACCACTTTCTGCACCTGGATGCCGCTTCCCAGCCCCTCATGGTTGCCTCCCTGCTCGATGCTGACATAGGCGTAAGCGAATAGCTCTTACCCAGCAAAAAGCCCCCCCACAAACGCATTGGGGGGCTTTTTCTGTGAATAGCCGGTGGGGTTTCATCCACCGCTGCGCTTACTGCCTCAGCTGTATTTGCAGTTGATGATATACGGTTGATGAGGCGTGCGGCCAATCGTTGTTACCTTCGCGGCCCTATTGATCTGCATTCGATGAGTATCCAAAAACCCAGCATTCCGAAAGGCACCCGCGACTTTGGCCCCGCCGTGGTGGCGCGCCGCAACTACATTTTCGGCGTCATCCGCCGTACGTTTGAGCTGTTTGGCTACGCCCCGCTCGAAACGCCCACGCTCGAAAACCTCTCCGTGCTCACCGGCAAATACGGCGACGAAGGCGACCAGCTGCTGTTTAAAGTCCTGAATTCCGGCGACTTCCTCAAAGATGTTGCGCCGGATGATATTGCGGAGGGCACGCGCAAAGTATTGCCCAAGATTGCCGAAAAAGGCCTGCGCTACGACCTGACCGTGCCGTTTGCCCGCTACGTGGTAATGAACCGCGGCACGCTCACCTTCCCCTTCAAGCGCTACCAGATTCAGCCCGTGTGGCGCGCCGACCGGCCCCAGCGCGGCCGTTACCGCGAGTTTTATCAGTGCGACGCCGACGTGGTAGGCACCGATTCGCTGCTCTGCGAAGCGGAGATTGTGCTTATGATGTGCGAGGTGCTAAATGGTATTGGTCTCACCGACTTCACGATTAAAATCAACCACCGGGGCGTGCTGCGCAATATTTATCAGGCCCTGGGCAGCGAAGGCAAGGAGTCGGATTTGTTTGTCGCCATTGATAAGCTGGACAAAATAGGCCGCGAAGGCGTAGAAAAAGAGCTGGCTGAGCGAGGCTTTTCAACGCAGGCCTCCGCGTACTTATTTGAGCTTTTGGCTACTTCCGGCAGCTATGGGGAAAAGCTGGAGAAGCTGGACGCTGCATTCCAAAAAGCGGACTTGCCATCCGAAACTGAAGGTTCGGACGGCTCTGCGTATAAGGGCTTACGCGATTTACGCGAGGTGCAGAATTATCTTACCAGCTTCGGCTTCACCCAGTTCGACAAGCTGGAGTTTGACCCGACGTTGGCCCGTGGCCTCTCCTACTATACCGGCTGTATCTTCGAAATCAAGATTAACAACGTCAAAATCGGCAGCGTATCCGGTGGCGGGCGCTACGACAACCTTACGGGCGCTTTTGGGCTGGCCGGCGTGTCGGGCGTGGGCTTCAGCTTCGGCGTCGACAGGCTTTATGATTGCCTGGAAGAGCTGAACCTGTTTCCGCCCAACGCAGCTACCACTACGCGCTGCCTGGTGGTAAATTTTGATGAAGAAGCTGGCCGCTCAGTGCTGCCTGTTTTGCGTCAGTTGCGGGCGGCGGGCATTCCCAGTGAGTTGTATCACACCCCAGACAAGCTGGTGAAGCAGTTTAAATACGCCGACCAAAAAGGTGTTCCTTATGTGCTGCTGCAAGGCTCCGAGGAGCGCGCGCAAAACCTTTTCAAGCTCAAGAATATGAGCACTGGCCATGAGCAGTTGCTAGCTCTGGATGACGTATTGAGCAAACTAACTCAATAACACAAACTGTTGATTACTAAATCATAAATTCGGATTAACGGTCCCAATACGCTCACACCACAATCGGTACTCTCCCACCCCGAATGTATTCCCTCGACCCTGCCACCCACCTCAGTCTAGCTACCTTAGAGCACCTGCTTCGCGAGCGGCCCAAAGTGGTCCTGAGCGACCAAGCCCGGCACCGTGTGGCCACTTGCTACGAGTATTTGCGCAACAGGCTGGAGCAGTCGGATGCGCCGATTTATGGCATCAACACTGGCTTCGGGGCGCTCTGCAACACTGGAATTGCCCCCCAGCAGCGCCGCCAGCTCCAGCTGAACCTGCTGATGTCGCATGCCTGTGGCACCGGCGACGAAGTGCCCGAAGAAGTAGTCCGGCTGATGCTTTTGCTTAAAGCGCAGAGTCTGAGCTACGGGAACAGCGGCGTGCAGGTGGCCACCGTGCAGCGCCTCCTCGACTTTTATAATCGGGAGATGTATCCGGTGGTGTACCAACAGGGCTCCCTCGGGGCCAGTGGCGATTTGGCGCCGCTGGCGCATCTGTGTCTGCCGTTGCTGGGCTTGGGCGAAGTAAATTATCAGGGCTACCGCCTGGCTTCTGCCGACGCCTTAAGCTTGTTTAGCTGGCCACCCATTGAGTTGGAAGCCAAAGAAGGACTGGCGCTGCTTAATGGCACTCAGTTCATGCTGGCGTACGGCGTGCATTGTACCCTACGCGCTCAGCGCCTGGCCAACGCTGCTGATGCCATTGGCGCGTTGTCGCTGGAAGCCTTTGGGGGGCAAAACCAGCCCTTTGACGCTCGCTTGCACCAATTGCGGCCGCATGCCGGGCAAGTAACCGCGGCCGAGCGCATACGCAGCTTCCTTTCCAACAGCGAGCTTCAGGACCAGCCCAAAGCCGCCGTTCAGGATCCTTACTCCTTCCGCTGTCAGCCGCAGGTGCACGGCGCCTCCCGCGACGCCTTTGCTTACGTGGCGCAGGTGCTGGAAACGGAATGCAACGCCGTGACTGACAACCCCAATGTATTTCCCGCTGACGATGCTATCCTTTCGGGGGGCAATTTTCATGGTCAGCCCCTGGCCCTGGCCCTCGATTTTCTGGCTATAGCCGTAGCCGAGCTGGGGGGCATTTCGGAGCGCCGTACGTACCAGCTGCTCAGTGGGCAGCGGGGTTTGCCGCCTTTCCTGGTGGCAGAGCCCGGCCTCAACTCGGGCCTCATGATTCCGCAGTACACGGCGGCTGGCATCGTGAGTCAGAATAAGCAGCTCTGTACGCCCGCATCGGTCGATAGCATTGTGAGCAGCAATGGGCAGGAAGACCACGTAAGTATGGGAGCCAACGCGGCTACCAAAGCCCGCCGTGTAGTCGAGAATGTGGAGCAATTAATTGGCATTGAGCTTCTTACCGCCGCGCAGGCACTCGCCTTTCGGCGGCCGGCTCGAACCTCAGCCGCACTGGAACAGATAGTCGAGGACTTCCGGCAAAAAGTAGCTTTCGTGAGTCGGGATCGGGTGCTGTACCCCGATTTGCAGGCCGCTGCCGCCTTCGTTCGCACTTATGAGTGGCCGTAATCAAGCCACTCCTTTTCGCCTAAATGGCTTCCCAAAGCCTACATTGGCAAAAATATTCTTTACTTAAGGGTAGCCTATTCAATTCTCAACAATATAGGGACTTGACTTATAGGCGATGGAGTTTGCAAAGGCTTTCATGCTGGCATAACTTCCTACTTTTAGTCATCCGAAAACGCAAACACCCCCTGGGTACGTTATAAGCTTCGTGAAAAACTTCTATCGTCTTTTTATTCTACTTCCAGCGTTGCTTTTGGCTACGTTGGCGCCCGCCCAAACCTGCGAGAACACACCCAACTCGGGGGCCGATTTTAAGGTCGTGGATGCTTCTACGGGTACAGAAATATCGACCTTATGCGCGGGCCGAGAAATCAGGCTTGTGGATAATAGCGGTCGGCAGCTCGACCCGAGCGTTGTGCGCTACGCCACCGGGGCCGCCGTCACCTGCACTGGCTCTGACTTCTCCACCAATGCTTTATACACCCCTAGCGCCGCTGACGCTACTCGCGGCTTCGTGGTTATTACCCAAAATACCCCCCAGGTAGTGGGGGCGTCGGGTATTATTTTCTCCAAGCGTCTGGAGGTGAAAGCGTCGCCGGCGCCCACCTTCACGCTCACCTCCTGCTCCGCCGACGTTGTCCAGGTAACCATTACTGACCAAGCGTACACGGCTAACCTCTACACCGTGAAGATTGGGAACAACGTGTTTCCTAACGTGGATAGAAGCCAGCCACGCACGTTTTCCGTTCCCGCAGGCAGCACGGCTGTGACGGTAACGGGTAACTACACCGGCAATAATCAGTGCAGCAACAGCAACACCCAAAACTTTACGCCCGCACCGGCTCCTTCGTCTCCTCCTGTCCTCACGAAGCTTGAGGTTCGTGACAAGAATATCGTATTCGATTTCGATAACATCCAACCCGGGTTTCAGTATGAGATTCAGGTAGCCGAAGCGAGTGCTCCGGGCGGTTATCGTACTATTGCCAGTCGTATTAGCGGCAGTGGTATCGTGCGGGATTATACCGTGCTCAATGTCCCATTACCTGGTTGCTACCGCATCGTTCCCTCCTCGGCCTGCGGTGCAGGCTTAACCACTGGCTTGCGAGGTTCTCCCTTGGTTTGCACGGTTGATTTGTTTAATACAATCAGTCTGGTTTCTACGTCAGCGAATGGAATAAACAAGCTCGAGTGGAAAACTCTTTCTCCCGATATCAATACTTTTCGGATAGAACGGACTGAGCCAGGCGTGAATCCGGTAATTATAGCCACATTACCCGGTACTGCCCCCTTTGAATACTTCGACAACACCGCGAGTTGTGGTACTACCTACACGTATCAGGTAACCGCTCTAGTCGATCGGGCTGCTTCGTGGTCTAACAAGTCCTCGGTGACAACAGCTGCCGGCACCGCACCACAACCACCGCGACTGATAGCGAGCTTTACCCTCAGTAATAAGGTAGAGCTTTATGCTACGAACGCTGTGGGGCAACCCTTGCCCAATGAGCTTACTTTTCTGCGAACCTCCCCTACTCCTGTTGAATTGGGCGTGGTAAACGCACCCACAATCAGCGACACACCCGATAACCTGAGCGTTGTCAATCCACCGGTGTATCTGGCCCGCCGCCGCGATGCCTGCGGCAGCATATCAGCCGATAGCAACCCTGCCTCTCCCGTTGTACTGTCTGTTAATCCTCAGCCCGAAGGAGCCCGCTTTACCTGGTCGCCGCTGGTAGGCCCTGATGCCTCTATTCCTGTAACCTACCAGTTGGTGCGCCTGGCACTTAATGGCTCTACTATCGACATTATCCCAGTGAGCGGACTGAGTTACACAGATACTCAGCCTCCTACCAATCAGAGCACCGTGCGCTACCGCATTGAGGCCACAGGCGGTGGCTTGGCGGCGGCCAGCTATTCTAACCTGGTCAATGTCACGCGTCAGCCCCGCCTGGCAATGCCGACGGCCTTTTCACCCAACGGCGACGGACTAAACGATGTATTAGAAGTAAAAGGACGCTTCCTGAGCACATTTGTTTTCGTCGTCATCGACCGCAATGGGCAGGAAGTGTTTCGCGGCACCAACCGTACCCAGACCTGGGACGGGCGCATCAATGGGCGGGCACCCGTACCTGGGGCGTACGCGTGGCGCTTCGAGGCCCTTACGGATGAAGGAAAGCCATTCATACAGCACGGCGCCATTACCATCGTACGCTAGCTGAAGCGCCAAATGCTACGCTCCGCAGTGCAGGTCGGAGTTCATTAATTGCTCTGGCAGGCACTGAAGTTGACAAACGAAGTACCTTTGTTTAGCAGTCGCCGTACACGAACAATCTCGGGAGCTGCCTCTGCACCGACACCGTGAAAACCATGTGCGGCTCCTCCTGCACTACTTAAGCAGGCACTAGTCAGCTTTTATAAACCTCATTTAAACGCCCACAGGGCACTATTTTGGCTTATGTTTGATATGATGGGCATGATGGGCAAAGTGAAGGAGCTTCAGGATAAGATGAAGCAGGCCCAGGATGAAGTTCAGTTCCTGACCGCTACGGCCGAGTCCGGCGGCGGCTTGGTGAAAGCTACTGCCAATGGCAAGCGCAATGTGGTGAAGCTGGAAATAGATGAGTCGCTGCTCACTCCCCAAGACCGCGAGATGCTGGCCGACCTTGTAGTGGCGGCAGTAAATAAGGCCCTCGATGAAGTAAGCGAGAAAGCCAAAGAAGAACTTAAGAACAAAACGGCCGGTTTGATGCCCAATCTTCCGGGCCTCGACCTTGGCAATTTTGGCCTCTGATCCTTTCGCGTCACCTACCCTTTCGCTCCCGCACGTAGCCGTCGTTATTCTTAACTGGAACGGCCGCGAGCTGCTGCGCACGTTTCTGCCTTCCGTGCTGGCCCACTCCGATGGTGCCCGCGTGGTGGTGGTCGATAATGCCTCTACCGACGACTCGGTGGAGCTACTGGGGGGCTTTTTTCCGGGTGTTGAAATTATTCAGCACGCTGAAAATCTGGGTTTTTGCGCTGGCTATAACCAAGCTCTGACTCAGCTCGATTCAACCTATTACGTCCTGCTCAACTCTGATGTAGCCGTAACTCCGGGCTGGCTGCAGCCCTTGGTGGCGCTGCTGGATCGGCAGCCGGCAGTGGCCGCGTGTCAGCCCAAGCTGCTGGCTCACGCCGCGCCCACGCAGTTTGAATACGCCGGTGCCGGGGGTGGCTACCTCGACCGCCTGGGCTACCCTTTCTGCCGGGGCCGTTTGTTTGAAACCATAGAAACTGACCACGGCCAGTATAACGACGCTCGCCCCGTAGCTTGGGCCAGTGGCGCCTGCATGGCAGTACGGGCCAGCGCTTGGCATGAGCTGGGTGGACTGGAAACAGCTTTTTTTGCGCACATGGAGGAAATTGACCTGTGCTGGCGTTTCTGGAATGCGGGCTATGAAGTTTGGTATGAGGGCAGCAGCACGGTATACCACGTGGGCGGCGGCACCTTGCACAAGTCTAACCCTCGCAAAACCTACCTCAACTTTCGCAACGGCTTAGCTCTCTTATACAAAAATGCCCCCCAGAGTGAGTTGGGGGGCATTTTTATCCAGCGAATTGGTTTGGATTGGATTGCGGCCTTTCGTATGCTGGCTCAAGGTGCCTTTGCTGATGCCCGCGCCGTACTGCGGGCGCATCGTGATTTTTTTAAGAACCGCCGCTATTGGCGGCAGCAGCGAATAGCGGCCCGACCTCACTTGCGGGTAGCGGAGCGCCCCGGCGTGTACGCTCGAAGTTTGGTGTGGGCGTATTTTGGGTTGGGAAAGCGGACGTTCACCGACCTACAAATCCCAGACGGTGCTCCGCTGCCGCCGCAACGCGCGGCGCACGTTCATCCAGAAAGCCAGCGCGAAGTATAATACTACCGGCGACCCGAAGGTGAAGAAAGAAGCATAGATAAATGATAGCCGCACGCTGCTCGTAGAGAAGCCCAGCCGGTTCCCCAAGGCATTGCAGACTCCGAAGCTCTGCTTTTCGATGAAGTCGGTTAATTTTCTCATTACTCCTCAGTATGAAGCCCTTACACAGGCTATGATTGGTCAAAATAACGATAAAAGCACCGAATATCAAGCTCCGTGCTGTAACTAGCAAGCAATTTTAGCCGGCAAAACCGAGTTTTGCATGTGTTGCTTCAATTCGATAACCCAGCTCTCCGCCTTTAAATAGATCTATGAAAGATGCTTTTCGCTCGCTTCTACCGGCTTTTATTTGCCTAACGATCGTGGCGCTACCTGGTTGTACGCTACCGCGGATGTTAAAGGTTGCGCAGGAAGGCCAGGAAGTGCGCGTACAGCCGGCGGTGCTGGAAAGTAACGGCGAAAATGTGCTGTTTGAAGTAACGGCCCGCGTGCCAGCCAAGCACTTACGCAAAGGCAAAGCCTATAATCTCGATCTTAGCTACCGCTACGATAACGGCTTGCAGCAAGACACGCTGGGTCGCATTACCTTTGTTTCGGGCGAGTATGTGTACGACGAGCAGGATAAGAACAAGCTGGTGATTACCAAGCAGTTTTCTTTTCCGTACACACCCCGCAAAAGCCCTGGCACGCTGATAGCGCGGCCTGATGCGCGCCGCCTCAAGCCGGGGGGCAAAATGGTGAAAGGCAATGAGCTTCCGCTGGCTCGGGGCATCGTGACTACCGCCCGCCTCGTCGTACGCCAGGATTCAACCCTGAATGTGCTACCCGAAACGGTCAGCAATGACCGCAGTGGTACTCGTGTGCTGCCCTTTTTCTTCGATGCCGGCAAGTCGGCCATTCGCAATTATCTGGGTACCAACGTGGCCGCGCTGGAAGACTTTATCGACTCCAACCAGCGCACCGAACGGGTTATGATCGTGGCCGGCCACTCCCCCGACTCGCTCGATGCCCACGACCCGCGCCTGGCCGATCGGCGGGTGCAGGCGCTGGCCAAATACTACAAGCAGCGCGTCGATGGTTTTTCATACCATAATTCGGTACGCAGCATCGTATTTGAAACGCAGGCATACCGGCAGCGCTGGGATTTATTTCTGAGCAAAGTGCAGGAATCAGCCCTCAAGCCCGAGCAGATTGACACCGTGGTGCAGATTGTGAACGATACGCGGGGCTCTTTTGCGCAGAAGGAAAAGCGGCTTCATACCTTATCCTTTTATGACTACCTCGAAGATTACGTGTACCCGGTGCTGCGCTTTGGCACGGTAGCCGTGCAATACACCGCCCCGACCCGCTACGACTCTGAGGTATATCTGCTCTCCAAGAAGATTGTTGAGAAAGCGGCCGAAACGGATGCGCTTACGCCGGAGGAGCTGCGCTATTCGGCTACGCTCACGCCTCTGCTGGCCGAGAAACAGCGCATTTACGAAACGGCCGTAGCCACTACGGGTCGCTGGGAGGCTTATTATAACTTGGCCGCAGTGCTTTTGCAGCGCTCTGAAAAAGAAATAACCGACAAATCGCGCCGGGCCTACCAGCGGCGGGCGGCTACGTATTTCACGTTGGCCGCCCATCGCAACCCCACGGCTGAGTTGTTCTTTCGGGTGGCCACGGCTTACCATCGCGCCGGCGACCAGCTTGAGGCCCTCCAAAGCTACGATTACGCCATTAAGCTCGGCGGCCCGCGCCCCGTGTTGGAGAAGGCTTTTGCCGATAAAGCTGCGCTGGAAATTGAAATTGGTCAGCTCGACGACGCCTTGCGCAGTCTCAGCTTCAGCGGCAAATCCTACCAGAACACCATGAATCTGGCCTTGATCTACCTAATCAAGCAGAACTATGAAGGCGCTACCAAGCTTTATCAGGAAGCTCTGGACCAGAAGCCCAATGATGCCATGGCGTACTACTGCCTGGCCGTGGTGGCGGCCCGTGCCCGCGACGAAAGCCTCGTCGGAGAACGGCTGCGGCAGGCCGTGGCCTTGGATCGGGCTTATGCCCAGCGCGCCGTGGAGGATCTGGAGTTTAGTAGCTATGCCAGGTCGAAGGCATTCTTGGAGGCGCTGCGCTAGAAGAAGGTCAGAACGAGCAGTTCCCCTCCTTACCAAGGAGGGGAGCTATGTTCTTCCATCCTTCATTTGCCCCGGCGCCCTGTGCGTTGTAGCTTTACGCGCCGGTGTAGCGCCGGCTTTTCTGTCTCTGACCTTTCGATTTCGTTAACCAGAATAACTATGCGGACCATCCAATTCCGGGAAGCCCTGCGCGAAGCCATGTCTGAAGAAATGCGCCGCGATCCGCGCATATTTCTGATGGGTGAAGAAGTAGCCGAGTATAATGGCGCTTACAAAGTAAGCCAGGGTATGCTCGACGAATTCGGCCCCGAGCGCGTGATTGATACGCCCATTGCTGAGCTAGGCTTTGCTGGTATCGGGGTAGGTGCAGCCATGAATGGCCTGCTGCCCATCATCGAGTTCATGACCTTCAACTTCTCGCTGGTAGCCATTGATCAGGTTATCAACTCGGCGGCCAAGATGTACTCAATGTCTGGGGGGCAATATTCTATTCCTATCGTGTTCCGTGGGCCGACGGGCAGCGCCGGTATGCTATCCAGCCAACACTCGCAGAATTTCGAGAACTGGTTTGCCAATACGCCCGGCCTGAAAGTAGTAGTGCCCAGCAACCCGTATGATGCGAAAGGCTTGCTGAAAAGCGCTATCCGCGACCCGGATCCAGTGATTTTTATGGAGTCGGAGCAGATGTACGGCGACAAAGGTGAAGTGCCCGAAGAAGAATACCTGCTGGAAATCGGCAAGGCAAACGTCGTTCGTCCCGGCACCAGCGTAACCATCGTAAGCTTCGGCAAAATGATGAAAATCGCTTTGGCCGCCGCCGATGAGCTGGCCAAAGAAGGCGTAGAAGCCGAAGTTATCGACCTGCGCTCTGTGCGCCCCATCGATTACGACACGCTGATAGCCTCGGTTAAGAAAACGAATCGCATCGTTATCGTAGAGGAAGCCTGGCCGCTGGCCAGCATTAGCTCCGAGCTAACCTATACCATTCAGCGTCGTGCCTTCGACTACCTCGATGCGCCCGTCGTTCGCATCACCTGCATGGATGTGCCCCTACCCTACGCGCCAACCCTCATAGAGGCGTCGTTGCCGAATGTAGAGCGCACGGTAAAGGCAGTGAAGGAAGTGATGTATCAGAAAGCCTAAAGCAGGGCTTCCCAAACTTAGTTAACCCAAAAAAGCCCCCCAGTCGCGGTTGGGGGGGCATTTTTTTGGGTGCTTTTCTTAATACAGTAGCTTTCCGACGCAGCCAGGGCAGATTGTTTGACCTACCGCTTCCGATAGCCACCAACATCCAGCTACCCAAAGCATTAGCCCAAGCGTAGCTAGCACACCCACTGCCGGACGTGAACGAAACCGAAGCCACCACTCGGAAGGCGAAAACAGGAATACTACTGCACTGAGCAAAAGCAGATGGAGCGGCAGTAAAAACCGGTTCTCCATAGCAATAGGAATAGCTGCGGCACAAGGCAACAGGAGCGCCAGCAATACCCAGTAGTGTTGCCAGCGTAACTGCTTGGGGCGGATAGTACTGAGGGCCAGCGCTATCAGCACATAATTCAGCAGCTTCAAAGGCAGTGATTCCGGGCTATTTGCCGTCAGCCGGTAAGGAGTCGGATATCGGATATCCAGCCCGTTGAAGATATGACGGCCGTAGCGCAGGAAAAAATCGACGGGCTGCTGAGTTACCAGCTGCAGATATTGCCCATACGACGTGTATTCCCGCTGCTTCAATCGCTCAAACAGCTTCACTCCCGACTCGTCGGCATAAGGCAAAGCGCCGGGATACGTTAAAGCGCCGTCATAAAGCTGCACGCGGGTTCCCCAGGCCAGCTGGTTTAAGTAAAATGATTCTTTCTGGCCTGCCATTCGAGCCAGCGTCAGGGGCGTATTTTCCTGAAAATGAAGGCGGTTGATAGCCCACTGCGGGCCCAAGGTGAGCGCCATCCCAACTATCAGGGCAACCCAGCGCCGACTATTGGCCTTAGGAGAATGTCGCTGGCTCCACCAAATGGCCAGCCCCAGAAACGGCAGCAAACTGAGCAGGTATACGGGGCGCATATTGAAGGTAGCAGCAATGCTCAGACCGGCCAACAGCCAGGCCAGCAGCCCCGGCCGGCTCAGCAGCCACAGACTCAGCAGCAGCGTACCCAGCGCGGGCATGTCGGTGAGGGTAAAACTGAAGAAGTCGCGCCAAAAAATAAAGCCCGCTAGCACCAGCAGCAGCCAGCGTCCTGCCGTAATCCGCCAGCCGGTAATGCTCGTCCATAAGCCAGGAATCAGGAACCCGAACAGCAGGGCGGCCCATACGGAGCCCAGCATCTTGGCGGCCGTGAGCATGGAGCAATCGGTAAAAAAGCGAAACGCCAGGGCCGGAAACATCATCAGCGGCCCCACATACCCCCGAAGCGGGTCGTCGTAATACAGCAGTGAAAACGACTGGTGCTGCCGCTGAAACTTTACCGCCATTACCCAATACTGTACGGCGTCATGCTGAAGATTACCGCCCTGAAAGTCGTTGAAGGGCAGATAGATCAGATACACAAGCCACACAAACGCTATTCGCCACCCAACTGCCAGTGGGCTGCTCAGGAAATCTTGTACTTTATTCCGACTCATGATTTAATCGCGGGCTTTACACGCGGCACTTCCTTCCAGCTCTCTTCGCGCCCCTGACGAACGATGCAGGACTTACTTGGGGGGCATATTTTGCGTATCTTTTGCCAAAGCTACGCCGCTGAGCGTAACCTTCCATTCCCGCGCACTGCAACCATGAATCATCGTCTGAATCTACGTTTTGAGCAGCTTGAACGAGCTACTAATCAACTTCTAGCGCAGGTAGAGTTGCTGGGCGAACGAGCCAGCACCTCGCCCGGTCCTGGACAATGGTCGGCGGTACAGGTGGTGCACCACCTGCTGGTTTCCGAAACGGGCATCAATCAATACATCGACAAAAAGCTGGCCCAGACCGAGGATTTGGAGGAAGCAGGTGTGGGGGGCTTTTTGCGGTCCACCTTGCTGCGAGTGCTCCTGCGCCTGCCTTTTCTGCGCTTCGCCGCCCCTTCCAAGCTCAAAGGACTGACGCCCGATGAGGTCCCACCCTTGCCTATGCTGCGAGCCGAGTGGGAAAGCGTGCGCCGTAAGCTGGAGCGCACCTTAAATGAGTACCCTTCCAAGCTTTTGAACCGCGCCATTTTTAAGCATCCACGGTCTGGTATGCTTACTATTTACCAAACCCTGGATTTTATGGTTGACCATGTGCTGCACCATCAGCGGCAGGTAAGTCGCATTGCGCAAGCAGTTGCGGCCATGCCACCGCCGGTAGTGGTAGCTCATAAAGAGAATCAGCCGACATAAGCCGGAGCGCTACTCCTTCTTCTCTCGCACGATATCGGCGTAAGTCTCATGGCGCGTCACGTGCTGAAATGCCTCCACCATCTCGGCCGGGGGTATCGTGAGCTTTCGCAGGCTGAGGTCGAGCCACGCGCCATCTACCGATACGGTTGCCGCCATGCGCCCATCGCCTTTGTATATTGAATGAATAATGCGCCAACGGCTGCCGTCGGCGCTTAGCCCGCCCAATTCGGCCGTGACCCGGATGGTTTCGCTGATACCTATTTCTTTCAAAAAACGGGTGTCTTCGCGAAACAGAATGGGGCCAATGCGCAATTCAGCAAAGCGACGTATGGTAAAGCCTTGATCGGCCAGAAAATCGAGGCGAACCTGGGCAGCATAATCGGTGTACGCGGAGTGACGCATGTGCACATTGGGGTCCATATCGGCCCAGCGCACGGTGAAGGTTTTTTCGTAAACAGACATTCGGGGAAATAAGCGGGTTTTCGTTTGACGGAGTTTGGGGGCAAATTAGGCCCTTTCTGGTTGACGGCGGTGATTCCTGAATCAATGCGCCGGTAACCTGCGCAGTAATAGGAGGTTTAAGAAGTCACAAAAAATGCCCCCCAGAAGTAAGCTGGGGGGCTTTTTTGAGCAGGGACTTTGGCAAATTAGATAGCCGGATCGGCGGGCACGTTAGGGTTGGTCAAACGCTCCTGCTGCGGATAAGGATAAAAATTACGGTTGCGCTCGGCGGAAGCGGGCGGCGTGCCGGTAGCAGGCGGCGCCGGACGGCCAAAACGACGGCTGTCGGGCAGGCGCAAACCCGTCAGATACAGCTCCGCACTGCGCTGACGATAGATTTCTAATAGCAGCGCCTCCGTGGTAACGGGGCCACTGTAGGTAGGCAGATTGGCACCCACTCCGTACAGGTCGGCACCGGGAGCCTGGGTGCGCACGGCGTTGATGTCCTGCACGGCTGCCGCCAGACTACCACCGCTCCGCACCAGCGCCTCGGCCCGACTCAGGCGAATCTCATCGGGCAGGTAAGCCGGAATGCTGGTATTTATGGTAGCAAAAAAGCCTGTTACCACCGGTTGGGGGGCGTTATTGATAGTTTCCTGGCCAATATAAAAAGCCACCCGCGCATCGTTGGGGTAAGCCAGCGCTGCCGGCAGCCCAAAGCCCGTCAGCTCGCGGGGCCGAAAATTGCGCGCCACTACCGCCGACTGATAGATTGGGTTAGGATTCTGGTTGTTGTACTGAAAAACCGAACGCTTGGTCAGATCGATGGAATTAGCTGCGGCCAGCGTGGCAGCGTAGTTACCAGCCTGCAAGGTATAGCGTACTCGGTATGCATTAATGGTGTTAATCAAATCGAAGGCTGAGCCCAATACTTTCGTGTTGAAATCGGCGGAAGGTGGCGTAGCGGTGATAAGCTGCTGGGCCTCGTCGAGCAAGCGGATGGCTTCGCTTAAGAGTTGTTCGCGGGGCACAAACGTGGCCGCTGGCCCGCCCTGCCTACTGGTAGTGAGCGGCGCCTGCTCAAAGCACTGCGACAGCGTACCCAGCGCAATTGCCCGAAACAGATTGGCGTGGGCCAGCACCGCATCGCGGGTAGCAGGATCAGCACTGAGGACTGTGGGTGCGCTGGTCGTCAAATCTTCCGCCATGCCGGCCACACGCAGCAGCCGCGACCATAAGTTGGTTATGTTGGCGTTGTTGTTGGGCAAGTCGGCGCCGCCGGCTTCCACTTCCAGCACGTTGGTAAAGGTTGAAATGCCGCGTAGCTCACGGGCCGTAGCGCCCGGCGTCAGAATAACGGCCTCCAGTGCACTATTGGCGTAAAACTGACGCATCCCGACGCTCAAAGCCAGCAGCCCGTCGCGGGTAGTCAGTACCTCGGCTTCGGTGGGGTTGTTTGGGTTAGGCAAATTCAGGTCGCAACCGGGAGCAATCAGCAAAAGCCCCCCACAGAAGGCGAGCGTAGCCAAACGGCTTTTATATGATTTCATGATAGTAAAGGCTAGATGAAAAATGAGGCGCTCCGACCAGGTTAAAAAGTAGCACTCAGGCCCAGGGTGAGCGTGCGCGGAATAGGCACTTCCACGAAGTCGAAGTTGCGTACCACGGTGCTTTGGCCGGCGGCATTTACCTCAGGGTCGTAGCCGCTATAGTTGGTAAAGACAAGCAGGTTGCGGCCCGTCAGGCTGGCCCGTATATTCTGCAAGCCCAGAAACTTGGGAGTAAGCGTGTAAGACACCGACGCTTCGCGCAGCTTCACGTAGGAACCGTCCTCAATGTATTCTTCAAAAATGCCGAACAGCACCGCGCTCGTGCCTTTGGGCACCTCGCCGCGCAACTCGGGCTCGTAGCCCGCGAGGCCGCCGTATAGGTCACGCTCACCTACGCGCCGTGTGAAGTTGAACACGTCAAAGCCCTGTACCGCATCGAATTGCAGCCGGAAGTTCAGATTGCCGGCCACGGTCACTTCATTGATAAGCGAAGCGAGATAATCTGGGTTGGGGTCGCCGATAATCTTGCTCAGCACGGAGCCGCGGGGCTGGCCTTCGGGCGTACGCTGGGGCACGCCATTGACACCTAACTCGCGCTGGGGAAAACCAGCGGGCGTCAGCAGCAAAGAACCATCGGGATTGCGGGCGTAGTAGGTGCTATAAAACACGCCCACGGGTGCGCCATTCACGGCGGCCACCTGCCCAAAGCCCCCCGCGAAAGGCAAAATACCGTTGCCCTCGATTCCGTTTACCTCGTTACGGTTGCGAGTATAGGTAGCGGTTATGTTCCAGACTACTTTCTCCTTTTGCAATGGCACCGCCCGCAGCAGCACTTCCACACCTTGGTTGGTCATGGTGCCCACGTTCTGAAGGCCGGTAAGAAAGCCGGTACTCGGCTCAAACGTGCGGTTGAGCAGCAGGTCGTTAATCTTCTTGTTGTAATACGTGGCTTCCAGGCCTATGCGGCCGCCAAAGAAACCAGCATCGAAGCCCAATTCAACTTCTTCCTGCCGCTCCGGTCCCAACCGTGGGTCGCCGAGCTGCGCCGGCCGGTACACGCCCAACAAACCGCCAACGCTTGTGGGCACATAGTTGGTTTGCTTATCGTAGGCACCAATGGCGGTCAGATTGCCCGACTGACCATACGAAGCGCGCAGCTTGAGCGTGGGCACGTAATTAGTCAGGGGGCCATTTTTCCAGAATCCTTCTTCCGATAACAGATAGGAGGCGCTGGCTTTATAATAGGTTTGCCAATTGGCGTCGTTGTTGAGCCTATCGTAGAAAGGCGATGCCGCATCGACACGCACGGCACCCGTCAGATATAAGCGCTGACCTAGCCCGAAGGTTTGCTGCGCAAAGTAGCCCTCTATCCGGCGCTCCGTGCGGCCTTCAGATGCCACAGAAACCCCATTGTTAATAGT
Source organism: Hymenobacter qilianensis (assembly GCF_014638675.1). NCBI lineage: Bacteria > Pseudomonadati > Bacteroidota > Cytophagia > Cytophagales > Hymenobacteraceae > Hymenobacter > Hymenobacter qilianensis. The sequence goes on from NZ_BMFN01000002.1 coordinate 422,253, forward strand.
TTGCCCCCCAATACCCAGTTGCTGTGCCGTGAGGCTGGTGCTCTGCACTTCATCGTATTGCCAAGTAGCCCCCACGCTGGTCGTCGACTCTAACCACTCCGTAAAGTTGCGGCGGTAGCCCAGAGTCACGTCGTTATTATACTGAAACACGGTGCGGTCAGCGCGGCGCGCAAAACCAGTAGCATAGTCTGGGGTGGTGTTGCCGGGCGGAATGAAGGCCGTACCAAGCTGGGTATAGGAATCGACTCCAAAAACATAGTCGGCCGTGAAGCCTTCGAAGGGAGTCAGGTTCAGCTGCACATCACCGATAAAGCGCGAAGTACGCTGGCGAAAATCGAAGCGGTTGATGGCCTCCAGGGGATTGGTGCGGGTAAGGTTGCTGGGGCTGGTGCCGGGATAAACGCCCGTAACGGGATTGGGAGCAGGATTCACGAAGTTATTGCTGAAGATAAACCCCGTGAGTGCGCCGTAGGCTGTTACGAGGCCGCCATTCGGGATTTCGCGGCTGTCACTAAGGGTATAATTGCCCCCCACCGACAAGCTGGCCCAGTTAGTTAGAGTTTGCTGGAGGCGCAAACGCCCCGTTTTGCGGTCGAAGTCGGTGGCATCTACAATGCCCTGGTTCTTGAAATAAGAACCCGAAAAGAAGTAGCGTGTAGCTTGGCTGCCGCCGGACACGGAGACGTAGTTATCGGTGCCAACGGCGGTACGGAAAATTTGATCCTGGAAGTCATAGCGCTCTGCCGGCACCTGCGTCAGATCGGAGGCGACGGTATTAGTGAAGCGAAATGGATACGTATTCACATCCAGCGTCTTACGAATTTTGGACACAATAAAATTGCTCGACACCGTTACGGAGGGCTTGCCTTCCTTTCCGCGCTTGGTAAAAATCTGGACTACACCGTTGGAGGCCCGCGAGCCGTAAATGGCTGCCGCTGCAGCGCCTTTAATAATCTCGATACGGTCGATGTCGGCCGGGTTCAGGTCGACGAGGCGGTTCTGAGCATAGCCACCCAAATCGAGCAACTCTGGTGAGTCATTATTAACAATAACGCCATCAATGATATACAACGGATCGGAGCTACCTACCACGGTGCTAGTGCCGCGCAGCCGCACCGAAATGCCCCCCGCCGGATTGCCGGAGTTCTGCGACACCTGAGCGCCAGCTACTTTGCCCTGTAAGGCCTGATCGATCTGGACGGCGGCACCCTGAGTCAGCTCGCGCGCATTCACCGTACTGATGGCATTGCCGAGCTGTTGCTTGCTGGTGGCTACTGAGTTGCCAGTCACTACTACTTCCTTAAGGCCTACCAAATCCTCTCGCAGCGTGGCATCGGCAGTTATCTGTGTTTCGGTACCCAGAGTTAGCGATTGCGTGATGTTGGCGTAGCCTACGGAACTGATAGCCAGTTGGTAAGTGCCGGGTCGAACGGATGCACGCAGCTCATAAGTCCCATCGGCGCCCGTGGCTGTGGCCAGCACCGTATTGGCAATGCGCACCGTGGCACCGGGCACACCCACCCCGCCATTGGCATCTGTCACACGCCCCCGAATCGTATAAGCAACATTCTGGGCCCAGGCTGCCGAGCTACTAAGTATCAGCAGCAAGAACCCTAGCCAGGCAACAGTTGTGCTGCCAAACTGCCGGAACCGATTCGCTCCGGGCGAGTATAGGTGTACCATAAAACGGGATTTGGTAGAAAGAAAGAATAAGAAAGCGTGGAAATAGGTATTGGTAAGATAGTGCCTACTACCGACACTTAGCATTTTACACCGAAGATTTTAGGCTTATTCCAGTTGATACAGCCCGTTCAGCCTCACTCCTGCTACTCTCAATTTGGACTCCCTGAATGTTTGCCCCACATTTACCTGCCTATGAATCCCAACCTGCACAACCTCTTCACTATTGCCCAAAAGCCCCAGCGCCGTATCATCGGCCTGATGTCGGGTACTTCGCTTGATGGCCTTGATGTGGCGCTGTGCCGGTTTGAAGGCAGCGGACCGGCCACCCATGTGCAGGTCGAGCGCTTTGCCACCGTACCTTACCCGGAGGCGGTGAAAGCAGAAATCAGGCGGGTTTTTGCCAAAAGCACCATCGACTTTGAGCATCTGTGCCTTCTTAACCCATGGATAGCGCTGCTGCACGCGGATATAGTTCTGGACTGCCTGCGCGCCTGGAAAATTGCCCCCCAGGACGTGGATTGCATCGCCAGTCATGGTCAAACGGTGTTTCACGCTCCCAAAAGCCAGCACGGCAAACCCAATTTTCCGAATGCTACGCTTCAGATCGGTGATGGCGACCATGTAGCCGTGCGCACCGGCATTCTCACGATCAGCGACTTTCGGCAAAAGCACGTGGCCGCTGGCGGCGAAGGCGCACCGCTGGCTGTGTATGGCGATTATCTGCTGTTTTCCAAAGCTAGGGAAGACCGCATTCTCCTCAATATGGGCGGCATTGCCAACTTCACGTTTCTGCCTGGCTCCCTTGATGCTGGGGCAATGTTCTCGACTGATGTTGGTCCGGGCAATACGCTTCTGGATGCGTTTACGCAGCTTTATTTCCCCGACAAAAGCTACGATGCCGAGGGCGCCATTGCTGCCCAAGGCCAGGTGCACGAGCCGCTGCTGCGTGCATTACTCGATCATCCGTTTTACGCCGCGGCCTTCCCCAAAACCACTGGACCGGAGCTATTTAGCCGCGACTACGTAGTGCAGGCCCAGCAACGCAGTAACTCGGTTAGTCTCTCCCCTGCCGATCTGCTGGCTACGCTCGTCGAATTTAGCGCGGCGGGCATTGTGGCGTCTATTCGGCGCTGCTTTCCAACCTCCGATGCCCCGCTGACCATATATGCCAGCGGCGGCGGTATGCACAACCCAGTGCTGATGAAGACGTTGCACTTACAATTACCTGACTGCCGCTTTCTTACCACCCACGACCTGGGCATCAATCCCGACGCGAAAGAAGCCGTTCTTTTCGCAGTGTTAGCAAATGAAACTCTGGCAGGAAGCAACGCGCCGCTCGGCAGCAGCCGGCCAGGTATTCCAGCAGTATCGATGGGCAAAATCTCGTTTGCGCAGTAGATGCAGATTTTCTCGCTTACTGATTTGCCTGATGTGCACCGGCACTCAGCGTCATACGGGCCAGATACTGCTGCTGATCGTCCTCAGCAACGATTTCCATCTCGTAGCCAGCTTCTTCGGCGTAGTCCTGCAAAATACTGGCCTCCACAAACAGCCACTGAAAAGGCGCGCCCGTTTCGCCCTCATATGTCATGGCGTACTCTATTTCGCCGTAGTAAGGGCCATTCAAATCAATGAGCAAAGCGCCCTCTTCGTCTTCGTAGAGGTAGGCGACATCTGATGAAGTGGCTAAAATTTGCCCCCCAGGCGCAAGAAAGCTGCGCGCATGCTTCAGAAAACGCGCCAGTCCATCAAGGGTGCCAACGAGGCCCAAGCCATTCATCAGCATCAGAATGGTGTCAAACTGTTCGCCGCTGGCAGGAATATCAAAAAGGTTGTGATGGGCTACTTCGCGCACGCCTCTCTCCTCCATCACCTGCACCGCGCCGGCCGATACGTCGAGGGCGCGCACCGAAAACCCACGGTTTTGTAATTCTAGTGCATGTGCGCCCGCGCCGGCTCCCAAATCCAGTATTCTGCCTTGACATTCTTCCAGGGCGCGACGCTCTAATTCAGGCATTTCCCACAGCGACCGAAAAAAATAACTCGCGGGCAATGGCTCATCTTCACTGACGTTGGTGTGCACCGTAAGCGTAGCGGATTTATCACCACGCAAATAAGCAGTTAATGCGTGACCCAGCGGATCGGAGTTAGTAACAGAAGAAGTCATAAGTTGAAGATACGCGCAGTTGCTTCAAGGGGATATAAATTATTTTAAAACAGGAACGCAAGGCAGCAGACAAAAAATACAATCATATCAACAGCTCCCTGCATTGGCTTTTAATTTATACAAGTCAGAAAGCTAATTCGTCAGATATGATATTTCAGGAATTCGGTCAGTATTAGATCCTAAGCATCAGCCAAATTTCTTGTCAGTAGGCCTTCTCATATCATTATATCCTAAAAAACATCTTCATACAATAATGGGAATTTATGAAAGAAGCCCCAGTCTAACGTAAAGACCGGGGCTTCTTAATTTATACAACAGGGGGCTTAATTACTCAGCCGCAGCCTCTTTTCTGGGGCGACCACGACGACCGCCGGTTCCCGTGCCAGCGGCGCGGGGCTTGCGCTCTTTGCGCTCGGGGGTAAAAGATGGATCCAGCAACGCGTTGGTTTCGCTGATGAGGCTGGTCAGCTTTTCCATGTTCTTACGAACCTGGGCTAGTACCATCTCATTATCTTCCGCATTCTGAAGAAGTTGCTGTAGTTTGTTTAAATCTGCTGCGGCCATTTTGGAGGGATTTGAAAGGGGAATAATTTAATTTCTTTGGCAAAAGAAAACATTAATTATGACACCAACAAAAAATAAAATTCATGTCGGTGTTTTCCTACGAGCAGCAATTGATAAAGGATACATTATTCTTAAGCGTTTAAGATATCATCGCACTATTTAGTTACACAACACGCTTAATACTGAAAATAATTATTCATTCTTAGGAAGGCATAAGTCGTTTTTTAGTCTCTCCTATTCTTTAGTATCCGGGTATTATTGTTTCAAGATTGCATCCTTGCCTTTGCAATTTGCGTTGTAAAGACAACACCACTTTCATTTTATCCCATTATGGCCAGCAACCTTGACTACCTGAATCCGGCCCTTATTCCACTCGAAGAAAAAGTCAAAGCCTATCTAGAAGCTGAGGAAGAATTGGAAAAGGCACAAATAGAAGCCCGCTCGCTGTCAACGTCAGATTTACCCCCCACCGCCGACGGCTTTGAGCAACGCCCCCCTACAGGTAGTTTCGATCAGCACGCTGATGAGCTACAGCAGCGCCTCAATAACATGATTACTGACTTAGATCTGCTTCGTCGCGAGATTATTGAGCTACTGCCCGTGCGCGACGAGTTTGTAAAAGTCAACCTGGGATATGGCCCCAGCCGCGTGGGTGCTTTCACAATACCTACCGCTACCGGCACCGAACCTAAGTATCAGCTTCGGGTAATTCACTAGTTCATTATCTCGTTTGACACAGAAAAAGCCCCCCAGACATACCTAGGGGGCTTTTTCTATGTCAAATACGCAATAAAGGCTGAAACTAAAGCACAAAAAAAAGACCCCGCTGAGCGAGGTCCCTTTCCACAACCAAAACACCTAAAAAAACTATTCTTTCGAAGAACTAATGAGCAAGCATCGGGCCAGAAATAAAGTATTTTTCATTTATTATGATAATCGATATTAGAATATCATGTACTAAAGTTTTTATTGAATTATTAAAATGTTTATAGAATACAGGACGAATATTATCAATGTGTATTTATTTAGAATATTTTATACTGACCTGCTACATAGCTAGTTATATGAACAAATATCCATCATTTTTCTAACAAAGTGCAATTTTAGGGCACTTTCCGGAGCTTTCTTTGCTCTGGTTTAAAATCAATTCCACTATTATTTATTTTTCATGAAAACAATTCTTACCCCCTTCTCCAGACGGTCGGATACTGTTAGAAAGCTCTTGCGAATAGCAGGTGCATCGTTATTCTTATTAGCATTTGGAGAGCGAGCGCAGGCACAGTTCCCGCGAGTCGAGTCATTTAAGAATGGTACCGCCGCTGGTTTCGACCTGTTTGGAACCGCTCGGCTTACAGGTACTGGCACCACCGGCACTGGTTATCTACGGCTTACCGATGCAATCAATAATCAAGCTGGAACAGCTATTGACCAAAGCGCATTTCCAGCTCCCCAAGGATTCAGCATTTCTTTTGAGTTCTTTTCCTACGGCAAAACCTCTACGAGCGGCGCTGACGGCTTCAGCGTTTACTTGATCGATGGTGCCACTAGCGTCTTCCGAATTGGTGCTGATGGCGGCTCCCTCGGTTACGCACAGCGTATTAGAGACGCTAACACGCCTACCATTATAACCCCCGGCGTATCGAATGGCTACGTGGGCATCGGCATTGATGAGTATGGCAACTTTTCTAATGCCAGCGAAGGTCGCTCGGGTGGCTTAGTTACTAATGGTCTTACTCCAAGTGCTATTACCATCCGTGGTAGAGGTAATGGAACCGCCGCAACCGAGTACCCATATCTTGCCAGCAGCGGCCAGTTACCTTTTAACTTGGACGTAACAACAGCACGTGCACAGGAAACAAGCGGAGACTATCGGCGCGCTTTCATCGATTTTATCCCCTTTATTAATAACAACGGCTCCACAGCCTACCGCATTACGGTTCGCATTCAGAACGGAAATACGGTAACCACAGCTTTAAGCAATATTGAGCTTCCGCCTCCACCGCCTACCCTGCGTATTGGTTTTTCAGGCTCTACTGGTGGCTCAAACAACGTGCACGAGATTCGTAATCTGGCGATTGTGCGCCCAACAGTCGCCAACAATGATCGGTTTGGCACGCGCTACGGAACGGCGGCATCGTTTGACGTAACCGCCAATGATGAGGCTCCTGGCAGCAGCCTGGATCGGGCCACGGTGGATTTAAATCCTTCTACTGCTGCTATCGAGCAGACGTTGACTGTTCCGGGCAAAGGCACTTTCACTGTAAATGCACAAGGAGTTGTCACGTTTAGCGCCCTCAGTACGTTTGCAGGCGTCGTTACTACTCCTTATACTATCCGCGATATTCTTAATACGCTTTCTAACCAAGCTACTATTACAGTAGACGTAAGCGGAGCCGATTTAGCGAGCAGCGTGAGCGGACCAGCTACTGCTAATCCAGGCGCGCGGGTAACCTACACTGTAGCTACAAGCAATTTAGGTTTAGAAACCGCCCTCAACGTAGTGCCAACCTTGCGTCTGCCTACTACAGTCAACAATATCAGTTTGCCCGCAGGTGCTACTATTGCTACTGTCGGTGGCGAGCAGGTTATTACGTTTGCTACTGTAGCCAGCTTACTTGCCAATGATCCAGCTATTATCAATGCCGTAACTTTTACTACCCCAGGCACGGCAGGCTCGTTCACAGGCACAGCAAGCTTCACTTCCGGCGTACCTGACCCTACCTCAAGCAACAACGTAGCTACTATAACTACTACCGTTAGTGGCATTGCAAATGTGGCTACAGCTTGTGCTACTCCTGGTAAGGATGGTGTTGGTGCACTTACTGCTATTTCAGTACCTAATACTTATTTCCCTGTAGCTATCCCGACTATCGTTGCGGCTAATCAAGCCAGCATTACCCTTGGTGCAGCAGCAGGAACAACTCCTATCCGTAGCGGTGACCTAATACTGATTATGCAGATGCAGGGAGCCACCATGACTACCGATAACTCGGCTTCTTATGGTACAATTACCAATGATGCTGCCTACACAGCCGGCAAGTATGAATATGCCATTGCCACGAATGATGTGCCCCTAACTGGCGGTATTCTGACTCTGGCGAAAGGAGTAGCCAACCAATATGAGAGCAATGCAACGGGTACCAGCACTACATCACAGCGTCGCTTTCAGGTTATCCGCGTTCCACAGTATTCTTCTGTTACAATTACAGGCACTTTAAGCGGCCCAGCCTGGAACGGTACAACTGGCGGTGTACTTGTGCTGGACGTAGCAGGCCAAACGCGTTTCACAACCAATGCCTCTATTAATATGACAGCCAAAGGATTCCGTGGCGGCGGTGGCGTGAGCTATACTGGGCAAGCTGCAAATAGAGATGCTTATGTGACTGCTGCTGCTTTGGCGCACGGCTCAAAAGGGGAAGGCACTGCCGGGTCACCCCTTAATATCTTCAATGGCACAACCGTTATTACCAATACTATAAATGGTAGCGGTATTGATGGTTACTTCGGTGGCAGTAACGGAGCCGGCGCACCTGGAAATGCCGGTGGTGGAGCCACTGACTATGGTGTTACAACTGGTAAAGAAAAGGGCGAGGATATCGTCAATGCTAATAACTCTGGCAATGCTGGTGGCGCTGGTGGGGGCAACGGAGCAAATGGTGGTCTTGGTGGCTACGGTTTTGGATCAAGTAACGGTAGCAGGGGGTTAAGAGCAGAGAATGGCGCATCCACGTTAGATGCCTCTATTTCTCGCCTTGTATTAGGCGGCGGTGGTGGCGCAGGTTCTACCAATGATGCAAATGCTACTGCTAGCAGCGGCGGTGTTGGCGGTGGTATTATTATGCTGCAAACTGGTTCTATCAGCGGAACAGGCTCATTGGTATCGAACGGTGGTAATGCACCAACAGCTAATGGTAACACTTCTGGTGGCGGCGGTGGCGGCGCTGGTGGTACCATACTTCTCCGCTCAACACCTCCTGCTACGGTAGCCAATGGATTGAACGGAATTACTGTACAGGTAAATGGTGGTAATGGCGGTGATGCCAATAATGGAGGAGCAGAGTACGGTCCTGGCGGCGGCGGCGGCGGCGGCTTAGCCTATTCAAACGGCACTCTAGCTACGGGCGGCTTTTCTGGAACGGCCGGAGCATCTGGCACTACCAATGGCGGCAATTTTGGTGCAACTGCTGGCACAGGCGTTTCTACAGCTGACATCATTACTACCGCTCCTACTAACAACATTGCCGGGGCTGGCTCTTGCTTACCGACGCTTACTGCTGCATTGTCTACTACTACTCCCAACGTTACACGTAGTGGCGACGCAGTAAATCCTGCTACTTATGCACTTGTTATATCAAATACGGGTGGAGCGGCAACAAGCGTAAGTGTAGAAACAGCATTAACAGTTGACCTCTTCAAGTATGATAACACGGTGGCTCCCACTGTGACACTGACGCCTGCTAATGGCAGCCCTTCACCATATACTAGCTATACTGCTCCAGCCAGCAGCACAAGCACGCCAACGTTCGGTGATATAACTATCCCGGCTGGTGCTACGCTCAGAATATCCTTCCGGGCTACTATTGCCAGCACTGCTGTCAATAACACTGTTTATCAGGCTTCTGCAACTGTTCGCTTCCTCGATCCTACCCGCCTCACGGCTACGAGTACTGTGTCACCGAATGCCACCTTCGCCGGAGGAGGGATAGTACCAGGCAGCAACTATGCTGCTGCTTCCAGCACGGCCGAAGACGTGACGATTGTGCGTCCGTTGCCAGTAGAGCTGAAGGAGTTCAAGGCTATCGCCGCACGTCAGGATGCTCAACTGAGTTGGGCCACGGCTACGGAGCTGAACAATGACCGCTTCGTAGTAGAGCGCTCACTCGATGGTTTGACGTTCAGCGCCATTGGCACCGTTCGCGGCAAAGGAACCAGCACACAGCCGTCTAAATACAGCTTCACGGATGCTGGAGCGGCTCGTTTGGGTACGTTGATTTACTACCGCCTGAAGCAGCTGGATTTTGATGGCACAGCAACGTTCAGCCCGGTGCGGACGGTGAAGTTCGTTGGCGCTATGAAAGTTGACGTGTCGGTGTACCCCAACCCAACTCAGGGCAATGCCACGCTTGACTTAACTGGCTTACCGGCTGGCAGCTACCAGGTGCAACTGCTGGATCTGACGGGCCGCAGCCTGCAAATCCTGACGCTGACTGGTCAGCAGGAACACCCATTGCAGGTGCAGGCGCTGCCTCATGGCTCCTACATTGTGCGAGTACGCGGAGCAGCCGTGAATGTGGCTCTGCCTTTAGTTCGCAACTAAATCGGGGCTATAGCCCGTGTTTCCTAAAAAAGCCCCCTGAATAATCAGGGGGCTTTTTTATTGCCTTTACTTTATATAGTTTCTTTACTAGCAGTCAACAGGTTATATGGAAGTAAATGACTGATGATTCTGACTTTATTCTTCCATAAGCCCAGACACTGTAACTTCATTGCTGGGGGGCTTTTTCTCCCCGCCAAAGTCAGTTTTCTCCTTTCCCTCTTATACTATGGAAGCTCCCCGCGAAGAATTTATGCGCGAAGCCATTCGCTTATCGGTTGAAAAAATGCAGGCTGGTTACGGCGGCCCGTTTGGGGCTGTAGTCGTGAAAGACGGCCAGATTATCGCGCGCGGCTTCAACCAGGTCACCAGCACCAACGACCCCACCTGCCACGCCGAGGTGGACGCCATTCGCAAGGCTTGTATAGCTCTGGGCAGCTTCCAGCTTCAGGATTGTGACCTGTACACGAGCTGCGAGCCCTGCCCCATGTGCCTGGGAGCCATTTATTGGGCCCGCCCGCGCCGCGTATTCTATGGCAACACCAAGCAGGATGCCGCCGCTATTGGCTTCGACGACCAGTTTATTTACGACGAGATAGAGAAGCCGCTGAATGAGCGACAAATCCCGATGCAAGCATTCCTGGGGGCTGAAGCCAAAGAAGGCTTTACAGCTTGGAAAGAGCACGAAGCACGAACGGAATACTAAAGCATGAAAAAGCCCCCCAGAAAGTTTCTGGGGGGCTTTTTTGTGAAGTTCAGGCAGCTTATTTCATGCCGCCGCGCATGCCCATCATTTTGGCCATTTGCTGCATACCACCTTTCGTGCTACTCATCTTGTTCATTGTGCGCATGACTTTGCGCATGTCCTCGAATTGCTTCATCAGGTTATTAACCTGCTGAATATCAGTGCCACTGCCTTTGGCCAAGCGACGGCGACGCGAGCCGTTCAATAGCTCGGGTTGGGCGCGCTCTTTAGGAGTCATGCTTTTGATAATGGACTCAATAGGCTTAAAAGCATCATCGTCAATATCAACGTCTTTGATAGCCTTGCTCATGCCCGGAATCATCCCCACCAAGTCCTTCAGGTTGCCCATCTTCTTGATCTGCTCCAGCTGGGAGAGGAAGTCGTCGAAGTTGAACTGATTCTTGCGGATTTTCTGGTTGATGCGCTTGGCTTCGTCCTCATCGAACTGCTGCTGGGCGCGCTCTACCAGCGAAATTACGTCGCCCATACCCAGGATGCGCTGGGCCATGCGGTCGGGATAAAACATGTCGAGCGCCTCCATCTTCTCCCCTGTCGAGATGAATTTGATGGGCTTCTCCACCACGGCCCGAATGGAAAGTGCGGCGCCACCGCGCGAGTCGCCGTCGAGCTTGGTAAGCACCACGCCATCGAAGTTGAGGCGGTCGTTGAAGGTTTTGGCTGTGTTCACCGCGTCCTGACCCGTCATGGAGTCGACCACGAACAGCGTTTCGGACGGGTTGATGGCCTTCTTAACTTGCTCAATTTCGCGCATCATCTGCTCGTCCACGGCCAGGCGGCCGGCGGTGTCGATGATGACTACCTTCTTGTTGTTTTTCTTAGCGTAAGCAATGCCGTTCAGTGAAATCTCAACTGGATTCTTGTTCTCCGGCTCCGAGTACACTTCCACGCCCACTTGCTCGCCCAGCACTTTCAGCTGGTCGATAGCCGCTGGGCGGTACACGTCGCAGGCTACGAGCAGGACGGTGCGGTTTTGCTTTTTTATGAACGTGGCCAGCTTGCCGGCGAAGGTGGTTTTGCCCGAACCCTGCAAGCCCGACAGCAAGATCACGGCCGGGTCGCCCTTGAGCACCACATCTTCTTTTTCGCCGCCCATGAGCAGCGTTAGCTCATCGTAGACGATTTTGGTCATGAGTTGGCCCGGCGAAACCGACGTCAGCACGTCGCGGCCCATGGCCTCGTCCTTTATTTTGTCGGTGACTTCCTTGGCCACCTTGTAGTTCACGTCGGCATCAACCAGTGCCCGGCGAATTTCCTTGATGGTCGCGGCGACGTTGATTTCGGTGATGCTACCCTGACCTTTCAGGGTTTTGAAGGCCCGATCGAGCTTGGTAGAGAGATTATCGAACATCTTGTGATGTAGTGAGTAGGATGGTGCTAGTGTAGCGAACTTGCTGACAAAGAAACGTCAGGCAGCTCAGTGGCAGGCAGCGGCAAGTTCGCTTCCCCAAAATTAACCCAAAAAACCCTGAAAGCCCACGGCTACGTACCTTCGCGTTCTCAAACCTGCTTTAAAATGCCCCTCAAGCCCCTGCGTCTGCTGGTTATTACCTATTACTGGCCCCCATCCGGCGGGGCGGGCGTGCAGCGCAGCTTGAAATTTGTGAAGCACCTGCCAAGCTTTTGTGTGGAACCCACGGTTATTACCGTCGATGCGTCGCAGGGAGCTTACCCGGTAATTGATGAGTCGTTGGCGGCGGAAGTGCCGGCCAGTGTGCGCGTGTTTCGTACGAATACCAGCGAGCCGTTCGATTCCTATAAAAAGCTCACCGGCCGCAAACAGATTCCGCACGGCGGCTTCGCCAACGAAAGCAAAAGCAGCTTCCAGCAGCAGGTTTTCAAGTTTTTGCGCGGCAACCTGTTCATTCCTGATCCGCGGCGGGGCTGGAACAAACACGTATTGCAGCAGTGCGCCGAGCTACTGGCCCAAGGCCACACTTTCGATGCCGTGCTGACCAGCAGCCCGCCCCATTCCACCCAGCTCATTGGCTTGGAGCTGAAAAAACGCTACGGTCTGCGCTGGATAGCCGACATGCGCGACCCCTGGACGGACATTTATTACTACAAAGAGCTAAACCACACCCCGCCCGCCCGCTGGCTCGACGCCTGGTACGAGCGCCAGGTGCTGGAGCAAGCCGACGAGGTGCTGGTAACCAGCCCCGACACCAAGCGTCTGTTTTTGGGTAAGTCGCCGCGCCTGGCGGCCAGCAAATTTCACGTGCTGCCCAACGGCTACGATGAAAGTGACTTCCGGGAGCCCAGCGCCCCCCCCACTGATTGTCTGCTGATTACCCACACCGGCACCATCTCCGAGACGTATCATATCGAGCTGTTTCTGGCGGCTTGCGCCACCTGCACCACGCGCCACCCGGATGTGCCACTCAAGCTGCGCTTCGTGGGCACCGTGTCGGCTGGCGTGCAGGAGCAGATTCGGGAAGTTGGATTAGGCAAGCACACCGAGTTTGTGCCTTTTGTGCCCCACGATGAGTCGGTGGGCTACTTGCTGCGGTCTACAGCGCTGCTCATGGCCATCCCGGACGTAGCGCACAACTTCGGCATTCTGCCAGGCAAAGTATTTGAGTATCTGGCCTCTAACAAGCCTATCATCTGCATTGGCCCCGTCGGTTCCGATGCTGATAATCTGCTGGAAGAGTGCGGGGCCGGCCGCGCCCTCCCCTACGATACCTACAGCGGCATGCTCGACCATCTGGACAGCTTGTTTGCCGCCTGGCGCATCAATTCCAACCTCGATCTGCCGGCCATCAATCATGCACAATACTCCCGGCGGGCCCTGACGCAGAAGTTGGCTAAGCTGATAAAATAGGCTTTCTACTTCTGGATCTTTTCCCAGGCATTGCGCAGCTTACTTGGCAGTCGGCTAGCTACTTGCGCCCGCAAATCAGTCCAGGCAGAGCGGGGCAGCTGGCGACCCTGCCAAGCGCCAAGCGCTTCGGCCAGGCGCTGGGCAAGCGTGCGATAATGAGCGCGCTGGTAGTGGCGCAGATTATTGGTAACGTCGGCGGGCGTACGCACAAAGTCGCGCACATCAATAAGGAAGCAGTTATCGGCAGTAGCGACAAACTCCGCCAGGGCCTGATTCATTTGGGCGTGGCGCTGGGCGGCGCCGGTTTCGGCGCTGCCGGGCACTTCTATTTCGGCGCCATTGAGGAAGAAAATGGGAATTGTGGCCGGCAGTTGACTCCGCAGCCAACGCAGGTTTTCCTGGAAATCTGCGGACGAAATTTGCCCCCCAAACGCAAACTCCGCCCCGAATCGACGCAGAAACGCTTCGTCCATTCCGCGGAAACGGCGCTGGGCGTACTTGCCAGCCTGCACCGCAGGATCTGCGGCTATAATATTGTGGTAGCCCCCAAAGGGGATAGCGATGCCCGTGGTTTTCTCGCGATACAACTCCTGGGTGTAGTCCATGAGCGGGCTGTAAACCAGGGCATGAAACTCCGCCGACCACAGGCTGGTGGCAAAGGCTTCTTCGCCCAGGAATGGCAGCGCGCGCGCTAGCCGCTGCTGCTCGCCGGGGGGCAATTCGCGGCCCAAGCGTAGCAACGCCGTGTGCTCCACGTGCACCGGAATCTGGTGCTCGTTTACGTAGTTAAACTCCTCGTTTACTTCGATAGCGAAGGCCTGCAAGAAGGGAGTCAATTGGCCCAAATCGCAGCCACCTTTCAGCAATACGCGCAGCTGGGGGGCATTTTTATCCTGAGTTTGCCCCCCACTATTTTTCGCGAGCTGGGGCGTCGCCGCTTCAGAATCAATGGTTATCCATTCGGGCTTCTCACGAGCGTTCAACTCGGTAGCTACTTCGCCTTGCACCTCCAAAGCCGGGAAGCCCAGCCAGGCATACGTGAACTGCTCAACTCCCAGATGCAGGATGCGGCAGGAAAATACGAGCTGCTCTAGCCTGTTTTCCGGCTTGTTCAGGCAGTACACGCCTACCAAACCATAGTCGCCAAACCGGTCGCGCACCCGCACAGTGCCCCAGCGCAACGCTGCATCCGTGAAGCTGGCCTCCAACGCCTCTTTCGCCACGCGTTTCTTGGTGAAATTGAGCTGGTTGGAGCGATTAATCAACTCCTCGATACGGCCCAGATCAGCTTGCACGGCCGCTCCTTCCCGAAACTCAATACGCACCTGCGAATCGCGCAGAAACGCCAGGTTGTCCTGGTAAGCAGACCGGGCCTGCTGCTGGCGTTCGAGCAGCTTGTATTGCTCCAGGCGCGTCAGGCCGGGGTCGGGTTTGCCGCTGAGCAGCAGCTGGGGAGCAATTTGGGGCAGATCGGTGGGGTCGGCTACCTGCAATTCGGGGTTATAAAACTGTGCTTCGGCCCGATTGATCGGATTATCGTCCAGAAACAGAGCGTTAGGTGCCCGCAGCTGCATTTGAGCCAGCAAATCCTTGATAATCGGACCTTTGGGCTGCCAGCTTATTCGCGGAAAAACAAACAAGTCACGAATGCCCAGCTCTACCAGCTTGGCTTCGGCGGCGGCAAAATCGTTTTTGGAAACGATGGTATGCACAATGCCGCGGAGTGCCGTAGCGCGCACCAATTCCAGGTGGTCGGCAATAGCCTCCACGGCTCCTTCCGAGAGCGTACCGCGCCAGAAAGTATCATCCAGATCCCAGATAATGAGCTTGATAGGTTCGGGGAGGTGGGCTGGCATAGCAGGAGTAGCGCGAACTTTCAATCCGCGTATCGTTGAACAATCATCCTTGTAGTAGCGCGTCAGTCAGCAATGATACCCGAGCTGAAAGTCGGCTCGGGCCGTCCTTTGGGTCGCGCTACAGCAAAAGTACGCAACCCCGGCGCGGATTGCCTACTTTTGCCCCCCAGCGTCTTTTTCCGGATGGCTGGCCTCTCTTTGTCTTTCTATGGCACTCGATTTAAACAACAAATCTATCCTGGTTACCGGTGGTACGGGCTCTTTCGGCAAGCAGTTCGTGCGCACGGTGTTTGAAAAATTTCCGCAGGTGAAACGCCTGGTGATCTACTCGCGCGACGAGCTGAAGCAGTACGAAATGTCGCAGATATTTCCGCACGCCAAGTACCCGGCTATTCGCTATTTTATTGGCGATGTACGTGATGCAGAGCGCCTTAAGCGGGCCTGCGAGGGTATTGATATGCTGGTGCATGCCGCCGCCCTCAAGCAAGTGCCGGCTGCCGAGTACAACCCGATGGAGTGTATCAAAACCAACATCTTCGGGGCCGAAAACGTCATTAATGCCGCTCTCGACTGCGGCGTAAAGGAAGTGGTGGCCCTCAGCACCGATAAAGCCGCCGCGCCCATTAACCTTTACGGCGCCACCAAGCTCTGCTCTGATAAGCTGTTTGTGGCCGCCAACAACATGAAAGGCGCGCGCGATTTGCGCTTTTCCGTTGTGCGCTACGGCAACGTAATCGGCTCCAGGGGCTCGGTAGTGCCGTTTTTCCTGCAACAACGCGAGACCGGTGTGCTGCCCATCACGCACCCCGACATGACGCGCTTCAACATTTCGCTGGAAGAAGGCGTCGATCTGGTGCTGTATGCGCTGGAACACGCCTGGGGTGGCGAAATTTTTGTCCCCAAAATTCCCAGCTACAAAATCACGGAGGTTGCCGAAGCCATCGGCCCCAATTGCAAGCACGAGGTAGTCGGCATCCGCCCTGGCGAGAAGCTGCACGAAGCGATGATAACCGAAACCGACGCGCTGAGCACAGTTGAGCTAGATCGGTACTACGTCATTCTGCCTTATACGCCGCAGTGGGATGTGGAAGAATTTATTCGTCATTTCAAAGGTAGCCGCGTGCCCGACGGCTTCTATTATGATTCGGCTAATAATGACCATTGGCTGAACGCGGAGCAGATTCGGGAGGAAATTCGCCTGCACGTAGATCCAACATTTAAGGCATAGCCAGCTCAACCATTTGTTATATAAAAATGTCGCTCTGCAATTAAGAGCGGCATTTTTTGTTTCAGGCTACCAGCTTTGCCAACCACACAACCTGCACAGATCCGGGTGCCACATCAAGCGCCGGGGCTGTGTATATTTACCAGACTATGACTAACGCCTCCGTTACCTTTCAGCCCTCACGTGCTATTCCCTATGGCCGCCAGCATATTACGGAAGACGATATACAAGCCGTAACCGATACGCTTCGGTCCGATTTTCTGACACAGGGACCGAAGGTGGCAGAGTTTGAAGAGAAATTTGCGGCCTATATCGGGGCCAAATATGCGGTGGCGGTAAGCAATGGCACGGCGGCTTTGCACCTGTGTACGCTGGCTTTGGGCGTGCAGCCCGGTCAGCGCGTCATTACCACGCCTATCACGTTTGCCGCCTCCGCCAACTGCGTGCTTTATGGCGGCGGCGAGGTTCACTTTGCCGATATCGACCCCGCCACCGCGCTCATCGACTTACAGCAAGTGCGGCGGTTGCTGGAAAGTCACCCTAGGGGGCATTTTCACGGCCTTATTCCCGTCGATTTTGCGGGCCTGCCCGTGAATATGGAGGCAGCGCGAGCGTTGGCTGATGAGTTTGGGCTGTGGCTGATTGAGGACGCCTGCCACGCGCCGGGGGGCTTTTTTCTGGATTCGGCAGGCAACGAGCAGCGCTGCGGCAACGGGAACTTTGCCGATTTAGCCATTTTCAGCTTTCATCCCGTCAAGCACATTGCCACTGGCGAGGGCGGCATGATTACGACTAACCGCCCGGATCTTTACGAGAAGCTGCTCATGCTGCGGACCCACGGCATCACCAAAAATCCGGCGCAGCTTCAGCAAAACCCCGGCGGCTGGTATTACGAGATGCAAACCCTGGGCTATAATTACCGGATGCCGGACATGCTCACGGCGCTGGGAATCAGCCAGCTCCAACGAGCTGATGCAGGTATTGCTCGTCGTCGCGCACTAGCCGCCCGCTACGATGCCGCCTTTGCCGGAATGCCTCCTATACGCTCATTGGCCACGGAATCGGGTCATGCTTATCATCTCTACGTAATTCAGATTGAGGATCGTAAAGGCTTGTATGACTTCCTGCGCGAGCGGCAGATTTTTGCGCAGGTACACTACATTCCGGTCCACACGATGCCTTATTATCAGCAGTTGGGTTGGAAAAACGGGGATTTCCCACATGCTGAGGCGTACTACGCCCACTGTCTGAGTTTGCCAATGTTCCCGGATCTGACAGATGAGGAGCAGCAGTATGTAATTGACTGTGTGCGGGAGTTTATTGTTAAGTAACAAAAGCAATAGCAAAGCCGGGCATTTGAGTGCCTGACAATTCGTAGTAAGCTGATAATTAATGCTTTCGGACTCTCCTAAAATCGGCATTATATCTCAGGCTCGTATGACGAGTACGCGCCTGCCGGGTAAGGTGCTATTGCCAGTTGCTGGCCAGCCGCTGTTGCATTATCATGTAGCACGATTACGTGAGAGTGGGCTGCCGATCTACCTGGCAATCACCAATAACTCTACCGACGATGCGCTGGCTGAATTTGCTGTGCATGCCCAGTTGCCTTGTACCCGCGGCGATGAGCAGGATGTGTTGGGACGTTATTACCAATGTGCAGAGGAAAATCAACTGGACATTATCGTGCGCGTTACCTCTGATTGCCCCCTACTGGATGGGCAACTCATAGCACAAGGCGTACAGGAATATCTGCGTCACCAAGACTCGCGTCTTTACCTTTCCAATGTATTGGAGCGCACCTTTCCACGAGGATTCGATTTTGAGATTTTTTCCCGCGAGCTATTAAGCGAGGCCTACCATCAGGCGGTATTACCCAGCGACCGGGAGCATGTGACGCCTTCTATCCACCAGAACCGCTTGGGCAACGTTCATTTTCAGCATGTTACTCGCTCCCCCAACCGTAGCCAGTACCGTCTGACTGTTGATACTGCCGACGACTTCAGGCTTTTAAAACTCCTCATTGAGAATCACAATGCTGCTGCGTTGACTTCCGATGAAATTATTGCTCTGCTGGATCAGCACCCGGAGTTAGTGGCGCTGAACGCTCATATTGAACAAAAGACAGCTTAACCCATGACCACCGACCCCAGCCTGCCCCGCCTCGTGCTCCGCGCCGATGGAAATCCGCGCATTGGGCTGGGCCATGTGATGCGTCTATTGGCTTTGGCTGATATCCTGCGCGATGAGTTTGGGTGCGTATTCGTTATTCAGGAGCCTGATGCTGTGCTTCTTATTCAGCTCCAGAAATCGTGTTTGGAGGTTGTAGAAATGCCCCCCCAGCCTGCGGGTGGTGAGCCAGCCTGGTTGGCCCAGCACGTGTTGCGCCCTAGTGACATTCTGGTGCTTGATGGCTACGGCTTTGAGTTCAGTTATCAGCAAGCCGTGCGCGCTCATGTAGCCAAGTTGGTTTGCCTGGATGATTTGCACGCCTTTCCCTTCGCCGCCGACTTGGTGCTGAACCCTGCGGGGGGCATTTCTGAGGCTGATTATGACTTACGTCAGCCCGGTGCCCGGCTGCTGAGCGGCCCGGCCTACGCGCCGCTGCGGGCCGCTTTCCGCTCCCCTGCTCCCGCTCCCCATACAGCTGCTTCGCCCTCGTCCGTACTGGTTTGCCTGGGCGGGGCCGACCCTACGCATCAGACCCAACGCGTGGCTGCCTCCCTGCTCACGCTGCCCGTCGTTGAGCAAGTGCAGATAGTAGTAGGCAGTGCGTATACCGGGTGGGAATCGTTGAGCCAATGGGCCGAACACGAAGCGAAAGTTACGCTGCATCGAAATTTGCCCCCCAGCCACTTAGCGGAGCTTATGGAAAGCTGTGGGGCGGCGGTGTGCTCGCCCAGCACCATCAGCTACGAGTATTGCGCGGCGGGGGGCGGCTTGCTTTTCCTGTTGCCTACTGCTGCAAATCAGCATGATCTGCACGAATTTTTGCGGGCGGCAGGCATGGCTTTGCTGTATCCCAGCGCTGCTAATGTGCTGACTTCGCCGGAGGTGCTGCGCATCGCAGAGCAGCTACGAACGGTTCAGAACCATTATTTCGACGGCCACGCTCCTGCACGTTTACAGCAGGCTTTCCGTGTCTTACGCCTGCCAGATGCACCTTTCCGCTTGCGATTGGTCACTGCTGCCGATTCTGCTCAGCTCCTGGCCTGGACGAATGAGCCAACCGTACGGCAGGCTTCCTTCAATCCTCAGCCCGTACCCGCCGAGTTTCATGAGCGGTGGTTAAACGCCCGTCTTGCTGACCCTTATGCCTTGATGCTTTTGGCCGAAGAGGAGACCACCGGCGCGCCTGTTGGGCTCATTCGCTTCAGCATTTCGCACGACGAGGCTACGTTGAGCTACCTGCTTGACCCAGCGTATCGGGGGCGCGGCTGGGCGGCGTTGCTATTGGCCTTGGGTACCACGCATTTGGTGCAAACATTTCCTCATCTGCGCCGGATAGTTGGGCATGTCCAACTTCGTAATCAGGCTTCACTACGAGCGTTTGAGCGGGCGGGCTACGCTTTGCTGCCCGTTCCTTTATCAGGCGAGCCCGATTCGGTTACTTTTGCGTGGTGGCTGTAGCTTTATCGTCTGGCGTGGTGCCACGACTCTTTTCGTTATAGTGCCACCGCGCCTGATTGCAAAACAGCTTGTCTTAGCTACCGACTCCTCGCTTCTAACTCCTTAAAGATGCATATCGGCTCCCGCCCTATCGGCCCCGACCAACCGCCTTTCATTATTGCTGAACTTAGCGGCAACCATAATCAGTCGCTGGAGCGGGCTTTGGCCATTATTGATGCGGTAGCGGCCGCAGGCGCTCACGCCATCAAGCTCCAAACCTATACCGCAGACACTATGACGCTCCCCGGCGCTTACCGTATCGACGATCCTGACTCGTTGTGGTACGGTCGGGAGTTGCACGAGCTGTATCAGGAAGCCTACACGCCCTGGGAGTGGCATGAGCCATTGTTTGAGCGCGCCAAATCGCATGGGATGCTGGCCTTCAGCTCGCCCTTCGATGAAACGGCGGTCGATTTTCTGGAAACGCTCGATGTGCCTGCTTATAAAATTGCCTCCTTCGAAAACACCGACTGGCCCCTGCTGCGGCGGGTAGCCGCCACCGGCAAACCCGTGATTATGAGCACCGGAGCCAGCACCCTAGCCGAGGTTGCCGAGGCCGTGGAAGTACTGCGCGAGGCTGGCTGCCAGCAGCTAATTCTCTTAAAATGCACTAGCACTTATCCCGCCACACCCCAAAACACCAACCTACGCACTATCCCGCATCTGGCCCAGCTTTTTCCTGATTGTCCGGTGGGTCTCTCCGATCATACCATGGGTGTGGGCGCGGCCGTGGCCGCCGTCGCGCTAGGCGCCTGCGTCATCGAAAAGCATGTAACCCTTCGTCGCTCCGATGGCGGCGTCGATTCGGCTTTTTCTCTTGAGCCTGAGGAGGTAGCCGCTTTGGTCACCGAAACAGAACGGGCCTGGCAGGCACTGGGGCATATTCAATACGGTGTGCAGCGGGCTGAGGAAAAAAGCCGCCTGTACAAACGCTCCTTATATGTTGCCCAGGATATTCGGGCAGGCGATGTATTTACCAAAGAAAACCTGCGCGTAGTGCGCCCCGGCGACGGCCTGCCGCCCCGCTACTTTGCGCCCTTGCTCGGTAAGCCTGCCCGTCAGGATTTGCGCGCGGGCACGCCACTCACCTGGGAAGCCCTGTAGTTTCGTCATGCCCTATTTGGCTCAGCTCGTTGCCCGCACCCGCGACATTCTGCAACTGCGCTTCAGCGATTTATTTGTGCAGCTTCCACCCCAGATGCTGGGGGGCATTTCGCCGCACAATCCACTGAAGCGACTTGCTAAAGTACTGGGGTACATGGCCCTGCGGCTGGTGGGCAACTGCTTTCGGCCCATCCATAACCCGGAGCCACTGCGGGGGGCAATTTGGCTGTATGTTGTAAGCCAGAATAACTACGAAGCGCTCGACTTTATCCGATCTGGGCTCCCCAACAGTGTATTTGTAGCTGGCCAAAGCAAACAGATCGGACGTTACAACGGGAGCGTAAACCGCCTTTCGCTCCGCCGCAAGCTTCTGTACTACTGGCAGTTTCCGCTGGTGCTGGCTGGGCTATGGCGTACCGAAGGAAGCCGGGCAGTGCGCTTTTTCGACCTGATTTTCAACGCCATTGGCTACTACGAAGTGTACGGGCGGGCACTGCGCCATTACAAGCCCAGAGCCATCATTTTTGCTAACGACCACAATGACGACGCTCGCGCCCTCCTGCTCGCCGCCCGCGCCTGCGGAGTCCCGACTGCCTACGTGCAGCACGCCAGCGTAAGCACTTACTTCCCGCCCCTGGGCTTCGACTTGAGCCTGCTGGAGGGTCAGGATGCGCTGGATAAATACCAGCAGTGCGGGCCCATCCGGGGCCGCGTGGAGTTGGTGGGGATGCCCAAGGCCGACGCCTACCTCAGCCAGCGTAATGCCGCGCCGGCCGTACGGCGCGTAGGTATTGCCGTCAATTTGCTAGACGATACAGAAGCCATCCGGGCCGCTGTAGCGTATTTGGTCAGGGAGTTTCCTACCCTCACTTTCACTTTTCGCGCCCATCCTGGCGATACCCGCGATTTTGGTTTTTTGCGCGAG
The DNA here is from genome assembly GCF_014638675.1 of Hymenobacter qilianensis. Lineage (NCBI taxonomy): Bacteria > Pseudomonadati > Bacteroidota > Cytophagia > Cytophagales > Hymenobacteraceae > Hymenobacter > Hymenobacter qilianensis. Next base: position 444,344 of record NZ_BMFN01000002.1, read on the forward strand.
CATACCCAACTCTTGTTTTCCAATGCGCGCCAGCAGAACATATTTGAGTTTCTACACCAGCAAGACGCTCTAGTAGCCGCCGATACCTCTACGCACCTGGAGGCTATACTACTCAATCTGGCGAGTCTGTACTACCGCTTTGGTACTCATACTATTGCCGATGATTACTATGGCTACGTGGCTCATGGCTTGGTAGAAAGAGCCTCTTCCCTACCCGAATTGGCTACGTTGCTACGGGGCTATAAGGAGTACAAACCTGCTAACCTATACCAGCGGGCAGCTTACTATAATTCAACTTTAGGAACAAGCAAAGAAGGACAGAGTAAAAAACTGGTTTTAAACAAATTGGCTTCTTGGATAAATTAAGGTTATTTCGTGGTTGATACATCTAACATCAATTTCGAATGAATAAATTTTTACTTCTTTTAAAATCTAGAAATAATATTAGATTATTCACTCTGCTCCTATTTCTTCTTATGTGTTGCTATTCAGCAGCGGCTCAGAGCCTTCCGGGTGCGGGCAATGCACTCCGTTTCAACGGTAGCTCCACATACATTAATGCAGGCGTAGATAATCGGGGAGTTACAAGCCGGATTACAGTTGAAGCCTGGATAAAAACCCGCTCGGAAGCCATTCAATTTGCGGCGACTAAATATTCAAACTCCAACTTTGAAGACCGTGGTTTTCAGCTAGGAACCTCCGCCGGGTTTGCCATATTTAATGGCCGAGCCGGTAAGGGTCAGTATTACGGGTCGGGCTCTTCGCGGACGTATGTCGCCGATGGGCGGTGGCATCATATTGCCGGAGTATGCGATGATAATGTGTGGAAAATTTATGTGGATGGCACATTGGAAAGCACTACTACCTTTCCTTATACCAACGGCAACCTGGCAAGCACCTACGCGCTTTCGCTGGGCAGTTATTTTGTATTAAATAACTGGTATTTCGATGGTGACATTGATGAAATCCGGGTGTGGCGCGCGGCTCTGACGCAGGACCAGATACGGACTAACATGTGCCGTAAGATTTCGCCGGTGCCAGCTGAGCTAGTGGCCTACTATTCATTCGATCAGACTTCTGGATTAACAGCCATCGACAAAGGCAGTGTACCCACTAATGGCACGCTTAGCAATTTCAGCACTAGCAGCCCTTGGCAACCATCCGGGGCCGCCATTGGTGATGTTAGTGTCTTTGCTTATGGTAGCGACCTTCGTGCTACGCGCCTGAACCTTGCTGCAGCCAACGGAGACTCTGGTATAGTACGCAATATCAGCACTCAAACGGATGGAGTACAGCTGTATGCTGTCAACCAGGCATCATCTATGGTAATACCTTTTAGTGGCACTACTTCACCAGTATACTTTGGAGTGTTTAGTCGGGGCAGTACGGGCACTTACGATTTTAGGCTTCGCCCCGCAGGTGGCCTGCTATGCACCAGCCTTTATGAACGGCCGGCTAGCGATGGCGCGTGGACCAATACGGTTGCTACCTCGACTTCATCATCCCTGCTTCTAACCCAACAGCGCTACCGTGCTGAATACACCCAAGTGGGGGCTGATCTTAGAGCACTGCCGGTTACTGTTTTAGGTGACACTATTTTGTGTGCTGGAGGTAGTGTTCAGTTAACTGCGAGCATATCAGGTGGCGCAAACTCATTTCGGTGGAACACGGGGGCCGTAGCGCAAACTATTACGGTAACTCAGCCCGGCATCTACTCTATGACGGCCACTTTCCCTTCAGGCTGCACAATCACACGTAGTCGTCAGGTTGTACAGGCAGATTTGCGCATCACGGGTGAAACAATTTTGTGTGAAGGTGCTAGTAGCACGCTTCGAGCCGTTTCCACACCGGCGGGGGCTACATTCCGCTGGAACAACGGCGCTACAACTTCGGACCTTTCTGTAACGCAACCGGGTACTTACTCTGTCACGACGACATTCAGCAACGGCTGCACCAGTACCCGCCAAGTTGTAGTTAGTCTGTCTAAAGCGGTGCCCGCATTTGCTTTGGGTCCTGATACTACCGTGTGCGAGGGCACCCCTTTGCTGTTGCGGGCCCCAGTGGGCAATGCTTATACCTACTTATGGTCCGATGGCTCGACGGGTAGCTCGCTCCTTGCCCGGCAAGGCGGCACCTACACCGTAACTGTGCGGAGCGGCTGTAACACCCAGACAGCCAGCCGCACGCTAACAGCCCAACTATGTGTACCCAATATCATCACCCCTAATAAAGACGGTCGCAACGACGCTTTTGTAGTAGCATCTTACAACGTGGGTGAATGGTCGTTGGCGATTTACAACCGTTGGGGAAAAGAGGTCTATCAAACGGAGCGCTACCTTAATGACTGGGGCGCCAGCGCCGCACCGGGCGTTTATTACTACATGCTGCGCCGGGGCACCACCAATAGTGCTATAAAAGGCTGGCTGGAAGTGGTTCGCTAGGAAAACAGCGATTAGCAGGCATGGGCCCGAACAACGTATTTTCGTGCTGATGCCTGCCTCTCCTACTGCCATTTTGCCCCCCATAGTCAGCCAGCCGGTGCCGGAAGCAGCACGCCTGGCCTATGTGCTACGTCATTTCAGGCAAGCATATGCGGCGGTGCCAGAGCTGACTATTGGCTATGCGAATCAACCGCAGCTTGTAATTGCCGACCACACGGATGGCTTTTTCCAGCGGCACCACCCGTTTCCACCCGCCCCAAACTGGCGGGAGTGGCAGGGTGAGCGTATTCCTTTCTTTTTTGATAACAATCCGGAGAGGGACCTGCTGGAGTTTTTGCCCGGCAATCGGGCTATCATTCATGCCGATATAATCTCGGCGGCCTTTTATCTGCTCAGTGGCTGGCAGGAGTACTTTTCGGAAGAACGCGACCAGCACGGGCGATTTCCTTACGCGGCCAGCGTACAGCATCAATACGGCTTTGTGGCGATACCTGTAGTGAACTACTACTTCGATGTATTGCGGGCGGCGGTGGAGCACATTGCTGGCCAAAAGCTGCTTCCGCGCGGCTGGGGGGCAAATCAGGCAGCATTCGCCACGTTTATTACTCATGATATCGACAATTGCCAGAGTGCTTGGAAAGGCGAAGGCAAAGCGGCGCTCCGCAAAGGCCAAATGGGTTTATTTGGGCGCTTGGTGGGGCGCCGGCTGCAAGGCCACGACGCCTGGAATAATTTGGAACAAGTGCAGGCCGAAACGGAGCGCTGGGGGGCAAAATCCACGTTCTTTTTTCTTGGTAATCCAGAACGCGCCGCCAACGGCACCCCAAACGCCGACTACGACCTGGCCAAGCCACGCTTCCAGAAACGTATTCAATGCTTAGCCCAAAACGGTGCGGAAATAGCTGTGCATGGTAGTCTCGGAACGGCTCAAAATGCCCCCCAGCTCCAACAGGAGAAGCTAAAGTTGCCGATTCTTGCTATGGGCAACCGTTTTCACTACTTGAGCTGGGAGCCGCGCCAAACGCCAGCGGTGGTGAATGAAGTCGGTTTTGCGTATGATTCCACGCTGGGCTTCGCGGAGCATTTTGGCTTTCGCAATTCGTACTGTTTGCCATTTTATCCCTTTGATTTTGAGCATGGCAAAGCGTTTGAGTTTCTGGAGATTCCGCTCCATGTGATGGACGCCACCTTGCATCACCCCAACTATCTGCAACTTGCTCCGCACGAAATTCTGCCGGCTCTCACGCCTATGTTTCAGGAAGTTGAACGGTTTGGGGGCGTGTGCACCGTGCTTTGGCACAACGAGAATTTTGCCCCCCAGAACCAAATAAACGGCCTACGGCAGTTCCGGGAGCTATTGCAGTACCTTCGCAGCCGCAATACAGCTTTTGTCAACGGCGCGGATATTCTAGCTCACCTGACATCTTCTGCAGTGCCAGCAGCATGCTGCAAATAATTACAAATCAACTAATTAGCAACTAGTACACTTGGGCATCGTTCAGCGGCAGGGGCTGCGCAACACCATTATTGCCTACATCGGGTTAGGCCTCGGCTTCGTGAATACCGTGCTGGTGCTGCCCAACCTGCTGGCCGCCGATCAGATTGGCCTGACGCGTGTACTAGTGTCGGTGGCAACCATTTATGCCCAGTTGGCGGCCTTCGGATTTGCCAGTACCGGCATCCGGTTTTTCCCTTATTTCCGCGATAAAGCCACTGGCCATCAAGGGTTTCTGCCGATGCTTCTGGGGGTTCCTCTCCTAGGGTTTGCCGTCGTGACTATTGTGTATGTGCTCGGTCGGCCGTTTCTGTTGGCCCAGTACGAGCGTGATGCAGCGCTGCTCAATCCGTATTACTTCTGGGGGGCAATTCTGGCGCTGTTTACCCTGTTCTACTCCTTGCAGGATGCTTATCTGAAGGCGCTGTATCAAACGGCTTTTTCATCCTTTGTACAGGATATCCTGCTGCGCGTGCTCACGGTGGTAGCGGCCCTTTTGTTCTCGCTAGGGTATCTGACTTTCCATCAATTTGTGCTGGCGTTTATTGGTAGCTATGGCTTTGCTACGCTGCTGTTGGCGCTGTATGTAATGTATTTGGGCGAGTGGCACTTGCGCCCGTCGCGTGCGGCGCTGGGCGTAGTGCCGGTGAAGGAAGTGCTCAGCTTCAGCGGGTTCGTTATTCTGTCCAGTTTGTCGGGCACTATTATCGGCTCCATCGATTCGCTTATGGTAGGCTCCAGTATCAGTCTGGCTGCCACGGGCGTGTACACCACCGCTTTTTTTATCAGTACAGCGCTTACTATTCCGGCTCGTTCGCTCAACAAGATTGCTTTTCCGCTGCTAGCAGAGTACTGGAAAGCGCAGGATATGCTGCGCATGGCCGATTTTTACCGCCGCACCACGCGCCTCAACACAGTGGTTGGGTGTTGGCTGGCGCTGGGAATTGGCTTGAATCTGGACTTTATTTACTCGCTGATGCGGCCTGAATTCGCAGCCGGCACCACCTCCGTTTTGCTGCTGCTGGCGGGTCGGCTTTTCGATAGCATAACGGGCGTAAACGGCCTGATTCTCGTCACCTCGCCCCGCTACCGCTTCGATCTGGTGTTCAACGTGTCGCTGGCCGTGGCCACGGTGCTGCTCAATCTGCTTCTTATTCCGCTGTACGGCCTCACCGGCGCGGCTCTTGCCACCCTGCTGGCCATGACCAGCATTAACGTGGCGCGTACCTGGTTTGTATGGCACGCCTATGGTTTGCAGCCCTTCGATTTCCGGATTCCGCTGATATTAGGCATTGCGGCGGCGGCTGGTGTGGCGGCGTGGCTGATGCCGCCCGTTCACTCGGTGTTCGTCACCATGCTGCTTCGCTCCGCGGTGCTTACGGGCGTGTATGGGGGGCTTTTATTGCTGACTCGGGCCGTACCGGAGGTCAGCAAGTTGTGGCAACAAGTGCGCCGACGGCTACCTATTTAAGGCTAGGCGTTGACTAATGGCTCTGACTCAGTAGCGGCGCTCATGTGAGTAGCGCGCCAGATAAGCCAGGTTCCAGCAGCGAAAATAATGGCGGCGATGACCGTCATCAGAAGTAATGCCGGCCCATCAGGCAACAGGGCGATAGGATCATCTACATGTTGCCACTTCGGATTTTGCGTCGCTACCCATGCTACTGCATTGTTCAGGCAATGCACCACAATGCACGCCGCCAACGACTGCGTGCGGTAGTATAGCCAGCCCAAAAAGAGCCCTAGCAAGAATGCGGACACAGCTTGGGCCGGATTCAGGTGAATAATCCCGAATAATAAACCAGACTGTATTATGGCTTTGCGGGGACTGTAGTTTTTCAGCAGCCCTGGCAGCAGCAAGCCCCGAAAAAGCAACTCTTCCAGAATGGGCGCCGAAACGCAGATAACAAAAAAAGAGAGGCCTGGAAACTCGCTTAGCTTCCGCATCGAATCGCTCATCCAGTTGGGCAGATGCAGAAACGCAACCAACATGCGCAATGCCATCTGAGCGAGCACCAGTAGCGGCAGCAGCAGATATACTATCGGTATTTCCCGGGCCGCCAGCAGCCGCAACGGAAGGCGACGGACCGCCGGAATTTTCCAGATCAGCAAGACGACAATAAGTGCCTTGGCCAAATCACTGGCCACCACGGTCACAATAATGGATTGGGCGTGGGTTGTAAAGCGAAAAAAGGGAATAGACAAGACGCCCAAAACCAGCGCCAGCAGCATAAACCAGCCGAGCGCGCCCCAGCTTTCACTGATGGTTGGGTAAGCAGGAGGTTGGTTAGCAGCAGTTTGGATTTCTGATTCAGGTAATGATTCAATCATCGGATAGCCATAAAAGGATAGATGGCTCAAGCTACCTAAAACAACTGCATGGCTATGCTTCTCTTGTCTGAATGATGACAGAAAATCGGTATTGCTGTCAGAACAAGCCGGTTATTCATGCACAAAAAAGCCCCCCGGATATCTTCTGGGGGGCTTTTTCGAGGATTTTATTTGCTACGCTTTCACCTTGGCTTGCTCCTGCGCCAGCCGTAGCTTGCTGTGCTTCTTGCCATACAGATAGTAAATCACCAGTCCGGCGGCCAACCATACGAAGAGGCGCAGCCACGTATCCCAGGGCAGCGAAAACATCATCAGCAGGCAAGTCAGAATGCCCATGATGGGCACCAGCGGCACCCACGGCGTGCGGAAAGCGCGGGGCGCGTCGGGCTGCTGCTTGCGCATGATAAGCACACCCAGACACACCATCACGAAAGCCAGCAGCGTACCAATACTGGTCATTTCGCCTACTACCTGAATGGGCACCAGGCCCGCAAAAGCGCTAATCAAGGCCGCCAGCAGGACATTTGATTTGTAAGGCGTTTGGAAGCGAGGGTGAATCTCGGAGAAGATTTTGGGCAATAACCCATCGCGCGACATAGAGAAAAACACCCGCGACTGGCCCAGCAAATCTACCAGAATTACGGAGGTGTAGCCAATCAGAATAGCGACGATAATGGCTTGACTCAGCCAAGCATACGGCGTTTTCTCGATGGCAATAGCTACCGGCGCGGCGCTGTTTTTAAACTCCGTATAGTTGGCCAAACCCGTCATAACGTGTCCGAAGAGCACAAATAATACAGTACACACCAGCAGGGAGCCAATGATACCAATGGGCATATCACGCTGGGGCTTTTTTGCTTCCTGCGCCATCGTCGCCACAATATCAAAGCCGATAAAGACGAAGAATATCACGCCGGCTCCGCGCAGAATTCCGCTCAACCCGAACTCGCCAAAGGTGCCCGTATTGGCCGGAATATAAGGCTGATAGTTAGCCGGATCGATATACTGCCAGCCCAGGGCAATGAACACTAGCACCACCGATACCTTCAGGGCCACAATGGTCGCGTTGACCCAAGCCGACCCCTGCGTACCCCGAATCACGATGGCTGTGATGGCCAGCACGATCAGAATGGCGGGCAGATTGACAAACCCGTGCACCACCGAGCCATCGGCCAAAGTAGAGGTCTCGAAGGGCGACATAACGAGCTGAGCGGGAATATGCAGGTCGTATTTGGCCAAAAACCGCGTCAGGTACTGCGACCAGCTAATGGCCACAGCAGCGGCACCTACTGAGTATTCAAGCACTAAATCCCAACCGATAATCCAGGCAAACAGCTCGCCCAGCGTCGCGTAGGAATAGGTATAAGCCGAGCCAGCCACGGGCACCATGGACGCGAACTCCGCATAACACAAGGCCGAGAAAGCGCAGCCAACAGCGGCCACCAAAAACGAGAGCGTAACAGCTGGCCCAGTATGATTGGCAGCCGCAATGCCAGTAAGGGAGAAGAGCCCCGCCCCTATTATAACCCCTACCCCGATGGCGACCAGGTTGAAGGCACTCAGACTGCGCTTAAGGGTGTGTGTGCCGGTTTCGGCCGCCTCTTGCCGCAGCAATTCCAGTGATTTTTTGAGCATAAAAGGTAGCCCGAAGCCGCGCCTCGTGGTAAATAAAAAGAAAGGAGGTAAGAGAAAATAAGCTCGGCCGTAGCAGTCAGACCGAAAGCAAAAGCGGTTTTCACCGATTCAGCAATCAAACTACCAGCTGATCTTCAGTCAAAGCGGTGGCTGAAATCAGAGCAGAAATGCCCCCAGCAGCTACTACTTGCCGCCGCGGGTAGGCAAAGCCAAGAAAAAGAGGAAATTGACGAACGCTCAACAACAGCAACAACCCATATTCGAACAGGCAGCCCAACTTAGCGGTTGGGGCGGCGTGGTGGCGAAGTAAACGGGAGCGGATTGGAAGTGAATGTTCACGGCAAGCTGTTTTTATATAGTCAGTCGATACTTGCGCTGACCTCGGTTGGCACCGTTCCAATTGTGTTGGGGGTTGCCGGCGTTTCGTCGAGCCTTTCTCTCCACGCCTCGGTATAAAAACAATCCTTTGATCAGAAAGAATTGGACTGCAAAGGTAGGCTCCGGCCGGGCGTACTTGCAAATGCACCTACTCTTTCTCTCCTGCAACGCAACTTAGCCAGCGCTGGGGGGCAAAATAGTGCCCGCCGCTGCCAGCTGGCGCATTCGGTAGCAGTTCATGGCCGTTTCGCCGAGCTGCTCGATAAGTCGGTAGTTGGCCACCGCCCCTACTGCCGCCCCAATCACCGGCACTAGCTGGGCCAGCTTCGCCAAATCGATGTAGTCACGGTACTCCTGCTGAAAGGTGCGCCAGTCAAACTCGTTCACGTCGGTGGGTAGGGTGTGGCGGTAGGTGTCCCAATCGGCCATGCGGCGGTACACCTCATTGCGGGTGTGCTGACTGGAAAAGGCCAGCTGGAAAATGTGCAGCAGATAAAGCCGCTCGGTGTAGTCGCGCACGTCGTGGCCGTAGAGGGCGGCTACGTCGAAGAGCAGCTTGAGCTTGAGGCTCAGCAGCAGCGGAAAGTCGGCCAACCCCAGCAAAAAGCCCCCCGCCCCCGTCACGGCACCTTCGGCCGAAGCCGTGTTGCGGTAGTAGCGGATGCGGGTGCGGACCGTCGTTTCGCGCGCCACCCACGGCGCTTCCAGCAGCGGCTGGCGCGTAGTGTGCATAGACCCAAACAACACCCCGCGCACCATCTGCCGAATGGCCGTGGTAATGGCCTCATGCACGCGCTCAGGCAGCAGCGCATTCAGCCGAATCTGCACCCGCCGCGTGAAGCGGTTCAGCAGGGTGGGGCGCTGCTGCATCCGCTGTTGCCAGGCGCGGAGTTCGGTGAGGGCTTGTTGGTCGGGGGAAGAAGTCATTGGCTACTTACTATCAAGACGTAAACACCTCTTAGCTAGGAATATGGTATACGAGCCTTATTTATCCCGCTGCCTTTTTCAACTTATAAATTTGCTCGATAATCTCCACCACCTTCACTCCTTCCTGCGCATTCGTTTCAGCTGAGCTGCCGTTTCTAACCGCCTCCACCACTTCTTCGATCACCTGCACATGATTGGCGGCACTGCCTTGATAGAAGCCGTAGTGATTGGCGGGATTGGTGGGCAGCAGCGGCGGACACTCATAGTCGCGGATGTGGCAGTGCTCCACTTTGTCCATGTACTGCCCGCCAATGCGCAGGCTGCCGTGCTCACCGATGACGGTGAGGCTGCTTTCCAGGTTGCGGTCCCAGATGGCGGTGCTGTAGTGCAGGGTGCCGGTGCCGCCGCGCACTAAGTCGAAGGTAACGAGGCCGCTGTCCTCGAACTCGGTGAGGTGCTGATGATTGAAGTTGTGGAAGCGGGCTTGCAGGTTGGTTACATCGCCAAAAACCCAGTAGAGCAAATCAATGAAGTGGCTGAACTGGGTGAAGAGCGTACCGCCGTCTTGGGCGCGGGTGCCATGCCAGCTGCCGGGGCGGTAGTAGCGGGCATCACGATTCCAAAAGCAGTTGATCTGAACCATAAAAATGCCCCCCAGACGGTTCTCCTCTATCACCTGCTTCAGCCAGACGGCCGGCGGGGAGTAGCGGTTCTGCATTACGCCAAACACGAGTCGGCGAGCCTGGGCGGCGGTAGTCAGAATCTGCTCGGCATCGGCGGTGCGCAGGGCCAGCGGCTTCTCCACTAGCACATGCAGTCCGTGGCGCAGCCCGGCAATGGCCTGCGGCGCGTGCAGGTAGTTGGGCGTAGCCACGGTGAGCACGTCGGCAGACGGGCCGTGGGCGAGGTATTCTTCGAGAGAAGCGAAAAAAGGCACCCCAACAAACTCGGCAGCTAGCTCCGGCTTTTGCTCGGCCCGAATATCGATGAGAGCGGCCAGTTTGGCACCGGGCTGACGCTGCACCAACGCCGCGTGGCGGCGGCCGATGTGGCCCACCCCACAAATCACAAAGCGCACTTCAGGCTGCTCGACCCCAACGGGTAACGGTATACTCATGCAAAGGGGCGGGTTAAACCAAAAAAGGCGCGGATAGCCGTAACGATATAGCTTAGTTGGGCCGCGCTCAGCATCGGGTGGATGGGCAATGACAGCACGGTGCGGCACAAGTTCTCAGACACCGGAAACTGCCCGGCCCGTGAGCCAAGGTAGGCATAGGCGGGCTGCAAGTGCACCGGCACCGGATAATACACCATGCTCGGCACGCCCCGCTCGCGCAGATATTCTTGCAGCTCATCGCGCTGGGGGGCATTTTCCAGGGTTAGGGTGTATTGGTGAAACACGTGGCTGCTCTGCGGGTCGCGGTATGGAATGCGGAGGCCGGAAATGCCCCCCAGCGCCGCATCGTAGTGGTCGGCGATGCGCTGGCGGGCGGCAGTCCAGGCGGGCAGATGGGGCAACTTTACGCGGAGCAAGGCCGCTTGCAGCGTATCGAGGCGGGAGTTGAGGCCGATGTGCTGGTGGTGGTACTTGCGGGTTTGGCCGTGGTTGGCGAGCTGGCGCAGGAAGGCGGCGCGGGCAGCATCATTTGTAAAAACAGCGCCGCCGTCGCCGAAGGCTCCAAGGTTTTTGGCCGGAAAAAACGACGTGGTGCCTACTTCTCCTATGGTGCCGGCTGCGGCTTGGGCGCCATCGGTAAATCGATACATGGCGCCAATGGCCTGGGCGTTGTCTTCGATTAGCGGAATGCCGCGGCGCGTTGAAAGCTGCATTAACGCCTCCATATCAGCACATTGCCCGAATAAATGCACTGCTAGTACTGCTCCCGTACGCGGCGTAATGGCAGCTTCCACCGCCACCGGATCGAGGCAGAAAGTGGTAGGCAGTACATCAACGAACATCGGCCGCAGGCCCAGCACGGCGGCGGCTTCGGCGGTGGCGACATAAGTAAAAGCGGGCAGAATAATTTCGGCGTTGGGGGGCAAATTCAAGCTCATCAGCGCCAGCTGGAGCGCGTCGGTGCCGTTGGCGCAGGGAATTACGTGCGGGCCACCGAGGGCGGCGCTCAGCTCCTGGGCAAAGGCTGCTACGGCCGGGCCATTGATAAACTCTGCTTCCCGCAGCACTACGCTTATAGCCTCGCCGAGGGCAGGCTGAAGGGCGGCGTGCTGAGCTGCCAGATCCAGCATGCGAATGGGTGCGGGCGGCACAAGATTGGTGGGCAATGGGCAGGGGAATGAAGAGTGGGCGCTAAGCACCAAATATAGCTGCAACCCCCAAACTAGCAGCCCCTAGGGCATGCAACCCCTACCCGCGCGCTTGCGTTTAGCCAAACAAAGATCAGACTTCCACACTGATCATTCCACCTCAGAACTAACCCCCTACTGCCATGTTTAAGAAACGAATAACCATGCATACCCTGGCCCTCTTGCTGATGGCTGGCGGTATCACTTTCTCGCAAGCCAGCTGTTCGCGCCAAGACCGCGCGGAAGTTTCGCAGGGAAGCGACCAGGCATACAACGACTTCAAGAATTTCGTCACCGAATCGGAAGCTAAAGCACAGGCGGCCAGCAATCAGGCCGAAGCCGATTATGAGCGTGAAACCACGCAGATGAAGGCCGATTACGATGCCAAAGTGGCGGCCGTAGACCAGTATGCCGATCAGTACGATGAGGCCCGCCGTCAGGAAATCGAGCAGCTTCGGACCCGCTACACCACCGCCTACGACCAGCGCGACCAGGCATGGCGCAATAAAACCAATACTGCCAGCGGCACCGATGCTACCACGGGTGTAGCCAGTGGGGCAGGCACCATGAAGGTGGGCAAATATTACAAGCCTACCAGCCCTGCTGCTCAGCTAACTGCCGCCAACGCGCGTCAGACGTATGAGAACTTCACGCAGATGATCAAGCAGAACGAGGACCGCTACGACATCGACGATTGGCGCAACATCAACGCCGAGTGGCGGGCCCTGGATGAGGCGTATGATGCTGTAAAAGGTGACATCAGCGCCAATGACCTGGCTGCTATTCAAAAGGAAAAGCTGAAGTACGCCGCCTTTAAGTCGGTGGATAAAACCCAAGCCCGCGCCGCGCAGGGAGCCAACGCCGTGAGCGACGAGGCCAAGGAAGTGAAAGACGAGACGGCCGATGAGCGCAGCAAAGTAGGCCAGGCCGTCAGCAACACCGCCTCCGATGTAAAGGAAACCGGCAAAGATGTTGGTAAAGGTGCGGCCAAAGTCGGCAAGAAAGTAGGCACCGCCGTGAAAGGTGCCTACAAAGAAGTGAAGTCGGAAGTCAAAAACACCGACAACGACTAAGTATCCTTTCCATGTTTTCAATAAAAAAAGCCCCCCAGAGTTTCTCTGGGGGGCTTTTTTATGGACTAGCGGGTATTTATTACTTCAATGCCCGCAGCGCCCAGAGCAGCTTCAGAATATCTAGGTTGCGCAGTTGGGGAGAACTTCCCAGCAACTGACGCTTCAGCAGGGGCTCAACTGGCGCTAACGCGATACGCGTAGCCGTTCCTAAGCCCAGGCGTTGCAGCTGTAAGGCTACACGCAGCAACTTGGTATCAGCGCCCAGCGCTTCCCTGCGGTACATATACACCAGGTTCTGCACGGCCTGGCGCGAGTTGAGCAGGAATGTCTCGCCAGCCTCCAGCCCATCGTGCAACACCGGATTGTCCAGATGCTGCACGGCAATTCCGGCGGCCCGCAGGCGCCAGCCGAACTTGGTATCCTCATGCCCGTAGCGCGTGAGCGTTTCGTCCAGTTTTACCTGATCAAACACATCCGCCCGCATCAATACATTCTTGAGCTTGAACTGGGAATGCGCAGTCTGCTGGCGCACCGCCGCCGAAAAAGCCTCCCGACAGCGCCCGTAGTGCCATCGCAGGTAAGCGGCAGTATCGGTAGGCGACGTGGGTTCATACGTGGTGCCGCCCACCAGCACGGGGGCCTTCGTCTGAACAATGGCGGCGGCGTAACGAGCCAAAAAGCGAGAATCAGGCAGATGTACGTTGTTATCAAGCAACAAAAGCCAAGGCTGCTTGGCACTGGCAGCCAAGCGGTTGCGCACGGCGGAGCGCCCGATGTTGTGGGGCAATTCCCGATATGTTACCAAAGGCCAGTCAATCAGCGCCCTGTTGAGCAGGCGGCAAGGCTCCTGCGAGCCATCGTCCAGACAGATAATCTCTACGGGCCCCTTCCAATCCATTGCCTGCCCGGCCAACGACTGTACTAGCCTGGTAACGTCGCGGTTATGAACAGGAATCAGAATGGACAGACCGGGCATGTGACCATCAACATTTAGCAATCAACAATGACCAGGTATTGTGCGCTTGCTCATTGCTACATGGCAATTGTAGAAGGCGTTATTCGGTCAGCTTGAAAGAAACCTGAGTTGAATCGATCAATTGCCCGTTCTCGCACTTCAGCACCCGCTTCGGGTACTGCCGGATGATCTGGTAGTTGTGCGTAGCCATCAGCACGGCCGTGCCCGCATTGTTGATTTCCACGAACAAGCGCATGATGTCGGCCGCTACTTCCGGGTCGAGGTTGCCGGTAGGTTCGTCGGCCAGCAGCAGCAATGGTTCGTTGAGCAAAGCGCGGGCAATAACTACCCGCTGCTGCTCGCCACCCGAAAGCTGGTGGGGCATTTTGCTGGCCGAGTTGGCCAGGCCCACGCGCATCAGCACTTCCGACAAGCGATTCTGAATGCGGGCCTTCCCGCTCCAGCCCGTTGCCTTTAGCACAAAAATCAGGTTTTCGGCTACGGTGCGGTCGAAAAGCAGCTGAAAATCCTGGAAAATAATGCCCAGCTTGCGCCGCAGATACGGCACCTTGCCGGAGCTCAGCTTTTGCAATGGAAAACCGGCCACGGTACCCACGCCCCCACCCAGCGGCAGATCGGCGTACAGCGTTTTAAGCAACGAGCTTTTGCCCGAGCCTGTCCGACCGACCAGATAAGCAAACTCGCCTTTTTCGAGGGTGAAGGTAATTTTTTGCAGTACCGTATTCACGTCCTGCATAATGTAGGCGTCGTGGAGCTCAACAACGGGTACGGCGGAATCTGACATAGTAACTATAACGCGAAATGAATCTGAGTGAGCTGCCACGGCGGGCCACTCAGTGAATACGAAGGCTGGGGGGCTTTTTTAAGCCTAAAGCTCAGACTTCCAGCTTTTGCAGCTTTCCAAATTCCAAACCCGCAATCACCCCGGCCAGGGCTGTTTCCTTGCCTTCCAGCCCGTAGCGGTGCAAATCCTTCAAAGGGCGGTCGGCGCGGAAGTACGCAATCAGCACAAATTCCTCGTCGCGGAGCTGAATGTAGTCCGGAATTTTGGCCTTGCCTTTTACTTTGATGATGTACATATGGAGAGGAGCTAGAAGCTAGGATTCAGGAGTTGGAAGTCAGGAGCTAAAAAAGGAGATATGAACTACTCCTGTCTGCTGGCTCCTGACTTCTAATTCCTCAAAAATCATCCGTTCACCTTCTTATGATCGGCCAGAAACTGGGCCAGTCCTTTGTCGGTCAGCGGATGATTAAGCAAGCCGGTAATAACGTTGAGCGGACAAGTCACCACGTCAGCCCCGATTTCGGCGCACTGAATCAGGTGCGGCACGTGGCGCACCGACGCGGCCAGCACCTGCGTTGGGTAGCCGTAGTTGCTGAAAATATCCACTATCTGCTGCACCAGCACCAGTCCATCGTGCCCGATATCGTCTAAGCGGCCCACGAAGGGCGATACGTAGGTAGCCCCGGCTTTAGCGGCGAGCAGCGCTTGCCCGGCCGAGAAAATCAGGGTGCAATTGGTTTTGATGCCTTTTTCCGAGAAGTGCTTGATGGCTTTCACCCCGTCGCGGGTCATGGGCACTTTCACCACGATGTTAGGGTGCAGTTCGGCAAACATCTCGCCCTCGCGCACCATATCCTCGAAGGTGATACCGATAACTTCGGCCGACACGTCGCCATCTACCATCTCGCAGATCTGCCGGTAGTGGGCCATAATGTTGTCCATACCTTTGATGCCCTCTTTGGCCATCAATGATGGGTTGGTAGTCACGCCGTCCAGTACACCAAGCTCTACGGCTTCCTGAATTTCGCGCAGGTTAGCGGTATCAATAAAGAATTTCATGCGGTAGGTTATTACAAGAGAATGCCCCAAAGCTACCCAATTGCCGGCAAACGCGGCACTGGGTTTCGTTGGGGCATGGGCAAAAAAAAGCGAGCCAAAATCGCACCGCTCAACCGCCTACCCTTGCTACCTTCCGGTCCTGGGGGAGTTCAGCAGGAGCTGGTCGTTCTGACTCGCCGTTGCAAAGATAGACTACAGATTCGGCAGATGAAGCCAATTGTCCTGATTATTTTACGCTGAAGCAGCTAACCACAGAGTATCAACCACTTCAGATTGGGGATAACAGGCATTTAACAGCCATAAATCGGGCGGATGCACAAAACAGTTCTACTTCAGCCTGCATAATAGCCCCCCTACTGATTTTGCAGGCTCGCGTTGGCCTCCTTACCTTTGCCCATGCCCCAACAGATTCTGATTCTTGATTTCGGCTCCCAGTACACGCAGCTCATTGCCCGACGCATTCGCGAGCTGAACGTCTACTGCGAGATTCATCCCTACACGCACGCCCCGGCCCTCACTGAGGATATCCGGGGCGTGGTGCTTTCGGGCTCGCCCTGCTCCGTGCGCGACCCTGACTCTCCCAACCCCGATTTGAGCCAATACCTGGGCCACGTGCCGGTGCTGGGCGTGTGCTACGGCGCGCAGCTGCTGGCTCAGCAGGGCGGCGGCGAAGTATTGCCCGCTACCATCCGCGAGTACGGCCGCGCCCGCATCAGTCACCTTGACCGGAGCAGCCCGCTTATGCGGGAGCTAAGCCTCGAATCGCAGGTGTGGATGTCGCACGGCGATACTATTCAAACGTTGCCCCCCGGCTACGAGATTATTGCCAGCACACACGAGGTAGACGTAGCCGCGTATCATATTGCTGGCCAGCCCACTTACGGCATTCAGTTTCACCCCGAGGTAACGCATTCTACCCAAGGCAAAACGCTGATGCGCAACTTTGTGGTCGATATCTGCGGCTGCGACCAAAGCTGGACGCCGGAGCACTTTGTGAGCAGCATGGTGGCGGCCTTGCAGCACACCATCGGCGAAACCGATCAGGTGATTCTGGGCTTATCCGGCGGCGTCGATTCCTCAGTGGCAGCTTTGCTGCTGCACGAAGCCATCGGGCCGCGTCTGCACGGCATTTTCGTGGATAACGGCCTGCTGCGTAAAGACGAGTACGAAGGCGTATTGCAGGCCTATGAAGTGCTGGGCCTAAACGTGCGCGGCGTGGATGCTTCGCAGGAGTTCTATTCGGCGCTCGCCGGCCTCTCTGATCCCGAGCTAAAGCGCAAAGCCATCGGCCGCACCTTTATTGAGGTATTTGAGCGCGAAGCTAAAAAAGTAGAAGGCGCTACCTGGCTGGCCCAGGGCACTATCTACCCCGACGTGATTGAATCGGTGTCGGTGAAGGGGCCGGCCGTGACGATCAAAAGTCACCACAACGTGGGCGGCCTGCCGGAGCTGATGAACCTGAAAGTAGTGGAACCGTTGCGCATGCTGTTCAAAGACGAGGTGCGCGAAGTGGGCGCGGCCCTAAATTTGCCCCCCGATATCCTGAACCGGCACCCTTTCCCCGGTCCTGGTTTGGCTATCCGCATCCTCGGCGACATCACGCCCCAGAAAGTACTGCTATTGCAGAAAGCTGATGCCATCTTCATTGATTCGCTACGTGAGTATGGCCTCTACGACAAAATCTGGCAGGCGGGCGTGATGCTTTTGCCCATTCAGAGCGTGGGCGTAATGGGCGATGAGCGCACCTACGAGCAGGTAGTAGCCCTGCGCGCGGTGACCAGCGTAGACGGTATGACCGCCGACTGGGCCCACCTCCCCTATGACTTTCTGGCCCACGTCTCGAACAAAATCATCAACCAGGTGCGCGGCATCAACCGCGTGGTGTACGACATTAGCTCGAAGCCGCCCGCTACCATTGAGTGGGAATAAATAGGACGTTAATAAAGCAAAAGCCGCTTCGGTAACCCGAAGCGGCTTTTGCTTTATTAACGTCCTATGAGAAATCCACAGTTCCTTATCCCATTCGCAACTGTGATTGTAGTTGCCTTTTGCTTATGGTTAAGTTGGCCAGGATTAAAGTGGCCTCCGCCACAACCCCTATGGAAACGGGTTCTCTTAGTGATCTGCTTTTTGATAAACCTTGCAGCTGGTATTCTTTTATTTTTTTTGGTTTTGGGTATAATAATTACTCAAACACATCATTCACAAGTATCTGATCGTTAATTATTTAATCTATTCAAACAGCCTTCTCAAGAGGAATAAAAAAGCCCCCCAGATGAATTGCTGGGGGGCTTTTTTATTCCTCTTGAGAAGGCTGTTTGAATGTTAGGATAGCGTCGGCGGCGTAATAGTAGGTAGGCGGTTGCTTCGGTTTCTGCTCTCGGCGGATGTAAGTAAACAATACGCGTAGCTGCATTGTGGCACTAGAAGCTGTAAGGCTGAGAGTTGGGAGTTGTACATTTTCATAGCCACCCTGTTGTCTGTTGCGAGCCAATGAGTCGGCGAAGCCAGCTGGCGATACGGAGAGGATTGACTGCCAACGATTCGGCTGAGTAAGGCGCTCCAGATAAATATAGCGGCCGGTTTTGGTATGGCGCAACCGAAATGTGCCTTCAGCCAGCTTAAACGTATCAAGCGCCGCGCTACCATTTATGCGTCTCTTTATGTGGCTCTCGCGGTTCCTGTAGCTGTTTATGTTGCGTAGCCAGTAATATCCAGGCCCAAGAACCGTCACATGAGATTCGACAGGCTCAAAATAGAGGTTTTGGCCTTGATCTTTGGTCGTTTCGGTTTCGTGATAGTCTACTCTTTCCAACCCGCTCACGTCAAACAACCGTTGCTGCTGCCAATCGCGCCTTTCCAAATGTTTGCCCTGCAACGAATCGGGCGTGACGAGCGAAGCGGTAAAAAAGGGCTGCACGGCATCCAGATTATTACGCTCAGCGAAGAAGTCAAAAATAGACGTGATACGCTTACCTGCTTCCTTGGGCAACTCGGCAACGCGCTGACCAGCACTATCAAGCTTACCATTTTGCAGCAGCTTGTACTCCTCGCTAACCTCGCGCAGTTGGGCCAACTGGCTACGCTCGGCCACCGAAAAAGCCCCCCAGGGGCCGCCAGCCGACAAAAACGCAACGACGGCCAAGGAGGCAGGAATCCAGATGATGCCCCGCCCCTGCCGCACCAGAAAGTAAATGGTGATTATGGTGAGCCAGGCGGCCAGGGCCAGCACCAGATACCGCTCCTCCGTGATTCCATAGGCGCGAATACGTGTACCAATGGCCACAACCAACAGCCCCAACAGCGGAAACAAAGACCAATAAAACCAACGTGCGAATGTGCGAATCCAGGTGTTTTCGGCATTGTCGCGGATGGGATGGATGAGCAACAAAGCGAAAATACCCGCCACGGCTAGCGCCAGTATTAGCGTGGATACCCACCCTTTTGGCAGCTCCCACAACCCCAGAATCCGGGCCATGTAAGCGTAAAGGATGACTAGGTACAAGACTACCAAGGGCAAGAGCACGAATTGAGTAAAGAGCTTCAGTTCCTTTGGATAAGTCGCTTCCTGCTCCAACGCCTCAAAGTCTTCGGGCACGCCAGCCAGGAAGAACCAAGTATTGAATATCGTACCCAACACCGTGAATAAGTGAGGGTAAACCTTGTTATCAATATCGACATCAAACAAGTTATCAACCGCCACCAGAGCCAGCGAGCAGCCAACAAACAATACACCCGAATACACGCCCGCCGTCAGAATGCGGATGAACAGTGTCTCATTGTAGCGCCAGAACCCAGGGGTATCAGCTTGCCGGCGCAGTTCGAGTAAATAGGGCGATACAGCTACCAACAGGTGCATCCCAATTAGCATCAGTAGCAGCCGCAGTCCCCAAACCAGGTCTGGTTCGGGCGGACATAGGGTGTACCAAACCGCTAGAAGCAGTATAGCTCCGGCTTGCGTTAAGAGTTTCAGCCAACGAGGCCAATGGTAGCGCTCACCGGCCAAACTGACGCTCAGCGTAAGCGTGAGCCCCAGCACCGACGCCGAAATCAGCGGAAAAAGCCATTCAGGCAAGTTTTTTTCGAAGTCATCCAGACGCTGGGCATAGATACCAGCGGCGCACAATATCAATGCGCACAACAGCGTGAGGGGAAAGCGACGCACCACGCGGGCAGCTTCGCGCACGAGGCGCTGCAGAGAAGGCAGTTTCATGGAAAGCGCGAAATCAGCGCTACCAAATAACGCGAATATTCATTGTTTTCTATGTTATAGAGAACAGCAGGTAAACCAGAAATTTTGCCGTAAAAGTTGTTTAGCGCTCCTGCTCTTCTCTATGCATACCCGCGAGCTGGCGAACTGTGATATAACCCAGCAGCAGGAACGCGGAAAAGAGAACAGTGACGCCGTAAGTGCGCGGGTGAGCCATGGGGTGCAGCACCCGGTTGAGGATGTCGTAGAAGAGCGTGAGCGGATTCATAAATATATCCCAGCTGTTCCAGCGCAGGTAGCGGCCCAGATAAATCCCGAAGCTGCTCAACACAATCGCCGCCGTGGCAAAGCCCCAGCCGACGACCGTGCCCATGCGGCGGCGCACCAAGCCTTGCATCTCAATAAGGGATGCGTAAGCCAGCATTAATCCGTTCCAGGCACAGGTCAGGATCAAGGCCAGGTCGTACCAATAGGGCACGCCGGGACGCTGGGCCAGATGAAATAAGTCGGTGAGAATGTAGGGCGCGTTCGGAAAAAATAGCAGCCAGACGGCGCCAGTCGGCAGTAGCAGACGCCGCCGAACCGGCCCGGCCGCCAGGCCGAGCATCGTGCTGAGCCCGAAGGGAATTAAGGCCAGAAACAGGTTCCAGAGCAGAAACACAAACGTCAGCTCCTGCGTCATGAATACCCGAAACGTAATCAGCACGACGCTCAGGGTAATGGATGCGCCCAGCACAAACAGCAGCCCAAGACGTTGGCGCAGATGAGTGGCTGAGGGGAGCTGAGGCAGAGAAACAGGCATAAGCAGGCGAAGCGATGAGAGAAATACCGTAACGACCAAGTGCGGCGCTTGGGTATAGCCGAGCCGTGCGCACTTGCTAAAGATAAGACACGAGTCCGAAACACAAGCGTGTATGGCCTAAGCAATTGCTCGCGCGGGCTGCTCTGCGAATATTCAATGATTTGCCCCCCAGCGGCCCCAGCAGTAAATCAGCCGGACGTAAGCGGCTCCGGGCCGATATCATCCCCGCCGATCCTGCGTACCTTTGTATGGCGCACGCAAGCATCGCTCACTGCCGCCTTTTCTCTCCCTCTTTATTCCATTGCCCCTCCTCTATGAGGCATCTGTACTCTCTTCGCTTCATTGCCTGCCTGTGTTGTTTTAGCTGGCTGACCGCAGTGCCCCTATTCGCCCAGACGACGACGGCAGCCCGGCCGGCCAGCAAACCAGCTAGTACGAAGCCAGCAACCACAAAAGCCCCCCAGCCCACCAGCACTGCCTCCACCAAGGCCATAACTACCACTAAACCAACGCCATCATCTGCGGCCCGCAAATTGCCCCCCACGGCCCCAAAGACGGCCACAGCCAAGCCCCGCCCCGCCTTACCTGCCAATCTCAACTCCTCCGATCAGAACACGCGCTACCAGAACGGCAAGGTGCTGCTCGATCAGGGCCGCTACGACCTGGCGATGCAGGAGCTGGCACCCCTTACGCCCCCAGCCGCCCGCTTTGAGCGTGGTGCTGAGGCTGCTTACTTGTATGCGGTAGCTGCCACCCGTGCTAAAAAGTGGGCGGAGGCGGAGCAAATGCTCAATTTGATTCGGGCCGAGTATAATAAGTGGGAGAATCTACCCGAAGCCATGTTCCTGCAAGCGCAGGTGTCGTTTGAGCAGGGCGAGCCCGACAATGCTTTGCAGGTGCTCGAACAGATTCCGAACAAGACGCTTGCCGCCGAGCAGGACGTCATAAAGGCTACCTATCTGGCTCGAATTCAGGACAAAGCGCTGTTTCAGAACCTATTGCAGCGCTATCCCAAAGATGCCGCCGTAGGTCGGGCTTATGCCGACAAGCTGATAGCCGGCGGTTGGTATACGGAGGCCGACAAGCCCGTTCTGGAGCAATTAATCAAGGATTTTTCCCTCGACCGGGCCCGTTACTCTGCTATTCCTCAGGCCCAAAAGAAGGCCATTTACCGAGTAGCAGTGCTGCTGCCCTTCGAGTTTAATGATCCAAGCTGGGAGAAAGTGCGTCGCAATCAGTTTGTTACGGACCTTTACGCAGGCTTGCTTCTCGCCCAGGATTCCTTGCAGCGCGAAGGCCGGCCCGTTCAGCTTTTTGCCTACGACACCGGCGCCGATACCATTCAACTCAAGCAGGTGCTGGCCTTGCCCGAGCTAGCCGGCATGGACATGATCATCGGACCGATATATAAGTCGGGCAGCAAGCTGCTGGCGCGCTATGCCCAACAGCGTCAGATTATTACCATCAATCCGCTTTCGCAGGATGGCAACCTGATCATCAGCAACAACTGGCATTATCTGTTTGAGCCCAGTATGGCGACCCAGGCTCAGGTAGCCGCTCAGTATGCCTTTCGCACCTTCAGCGGCCGCACGGCGGCTGTCCTGCACGAAGACACCAGCGACGATCTGGCCTTCGCTCAGGCTTATAAGACAGCTTATGAAGCGCTGGGGGGCAAAGTGCAGGTGCTACGGCGCCTTAACTCCAACCTGGAAGAGTCATTAGAGGCCGGCTTTACGGGCGTCGACCTCACTACTCTCGGTCATTTAGTTGTTGCCTCCGACAATCGGAAGGCCGGGGCGTATACCCTCAAGCATCTGCAAGCCCAGACTTCCCAACTACCGCTTATTACCTACGGCTCGTGGCTGGAAAATCCGTCGGTGAGCCCCAGCCGCCTCGATGCGCGCGACGTGTATCTGATTCATCGCAAGTACCTTGACCCGACTAGTTTTGGGGTGCGGCGCTTTCGCCAGCTGTATGTGCAGCGCCACAATTTGCCCCCCAGCGTGTTTGCCCACTCGGGGTTTGAGTTGCTGTATTACTTCGGTCATCAGCTACATCAGCATGGCCCTGCATTTCAACAAGGCTTGGCTACGTCAGGTCCGGTTTCGGGCCCGCTATTCCAGGGTATTGGCTACCCAAATGGTGCCCACGACAATCAATACGTACCGCTTATCAAGCTTGAGCGACTAGAGGTAGAAGTGCAGAACCCGGTAGGCGGCCGTTAAGCCCAGCACCTGTATTCGCCTCACTTTCACTAGACTTTTACGCCTGTTCTCTGTTTTATCTCTATGAATTCAACCTCCCTCTCTCCTGCTCCCGAGCTTACGCTTACCACTAGCGAAGCTCTTTTTTCACGCGCCAAGAACCATATTCCCGGCGGTGTTAATTCGCCGGTACGAGCCTTTCGGGCCGTAGGTGGTCATCCGGTATTTATGCAGTCGGCGCAGGGCGCCTGGCTTACAGATGTGGATGGCAACAAGTATCTAGATTTTATAAACTCCTGGGGGCCAATGATATTGGGCCATGCGCCACAAGTTGTAGTGGAGGCAGTTCAAAAAGCTATTCCCAGCTCGCTGTCGTTTGGCGCGCCTACGCAGCGTGAGGTGGAAATGGCCGAGCTGATTAAAGCCATGGTGCCCAGCATTGAAAAAGTGCGGCTGGTGAACTCGGGTACGGAGGCCACCATGTCGGCCATCCGCGTGGCGCGCGGCTACACAGGGCGCGACAAGATCATCAAGTTTGAGGGCTGCTACCACGGCCATGGCGATTCCTTCCTTATTGCGGCCGGCAGCGGTGCCCTCACCCTGGGCACACCCGATTCGCCGGGCGTAACCGCCGGCGTGGCCCGCGATACCATCACCGTTCCTTACAACGATACCGAGGCCGTCCGCCAGGCCATTGAGGCAAACGCGGGCCAGGTGGCGGCGCTTATTCTGGAGCCGGTGGTCGGCAATATGGGCTTGGTAGCACCGGCCGAAGGCTATCTGCAAGCCCTGCGCGACCTGTGCACTGAGCACGGCATCGTCCTGATTTTTGATGAAGTGATGACCGGCTTCCGCCTTGCCCGCGGCGGGGCGCAGGAGCTGTACGGCATCAAGCCTGACATGACGACGCTGGGCAAAATCATTGGCGGCGGCATGCCGGTTGGCGCTTACGGTGGCCGTCAGGATATTATGGATAATGTAGCGCCCGCTGGCAAAGTGTATCAGGCCGGCACGCTTTCTGGCAACCCCATTGCAACGGCTGCTGGTATTGCTCAGTTAACCTATCTGCAGCAAAACCCTGACCTGTATACCGAGCTCGACCGCATCACCGCCCGCCTTGCTGACGGCACCCGGCAGATTGCCGCCGACCTCGGCCTGAACTATACCGTCAACCGCGTTGGCTCTATGTTCAGCGTATTTTTTACAGACAAACCAGTTCACAATTTGGAGGACGCCAAAACCTCAGACACCGAGGCATTTGGTCGCTACTTCCAGGCAATGCTGCGGCGGGGCATCTACCTGGCGCCGGCCCAATACGAAGCGCTGTTTGTGAGCACTGCCATCACCGACGAGCTGGTTGATGTGTATCTCACAGCCTGTCAGGAGTCTATGCGGGAAGCACACGGCTTGTAAACGAACGATTTGTAAGACAAAAAAGCCCCCCAGAAAGGATCTGGGGGGCTTTTTTAGTAGCCAATGGTGCAGGTTGAGGTTATGGGAAGAACATTAAACATGACATCGGCTCCGGCTGCAACAGCCAGAGACGGTCCTAGGCCTCACTACATGCGCGGCTTATTCCGTTTGATCGAGCGCATTTTGCTCAAATATTGCCTTATTCTATCGTAGCCATGAGCTAGCAGTTACCTTTGCGGCCAAACTGTAGCTCCTCTTATGGCCCAACTTCGTCTCTTTTCTTCCTTATTTGTGTTGTGGTGCCTGCTCTTGCCTGCTTCCCAAATGGCACAAGCCCAGACGCCCGCGGAGGCCAATAAGCGCTTGTTCGACCGAAGCATTGATGAGCTAAACTTTCGTACCATGGAGACCGTGTACGACAAGTCGTTTACCCGGCGCAAGTTTCCGGTTACGCTCCGTACCTATCAGGCCCGACGCGAGTTTGACGACTTCAACAATAACGCTGACCTGAAGAAGCTGTTCCAAAACTACAACGACGTATCCGAGCGCTTTAAGAACCGTTTTGGCAAGGGTCGCCGCGACTTGGCCGAGTTTCAAAAGCAGCTCAACTCCGTCCTCATTGACAAGAACTTTGAGTTCTTTATCCGCGTGCTGCCCCGCGATGAGCGTGTAGCCCTCATCCGGTCTTTGCAGCGGATCATCAAACAATCTACTGCCCAATTTAACGCCTCCGAAGATCCGGCCCCGGAAGACCTGGCGGCTGACGGCGCGGCTGTGCCTCCCGCCGATGTTGATGCCGATCCGGAAGCGACAGCACCCGCTGAGCCGCTCGAAGACCCCGCCCCGCAGCCCGAAGCCGGAGTGCAGGAAACTGCTTCTGCTACGCACACCAATACTACCGATAGCCCCGCGCGCCACGATTGGGTTGATTACTTTACCCTGCTGCTGGCCGGCACGTCTACCCTGCTGCTGGTCTACCTTATCGTGAGTGTGCTGCCCGATCTTCGCGCCCGCCTCGACGGACTAGCCGACCAGATAGACCCACAGGCCCAGCGCCGCACACCGCGCCGTGATGCGATGGACCTACCCGAAGACCGCTACGAAGAGGAAGACAATTAACAGCTATGACGCTTTAAGCGGTGAGCGAATACCAGCCATCGAACTGCTTCTTAGCTGTTTATCCATTTTATTTCTTAAAACATGATTCTTACTGATCAGCAGATCCTGGCCGAAATAGAGCGGGGCAATATCGTCATTGAGCCCTATGATCGGGCTTGCTTAGGGACCAATTCGTACGACGTGCACCTGGGCCGCTACCTGGCCACGTACCGCGATGCTGTACTCGACGCTCGCGCTCACAATAAGATTGACGTGTTTGAAATGCCCGCTGAGGGCTTCGTGCTTCAGCCCGGCACTCTTTATCTGGGCGTAACGGAGGAGTACACGGAAAGCCACGCGCAGGTGCCGTTTCTGGAAGGCAAATCCAGCGTAGGCCGTCTGGGCATCGATATTCACGCCACTGCCGGCAAGGGCGACGTCGGCTTCTGCAACACCTGGACGCTTGAGATATCCGTGACCCAACAGGTGCGCGTTTATCCCGGCATGCCCATCGGTCAGCTTATCTATTTTGCAGTGCAGGGCGACGTGCAGACCTTCTACAATCGCAAAGCCAACGCCAAGTACAATGAGCGCACCGATAAGCCCGTTGAGTCGATGATGTGGAAAAACGAATGGTAAGAAAGGCTTGAAATACCCGGGCCAAACAAGTAGTTATACCGGTGCGCTTACTGTATAATGAAAATAAAAATTTGGCTAATAGCGCTGCTTCGCGCGGTAAGGGCTGAACCCACTGGCACAGTTTTTCGTTACTATCATACACAACCGTTGTCGTAAGCTTTATGCTGTTCCGACCGGTAATGATTGATTTAGGAGCTGATAAACGACTGACACTGATGAGAAAGAAACTTGCCACCGCTACCCTGGCTCTCACCGTTGCTCTCGGTGCGCAGGCTCAACAGAAGCCTGTCGCCGCTATGCCTCAGGACCAGACCCGCCCCACCCCACGACTGAACGCCGTGCAGGAGCGTGCCCAACGCCTCTCCGATCAGATGGCTAAGGAGTTGCGCCTTAATGGCTATCAGGCCACTAAGCTGCGCGCCATTAACGAAGATAAAGTTGCTAAGATGGCCGCCATCGAGCAGCAGCACGCCGGCAACCCCGCTCTTATTGAAGAAAAGTGCAAAGGGGTGTGCAAAGAGCGCGACAAAGAGTTAACCGCAGTTTTGTCTACCAACCAATACAGCGACTACTATAGCTCTCGTAGCTCTTTTTATAAGTATGATAAAGACTATGCGGCTACCGCTTCCGACTTCCTTTTCGTGAATTCGGTGAAGAACCCGCTACCAGCGAATAGTAAAGGTGCTACCATTGGCCCGGCCAAAACAACCACCCCTACTCGTTCTGCTTCAAGCTCGGGTAACAGGTAACACCCGGTTTCTACTATAAAAAAGCCCCCCAGAATCTTTCTGGGGGGCTTTTTTATGATATGTATGGAAGCAGCCTACTTGCTTTTGCTTTCCTCTTCCTCCAGATGCTGCATAAGCGTACGGCACAGCTCCTGCATTTTGGCGGCCATAACCTTGTCGTTGGTAGCTGTAGTAATGCTTTCGGCCATTGCCCCGATGGTATCCACATAGAAGCGCTTCATCTCATCAACGGGCATTTCCTTGGTCCAGAGGTCGATTTTCATCGTGCCCCGCTCGTCACGGTCCCAGAGAGCGATATTGATGGCTTTGGCGAAGTGAATATCGGGACCAGCATCGGTGGCCTGCCAGCTGATGGCTTCCGGCACTTTCTGATCGTCGAGGGCAATACTAAAGCGAATTTCAGATTTCTTCATTGCTTGAATTGCTAAATGGCCTTGAGTTAAATGGTTGATCGTTGCGGCCGTATTGGTGCCAGCAGAATGATCAGCCATTTAGCCCAAGGCCATTTAACCATTAAAATTTAAACGTAGTTGTTAAGCATTACCGGCATCACCAGCATCAGAATGCTTTCGTTGTCGTCGGCAGTGGTCGGCATGAGCAAGCCAGCGCGGTTAGGCGTGCTCAGTTCAAGGGTAATTTCTTCGGAATCAATATTGGAAAGCATTTCAGCCAGAAAACGGGCATTGAAGCCGATTTCCATATCCTCACCCTCATATTGACAAGCCAGGCGCTCGCTGGCTTCGTTGCTGAAGTCCAGATCCTCAGCCGAAACCGTTAGCTCGGAGCCAGCCAGACGCAACCGAACCTGGTGAGTCGTCTTGTTCGAGTAAATGGAAATACGTTTTACCGAATTCAGGAAATCGGCCCGGCTGATGATCAGGCGGTTTGGGTTGCTAACCGGAATTACGTTTTCGTAGTCAGGATAACGCTCATCAATCAGGCGGCATACGAGGCGCATCTGGTTGAAGCTGAAGAAGGCATTGGAGCTATTAAACTCCACTTTCACCGTGGTAGCCTCCGATGGCAAAGCGCTCTTAAGCAGGTTGAAAGCCTTACGCGGAATAATGAGGTTAGCTGACTGACCTGCGCCTACGTCCAAACGGCGGTAACGCAGCAGACGATGACCGTCCGTTGCTACAAACGTAGCCTGATTATCAGCCAACTGCACCAGAATACCGGTCATGGCTGGCCGCAGCTCGTCGGTGCTTACCGCGAAGATGGTTTTGTTGATAGCCCGTGCTAATGAGGACGATGGTATCTCAATCGGTGCTGAACCCTTCACCACCGGAACGCGCGGGAAATCGGTAGCATTCTCGCCGGCTAGCTTGTAGCGGCCGTTAGCCGAGCTGATTTCGATGGTGTACGTTTCCTCGTCCAGCGTAAACGTAACAGGCTGGTCGGGCAGATTTTTGAGCGTATCCAGCAGAATGCGGGCGGGGGCAGCAATGCGGCCTGTTTCGCGGGCTTCAACCGGCAGCTCGGTTATCATGCTGGTTTCCAGATCGGAAGCCGTAATGGTCAACTTGCCGTCCTCAATCTCGAAAAGAAAGTTCTCCAGAATAGGCACCACGGGGTTATTCGTGACTACGCCGTTAATGCTCTGGAGCTGCTTGAGCAAGGCAGAAGACGAGACAATGAATTTCATATAGTGGGGGTTCGGCCAGGGTTGGGATAAGGCGACAAAGATAGGTAGGAAGGCTGGGCTTTGAAAAGGAGAATGGCTGATGTTCTGCTAATGAAACATTCAATTGTAAGTATAACCAATCCTAACCCGTTACGACGAAAACAATCTTGCTCACCATGATCCGCAAACTGTTAGATGAATTTGAGTTAAGCTATGTGTTTATGAGAAGTTGAACAAAGCCAAATATATCGTGGCTAATACCAGTGCTAATAATTGTTTCGTTAGATGAAGAAAGAGCCTTACTAACTCGCGTTTCAATCAGATCATCTTTATTGCTACTGCGGCGTCCTTAGTCTCACAATGAACATCCTGCAACCTGTTGGTTCCCGAAGCTACATTCTGCCAGTTGCGATGTTGGCAATTATGCTATGCAATTGTGGCAGCCCACATAATGTTAGTGACAAGACCATGGACAACTTTATTATTAAGACATCTAGCAGGAAAATAAAGGAAAGATTTACAAGGGCTAAAGAAATTGCTGACAGCGTTGCTCGTATTGTAATCGCTCCTGAAAAGCTAGGAAACTTTTATTGCACATATCATTTCGAGTATTATGATGAACAGAGATACAGTAATGACTCTATCATTAGACCGCCTTTAAACTATCACATAAGCTACGTCTTGCTATATGAAGGAGATTCGATCGGATCAAGTGTAATTACAGTAGACAGCACATTTAAAGTCACTTACTGTCGTCTCGATGAGATGATTGGGCAGAAATATTTTCTTAATGATAAATTAGAAATCACGAAGACCAAGGCTTTAAGTATATCTAGTGCAAAGGGAATAGATGTGAACTCCACACACGCTCCAGCAGTGGCAGAGTTTAGATCTAACGCGGGAGACAGCTACAACAGGAACACGCAGACGCTAAGAAATTTAAAAACCTTAATCTATTTGCTTGATATAGAAAAGCGCAGATTCTATTGGGATATAGAAAATCACTGTGATGGTTGTACTGAGTTAAAGGTTGATGCTGAGACTGGCGAAGTATTCGATAAAAATAAAATAACCTTTATCTATTAAACTTAAAACCGAGCATACCGTCGTTTGCGGCGCCATGCCCGGAATAACCCAAAGCCCCCCAGCAACACCAGTGGCGCGCCGATATTGAGGATCTGCCAGCGACGGCGCTGCTCCGTTATTTTCACTTTATCAAGCGGCCGGAGCGTAATCTGCTTGCTGCGAACAGCAATGAGCCCGGTTTCATCGAGCATATAATCGACGGCGTTCAGAGCCAGTTCGCGGTTGGCAAACTCGGTGTTGGCCAGACGGTCGAAGCCGAGGCGGAAGGGCTGCCCGGTTTTGGGGTCCAGCTCGCTACGCACAAAGTCACCATCACCGATGATAAGTATTTTACCGGGGCGGGCATTGGCTGCCGTGGCCGGTTGAAACTGCGTGGTGCCGGGCTGAGCACGATTGGCAAATAAGGAGCGAAACTGGCCTTCGAGCAGATAACCAACTGGCTTGAAGCTTTCGCGGTAGAGCTTGGCATTGGGCTCCATGCGGGCATCGTTCAGATTGACAGGCACCGGCGAAGGCAACACACGAGTATAGCGCGAGGTGAACAGCAGCGGCGTTTTGCGAATACCCACGGCCTTTACCGTGTCAATGGTGCTCACAAACTTGGTGTAAACCGCGTCGAGGTTGCGGGTGATGGGGTGCGGGCTGAACTGATTGATGAGCGGATAAAACTGCCACGGCATCGGCTCCACGGTGGGCTGGTCTCCGGTGGTACCCGTCACGAGCGGGATTACGCCGGAGTTCAGATCGAGCACTAAATCAGGGTTAATGCGGGCGCCGTACTTGAAGAGCAGATCTTCTAAATTGAGTTGATACGGGAAAGCCAGCATGCCGCCGCGGGCTGCGCTGTCGAGATTGACGCGCATGGCATCCATGAAAAAGAGCGCTTTGCCGCCCTGGGTAATAAACTGGTCGAGCTTGAACTTCTCAATTTCAGTGTAGGCTTGCTCGGGCTTGGCCACGATGACCGCGTCGAGAGTGCGCAGGTTGGGCACGGCAGCCAGATTAACCCGGTACACATCGTAATACTCTTGCAATGAGCCGATCAGGTCGCCGGCTTGGGCGTTGGTCAGTTCTCCGTGTCCTTCCACCACGCCAATGATTTTGCGGCGACCAGGCGACAATTTGCGGATGTTGCTGGCCAGCTCGTATTCCAGGCCTTCGATACTCTGATTCAGGCGCACATCAGAAGACGCGGTTTGGTTGCCGCGTAATAGCAGCACGTGCTTCTCGCGCGGACCAACGGCCACGGTGGCCCAGGGAAAGATGGTTTTCTCGACTCGCTTACCGTTCTCACTAGATGCCAGATTGGTAGGGCGCAGGCCTTTCTTAATCAGCGTTTCATGGTACTCACTGCGTGCTTTCTCGGAGCTGGCGGCCGAAGGGTCGACGAACACGTAGCGCAAATTTGCCCCCCCAAATACCTGCATCTCGTTCAGGGTTTCGCGCACGGCCTGCTGGAGGCGGCGGAAAGCGGGCGGAAAGTCACCATCCAGGTACACCGTGACCGTAACTGGCTCCGGCAGATTTTGCAGCAGCTGCTTGGTGGCCGGCGACATGGTATAGCGCTTTTCCTCCGTCAGATCGAGGCGAAAAAAGAGCCGCTGTCCTATGAAATTGAAAAGTAAAATCAGTCCAATGATGAGCAGAAACCGGATCAGGTCGCGGCGCTTGCGGGAAGATTGAATGGGTGGTTCGGGCATGTTGTGCGAGGCTTCCATCTTAGCTTTCTGGAGGGGTCAAGATGTAAGCAGAGTTACCAATTGCGGCTTTGCAGCACTAGCCGGGTGGCTAAGAGCAGCACGGCCATCAGGCTAAAGAAATACGTCAGGTCGCGGGAGTCGATCAGACCTTTGCTAATGTCGCGGTAGTGGGCCGCGATGCCGAGCTGACTGATATAATAAGCCGGGCTTCCTTCAAAGACAGATGCCAGCGAATCGAACCCCGAATACACCAAAAAGCAGCCCACCACAGCCACCAAAAAGGCAATAATCTGGTCGCGGGTAATGGCGGAGGCGAACACACCCATGGCCACAAACACCCCGGCCAAAAGCGCCAGCCCCAGATACGAGCCGACTGTAGCTGCCGAATCTATGTTGCCTTCCGGATTGCCGAGCTTGTACACCGAATAGTAATACAGAAGCGTAGGCAACAATGCTAGCAGCGCCAGCAGCAGACAAGCCAGAAATTTGCCCCCCAGAATCTGACCATCGGTGAGCGGGCGGGTGAGCAGCAGCTCGATGGTGCCCGCCTTCTTTTCCTCGGCAAATGTGCGCATGGTGATGGCCGGAATCAGGAACAGAAAGATCCAGGGAGCAATATTGAACAGGGTTTGCAGGTCAGCGTAGCCGTAGTCCAGCACGCTGCTCTCCGGAAACACCCACACGAACAGCCCGGTAGCCACCAAGAAAACGCCTAGCACCACGTAGGCAACTGGCGAGCTTAGAAAGGCATTAAATTCTTTGCGAAGAATGGCAAACATTGGGGTCAATTAGTGAAAAAGGGCGGTCATGCAGAGGCGGAGCCGAAGCATCTCGCATGTTTAGCATGATTAATAATCCAGTATCAGCACGCGAGATGCTTCGCGTTGCTCTGCATGACCGCCTAATGATTTTATTTAGTCAGGTTCTGAAATACTTGCTCCAACGACTGCTCTTCTTGACGCAACCCCAGCAGTACCCAACCTTCCTGGGCCGCGAGGCGCGAAATTGCCCCCCGAACATCGGTCCCGGCGCTAGCCCGGATGTGGTACATATTCTGGGGGGCAATTTCGACGCTGGTAATGCCCGGCAACGCTCGCAAAGGAGCAGGGTCGATGGCTTGCTCAAATTCCGCCCGGATCAGCGTATCGCCAGCGGCGCGGGCCCCTAAGTCGCTCACCGAGCTATCGGCTACAAGCTGGCCCCTATTGATAATTACTACTCTCGTGCACAGAGCAGTTACCTCGGGCAGAATGTGAGTCGAGAAAATCACGGTTTTATCTTCGCCCAGCTCCCGGATAAGCGTACGAATCTCGCCAATCTGGTTGGGGTCAAGGCCGGTGGTGGGCTCATCGAGGATAAGTACGCCGGGGTCGTGAATCAGGGCTTGCGCCAACCCCACCCGCTGCCGGTAGCCTTTCGACAAGGCCCCGATCTGCTTGTTCTGCTCGCGGCCCAGTCCTACTCTATCCACCATTGCGGCCACGCGCTGGCGCCGCGCAGCACCTTTCAACCCGTGTACAGAGCCAATAAATTCGAGGTACTCATGCACGTACATATCCAGGTAAAGTGGGTTATGCTCAGGCAGATACCCCACCTGGCGGCGCACTTCCAGGGGCTCAGCCAGTACGTCGTGGCCGGCTACGCGCACCGTACCGGCACTGGGGGGCAAATAGCCGGTCGCAATCTTCATGGTCGTGGACTTGCCGGCCCCGTTTGGCCCTAGAAAGCCCAGAATCTCGCCTTTGCTCACCGAGAACGAAATATCATTCACGGCAGCTTGGCTCCCGAAATTTTTGGTCAGATGCTGTATTTCAACCATAGAATGTAGCGCGAAGCTCCAGCTCCGGACATCATTGCCGAGCCTAAAACGGAAGACAACGACAAGTGGGTACAAGGAAGCGCGAAGCTGGAGCTTCGCGCCACAAGTTTACTTTTTAGGCTGTAATGGTCGCATTTCCATGTCCACAATGTGGAAATTAAATGGCGTTTGCAGCGCATAAATGATGGTATCGGCAATATCCTGGGGCTGCATCATATGCTCATTGGCATCGGTGCCGGGGATATCGTCGAAGAAATTGGTTCGCACCGAGCCCGGATACAGGCAGGTGACTTTGATACCATCGTTGCGCACTTCCTTAAACAACGACTGCGAAAAGCCGCGCACAGCAAACTTGGATGCGCAGTAGCCCGCCATTTTTTCAATGCCCGTAGTTCCGGCAATAGATGAGATGTTCACGATATGGCCTATTTGCTGGCGCTTCATGGCAGGCAACACGGCCTGGCAGCAGTAAAAGGTACCGTGTACATTGGTATCAAACATCATATGCCAGTCATCAGCCGAGAAGCCATCTACCGGACCAGCAATGCCTAAGCCAGCATTGTTCACGAGCACATGCACCTCAGCGCCGAGTTGCTTGATTGTATTGGCAAACGCAACCTGCACACTGGCTTGCTTGCGCACATCGCACTCAAAAAAATGGAAGTGTTCGTGCTTCAGATCCTTCGGGCGGGTGCGCCCCCAGCCGGCTACAATAGCGCCCTTGGCCAGCAATGCCTGCGCTGTGGCCAGGCCAATGCCTTTGCTGACGCCCGTTAGAATAGCTACCTTGCCGGTCAGGTCCATAGTTTGGTGATGTTGCGAGTGAATAGTTGGTTGCAAGTTAGCTGCCCGCCGCGGCTTTTTCGCAGTTGGGTAAGTCTGCTGGTGCTGATGTCGTGGCTTTCGGGCTGCGCCAAGGATCACGAAGGCGATTGTTTTAAAAGCACGGGCAGCATCGTAACTGAACGCCGGGCGCTGCCACCCTTTCAGGACCTAGTCACCTACACCAACGTTGATGTGACGCTGGTGCAGGATACTACGCTGGCTGAACCTTACGCCGAGGTGCGCACCGGCAAAAATTTGCAGGAGGATATTGAGCTTCAGGTAGAAGATGGCCGGCTTACCGTTCGTAATACGAGCCGCTGCAACTGGGTGCGCCGCTACGACACGCCCCGCGAAGTAATCCTGCACGTAGCCAGTATCCACGACGTAGCCTTGCTGGGCGCTGGCAGCATCCGCACGGCCGGCAACTTCCGGGTCAGCACCGTTTTCTTTCACCTCGTAGGTGCCGGCGACTACGACCTCGACCTTACCAGCGACATTGTGTATCTGGATATGTACGAGTTAGGCGATGTGCGCCTGCGCGGTGCGGCCGATGAGCTAAGCCTGATTGTGGGCGGGCTTGGCTCGGTGCGAGCCACCGACTTACAAACCAAGCGCTGCTTTTTTGAGCTTACCCGCAGCAGCGACGGATCAGCTTACGTCAGGGCTTCCGACGTTGTGGGAGGCACCCATTCCGGCACCGGCACGCTTTACTATAGTGGCAATCCGGCTGCCACCGACATCCGGGTAACCGGCAAGGGCAAGGTAGTAGAGGTCAATTAACAATTGGCTTACCAGCCGCTGGCTAAATATCGCCTAGCTGCGGCCGAATCAACAGCTCCTCCACTACTGCCTGCGGCGACAAGGTGTAAGCTCCGAAAATGGCCTCAGCTACGTCTTCGGCCTTAATAAAGCGCTCGGGGGGCAAATCGGCGCCTTCCCAGCTAGCCGTAAGTGTAGCCCCCGGCAACACAGCCGTCACCCGGATACTCTGCTCTTTCAGCTCTTCGCGCAAGGCTTTCGTCAGGCCAAGCAAGGCAAACTTCGCTACGCTGTACGCGCCACCGCTGGGGTATGCCCGCAAACTGGCCACCGAGCACATCGTGAAAATATGCCCCCCACCGTGCGCTAACATGCTGGGCAGCAAGGCGCGGGTTACATCATAGGTGCTATACAGGTTCACCTCGATCATGTGGCGCAGCACCGATCCATCCTCGGTGTCATCTTGGAGGCGGCCGGGCGTAAAGGCTCCGATATTATTTACCAACACCTCAATTTTGCCCCCCAGAGCCAGCACGAAATCGGTGAAGCGGCGGGCTTCGTCGGGTTGGCTCAGGTCGGCGGAAAGCGTATAGAGCTCACTGCCCGGAATTGCCTGCTCTATATCAGTGGCGAGCGTAAGCAAATCGGCGGTAGAGCGGGCGCAGGTGACGACCGCAAAGCCAGCCTGCGCAAAGCGCATGACCACAGCCCGCCCAATTCCCTTCGTTCCTCCGGTAACAATGATATATTTTTTCATTCCTTTACTTGTTGAGTTCGTTTTTACGTAGGGTTACCAAACACGGGCCGAGCATCGCTGTGGCGTAGCTGTTTGCTCTGCAAGTTCCTGTATTTCTCCCTTCCTTCTTCCGCTTTATGGTCAAAAACTTCGGCGAGTTTCTGCTTTTCATTCAAAGTATGGTCACGCGGACCGAGCGCCTCAAAACGCTTTGGCAGCGCACCCTCGAAGAGTCCGTAATTATTGGCTTCGACTCGGTTTTCATTGTCGCTATTGTAAGTGCGTTTATTGGCGCTGTTACGTGCGTTCAAATTTCCTATAACCTGGTTAGCCCGCTCATTCCGAAATCGACCATCGGGTTTATGGTGCGCGAAATGACCATCCTGGAACTGGCGCCTACCATCACCAGCATTGTGCTGGCCGGTAAAGTTGGCTCCAGCATTGCGGGTGGCTTGGGCACGATGCGCATCACCGAGCAGGTAGCAGCCCTAGAGGTAATGGGCATCAACTCAGCTTCTTACTTAGTACTTCCCCGTATTGTGGCGGCCATTCTCATGTTCCCGCTGCTGGTTATTCTGGCTATGGCGCTTTCTATTTTGGGCGGATACCTAGCTGGTACGCTCACCGGCGCTATCTCAGCTCAGGAATATATCGAAGGTCTCCGCACCGATTTTATTCCTTACAACATCGCCTTCGCCTTGATCAAATCGGTTGTATTTGCCTTCCTAGTGTCGGCTATTTCATCGTACAAAGGCTACTTCACGACGGGCGGCGCACTGGAAGTAGGAGCAGCCAGCACTGGTGCCGTAAACAACTCAATTATTGCAATCCTGATAGCCGACTTCGTGTTAGCAGCGCTGCTTTTGTAAAGCAGTAGGTTGGGCATAGGCTGGCAACATAAAGCCCCTCTCCCGATTGCTCCGCTCTAACCTCTTCCCCTATTATCTGTTTTGAACTCATGATTGAAATTCATAACGTCCAGAAATCCTTTAATGGCAACCAAGTGCTGAAGGGTATCACCTGCACGTTTGAGACGGGCAAATGCAACCTGTTGCTGGGTGGCTCAGGTACTGGCAAAAGCGTGCTGCTACAATGTATTGTAGGTCTTATGCAGCCCGACATTGGCAGCATAACTTACGATGGCAGCGTGTTTACCAACAACAAGGTGCAGATCAGGCAGGAGATCCGGCGCAAGATCGGGATGCTGTTTCAGGGCTCGGCTTTGTTCGACTCCATGACGGTGTACGAAAACATCGAGTTTCCTCTCAAGATGCTGACGCCTGAGATGACCAGGGAAGAGCGCCGCGACCGGGTGGAGTTTTGCCTGAAGCGGGTAGGCCTTGAAAACGCGGGCAACAAAATGCCCGCCGAAATCAGCGGCGGCATGAAGAAACGTGTGGGTATTGCCCGCGCCATTGCACCCAACTGTACTTACCTCTTCTGCGACGAACCCAACTCCGGCCTCGATCCGCTCACCAGCCTCAAGATTGACGAGCTGATTCACGAAATCACCCACGAGTACAACATCACCACTGCCATCATCACCCACGATATGAACTCGGTGATTGAAATTGGCGACCACATCATCTTTTTGCATAAAGGCCAAAAGCTGTGGGATGGTACCAAGGAAGAAATCCTGAACGCTCAAGTACCTGAACTGAAAGAATTTATCTTCAGCAGCAGCTTGGTGCGAGCCGCCAAAAAAGTGGACGACGAATCGGAAGGAGGCCTTGCAGCCATTACAGAAGGCGAATCAACCAGCGCTTAACTCTGGGTTTCTCTTCCACAAAAAAAGCCCCCCAGACTATTCTCTGGGGGGCTTTTTTATTCAATCTGTGCTACGCATTCTGGTCACGCAGGCCTGTCAGGTGGGCCAAGTGGTGCTGGCCGTGCCAGGCATAGAGCGCCAAGGCTTGATCCAAGGTATAATCCCGATCGTTGCCGGGATGATAAAAAGTGTGCTGCCATTGCGCTTCCGTCAGGTGGTGAAGCAACACGGTCCAGCGGATATGTAAAGCCTCCAGCAGCGTCAAGGATACGGTGATAGGTGTTGCCTCTATATCGGGGAGTTCAGCCCAGGCATGCTCGTCGTAGGGCCGCACGGTGGGCCGTTCCTCGGTGAGAGCCAAGCGGAAACGCGTGTAGCTGTTGATGTGCGAATCGGCCAGATGGTGAATGACCTGGCGGCCCGTCCAGCCACCGGGCCTATACGGCTCTAAGAGCCGGACGCCGCCTATTTCGCGCGCCACAGTATTAAGCTGGACCGGCAGCTCAGCTATCTGCTGAATAAAAGTCGCGCGCTCAGGGGCGGAAAGCGGGCTCGCGGGCAGCGTCGGCTGACCGATTGGGTAGCGAAGATCAGGGCTGGGGGGCATTTTCAACTGGTTGAGTGGAAGGATAGGGCACAAAAAAAGCCTTCCATACAAGGAAGGCTTTCTTTCTAACATGACCAAAACTTAGCCGTTACGCTTATTAAGCTCATCGCGGATTTTGGCCGCTTTTTCGTAATCTTCTTTTTCGAGGGCCTGAGCCAGCATCTTGGTCAGCTCATCCAGCGACACCTGACCGCTCGGGTCGCGGGGGCTGGGCGCCGATGCCGGAGTGCCGCCATTGTCCTCGTCATCGTCGTCCTCGTCATCATCGTCCGAAGCATCTTCGGCGTTTTCATCAAGGTCGCTCAGGATGATACCAGCTTCGCTCAGCACGCTTTCCACGGTAAAGATCGGAACCCCGAACCGCAGGCCGATAGCAATGGCGTCACTGGGCCGCGCGTCTATTTCGAAGGTCGTGGCCCCATCGGAGCACACAATTTTGGAGTAGAATACGCCTTCCTTCAAATCCGAAATCATCACTTCGATGATGGCCACATGCACGTGCTCGGCAAACGACTTGAACAAGTCGTGCGTCAGCGGACGGTTGGGACTTATTTTTTCTATTTGAATAGCAATGCTCTGCGCCTCAAACATGCCAATGATGATAGGCAACCGACGGTTGCCCGTTTTTTCACCCAGAATAAGAGCGAAAGAACCCGATTGGGATTGGCTGGATGAGAGGCCGAGGATTTCGAGCTGAATTTTCTTCACAAGCGATTAAGCTGATTTTAGGTGTGTCGATTCGCGTTTATTAAACTAGTAATCAATAAGTTAATGCCATAAATAAAAACAAAAGCATCAACCTATCAAAACTCAATTTAGCAACGCATTAATTCAACTCTTTAACGGCCTGAGTTAATTTCGGTAGTACGTCGAATACGTCGCCAACGATGCCATAATCAGCCGCTTTAAAAAACGGAGCTTCTGGATCTTTGTTGATGACGACGATAACTTTCGACGAGTTTACGCCAGCCAAGTGCTGAATGGCGCCCGAAATACCGCAGGCAATATACAAGTTCGGCGACACCGTGATACCCGTCTGGCCAACGTGCTCGTGGTGAGGACGCCAATCGACGTCGGATACCGGCTTGGAGCAGGCAGTAGCTGCGCCCAGTGCTTTGGCTAAGTCTTCAATCAGATTCCAATTCTCTGGGCCTTTCATACCGCGGCCACCAGATACAACCTTATCAGCTTCGGGCAACAGAATACCACCAGCTTGCTCTTGCATGATCACCTGCTTTGGAGCATCGGCGAAGTCAGTGTCGGTGAGCTGGGCAGAGAACTGCTCCACAGTGGCGGTTTGGCCAGCATTGTGCAGAGGCTCCATCGAGTTTTTCTTGACCGCAATAATTTTTCGCTCGCCACTTAGAATAACGTCGGAGAAAGCCTTGCCGGAATACGCCCCGCGCTTCACTACAAATTGCCCCCCATCCATCTTGGGAAGCTCTACTACGTTGGTAGCCAAGCTGGCTTGCAGGCGCACCGATAAGCGCGAACCAACAGCCGCTCCAATGTTGGAGTTAGCCAGTACAATTATCTGCGCGCTTTCCTGCTGGGCTGCCGCAGCAATCAGCTTGGTGTAAGCGCCGTTTACGAAATCCTTGAGGCGGGAATCGTTATCGTATAATACTTTGCTGATGCCTTGCTCACCAAGGGTGGCAAGGTTGGTCTCGGTAGCCTCGCCCACGGCCACAGCCGTAGCCGTAGTGCCAAGCATTTGGGCTACCTGGCTTCCGTAGGAAGCTACTTCCAGCGAGGACTTTTTCACCTCACCGTTATCACACTCAACTACAATTAGAACAGACATTTATTTAGACATAAGAAGTGAAGTACAAGAAATGAGATGTTTACTAGAGAAGCTTGATATCAGCAGCATGTGCTTTGTGGTTCTCTAACCTCAATCCTGTATTAAATTACTTTGGCTTCGTTGCGCAGCAGTTTGATCAGGTCGCCGGCCGATTCGGCGGGAATAAGCTTAACACCCTGCTTCTTGGGGGGCAAAGCGAACTCGGTAACCTGGGTGCGGGCAGCTTCGCCGGTAGGCTCTACTACTTTCAAGGGCTTGGTCCGGGCCGTCATGATACCACGCATGTTAGGAATGCGGGGCTCGCACATGGGCTCCTGACACGAAACAACGAAAGGCGTAGCCACCTCCACTATTTCTTTGCCACCTTCAATCTCACGCTCCAGCGTGGCGGTGTTGCCTTCAACATCAAGCTTGATGGCCGGCGCTACGGTCGGAATGCCGAGCAGCTCGCCCACCATGCCATGCACTTGAAAGCCGTTGTAATCAATGCTTTCCTTACCCATCAAGATGATGTCATAGCCACCTTCTTTAACGGCAGCGGCAATTTGCTGAGCCACGAAAAAAGCGTCGGTGGGCTTGGCATTCACGCGGATAGCGTCGTCGGCACCAATGGCCAGGGCCTTACGGATATTGGGTTCCGTATCGGCTTCGCCTACGTTGAGCACCGTCACATTGCCGCCCAGCTTTTCCTTTAACTCAATGGCGCGGGTGAGGGCATATTCATCCCAAGGATTAATTACAAACTGCACCCCAGCCTTGTTGAGCTCCTTATTATCAGGAGTAAAGGCAATCTTGGTGGTCGTGTCGGGCACGTTGCTGATACAAACGAGAAACTTCATCGAAGGTGCTTATATGGACGAATAACTACGGGAAAGCCCCTAATTTCGGGCGAAGATACAGAAAACTCCTGCCCTATGGAAACCTCACCCAGCCGTTTACAGCAACTCTTGGCCTTCTACGCCGATGACCCCAACGACGCATTTACGATCTATGCGCTGGCCACCGAATATCGAGCAACAGAGCCACTGCTAGCTATGAAATATTATCAAACGCTGCTGGAAGAGCACCCCGACTACGTGGGGACTTACTACCATGCGGGCAAGCTGCTGGAGCAACTAGAAAAGCCCGAAGAGGCCGAAAAAGTTTACCGCCTAGGGTTGCAGGTGAGTCGTAAAGCTGGTCAGATGCACGCCGCTAGTGAGCTTCAACAGGCGCTGAATCAGCTACTGGGCCTAGATTACGAAGACGAGTAAAGCCATTAGCTTACTTATTTTGCACTAGCGCACGAGCCGCTTCCACGGCTACCCGGGCATTGGGCGCATAGGCATCAGCCCCGATTGTGCGCCACAACGTAGGATCGGCATTGAATGGCGCCCCTCCTACCATCACCGACACCTGGCTGGCGCCAATTGTATACTGTTTGGCGTTGATGAGCTGGCGCAGAATGTTCACATGGTGAGGCATGGAAGCGCCAAGCACGAGCAAATTGGCTTTAAACCCGACAACCGCCTTCCAGATATCATCGGTTGGGGTGTTGGCGCCTAAGAAGTAGGGCGTCCAGCCATCAAATTCCAGGAAGTCAGACACCATACGCACCGGCATACTGTGCAAATCGCTGGACACGGTAGTAGCCACGAAACGGAAGCCATTGGGAGCAGGTGCCTGCAAATATGGGTGGAGCATAGCCATGGCCAGCTCGGTGGCGGCGGTGCAATAGTGCTCTTGGGCAACAGTGATTTCGCCCCTGTGCCAACGCGAGCCCACTTCCCACTGCACAGGCATAAATACATGCTCGTAGATAAGGCGCACATCAATACCTTCTTTAGCTTCTTTTCGGAGTAAGCTGATAGCTTCGGCGCGCTGTCCAGCCAAGAGATTTGACAAGTACGCATCAGCAAGCGCTTTCAAAGGTGCCTCTTGGGAAGAATCAACTGGCGGGGAAGGCTCAGCTACTATCACTGGGTGCTCCAGCTCTTTAAAAGCTGCGCTCAGATAGCCCGCTGCGGCTATATACTCCGCGATGGGTAAGCGCTGGGCCAGAACCTGCTTGAGGGCCGTCAGCTGCTGAGTCAGCATCTGGTCGTGGGCCTCGTCGGCTGGATGGTGCCGGGAATGAAACAAATGCGCCTCAAATAAGCCGGCACTGTTCATCAAAATGGCGTTGGCCAAAGCATTAAGATGGCCTTGCATCTCTTGTTCGAGTGCTCGGCGGCTTTCTTCACTTCCCCCACAGTAGTCTACGTCCGGCGACAACTGACAATAAAGTACTGCAGCCTCCTCAGTTATGCTCTCGGCCTGTTGATAAATGGTTTCGGCCGTACGTTGCTGTTTTACATTCATTGCTACTTTCCCATTGCTGCCATCATAACACTACCGCGCAGTTTATCTTCTCAACCGCTATATACTTCTAATAGAATCTATTGTGTAGGGAAAGGGCACTAAAGCTACTTCGTGCTTTTACTGTGAACTAGGCTGGCTGGTTTCACTTATTGCGTTTTCATTCGTCATTTAATGACGAGCTTGTGTTTCGTATAAAATTCAGCGCCTCAACATCATTTAGTAGAGAATAAAGCGAGCTCAGCTTTTCACAAAATAGCGTTTATCTCACTGGGGGGCTTTTTTATTCCCTTATTACCGCCAACCATTGTAGAGCTAGCATCTTTGTCCAAACGGTAACGGCGGTATCGTCCGTTCGTGGCGCTGAACTTTCTCTGGTAGTCTCGTGTCAGAGGGGGCATGCGTAAAACCGCTTTTTTGTTTGCTGGGGGGCTTTTTGTGGCTGCTCCAGCCAGTCTGCTTGCCCAGACCACCGACCCTACCCTCAATGCTGATGCGCCCTTTGTGCGCAACATCCGCCCTGATCGGCCCGGCCGCACCATTACAACCAGTATGGTGCCCTTGGGCCAAGTTCAGGTAGATGCGGGCACCAACCGCTTTGAGCCGGCCGACGCCACAGGTTTCGGCTCGACTCGCACTTTGTCTGGCGCCACCCTGCGCATTGGACTACCCAGCCACATTGAGCTGCGCTTGACGCAAGGCTACCTCCATCCTACCGACAAGCGCGCCGTCACGCCCGCAATGGCTGCAGCAGTCGATTCTGAGGCACCCGTTCCTTCTACCGCTTTGCCCGGTGGTTTCGCGCCCCTAACCGTTGGGGCCAAGTTTTTGGCATCAACGGTACCTAATGCCCGCTCCCAAGTGGTGCTATTGGGCGAGGTAACACTACGCAATGGCGACGCCTCTTTCCCAAACAAAGTGCTGGAGCCCGGCGCGCGCTTACTAATCTCGCAACAGTTAGGACAGCGCTATGGGCTGGAAGCAAACTTCGGCTTTCGTCAGCGTGGCTTCCGCGCCGCCGACACCAAGCTAGGCACCTATCTCGGCACGCTGGCGCTGAATGGACCGCTGGGGGGCAATTTTGGCTTTTTCGCCGAAACGTATACCACATGGCAGCGCGAATCGAAGCTGGCGCCCGGTGCTACGGCCGGAATTTATTGGCGGCCGCTGCCTAACCTCCACTTCGACCTGAATGCCGGCCAAGGCTTCACCTCCGAAGCCGAAGGCTTATCCGTGGGAGCTGGCTTTAGCGTGCGCCTTCCTAAGTAATAACTTACTATTCGTTTAAAACGAGACGGCCGCCCCGATACTTACTTAGTGTCGGGGCGGCCGCTTTTACTCTACTTCGAAGCGCTACGGGCGCTGACCTACGCTGGCGGGCTCAATGCGGGTAGGCGTTTGGTCGCCGGCTATAATGCCGGTAGCACTACGCGCAATGGCCGTAATAATAGCCGTCATGTTGGTCATATTCAGGCTTTCCACTTCGTCGTCTACCGTGTGGTAAAGCTTATCCGTCGGAATCTGGTCGCTGCTGATGGTGTGGGCCGGCACGCCCAGACGGGCCAGGGTGGCATTATCGGAGCGGTAAAACAGGTTTTGCTCGGGATACGGATCGGGCTCGAAGCGGAAGGGTGTGCCTTCCAGCTTTTGCTGGAGCAGCTTGCCAAAGTCG
This sequence comes from Hymenobacter qilianensis, assembly GCF_014638675.1. Taxonomy (NCBI): domain Bacteria; kingdom Pseudomonadati; phylum Bacteroidota; class Cytophagia; order Cytophagales; family Hymenobacteraceae; genus Hymenobacter; species Hymenobacter qilianensis. The sequence continues at coordinate 487,599 of NZ_BMFN01000002.1, forward strand.
GAGCGCTCGTAGCCGGTGATAAAGGCGGTCTGGGGGCCAAATTTGGCTTCCTTCCCGATCATCTCGATGTTGAACATGGCCACCACCTTCTGCGGATCAATCTGCTGAGAAAAATACTTCGAGCCGAAGCCCCCGATTTCCTCCGCCGTGAACGCCACGAATACCAGCGTCCGCTGATTCTTCTTTTTCTTCTTGCCGACCTCCAGCTTGTTCTTTTTAAAATACTCCGCCAGAGCTACCACGGCCGTTGTGCCGCTGGCATCATCATCGGCCCCGTTGGCAATGGAGTCGCCGGCCGTGGGGGGCAAAATTCCGATATGGTCATAATGAGCCGAAAACACTACCATTTCGGCTGCACGGGCTTTGTCCTTGGCCTGTCCGGGCAGGACTCCTACCACATTGCGCAGCTCTACCGTTTTGATGGTGGTGGTGGCCGTAGCAGCAAATTTGACGGGCGCCGCCGGAGCAGCCGCCAACACAAATACGCTGGCAAATGGCTTCGGCTGTTCGCCCTGCATACTGCTATGGCTCAGGTAGTCAGCCAGCTGCTTGAAACGCGGCGCATGGATTGGATCCACGAGAACCAGCGTGTTGGCAGTCGGTTGCAGCAAAGCGCCCATTTGCTGCCGCACGTTGTCCTGGGGGCCAATAACGACCACACGCGGCGGCGTGGCATCCTCGCTGGTCCAGCTGAGGGAAGGCAGCCCCGATATGGGCAGCACGTTTTCGGTCGCTACTGCCAAGCCGTCGAGCGTTACGCTGCCCGCAGTCGTACGTACTTCGTACGCCGGAAATACCTGCTCGTATGTGGTTAAGCCCGGCATTTTTTCCAGCCCAATCCGGTCAAACTCGGCGGCCAGAAACTTAGCGGCCTGCAAGCCACCCGGCTTACCGGCTGCCCGGCCCTTCATGTCATCAGCCGCCAACGTGCGGATAACACGCTCAACGTTTGCCTGCTTAATATTTTTCTGTGCTTCAGCTAGCTGGCTTATACAAGCCAATCCAATGATCAGGACAAGTTTTTTCATGGCTCAAGGTAGGAATTTTGCCTCACGACAAAACCAATTATCACGGTTCACCTATCTTCTGCCAGGCTTTTCACTTATCGTTGTTCCTATGCCGCTCCGCCCGCCCCTGATTTTGCTACTATTTCTGCTTTTCAGTGCCTGCACAACCGTACGAGAAACCCCTCCCGATGCCAGCCTGCGCAATACACGCTGGGTGCTCCGAACCCTGGCTGCCACCCCCATCAACACACTGGAGAGCAGTCAGGAAATCTACCTACAACTTAACGCTACTACCAATCAGCTGGATGGCTACGCGGGCTGCAACCGGTACTTCGGCCGCTTCGAGCAGCCCACGGCTACCACGCTGCGCCTCCTGAATATTGGCTCTACTAGGATGTTCTGCGAAGCCCGCCAACAGTTGGAAACCAACTATTTGAAAGCGCTTCAAGACGCTTCACGCTTTGAAATACAAGGCAACACCTTACGGTTGTACGCCGAAAAAAGCGACGAGCCGCTGGCAGTGTTTGAGGCCGTTTATTTAAAATAGGCTCACAAAAAAGCCCCCCAGTAAGATCTGGGGGGCTTTTTTAAGTCGCTAAAGCATAATTTATTTAGCAGGAAGCGCAGGCAACGTATTCAGCCAGGGCGCGAAAGCCACAAAATCAGCTTCGGTGCGTAGCGCCGGGCGCTTCTTAAGCTCCGCCTGAATCTGGGCCGAGTGCTCCGGCAATGCAGCTGCCAACGCCTTTGCGTTAAGCTTGATGGGCTGCAAACGACCATCGGCCGTACGGATGAAGTAGTCAGTCTGGTCGAGCAGCTCATCATAGCGCCGGTCGGCGCTGTAGGCCCCGCTGTAGCTGGCTTTTTGCAGGGTTTTGCGCTGAAGCTTGAGCAGGCTGTAGTTGCCCGGCACTAACACTTCAAAATACTCTTGGCGCAGAGCCGGGTCGGGCGCATCATAAAAGCGCTTAAAAGCTCGCGGCTGATTTTTGGTGGGGTCATTTAGCACGAAACCCTCCACCTTATTCATGTCCACATAAGTGGAGTCTTTGGGACTGCGCAGCATCAACAGCAGGCGCTGGTTGGCATCGTACTTCAGCTTTGTTTCGGGCAGGGGCACTTTGGAGGCCAGCTGAATAGTGCCCGGTATCCAAGCCGAAATCAAATAAGGCGTACCGCGCACACCCTCGTAGCGGTTGTCGAAGCTGATGGCAGCCGAACCGTTCACCAGCGACTTCAGGTTTTCCTGTGCTGCATTGCCCGAGCTAACGGCTGCACTTTGCGCCTGCGCGTGCAGGCTTACAAAAGCACTGGCTGCAATAAGAAAAGTGCGTAAGAGATTCATATTTGAATAACAGAGTGAATGGGAAATGCTACAACTTCGAAAATATATACAATTTTCGGGATAGAAGCCGCACTCTACCCACAGCCGCAGTTATGCCAGCGTCAATACAAGGTCGTCAGCATTTACTAAGGTCCCTTCGCCCAGGTGCAGGCTTTGCACGGTAGAGTCGTCGGGGGCGGTGATGGTGGTTTCCATTTTCATGGCTTCAATGATGAAGAGCGGCGTGTTGCGCTTCACCGCTTCGCCGTCTTTCACCAGCACTTTCGACAGCATTCCTTGCAAAGGAGCGCCCACCTGGCGCGGATTGGCTTTGTCAATCTTCTGATTACGCACCGTTTTGACTTCCACCGAGCGGTCGCGCACTTCCAGGTTGCGGGTCTGGCCATTGAAAGAGAAGAACACGGTACGGTTGCCGTCGTCGTTCACGTTGCCTACCGAGCGTAGCTTCACAATTACTGATTTGCCCCGAGCAATGTCGATGATGGTTTCCTCGCCGGGCTTAAGGCCATAGAAAAACACCCGCGTTGGAATCAGCGACACGTCGCCGAACTGCTGCACGTGCGCCCAATACTGCTCGAATACTTTGGGGTAGAGCAGGTAGGAAAGCAGATCGGTAAACTTAGTCTGGGGGCCAAATTTGGTTTGAAAAGCCGCCCACTCCTTGTCAAAATCGATGGGCGCCAAGTGCTCGTTGGGTCGGTCAGTGAAGGGCTTTTCATCCTTGAGAATAAGCTTTTGCAGGTCAGCGGGCCAGCCGCCCTCTGGCTGCCCAATGTCGCCCCGGAACAGGCTCTGCACCGACTCCGGAAACGACAGGCTCTCCCCTTTCTCCAGCACGTCCTGGGTTGTCAGGTTATTCGTCACCATAAACAGCGCCATGTCGCCCACCACTTTCGACGAGGGCGTTACTTTCACGATGTCGCCAAATAGCTGATTCACGTCGGCGAAGGTTTGCTTTACCTGCTCAAACTTATCGCCCAGGCCCAGCGCCGCCGCCTGGGGCCGCAGGTTGGAATATTGCCCCCCAGGTATCTCGTGCTGAAACACTTCTGACGTACCGGCTTTCAAACCTGACTCAAACGGATAGTAGTACTCGCGCACCGTTTCCCAGTAGTTGGAAAACTCATTCAAGCTCCGCTGATCGAACTCCCGGTGTCGGGGCGTACCACGCAGCATCTCCACAATAGAGTTGAAATTAGGCTGCGAAGTAAGCCCTGATAAAGAGCCCAACGCTACATCAATCACATCTACATCTGCTTCAACTGCCTTTAGGTAAGTAGCTGCTTGTAAGGATGATGTATCATGTGTATGTAAATGAATAGGCAAGCTGATGGTAGACCGAAGTCCCTGAATAAGCTCAGTGGCGGCGTAAGGCTTGAGCAGGCCGGCCATGTCTTTAATGCAGAGAATATGGGCGCCTGCATCTTCGATCTGCTTAGCTAAGCGCAGATAATAGTCGAGGTTGTATTTAGGGCGCTTGGGGTCTAGAATGTCGCCGGTGTAGCAGATGCTGGCCTCGGCCAAACCCTGGGTTTTGTTGCGCACAAAACCGATGCAGGACTCCATTCCAGGCATCCAGTTAAGGGAGTCGAAAATGCGGAACACATCGACGCCCGTTTCCCAGGCCTGTTGCACAAAACGCTCAGTGAGGTTATCCGGGTATGCTTTGTAGCCCACGCCATTTGCCCCCCGGATGAGCATTTGCAGCAAAATATTAGGCACCGCCGCTCTGATTTTAGCCAACCGCTCCCACGGATCTTCGTGCAGAAAGCGTAGGGCCACATCAAACGTAGCGCCACCCCACACCTCCATCGAGAAGGTTTGAGGATGCATTTTGGCGTAGCGTTCGGCCACCTTCAGCAGGTCGAAAGTGCGCATGCGCGTGGCCAGCAAACTCTGGTGGGCGTCGCGGAAGGTAGTATCGCAGTAATGAATGGGTTTATCGGCGCGCAACCACTGGGCAAATCCTTCGGGACCAAGCTCTGTGAGCTTGTCTTTGGTGCCGGGCTGGTGCGGCTCGGTGATGTTGGCGAACGGGATTTTGGGCTTGCGCAGGTCCCGTGTGGGGTCAATCAGCTTCTTAACGTCGGGGTTGCCATTGACCACCACATCGCCGATGTAAGCCAGCACTTTTGTGCCGCGGTCCTGGCGGGGCTTGTACTGGAATAGCTCCGGGTGGTCTTTGATAAAGTCCACGTTGGCCTTACCACTTACAAACTCGGGGTTAGCAATGATATTTTGCAGAAACTGAATGTTGGTCTGTACCCCACGAATGCGGAATTCATCCAGCGTACGCGCCATTTTTTGGGCTGCACCTTCCAGCGTAGGCGCGTGGGCCGACACTTTCACCAGCAGCGAATCGAAGAAGGGTGACACTTTCACGCCCTGATACACCGAGCCCTGGTCGAGGCGAATACCGAAGCCGCCCGCCGAGCGATACGCCACGATGGTGCCGTAGTCGGGCTTAAAGTCGTTCTCGGGGTCTTCGGTAGTAATGCGGCACTGAATGGCGAAGCCGGTTTTGAGCGGTTTGCCCCCCGGCTCCAGCCCAATTTCTGGGGAAGAAAGATTATAGCCGGCCGCAATATAAATCTGCGTTTTGATCAGGTCGATGCCGGTAATCATCTCCGTGACGGTGTGCTCCACCTGAATGCGCGGATTCACCTCAATAAAGTAGATGCGGTCCAGCTCGGGATTTACCAGAAATTCCACCGTGCCCACATTGTTGTAGTTCACCGCCCGGCCCAGACGCAAGGCGTACTCATACAGCAAATGGCGCTGATGATCAGCCAGATCCAGAGCGGGGGCAATTTCTACCACTTTCTGAAAGCGGCGCTGCACCGAGCAGTCGCGCTCGTAGAGGTGCACAATGTTGCCGTGGTTATCGGCTACCAGCTGCACTTCAATGTGCTTGGGGCGCTCCACAAATTTTTCCAGAAACACGGTGTCGTCGCCGAAGGCTTTCAACGCCTCATTCCGAGCTTCAAAAAAGCCTTTTTCCAGCTCGTCGTCGGTCCGGATAACGCGCATACCGCGCCCACCACCGCCGGAAGCTGCTTTGAGCATGACCGGATAGCCAATGCGATGCGCCTCATTTAGTGCTACTTCCAGATCAACCAGCTCCGCTTCGCTGCTTTCTATAATGGGCACCTGGCACTGTACGGCCACGCGCTTGGCGGCTACTTTGTCGCCGAGGGCTTCCATTACTTCCGGCCGCGGCCCCACGAAAATCACGCCTTCCTCCTGGCAGCGACGAGCGAACGTGGCGTTTTCGGCCAGAAAGCCGTAACCAGGATGAATAGCGTCGGCACCGTTTTCTTTGGCGGTACGCAGAATGGCTTCTATATCCAGATAAGGTTTCAGCGGCTCGTCGTCGCGGCCAATCTGATAGGCTTCATCGGCCTTGTAGCGGTGCAGGGAATAGCGATCCTCATAGGTGTACACAGCCACCGTCGGGATACCCAACTCGGTGGCGGCGCGCAGCACCCGGATAGCAATTTCACCACGGTTGGCAACGAGTAGCTTTTTGATATTCATAGTTTGGAGGTAAGTGAAGAGCGGGAAAGTGGAATCGGGACGAAGCTAGGCAATTGCGCAACAAGCTTCATGAACAGTTAGCGAATTTTTGCTAGTTGTCACTTATTCGCAATATCAGCTTTATTAGTTGCTTCGAAATAGCTGCTGCTTATCAAGGTAGTAAGCATTGCTAAAAAAGCCCCCCGGTAGTGTCCTGCTCTATACAAAAATCCCCTGCTCGGCTGCCGAAAGCCAAACAGGGGATTTGAAGCCAGAAACAATTCCGGATTTAGCGGGCAGCTCTCACCGAGCTGGCCCCACTGGCGCGGCTGCTTACTAGACGCGCATTGCCTTTATAGCGAATGTCGCTGGCGCCGGAAGCGGTTGATGACAGTTCCCCGTCGATATTAACCTGCGCGTCACTGGCGCCCGAAGCAACTATCTGAGCACCTTTGGATTGCAGCGCATACGCCTGGTACTCACTACCGCCGCTGACGTTCACTTTCTGCCGGTCGGCCTTTCCGGAAAGCTTTACATCGCTGGCACCGGAGCAGTTCACATCCAGACTTCTGGCATTGAGGTTGAGCGTTATATCGCTGGCGCCGCTGGCTTGCACTTTAAAGTCGTTGGCAGCGAAGGTCGATTGGCCCTTCACCGCCGACGCACCGCTCACAGAAACTGCCTTGAGGCTGGGGCAGGTGATATAAATATTAACGCTATTCTCATTGCGGCCCACCAGGTCGCGCCAGTTGAAATTACGGTCGCGGTATATTTTCAGGGTACCGTTCTGCACCTCCGTTTTCAGGTATTCCTGCACTTCCTCCGATGCCTCAACGACCACGCTTGTTGCGCCGCCCTGGCGTAGAAATACATTCACCGCACCACTTGCGCTGATGGCTTCGAAGCTGCCTGTTTGGCGGGTTTGCTTGGTCTGGGCTTGTACATAAACCTGGAGCGTACATGCTACTAAAAGCAGAATAAGAGTCTTGAGCTGAGTCGAGGTTTTCATGGTGTAGAATAATGATTAGAGAGTTGTCGAGGTAGATGAATAAGCCACAGGAAGGGTTGCCTAAAGTGCAGATAATATAATCATTTAGACGTTTATATAAAGCAGAAATAATCTGCAATGGCATTTGCTATCAGCGTTTTAATGGCTGGGGGGCAAAATATTTTTTGCCTTCGGTCAAGATAGCCTGCAACCTTTTGTCTTCGTGCTGTCTCCCTCTCACATAGCACCCACAGTTCGACGTATATGATACCACGCTTTACTCGCTCTTTTTTGTGGCTTGGAATAGCTTTCGCGCTCAGCAGCTGCTCAGATGATTCTGATGTGGACGCCGCGCTGCTGAATGAGCGTTGGAAGCTGGCCGAAGTAGAGGGCGACGATATACGCCTTTCGAGCTTTTCCTTCGATCGGCAGTCTTATATTCAGTTCGTTGCGTCTGACAGCAAATTGCAAGGCTTGTCGGCCTGCGACGAGATTGGGGGGCAATTTTCTCTTGATGCTGGCAGCAAAACGTTCACCATCACGCAAATCACAGTGAAGCCGGGCAGTTGTTCCAGTCCGGTATTTGGCGTGCGTTATCTGGCAGCGCTGCTTCGAACCGCCCGCTACGAGGTCAACAATAGGGAGCTTCGCCTGTACGATGCTACCCAGTCGACAGATCCAATCCTAACCTTTCGCGCAGAAGAATAAACTTACTCAACTACTTTATATTATCCACTGATTATTAGCCAATTATCTATCATTTATCTTATTTCTCAGGCCGGCAGAAGGTGCGCTTCTGCCGGCCTGATTTTTTGCTGCTCGTAGCAGCTTTTACTCAGCAATTAAATGAATGATGTATAGACGCAACACTTCGCGTCTTCGTGTTGAACAATGGTAGGTCGGATGGCGCCAGCAAGGAGACGCAAAGTATCACGTCTCTACATCGTCGGCGGAACCAGGTTGCGCGAATTGAGTCACGATAGTTAAGGGCGGCGCAAACCTTGGCCCTTTGGTTCAGTTGTCAAGAGACCCTTCACACCTGAACCACACGCATGGATTTCGCCCAAAAGAATATTCTCATCGTCGGTGCCTCGTCGGGCATCGGACTGGCTACAACCAAATTGCTGCACGGCCTTGGTGCCCAGCTGTTTACCGCCTCGCGCCACCTCTCACCCGAGCTGGCTGAGCTGCAAACCACCCACCTGGACCTCGACGCAACTCAACCCATCCCTCCTACCGCCCTCGATGCTCTGCCCGATACGCTGCACGGCTTTGTGTACTGTCCTGGCAGCATCAAGCTGCGGCCCTTCGAGCGGATTCCGCTGGATGATTTCAGGGCTGATTTTGAGTTGAACGTGATGGGCGCCGTGCAGCTGCTACAGCCCCTGATGAAGCGTCTGAAGAAGGCCGACGGCGCTTCGGTAATTCTGTTCAGCACGGTGGCCGCCACTACGGGCATGAGTTTTCACGCCAGTATTGCCACTGCCAAAGCCGCTCTGGAAGGCCTCACCCGCGCGCTGGCCGCCGAATTTGCCCCCCAGAACATCCGCGTCAACGCCGTGGCACCGTCGCTGACCAACACGCCGCTGGCCGCCCCTTTATTGAACACGCCCGAGAAAGCGGAAGGCGGGGCCAAGCGCCACCCCTTGCAGCGCATCGGGCAACCCGAGGATCTGGCGTATATGGCGTCTTTCCTGCTCTCCGACCACAGCAGCTTTATCACGGGCCAGATAATGCCGGTTGATGGCGGCATGGGCCGGCTAAAGTAGTGAAATGGTGAGTGGTGAGTGGTGAGTGGTGAAGTGGTGAGTTTCCGTTCAGGAATTCACTTGTGTATTCGAACACGCTACAGACTCAAGCTCAGCCAGCACTTCCGTTTCGCCATTCATCACTTCACAAACTCACCATTTCACCTTTACCTATGAAAATCACGCTTTTCTGGCACCGGCGCGACCTTCGGGTGCATGATAATGTGGGCCTGGCTGCGGCGTTGCAGAGCGGGCACCCAGTAGTGCCACTGTTCATATACGACCGCGAGATTCTGGATTTGCTGCCTAGCCGCCGCGACGCGCGCGTCACGTTTATCTATCAGCAAGTGGAACACCTGGCGGCTCAGACGGAGGCTGCGGGGGGCAATTTTCTGGCTGTCTACGGCCGGCCGCTCGAGGTATTTGAGCAATTGCTTCGCCAGCACGACATAGCGGCCGTGTATACCAACGAGGACTACGAGCCCTACGCTCAGGAGCGCGACACGGCCGTAGCAGCCCTTTGCCAGCAGCACGGCGCCGGTTTTCGGGCGTTCAAGGATCAGGTTATTTTTGCCAAAAGCGAGATTATGACCAAATCGGGCACGGTTCCGAAAGTATTTGGCTCTTACCAGAAAGCGTGGTTGGCGGCACTAAGCGACGAGCAGTTAAAGGCGCATCCGTCCGCCGAGTTGTTTCGCGATGACAACCTGCACCGCTTGCCCGATGCGCCCGCTCGCCCGACGCTGAAGGATATGGGCTTCGAGCATTTTGAACAATTCGTGCCCGCCACCGAACTGCCCGACGAGGCCCTGGTTCGCAACTACCACCTCACCCGCAACCAGCCCGGCCTGGTGAACAGCAGCACCCGCCGCTCGGTGCACCTGCGCTTCGGGACGCTGAGCGCGCGCGAACTCATGCGCCAAGCCAAGGAGTTGAATCCCAAGCTGCTGTCCGAATTAATCTGGCGCGACTTCTTTATGATGTTGCTTTGGCATTACCCCTTCACGGCCACCGAAAGCTACGACCCTAAGCTGCGCCGCGTGCCCTACCGCAACAATGAACAGGAGTTTGAAGCCTGGTGCGAAGGCCGTACGGGCTACCCGCTCGTGGATGCGGGCATGCGGGAGCTGAACGCGACAGGCTACATGCCGAACCGCGCCCGTATTGCCGCGGCCGGCTTCCTGGTCAAACACCTGCTCATCGATTGGCGCTGGGGCGATAAGTATTTTTCCGACAAGCTTCTCGACTATGATATGTCGCAGAACGTGGGCAACTGGCAATGGATGGCCGGCACCGGAGCCACAGCCGCCCCGTGGTTTCGGGTGTACAGTCCCCAAAGTCAGCAGGAACAATACGACCCTACGTTTGCCTACATCTGGCAGTGGATACCCGAGTTTGGCACCTGTGAATACCCCAAACCCATTGTAGATCACAAGTTTGCACGCGAACGGGCCATCGAAACCCTGCGCGCCGCCTACCGCCAAGCCGAGTAAGGGCAGTGGGTGGTGCCCTTACTTCAACTTTACCAAGTCTTTAGCTGTTGTATCTGTTCTATGGAAAACACGGAAAAGGACCGCATTAAGCAGGCTTACCTGACTTACGTACTAGACAAAAACAGGCCCCCAGCTTCGGTGTTTAAGCTTACCAAGAGGCTGAACATCCCTGAGGAAACTTTCTACCGCTATTACCCCAATTTTGGCGCTGTCGACCGCGAGCTTTGGGCTGATTTTGGCCGACAAGCGCGCGAAAAAGCTGCCTTGGAACCTGTATGGCAGGAATATGGTGCCCGCGAAAAGCTGCTGGCCTTCTATTATACCTTGCTCGAAATCCTGAAGCAAAACCGCAGCTACGCCCTCATGGCGCTGCGGCGCTCCATGCCGAACGTGCCGGGAATTACGCCCCGCGTTCTGGACGATTTTCGCAGTGAGTTTATCATGTTTGTGGAAGCGTTGCTGCGTGAGGGCCGGCGGACCGAGGAAATTGCCCCCCGGCGCTTCGTGCAGGATAGTTACCCCCGCCTTTTCTGGACGCAGGCGCTGTTTGTGCTCACTTTCTTTGCCAAGGACGAAAGCCTGAACTTCGAGCGCACCGACGCGGCCGTTGAAAAAGCCGTCACGCTCAGCTTCGACTTAGTGGGCCCCAACTCCTTCGACTCGGCCCTCGATCTGACGCGCTTTCTGCTGCACAAGCGTCGCTAATGGCTGATTTCGTGGATAATTTGCCCCCCAGCCCGCCAGTGGCGGACGAGGCTACGCCCGGCCGTCAGCTCGATTCACTGCCCACCACCAAAGTGGCGCGGGCGGCCCGCTTTGCCAAATCAGGGCTGAAAGTAGGCGCCAACTACGTGAAGCACTATGCCCGCCGCTCGGTGGGCGCTACCAGCAGCGAGGCCGACCTACACGCGGCCAACGCCGCCGAGCTGTACGGCACGCTGAGCGAGATGAAAGGCTCGGTGCTGAAAGTGGCTCAGATGCTGGCGCTGGAAAAAAAGTTTTTGCCCCCCGCCTACGCCGACCAGTTTGCCCAGGCCCAGTACCAGACGCCCCCCATCTCGGCCCCTCTCATTATCAAGACGTTCCGGGATGCGTTCGGCAAGTCGCCGTTTGAGCTGTTTGCGGAGTTTGACGTGAACGCCCGGCAAGCGGCTAGCATTGGTCAAGTGCACTATGCCGTATCGCAGGGCGAAAAGCGCCCCCTAGCGGTGAAGGTGCAGTACCCCGGCGTGGCCGATAGTATTCGCTCGGATATTCGGCTGGTGAAGCCCATTGCCTTGCGCGTGATGGGCCTGGATGAAGCACAGGTACGGCCCTATTTGGAGGAAGTGGAAACGCGCTTGCTTGAAGAAACCGATTACAAGCTGGAGCTGCGGCGGGGCACTGAAATAGCGGCCAGCTGCGCTCACTTGCCTCATCTGGAATTTGCCCGCTATTATCCGGAGCTGTCTTCGGCCCGTATCCTGACGATGGATTGGCTGCAAGGCGAGCATTTGAAGGAGTTTCTGACCACGAATCCCGACCAGGAAACCCGCAACCAGCTGGGGCAGGCGCTGTGGGACTTTTATATGTATCAGCTCAATACGCTGCTGCGCGTACACGCCGATCCGCACCCCGGCAACTTCTTGCTGCGCGCAGAGAACGGCGGCACCGTGGGCGTGCTGGATTTTGGCTGCGTCAAGGAAATTCCGGCCGATGTACACCGCCTTTTCAACGCCCTGCTAGCCCCCGAAACCCTGGCCGACGAAGCCCGTCTTGCCGCCCTGCTCGACGAAACCGGCATCCTCCGCTCTACTGATACGGCGGAGCGCCGCGCCTTGTACGTGCGCACCCTGCACGCGTCATTGGAGCTGGTTGGCCGGCCGTTTCGGGAAGCCACATTCGACTTTGGCGACCCCGCTTACATGGCGTCGCTGTACGCTCTGGGCGATGATTTGATGCAGGAGCCGGAGCTGCGGCAGCAACGCGAGCCGCGCGGCTCCGAGCATTTTATCTACCTCAATCGCACCTATGTCGGCCTGTACGCCTTGCTGACGGAGCTTGGAGCGCACATTCGCACCAAGTAAATCCGATTGAAGCCAGCCATTGAGCTTCGCCTAAAACTATATTCGGCGCCTCCGGTTAATGCGTCCTGAGTAAGCCCTGATTCGTGTAGCTACACGAATCAGGGCTTACTCAGGACGCATTAACTTTCTTCCCTCAATTTCCATGAAAAAACTCTGGACTCTTTGCGCCGCGCTGCTCAGCGTGGCTACCGCGGCTTCGGCCCAAACTACGGCTATGAGCTGCTGCGCCAAGCCAGTCGCAGCTACCGAAACGTTTGCTCTGCTGGCCTCCAATACCGACTTTTCCGGGGGCCACGATGCGCCGCTGCCTTATTCGTATGAGGGCGAAGGCCAAATAGTTAAGTTCAAAACTGCCGATGGCCAGACCGGTCAGGGCTTTGAAATCAAGAGCGTGACGCCTTCCAAAAAGTACCTGTTCGTGATTCATGAGTGGTGGGGCCTGAACGATTACATCAAGAAGGAAGCCGCCACGTTTGCCCGCGACTTGCCGGGCGTCAACATCATTGCGCTGGACTTGTACGACGGCCAGGTGGCCACTACGCCCGAAGAAGCCGGCAAGTACATGCAAGCCGTGAAAACCGAGCGGGCCCAGAATATCATTCGCGGGGCGATGCAGTATGCGGGTCAGGATGCGCAGTTTGCTTCCGTGGGCTGGTGCTTCGGCGGCGGCTGGTCGTTGCAGACGGCGTTGCTCGCGGGGCCCAAAGCCGTGGGTTGTGTGATGTATTATGGCATGCCCGAGAAAGACGTAGCCAAGCTCAAAACATTGAATACGGACGTGCTAGGCATATTTGCCAGCGAAGACAAGTGGATCAACCCCGAGGTGGTGGCTCAGTTTCAGAAGGATATGGCCGCTGCCAAGAAGAAGGTCACTATCAAGAGCTACGCCGCCGACCACGCGTTTGCTAACCCGTCGAACCCAAAGTATAACAAGCAATTTGCCACCGATGCGCATACCGCCGCCGTGGCTTACTTACGCAAGAATTTCAAGCTGAAGTCTTAATTCAATTTTGCAAAAAAGCCCCCCAGATGCATTTCTGGGGGGCTTTTTTGTGTAAGCTTTGGTGGGACGAGGCGTAAGCGTATCAGCCAACTTTCCGGCGAAAGTTGAGGGTCGGGTTACGCCGGCTTCAGTTGCCAACTCTCGGCCAGCAAGGCCGCCATTTCCGCCACGCTGGCCGTGAGCTGCTCCCAGGAGTTGAGCACGAAGTATTGCTCCTGAAACCGCTCCTCGGAGTAAGGCGTGTCGAGCACCGTCGAAAGCTCGAAGGCGTGGCGGGCGGTTTCGTCGTGCACGCAGTGGTGAATTTCGCCGGCCGAGGACAGCAAACCGGCCCCGTAGATGCGCGGCTGCCCGCCTTCCTGCACCAGCCCAAACTGAACCGTGAAGCCATACAAGCGCCGCAGCCGCACCAAAGCCGGCAGATCGTGGCGGTGCTGCCGGCCTACGATGCCCAGAAAGTGCAGAAAGTCGGCGAAGGCAGAATCGGTGAGCAAGGGCGCGTGCCCGAATACGTCGTGAAACAAATCGGGCGTCTTCACGAAGTCGAACTGCTCCATGGCCCGCAACCGCGTGACAGCCGGAAACTTACGCTCGGCCAATAGCGCAAAGAACGTAGCGTCGTCAACTGCCTCAGGCACAGGCACCAACTCCCAATTAGTATAGCGCTGCAGCTGCTCACTCACCGCATCAAAACGCGGAATGACGGTACGCTGAAAGTCGAGGCGCGCGAGCCCGGCCCCAAAGGCCTGGGCCGCCCGCTTATGCAACAGAGCCGTCTGGCGGTCGAATAATACTTTCCAAACGAGTTGATCCTGTGTGGTGTACTGGTCGTGGGCTTGTTCGAACATAGCTCTTCTAAATAAAATAAGGACACAAAAAAAGCCCGACTCTTGACGGAGTCGGGCTTGAGGTTTCGGGGTTGGAGGTGGTTACTTACCTTCCTTTCCGGCCATGCAGCTCGACTCCGCCTCTATTGGGGCGATTGACGGTTAGCATAATGCATTTGGCGGATTGCAGTAACATGAAGCAAATATAGAAAATCAGAATAATAAATTACACTCGACTATTCAACTTATTTTCAGACAGATACAAAAGTCCTGCAAAATGATGCTGGGGGGCTTTTTGAGCTTCAAAAAAGTTGTCGGGTGCGTGGCCGGCATTCGTCAACCGATTGATGGGGTTTTACTGCTTGCCGTTGGCTTCATACCCCATACTCAGGTTTGTATCGCCGGTTACGTGCAGATCGAGGCGGGCTTTTTGGTTTGATGGATTCAGCAACAGTGCAGTGGAGCCGGGCAGAAAACGGAGCGTGGCCCGCTGGCCGGGCGCTAAGGTAGCTTTGCCAAAAATGCCACCCCCGTGGGGCCGCTCCTTTATTTCTACCGGCACCTTGCCCGTATTGCGCGCCACTACCCGAAAGGCCCCCGGCTGCCCGCCGCCCAAAGCAAACTGCTTACCGGGCTCGATAAGCAAGTCGGAGTTCAAACCGCCACCGGCCCAGCACGCCGTAGCCAGAAACAGCGTGAGGGCGGCAGCGCCAGTCGCGGCTACAGGCCGAGTTGGCACCAGGCGGCGCACCCAATTGGTATTGTGCGTGAGCAGATAATCCAGCGAATAGCGCCCACCGCCTACTACAGTCACGAGCACGAAGCACCAGAACAGGAGCTGCTGATAGTACATGCCCAGTACGGGTTCCGGCTTCTCGTACCACACAAAGGCAATGATGAAAAACTGAAAAGCCAGCTGCACGGCACCCAAACGCGTGAGTAGGCCAAAAGCAATGAGCAGGCCGCCCGCAAACTCGCCCCAACAGGCCAGCCATGCCCACAGGTAAGGGGAAGGATACGTGAAGCCCAGGTTAGCCACTTGCTGCACAAACCAATCGGGGGGAGCTAGCGCGCTTGCCTCACCGGCCAGCTTGGCGGCTTCCGTGGCGGTAGTCATGTTCACTAGTTTTGCCCAGCCGGCCCCGATGGCCATGGACAAACCCACATGCAGGCGCAGGAGCAGCCAGGCAACATCGGCGAGGCGGGAGCCTACAGGGGTGGCGGAAAACAGGAGGTTTTTCATGGTCGTCAGGGTTTGATTGAACGACCCAAAATTGTCCCCCAGCCCACTCCGAAACGCCCCGGATTACGCTTTAGGGCGTCCCAACTTATGTATTGAGCCGAGCCGCCACCTCGCTGGGCGTCGCGGCTTTCAGCTTTTTGAACACCCGGTTGAACGTCGACTTCGAATTGAAACCCGACTCCAAAGCTACCGCCAGCAAAGTGTAATGCTGGAAGCGCGGATCTTGCAGCTTGCGCTCGGCCTCGGCAATGCGGTGGGTGTTGATGTAGTCATTGAAATTCTGGCCGAAGCAAGTATTGATAACGCGCGACAGCAGGGAGGTATTGGTGCGGAGCTGGTTGGCCAATTCGCCCAACGTCAACTCCGGGTTCAGGTAGGGCCGCGCCGTTTGCATGTGGTGCGTGAGCTTATCGGCCCACCGCGTTAAGTCAGGATCGGTGGGCGCTGTTGGAATTTCGGCGGTGAGTTCGACAGAGTCTGAGACCAGACGCTGGGGGGCATTTTCGCTAAAATTGCCCCCCTGGTTTGGCGCGAGCACTTTTGCAACCTGAGTCGGAGACGCTGCCACGCTCGCAACGGGCTGTAGTTCTTCTGCGCCGTCGGGCTGAAAGTGCAATGCTGGCGCGGGCTGATACGGAGCCAACAGGCCGGCAATGCTCAGGTAATAGATCAGCAGGCCGGTGGCCAAAAACGAGTACCACACCTGAATGTAGGACAGCGGCGTCAGGACTTTATTTACCAGGCCGAAGAAAAAAGAAACCAGCAAGCCGACCAGCACCGCCACCATCAGATTGCGTAGCCATGGGAAGCTGATGGGCCCGGTGTTGGAATAATTATCGTCGAGGTAACGGCGGTAGCGCTGGTAGTCGCGCAGGGTGAGCCAGCCGTAGGCAAACACCGACAGGTAGCCCAAGATTTCTATGGTACCATCCGCTATTTCGCTCACGTTGGCAAGCGGGCCTTTGGTGCCGAAGTGCTCCGTAAAAGGTGCCCCCAGAACCCAGTGTTGCCACACTACATCGTATCCAAACACCACTAAGCGCCAACCCAGGTATGCCAGGGCAGGCAGAAATTGAAGTTTCTGGGCCCAACCAAAGCGAAAATCCTGGTTGGTAAGACTGCGGAAGTAGAAGTAAAAAGTGGGTCCCAATGCCAGCCAATGGCTGAAGGGAAAGTAAAACATGAAGGTTGAATGCGCATCGTGGGAGTCGTACCAACCGGCGAAACCCAGCATCCACTGCGTGAGAGGCAGCGTGTTAAGCAGCAGCAGCAAAGCCAACCACGTATCGGAGGCAATGCCGCGCTGCCACCCGCGCACCAGAAACAGCACTATAAACACCACGCCCTGCACAAAAAAAGGCAGCAGCAATGAGCTATACGGGCTGAATTCGAAGAACATGCGCTAAAGCTACACAACCAGCACGTTACGACGCTACACCAGCTCTTTCCGCAACCCGTACACCCGCCGCAGGTTCTGAATCAGCCGGGCCGATTCTTCGAAGTTCAGGGTTTGTTGGCCATCGGAAGCAGCTTCTTCGGGTTTCTCGTGGGTTTCGTACAGAATGCCATCGGCACCAGCCATAACGGCGGCCAGAGCCATCGGGGCCACGTAGTCGCGGATGCCGATGCCGTGCGACGGGTCTACCACGACGGGCAGGTGGGTCTTCTCTTTGAGAATCGGTACCGCGTTCAAATCTAGGGTGTTGCGCGAGGCGGTTTCGAAGGTTCGGATGCCCCGTTCACACAGAATCAGCTTCTCATTGCCCCCCGAAAACACGTATTCCGCTGAGGATAATAGCTCTTCGATGGTGCCCGAAATACCGCGCTTGATGAGCACCGGCTTGTCTACACCGCCCAAAGCATCGAGCAGGTTAAAGTTCTGGGTGTTGCGGGCACCGACCTGGAATACGTCCACGTAGTCGTGCATCTCCTCTACCTGCGACACCTGCATTACCTCCGTCACCACTTTAATGCCGCGGGCGCGGGCCATCTGGTGAAATTGCTTCAGGCCTTCCATACCCAGACCGCGGAAAGAATATGGCGAGGAGCGCGGCTTAAAAACGCCCCCCCGCATCAGCCGCACGTTGTTATCGAGCAAATGCTGCAGGACTTTTTCCATCTGCTCCTCGCTCTCAATGCTGCACGGGCCGGCCACGAGGCTCAACGAGCCTTCACCAATGTAAACTCCATCGCCAAGGTCAAGCACGGTGGGCTTTACGCGCCACTTGCGGCTAACCAACTGGTAGTCATCGGATACTTGATGAATGTCGCGGATGCCGGGCAGCTGCCCAATGGCGCGCAAGTCGACCTCCGCCTTACCGATGCCCACGAGGTAGCTGGCGCGCTGGGTCGTCACCTCCGTGACTTTATATTTCAGGGCTTTTATCTGGTTGATAATGTCCACTTTGGTGTTCGCGGCAATATCTTTTTCGAGTTGGATGAGCATATGTCGGTTCCCGCAGAGGGCGCAGAAGATTTGCGCAGAGGACGCTGAGTTCTGCGACTTCAGCGCGAACTTCTGCGTCTTCTGCGGGCTAATTAATTAAGAACAGAGGAAACAAAGGCTTTGGCCGCGGCGGGCGCATCATCGGCGCCTTCCAGGGCCCGGATAAAGGCCGAGCCGATAATGGCGCCGTCGGCGTAGGAGCAGGCGCGCTCGAAGCTGGTTTTGTCGCCGATACCGAAGCCAATAAGGCGCGGATTGCGCAGGTTCATGGTGGCAATGCGCTCAAAATACGCTTCCTGCACGCCCACGCCCTGCGTATTTTGCCCCCCAGTCGTGCCGGGACCTGACACCAGGTACAGAAACGCATCCGTCAGCTCGTCGATGCGGCGGATGCGGGATTCGCTGGTTTGGGGCGTGATAAGGAACACGGGCCGCAGGTTG
The DNA here is from genome assembly GCF_014638675.1 of Hymenobacter qilianensis. Lineage (NCBI taxonomy): Bacteria > Pseudomonadati > Bacteroidota > Cytophagia > Cytophagales > Hymenobacteraceae > Hymenobacter > Hymenobacter qilianensis. The sequence goes on from NZ_BMFN01000002.1 coordinate 505,722, forward strand.
TGGCGCCGGAAGATTTCCTGGTATTCATTTACATAATCATCCAGTGGCAAATCGGGCAGGATGATACCATCGACACCGGCTTCGGCGGCTTGGCGGCAGAAGTTTTCTACCCCAAACTGCATGACGGGATTCAGGTAGCCCATGAGCAGCAGCGGCGTGTCGGGCACAGTTTGGCGGATATCCTGGAGCTGGCGGAACAGCACGCGCATGTTCATGCCGTTGGCCAGGGCGGCAGTGCTGCTCTGCTGAATCACGGGGCCATCGGCCAACGGATCGGAGAAGGGCATACCGATTTCGATGAGGTCGGCGCCGGCCGCGGCCAAGGTTTGAATCAGCGGCACCGTGGCGTCGAGCGTGGGGTAGCCGGCGGTAAAGTAGATATTGAGCAGGTCTTTGCCTTTCTTCTGGAAGGCTTGTTGGATACGGTTCATGATGATTTCTCGCAGTGTCTCGCAGTGTTAAAAACGCAGTGTCGCGCAGTGTTCAGCCCGCCAGCGCACTGCGAAACACCGCGCCAACACTGCGAAACACTGCGGGAAACCGACGCTAGCTCATCTGCTCCGCGTATTTGAGGTAGGTATCCAAATCTTTATCGCCGCGGCCCGACAGGTTCAGCACCACAATATCCTCGGGGCCCGCTCCTATCTGCTCCAAGGCGGCCAGCGCATGCGCCGTTTCCAGGGCCGGAATAATGCCTTCTAAACGGCTCAGCTCCGCTACCGCCCGCAAAGCCGGCTCATCTTCAATAGAAATAAACCGCGCCCGACCCGAAGCACCCAAAAACGCGTGCAGCGGCCCGATGCCCGGATAATCAAGGCCCGCTGAGAGCGAGTATGGCTCCGTAATCTGCCCGTCTTCGTCCTGCATGAGCAACGTGCGCGAACCGTGAATAATGCCCGGCTTGCCCAGCACCGACGTAGCCGCCGAGTGGCCCGACTTGATGCCCTTCCCAGCCGCTTCCACCGCAATCAACTGCACTGAAGGCTCATCCAGGAAATGGTAAAAAGCCCCCGCCGCATTGGAGCCCCCGCCCACGCACGCCACCACGTAATCGGGCAGCTCACGACCTACTTTCTCCAGCAATTGCTTTCTAATCTCTTCGCTGATAATAGCTTGCAGACGAGCCACCAGATCGGGGTACGGGTGCGGTCCTACCACCGAGCCGATGATGTAGTGCGTATCCACGGGGTTGCTGATCCAGTCGCGGATGGCTTCGTTGGTGGCATCTTTCAGGGTTTGGCTGCCGCTGGTCACGGGCCGCACTTCAGCGCCGAGCAGGCGCATGCGCTCTACATTGGGGCGCTGGCGCTCCGTATCGGTTTTGCCCATGTACACGATGCACTCCATACCCATCAGGGCGCAGACGGTGGCCGTGGCCACGCCGTGCTGGCCGGCGCCGGTTTCGGCAATAATGCGCGTCTTGCCCAAACGCTGAGCCAGCAGAATCTGCCCGACGGTGTTATTGACTTTGTGGGCGCCGGTGTGGCACAAGTCCTCGCGCTTCAGGAAGATGCGCGTACCGTAGCGGGCTGAGAGGCGCTTGGCTTCGAACAGCGGCGTTGGCCGGCCTACGAAGTCGCGCAGGAGCTGCTGGTAGTCGCGCTGGAAGTCAGGGTCGGCGAGGATGGTAAGGTATTGCTCGCGCAATTCTTCCACGTTTGGGTAAAGCATTTCGGGAATAAATGCCCCCCCGAACTCACCGTAGTAGCCACGGGCATTGGGTTGGAAAGCGGAAGTAGTAGCCATATCGTAGGTGATGGGTTGGAATGCTGGTTTTGGAGTCAGAAGATTATTTGAACGTCATGCAGAGCATTCTGCGCATTAAGCAGAGACGAAGCATCTCGCATGCTGACGTCTGGTTAGTTTGGCAACGACTGCACGCGAGACGCTTCGCTGCACTCTGCATGACCGCCTTCTATATAAGGTGTAGGCGTCACGCCCCGAAGCTGCTGAAACATCTGTTGCAATCGAGTCGGGTCTTTTTCGCCGGGCGAAATCTCGAACCGACTGTTTAAGTCTACGGCAAACAAGCCAGGGAGCTGGAGGTTCCGGAGCGTTTCGGCGTGCGCCAGATCGAGGCCGCCGGCGAGGAAGTAAGGAACGGGTAAAGCGTAGTCGCGCAGCAGGTCCCAGTCGAAGGTGAGGCCGTTGCCGCCGGGCTGCTCGCCTTTGGTATCAAAGAGGAAATAGTCGCAGTGCGGGACGTAGGGCAACAGCGCGTCGAAGTCAAATTTGCCCCCCAGCGCAAAGGCCTTCATTACCAGCAAGCCCGGTGCGCGTAGCTCTTGACATTGAGCGGCCGTTTCGTCGCCGTGCAGCTGAACCATATCCAGCTTAAACTCCTGCACGCGCTGCCGAATAATTTCGGTCGTTTCGTTGACGAAAACGCCTACTTTCTTGATGCTGGGGGGCAAATTATTTAGGTTGTCAGCGCTTAGCTCCTCCCCCACGTAGCGGCTGGATTTGGGATAGAAGATGAAGCCCAGAAAATCCGGTTGCAGCGTGGCCACGGCAGCCAGGCTGGCTGGTTCGCGCATTCCGCACACTTTTATATGGAGAGTTGGGTTCATAGTTTGGGAGTTTACGCTGAACGTTATGCCGTAATCGGTGCGGCAGCTTGCAGCTCCTGCACCAGCGCCGCGCAAGCTTTTTCGGGGCGGCTGTGACGCATGAACGCCTCGCCCAGCAAGAAGCCCCGGTAGCCGTAGCCGCGCACCTGCCGGATGGCGGCCGCCGTGCTCAGTCCGCTCTCCGACACTTTAACGAAGCTGTTGGGGATGCGCTCGGCCAGCTCGGCGGAGGTTTCCAGACTCATGCTGAAGTCGTGGAGGTTGCGGTTGTTCACGCCTACCAGGTTCACGGCTTCCGCGTCGAGGCTGCGGTCCAGCTCTTCGGCGTTATGCACCTCTAGCAGTACTTCCATGCCCAGACTGCGGGCAAAACGGCCAAGCGTAGCTATTTCGACGGGTGTGAGCACGGCCGCGATGAGCAGCACGGCATCGGCCCCGATGCTTTTGGCCTCCAGAATCTGGTACTCGTCTATCACAAAGTCTTTGCGCAGAATGGGGCAGAAATTGAAGCGGCGGGCCGTAATCAGATCCTCATTTTGCCCCCCAAAAAACTCCCTATCCGTGAGTATGGAAAGAGCCGATGCGCCGGCTTGCATGTAACCGATAGTGGTGCGCTCCACGGGCGCGTGGGGATTTATCCAGCCTTTGGATGGCGATTTGCGCTTGAATTCGGCGATAATACCGCTTAAGTCCTCGCGCAGCAGATAATGGCGCAACGATAGTGGCTGGGTGTTGAAGTACAAGCTGCGCTCCAGCAGCTTCACCGGCACCAGACTTTGGCGCTCGGCCACCTCGCCACGCTTGTGTTGAATAATCTGATCAAGAATAGTAGCCATGAGCTAAGAACAAGAAGCCGTGGGAGTTGGTCGGCTGTGAGAGAAATGAATAATCAGGATGAGGTGTAGAGACTCCAACTATTACGTCTCTACACGTTCAACAACTGCCGAAATGCCCCCCGCGCAGCACCGCTGGCCAACGACTCGCGGGCTACTGCCAACGCGTCGGGCAGAGACAGGGTTGGGTCGGCACATTGAATAGCGAGGGCAGCATTGGCAGTTACTACGTCGCGCTGGGCTGGAGTGCCTTCGTTATCAAGCACCTTTAGAAAAAGAGCTGCCGATTCGGCTACCGTTTGCCCCCCAGCCAGGTCGGTGGCGGTGTAGGTGGGCAAGCCGAGCGTAGCGGCGGTTACCACCTGCTCGCCCCGCGCCGACACTACTTTGGCGGTGCCCGTAAGCGAGAGCTCATCGTAGCCATCGAGGGCGTGCACTACGGCATAGCGGGTGCTGGTTTGCTGAAATAAGTAGTTGTACAAACGCAGCAATTCCAGGCTGAACACGCCCGCCAGTTGCGCGGCCGGCCGGGCCGGATTAACAAGCGGACCAAGAATATTAAAGAAGGTACGCACACCCAACTCCCGGCGCACGGGTCCGGCGTGGCGCATGGCCGGGTGAAAAGCCGCCGCGTGCAGAAAGCAGATATTCGCCTCATCCAGCTGCCGGCGCAATGTGTCGGATGGGGCCTCGAAATCGTAGCCGAAGTGAGCCAGAATATTGGAAGATCCGCACACCGACGACACGCCGAAGTTGCCGTGCTTGGCAACTTTGTGCCCAGCCCCGGCCGCCACAAAGCAGGCCAGTGTGGAGATATTCAGGGTGTCTTTGCCGTCGCCGCCGGTGCCCACAATATCGAGTACCTCGTGGGTTCCCAGCTCCGGATTACGGCAAAGATCGAGCAGCGCGTCGCGGAAGCCGCTCAACTCTGGCACCGTGATGGGCCGCATCCGGTACACGGTCATGAAAGCCGCCGTTTCGGACGCATTTACGCCTCCTTGGCCCAGGCGAAACATCGCCTCACGGGCTTCCTCGCGGGTGAGGGTCTGCTGGTCAAAAAGGGTGGTGAGGATCTGTTTCAAAATCGAGGGTTATGCTGGTTTACTATAATTAAGAACGTCATGCAGAGCATTCCGCGCATGAAGCGGCAGCGAAGCATCTCGCGTGTTTAACCGGATTACTAATCTCACTACCGCGAGCGAGATGCTTCGCTGCGCTATGCATGACGTGCTGCAGTAACCACTTCTTTTTATTCGCTCAACCAGTTCTTCAGCATCTCGTGACCGTGCTCGGTCAGGATGGACTCGGGATGAAACTGCACGCCGCGCACGTCATACTGGCGGTGGCGTAGGGCCAATACCTGGCCGTTAGCGTCGCGGGCAGTTATTTCCAGCTCGGCCGGCATCGACTCCGGTGTTACGACCCATGAGTGGTAGCGGCCAACTTTGAACCTGGGGGGCAAATTTTTGAATAACCTATCCTCGCCCGTGATGATGTCGGCGTCGGTGGCGATGCCGTGGAGCACGGCGGGCAGATTATATAATTGCCCCCCAAAAGCTTCGGCAATGCCTTGGTGGCCGAGGCACACGCCCAGCATCCGTTTGGTAGGCGCGTAGCGCTGGATAATGGCGGGCATCAGGCCAGCATCGGCGGGCACGCCGGGGCCGGGCGAAAGCATGATGGCGTCGTATTGGTCTACTTCTTCCAGCGTGATTTTATCGTTGCGCACAACGGTGGTTTGGGCGCCGTAGCCTAGCTCACGCAAGAGCTGCACGAGGTTGTAGGTGAAGGAGTCGTAGTTATCGAGAACGAGAATGCTCATGAGGATAAGAGCTAATATTTAATAGTTGTCTTGGCTTTGGAGGGCTTTTTTCTGAGTAAAACAACATCAGCAACGAGGTTAACCACCCCAGCCGCGCCGTTGGCGCGGCGTCCCCTCCTCATCTGAGGAGGGGAGCTTGTCGTTCTATACCGTGGCGGTTAGCTTCTCTCCTATTGCTTCGGCCATTTTCAGGGCTTTGCGCAGGGCGGCCAGCTTGTGATGCACTTCGTTTAGTTCGGAGTTGATGTCGGAGGCGGCTACTACGCCGGCGCCGGCTTGGTAGTGGAGCTGATTGCCGGTGCTGAGGAAGGAGCGAATCATAATAGCGTGGTTGAAGTCTCCGTTGAAGCCTAAGTAGCCCAGGGCGCCGCCGTAGTAGCCGCGGCCGGTGGGTTCGAGCTTGTCTATCAGTTGCATAGCGCTGTGCTTGGGGGCGCCGGAGAGGGTGCCGGCCGGGAAAGTATCGGCTACCACTTGCAGGGGCGACGCGTCAGAGGCCAAGGTGGCAGTTACCTCGCTGACTAGATGAATGACGTGAGAGTAGTACTGAATTTCGCGAAAGACCTTGACTTTTACTTCGTCGCCGTGGCGGGCGAGGTCGTTGCGGGCCAGGTCCACGAGCATTACATGCTCGGCGTTTTCCTTGGGGTCGTCGGCTAGCTTTTGGGCGAGGGCGGCATCTTCGGCATCGTGGCCGGTGCGGCGGAAAGTGCCGGCAATCGGGAACAGGCTGGCGGCGCGGCCTTTGATCAGCAACTGGGTTTCGGGGGAGGAGCCGAAGATTTTGAAGTTGCCGTAGTCGAAGTAGAACAGGTACGGCGACGGATTCACGGAACGCAGGGCACGGTACACGTTGAACTCATCACCCACAAAACCTTGCGAAAAGCGCCGCGACAACACGATCTGAAACACGTCGCCTTTGCGGCAGTGGTTTTGACCAGCGGCCAGCTTTTCCAGAAATTCTTCGTCGGTGAGGTTGGTCGTCTCCTCGCCTACTGGCGCAAATCCGAACTCCGGTAAGCTCGGATTGCGCACCAGATTCACCAGTCGCGTCAGGCCGTCGTGGTCGGTGGGCTCATCGGCGGGCGAGTGCTCAAACACATACAGCTCATTGCGGAAGTGGTTGATGGCAATGACGTAGCGATAAGTGCCGTAAATGATATCAGGAATCTGCCCGGCCGATTCTTTGGCGGGGTTCAGCGTCAGGTCTTCGAAATACTGCACGGCCTCGTAGCCCATGTAGCCAAAAAGTCCCCCAGTAATAAAGTCGAACTCGCTTTTCTCAGTTTGGAAGCGGCCGGCAAATTCGCGCAGGTGGTCCAACGCCAAACGGGGCCCTGCCAGCATTTCGGTGGTAGCGGTGCCATCAGGAAAGGTTTGGCGCAACTCGCTCCGGCTTAGCTCAAAGCGGGCCAGCGGGTCGCAGGCCAGGTAGCTGAACGCGTTTTGCTGACCGTGGTAGTCGGAGCTTTCCAGTAGCAGGCAGTTGGCGTACTGATCGCGCAGGCGCAGGTAGAGGCCTACCGGCGTCACGGTATCGGCCAGCAGGCGTACGTGGCGGGTTTTGAGCGAGTAAGAAGGTTGCGGCGAGTTATTCATGAAATGTGGGGGGCTTTTTTAGTGGTGAGCTAGGCCTTTTTCAAACCACCGGAAAACAAAAAAGCCCGGCGGGTGGCCGGGCTTTCCTTTATGTTCGATGCGAGGTTTTGTTATTGAATGACCTTACCGCACGCACAGGTTTTCCCGTCCGGATTTTCGGAGAGGCCACCACCATGCTTGCGAAGTCATTGAGAAATTCATTGCCACTGAGTAAAGGCGTTTGTGCCGCAAATATACGGGCGAACTTACACTGCGCAAGTAATTTTTAAATCGGCAATGTCGCAGCTTGCTCAATGTCATTGGCTTGCACGCGAATTTTTGCCCCCCAGCGCCTTCGTTTTATAGAGCCATTGATAAGCTGCCGGAAACTCGCGCCGCCAAAACCATTCGGCGTGCTTGCCATCGGCTACGGCCCGGTAGCTGATGGCCGTGGGCTTCACCCCAGCCTTCCGCAAAGAATCCCGCATAGCAGCCATCAGCGGCACCATTGTTTCACTTTCCTGCTCGCCGGCTACCAAGTAAAACTGCATGGGTTGCCGCACTTTAGCGCGACTCACGTAGGCTAAAATGGAGTCTTGCGCGAACCACAGCGCCGGCGAAAACACCCCGATTTTGCTGAACACGCGCGGATATTTCAGGCCCGCGTACAAAGAAATAAGCCCGCCCATGGAGGAGCCGGCTATGCCCGTATGTTGTCGGTTCTTTAAGGTGCGATATTTCGCATCAATGTAGGGCTTAAGGGTTTGCACCATGAAATTCAGGTAAGCATCGCCTTGTCCGCCGCCGTACTTGGCATTGCGCCAGGGCGAGAGCTCATCGAGGCGCGTGTCGCCTCCGTGGTCTACGGCCACCACAATGCAGCCCGTATCCTGACCCGCGAGCTGGAGCTGGCGCAGAGTTTCATCTACGCCCCACTCCCCGCTGAAGCCAGTGAATTCGTCGAATACATTTTGGCCATCGTGCAGGTACAGTACGGGGTAGCGCCGGCGGCTGGTGGCGTAGTCGTTGGGTAGATACACCCACACGCGCCGCTTGCGGTTGAGCTGGGGAATGGCAAAAGAATCGGCCAGAACGGTCACGTTGGGTGTAAGCGTGTGCTGCTTCACGGGTGCGCCGCCCGCCAGATCCTGCCAATTCTTGATTTCGTGCGTTACCGTTTTGCCCGTAGCGGCCGAATAGCGGCGGTTATCGATGGCCTTGTTGGCGGCATCCGTTTCTACTGTTTCCCAGGAGCCGCGCGTGAATTTGTATTCGAAATTATCGAGGCTGGGGGGCAAAACCAGTTGGTAGCTGCCATCCGAGTTTTTGGTGAGGGCGTGGGGGGCATTTTTTGGGTTCCAGTTGTTGAAAGAACCCGCGACGTACAGCACGGCATCAGCGGGCGTGTTGGTCGGGACACGCTCAACGCGCAAAATGGTCTGGGCTACTGTGACGCTGGCGCACCAGAGTAAGCAGGTTATTATGAGAAGAATACGCATGCAAATAGGGTGCTTACTGAAGCACAAGCGGGTTTCTAAGGTAAGGCTTCATCAGCTGGCGAAGATAGGCAGCGAATCACAACCTCGTTTTTATACCAACCAGAGAAAGAATAATGCTGTATCTTCGCAACGCAATCGTTTGCGCAAATTTATAGCATCAGGCGTTTCAAGACGCTTTATTAATAGTCCGTTTTCCTGGTTTTATGCTCATACGCTTACTCAGCGCTGTATTTCTTTTACTCCTCTGCAATGGCTTGCTGCCGGCCTCAGCGGTGGCTCAGCAAGAAGCGCGTCGGCCAGATGGGGATGTATTTGTTGATAAACAGGGTGTGTTGCGGTGGCAAAAGACGAAGAAAGAAGTGGCTTTATTCGGGGTGAATTACACTACGCCCTTTGCCCACGCCTACCGTGCCCATCAGCGCGTAGGCGCCGCGCACGAGCAGGCTATCCGGCAGGATGTGTATCACCTTTCCCGGCTCGGCCTCGATGCATTCCGGGTGCACGTGTGGGACGTGGAAATCACGGATACGCTGGGCAATCTGCAAGAAAATGAGCACCTGAAGCTGCTCGATTTTCTGGTGGCTGAGCTCAAGCAGCGCGGCATCAAAATCATTTTGACGCCCATTGCCTACTGGAACAACGGCTACCCGGAGCCCGACACCGGCACTGGTTTTTCCAGCATTTATTCCAAAGCGCAGGCTTATACCAACCCGCGAGCTATTCTGGCGCAGGAACGGTATCTGACGCAGTTTCTGAACCACCGCAACCCGTACACGCAGCAGCTCAACCGCGAAGACCCGGACATCATTGCTTACGAAGTTTGCAATGAGCCCAAGTACAGCAAGCCCGAGGCACCGGTTACGGCTTTTGCCAACCGCATGGCCCAGGCTATCCGGGCCACGGGCTGCCGCAAGCCGGTATTCTACAACATTGCTGAAAGCCCCGCCGTGTACGATGCCATTCTGGATGCTAACGTGGACGGCGTCACTTTTCAGTGGTATCCCCAGGGGCTGGTGAGCGGGCACGCGTTGCGCGGCAACTTCCTGCCTTACGTGGACCAGTACCCGATTCCGTTTCGCCAGGATAAGCGCTTCACTACCAAGGCCAAAATGGTGTATGAGTTCGAGTCGGCCGACATTATTCAGCCGGTGATGTACCCCTTTATGGCGCGCAGCTTCCGGGAGGCAGGTTTTCAGTGGGCCACGCAGTTTGCCTACGACCCGATGGCCATTGCTTTTGCTAACACGGAGTACCAGACGCACTACCTCAACTTGGCCTACACGCCGGCCAAGGCTTTGAGCCTGCTCATCGCGTCCAAAGTATTCCACCGCGTGGGCCGGGGCCAATCGTTTCCCAGCTACCCCCAGGATTCAGTGTTCGATGCGTTTCGGGTAAGCTACCGCGAGCAATTGAGCGAGATGAACACACCGGAAGAGTTTTACTACACTTCTTCCACGACCACCCAACCGAAAAAGGCCGCCGGTTTGCGCCATGTAGCCGGCGTGGGCTCTTCGCCAATTGTAAAATATGGCGGCACCGGCGCCTACTTCCTCGACCGGCTGGCCGCCGGGGTGTGGCGCCTGGAGGTGATGCCCGATGCCGTGCCCATCCGCGACCCATTCGAAAAAGCTTCGCTGAGCAAGCCCGTCACGCAGATTTTGTGGAACGACCAGCCCCTGCAAATCACGCTGGCCGAGCTGGGGGGCAATTTCTCTTTGCGCGGCCTGAACGTAGGCAACACCATGCAAACCCAGGCCACCAATGGCCGCACCACCGTGCGGCCGGGCGTGTATCTGCTGGCGGCGGGGGGCAAATCGACCAATCGATACACGGCCCAATCGACTTTCCATCAGACTAAGCTAGGCGAGTTCGCGGCCCCTGCTCCCACCAAAATTGCCCCCCAGGTGCTGCACGTGCCAATGGCGCAAGTATCGGCGGGGCAGCCGGTGCGCATTACCGCCCGCCTCACCGGGGCCGAGCCGCAGGACAGTATCTTCCTCGTAGCGCAGCATTACTACGGCCGCACCCAGGTGTTGCCCATGACCACCACCAGCTACGCGACGGTGGAAGCTACCGTGCCGGCCGAATTGGCGTATCCGGGCTTGCTGCGCTACTGGATTGTGCTGAAAAAAGCCCCCCAGCAAGCGCTGACATTTCCCGGCGGTTTTCCCGGTCAGCCCCGCGACTGGGATTATCACCACCCCGAGCATTACGCCGTGCCCATTGTGGCCGCCGGCACGCCTTTGCCCCTGTTCAGTGCCGCCCAGGACAAGGACCAGGTAGAAGCGCGCGGCATTAGCAGCACGGCCTGGACCGATTACGTCACGACGCCGGCCGGCGAGCTGGCTTTGCGCATGGTGGTGGGCCAACCTCAGTTGGGCCAACCGAAACCGGCCGCAACGGCTGGCCCTTCGGCGGCTTTGCGGGCTTACTTCGGCCACAAGCTGGCGGGTCGCGCTGCTGATTTAGCCAGCTTCAAAGAGGTGGTGGTGAAGGGTCGCGCAAACCAGCCCGCCACCGCCGTGAAGGTAGTGCTGCAAACAAAAGACGCGGCGGCCTATTCGGCTACCGTGCAGCTGGGCGCGGAGGTGCAAGAGGTGCGTATCCCGCTCGCCGCATTCCGCTCCGATGCGCTCCTGCTGCTGCCTCGGCCCTACCCTGGTTTCCTGCCGCTTACGCATCAGTCCTCCAGCCAACCAGCCCTGCAACTCACTGACGCTGAAGTGCTGCAATTAGTGCTCGACGCTGCTGCTCCCGCTAATGGTCAGTTGCACGTGGATATTGAATCAGTCTCTTTACGATAAAACGCATGTTTTCTATCCCGACGCTTTTACCTGTTCTTTCACGCATCAGCGGCGGCTTATTGCTGGTAGCAGCCCTTAGTCAGTGCACCAGCCCCGATAAGCCGAAGGACCTGACCCCAGCCCCAGCCATTGACTTCAATCAGGAATGGCAGTTTGCAAAAGACATAGATACGGTTGTCACTCCTTCGTTTTTTGTTAAAACAGCCGACAGCGCTGCCCAGTGGAAGGTTGTATCGTTGCCGCATACGGCCCAAATCGAGCCCGTTGTAACTGATAAAAAGCAGTGGCAGGGCACCTGTTTCTACCGCAAGTTTTTTCAGGTGGCCGCCACCGATTCGGGTAAGCGTGTGGCCTTGCATTTTGGGGCGGCTATGCACACGGCCGATGTGTATCTGAATGGCAAGCGACTCCAGCGGCATCTGGGGGGCTATTTGCCCTTCACTGTGGATATTTCGCATCAGCTGAAGTTCGGACAGGAGAACTGTCTGGTAGTGAAGCTGAATAACCAAGACAACCCCGACGTACCGCCCGGCAAGCCCCTCAAAGACCTGGACTTCAACTTCTACAGCGGCCTCTATCGTGAGGTGCAGTTGTTAGTTCAAGACAAAGTATACATCACTGACCCTGTGCAAGCGGGCCGACCGGCAGGTGGAGGCATTTTGCTGCATTATGAAAACGTGAGCCCCCAATCGGCGACGCTACAGGTGCAAACGGATGTGCAGAACGATGCCGCTCAGGCTCAACCAGTGCAAGTGCGCGCTACCCTGCTCGACGCCAAAGGCACCGAGATAGGCAAGATCGAGAACAAAGAAGTCAATATTGCTGCCGGCGCTTTCGGCAAGGTAAGCCAGCAGCTCACTATCCCTAAGCCGCAATTGTGGTCCCCAGAAACGCCGTATCTGTATCGCTTGGTAGTAGAAGTGCTGCGCGAGGGCAAAGTTATTGATCGTCAGGAAGTAAAAACCGGCGTGCGCACCATTCGCTTTGCTACGGATGGCTTTTACCTAAACGGCCAAAAGCTACGCTTGCGCGGCACCAACCGTCATCAGGAGTATCCTTATCTGGGTTACGCGCTGTCGGACAATGCCCAGTACCGCGACGCCTGGCAGATTCGGGAGGCTGGATTCAACTTCGTGCGCTGCTCCCACTACCCGCCTTCCCCGGCCTTTCTGGAGGCCTGTGATGAGTTGGGAATCTTGGTCATGAACTCTATTCCCGGCTGGCAGTTCTTTGGCGACGCCGATTTCCAAAAAAACAGCCTGCAAGATGTGCGCGACATGGTGCGCCGCGACCGCAACCACCCCAGCATCGTGCTCTGGGAGTCGTCGTTGAATGAGACCGACATGAGCAAGCCCTACATGGAGCAAACCCACGCGGCCGTGCACGAGGAGCTGCCCTGGAAGGAAGGCGTATACACTTGCGGCTGGATGGACTACGCCTACGACGTGTTCATTCCGGCCCGCCAGCACCGCAAAGCCCCCGATTACTGGAATAAGTACGCCGGCAAAAAGCCCCTGTTTCTGTGCGAATACGGCGATTGGGAATACTATGCGCACAATGCCGGCTTCAACCAAACCGCCTATGCGGGCCTGAAAGAATCGGAGCGCACGTCGCGCCAGCTGCGCGGGCAGGGCGAGCGGGCTCTGGCCCAGCAGGCCCTCAACTTTCAGGAAGCCCACAACGACAACTACCGCAGCCCCGCCGTCGGCGACGCCAACTGGCTGATGTTTGACTACAAGCGCGGCTACGCCCCCGATATCGAGTCGTCTGGCATAGCCGACATTTTCAGGCTGCCGAAGTTTGCCTACTACTTCTATCAAAGCCAGTATGGCCCCATAAATGCCCCCCACGGCTTCGGTAAGCCCATGGTTTTCATTGCCAACTACTGGCAGCCAACCTCCAGTAAGCAGGTAGTGGTGTACAGTAATTGCGATGAAGTAGAGCTCTCGCTCAACGGCAAAGTAGTAGCCCGCCAACGCCCCGACAAAAACAACTTTTCCGACCAGTTGCCTCACCCGCCCTTCACCTTCACGCTGCCGAACTACACGCTGGGCACCTTGCGGGCCGTGGGCTACTATCAAAGTAAGAAAGCGGCCCAAATGGAGCGGCGCACGCCAAGAGCCGCCCAAAGCATCAAGCTCTCCTACGCCCGCAATGGCAAAGACCTAGTAGGCGGCCAGAACGACGCCGTGTTTCTTTATGCATCTGTAGTTGACGAAAATGGCACCGTAGTACCCGATGCCATTAATTCGGTGCGCTTTAACGCTAAAGGCGGCGAGTTGATCGGCAATAACCCGGTAAAGGCTGAAGCCGGTATAGCCACTATTCTGCTAAAAATGCCCCCCAGGCAAGGTTCAGCTCAACTTTCCGCCACTGCGGATGGCTTGGCTTCTGCCACTCTCACCGTCGGGAGCGAATAATAATTGTTGCTGCTGTTACGAAAACAAAATACTGCATGGCACTGCAATTCAGAGCCCCTGTTTTAGCAATCGTTTGTGTGAAATAAGCAGAATGCATATCACTTTAAGTCAAGCAATTAATCGGCTTTAAAAAACACGTGGAATTGAATATTCAATTATCACAGAATACGCGATTACCAAAAGCTAATGAAATTTAATTATCGATTGTGTTTTTCTTGACATTATAAATTTACTCAGTAGTAGGGCGCTCAGTTATGTGCACGGCGATTGAATGAGTGGTTGATAAGTACGACGGGGCTGATTTATCAGGCTCAACAAATACAGAAAGGTATTTTAGACACTTCCGCAATTCCGAAAATTGCAGTTGGTAATGTTGAATTTGACACAAATAAATCAGGCAGTTTTAAATAAATGACAGCTTAAATTAATTGCATTTTTTAACGTCAAACCTTTAACTTGCGCAGTTTTTTCACCATTTTAGAATGTGGGCAGAAATAGCCAAGTCTGAATTTTATGGTCCGCCGGCCGTAGTGATTCTTCATTTCTCCACCCACCTTTTTGCTTGCCCGGCTTAGCCGGTTCTTTTATTCCCACCTCAAACATTTTTTCAATGAAACACCCTTACCTGGCGAAACTACTGTTTCTCCTTTTGTTCATCTGTGCCGGGTTTACCGGCGCGTTCGCCCAGACCGGCTCCGTGAGTGGTCGGGTACTGGACGAGCAGAGCCAAGGATTACCCGGCGTGACAGTACTGATTGAGGGTACTTCACTTGGTAACTCCACAAATGCCGACGGCACTTTCTCTATCCAAAACGTGCCGGCGGGCCAGCAGACCTTGGTCGTATCCTTTATTGGATATACAACAAAGCGTCTGCCGGTTGCCGTCACAGCAGGTCAGAATACGGAAGTAAACGCAACCCTAGGTGAAAATACTACCCTGCTCAATGAGGCAGTAGTGGTTGGCTACGGTACGCAGCGCCGGCAAGACGTGACAGGCTCCGTAGCTACCGTTGACTCCAAAGACTTCGTGCAGGGACAAATCACCAACCCCGAGCAGCTGATTAACGGCAAAGTAGCTGGTGTGCAAATCACATCGGGTGGCGGTGCTCCTGGCTCGGCTACCAGCATTCGTATTCGTGGTGGTGCTTCGCTGAATGCTACCAACGAGCCGCTGATCATTATTGATGGTGTTCCTATTGATGGCAATAGCATCAGTGGAGCAGCTAGCCCCTTAAGCACCATTAACCCCAATGATATTGAAACTTACACCGTTTTGAAAGATGCATCGGCCACAGCCATTTACGGCTCGCGCGCTTCCAACGGGGTTATTATCATCACCACCAAGAAAGGCTTGCAAGGTGAGAAATTGGCCGTTGCTTTCAGCAGCCAGTTCTCAATAGCCAAGAAGTACAACGAAGTAGACGTTCTCTCAGCCGACCAATTTCGGGCCGTAGTTGATCAGCGTGGTAATGAGGCGCAAAAAGCGCAAGTAGGTGCAGCAAGCACCAACTGGCAGGATGTTATTTTCCAAACCGCTTCTACGACCGACAACAACATCAGCTTGACCGGTGCGCTCGGCAAATTGCCGTTCCGGGTGTCAGCTGGTTATCTCAACCAGGATGGTATTCTGAGAACGAGCAATTTGGAGCGTTTCACAGGCTCTATCAGCCTGACGCCCGTGCTGCTGAAGGACAATCTGCGTTTGACTTTGAATGCAAAAGGTAGCCGGGCTAACAGCTTTTTCGCTGACGAAGGGGCAATTGGTGCCGCTATCAACTTCGATCCGACCAAGCCCGTTACTGGTGACAACTTTGGTGGCTACTACGAGTGGACTCAAGCGAATGGTAACCCACTAGCATTGGCTACCCGCAACCCACTAGGCTTATTAGAATTGCGTCGCGATGAAGCCACGGTTGACCGCTTCATCGGCAACGTGCAGTTCGATTATCGCCTGCCTTTCCTCACCGATCTGCGCGCCGTATTAAACCTCGGCACTGACCGCTCTTCCAGCGTTGGCACCCGCTTCGTACCGGCTATTGCAGCACGTTCGTTTACTCGTGGTGGTGAAAACAACCAGTACGCCCAGGATCGTTACAACAAGCTTCTCGACTTCTACCTGAACTATGTGAAGTCAATTGGTGGGAGCCGCCTCGACCTCACGGGGGGCTATTCTTACCAGGATTTCATCCGGGAGGAGCCGCGCTTCGACGACCTTCGTGAAGACCGCACTGTGTTTTCACCAGCTGCCTTCCCTTTCCCTTTTAAGACGCAGAACACGCTGGTTTCCTTCTTTGGACGCGCTGTTTATAACCTGAAGGACCGCTACACAGCTACGGCTACGCTTCGCTCTGACGGTACTTCTCGCTTTGCTCCAGGAAAGCAGTTTGGCTACTTCCCAGCTGTTGGTCTGGCCTGGAGTATCAAGGATGAAACCTTCCTAAAAGGTGTAGATAAGATAACGCAACTTAAGCTGCGTGCTGGCTACGGCATCACAGGTCAGCAGGATTTGGAAACGGCTGTCGGCAACTATCCCTTCCTAGCTCGCTATACCGTAGGCGATTTGAATACCCAATATCAGTTTGGTTATAACGCTGATGGTACCCCTCGTTACATTAGTACCCAACGCCCAGAAGGATACAATAAAGACCTGAAATGGGAAGAGACCACCACCTATAATGCTGGTCTTGACTACGGAATTCTGGATGACCGCATCTCCGGTTCGATTGACGTCTACAAGCGCGAAACCAAGGACTTGTTAGCAGTCGTAGCACTTCCAGCAGGTTCTAACCTGATCAATGAGTTTGCCCGCAACATTGGTACGCTGGAAAACCGTGGTATCGAAGTTGCCCTGAATGTTGTACCGGTCCGCTCTGAAAACTTCAACTGGAGCGTCAACTTCAATGCGGCTTATAACGACAACGAAATCACCAGCTTAAGCGACGTTACCGATCCTAACTTCACAGGCTATTTGGTTGGCGACATTTCAGGTGGTACGGGTAACCGCATTCAGATCAACTCTGTAGGATACCCTGCCAATTCGTTCTATGTGTATAAGCAGGTATATGGTCCTGAAGGTAATCCCCTCGAAGGAGTGTATGCCGACTTAAATGGTGACGGCCAAGTAACGGAACTAGACAAGTATCGCTACAAGTCATCTAACCCTAAGACTACGCTGGGCCTCAGCTCCAACGTATCGTACCAGAAGTTTAACCTGTCCTTCACGATGCGTAGCTACCTCGATAACTACGTGTACAACAACGTATACGCGGACCGGGGTACTTACCGTGGCCTGTTTGATCCGAATAACTTCCTCGGCAACGTTTCTACGAATGCTTTAGAGACCAACTTTGCCAACAACCAGTTCTTCTCAGATTACTATGTAGAGAATGCTTCGTTCGTGCGTATGGACAACATCACTGTTGGCTATAACGGCGGACAGCTCTTCAACGAAAAGCTAAACTTTGGCCTGACCTTCGCTGTTCAGAACGTGTTCGTTATCAGCGACTATAGAGGGCTCGATCCGGAGATTTTCAGCGGCATCGACCGTAACTTCTACCCCCGTCCGCGAACGTTTACGGTTGGTCTAAATCTGGGATTCTAATTTCCTCGTACTTCAACAGACATGAAAAATTTACTAATAAGGAGCTTATTAGCCATTGCGGTGACTACCTCCACGCTAGGCCTCTCGTCTTGCGTAAAGGATCTCGACAGAGAGCCTGAATTTGATCCGACCTCTGCCATAGTTTATAATGATCCAGCCAACTATGAAGCTGTATTGGCGAAGCTTTATTCTGGCTTGGCGGTTAGCGGTCAGCAGGGTCCTAGTGGTGCCCCCGATCTACGCGGTTTCGATGAAGGTACTTCCCCTTACCTGCGTATGTATTGGTTTACGCAGGAGCTCCCTACCGATGAGGCTATCATTGCGTGGAACGACGGTGACCTGCCTGAGCTCAATCGCTTAACCTGGACTCCGAGTAACACGTTTGTTCGCACCATGTACAATCGCCTGTTTTATCAGGTGACTGTTTGCAACGAGTTCATTCGTGAAACCACCGACGAAAAGCTAAGTGGACGTGGTGTTTCGGGTGCGCTGGCGGAGAACGTTAAGCAGTATCGGGCAGAAGCTCGGTTTCTGCGTGCTCTGAGCTATTTCCATGCACTCGATATGTATGGCAATGTGCCCTTCGTGACCGAGAATGATCCAGTAGGCGCATTCCTGCCGAAGCAAACTACCCGCGCTGAGCTATTTAGCTACATTGAGTCGGAGCTATTGGCTATCGAGCCTGAATTAGCTGCTGCTCGGCAGAACGAGTATGGCCGTGCCGACCGCGGTGCTGCCCAGACGTTATTAGCTAAGCTCTACCTGAATGCCCAAGTGTATACTGGTCAGCCAAAGTTTACGGAAGCTGCTACCTATGCTAAGAAGGTAATCGATTCAGGCTATACGCTCACACCAGTATACAACAACCTGTTTGTAGCTAACAACAACATAACAGGCGCTTCCGAAATCATCTTCCCCATCACTTTCGATGGATTGCGGACGAAGACGTATGGTGGCATGACCTTCCTAGTTCACGCTGGTGTGAACAATGGCACGATGGACCCTGCTGCTTATGGCGTTAATGGTGGCTGGTCGGGCTTCCGCGCCAAGTCTACTCTTGCTGATAAGTTCACGGATCTAACTGGTGCCAATGACGACCGTGCCCGCAACTTTGTGACTGATGGCCACAAGAAGGAGAACACCGATATTTTCACCTTCACAGATGGCTATGGCTTGCAGAAGTATCGCAACGTAACCTCAACTGGTGGCAAAGGCAATGACACCTCCGGTGAGTTTATCGATACCGACTTCCCTATGTTCCGCCTTGGCGACGTGTATCTGATGTACGCAGAAGCTGTAGTTCGTGGCGGTGCTGGAAGTGCTGCTGATGCTCTGACTTACGTTAACCGCGTGCGCCAACGCGCCAAAGCATCCACTATCACTGCTGGTCAGTTAACGCTGGACTTTCTGTTGGATGAGCGGGCTCGTGAACTGCACATGGAGTGCCACCGTCGTACCGACCTGATTCGCTTCGGCCGCTTTGGTGGTACCAACGTGACGTATAACTGGCCCTGGAAAGGTGGTGTATTACAAGGACGCCCTGTATCTGAAGCGCTGAACCTCTACCCTATTCCATCTTCCGACCTCACTGCTAATCCTACATTGAAGCAGAACCCAGGTTACTAATTGACCGACGTAGTTAAAACCGAATATCTAGCGACTCTAGATATTCGGTTTTGATTCTTCAAATCCTCAAAAAAATTCCCATACAGATGAAAAACTGGCTTACCCAAATTCTGGGACTTTGCACAGCCGTACTACTGCTCTCTTCCTGCGAAAAGGATGAAAATCAGATAGTAGCAAAGCCCGGCCGAGAGACTACTCTCACTACTGTATCCACCAATGTACCCCTTACGCTAGAGGACAAGGACAAGACCTACGTGGTCTACTCTTGGACACCCGTTTCGTTTGGCTACCAAGGTGAAGTGGTTACCTACACTTTAGAAGTTGATAAAAAAGGGAATGAGTTTGCCTCTCCCAAATCGTATTCTACTGGCGCGGCACTTACCAAAACATTCACGGTAAATGAAATCAATAACCTGATGATTGATTTGGGTGCGGTACAGGATGACAAGACAAAAGAGTACAGCCCCATTGAATTGGAAGTACGCGCTAAAGCAGCCCTTGGCGCAAGCCCTACGGCTAATGCATTAGCTAAGTATTCCCCGGTTACTGCCCTTTCTGGCAAGCCTTACAACGCCAATGCTGCCATCGTTTACCCTTCACTTTGGGTACCGGGCGCTTATCAGGGCTGGGCTCCGGAAAAGGCCCCTTTGATTGCTTCGGGAGACAAAGCAAATACAAAGACATATGAAGGCTACATCAACTTTACGGGAACTGATTTAAACTTCAAATTGACAAGCGTAGCTGCTTGGTCTGGTACGAACTACGGAAAAGGTGATGCAGATAACACCCTTTCTACCGACGGCGGCGCGGGCAACTTACAGGTGCCGTCACCCGGCTATTATTTAATAAAAGCCAACACCGATAAATTGACTTGGTCGGCTGAAAAAACCACATGGGCTGTGATTGGTTCAGCTACTAGCAAAGGGTGGGATGCTGATACGCCTATGACGTACGATCCTGCCACTGGTGTTTGGACGGTAACTACTACCCTTTCGGCTGATGGAAAGATAAAGTTTCGTGCGAATAGTGACTGGGCCATCAACTATGGCGACAAACTCGTTGATGGTAAGGGCGATGGCTTGCTAGAGGGTGGTGCCGATGATATTGCGGTGCCCGGTGCTGGCAACTACACCATTACGCTGGATCTGAGCAAAGGAGCTGGTAACTACAGCTACACGTTCAAGAAAAACTAAACCAGTTTCATCTGACTTATCATTCCCAGAAGGCCACCGCGATGCGGTGGCCTTCTTGTTTTCCCGTTTCCTTGTTATAGATACCAATAGCAGAGAATAGCATGCTGGGGGGCTTTTTCTCTAAAAAAAGCCCCCCAGCATGCTATTCAAGCGTAAAGCTTTCATCTACCAGATTCTTTTCCGTGCTTCGCTTCTGCTGCTACGGGCATCGCAACGGTAGCTAACCCATTTCCTGATCTTCCCATCCGTTCTTCAGACCATTTCTTCTATGATCATTATTGCCGACGGCGGCTCCACCAAAACGAACTGGTGCCTCATTGACGACGCGGGTACGCGTATCAACTTCAATACCGAGGGCTACAACCCCGATTTCATTAATACGGCGGGTATTCAAGCCTCCCTGCAGAAAAACCTGCCCGACACGCTGGAGCTGGACAAAATTGAGGAAGTGCATTACTATGGCGCTGGTATTTCATCGGCTAAAAAAGCGGAGATAGTAGCCGCCGCTATGCGGGCGGTATTCACGAAGGCGGAAGTAGTAGTTGATCATGATTTGCTGGCGGCCGCCCGGGCGCTGCTAGGCACAAAGCCTGGCTTTGCGGCCATTCTAGGCACAGGCACCAACTCCTGCATCTATGATGGCAAGAATGTAGCGATGAATGTCGACTCGCTCGGGTATTTTCTGGGTGATGAAGGCAGCGGCTCTTTCATTGGAAAGCGGCTGCTCCGCGACTACTTGCGTGGCTTTCTGCCCGATGGCTTGCAGGAAAACTTCCGCGAAACCTATGGCCTTACCCGCGACGAAATCCTCGATCGGCTCTATAATCAGCCTTTGCCCAACCGTTTTCTGGCCAGCTTCGCCAAGTATGCCTACGACCACAACAACGTAAGCTACTGCCGCGAAATAGTGCTCGACGGCTTCAAGGCTTTCTTCGACAATCTGGTAACCAAATATCCTAACTATCAGGATTACACCTTCAACTGCATCGGTTCGGTAGGCTACAACTTCCGCGACGCGCTGATTCAGGTGGCCAAAAGCCACGATATGGAAGTGGGCAAAATCATCCGCTCCCCCATCGATGATCTGGTGGATTATCACACCATCCTTACTAAAAAACAGAAGTAGAATGCACGGCTGGCAGGTCGGGGCACTGTCCTTTCTTTCCAGACTTGCTACCAATAAAAAAGAGCGACCCTGCTGGCAGGGTCGCTCTTTTTGGTTCTTGGGGGGCTTTTTTAGTGTTGAACTACCAATCTTGTGGTTTGAATTTGCCCCCCGGCGCTCAAACGAACGAAGTACACGCCGTTGGCCAGCCCCGCCACCGATACCGGCAGCTCGTGGGCCCCTACAGCCTGACGTGGGGTAGCTGGCAGCGTGCGCACGTTGGCCCCGAGCAGGTTCGTGATAGTTACCGCGACCGGAGAGGCCGTCTTCAGCTCGTAGCGAAGTGTAGCGGTGGCCGCGGCCGGATTGGGCGCAGCCGTCAGGTTCAACACTAAATCCTGCTTACGCTTGGCCGATAATACCACGCCCTGCGGCCGGTTCACTTTCTGCGATGTATACACGCGGTACTCACCGGGTCCCAGCGTGATGGGTGTGTTCAACTCTGCGGCGCTCACGGTTAAAGTAGCATCGGAGAGGTAGTTATACCAGGTGCCGGCGCTCTGAAAGCCGGGCGCAATAGTACGCGACACGACATCAAAATTTCCGATAACCGTCACACTTAAGTCGGCATTCGCCACGTGAATGCTTTTGGTGGTTCCGCTCAGGCTTTGCGTGTAGGTTGCCGGGCTTTCAAACACCGACTGCGTTTTCTTCAGCTCAATCAGGCTCCGGTACACGTTGTACAAGTTGCGACGGGCCGGATCCTGCTGATATTCCCACCGGATGGGCTTGTTACCGACGCGCCCATTGAAGTTGATACCGACGTCGTAGCCAAGCTCGCCAAATTGCCACACCATCTTGGGGCCGGGAACGGTAAAAAAGAAAGCCGCCGCCTGGCCCATGCGGCTCAGGGCGGTATTCACATCGCGCACGTTGTAGCCGGGAGCGGCACCGCTTTGGTTGCCTTCATTCACGGCCCGCACCATCAGGCGTTCCTCGTCGTGGCTTTCCATATAGGTAATCAGGTTGGGCTGTTGCCAGCCGCGGTTGGCGTAGTAGCCACCGCTAAAGTCGGAGCCGCTGTTCAGGCCACGCACGGCGTTGGCATAGCTGCCGTTCTGATTGCCCCACAGCATCATGCCGTAGTCAGCCAATACCTTCTCCTCATCATTGTCGCTCAGGTGTTCCAGAATGCAGTACACGTTGGGGTCAATGGCGCGAATCTGATCGTAGATGTTCTTCCAGATGGCAATACGCGAGTCGTCGCGGCGGCCCCAGGCACTCACGTCGTTGGGGTTGTTGCGCTGGGTAAAGCCCTTCGATAAATCGTAGCGGTAACCATCGATGCGGTATTCCTGTAGCCAGAACTCATTTACCCGCTCCACGAAGTATTTGGTAAACGAGCTTTCGTGGTTGAAGTCGTAGCCTACGTTGAAAGGGTGCGTAGCCGCCCGGTTGAACCACGGGCTCCCGGCAGTGGGCGCACCGTTTTCAAAGTACATCTGCACCATCGGCGACTGCCCGAAAGAGTGATTGAGCACCATATCGATGATGACGGCCATACCGCGCTTGTGGCACTCATCCACGAAGCGCTTCAGGTCATCCTTGGTGCCGTAGTATTTGTCGGGAGTGAAGTAGAAGGATGGGTTGTATCCCCAGCTTTCGTTGCCTTCAAACTCATTGATGGGCATCAGCTCAATGGCGTTTACGCCCAAGCGTTGCAGGTAGCTCAGCGTATCCGTGAGGGTTTTGTAATCGTGGCGGGCAATAAAGTCGCGCACCAGCAGCTCATATACCACCAAATCGGTACGCTTCGGCTTCTGGAAGTTCGTAACCTGCCACTGGTACTCTGCCTGCCCTGACTGAAAAGTAGAGACAATGCCAGTGGTTTTGCCGGTCGGGTACTGCAACAAAGCCGCCGGATACGTGACTGCCGGAATCGTCTGGTCGTTGTTCGGGTCGAGTACTTTCTGGGTATAAGGGTCAGCAACACGCAGGGCACCATCTACCAGGTACTGATACGTGTATTCGCGGCCGGGCGTGAGGTTATCCAACTGTATCCACCAGCGGCCGTTGCTGCTGTTGTCGGGCGCATTGTCGGTAGCACTCACGGGCGTCCGCTTCATGGCCGACGCCGTAGTGGGCTGCCAATCGTTGAAGTCACCAATGGCGTAAACAAACTGCTTATTGGGTGCCGTCAGACTCAATATCGCGGATGAGCCGCCATTCAAGTACGTTACGCCATCTTTTTTGGCCCCCACCGGCAATTGCGCCACGGCAACAGCTTCGCGGCTTTGTGCGGTCAGCAGTGTTTCGGCTATACCATTAGCGTCCGTAGCGGTAAGGCGAATGGTATTGGCCCCCGGCGCGGTCAGCGTCACCGTTCGGGTGATGGTGGTTGCATTTGGCTCTGAGGCGCCCAGCTGCACGCCATTCAGGTACAAAGCCAGCGTGGCGGGCACAATTGAGCTGCCCGTAACGGTGGTCGGCGTATTCAGCACGAAGAAATTGCTGCCCGGCCCAGTGGGAGCGGTAAAGCGCAGATTAAACCGATCCTGAGCAACATCGATGAAAATGTCGCCACTGGGTCCCCGACCTACTTTACTGCCGTCCGCATTCTTGAAAATCATTCCCAGCCGATAAATCGTGGTGCCGGGCGTGATGGGGTAAAAAGTATTCGGCGTGAAGGTGATAGTATAAATGTTGGCATTGGTAGCCGAGCGCGTCATTTTGGCCGCTGGGTCGGGCTGGTTGAAGGCGGGGCTTTTGACGTTGGTCCAGGTAGAGCCAGTAGGTCCGCTGGTAATAACGCCGGTCCAGATATACACGTCACCGGTGAAATTGGCTAGTTCGCCGTTGCCCTGCGTGGCATTGAAGGTGATCGTGACGGGCTCCGAAGCCAGAAAAACGGCTGGCTGGGTTGTAACCTGTCCGTACGCTACGGGAAGCCCCGTTAGTAGCACAAGCAGGCTAAATAAAAGTCGAAGTGTTTTCATTAAAAATGGATTGATGGTGGGAAGTCAGGAGAGCTGAACAAAGCATAATGCTTCATTTCATTCAGCGTTAATAAGCAAGAAGAATAAAGGTACACAACGAACTGTTTAGCTTAGCTCCTGAGCGCGTCCATTTGTTTGTAGCTTTGATTGTTCTGACCCCCGAGGTCATCAGCTCCCGCATGACGCTTTTCTTTCGCTTTTCTATAAAAGTCCGGTGGTGCTTAGTGCTTCTTCTGGCAATAAGTGGGTTAAGACCAGTCATTTGCCAGGCCCAAAGCAATGCTGATACGGCTTTAGTTGCGCCGGCTCCTCCCCTCTTACGCCACTCAGCCCTACCCGCCGATACGGCCCGCATAAGCCACCGCCTTCCCATCCTGGCGGGCGGACTCGCGCTGAGCTACACGGGCCTCGTGTATGGCTTGAGCAAAAGCTGGTATACCGGTGAGCGGACTGCCTTTCATTGGTTCGATGATAGCCGCGAGTGGAAGCAGCTAGACAAGGCCGGACACTTCTGGGGGGCTTTTCACGAAAGCCGCGGCGCGGTGGATATGCTGCGCTGGGCCGGCGTGCCCGACCGCAAAGCCCTCTGGTATGGCGGCTTCGTGGGTTTCCTGCTCCAAAGCCCCCTAGAGCTGCTCGATGGCCGCGACCCCGCTTATGGCGCTTCCGCGTATGATCTGGGGGCCAATTTTCTGGGCTCGGCCGGACTTATTGCTCAGCAGCTGGCATGGAATGAAGTGCGGATAATGCCCAAATACTCTTTCCGCACCACCCGATACGCGGCGCTCCGGCCCAATGTGCTGGGCAAGAGCGTAGGCGAGCAGCACCTGAAGGACTACAACGGCCATACCTACTGGCTTTGCGCCGACGTAGCGGCGTGGCTGCCGCAGGAAAGCAAATGGCCCAAGTGGCTGCAACCGGCCGTGGGCTACGGCGCTCAGCAAATGGTGTACAACGACCCCGCTACCAACGCCATTCTGGGCCTCAACGATTACCGGCAGTATTATTTGAGCTTCGATGTAAACCTGATGCGTATTCCGACGCGCAGCAAATTTCTCAAGCGCGTGTTCTACGTAGCTAGCATTTTCCACCTGCCCGCCCCCGCTTTGGAATATAACTCCCGGCGCGGTTTCGTCCTGCACGGACTGTATTATTAAAGTATAGGCATACACTGCCTCGGCGGCGAAGCCAGCCTGCTACTTACTGCACCCTTCACTTCAGAGCAATTATTACCCGCTGCAAACAGCGGGCTTGAATTATCGTGTCTACAATTTCAAGGCTAAAAATTACACCCCATACAACTGCATCATTATAATAATACAATTCTCAGCACAAGAAAAGCTCATCAATACATTATCTGCAAATACTCACTTCAGAGAAATATCCTTGATGTTGCTCCGGCTCATAGCTAAACTAACCGGGGACGTTCATTCTACAAAACGCTGACTACCAAACGCTAGCTCAACCATTCCCACTCTTCGCCACTTACTCTATCCACACACCATGCCTCATCCTTAAACCTGAAACCTAGATATGAAAAAACTCTTATTGTTAACCTTAATGGTCTTGGCCACTTTTCGCTTAGCGATGGCCCAGGATCGAACGCTACAAGGACGAGTAACGGACCGTGCTACGGGCAACGGCCTGCCTGGTGTAACCGTGCTCGTGAAGGGTACCACTATCGGGGCCTCAACCGACTCGGAAGGCAGCTATACTCTATCGGTGCCGGCTTCAGCTACTACGCTTACGTTTAGCTTTATAGGCTATACCACCCTTGATCGGCCCATCACCGACGCCAGCACTATCAATGTGGCGATGGAGGCCTCTGCCCGCGAATTGGGTGAAGTGGTCGTAACGGCGCTGGGCCTAGAAACCAGCCGCGACCGGCTTGGTACGGCGCAATCTACGGTGCAGGGGCAAGCGCTGGTACGCTCCGGCGAAACCAGCCCCATCACGGCTCTTTCGGGCAAGGCGCCCGGTGTGCTCATCACCCGCTCTACCGGCGACCCCGGTGCCAGCGCTAACATTCAGATTCGGGGCGCCAGCACCATCACGGGCAATTTGCAGCCCCTGATTGTGGTGGATGGGATTCCGATATCCAACACGTCGGTGGGCGAAAACACGCCCGGTACCGCCGGCGGTATTGTGGCCAGCGGTGGCGGGGCGGCCTCCAACCAGATTTCGGGTGTCGTGCAGCAGTCGCGCCTCAATGACATCAACCCCGACGATATTGCCTCTATGGAAGTACTGCGCGGAGCCGCCGCCGCCGCACTGTGGGGTACGCGGGCCGCGAATGGCGTATTGGTGATTACCACCAAAAAAGGCCGCAGTGCCGACAAGCTCAACCTCTCCTACCGTACCACCTACGGCATCGACGAAATAAACCAGGTGCCTGAGCTTCAGCAGCGCTACGGGCAAGGTCTCAATGGTTTGTTTGCCCAGGGCAATGCCCGCAGCTGGGGCGACCGTATTGCCGACCGCTCCGGGGGAGCCGATGCAGCTATTACAACGCCTGGCGCGCCTGGCTACCAGGGCTTTATTACCTTCGCCGATGGAACGCAGCGCTTCGCCATTCCGGCCGGTACTGCTGCTAACCCTCACGGCGGCAAGAACAGCCGCGACACCTACGACCACAGCGACGAGGTATTTGGCCGGGGCTATACTTGGGATAATATTGCCACGCTCAGCGGCGGCGACCCGCGCAGCAACTTCTACATCAGCTTGGGCAACACTCACACCGAGGGCATCGCGCGCAACAACAGCGACAACGACCGCACTACCTTCCGGGTAAACGTAGACCGGCAGCTGGCCACCAAGTTCCGGGCAGGTATAAACGCCACGTATGCGCGCACGTTTTCCAACAGGGTGCAGCAGGGCTCCAGTGGCAGCAGCATCTTCCTGGGGGGCCTTCGTAGCCCTGCCGACTTCAACAACGCCTACTACATCGGCGACTACACCGACCCGCAGGGCAATATCTTCCTCCGGCGCCAATCCTCGTACCGTAATCAGCTGGGCAACAGCAATAACCCCGGATTCGACAACCCTTTCTGGACCATCGATAACGTGCGCGACCAGACGCGGGTGCAGCGGCTTATTGGGGCCCTGGAGCTGACGTATGATGCCACGAACTGGCTGAATATTATCAATCGTACGGGCGTTGACACCTATACCGACCGGCGCTCCACGGTGTATCCCATTGGGGCGGGGCAGTCGCCTACGGGGCAAATTGGGCAATCGACGATTCAGGAGACGCAGATCAACAACGACCTGATCGCACGCGCCACCCATGATTTCTCCGAGAGCCTGGGGGGCACTTTACTGGTGGGGGCCAATATTAACATCCGGCGGGGCGAGCAGGTGGGTGCTAATGCGACCAATTTTATTAACCCCTTCTCGCCGCCTCAGCTGGACAACACCCTCGCCGACAGCCGCCAACCCTTCAACCTTGTGCTGGAGCAGCGTACCGCGGCCGCCTACGCGCAAGTAGATCTGGCTTTCTTCAACCAGCTCTACCTCACGGGCACCGGCCGCGCCGAAACTGCCTCCACGTTTGGTCCCGAAACCAGCAGCACTTTTTTCTTTCCGGCTGGTACGTTGGCTTGGCAGTTTACCAAGCTTGCGCCCTTCACCGAGAACAAAGTGTTGAGCTTCGGTAAAGCTCGGTTGGCTTACGGCTCGGTGGGTGTGCAGCCTACCCCCTATCTCACCCGCACCTACTACGTGCCCGGCGATGCTAACATCATTGCCGATGGATGGGGTACCACCCTGGATGCGGCCAACTACGGTGGGGGCTTTGTGCGCTCGAACGTGCAGGGCAATCCCGAAATCAAGCCGGAGCGCAAAACCGAGCTGGAGGGTGGTCTGGATCTCCGCTTCTGGCAAGACCGCATCAACTTTAGCATTACGGGCTACACCAACCGCACCAAGGACGCTATTCTGACCGTGCCGGTGGCGGCCACAACTGGCTTTGTATCAACGAGTGCCAACGCGGCCGAAATCGAAAATAAGGGCCTGGAAATAAGTCTTGGTGCCGATGTTATCAATCAGCCTGATGGCTTTGTGTGGAATATTGCGCCCAACTACTCCCTCAACCGCAACGAGGTAACCGACCTGTCGGGCGCGGAGTCTATCTTCCTCAATGGCTTCACGGGCACTTCGTCGCGGGCCGTGCGGGGCTACCAGATGGGCGCCTTGTGGGGCAGCCGCTGGGAGCGCAACTCCGAAACGGGCAGCCTGGTATTCGATACCAATGGCTTCCCAATTCAGGCCGCTACCGAGGGCATAATTGGTGACCCCAACCCTAGGTGGCGGGGGGGCCTTGGCAATACCTTTAGCTACAAAGGCCTGTCGCTGAATGTGTTGTTCGACCACGTCGACAACCTGGACGTGTGGAACGGTACCAAGGGTGCGCTCTACTCCTACGGTACGGCCAAAGACACGGAAGCAGAAACGACAGTATCGGCGGCCGATGCGGCTACGCTGCGCCTGTGGAACAGCCAGACGGTAGCGCAGCGCTACCAGCCCAATGCCGATGGCACTTATACCTTCCGCGGGTCTGTCACCGATTTTGGGGCCGGACCAGTAGTGGCCGACGAGCAGTGGTATCGGAATGGCTTGGGCAATGGCTTTACCGGACCAGCCGAGCAGTTTATCGAAAATGTGAGCTACACCCGCCTGCGCGAAATCACGCTGGCCTACAGCCTGAAGCTTCCCTGGCTGACAGAGCGTGCCAAGCTCCAATCGGTGGACGTGTCGCTGACGGGGCGCAACCTGGCTTTGTGGACCGACTACACCGGCGTAGACCCTGAAACCAACTTAACGGGTGTATCCAACGGCCGCGGGCTGGACTACTTCAACAACCCCAGCACCCGCTCCTATATCATGTCCCTGAACTTCAACTTTTAAGCAGTGCCAGGAGGCTCTCAGTACTGACGTGCTGAAGGGGCCTCCTGACACCTTCCTCCACGATTTTGCTCGTTCAATCATATGAAAACATCCCTGCGTTATTATCTGCTGCTGGCCCTGCTTTTGGTGGGCTTGGGCAGTTGCGAAAAACTTACAGAGGGCTACGACATCAACCCAAATGCCCCCCAGGACGCCCCAGCCGACCAACAGCTGACGGCGGTGCAGGTATCGGAAGGCTTTGTGCTGAGTGGCGAGATGGCCCGCACGGCCGGTTTATTTAGCGACTACTTCACCGGCACCGACCGCCAGTATGAGGGTTTGCAGAACTACACCACCGTATCGGGCGACTACGATAATATGTGGAGCAATACCTTCACGCTGGTGCTGGCCAACGCCCGCATTGTGACCCAGAAGGCGGAGGCAGTCCAGAATTTTCAGCTGACGGGCATTGCCCAGGTGCTCGAAGCCCAGATGATTGGGATGGCTACCTCGGTTTGGGGCGACATTCCTTACTCGCAAGCTTTGCAGCCGGGCCAGCCAGCTCCATTTGACCGGCAATCCGACATCTATGCCAGCGTTCAAACCTTACTCAGCACCGCCATTACCAACCTGGGACGCACTGGTATTAATCCGCAGGAGCGCGACATATACTATGGCGGCGACCTGGCCAAATGGCGGGCAGCGGCTCACTCGCTGAAGGCACGGTTTTATATGCACGTGCGCAACTACCCGCAGGCGGCGGCCGAAGCAAGGCTTGGGATTGCCAGCCCCGACGGAGATATGCTGATGCCGTACGGTGGTACGGTGAGCACGAGCGCCAACCCTTACTACGACTTTATCGATATCAACCGTACTGGCTATATGGGAGCGGCTGGCTCGTATGGGGTGCGTCTGCTACAGGGTGAGCGCGATAATGCCCGTACAAATGAGTCGGCCCGCTTCGAGTATTTCTACACCACCGAAGCTGGCTACAGCGACGTCGACCCGAACATTCTGGAGGGTGGTGCCTTCGCGGCCGATGCTGACTTTCCGCTTATTACCTACGTCGAGACACAGGCTATCCTGGCCGAAGCCCAAGCCCGCGCCAACGACCTGACCGGCGCATTGGCTTCGCTCAACAATATCCGGGCATACAACCGCACCACCTTCACAGGTGGCACTTACGCTGCCTACACCCTGGCCGATTTTGCGTTGGGTGGGCTTCTGAATACGGGCCAATCGCAGCAGCAAGCCTTGCTGCGGGAAATTCTGACGGAGAAATACCTGAGTCTGATTGGTCAGATTGAGCCCTACAACGATGTGCGCCGCACGAATAATCTGATCGGCGTGCCCAAGAAACGCACTGATGCGCCCAACATTCCGCAGCGCTATCTGATTGCGCAGAATGAGGTGAACGCCAATCCCAATGTGCCTGATCCTATTCCGGGGCTCTACGAGCCGACGGAAGTCAACCGGTAGCTTCAGCTTCGCTGGCTTGGCCAACTCGCTACATTTCATGAAAAGTCCCGGCTGTTTTGAGCCGGGACTTTTTGTTGTTAGAATGGGGCGAATTATAATTAAAAGGCACGCAGAGGACAGGGCACCTTACTTTTGGCGGCTTGGTTGAGGCATATAACACGGAGAATATCCGCGCTATACCTCAGCCCGAAGCAAAGCCCGAAACTCTACGCTACTTTTGCTTCTCACCCTAAGTTGAACCCACGCCTTACCGATATGAATGTAGGAGACCGAGTACGCCTGCTCACCGGGCGCGAAGAAGGCATTGTCACCCGTTTGCTCGACAACGATCTTGTTGAGGTTGCCATAGATAACGACTTCACGATTCCGGTGCTGCGGCGCGAGGTGGTAGTAGTAGCCGCTGAGGAGCACAAAGCGTTTGGGCAGAGCGCGGCCTCCGTGGCCGCTGAGCGCCAAGCCGCTGCCAGCGCCCCACGGCCTAGTTTTGCCCCCCAGAAACCT
This sequence comes from Hymenobacter qilianensis, assembly GCF_014638675.1. Classification (NCBI taxonomy): domain Bacteria; kingdom Pseudomonadati; phylum Bacteroidota; class Cytophagia; order Cytophagales; family Hymenobacteraceae; genus Hymenobacter; species Hymenobacter qilianensis. The sequence continues at coordinate 536,633 of NZ_BMFN01000002.1, forward strand.
GATGCGCCCGCCAATAGCAGCGTGGGGGGCAAAAAAGCGGACAAAGGCCCGAAACCAGAATTACCCAAGGCACAAAAAGGCTTGTATCTGGCGCTCAGCCACCAGTCGCCGGAGCTGCTGGCCGTGCAGCTGATCAATAATACCGACACCGATTTGCTGTTCACTTATGGCGAGGAGCAGCAAGAGAAATATCGGGGCCTGCTTTCCGACAAGCTCGGTCCGAAGGCAGTAAGTAAGCCCTTGGCTCACCTTCATCTTAAAGATTTCGAGCAGTGGCCCGCCGCAGTGGTGCAGCTTTTGCCCCACCGCCTGAATGGCGACACGGCGTTTGAGCTGCTTACCAAGCGTTTGGCTTTCCGGGCCAACAGCTTTTATACCAGCCGGCAGCCAGCGCCTATCTTGCAGAAAGAAGCGTATCTTTTTCAGCTCGACGAGAAGCCTGCTGCACCCGTAGCACTCGAAAAGCTGGCTGCAAACCTGCAAGCCCAGCTAAGCGGTAATGCGCCGGCCAAACCAGCGGCGGTAGCACCTGTTCCGGAGCCGGTCAAAACCATTCTGCCACCCTCGCACGAGGTTGATCTGCACCTGGAAGTGCTCAACCCTGATGCCGCTATCCTCGACCCGCCGCTTACCAACACGGCCATCCTGCGGCTGCAGCTCGACGCGTTTGAGGATGCGTTGAGTCGGGCATTGGCCACCAACATGCACGAAATCGTGTTTATTCACGGCACCGGCAACGGTACCTTGCGGAAGGAGATTCACAAAAATCTGAGCCGCAACCGCGACATCAAGTTCTTCGAGGATGCGCAGAAAGAGAAGTTCGGCTACGGCGCGACACTTGTGCGGCTAAAGTAATTCTCCGCTTAAGCGATTCAATCATTTCACTTAGTAGGCCGAACAATGAGACGCGACACGTCGCGTCTCATTGTTGAACGATTCAAATAGAACGTTCTATTAAACAACGCCGAGACGCGACGTGTCGCGTCTCTACATCTGGTATACCAATTTGAAACCGCTTTAAAAAGCGAATATCCGTTCCAGACTTCACAAAAAAAGGCTGCCCGCAAAGGCAGCCTTTTTTACAAACAACTAATCAAGCCTACAAGTGAGCAATTGGATCAGCGTTACCATCGGGGTCGTTTTTCACGGTGCCGCTGGTAGTGAAGTTTTTGCCTTTCATGATAAGTACACCGGCCATGTGTGGCGTAGCCATCGAGGTGCCGCTGATGGTGTTGTAGCCACCATTCAACCAAGTTGACTGTACGCTAACACCGGGCATGCAGTAGTCTACCGGCGGGTTGCCAAAGTTGGAGAACGAAGCCCACGAATCTGAGCTATTCATAGCTGAGATAGTGTAGATATTCGCTCCATTCACCCGAGCAGGTGAGTGATTATTGGCGTTGTCGGTTTCGTTACCGGCGGCCAAAGCGAAGAGTACTCCTTTTTGAGAAGCGTTTAAAACGGCCTGATCAAGCGCGCTAGATACGCCACCGCCAAGGCTCATGTTAGCTACGTCGCCGGATGCGCCATTAGCGCCTACATAATCCACACCGGCAATTACGCCCGAGTTGGAGCCGCTACCGCGGGAATCCAGTACGCGAACTGCTACTACTTTAGCACCAGCGGCTACCCCTACTACACCACTAGCGTCGTTTTTGGCGGCAATAGTACCAGCGCAGTGCGTGCCGTGGCCGTTGCCATCATCTGGCGAGGCGTAGTTTTTGCCACTGGTCAGGAAAGACTTGCTGCGGGCTACATCAACGTTCAGGTCGGGGTGATCCAAGTCGATACCAGTGTCGATAACCCAGGCCGTGCGGCCAGTAGCGGCACCATCGCCGGTACCCACGCGGGCAATGCCATAAGGCGTCACCTGTGCAGCCTGTATGGTGCTGCCGCCGCCATTGTTAGGATTACCAAGCGTGATAATCCGGTCTTGCTCCACGTAGGCTACGTTTGCATCCTTACGTAGCTCAGCCGCTTCGCCGGGGCTCAGCTGGGCCACGAAGCCTTTCAGTGCATGACCGTAGGCATGACCTACTTTATCGCCGCTCAGGCCACGGGCACGAAGTATGCCCTGACCAACACCTTTTACTTTGTTTACTTTCGCGTCGTAGGAAGCGTCGCCATCGGTATCAACGGCACCGTCTTTCAGCACGACAATGTACTGGCCCTCAATCAAATCATCGGAAGCTTTTGCGTCGGTACTGATCTGGGCTACCGATGGATCTTCGGCATCAATGGAATTGTCGGAACAGGCGGTGAAAACGGCTGAAGCAGCTACGAGCGAAGCGCTCATTACCCAGAAAGAAAGACGCGGATGTAGTTGGTTTTTCTGCATGCTTTTGAAGAATGGAGTAATGGGTGAAAAATGACTTGTTCGCCGCCCGCTGCCGAAGCTTTAAAGCCTCTATTCTGTCAGCGACCAGTGGGGTGATTGTTTAGCCAATGTATCGATTCAAAAATGGCATCCAAGTCGGCCCATCCTTTCTGGGGGGCAAAATCAGGCTTTTTAACCCCATTTTAAGCCCAAAAAACGCGCTTGAGATTAGCGCTACCGTAGAAATGGGAAAATATCACGGTATTTGTGACATAGAAAGAACTATATGTATTTTCAGGGGTGATTGAACTCTGGAAAGCCCGCCGGCGCACCATCGAATTTTGACCCCGTGGCCTTTATTTAGACAGGCAGCAACCTCAAACATAAGCGCCCAACCACTGAAAGCGCTACCTTTGTCTTTGTGATGAGTCGCTCCACCGCGGCGCCTTCGGGCGGCGAGGAAAGTCCGGGCAACACAGAGCACCCTGCTTCCTAACGGGAAGGATGGGCCGTAAGGCTCAGACAGCCAGTGCCACAGAAAACTACCGCCTACGTTGTCTTCGGGCAGCCGGTAAGGGTGAAAAGGTGCGGTAAGAGCGCACCAGCGGCCGGGCAACCGTGTCGGCTGGGTAAACCTCAGGGGTTGAAAGACCAAATAAGCGGGCACGCTGTCTGGCAACAGGCAGCACCGGGCGGCTCGTCCGGCGTCCGTGGGTAGGTTGATGGAGCCTTTCGGCAACGACTGGCCTAGATAAATGGTGGAGACGCTGAGCCTTCGGGCCCGGCGGACAAAACCCGGCTTACAGACTCATCACCACCGTATCATCGGTCGTTGCAGCTTCGGTTGCGGCGACCGATTTTGTTTTTGGTAGTCTGGGTGGCAAATATGGAAGGCAGACGCCTGAAAATTAAATAATTACAATTTTTCATGTGTATTGTGTTCTTTCCTCATTGAATCCTTCAATAACTTTACTCACTAAACGGGTAATGCTTTTCGTTACCTTCGCTACACCCTCAGTATTAATTTATTCTGCTCTCAGCTTATGCCCAAAATCCTCATTATCGACGACGAAAAGTCGATTCGCAATACGCTAAAGGAAATTCTGGAGTACGAAAGCTACGCCGTTGACCAGGCCGAAGACGGTCCGTCCGGCTTGGATATGCTTATCAAGAATAAGTACGACGTGGTGCTCTGCGATATCAAAATGCCCAAAATGGATGGGCTGGAGGTATTGAGCCGCGCGCAGGAATTGGCCCCCGACGCTGCTTTTATTATGATTTCGGCGCACGGCAGCATCGACACGGCCGTGGACGCCACCAAAAAAGGCGCCTACGATTTCTTGCAGAAGCCACCAGACCTGAACCGCCTGTTGGTAACGGTTCGCAACGCCCTCGACCGCACGAAGCTAGTAACTGAAACCAAGACGCTTAAAAAGAAAATCGCCAAAAGCTCCGAGATGGTCGGCAACTCGCCGGCGCTGGAGCAGGTGCGCAAAGCCATTGCAAAAGTAGCCCCCACCGATGCCCGCGTACTCATCACGGGGCCCAACGGCGCTGGCAAAGAGATGGTAGCACGCCAGCTGCACGAGCAAAGCAACCGCGCCAACGGACCGATGATTGAGGTTAACTGCGCCGCTATTCCTTCGGAGCTGATTGAAAGTGAGCTGTTTGGTCATGAAAAAGGCTCGTTTACCTCGGCCGTAAAGCAACGCATCGGCAAGTTTGAGCAGGCGCACGGCGGCACGCTGTTTCTGGATGAAATCGGCGACATGAGTCTGTCGGCTCAGGCGAAAGTGCTGCGGGCCTTGCAGGAAAACAAAATCACCCGCGTGGGGGGCGAAAAGGAAATAACGGTGGACGTGCGCGTACTGGCCGCTACTAACAAAAACCTCCAGCAGGAAATCGCGGAGCGCAACTTCCGCGAGGACTTGTATCACCGCCTCTCGGTTATTCTTATCCAGGTTCCGCCTCTCAACGACCGTCGCGAGGACATCGGCGACTTGGTGCAGAAGTTCCTCGACGATATTGCCCGCGACTACGGCAACAAGCCCAAAACCGTCACCCCCGAAGCGCTTGCTTATTTGAAGAGCCTCGACTGGCGCGGTAATATCCGGGAGCTGCGCAACGTGGTAGAGCGCCTGGTAATCATGAGCGACGACACCATTACGGAGTCAGACGCTAAGATGTATTCAGGCAAGTAGCGGCCGTTCAACGAGGGCCTCATCCCCCGGCCCCCTCTCCCAAAAAGAGGAGGAGCCTGACGCTCGGCCTACACCGCACCTTCCGCTCTCGCTCCAGGTACGGCTACCTGTTTTAGTAGGTTAAGTTCAGTATAAAAAAGCCCCCCAGATACACGTCTGGGGGGCTTTTTTACATTTTAGAAACAATAATTCGGTTGCGGAGGCGGTAGCCGACGCAGCCGCGTAGAACGACTAACGTTAGGCTCCCCCTCTTTTTGGGAGAGGGGGCCGGGGGGTGAGGCCCTCGTTGAACGACCCGAACAGGTCAAACTTACACCATCTGATTACAGCCGCGCACATCGGAGTTATCCAGCCGCCCGAGCACTTCAAACGAGCCATCGGAGTATTGGCGAGCTAAGTCTTTGGTTTCGATGAAGGCGCAGGAATCAATATTTGCCAAATCAATGACATTAATAGCGCCAGCCGGACGCGTGGCATCGACTGAAAACGGGTCGGAGGGCTCGCGGAGCAGAATGCGCAGGCCTGGGGGGCAAAAAAAGCGGCCGTCGCCGGTGCTATAGGCTTGAGAAAGCAACTCGGTCATGCCGTATTCGGAGTGAATACCCTGGGGCCCAAAAGCCGTTTGTAGCTCAGCATGCAGCTCTTCCCGAATCATTTCGCGCCGCCGCCCTTTCATACCACCAGTTTCCAATAACGTGAGCCCCAACAACTCGGGTGCGCCTGCATAGGCGGCCACTAAATCGAGCAGGGCATACGATACGCCCAAAAGCATTACCTGACGACCGGAATTGCGCTTGGCCGTGGCCAGCGCCTGCAACAAAGCTTTGTGGTCGTGGAGGAAAAACGCGGGCTGGGTTTGGCCCGATGCCTTGGCAAAATATTCAACCATAGCCACCAAGGAAGATTGCCCCTGCTCTAAGTAGGAAGGCAGAAGCGCCAGGAAAATCCAGTTGGTAAGGGCGCCGTAGGTTTGTTCGAAGATGCGCGCGGCATTCTGACGGTACAAGGCAGGATCGCGCAGGAGGTGGCGGCTCCGTTGCTGCTGGGTAGTGCCGCTACTCAGAAAGGTTTCCTGCGGCGCCCAGTCGGCGGGAGTGGTGCGTACCTCGTGCGTTTTAAAGAACTCGATGGGCAGAAATGGTATATCCGTCAGTGCATGAACGTCGTTGGGGTCGCGGCCCAGCGCAGCCAGGTATTCGCGGTATGGGGGGCAATTCTGAGCCTGATGCTGGAATAAGCGCAGGGCCGTTTGCTCAAAAGCGGCAGCGGATATAGCAGGCAAAGCGCGGAGGTGCTCATCACGGAAACTCATTGCAAAACAGTGGGGTTAAAAGCTAGATATAACAAACGCAGCACGTCTTCGTTGAGAAGTTGTATCTTCCGTTCTGGCTGAAAAGGCCGCGTTCGACCCGTCTTTTTTACTCTGATATGAAACTACTTCGTACTCTTCGGACAAGCACGCTGCTCCTGCTCACGGGCCTGGCAGTGTCTTCTTGCCTTGAAATGCCTGATTATCCCGAAACACCTTCTATTAGCTTTAAAAGCATTTCCTCCGAGCGCGTTTCCGATGGGTTTGGTCTCTATGATCGGGTGACCATAACCGTCAGCTTCAAAGATGGCAACGGTGACCTGGGCCTACGGGAAGAAGATAAAGTAGAAGGTTCGCCCTGGGCCAGACTGAATCCTGATTTGACGCTAAACCCATTCTACAATAACTACTACATTACCCCCCTTATTCGGAATGCGGCCGGTGAGTTCCTTCCGCTGGAGCTGGATAACCCGAATGACAATTATAACAGCACTTATCCTCCTCTGGATAAAGACAGTAATGGGCGCGAAACACCGTTGCGCGGCGATCTAAGCTTTACCACGGACTTTTTTGCTGGTGACCCTTTAAAACCAGGAGAAGTTGTACGCTTCGAAGTCTTTATCTACGACCGCGCACTGAATAAAAGCAACACCATCATCACGGACCCCATCACGATTCCGCGCTAAACGCGCTTCGTTATTAATCAGAGATAAGAAAACCCCGACTGAGCCTTTCCAGTCGGGGTTTTTCGTGTTGACTTGGGTGCTTAATAGATGGCTGGGAAGCGCTTAGGATCGGTTTCCTGCATCATCTCATACACCGTATCGAATACATCTTCGGCGTTGGGCTTGCTGAAGTAGTCGCCGTCGGAGCCGTAAGGCGGACGGTGGGGCTGAGCGGCCAGGCAACGAGGCTGGGAGTCGAGCAAGCGGTAGGCCTGCTGGTCGTCGAGCACGTGCTGCATCATGTAGGCCGTAGCGCCGCCGGGCACATCTTCATCGGCAAAAAGCACACGGCTGGTTTTGCGGATGCTGTCGGCAATGACATGCTGCAAATCGAAAGGCAGAAGCGTTTGTACGTCAATTACTTCCACCGAAATGCCTACCTCACTTAATTGCTTGGCGGCATCCAGTACAATGCGGCACATCGAGCCGTAGGTTACGATGGTCACGTCGGTGCCGGCTAGCAGCACTTCCGGCACGCCCAACGGTAAGGTAAACTCGCCTACGTTCTGCGGAATGCGCTCCTTGAGGCGGTAGCCGTTCAGAGGCTCGATTACCAGGGCGGGCTCGTCGCTGCGTAACAAGGTATTGTAGAAGCCGGCAGCCTGTGTCATATTGCGGGGCACGCACACATGCATACCGCGTATGCTGCTCAGAATCATGCCGATGGGTGAGCCGCTGTGCCAGATGCCCTCCAGCCGGTGCCCGCGCGTACGCACAATAAGGGGGGCTTTTTGGCCACCCTTGGTACGGTACTGCAAGCACGCCACGTCATCCGACAAAATCTGGACGGCATACAACAGATAATCAAGGTATTGAATCTCCGTGATGGGTCGCAGGCCGCGCAAAGCCGCGCCGATGCCCTGCCCCACAATAGTGCACTCGCGAATACCGGTATCGGTCACGCGCAGTTCGCCGAACTTCTCCTGCAAACCGGCAAAAGCCTGGTTCACATCCCCGATACGGCCCACGTCTTCGCCGATGGCAAAAATAGTGGGGTCGCGGCGGAAGTTAGCGTCGAAGCAAGCCTGCAATACTTCGCGGGCATCCACCTGGGGGGCATTTTCGACAAATTTGGCGGGCTCCACCTCGATGTTCAGCGCCGCCTGCTCGCTTTGGCTATAGAGGTAAGAGTTGTAGCGGTCAGCGTTTTCGGCGAGCGCCTGATCCAGCCATTGTGATAGCTCGCGGCGACTGGCGGAGCGCTGCTGGTCGCGGGTGAAGCGCAGGGCTTTGCGCACGGTGCGCACCAGGTCGGCGCGGATGGGTGCAGGATTGTGCTTTAACTGCTCTACCATTTCGTGCAGAGCGTTCTGCTGGCCGGTTTCGTTTACCAGCTTTTCCAGCAGGGCCGCTACCTCGTCGCGCTCCTGCTTGATGGGGTTGAAAAAAGCTCCCCAGGCCGCGGTGCGCGCCTCGCGCACGGTGTTCTTCGCTTCGTTTTCCAGCTGATCCAGCTCCTCGGCGGTGACAACTTCTTCCGAGAGCAGCCACTCGCGCATTTTGAGCAGGCAATCGTGCTCTTCCTCCCAGGTCAGGCGGTCCTTGGTTTTGTAGCGCTCGTGCGAGCCCGACGTGCTATGACCCTGGGGCTGCGTTACTTCCGTTACGTGAATCAGCACCGGCACGTGCTCGCGGCGGCAAACGTCGGCGGCGCGCTGATAGGTATCCAGCAGAGCCGGATAGTCCCAACCGCGAACCACGAAAATCTCGAAGCCTTGCTCGCCGGGCGCATCGCGCTGCAAGCCGCTCAGAATGGCGCTGATGCTTTGCTTACACGTTTGATATTCAGCCGGAACGGATATACCGTAGTGGTCATCCCATACCGACATCAGCATCGGAATCTGCAATACACCGGCAGCATTCAGGGCCTCAAAAAACATTCCCTCCGAAGTGCTGGCATTGCCGATAGTACCGAAGGCCACCTCATTGCCGTTCACACTGAACTGCGTCCGATCGTGCAGCTCGGGGTTCTGGCGGTACAGCTTAGAGGCGTAAGCAAGACCCACGAGGCGCGGCATCTGCGAAGCCGTGGGCGACACGTCGGCCGACGAATTCTTCAACTCCGCGAGGTTCTTGAAATTACCGTCTTCGTCGAGCAGGCGGGTGGCGAAATGGCCGTTCATGGCTCGGCCACCGGTGGCGGGCTCGGCTTCCACGTCGGGGTGAGCGTACAGCTGAGCAAAGTATTGCTGCAAGGTCAGTTCGCCGGCGGCCATCATAAAGGTCTGGTCGCGGTAGTATCCCGAGCGGAAGTCGCCGGGCTGAAACACGCGGGCCATGGCCAGTTGGGGCAGCTCTTTGCCGTCGCCGAAGATGCCAAACTTGGCCTTGCCCATAAACACTTCCTTCCGACCAGCTAAGGAAGCGTGGCGACTTTCCCAACCCAAGCGGTAGTCATGGAGCAGGTCTTCTTTGCTGAGAGTGGCCGGGGTGACGGCTAGTGCGGATTCGGCAGTGGACATAAGGAAGAGTGGGAATAAGGCAGGTGGTGGCGGTCGGCATAACTGGGGGTGGGGCCGTCCGTTTTGCAAAAGTACGGATTTGGGCGCGATGCTGATGAAATGCCCCCCAGAGCCCCCTACGAGGCCGGACACTTTTTGTCTATCTTTGGGGTATCACGCCGTGCTGCTTGGTTCTGCTACATCTAGTTAAAGCCAGAAGCGCTGTCTTGGGTTTCTTCCTTTCACGTTATCATTTTATGAAAAACCGCGCCTCTCTCCTATTTGCTCTGGTCCTGATGCTCTTCTGTTTTTCGGCCCAAGCGCAGGGTGTTATGACATTCGAAAAAGAGCAGCACGACTTCGGCAACGTGCCCGAAGGCACGATGGCCACCCACGAATTCAAATTCAAGAACACTGGCAATCAGCCTATTATTATTGCCACCGTGCAGGCCTCCTGCGGCTGCACCACCCCCGACTGGACCAAAACGCCCGTGCTGCCCGGCAAAACCGGTATGGTGAAAGCCGTGTACAGCAGCGCTGGCCGCCCCGGCGTGTTCAACAAAACGGTGACCGTAACCAGCAATGCCGCCACGCCGAGCACCACCTTAACTATCAAAGGCACCGTACTTGGCCCGGAGGAAATTAAGGCCAGCCTCACGCCTGCTCAAAAAGCGATGGCGCCCCGCCTCGTCCTCGACCGCACCGCTCACGACTTTGGCAAGATGGAGGCCGGTCAGCAGCCTTCGGCTCGGTTCACGGTAAAAAATACGGGCAAGCAGGATTTGCTGCTGGGTATGATAACCTCGCCCTGCAACTGCGTAGGCTACAAAAAAGCCCCCCAACCCATTAAGCCGGGCCAAAGCGCTGTGGTGGAGATTCTCTACGCGCAGCGCCAGATTGGCCAAATGACGGATGTAGCCACGCTCAACTCCAACGCTGTAGAAGGTCCTGCCAAGCTCACCATTAAGGCCAATGTAGTGCGCGATCTGAACGCGGCCAGCATGGTAAAAGAAAGCGCCACGGCTGTACCGTTTAAGTAGCACGAACTTTTAGTTCGCATATCACCGTAGATGGTAGAAGGCATTGAAAAATGCCCCCCAACGTCATTGTTCAACGATACGCGAACTGAAAGTTCGTGCTACTCGCCACATTGCCTATCTTTGCGGCCGTTTTCACCCCTCGTCTTCCACCCAATCTTCACTTCTCTGCCATGATCATCGGCGTACCAAAAGAAATCAAGAACAACGAAAACCGCGTAGGCCTGACGCCCGCTGGCGTTGCTGAGTTGCGCAAGCACAACCATACTGTCTATGTACAGGCTACTGCCGGCCTAGGTAGCGGTTTTCAGGATGCCGAATACGAAGAAGCCGGCGCGCTGATCCTCGCTACCATCGAGGAAGTATACGCTCAGGCTGAGATGATTGTGAAAGTGAAAGAGCCGATCAAGGAGGAGTATAGCCTGATCAAAGAAGGCCAGCTGCTCTTCACTTACTTCCACTTTGCCAGCGGCGAGGAGCTCACCCACGCCATGATTGAGCGCAAAGCGGTATGCCTGGCTTATGAGACGGTAGAGCTGCCCAACCGCGCCCTGCCTCTGCTCATTCCGATGAGCGAAGTAGCCGGCCGCATGGCACCGCAGGAAGGCGCTAAGTATCTGGAGAAGCCGCTGAAAGGCCGCGGCATTCTGCTGGGGGGCGTTCCTGGAGTGAAGCCCGCCAATGTGCTGGTACTCGGCGGTGGCATTGTAGGTACGCAGGCTGCGAAAGTAGCTGCCGGCCTCGGTGCTCAGGTTACCATCATGGATATCAGCCTGAACCGTCTGCGCGAGCTCGACGACTTCATGCCCAAGAATGTAATTACCCAGTACTCCAACGAGTACAACATTCGCGAAGCCATCAAAACTGTTGACCTCGTAGTAGGTGCTGTGTTGATTCCGGGTGCAAAAGCCCCCCACCTCATCACGCGCGACATGCTCAAGACCATGCGCCCCGGCACTGTGCTCGTAGACGTGGCCGTGGACCAGGGCGGCTGCATCGAAACCTGCAAGCCAACGACCCACGAAGACCCGACCTTCATCATCGACGATATCGTGCACTATTGCGTGGCCAACATGCCAGGCGCTGTGCCTTACACTTCTACCCTGGCTTTGACCAACGCTACGTTGCCTTACGCCGTGCGCTTGGCTAACCTGGGCTGGCAGGAAGCTTGCCGCCGCGACCCAGCTTTGCGCCTGGGCCTGAACGTGGTAAACGGCGAAGTGGTGTACCAAGGCGTAGCCGAAGCCTGGAACCTGCCGCTGGTGAGCGTTGACTCTGTATTGGAGCCAGCCCACGCGTAAGTATCTATTTGTGCTAAAAAGCCTTCCCGATACCTCATCGGGAAGGCTTTTTAGTTGATGAGTGTTGTATTCGCTGGCTTAAACATAAATGTACAGCTTGCTTGATACAACAGTTCTTACGAGTAGAGACGCAACATTTTGCGTCTGGTCGTTGCTGATGTTGTTTAATTGATTGTCTTGACTTGGATTGCTCAAAAACTAGTCGCAAAATGTTGCGTCTCTACTTGGCACTCTGCTTATAAAATTGCTCTAGCTATTGATGAAGGGAATTATTTATACCGGCGAGACCATCACCGACCACAAGCTATTAGCCATGCTGCCCAAAGAACTGCAAGCCTTTCTGCGGCAGCACAATGGCGTAGTGGCATACTTCGGCGGCCTGCATATTCGGGGCTGCTGTACTGAGCCGGCGTGGCACTCGTTGCGGGAGGCCTGGCAAGGCGAGCAGTCTTTGCAAAAAACCTACGACACCGTTCTGAAGAATGACATTCCATTTGCCCAGGACTGCGTGGGCAACCAGTTTCTGCTGCGCCAGGGCGAGGTCGTTTTTCTTGACACGGAAACCGGAGAAATAGCGCCGCTGGAGGTTGATTTCAAGCATTTCCTGATCGGCGCGGATAAGTTTCCGGTCGATGCTTTGGGCTTGGAGCCACTGCGGCGGTGGCAGCAACAGGGAGGCATGCTGGCTCCCGGTCAGTTGCTACATGTGTATCCGCCGGTTTGCATTGCTGCCGATACCGATAAAGCAACTCTAGCAACTGTTTCAGCGCCAAAGCGTCTGGCTTTCCTAGCTGACTTATATCGCCAAATCAAGCACTTGCCCGACGGTCAGGCGCTGACTATAAAGCCGTTGCAGGATTAGATTTCTTAGAATGCCGTCTCCTCTTTTACGCCTGCTACTTCGTCGCTTCGCTCTTCTGCTGGGTGTTTATGTGCTGTTGCGCGCGGGCTTCTACTGGGCAAATCAGGAAGTATTTCGGGAGGCATCGGGACCGGAGGTGGTGTGGGCATTCTGGCACGGCTTCCGGTTTGATATTGCGGCCCTGCTGCTGCTGAATCTGCCGTTTCTGCTGCTGTCAATGGTGCCGCGGTTTGACAAAGGCTGGCAGGGTTTGGTGCGCGGCGTCTATCTTACCTTGAACGCCACGGGTATGGCGCTCAACATTATTGACAGCCAGTACTTTAAATTCATCGGTAGGCGCACTACCGATGAGCTATTTACCATTACCGGCGACATTCAGCGGCAGGCAGGCCAACTGGCTTTTCACTACTGGTTTCTGGTGCCGCCGTTCGTGGTGTTGTTTGGGTTGCTGTGGTATTTCTACCCCATGCCCACGGCTGCAATTTTGCCCCCCAGCCCAATAAAAAGTTCCCCGTCACGCCGCCTCATTCGACCGCTGCTGGCGGTGGTGCTTATAGCGGCACTCACAGTTGTTGGCATCCGGGGCGGCTTGCAGCTCAAGCCGTTACGCACTGGCCACGCCTTCGTGCAAGTGCCACCGGTGTTGGGGCATCTGGCACTGAACAGCACCTTTACTTTTCTGCGCAGTCTGGGCTATCAGGCCGTGGAAAGGCGAACCTATTTTCAGTCTGATGCGCAATTGCAGCAAGCCTTGGCGCCGCGAATGCCAGACGCCAACCCCGGTGCCCCGCGCGACAACGTAGTTATTTTGCTGCTGGAAAGCTTTTCCTCCGAGTACACCGGCATTGAGAACGGGGGCCGCGGCTACACGCCTTTCTTCGATTCGTTGGCCGCTGGGGGGCTTTTTTTCCACGACCACTACGCCAACGGCCGCCGCTCCATAGAAGCCTTGCCGGCCGTGCTGGCAGGTATGCCGGCATTGATGGAAAGCCCGTTTATCACCTCGAATTTTCAAACCAATGAGCTGCACGGCCTGGGCGAGTTGCTGGGACGGCAGGGCTATGCCACATCGGTGTTTCATGGGGCCGAGAACGGGACGATGGGCTTTAATACGTTTGCCGGCATGGTAGGCGTGCAGCAGTATTTCGGGCTCAATGAATATCCCGACGGCGCCCAAAGTCCCGACTTTGATGGGCACTGGGGCATCTTCGATGAGCCTTACTTACAATACTTTGCCCGGCAGCTAAGTAAGCAGAAACAGCCGTTTTTCTCTACCGTTTTCACCCTCACTTCCCACGAGCCGTTCCCGGTGCCGACGCAGTACAAGGACCGCTTCACTCCCGGCAAACTACCCATTCACGCCTCCATCGGCTACACCGATTTCGCGCTCCGGCAGTTTTTCAAAACGGCCGCCCAGCAGCCCTGGTACAAGAATACGCTGTTCATTCTGCTGGCCGACCACACCTCCCAGACGCTTACGCCCGAGTATCAAAATACCTTAGGCAGCTACAAAACACCCCTGCTACTGTTCCACCCGGGCCGGAAATTGCCCCCCGCCAACGTGGGTCGCATCACCCAGCAAGCCGATATTCCCGCCACCGTGCTCGATTATCTGGGCATGGCTCCTGGTGGCAAGCTGCTGCCTTTTGGCTATTCCGTATTCGACACGCTGGCCAACGGTCGCGCCTTTTTCCTCACGGGCGGCTCGTATTATCTTGTTCACAACGACTATGTTACGGAGCTGACAGCCGACGACAAGGTACGCCTCTACCCTTACCAACGCCATAATTTGCCCCCCACGCCCATCGAAAACGCTGCCAAGGCCCAACAGTACGGCCGGGAGTTGCGGGCCAGCGTGCAGTATCTGACCAATGGGCTGCTGGATAACTCACTATACAAATTACCTGAGCAAGATTAACTCATCTGTCATGCAGAGCGCAGCGAAGCATCTCGCTCGCTGATGTTGCAATACTAAATCTAACGACCGCGAGCGAGATGCTTCGCTGCGCTCTGCATGACCTCCTATCTTAGACCCTTTTACGCAATCAGAGCTAGCGCTTGCGGGTAACTGGGAATTTCAGCTAAGCGCTGATTGTTTTTCTGAGCGAAGTCAACCAGCCAGCAATAGTGCTGCAAGCCATTGGTTAACAACAGAAACGGCGCTCCAATCGTCTGGTTATAGGTGGTAACCTGGTGCGCAACGGCAGCCGTGATGGGCACCGTGGCAGCCTTACATTCTACCAATAACAGTGGCGCCCCGCCGGGCCCGAAAGCGCAGATATCGGTGCGTTTCTGGCGTTGGTTGTAGGCGTGGCCGCGCTCAAGGCTAAGCAAGCTCCGCGGGTAGTTCAAATGCCCCGTGAGGTAGTGCACCACGTGCTGGCGCACCCACTCTTCGGGCGTGAGCACCACGTTTTTGCGGCGCAAGACATCCCATATCAGGGAGTTTGCGCCTGATTTTGTAAGTTTGTACTCGAAAGGCGGCAGGTCGAGGGCTTGCATCACCTCCAAAGGTACGGCCCGGAATCACTGCTTCCGCTTTTCACCCGCTGTACCGTCGTTCGAAAGTGCGACGGTTTTTTGTTTAAATGGCTAAATGGTCTTGGGTTGAATGGCTGGTCGTCTTATCACTTTGTTGGACAATCAGCTATTTAACCTCCAACCATGTAGTCCTTTAAAACAGCCATTTAACCAACAACCATTTAACCCCACCCTATGAAGAACAAATCCGCGATAGTGGAGAACTGGCTGCCGCGCTATACCGGCGTGCCACTCAAGGAGTTTGGGCAGTATATCCTGCTTACCAACTTTATCAATTACGTGAACATGTTCGCTGAGCAGTTCGACGTCGAGGTGCGGGGCCTAGATAAGCCCATGCAGTCAGCCACAGCCAATGGTATTACGATCATCAACTTCGGCATGGGCTCGCCCATGGCGGCCACAGTTATGGATCTGCTGTCGGCCATCAAGCCCAAGGCGGCTTTGTTTCTGGGCAAATGCGGCGGTTTGAAAAGCAAAACCAAGCTCGGCGACCTGATTCTGCCCATCGCGGCTATCCGCGGCGAGGGTACTTCCGATGACTATCTGCCGCCTGAAATCCCAGCCCTTCCCTCCTTCCGCTTGCAGCGGGCCGTGTCGTCGATGATCAAGAAGCACGAAAAGGACTATTGGACCGGTACCGTGTACACCACCAACCGCCGCGTGTGGGAGCACGACGACGCGTTCAAGGAGTACCTACGCCAGATTCGGGCAATGGCCGTTGACATGGAAACGGCCACGATTTTCGTGGTGGGCTTTATAAACGAGATTCCCCACGGGGCCCTGCTGCTGGTAAGCGATAACCCAATGACACCCGAAGGCGTGAAAACCGCCGAAAGCGACTCGAAAGTAACCCAAGGCTACGTGCACACGCACTTGCAGATCGGCATCGACTCGCTGATTGAGCTGAAGAACTCCGGCGAATCGGTGAAGCACATGCGCTTCGAGTAAGCAGGAAGCCTGAATTTAGAAGTAGCTGGCATTATTAAAACAGAACGTCATGCAGAGCGGAGCGAAGCATCTCGCGTGCAGTCGTTGGATTTTCTAATCTGACAACCGCGAGCGAGATGCTTCGCTCCGCTCTGCATGACGTTCTGTTTTATGCCTACTAATGCGTTTGCTTTATCCTAATGCGCAAAGTATCTGGCTATAAATTTTGCAGCACCGCTTAACTTGCCCCTATGATTCGACTTTTACGCCCGCTTTTCCTACTGCTGCCGCTGCTTGGCGGATTCAGCAGCTGCCAAAATGCCCCCCAGCAGCAAGCCGCCGACCTGGTGGTGTACAACGCCACCGTGTACACCGTCGATTCGGCATTCTCCAAGGCTCAGGCTTTTGCCGTGCAGGATGGCAAGTTTCTGGCCGTCGGGACGGCGGACGAAATACGGCAGAAGTATAAGGGCAAGCAGGAAGTAGACGCTGGGGGGCAATTTATCTACCCTGGCTTCTATGATGCGCACTGCCACTTCTACCGCTACGCCCTGGGCCTGCGCTTCGCTGATCTGGTAGGCACTACCTCGTGGGGCGACGTGGTGAGCACTCTACAACGGCAGCGCCAGCAGTACCCTCAGGCTGCATGGCTCATAGGTCGCGGCTGGGACCAGAATGACTGGCCCGCCAAGCAATTCCCTACCAAAGACACGCTGGACAAGCTATTTCCTAACGTGCCTGTGCTCATCACTCGCGTGGATGGCCACGCCGCCATCGTCAACCAGAAGGCTCTGGACCTGGCCGGTGTGACGATAAGCACACCCGTTAGCGGTGGCGTTATTGGCCGCGATGCTTTGGGAGAACTAACTGGTTTGCTAGTAGATAATGCCGTGGATCTGGTGTCGGCTAAAATTCCGGAGCCTTCCGCAACGGAAGCCAACGCCGCGCTCCTGCAAGCGCAGCAATTGTGCGTAGCCGTGGGCCTTACCAGCCTCGCTGATGCGGGCCTAGACAAAGCGAACATCGACCAAATGGAGGCCTTGCAGAAACAAGGCAAGCTGAAGCTGCGCCTGTACGCCATGCTGAATCCGACGGCGGCCAACAAGCAATTCTACTTTAAAAATGGCCCCGTAGAAACGGATCGGCTGACAGTGCGCTCTTTCAAAGTGTATGCCGATGGAGCCTTGGGTTCGCGGGGTGCTTGCTTGGTAGAGCCCTACCACGACCGGCCCAAAGAAACAGGCTTCCTGCTGTCTACTGAAAAGGAATACCGCGCTCTGGCTAAAGAAATTGCAGCCAGCAAATTCCAGATGAATACCCACGCCATCGGCGACTCGGCCAACCGCATTATCCTGAATATCTACGGGGAAGCGCTTAAGGGCCAAAAAGATAGACGGTGGCGCATCGAGCACGCCCAGGTTATCACGCCCGCCGATATGGGCAAGTTTGGGCAGTTTGGCATTGTGCCTTCGGTGCAGCCGACCCATGCCACCTCCGACATGTATTGGGCCGGTGAGCGGCTTGGGTCGGAGCGCGTAAAAACAGCCTACGCCTTTGAGCAGCTGCGCAAGCAATATGGGCAAGTAGCCCTGGGCAGCGACTTTCCGGTGGAAGATATTAATCCTCTCTTCGGCTTCCATTCCGCTGTGGCTCGCCAGGATGCGAAGAACTACCCGGAAGGTGGTTTTCAGCCCGAAAACGCCCTTTCCCGCCCCGATGC
Source organism: Hymenobacter qilianensis (assembly GCF_014638675.1). Lineage (NCBI taxonomy): Bacteria > Pseudomonadati > Bacteroidota > Cytophagia > Cytophagales > Hymenobacteraceae > Hymenobacter > Hymenobacter qilianensis. Next base: position 554,014 of record NZ_BMFN01000002.1, read on the forward strand.
CCTGCGCGGCATGACCACTTGGGCGGCCCACGCTGCGTTTGAGGACAAGCAAAAAGGCAGCATTCAGCCCGGTATGGCCGCCGATTTTGTGCTGCTCAATAAGGACTTGCTCACAGCCCCGGCGCCCGAGCTACGTGGTGCCCAGGTGCAGCAAACCTGGATTGCTGGAGAGCGGGTTTTTTCGCTTAAGAAGTAGCTGCAGCAGAGTTGAGCACAGGCTATTCCCGAGTGCTACAAACCCATAAAAAAGCTCCCCAGATATGATTCTGGGGAGCTTTTTTCGTGAATCAAATTCTTAACCCCAACCTTGCTCATCGGCGCTGGGGCCGTACATGGCCGGCACCGGAATATCGAGCAGGCGCAGGTACACGCTGAGCTGGCCGCGGTGGTGAATGCTGTGATTCAGGCCCATAATGCGCAGCGCAGCACCTTTGGGACGCTCCATAAACACCTGGTCGCCGGCGTGCAGCTTAAAGGAGTGCGTGAGCTTCTCGTCATCCGACTCACTCAGGGCTTTGCGCAACGTGGCCGAATACTCGTCGAAGCGGGCCAGCAGCTCTTCTTTTGACGTGGGCGTTGGGCCCGGTTTGGGACCGTTCTTGTCAAGGAAATCCCGCGAATCGTGCTGCACGAAAAGCGTTTTGAACGCCAGCAGATTTACCACGTGAGATGCCAACTGTCCCAGCTTCATGCTTTTCGGATGCGGCTGGTAATCCGCCTTATCGAAAGGTACGCGCTCCAGTATTTTGCGGGTGGTCAACAGCTCGTGGTCGAGCTCGGAGAGTATATTTTGCTGAAGAGAAGAAGTGTGCATGGGGTGGATTATAAGAGGAAACTGGAATGTAACAATTAGAGACGCAATACCTTGCGGTTCATCGTTGAACGACTCGTTGCAGAACAACTCTGGCTAAAACACTCAACTAAACAACGACGAGACGCAAGGTATTGCGTCTCTACAGGGCGGCCTGTCTGATAGGGGTTTCTTCTGCAGTAGCGGCATCGGGGCGCAGGTTCTGGCCACGCATTCTGAACAGGAATATCAGGCCCAGAATAAAGAACACAATGAGGGCCAGAATGCTGTTGCGCATATCGCCCGTGATTTGGGAAATAATGCCAAAAACGGCCGTTCCGATTACAATACTGAGCTTTTCAGTGACGTCGAAAAAGCTGAAATAGGAAGCTGTATCGGGTGTATTCTCGGGAATAATTTTGGAATAGGTAGAGCGCGAAAGCGACTGTACGCCGCCCATAGTCAGGCCAATGACGGACGCCAACGCGTAGAAGCTCCATCCAGCCTGCACGAAGTAGCCCGCCACGCAGATCAGCGCCCACACGGCCACCGACCAGCTCAGCGCCCGCGTATTGCCAATGGCCTCGGACAAACGAGCAAATAAATAGGCGCCCAGAATGGCTACTACCTGCAAAAGCAAGATGGTGATAATCAGTGCCTGCGACTCTAGTTTGAGCACTTTATCACCGAACACGGTGGCTACGTACATCACCGTTTGCACGCCCATGTTGTAGGTAAAATAAGCCAGCAGAAAGCGCTTAAGCATAGGAAGCTGCTTGATCTGCTGCCACACATTACTCAGTTCGTGAAAGCCGTTGAGCAGGAAGTTGCCCTGGGCGGCGGGCATATGGTCGGGGCGGCCGGTGTCGGCGGGCAGGCGCGAAAGAGCGAATTGGCCGAAAATAGCCCACCACAGGCCCGTAAACAGGAAAGAGATGCGCGGCGGCAACGCTTTATTTGCCGGGTCGATGCCGACCAGATCGGGCTTGAGCACGATTACCAGACTCAGAACCAGCAGAATAACACTGCCCACATACCCGAGCGAAAATCCCTTGGCCGACAGCCGGTCATACTGATCTTCGGTGGCAATAAGTGGCAGATAGGAGTTGTAAAACACGATGCTGCCCGCCCAGCCAATGGTGGCCGACATCAGCAGCAGCACCGACAACCCAAAGGTCTCTTTCGTAAAGAAGAATAAACCCGCACATGAGGCCGCCCCCAGAAAGCAGAAAAAACGCAGAAACAGCTTCTTGCGACCCGAAAAGTCGGCAATGGCGGTAAGAATAGGGCTGAGCCCCGCAATAATGAGAAATGACGCCGAAATAGCGTATGTGTACAGCGAAGAGCCGGGCAGGTTGAAGCCCAGGAAGTTAACCATATCCTGACCCCGCTCATTGACGGCCACCGAGCCATAATAAATGGGAAATATCGTGCTGGTAATCACCAGCGGATACACCGAATTGGCCCAATCGTACATGGCCCAACCATTGGTAATACGCGAGTTATTCTTCTCGACTGGGGCCGAAGTAGCCACGGCAGCTTGCTGCATACAAACAGGGAAAGAAAGTGGTAGTGGGCAAGATAACGGGTTTTCGGGCAGTCCGGGTTACGCCAGTGGTTCAGCTTGCGAATCCGCATTCTCGGCGGCTTGTTCGCCCATGTCATTTTCCAGCAAAGATGCGTATTGGGCGGGCGTATCAACGTCCAAAATCCCCCCCGGAAACGGTACGCTGCCCACGGCGCTGCCGTAGCTAGCAATGAGCTGGCGAGCCCCCTCCGCGCCACCCAGCTGGCGAAGCGCAGGAAACGTATCAGCACTAAAAACGGCGGGCACGCCGAGTGTACCACCGTAAGCCGCGGCCACCACCGGCGCCTGGGTCAGTTGCTGTTTCTTAATTAATTGCAGCAGCAATGCAGGCGTCAGCAAAGGTTGATCGCAGAGCATAACAACTATGGCTGAGGGCGGCTGGGGGGCTTTTTCCAAAGCTGCTAGTCCGGCCCGGATAGAGGAGCCCATACCCGTAGCCCAGTCAGCATTGTGAGCTGTGAGGAAAGACAAACCCTCGACTTCGGGAATTAAAGGCTCATGCAAAGCGCCCGTAACGAGCACCAGCGGCTGGCAACCCGTGGCCGCGGCTGTTTCGGCCGCCCAGCGCAGCAGCGTTTTGCCCTGATAGTACAACAGCTGCTTGGGCTGCCTCATCCGGGCAGATGCGCCGGCCGCTAATAGGATCAGAGCTACGGACGCCGCGGTAGCAGAATCGGGGTTTAACTCAGAGAGCATGAGGCTGCTACCGTCAGATTGTTTTCCGGCGCAAGGGAAGAAGTAAGCACGGGCGTCTGCTCATGAATGGGCCCGTCGATCTGGTGCAAAAAGCCCCCCGGACGACCTTTGAGCACCGCCTGCATCTCGGCCACAATGGAAAGCGCAATTTCTTCCGCCGTCTCTGCCCCGATATTCAAGCCCACCGGACTATACAGGCGCGGCACGAGCTGCTGGTTCGGCTGCAAACCTTCCGCTTCCAATTCCGCCAGTAGTCGATTGGCTTTTTTGCGCGGCCCCAACAAACCGATGTAAGGCGTAGCGGTAGGTAAAAGGTAACGTAGCGCAGCCAAGTCGTAATGATAATTGTGAGTCATGAGCAGGGCAAACTGCTGGCTGGGGGGCAAATTTGAAAGCTCGTCGAAGCTTAACACGCGCACCTCTTCCGCCTCCGGAAACCGCCCAGACGTAGCCTGCGCCGGCCGGCCATCCACCACGCGCACCAGCCAGCCCAAGCCAGCAGCCAGGCGCACCAGGGGCTGCACATCGTTGCCGGCACCGAATACCGTAACGCGCACGGGCGGCGGTATCACTTCCAGAAAAACCCGCAACGTGCCCGCCACCGTGTCATAATCGGCGGTGGCTGACTGGACGCTGTTCAAGGTTTGTTGGGCGTGCTCTAGTAGTTGGGCAGCTATACTGGCTTCAAAATTCAGCGCGCCCTGGTTGGTACCATCGCGCAGCAAAAGCAGACGCTCGCCTACCTTCACTTCGGTATTTGTACTTAAGCTAAAGCCCGTCAGCAATACTGCTGGCTGCTCCTGCTGGACACAGGCACGCAGCAATTCTATGGGATTTGTCAGGTCACTAAAATCGAGGGGCTCCAGCAGAATCTGAATTATTCCTTGGCAGCCCAAGCTAACGCCGTGCTCCACGTCTTCTTCCTCATCCATAGAATCGTAGGTGACCAGCGCCGGTTTGCGGCGTACGATGGCCTGGCGAGCCCTCCGACGAGCATCTCCTTCTAAGCAACCTCCACTAATGGCGCCCGTCAGCTGTCCATCCTCCGTTACCAACATACGCGCCCCCGGCCGACGATAAGCCGAGCCATTTACATGCACCACGGTAGCCAGCGCACACGCCCGGCCAGCCGCACGATGCGCGTCGTAGGCAGCAAGTAAACGGCGTATTTCACTCATAAAACTGCTTATTAATCTGCATCAGCCGCCTCATAGCATACCCGGCCCGCGCGGCACTCAGCAGCTTCCGCCACCTCGTCATCCGGACCAAACGACTCCATTGTACGCAAACACCAGCAAGTAGCGGTCATTCCATCAACTAAAAGCCAGGGCTGATCTCCACCCTCACTCGTCCCTAAGCCCGTTTTGCTACGCAAAAAACGACAGATACCGGTATGAGTTTCAAGGAGAACGGGAATGTAAGTGGGCATATAAATATGTTGTTCAATGGAGGCCTCAACCCCTAGCCCCTTCTCCTAGGGGAGAAGGGGGACTAGTTTTTAGTTATTCTAGAAAACTAGCTATAGTTAGAACTTTAGTAATTTAGAACTAGTCCCCCTTCTCCCCTAGGAGAAGGGGCTAGGGGTTGAGGCCTCTCCTACACCTCCCCTGCTTTCAAAATCGCCCGCTTCACTATGGCTGCAAAAATCGGCACTTTGTAGGCGTTGTGTTCCAGCGGAGTTGCTCCGGTAGTAGCTGCCTGCCCGGCGGCGCGGGCAGTTTCTTCGTTTATTGGTTTGCCAATTAAGGCTGCTTCAGCAGCGGCGGCACGCAGTGGAACCGGGGCGGCGGCGCCCAGCACAATGCTGGCCTTGGTGCAGCGGCCATTTTGCTGCTCCAGCACCACGGCTACGTCGGCCAGCGCCCAATCATAGCTTTCGCGCTCCCCAAATTTGATGTACCAAGAGCCAGTACCGGCAGCGGGCGTGGGCAGCAACACATCAGTAATCAGCTCATTGGGCTGAATCGAATTCTCGCGCTTTACATCCTTTTCCGGCGTCACGAAAAACTGCTCCAGCGGCACCCGTCGCACGCCTTGCGGACCCGTCAATTCGACTTGGGCTCCGAAGGCGACCAAAGCCGTACTAATGCTGGAACCATGCACCGCCGAGCAAGTCTGGTTTCCCAGGATTGCATGGTACTTATTCTCGGCGCCGGGCTGGTTAGCGAAGCAAACAGTACCGCCTTTTTTCAGGCACTTAAAATTCTCATTGCGAAAATACCAGCAGTGCGGACGCTGCATAATATTGCCCCCCAGCGTGGCCGCGTTGCGCACTTGCGGCGTTGCGGCATGGCTGACTGCTTCGGTAAGAGCACGGTAGCTTTTGTGCAGGTCGCCGTCGCGCTCCAGCTGGGCTAAGGTGACCAAAGCGCCAAGGTGAGTGCCGTCTTTGCCCGCATTACGAATCGCGTCCAGCTTGGGCAAGTTGCCGATTCCTACAATGCGAGCGGGCGCCAGTACGTGCTCCTTCATCAAATCCAGCACGTCCACGCCACCGGCTTTGAAGATGGTGGCCGACTCCGGCTTGGCATTCACCAGCATAGCATCGGCTACCGGCGTTGTGTTTTGGCCCGTAGCCTGCTTGACGCTTGTTGCGTCGGTCCATTGAAAGGCGTTCATCCTGCTATGTCGTTAATTAGGCAGTATTTGCTAGTCAGAAAGTGAAGTAACCTGAGCTATACTTTGCCTAGTTTCTGTTTGGGTTTGGCCAGCGCATTTAGGACTCGCTCAGGCGTAATGGGCAGCTCATAAATACGCACCCCAATGGCATTGTACACGGCATTAGCCACGGCTGCGGCAGTAGCTACGTTGGCCGATTCAGCAATACCCAGCGCATCGGTTGAGCTGGTAGCGGTGTATTCCTCTACCATGATGATGTCGATTTGGGGTACCTCGCGTGAGCCTAGTATTTTATACTGGTCGAGGTTGGCGTTCATCATGTGGCCGTAGTTGCGGTCCATATGGCGGTTTTCGTACAGTGCCCAGCTGATGCCCTGCAAAATTCCCCCGTTGATCTGGCTTTCCAGCGCCAGTGGATTAATAGGGCGGCCACAGTCGTGGGCACCCACTACCCGCTCCACTTTCACGTAGCCAGTCTCGGTATCCACGCTCACTTCCACAAACTGAATTCCGCCCGATTGCCCGAAGGATACCCCCGGCCGGAAGAAACCGCCATAGTCATCCTTGCGCTTTTCGGTGGCCGAAACCTGCTGGGTTGGCAGTTTTTGGGCTGCTTCGCGGAAGCTCAAGCTTTTACCAGCGTTGCTTTTCGCCACAATTTTGCCCCCCACAAACGCCAACTCACTAGCCGCCACGCCCATGCTTGGTGCCACCGCGGTCAATAGCTGCTGTCCAACTTTGTAGGCGGCGGTGCGGGCCGGCGGCGTAATGGAGCCTGTGGTTTTGCTTCCGCCCGAGCCAGGGCCGGGCGGATAATTCGTGTCGCCGATGCGTACGGTTACGTCGGTGGGTTGCAGGCCCAACTCTTCGGCTACCACCTGGGCCAGCACCGTGCGGATACCTGTTCCCAAGTCCTGTACGCTCGACATGATTTCCACGGAGCCATCCTGGTGCAAGCGCACCTCGCAGGAGGAGTCCATATCAATAAAACGCCCCCACTCCGACTGGGCCGCGCCCACGCCGCGCTTCACCACGCCGGGCGAGGAGCCGGGGGCTTGGCGCTTGCTCCAGCCAAAACGCTCAGCGCCCACGCGGCGCTGCTCGCGGCGCATCTCACTTTTGTCAATCTTGTCGCGTAGGGCTAGAGCATCCACACCTACCTTTTCAGCCAACTCATCGATGAGCTGCTCCAGGGCAAATGCCCCCTGCGGCGCGCCAGGCGCGCGGAAGGCTGCGCCTGGTCCGGCATTGGTAAGTACGTCGTATTGCTCGCCCTTAAAGTTGGGGTTGGTGAGGTACATGGTTTCGGCAATCCAGCCAACGCCCGCGCCCAAGCCCACGCCGGCCGTGCCGTAGCTGGTGAGCTGCATAGCAGTGAGCGTTCCATCTTTTTTGGCCCCAATACGCAGATTTTGCACCGAGTTAGGCCGATTACCAACTGCTACGTGCTCCTCGCGCCTATCGAGCATAATACGCACGGGCACGCCTGTTTTCTTCGACAAATGCGTGGCGGCTACGCCGTAGTTACCGGCGCCGTATTTGGCCCCAAATCCGCCCCCCATAAACTCGGTAATCACGCGTACCTGCGTTTTGGGCAGCTTAAACAGCTCGGCCATTTCGCTGCGGGCGCCGGCCGTATCCTGAGTAGAGAGGTACACGGTCAGGCCATCGGGACGGTAGTCGGCTACCATGCCATGGGTTTCCAGTGGGGCGTGGGTTTGCACTTGGGTTCTAAACTCGCCCTCCACAATGATTTCGGCTTCCTTGAAGCCTTTTTCTACGTTGCCGCGCGAGCCGCCAAACATGCTTTTGGTACTCGGGCCGCGCACGTTGCCTTTCTGGGGCAAGCCCCCGGCCGCGCCGCCGCCACCGCCACTCTCCTCCATACTTACCTGCTTGCCGCCGTACACCAGCGGCGCATCGGGTTTGCGGGCATCATCCAGGTCAGTTACGAAGGGCAGCAATTCATATTCCACCTTAATCAGGCGGGCAGCTTCGTCGGCGGCTTGCTGGGTGGTAGCGGCTACGGCCGCAATGGGCTGCCCGGCGTAGCGCACCTTCGGAAATTTGCCCCCCGTAGACTGCACTTTCGGGTTTTTGTGGTTGGGGTCGCGCTCAATAGCTGAGCCCATCACCGTTTCAATGATATAAATGGCCTTCACACCAGGGTAACGCTCGGCGGCGCTGGTATCTACGCCCTTCACGTTGGCGTGCGGATGCGGCGAGCGGTACATGCGGCCATACAGCATGCCCGGCAGGTTGATATCGTAGGTATACTTGGCCTGACCGGTTACTTTCAAATGCGCATCGAGCCGACGGGTGCGCTTGCCCAACACGTTCAGCTTGTCGTTTACCGCCAGCACGGGCGGCTCATCGGTGGGCACTTCGCGGGTAATGGTCTTCAGATTTACACCCGGAATGCCCATTGGCATTGTCAGCGACTGGGTAGCAGCCGGCGCCGCCGAACCGATGGCCGGGGCCGCCAGTGCGGCGGCGAGGGCAGCAAACTTGCCCTCCTTCTTCGCCGACTTTTTGAGTTTACGGTAGCTGGCCATAATCTATCCTTTGGCGGCCTGGGCCTGGGTTTGGGAGTAAGCAATACCGGCCGCGGCCAGCGTAGCCTCAAATACTTTGGGGTATGTACCACATCGGCAGAGGTTGCCGCTGGTGGCTGTTTTCACGTCGTCGAGCGTGGGCTTGGGGTTGCGTTGCAACAGGCTGGCGCAGCTCATCACCATGCCCGGCGTACAGAAGCCGCACATGCTGGCATCGTGAGCCACAAAAGCCTCCTGCACGGGGTGAAGCTTGCCATTTTTGGCCAAGCCTTCGATGGTCGTTATTTCGCGCTTGCCTACTTCAATGGCCAACGTCATGCAGGAGTTGACGGGCGTATTATCGAGCCACACCGTGCAAGCCGAGCAGGCTCCCCGGTCGCACACTACTTTGGTGCCCGTCAGATTCAGCTCTATGCGCAGCACTTCCGCCAAGGTCTGACGAGGCTCAATAGCGACTTTCTTCTTGTCACCATTGATCTTGAGCGTGACGCTGGTGCGTCCTGGACCAACCGTATCGGGTGCGGGGGCCGCTGCTTCGGCATCGGCCAAACCAGCAATGCCGCTGGTCATCAGTACGCCACCAGCCGCCGTGATGCCAGCGCCTTTCAGGAAACCACGCCGCGACAGGCCCCGGCCCGCGTTGGCGCTTTGTTCAGAGTTCTCTTCGGGATCTTTCATCTAGCTTATAAATAGAAAAGCGCTTCGAATACTCAGCCAAGCATTTGGGGGGCTTTTTCAGGCCAAAGCAATGCAGATCAGCTGAGAGGCAGGTATTGTTCAGTACCAATAGCTGAGCTTACCATACGCAGTATGATCAGCTATGACTAAGATAAACAGATCATTCCAAAAATGGCTTGAGGCTACCTTCAAAAGGTGGTTTAAAATACCTGCACACAGAAAAGCCTGACTCCAGGGCCAGGCTTTTCTAGGGCTTAATAAGGGCTGAATTACTAACGCTGACAAGGGCCAGGTGTCGTGGAAATGACGCCCGCTCTACCAGCTTCGCAAGCGTTGCCGTAGGTCTTGCCGTCGCAGCCGCAGACTGGGTCTACGTTTGCGGGGCAAGGCCCGGAGCTGATTTTACTTTTGTCAATGCAATTCGGGTCCGGATCGGAGTCGGAGTTGCAGGCCATCAGAGTTACTAGCAGTAAGCAGGACAATACCTTTTTCATGATTCTAAACTGATTGAGGCGGGAGTAATAAATGGAGCCTTAAAAAGCCCCCCAGGTTGCATTGATGATGTGTTCGGGCCTGGATAAAATAAGAAACCCGCCGCTGGCACCTCGCACTACGGACTGTATCTTCGTGGAAGCAGAGAAACGAAGCAGTGGAGCCCCAGCCCGAACATCGCAAAATCATTCACCTCGACATGGACGCCTTCTACGCTTCCGTGGAGCAGCTCGACAATCCTGCCCTGCGCGGACGGCCTGTGGCGGTTGGTGGCTCGCGGCAGCGCGGCGTGGTAGCGGCCGCCAGCTATGAAGCGCGCGAGTTTGGCGTACGCTCTGCCATGGCGTCGTCGGTAGCGCTGCGCAAATGCCCGGATTTGGTTTTTGTGAAGCCGCGCTTCGATGTATACAAAGCCGTTTCGCGGCAGATCAGAGCCATTTTTGCGGAATACACGCCGCTTATCGAGCCCGTTTCGCTGGACGAGGCTTACCTAGACGTAACTCAAAATCTCAAGCACATTGCGTCGGCTACGCAGGTGGCCCAGCAGATTCGGGGGGCAATTCTGGCCGAAACTCAACTCACGGCCTCGGCGGGCATTTCCTACAATAAGTTTCTAGCCAAATTAGCTTCCGACTATCGCAAGCCAAACGGGCAGTTTGTCATTCGTCCACACCAAGGGCTGGCGTTGGTAGAGACGTTGGCCGTGGGCCAGTTCCACGGCATCGGCCCCGTGACGGCCGCGCGCATGAACCAGCTAAGCATTTTCACCGGCCTCGATTTGCGCTTACAAACAGAGGCGTTTCTACGGCAGAACTTCGGCAAAGCGGGCAGTTACTACTATGCAATTGCCCGCGCGCAAGACAACCGCCCCGTGGTAGCCGACCGGATTCGTAAGTCCGTAGGCTCCGAAACCACATTTGAGCAGGACTTGGCCAGCTATGAAGAGTTGATGCAAGGAATTGCCCCCTGCCTGGAATCCGTATGGGACTATTGTGAGCGCACCGAAACCAGAGGCCGCACGGTTACGGTGAAAGTCAAATATGCCGACTTCCAGCAAGTCACACGTAGCCGCACAGCCCTAGCTTCCGTCCATACCAAAGCCATGCTTGAACAGATCAGCTTAGAGCTACTAGCCGGACTGCTGCCCTTGTCCCAGGGCGTTCGACTGCTGGGCGTGTCCCTGTCAAATTTGGATAGTGAAGAAGTTACCGGCCGACAATTAGCCTTAATTTTTTAGGATTTCTAACTGACCACCTAAATCCTAATGTTCTGCACATTAAAAACCCCAAATCTTTAAGCTGGGGGCTTTTTCGCTTATTATGCTCACCACTAACCTACCTCAATCGATTTAGATAGGTAGATTTATAAGGCAGATTTTTTTTGGAAGCACATGATTTAATTTGCAAATTGTTGGAGTTTCTAGTACTCTTAACAAGAATTTCGCCCAACATCCCAGCTCTCTAACCCCTTATGAATGTCCTCATAATGTCACTGCGAGCTGGTTTGGCCCTTGTAGCCTGGTGATGTCTGGCATGTAGCCACCCTTTTTTTTGAGCCTTTACACAATCGTTTGTGAATAAGTCTCGACACAATCGATTGTGCATTCTATTATTTTCCATCCCCACCATTTCCCACTTCATGAAAAAGCCTGTACCCAAAATGAGTCGGTTAGCTATTCCGGCTCTTCTTTGCTGCCTGCCCTTTCAGCCATACACAGCGGCGGCAGCATCTTACTCTGAGTTCTTAGCTAGCTCACTAACCGTTCAGACTCCCGACGTGACCATTAATGGCCGGATAACGGACGAAAATGGTGAAGGCTTGCCTGGTGTAAACGTAGTGGTCAAAGGCACTACCAATGGTACACAAACAGGTGCAGACGGCAGCTATACCCTTACGGCCCCCGACAATGCCACGCTGGTCATTTCTTACGTAGGCTACACTTCCCAAGAAATAGCTGTTGGAGGGCGAACTACCATTAATGTGGGCTTGGTACCCGATGCGAAGGCACTGAGTGAGGTAGTAGTAGTAGGTTATCTGACCGAAGACCGCCAAAACGTGAGTAGCTCAGTGAGCAGCCTCGACGTGAAAGAGGCGAACAAAGCACCTGTAGCAACGGCTACCCAAGCGCTTCAGGGCCGCCTGCCTGGCGTACAGGTAACCGGCTCGGGCGGACCAGGTGCTGCCCCGATTGTTAATATTCGAGGTATTGGTACCCTAGGTAATGCTGGCAGTGGCCCACTCTATGTAATCGACGGGTTGTGGACTGATAATATTCGGGATCTGAACCCAAATGATATTGAGTCGCTCACTGTCCTGAAAGATGCCTCTTCTACAGCCGTTTACGGTTCACGGGGTGCCAACGGCGTAGTACAGATTACCACGAAAAAGGGTAAAGCTGGCGCACCTGCCATTAGCTTCAATGGGTATATGGGCGTAGATCAGATCTCTAAGACCTATAACCTAACCAACGCCAGCGAGTGGGCCGACCGCGCCGTTATTGCTTATCAGAACGCTGGCCTTGACCCATTGAATAACGGACAAAACAGCTTAGCTGGCGCTGTAAAAGGTCCGGGTGGTGCCTTCGACCCGAGTATCGATACCGATTGGCAAGATGAGTTTTTCCAAACTGGCCGACTCGAGGATTACAACCTATCTTTCTCTGGTGGATCATCGGGGGAGAAGAGCACTACCAACTTCCTGATTTCAGGTGAATATTTTCACCAAGAAGGAATTGTAAAAGGCCCTGACTTTCAGCGCTACAGCTTACGCCTTAACTCCGGATTTACCCGCGGACGTTTACGCTTACAAGAAAACGTGCAGCTCACCCACCTCGATGTCACGCTGCTAAACGGCGCGCCATTCATCGATGTGCTCACCATGCTGCCCAGCATTCCGGTATATGATCCGGCGAATGAAGGAGGATTTGGAACTGGTTCGACCCGCCTCAACACGTTTGCCACGAACCCCATTGGTGCGCAAGCGTTGCTGAATCGCACGCAATCTGACAACCGCTTGGCAGGTAACATCAGTGCTGAGTACTCCTTCTTCGATTTTCTTACTTACCGCCTGAACGTGGCCATGGACGGCCATACGTACAGCAATGCTGATGCCCAGCAGTCTGGTATTCTCCGTCAGAACACTCGCATCAACACCTCGTCGCTTAATGAGTTTTTAGGCTATGACTTGTTCCTGCTGGGTGAAAACACGTTGAACTTCAATAAGCGACTAGGTGACCACACTGTGAATGCGCTGGTTGGTGTTTCGGAACAGAGCCTCCGTGCTCATAACGTGCAAGCTGGCGGACAGGGCTACACTCAGGCTGGGGGGCAATATTTCTTCGAGCTGAGCGCTGCACCAAAAGTTGGGGTTGTTCAAGGCAGCTCTTTCAGGAACACAAAACGTTCTTTCTTCGCTCAGGCTACTTACGATTACAAAAACCGCTATCTGTTATCCGTTAGCGCCCGCCGCGATGGTTCCTCCCGCTTTACAGAGGATAACCGCTGGGGAAACTTTGGTGCCGCCTCGGTTGGCTGGCGCCTAAGCGAAGAAGAATTCTTCAAGACAACTGTACCGCAGGTGAATAACCTGAAGCTACGTGCCAGCTATGGTGCCAATGGCAACGACGCCGTAGCCGGTGCTGCCGGTGGTAGCTATCTTACGCAGGCTATTGTAGGCCAAAACGTGAACTACGTGATTGGTACTGGCCAGAACATCGTCAATGGTCAGTCACAGTTGGCTCTTCCTAGCCCTGATATTAAATGGGAAGAGCGCTACACGACAAACGTAGGTTTGGACCTTGGCGCATGGGATGACCGTATTACGCTGTCTACTGATTACTATATCTCCAAAACCCGCAACGCACTGGCACCAGTACAGGTGCTGACTTACCTAGGTCACTTTGGTGCTACTCTGTTCCAAAATGCGGGCGATATCGAGAACCGTGGTTTTGAATTGGCTTTAGGCTACCACGAAAACAAAAGTGCCTTCACTTATGGTGCTGACTTTACGCTCACCACGGTTAAAAATGAGGTTACATCGCTGCCCGTTGTAGGCCAAGTATTAGAAGGTGGCGAACTCCTGACTCGCTCGGAGGTGGGCCGTTCGCTCGGTGAGTTTTACCTGATTCCTTTCGATGGCATCTTCCAATCGGCGGATGAAGTAGCCAACTACAGAAACTCTGCTGGTACCGTTATTCAACCCTTCGCTTCAGCTGGCGACGTGCGCTACCGGGATACCAACGATGACGGACGGATTAACAACAGTGACGCGGTTTATTCAGGGAAATCAATTCCTAACCTGCTGATGGGTCTGAATCTGAATGCTGCCTTCAAAGGCTTTGATCTGTCAGTGTTCTTTAACTCCGTAAGCGGCAACAAGATTTATAACCAAGCCCGCAGAGACTTGGAAAGCTACGCTGGCCCAAACAACTACAACGCCGACGTAGAACCTTGGTCTCCTGAAAACCCATCGACTTCTACGCCACGGTTGCTGCAAGGTGGTGGTAGCGGCGACTTGGGCTTAGCTGCTGCTTCCAACTCGCTGTTTAACACAACGCGCTGGCTGGAAGATGGATCATACATCCGTTTGCGGAACATTCAGCTTGGCTACACCTTGCCAACGTCAGTGACAAGCAAAGTACCAAGCTTGGGCAGCATTCGTGTGTATGTGACCGGCCGCAATGTATTTACCGCTACGGACTACACAGGCTTCGATCCGGAGATTACCGGCACGGGCTTCTACAGCCGCGGCGTCGACATCAGCTCTTATCCCAACGTGCGCAGTTTCACGGGCGGCGTACAGGTTAACTTCTAAATCACGACGGGGTAATAGATACTTTTTACCTACTGCCCCACCCAAATCGTTTTCTCTACTTAGATGAAAAGCAATAAACTACTTACTCTTCTGCTCGCGGGGGGTCTTTTGATGACCACAGCCTGCGAAAAGGACCTGTTGGATCAGAGCAATCCGAACGCTCCCACCAAGGACAACTTCTGGCAAAACGAGGCTGATGCTGTAAAAGGAGTATATGCCGCTTACTCTGGTCTCCAGCAGTTTGCTGTGTACTACCGCAGCTGGCACTTCATGGCGCACCGCTCCGATGAGTCGTTCAGTGCAAGCCCTTTTGTGGAGTTGGCCAACTTTACGCGCTTCATCCAGCCCGATGTAGACTTCTTTATCTCGTCGTTTGCTTGGAACGATTACTACCGTACGATTTACCGTACGAATCAGGTAATCGGCCGGGTGCCCGGTATTACCATGGACGAAACGCTGAAAAAACAGTTGGTTGCCGAAGCCAAGTTCATACGGGCCCTGTCGTACTTCGATATGGCTTATTTCTTCGGCAATGTGCCTCTGATCTTGGAAGAGCCTAGTGACGTAACTGCCCGGGCACCTCAGGTAACACAGGCAGAGACGGAGGTACAGATGATTACCGATTTACAATCTGCTATTCCAGACCTTCCCCTTTCGTACAATGACGACCAAAAAGGTCGTGCTACTAAGGGCGCGGCGCAGGCACTGCTCGCCAAAGTGTACATGCAGCAGCGTAAGTGGGCAGAGGCTTCTGCTTTATTCACTCAAATCGCGGCTTCAAACCAATATGATTTGGTACCCAACTACCTTGACAACTTCACCGATCGGAACGAGAATAACCGCGAGTCGGTATTTGAAGTGCAGTTTACGGGTTCAGTGCTGGAAGTGGGTCAGGGCCAGGACAATGGCTCGGCTTCGGAAAGCCACGACCGTCCCAACTTCTTTGGCCCTCCCGGTCCTACGTTTGCCGACGTGCAGCCCCGTCGCTGGTTGCTCAATGCTTATACGGACTCCACGGTATCGTTTGCTCCGGGCAGCACAACCAGACACAGAATCGATCCTCGGCGCGATATCAGCATTATTCACGCTGGCAACCCGGATGTCTTCTACGGCCGCACCTTCCAGCAATGGAACTGGAACCCCAACCAGCAGTACTGGCGCAAGTATCTGAATGACCGCACCCGCACTGATGAGAACTTTTCATCGGGCATCAACCACCGCGTTATTCGCTACGCCGATGTACTCTTGATGCAAGCCGAAGCTCTCGCCCAACTCAATCAGGTAAGTGCAGCGCTGCCACTCGTTAATAGAGTACGCACCCGCGTAGACCTGAGACCGCTAACTGGCAACTTCACGCGTGAGTCTATGCTCCAGGCTATCTATATGGAACGGGCGAAAGAATTGGCTGGCGAAGGTACCCGCTGGTTCGATATTCTTCGCTGGGGCCTGATGGACAACCAAGCTGGCATTGATGAGTTGAAAACGCGCGATACGGACTTCAACAACTTCCGTCTGGGTGTCTCGAAGCTACTGCCAATACCACGGCGTGACCTTGGTATTGACCCCAACCTCAAACAGAATCCTGGCTATTAACCGATTGATTAATTGATAGACACACAGCCGCTCCGGCCACAGCTGGAGCGGCTGTTTTCGTCTGGTACTTACCAATAGTGTTGCTATGCGTGATTTTGCTCCCCAGCCTTTCCAACAGCTTATGCATTCTGGGTCGCGCTGGCTGCTTATGGTTTGCATGGTGCTAGCTGTTGCCTGCGGCAAAGAAAAGGCCGCCCCAGCCCCCTCTCCTGTTACCCAACCTACTACCCCACCGGCACCGAACAACACAACCTTTACTAACCCTTTGCTGCCCTCGGGCGCCGATCCGTGGGTGGCCCAAAAGGATGGGTTTTACTATTACATGAATACCACGTACACTGACCTGCGCATCTGGAAAACGGCCAAGATGTCGGACCTGTCGCTGGCGAATAGCACTACCATTTGGCGACCTGAGGCGAACAGCCCAGCAGGTGGCAACTTATGGGCTCCGGAGCTCTATTTCTTTGATGGGAAGTGGTATGTATACTATTCAGCGGGTCCGGCGGGCACCAACTTGGGCCTGCAGCGCACGTGGGTACTGGAAAACAGCGCCGCCGATCCAACTACTGGAACCTGGATTAATAAAGGTCGCGTCTATAATCCCAATGCCGACTTTTGGGCCATTGACGGTACCGTGCTGGAGCAAAATAACAAGCGCTATTTCATCTGGTCGGGGCACGATGGTGTAAATGGTGTTCAGCGGCTTTATATCTCTGAGATGAGCAACCCCTGGACGCTGACGGGGCCACGGGTAGAGCTTTCGAGCCCCGAGCATCCGTGGGAAAACGTGGGCCCGCCCTACGTAAACGAAGGGCCCGAAATTATCAAGCACGATAACAAGACGTTTCTGGTGTACTCGGCCAGCTTTTGCGGCACCGATTCCTATGCGCTAGGCATGCTGACAGCCACGGCTACGGCTGACCCCATGCTCCCTGCTTCCTGGACTAAGTCAAGCAAACCAGTCTTTACCCAAAGTCCCGTTAACCGCGCTTTTGCCACCGGCCACAATGGCTTTTTCAAGTCGAAAGATGGACAAGAGGATTGGCTGATTTATCACGCTAACTCCAACCCTGGCGAGGGTTGCGTAGAGAAGCGAAATCCACGCATGCAGAAGTTCAATTGGAACGCTGATGGCTCACCCAATTTCGGCACACCGGTAGCTATCAACACCCCCGTTACGAAACCTGGGGGAGAGTAACCCTTTGCCCTATTCTAATAGCATTCAACTACCCCTGCTCATGCCTTCACTTCTACAGAAAGCCCCCCAACCACCGCTTACAACCCGGTGGATACCTACACGGCTCCGCCTCGGATTCTTGCTCTTACTAATCGGCGGTTTGCTAAGCATAAAAGCCCACGCCTTGCAGGGGCTAACGGGCGTGCACGATCCATCTACGATTGTTAAAGACGGCGACCGTTACTGGATTTTCGCCACGGGGCAAGGCATTTACAGCATGTCGTCGACGGACTTAATTAACTGGACTCCGGGGCCGCGTGCGGTGTTCGTCAACAATGCTTACCCGAGCTGGATCAACACGAAAGTGCCCGGTTTTCAAGGCAATTTTTGGGCTCCGGAGTGCTTTTTCATGAACGGCAAATTTCACCTGTATTACTCCTGCTCCACGTTTGGCTCCAAGGTATCGGCCATTGGTTTAGTCACCAACGTAACCCTGGACCCTAGCAGCCCCAACTACCGCTGGGTCGATCAGGGCGAGGTGATTTCAACCAGCAGTAACAGTAGTGTGAATGCCATTGATCCGGCCGTATTCCGCGACGCCAACAACAATGTATGGCTTAGCTATGGCTCCTTTTTCGGTGGCCTACGCACCACGCAGCTGAACCCGGCTACGGGCAAGCTTTTGGGCACCAGCGAGTTTAGCATTGCCAACGGCGATGTAGAAGCGGCTCACATCATGCGTCACGGCAACTTCTATTATCTGTTTATTAACCGCGGCGCCTGCTGCCGGGGGGCAAATAGTACCTACTTCGCGCAGGTGGGCCGGTCAGCTTCGCCCTCAGGACCGTTCCTCGATAAGAATGGCGTCGACCTGAATAATAGCGGCGGCACCACCGTGCTAAATTCCTCGGGTCGCTATATTGGGCCGGGCCACATCGGGGTATTCGAGGAAGGCGGCGTCAGCTACGTTTCGCACCACTATTATGACCGGGATGACAACGGCGTGCCCAAGCTCGGGCTGGCCAATCTGACCTGGGATGCCACCGACTGGCCCGTTATCAGCCGCGACTGGGTGAAGCCGGGCCGCTACGAAATTGCCAATAAAAACAGCGGCTTGGTTTGGGATGCCTGGGGTTGCACCGGTGTCTCGGGCCAGATGATTGCGCAGGGCACAAAGTCCGGCCTGAACTGCCAGCAATGGGATTTTACGGCGCTGGGCAATGGCGAATACAAAATAACGACTGCGCTGGGGGGCCTCGCCGCCGATGTATCGGGCTGCTCCCCCGATGCTGGGGCCAAGCTTCAGCTGTTTGCCGATAATGGCCTGGCCTGCCAGAAATTTCGCATTGAGCGGGCCAACGATGGTACCTTGGTTTTCGCTTCCGTAAATGGCAACCGGGTAGTAGAAGTGCCCTTCGCTTCTACCGCAGTCGGCATACAGCTGGGCCTTTGGGACTACAACGATTGTGCCTGCCAACGCTGGACCTTGGCCGCACCGGGCACGCTTACCGCAACCAACACGCCGGCGCTCCTAACGGAAGTCAGCATCTACCCTATTCCGGCTATCCGGGGCAGCTTTACGGTAGAGCTGGGGGGCAAAAAAACAGGTGGCGCCGTCACGGTTCAGATCTTCAATTTGCAGGGCCGATCAGTGTATCAACGCAAATTTGCCCCCCAGCAGAGCAAGGTAGCTGTGGAGGCCGCGTTGGCGCCGGGCGTTTACTTGGTGCAGGTGCAGCAGGCCGGCAAACTGCTGAATCAGAAGGTGACAGTTGAGTAAGCTAAGGCAATGGAATAGAATGTAAGAGACACAAACGATTGTGTAATTCAGGAAGTCTTTCTACTTTACATACCAAATCTGAGGATGTTGCTATGGGTGCACGCCGTTGTTATTCGTCGTTTCTGTGCCTCAAGCGATTTACCTCTAATTATTTAGTGGTAAACTGACGCCCTGAAAGCTCTGCTTGCTAAACCGTTTTGGTATCCTCTCATTAGCCTTCCACCTCCTATTCCTGACCACTTAAAGCTCTTTTCTCTCCCCGCTATGAATTCTTTTTCCCGTATTTCTTCGCTGGGCGGAAACCTGGCCGGCGTGCTGCTTCTCGTAGCCTGCAACCAGCAACCCTCCAGCAGCGAAAACGCCAATTCCAGCGCTGCCGCCGACTCCACCCAAACTGCCTCCACCGCTATGACCCCAACCGCTACTTCCTTCGGCAAAACCACCGACGGAACGGAAGTCCAACTGTACACGCTCACCAACTCCCACGGTCTGCAAGCCAAAATCACCAACTACGGTGGTACGCTTACCAGCCTGCTGGTGCCGGACAAAAGCGGCAAGCTGGGCGACATCGTATTGGGCTTCGATAATGTGAGCGGCTACCAGAGCCCGGAGTATGTTAAGTCGGGGCCTTATTTCGGTGCACTGATTGGCCGCTACGGCAACCGCATCAAGGGGGGCAAATTTACCCTGGATGGCAAGGAGTATAAGCTGGCTACCAACAACGGCGCGAACCACCTGCACGGCGGCGTAAAAGGCTTCGATAAAGTAGTGTGGCAGGCCCAGCCCGGTAGCTCTGCCGATGGTCAAAACCTGACGCTGACCTACACCAGCAAAGACAGCGAAGAAGGCTACCCCGGCAACCTCAACGTGCAGGTAGTGTACACGCTCACCAACGACGATGCGCTCCGCATCGACTACACGGCCACTACCGACAAGGCTACGCCCGTTAACCTCACCAACCACAGCTACTTCAACCTCAACCACGGCACGGCCAAGGACATCCTGAGTCATCAGGTAACCCTGAATGCCGACCGCTACACGGTAGTAGATGCCGGCCTGATTCCGACGGGCGAATTGCGCCCCGTGACAGGCACTCCCTTCGACTTTACAACTCCCCATGCCATCGGCGAGCGGATTGGGCAGGTAGAAGGCGGCTACGACCACAACTGGGTGCTGAAAGGTACCGGCAGCGGCATGCGCCAGGCTGCGATGGTGTACGAGCCTACCTCGGGCCGCACGCTTACCATCACCACCGACCAGCCTGGCGTGCAGTTTTACACCGGCAACTTCCTCGATGGCACCCTCACGGGCAAAGGCGGCACCAAGTATGTCAAAAATGGCGGTTTCTGCCTGGAAACCCAGCATTTCCCCGATTCGCCCAACCAGCCTAAGTTCCCTTCTACCATCCTGAAGCCAGGCGAAACTCTACGTTCCTCCACGGTGCATCAGTTTGGGGTGCGCAAGTAATCCGGCCTGCTATTTTACCTGAAAACCGACTTATTCATTTCTATCGTGCAAGATTCACAATCGATTGATTCCGGAGCAGATGCCTACGTTATCGGGGTCGATTATGGCACCGATTCCGTACGTGCTTTGCTGGTAAATGCCCGCACTGGCGCCGAGGTGGCCCAGGCCGTGCATTACTACGCCCGCTGGAAAAAGCTGCTCTACTGCAAGCCCGCCCGCAACCAGTTTCGTCAGCACCCACTGGATTATTTGGAGGGGCTGGAAACGACCATCCGTCAGGTAGCCCAAAAGGTGCCCGCCGAGCAAATAGTGGGCATAGCCGTGGATACCACTGGCTCTACCCCCTGCGCCGTTGACGAGCATGGTACTGCCCTTGCCATGACGCCTGGCTTTGAGGAAAATCCCAACGCCATGTTTGTGCTCTGGAAAGACCACACAGCCCTGGAAGAAGCCGCTGAAATCAATCACAAAGCCCGCACCTGGGGCGGCGAGGACTACACCAAGTATGAAGGCGGCATCTATTCCTCGGAGTGGTTTTGGGCTAAAATCATGCACGTGGTCCGCGAAGATGAGGCCGTAGCCAAAGCTGCTTACTCCTGGATGGAGCACTGCGACTGGGTAACGCTACAGCTCACGGGGGGCAATTTGCATGACTTCAAGCGCAGCCGCTGCGCCGCAGGTCACAAGGCACTGTGGCACGAGAGCTGGGGCGGTCTGCCGCTGGAGCAATTTATCATTCACCTGGAGCCCAAGCTGACCTTGCTGCGCGGGCACCTGTATCAGGACACCTTCACCGCTGACCAAGTTGCCGGTAACCTGTCGGAGGAGTGGGCAAAGCGCCTGGGCCTGACTACGAATACAGTAGTAGCAGTCGGCTCGTTCGATGCCCACGCGGGCGCGGTAGCTGGCGAGATTGAGGCCTACTCCATGGTGAAAGTTATGGGCACCTCTACCTGCGACATCGTAGTAGCTCCAAATGAGGAAGTAGGCGATAAGCTGGTGCAAGGTATTTGTGGTCAGGTAGATGGCTCTGTGATTCCGGGCATGCTGGGCCTGGAAGCGGGTCAATCAGCCTTTGGCGATTTGCTGGCTTGGTTCCGGCAGATTATCGAGTGGCCCTTGCTCACGCTGCTGCCGCAGTCGAAAGTGCTAACGCCCGAGCAGCAGGAAGCCCTACGCGAAGAAATGAGCGACCGGCTGCTGATTGAACTCACGAAAGCGGCCGCCGAAGTTGACCCTGAAGAGTCGTCCGTTTTGGCCCTAGACTGGGTGAATGGTCGGCGCACGCCGGATGCTAACCAAGCCCTGAAAGGCGCCATCATGGGCCTAACTATGGGCACAAATGCCCCCCAGATTTTCCGGGCGCTGGTAGAAGCCATCTGCTACGGCTCCAAGCAAATTGTGGAGCGCTTTGAGCAGGAAGGTATTCCCATCAAGCAGGTTATCGGTATTGGCGGCGTAGCTAAGAAGTCGCAATTCGTGATGCAAACCCTGGCAGACGTGCTCGACCGGCCCATTAAGATTGCCACTTCTGAGCAGGCTCCGGCCCTCGGCTCCGCCATGTATGCGGCTGTAGCCGCCGGCGTGCACCCCGATGTATTAACCGCTCAGCGGGTTATGGGTAGCGGCTTTGCCGAAACATATCACCCAAATCCCGCCCGCGTGGCTGACTATCAGCGTCGCTACGCCCAGTATCAGGCCTTTGGTCATTTTGTAGAATCCAAGACGCTGGGGGGCAAAAATGAAGCACCGGAGCCTAGCGAATCGAGAGAAACCGAGCCAGCCCTAAATACCAACGCATGAGCCAGTATCAGGATCTAAAACAGGCCTGCTACGAGGCCAACATGCAGCTACCCAAGCTTGGGCTGGTGCTTTTCACTTTCGGCAATGCCAGCGTGGTGGACCGGGAACAGGGCGTATTTGCCATAAAGCCCAGCGGCGTCCCCTACGACACTTTGCGGCCCGATGACATCGTGATTATGAGTTTGGGGGGCAAAGTGGTGGAAGGTACTAAGCGCCCGTCGTCGGATACGAAAACGCACGCGGTCCTTTTCAACCACTGGGAACACATTGGCGGCATTGTACACACGCATTCCACTTACGCTACCTCCTGGGCGCAGGCCCAGCTCGATATTCCCATTCTGGGCACCACCCACGCCGACCACCTCACCGCCGATATTCCCTGCGCCCCGCCCATGGCCGACGCCATGATTGCGGGCGACTATGAGCACCAAACCGGCTGGCAGATTCTCAATGAGTTTCAGCGCCGCGGCCTCTCTCCTACCGAGGTGGAAATGGTGCTGCTCAGCAACCACGCACCTTTTACTTGGGGCAAAACCGTGGAAAAGGCGGTGTACAATAGCGCAGTGCTGGAAGAAGTGGCCCGCATGGCTTACCTCAGCTGCACTCTGCGCCCCGATGTGCCACGCCTGAAAGACGCCTTGATTCAAAAACACTACGACCGCAAACACGGCGTGAATTCCTATTACGGGCAGTCTTAAGAAGCTATCCGAATAACCAGAACGTCATGCAGAGGCGGAGCCGAAGCATCTCGCGTGCTGATGTTGCCAAGCTAAACAACTAAACACGCGAGATGCTTCGCTGTGCTCTGCATGACCAAAGTCTTTAAAACTCTCCCTAATTATGCTAGACATTTCCCACTACGAAGCTTGGTTTATTACTGGTAGCCAGCACCTCTACGGCCCCGAAACGCTGGAACAGGTGGCGCAGCATTCTCAGCAGATTGCTGCTGCGCTGGACACCGAGCTACCCATCAAAATCGTGTTCAAGCCTGTGCTAACTGGCCCCGATGAGATTTATCAGCTCATGCAGGATGCCAACACCACCAAGAACTGTGTGGGGCTGATTGCGTGGATGCATACCTTCTCGCCCGCCAAAATGTGGATCAACGGCCTGAAGATTCTGCACAAGCCGATGGCTCATTTGCACACCCAGTTCAACCGCGATATTCCGTGGGCTGACATCGATATGGACTTCATGAACACCAACCAATCGGCGCACGGCGACCGGGAGTTTGGGTTCATTGGCACACGCATGCGCCTAAATCGTAAGGTGGTGGTGGGCCACTGGCAGGATCCCGCCGTGCACCAGAGCCTGAATGTGTGGGCCCGCGTGGCTTGCGCCTGGGCCGACTGGCAGGGGGCAAAATTTGTCCGTTTCGGCGATAATATGCGCTACGTAGCCGTGACCGAGGGCGACAAAGTGGAAGCTGAAATCAAGTTTGGCTACTCCGTGAACACGTATGGTATTGGCGATTTAGTGGCTGTCATCAATGCAGTGAGCGACGCGCAGATCGATGAGTTGATGGCCGACTACGCCCAGCAGTACGAGTTGGCAGACACGTTAAAAGATGGCGGCAGCCAGCGCGAGTCGTTGCGCGAGGCGGCTCGCATTGAGGCCGGTATGCGCAAGTTTTTGCAGGACACCGGCGCCAAAGGCTTCACCGATACCTTTGAGGATTTGCACGGCATGGCTCAGCTACCCGGCATTGCTACGCAGCGCCTGATGGCTGAGGGCTACGGCTTTGGTGGTGAGGGCGACTGGAAAACGGCAGCGCTGGTGCGGGCTATGAAAGTGATGGGCGCTGGTCTGCCGGGGGGCAATTCTTTCATGGAAGACTACACCTACCACCTGGCACCCAACAACAATCAGGTGCTGGGCTCCCACATGCTCGAAATTTGCCCCACCATCTCCACGGGCAAAGTGCGCTGCGAAGTACACCCCTTAGGAATTGGCGGTAAAGCTGACCCGGTGCGCCTCGTGTTCAACTGCCCCGCCGGCCCAGCCCTGAACGCTACGCTGGTTGACATGGGCAATCGTTTCCGTTTGCTGGTGAATGAAGTGGAAGCCGTAGAGCCCGAGCAAGACCTGCCGAAGCTCCCCGTAGCCCGCGTACTGTGGAAAGTAAAACCCAGCTTAACAGTAGGCGCGGCGGCTTGGATTCTGGCCGGCGGTGCTCACCACACGGGCTACAGCCAGAATTTAACGGCCGAATATTTAGAGGACTTTGCCGAGATGGCCGGTATCGAATACGTTTTGATAGATGACGATACCAAGCTGCGCACCTTTAAAAATGAGTTGCGCTACAACGAAGTAGCTTATGGCAGCCGATAATTTCACTACTTTCCCAAATCCTTACCATCTGTCAGCCAAAAGCCCTACTCCTTTCAAATGAATCAGCTCGCAACGATTGACTACATCGTTTTCATTATTTACTTCATCATTGTTGCCGGCTATGGCATCTGGATTTATCGCCGCAAAAACACGCACGATGGCACGGTGGACGGCGACTCAAAGGATTACTTCCTCGCCGAAGGCTCGCTAACGTGGTGGGCCATTGGCTCTTCCCTCATTGCTTCCAACATCTCGGCTGAGCAGTTTGTGGGTATGTCGGGCTCCGGGTTTAAGATGGGTCTGGCCATTGCCACCTACGAGTGGATGGCGTCTATCACGCTGATTATCGTGGCGGTGTTTTTCATTCCGGTATACCTGAAAAACAACATTGCCACGATGCCGCAGTTCTTGAGCCAGCGCTACAATAGCACGGTGGCCATGATTATGGCTGTGTTCTGGCTTATGCTGTATGTGGTCGTAAACCTGACTTCGATTCTCTACCTAGGGGCTATTGCCATCAGCAGCATCTCGGGTTTCGACATTACGCTCTGCATGTATCTGCTGGCGATCTTCGCTATTTTCATCACCCTGGGTGGTATGAAAGTAATCGGCTACACCGACGTAATTCAAGTATTCTTCCTGATTCTGGGCGGTTTGGCGACTACGTATCTGGCCTTGAATCTGGTGGCTGAGCATTACGGCAGTACGGGCGTGCTTAAGGGCTTCTCGCTAATGACGAGCCAGGCCAACGACCACTTCCACATGATTTTCAATCGCGACAATCCGAACTACCTCGATCTGCCCGGCCTGACGGTGCTACTTGGCGGTATGTGGATTGTGAACCTGAACTACTGGGGTTGCAACCAATATATCACCCAGCGCGCCTTGGGTGCCGACCTGCCAACGGCTCGCGCTGGCCTGCTGTTCGCTGCTTTCCTGAAGATGCTGATGCCGGTAATTGTTGTGTTGCCAGGTATTGCAGCGTATGTACTGTTTAAGGCCGACGTATTCGGTGGTGAAATGATGCAGGATGGAGAGTTGAACCCTGACCGGGCGTACCCGGTGCTGCTCAATATTCTGCCCGTAGGCTTGAAGGGCTTGTCTTTTGCAGCTCTTACGGCAGCGGTAGTAGCCTCGCTGGCTGGCAAAGCCAACAGTATTGCCACCATCTTTACCCTCGACATTTATAAGAAAGTGTTCAACGAGGGCGCCTCGGAAAAGCAGTTGGTACGCGTAGGCAAAATCTCGGTGGTAGTCGCCATGATTTTGGGCGTGCTCATCGCTCCCTTCCTGGGCATCGACAAGAAAGGCGGCTTCCAGTACATTCAGGAATACACAGGCTTCGTGTCGCCGGGTATTTTCGCCATGTTTATTCTGGGCTTCTTCTGGAAGAAAACCACCTCTACGGCGGCCCTGTTTGCTACCATCGGCGGCTTCCTGCTATCGGTGCTGCTGAAGTTCCTGCCGAACATGATGGATCTGTCGTTCCTGGCTCCCATCGGTTTTGCCGTGCCGAGCGCAACCGGCGTTTACGAGATTCCCTTCCTCGACCGTATGGGCATCGTGTTCGTCATTTGCGTACTGATGATGGTGGTTATTAGCCTGATTGAGAACAGTATGGGCGTAAAAACCAACGGGCTGGAAATTGACCGGAGCATGTTCAAAACGAACCGTAGCTTCGCTATTGGCTCTATCGTGGTCTTTATCCTCATCACCACCCTCTACACGGTTTACTGGTAACCAAAAAAGCCCCCCAGTTACCTTCTGGGGGGCTTTTTTTAAATGATTTGCGTCATGACTTCAACACGCTACATCCCACCTAAAAATATACTCATGAAGACACATTTTATTTCCCATCGAGCACAATCGATTGTGTTCGGTTTAGGCCTCTGTGGAGCGCTGACTACCAATTTGGTACACGCCCAGACGGCCAGCCCTACCAGCACTATTACGGTGCAGGTAAACAAGCCCGGCGCTCCGGTTGCCAAGACTATGTATGGCTTGTTTTTCGAGGATATCAACTTCGGCGCTGATGGCGGTCTTTACCCCGAGCTGGTGAAGAACAAGTCGTTTGAAACCGATGACCGCCTGATCGGCTGGAAAGGCATCAAAGGGGCCTCGGCCCTCTCCACCTACACGGTTTCCAGCCAGCAGCCCATCAGCGAAAAGAACAGCCACTTCCTCCGCCTGACCGCTACCACCGCCAGCCCCGACGCGGGCTTCGTGAACGAAGGCTTCCGGGGAATGGGCGTGAAGGAGGGGGCCGAGTACACGTTTTCGGTGTATGCCCGTCGTGGCCCCGGCAATGTTGGGGGGCTAAATGTGACGATAGAGGAGCCCGCCCGTGCCCAGGCAAGCGGCCCCGAAGCGCCTGCCTCGGGTAAGGTATTGGCCACAGCCAAAATCACTGGCCTGACCAATGAGTGGAAAAAGTACAGCGTAGTATTGAAGCCCTCGGCTACGGCCGCCAAAGCGCGCCTGAAGCTCACCGTAGACGGCACCGGCACGCTCGATCTGGATGTGGTATCGTTATTCCCAAAAAACACCTGGATGAAGCGCGAAAACGGCATGCGGGCCGACCTCGTGCAGCTGTTGAAGGACATGAACCCCGGCTTCCTGCGCTTCCCAGGCGGCTGCATCGTAGAGGGCGTCACGCTCGACAACCGCTACCAGTGGAAGGAAACCATTGGTGATGTGGCCAGCCGCTCGCCTATCATCAACCGCTGGAATACGGAGTTTAAGCACCGCTTCACGCCCGATTATTATCAGTCGTTTGGCTTGGGCTTCTTCGAGTATTTCCAGCTTTCCGAAGATCTTG
Organism: Hymenobacter qilianensis; assembly: GCF_014638675.1. Lineage (NCBI taxonomy): Bacteria > Pseudomonadati > Bacteroidota > Cytophagia > Cytophagales > Hymenobacteraceae > Hymenobacter > Hymenobacter qilianensis. The sequence continues at coordinate 581,213 of NZ_BMFN01000002.1, forward strand.
GCGCTGAGCCGCTGCCTATTCTGAACGTAGGCATGGCTTGCCAGTTCAACTCCGCAGAACTGGCCCCCATCACGGCCGCCGGTGGCCCCAGCGCCCCCGCCCACGACCACGCCGAAGATGACCCGACCCTCGACACCTTCATTCAGGATGCACTGGATCTGATTGAGTTTGCTAACGGACCCGCTACTAGCACCTGGGGGGCAAAACGGGTGGCGATGGGTCATCCGGCACCATTCAATCTGAAATACATCGGGATTGGCAACGAGCAATGGGGCCCGCAATATCTGGAGCGCTACGAGCCGTTTGCCAAAGCCGTGAAGGCCAAGTACCCCAATATGAACATCGTGAGCAGCGCTGGTCCGTCGCCGGGTGGCGAGCTGTTTGATAAGGCCAGCGCAAAGCTGCGGGAGCTAAAAGCCGAGCTGATTGACGAGCACTACTACGCCAAGCCTGAGTGGTTTCGTGAGAATGTGGGCCGCTACGACAACTACCCCCGCACAGGCCCCAAGATCTTCGCTGGCGAATACGCTGCCCAAAGCGTAGCCATCGGCAGCCCCGACAACAAAAACAACTGGGATTGCGCCATCTCGGAAGCCGCCTTTATGACGGGCCTAGAGCGCAACGCTGACGTTGTAACAATGGCTTCCTACGCTCCTCTGTTTGCTCACGTGGATGCCTGGCAGTGGACGCCTGACCTTATCTGGTTCGACAACCTGAAAGCCTACGGCACGCCCAACTACTACGTGCAGAAGCTGTTTGCCACTAATCCGGGCACTACTATGCTGCCCGTGCAGCTCGGCAACAACGCCAAAAACGGCCAGGATAACCTATTCGCCAGCGCCGTAGCCGACGATAAAGCCGGTGAAGTAGTGGTGAAACTGGTAAACTACTCGCCCCAGCCCCGCACCGTAACCCTGAACCTGGCCGGTGCCAAGAAACTGGGCAAATCGGGTAAAGCTATTGTACTTGCCAGCAACGATTTGCAGGCAGTGAACAGCATCGAGCAGCCCATGAACATTGCTCCTAAGGAGGAAAAGTTTGCGGTCAAATCTTCGACGATAAGCTATACGTTGGCCCCCAATTCCTTCACGGTGTTGCGCGTTCCTGGAAAGCGCTAAACGATTTATCAATCCGAAGTTGATGGGTGGAAAAAGGAAGCAGCCGGTTTCTTTTTCCACCCATTTTTTTGGCCCTGGGCTCTTTGCCTCACCCCTAGGAGTGGGGCCGGGGGTGAGGCCCTCGTTGAACATCACGTCTATGAACCACAAAACCAGACTCCTGCTGGCCCCAGCCTTGGCGCTGGCGCTATCTGCGCAGGCCCAGAAAATGCCACCCACGCGCGCTTTTCATCAGTGGGCGCTTACTCCGCCGATGGGCTGGAATAGCTGGGACTCGTATGGCCCTACCGTAACCGAGACCGAGGTGAAAGCCAACGCCGATTATATGGCGAAGTACCTCAAAACCAGCGGCTGGCAATACGTGGTAGTGGACATTCGGTGGTACGTGGGCAACGACACGGCCCACGGCTACAACGAGAAAAACCCTGAATGGAACATCGACCAATACGGGCGCTTCGTGCCGGCCGTCAATCGGTTTCCGTCGGCGGCAAATGGGCAGGGCTTCAAGCCGTTGGCTGATTATATGCACAGCAAAGGGCTCAAATTCGGTATTCATATTATGCGCGGCGTGCCCGTGGTGGCTGTAAACCGCAAGCTGCCCATTCTGGGGAGCAAGGCAACAGCGGCGGATATCTACTCGACGGAAGACCAAGCGGGCTGGCTGCGCGATATGTACACCGTAGTGGCTGGGCGGCCGGGCGCGCAGGAGTACTACAACTCGCTGTTCAGGATGTACGCCGACTGGGGCGTGGATTTCGTGAAAGTCGATGACCTTTCCTCGCCCTACCATGCGCCCGAAGTGGAGATGATTCGCAAGGCCATTGACCTGACCGGCCGGCCAATTGTGCTGAGCACGTCGCCGGGCGAAACGCCCATTGCCCAGGCCAAGCATGTGCAGCAGCACGCCAATATGTGGCGCACCGTGGGCGACTTCTGGGATAGTTGGGAGCAGCTGAAGGAGCACTTTGAAGTATGCAACCGGTGGGCGCCCTACAGCATGCCCGGCGCCTGGCCCGATGCCGATATGCTGCCGCTGGGCCGCATCGGGATTCGGGCCGAGCGGGGCGACGACCGTATGTCGCGCTTCACCAAAGACGAGCAGTACACGCTCATGTCGCTGTGGTCGGTGTTTCGCTCCCCGCTGATGTTTGGGGGCGACTTGCCTAGCAATGACGCCTTTACTCTTTCTCTGCTGACCAATAAGGAAGTGTTGGCCATGCATAGCACAAGCACCAACAACCGTCAGCTATTCCGCCGAAACGACCTCATTGCCTGGGTTGCCGACGACCCTAAAACCGGCGACAAATACCTGGCCCTGTTTAATGCGCAGGACCAGGAGCTTGCTGCGGAGGAAGAAGCGGCGTGGTCGAGTGGGCTGATTACGCGCCAGACGCCCGGGCATAGTAAGCCGGTTGACATCGACATTCGGGGGGCAAAAAAGCTCTACCTAAACGTGCGCAACGGCGGCGACGACATTGCCTGGGACCACGCCGATTGGCTGGCTCCTACCCTATCCGATGGGCAAAAAAGCGTGGCCCTGAGTACCATTCCCTGGAAGCAAGCTTCGGCTGGTTGGGGTAAGGTAACGGCCAACAAAAGCGTATCGGGCGCTGAGCTGCTGGTGGGGGGCAAAAAGTACCCGAACGGCATCGGCACCCACTCCAACTCCATGATTGAGTACGATTTGCCCCCCGGCTTCACCCGCTTCACCGCTACCGTCGGCCTCGACAACGCGGGCGCCTCGCAGAATACCGGCGGCACGGTGCAGTTTCTGGTGTTCACCAAAAACCCGTTTAAGCCCGTTCCGCCCGATTCTGCGCAGATGGAGGTAGCCTTACAGCAATTGGGTTTCAACTCCGCCTGCACTATTCGTAACCTGTGGACGGGCAAGGAAGTGGGCACGTTTACCGGCACATTTGCCCCCCACATCCGACGACACGGCGCGGGGCTGTATCGAATCTCAGCCAAGCCAAAATCGAAGTAGCTTCCGCAACTTTCTTCATCATATAAATTAGCTCCGTACCAAATACCAATTAACAGCAAGGGCCGACTGCATGCAGTCGGCCCTTGCTGTTGCCAAAACAGTGCGGTTATTTAGCCGGCTTCACTCCTTCGGTTGTCATCACCACGCGCTTCATGGTGCCGTCTTTGTTATAGTAAAGGTTATCGATGCAGACGGAGCGGCGGAAGCTGCCGCCGTCGGTTTGCAAGGCGCCGTTGTGATAGATGAAATACGATTGGCCTTTGAAGTCAATGATAGCCTGGTGGTTGGTGTTGGAATTGCCTGCTATTTCATTCAGAATACCTTTGTACTCCCACGGCCCTTCGATATTCTTGCTCATGGCGTACACGATTTTCTCCGGAAAGCCTGACGCATACGACAAGTAATACCAGTCGCCGCGCTTATGAATCCAGGGGGCTTCGGTGAACTTGGGCAGGTCCACGGTTTGGATTGGGCCGTCCAGCTCAGTCATGTTGGGCTTGAGCTTGGCGTAGTAGCAAGCTGTATTCCCCCAAAACAGATACGCCTGGCCTTTTCCATCAATCCAGATGGTGGGGTCAATATCGTCCCAGCTAATCGTAGCCTTGGTGGTTATATTGTTGGTAATCAGAGCTGAGCCGCGCGCGTCCTTGAATGGCCCCAACGGATTATCGGCCACCGCTACCCCAATGGCTTTGCCTGGGATAGTACCGTGCTCCACGGCCACGTACCAATAAAACTTGCCGTTGCGCTCCACCACCTGCGAAGCCCACGCGTCGCCCTTGGCCCAGGCAAAATCCTTGGCCGCCAGTGGCACCGGATGCTCCGTCCAGTTCACCATATCCGACGACGAAAAGCAGAGCCACTCGTTCATCACGTAGCGCTCCTGCTTGGGCGGCGCTTCATCGTGGCCGGCGTAGATGTACACTTTGTCTTTGTAAACCAGCGCAGCCGGGTCGGCAGTATACTTGTTTTTAATGATAGGATTGCCCCCCGGCGGGTTAAGCTCCGGCTTCACAATCGATTGTGCAGAAGCAGAAAAAAAAGCAGCTATTCCAAGGCAAGCTGCCGCAACGGTTAGGTTTACTCTCATATAGATGGAATTAAGAGATGGGAATGAACACGTAAAAACAAATGGCCTGCCCTGCAAGTGAGCAGGCCATTTGTAATCAGCTTACGCTTCCTGCACGCTTAGCGGCGCAGTAGCCAGTGCTGCCAACATAGTTTTTATTCCTTGTCCGGCATCGGAACCCAGATGCACCCGCAACGTGCGCCGATCATTTTGCTGCAAGGCCTCTAGGTCGCCCTGGGCCTGGGCATTCTTGAACGTACCAAACGTGTACGAGCGGCCCGGCAACGGCAAATCCTGCGGGTGATCAACGGTAAACTGCACAAACAGGCCCGTGTTGGGTCCACCTTTGTGGTACTGCCCCGTGGAGTGCAAAAAGCGCGGTCCATACCCCGAGGTAGTAGCAATGTGCAGCTGCTCCTGCACCTGAGCCCGCAGCTGCTGCAAGCTCTCATTCATCGCCGGCGATTCGGTGAGGTAAGCCTGCACGTTCAAAAAGTCGCCGGGCTTGGCTTGGGCGAAGAAGTTTTGCAGCACTTCGGCGGCATCATTACCACCTACAGCGGTGTAGTAGGCCACGCCGTTTTCGGTCACTTTGGGCTGCTCTTTCTGCGGAATCTGGCCCTCCTGCTCTACCACTTTCATCAGGCGGTCGGTAGCAGTTTTGGCGGCCTGCACGTTAGGCTGATCAAAGGGATTGATACCAAACACCGCACTGGCTACGGCTGTGGCTACTTCCCAGCGGTAGAATTCAGCCCCCAGATCCAAGGCATCCTTCATCAGAATGGTGATAACCGGGTGGCCCGCCTGCTGCAAGGCTTGCAGCTTGCTTTGGTTGGCTTCGTCCGCTTCATTCTCGTAGCCCACGTACACGAATACTCGGTCGTGCCCGTACAGGCTGGGCTCCCCGAGCGGCTCACCCGCCACCGGCAGAATGCCTTTGCCTTCTTTGCCGGTACTCTCAGCCAGCAGCTGCTCCAGCCACAGCCCTAAGTCGCTCAACGAGTTGGGCACTACCAGCGTCAGCTTGTCGCGACCTTGCTCGGCCAGTACGCCGAGGGCCACTCCAAGCTCCAAGCCCGGATTTTGCCCCCCAGTGCTGCCATAAGCACCGCAGGCACGCATCATCCCGATGGCGCGGGCCAGCAGCTCACCAATGCTTATTCCGTACAGGGCCGCGGGCACCAAGCCAAAGTAAGTCAGGGCCGAAAAACGCCCCCCAACCTCCGGGAAGTTGAGAAAGATGCGCCGGTAGCCTTGCTCCGTGGCCGAGGTCACGAACTTAGAACCGGGGTCAGTAATGGCCACGAAGTTTTCGCCGGCCTTATCGCCCTTTATCTGTTTTATACGGTCGTAGAAATAGTCGCCGAAAGCCAACGGCTCGGCCGTCGTACCCGATTTGCTGGCAACGATAAACAACGTGTCAGCCAGCGGCACCGATTCTTCGATCTGCTTTACGGTGCCGGGGTCTGTCGTATCGAGCACTGAGATAGGCAGGCCGTTTTCGCCCATCGGGAACGACTCTTTGAACACGATAGGTGCCATCGTGCTGCCGCCCATCCCCATCACGACTACGTGCTTGAAACCGGCGGCTTTTACCTCGTGCACAAACTGCTCGATTTCGGGCACCGCCTGCACCATCGTTTCGGCTACGCGCAGCCAGCCCATAAAGCTGCGCACACTCTGTTGAGCCTCCGCATCCTGGGTCCAGAGGGCGGCGTCTTTTTGCCAGAAGCCTTCGGTGAAGTTCTTACCGTTGAACTCCTTAATCTTAGCATCAATGGCCGTTTGAGACTCGCCTAGCTGCATTGTAGCCGAAGCCACCGTGATGCCCAAGGCTTTTTGCCGTTTCTTCTCCAACGACTCCATGAGTTTGCCGAAGGGCTCGTTGAATTTCTTGGCGCCATCAACCTCCAAATGGTTGGTCAATTCCTCCAGGTTAAGCCCAAGTTCGGGCAGGCGGCGCAGCACTTCCTGCGCTTTCTCCAGACCTTCTTCCAGGTGGTTGGCAGGCTGGCCTTTTTCGCGGAAAATATCCAGCGTTTCTACCGGCACCGTGTTCACCGTGCGCGGCCCGATAAGGTTAGTGATGTACTTGAGGTCGTCGTACTTCGGGTTTTTATTGCCGGTGCTGGCCCACAGCAAGCGTTGGGTATTGGCGTCTTTTGCCTGCAAAGCCTCCCAGCGCGGCCCCGCAAATATTTCTTTATAGATCTGATACGCCTGCTTAGCGCTGGCCAAGGCTACTTCGCCCACCATCGACTGCGCCAGTGAGCCTTTCTCGCCGCCTTCAGCCGCAATCTTTTCCAGCATGGGGTCAATCAGCACATCAATGCGGCTGAGGAAGAAGCTGGCCACGGAGGCGATGTTGTCGATAGGCTGGCCGGCCTTCACGCGGTCTTCCAGACCAGCCATATAGGCCTCAGCAACCAGCCTGTAGCGCTCCAACCCAAAGATCAACGTCACGTTCACGTTGATTCCTTCGGCAATGAGGCGGCGAATGGCGGGCAGTCCTTCCAGAGTTGCCGGCACTTTAATCATCACGTTGGGGCGGTCGACGGCTTTCCAGAAGCGCATGCCTTCCTCAATGGTGCCTTCCGTATCGTTCACCAGCGCCGGCGATACTTCCAGGCTCACGTAGCCGTCGCCGGCGTTATCGTGGCTGTCGTACACGGGGCGGAAAAGGTCGCAGGCGTGCTGCACGTCGGCAATGGCCAGCTCGGTGTAGATTTCATCTGCCGATTTATTCTGCAAAGCCAAGCTTTCAATGGCCGCGTCGTAGTCGTCGCTGCCTCCGATGGCCTTCTCAAAAATGGCTGGATTGGACGTGACGCCGCGCAGGGCTTCGTCGGTGATGCGACGCTGCAACTCACCGTTGATGAGAATTTTGCGCCGAATGAAGTCAAGCCAGATGCTTTGGTCAAACTGGCGGATAGCTACTAATGGATTCATGCGAAAGTTGGTTTTAAAGCTTCGGTGTTAGTCTTTCTGAGCGGCTGAAGATAAATGCCCCCATCCTACATTCTGTCTACGTGTTAATTCAGCAAAGAGAACTATAAAAAACGGGCTCAGGGAAATGAGGTGGGATTTGCCCTGTGCAGCTCATGGTCAGGCATGAAGCAAACTTATTTTACACAGCCGTCTGGCTTCACAAATTCAATTTAAGAATCGGATTACGCAACCACTGCTTCCAATTTTGAGACGTTATTTCACAATCGTTTGTGCAAAGTATGCAAAAACAAACTTCTTGCCGCGCTAATTACTTCTGCCCCGGTGTTGGCCAGCCCTCTTTATCCCAAACCAGCTTCTCCATCCGCAGCTTGGCCCGTCCCTTATCGGCCGCATCATAACCGTGAAACACCAGGTAATCCTGGTTATCAAAGGTATACACCGAGTTGTGCCCTACGCCATACCAGTCTTTGTTGCCTTCCATCACCAGCGTGCCGCCGCCTTGCTCCAAGCCCACTCCGGCCTTATCGGTGTAAGGGCCCGTAATTTCCTTGGCGCGGCCCACAACCATTTTGTAGGTGCTTTGCGGGCCACGGCAGCAGTAGTCAAACGACGTAAACAGATAATAATAAGCGCCTTTCTTAAAAATAAAGGGGGCTTCAATGGCCGCGTCGCCGGGCATGGAGTCCGTGAACTGGGCGTTGCGGGGCCGGCTGGCGATGGTGCGCCACTGCTCGGGTTGGGCGGGGGCCGTCAGGTCGTCGCGGAGCTTCACCAGCTTGATTCCATTCCAGAAGGAGCCGAAACTGAGCCACGGCGCCCCGTCTGCATCACGGGCCAGATTGGGGTCGATGGCGTTCCACATATCCCGGCCCGGCACCGATTGAATGACCTTGCCTTTGTCTACCCATTTGTAATCGGGTGATGCCGGGTTCAGGGTTTTATTCGTGGCTAAGCCAATGCAGGAGGTATTTTTTCCGAAGGCCGAGATGGAATAATAAAGGTAATATTGCCCATTCTGGAAGGAAATATCGGGCGCCCAGATGTGGTTATTTTTGAAACCCGGCACAGCTTTTACCGCCCAGCTGGGCGCCTCACTGAATACGGGCTTCTCGCGCTGCCATTGTTGTCTATCTTTCGACGACCATATGGCAATGCCTGGCCCTGTGCAGAACATATAATATGTGCCGTCCTGCCGAATCATCACCGGATCGTGGGCCGGAATCAGGTCTTTGCTGGCCTGCGCCTGTGCCCAATGAGCGACTAGCAGCAAGCTCAGATATAGAAGTTTTTTCATCAAAGCATTTGGTTTACATTAACGATTGTGTAATCTATGCTTAAATAAGTAAAATTGCGCGGATTCATTGTTACTCTTCGTTGACAGCGGGAGCGAATGAACGAGCCATGGGCTGGTACCCACCCACCGAGTACCACGAATACAAATTATGAACCCACGCAAACCTAAGAAAGAGGAAGTGCCCGACAGCCCAGTTTCCATGGCCGATTTAGCGAAGGAGCTAGGCGTTTCCATGACCACGGTTTCCCGCGCGCTCAGCGACCACTACAGTATTGGGCCTGCTACCAAGCAGAAAGTATTGAAGCTGGCCAAAAAGCTTAACTACCAGCCCAATCATATGGCGGCGGCACTGCGCAAGGGCAAAAGCAAGCTTATAGGCGTAATTGTGCCCTATATAGAAGGCCGCTTTTTTCCTTCGGTGGTACATGGCATCGAAACGGCGGCCCGCAAGGCAGGATTTAGCGTCATTATTTGCCAGTCGAATGAGGATGTAGCCAACGAGCGCAAGAATATCGAAACCTTGCTTAATGCGCAGGTAGCGGGCATTCTGGTATCGTTAGCCCGCAATACACGCGATTTCAAACACTTTGAAAAGGTGCGCAAACGGGGTATTCCATTGGTCTTTTTCGACCGCATTCTGGAAGGCGACAACGTGAATGCGGTGGTGCTGAATGACCGGGAAGGTGCCTTTCAAACCACCAAGCACCTGCTGGAGCAGGGCTGCCGCCGGGTGGCGCATTTTGCGGGTCCGCAGCACCTGAACATCTACAAAAACCGCCGCCAGGGCTACCTCGACGCCCTACGCAGCTTCAATTTGCCCCCCGATGAAGAGCTGATCGTTTATTCCGACATGACTCTTGAACAGGGCCAGGAAGGCATGAAGCAGCTACTCTCGCTGCCGAATCCGCCCGATGGCGTTTTTGCCGCCGGCGACTCCTCTATTCTGGGCGCGCTCCAACTACTCAAAAGCCGGGGTATTCGCGTGCCACAGGATATTGCGCTGGCAGGCTTCAGCAACGAAGGCTTCACTGCCATCACCGAGCCCATGCTGACTTCCGTAGATCAGCGCTGCGAGGAAATGGGGCAGGCAACGGTGCGCTTATTTATGGAACTGGTAGAGGCCAAAGGCACGCCCTTTTATCAGCGCCAGGTGGTGTTGCAGCCGCAATTATTTATTCGGGAGTCGTCGCTGCATTCGGGCAAGCGCTAGGACGTAAATTTGCCCCCCAGCGGTAGCCATCGTTGAACAATCACACCTAAAGCAGGGCCGCGTGAGAGAATATCTGCTTTTCGTTGATACAGAGACTTCCGGCATCCCGCAGGACTGGAACAAGCCGTATTCGAGTCGCGACAACTGGCCCCATATAGCCCAGTTGGCGTGGGTGGTGTACACGCGCGACGGTCAGGAAGTAAAGGCGGAGAATCATTACATCTTGTCTAGCGACTACGACATGAGCCCGGCCTCTGCTACCATTCACGGCATCACGCCGGAATTTTTGCGGGAACACGGGAAGCCGCGGCACGAGGTAATGCGCCGTTTGTACGACGATTTACTCCAGTATCAGCCGTTTGTAGTCGCGCATTTTATGCAGCTCGATTATCATATGATGGGCGTGGGCTTTTATCGCGCCGGGCTTGATAATCCGGTCAGTGAGCTACCCACGTTTTGCACCATGATTACTTCGGCCCGCTTTCTACAGTATTCGACTCAGCCAAAACGCGGGCTGCGGTTAAATGAGCTGCACCAACGGCTTTTTAATGAGCCAATGGCGCGCGAGCACGACGCGCTGACCGACGCGTATGCCACGGCGCGCTGCTTTTTTGCACTTTGGGAGCGCGGCGACATCAACGAACAAATAATGATGGCCCAACGACCTCTTGGCGAACCCGGGAAAACCGTTTCGCGGCGGTGGCGCCCCTCCACCCATTTCATAATAGTTCTGGCCCTCGCTGCCCTAGTGGCTCTGCTCCTTATTTTCTGACATGAACGACCGCCTGGAATTTCTCAAAACGGTAACGCCTTTCAACCGCCTGCCCGAAGACGTGCTGGAGGAAGTAGCTGCCTTGCTGCAGGAAGTGACGCACCCCAAGGAAGCGGTTATTTATCTGCAGGATGTGTCGAAGCTGCGCGGGATTGATTTGGTGGCGGAGGGCGAGTACGAAACGTTTTTCTACGACAGCCAGCAGAACAAGCGCCTGATCGAAATTTGCCCCCCAGGCTCCTGCTACGGGGGCGTATCGGTGCTCCTGAATAAAAAACGGTCGTTGCGCACCGTGATGGCCCGCAAAGGCACGCGCGTGTACTTCCTGCACCGCCGCGACTTTCGGGCGTTGTGCCAGGCGTACGAGGATTTTTTCCAGTACTTCACGCACCGGTATGGGCAGCAGATGCTCAACCCTGAGTATGCGCACTTTTTGCGGCCCGATCAGAAGCCTGGGGGGCAAAATTATATCCTCTCCGATCAGCTCTACTCGCGCCGCCTAGAAACCGTGGAGCTGCGCGATATTGTGGCCTGCGCTGGCAGCACGCCCATTCATGAAGTGGCCCGCCGCATGGCCGCCGCGCGCACCAGCTGCTACTTCATCACCAACGACGAGCCCGACGCGTCCATCATAGGCTACGTGACGGATATAACCCTGCGCGACAAGGTGGTAGCCGGCCTGCTCGACGCGAATCAGCCGGTGGCTGCAATTATGGACGCGCCCGTGGTAGACATTGATAGTCACGCCTTTGTGTATGAAGCTGTACTGCGGATGTTCAGGACCAAAACCCGGTATCTGCTGGTAAAAAAGGCCGACGAGTACATTGGCTTTATCAGCCGCAACAAGCTGCTCAGCGACCAGGCGCAGTCGCCGTTTGTGTTCATTCAGGCCGTGAAGCAGACGCTCTCGGTGCGGGAGCTGAAGCGGCGCTGGCAGCAGGTGCCCAACATGGTGTACCAATTGCTGGACCGCGGCGTGAAGCCCGAAATCGTGAATCAGATTATCTCCAGCGTTTCCGACACCATTGCCCTGAAAGTTATCGAAGGCGTGATTCAGGAGCAGGGTCCGCCGCCCGCCAAATTCGCGTTTATCGTGCTGGGCAGCGAGGGCCGCAAAGAGCAAACCTTGCTTACCGACCAGGATAACGCCATCATTTACGAAGACAAAGCCAACGAACAGCGCGAAGCAGTGCGTGCGTATTTTCTGGAGTTTGCCCGCATCGTGTCGGAGCGGCTCAATAACATTGGCTTCTCCTTTTGCGAGGGCGGCCTGATGGCTATGAACCCCAAATGGACGCATTCGCTCTCGCACTGGAAGCGCAATTACACGGCCTGGATGACGGAAGCGAATCAGGAAACGGTGATGAAATTCTCCAGCTTCTTCGACTGCCGCTTCCTCTACGGCGAGGAAAGCCTGGTAACGGAGCTGCAAGACCACTTGCGCGCCGAGCTGCAAGGCCGCCTCGACCGCTTCCTGTACTACATGGCCAACAATGCCCTGCAATACGAGCCGCCCCTCACGTTTTTCCGCAACATCCGCACCTTCGCTCAAGGATCGCAGCAAGTATTTGACCTGAAGAAAACCATGACGCCCATCGTGGATCTGGTGCGCGTGTACGCCCTGCGTCAGCAGATTTTCACCACCAATACCGGCGAGCGCATGGCTTTGCTTAATGAGCAAAACGTGTTTACCGACAAAGAATACCAGGAGCTTCTGCACGCCTACTACTACCTGATGGGCATCCGGCTCAAGAAACAGGCTCAACAGATTATCAACGACCGCACCCCTCCTACCAACTACCTCGACCCGCGCACGCTCACGCAAGTGGAGCAGGTTACACTCAAGGAAACCTTCAAAGTAATATCCGATTTTCAGGTCAAAATTCGGGTAAGCTTTACGAAGACGTTGTAGCCTCACCCCCCGGCCCCCTCTCCCAAAAAGAGGGGGAGCCTCACGCTCGGCCTATGCCGCACCTTCCGCTCTCGCTCCAGGTACGGCTACCTGTTTCATCCGCTAAGGTTAGCATAAAAAAAGCCCCCAGATATACCTCTGGGGGGCTTTGTTGCTTTATAAAACCAAGAAAGGAACACGGTAGCGGTTGCGGTTGCGGAGGCGGCAGCCGACGTAGCCGCGGAGGCCCAGCGCTAGGCTCCCCCTCTCCCCTAGGAGAGGGAGCCGGGGGGCGAGGCGAACTACGGCCGGCGATTAACCGCGTTCAAATCCTCAAACGCCTGCTTCAGGCGCGCCACGAAAGTCTCTTCACCTTTGCGCAGCCACACGCGCGGGTCGTAGTACTTTTTGTTGGGCGAATCGGCGCCGTCGGGGTTGCCGATCTGGCCTTGCAGATAGCCTTCGCTCTTCTTGTAGTAATCTTTGATGCCTTCCCACAGCGCCCACTGCAAATCGGTGTCGATGTTCATCTTGATGGCACCGTAGCTGATGGCCTCACGAATTTCTTCCTGGCTAGAGCCTGAGCCGCCGTGGAACACGAAGTCGATGGGCAGAGCCTCGGTGATGTTGTGCTTGCTGCGCAGAAACTCCTGCGAGTTGTGCAGAATCTTGGGTTGCAGCTTCACGTTGCCGGGCTTGTACACGCCGTGCACGTTGCCAAAGGCCGCCGCGACGGTAAAGCGCGGGCTGATAGCGCTCAACTGCTCATAGGCGTAAGCTACCTCCTCGGGTTGGGTGTAAAGCTTGGAGCTATCCACGTCGGTATTGTCGACGCCGTCTTCCTCGCCGCCGGTTACGCCCAGCTCAATTTCCAGAGTCATTCCGATCTTAGCCATGCGCTCCAGGTAGCGCTTGCAGATTTCAATGTTCTCCTCAATCGGCTCTTCCGACAAGTCCAGCATGTGGGAGCTGTACAGCGGCTGGCCGTACTGGGCGAAATGCTTTTCACCGGCTTCCAGCAAACCATCAATCCAAGGCAGCAGTTTCTTGGCGGCGTGGTCGGTGTGCAGAACAACGGGCACATCATACAGCTCCGCCATCAGGTGCACGTGCTGGGCACCCGAAATGGCCCCCGCGATGCTGGCGCGCTGGTCGCCATTGGGGATTGACTTACCCGCAAAAAACTGGGCGCCACCATTCGAGAACTGAATCATAACCGGCGAATTCACCGCTTTGGCGGCTTCCAAAACGGCATTCACCGTGTTGGTACCCGTCACGTTTACGGCCGGCATCGCGTAGGCATTAGCCTTGGCATGACGGAAAAGTGCTTGTATTTCGTCGCCGTGAAGCACGCCGGCCCGCAGTGTGGTGAGTTGTTCAGTCATCATAAGAAATGGTGTTAAAGCAAAAAAGTATAGGGTGGGAAGTACGTGCGGCAATTTCCAACATTTTACCGACGAACCAAACGCCTTGTCAGAAGACGATTTTCAGTCTCCTTATTTAAATCGTTGTCATGCAGAGCAGGGCGAAGCATCTCGCGTGCTGATGCTGGAATAGTAATATAATCGAAAAGAACGTCATGCAGAGCAACGCGAAGCATCTCGCTCGCTGACATTAGATTACTATTGCAACGAAGCGGGCGAGATGCTTCGCGTTGCTCTGCATGACGTTCTGGTTGTTTATTTTTGACGGTTTTGCGGCATTGGTTATTATTGAATTCGTGTCAGGCGCAAGTAGTCCAGCATGGCCTGGTTCACCTCGCCGTTCATATTCTCATTAGCGGGCTCAAAGGCCAAAGTCAACGTCTGGGGGCCTTTTTCCAATTGCACTTGCACTGAGTTCGTGAAGCCCCAGTTCGACCATTCAGCTACTCCGCGCTGGGGCATTACCATGGTTCCCAGCTGTTGCTGACCGTTTCGCAGGGTACGCAGGGCACACTTATTCTCCGTGTTGATCGGTCCGTTGCCGTTAGAGTAGCGGAAATCAATGGCGTACAGACCCGTTTCCGGCACCGTCACGGGAATACTCAGCGCCTTGTTTTTTGTTTTGCTGATTTCAACAAAGCCCTGACCCGTAAAGCCTTTGTACGGCAAAGCCGCCTTCGGAGTAACGGACTCCAGTTGGTACAGTTGGCTGAACTTCTCCCCATTCACCACCAGCGGCTCGCTGGCAAACGATTCGAGACCCGCGGCATCCACCGCTACTACCTGATACTCAGCGTACCCCGTGGCATCGGCCGGCGTCTCCTGGGCCGTGGTAGTGGCGATGGTCTGGCCATTTCTCAGGATGCGGTAGCTCCTTACGCCTTCCTGCTTATTCCAGTTGATGCGATTGTTTGCAAAAGCAACTTCGGGCGCTGCGGGCGAGAATCGGTTGGCTACCTGGTTTACTGAGGCCGTCTGGGGGGCTTTTCCGACCAAGAGAATGCGCACCTTATGGCGACCGGTAAGCGTGGCCGGAATGGTGGCATTCGCTAATGGCTTGTCATCCAGGGTGATGGTCGTTATCTCATTGCCGTAGCCTTCCATCTCCATATCCAGCACCGCCCCCCGATACTTGAAGCCGGCCAGCTTGCGCGGCCCCGCAAATGCCTTTGGTACGAAGGGCCGAAACACGAGCTTATCAGCCTGAAAATCCATTCCGAACAGCACCTTGTACACCAGGCTCAGGTTGCCGGAAAGGCTCCAAAGCATGTTGCTGGAGTTTATCTGGGTGCCGGCAAAGTCGCCGTTCTCAGCCACGAAGTTTTCCTTGTTGGTTAGGAACAGGGCGGCAGGCCGGTAGATGGCGGCCATGCTTTCCGTCAGCGAGGCTTCGTTGCCAACTTTGGCCGCCGCCAACGCCCAATAGCTTTGCACAAAGGGCCACACGCCGTTATTGTGATACGGCGGAATGCCCGGAATCTGTGGATAGATGCAGCTGATACCGTAAGCTGTGGTGGGCGTTTTTTGCACCACTCGCTCCGCCCGATCACCATCGGCCACGCCAAAAAGCACACTTAGCGCCTCGCCCAGCGCCTCCGCTCGTGGCGACAGTATTTTGTAGGTGCGGCCGTACAGAAACTGGCCGTAATAGCCCTTCTCAGCCATCCAGAGGTGTTTGTTCATGCCCTGCTTGATCTGCTCCGCTAGCTGCTGATGTTTGCTGGCCACGGCCGGCTCGCCAAGTATGCGGGCCATCTGGCTGAGCACCACGTTGCCCTGATAATGCACGGCGTTGGTTCCCAGCGTTTCCGACTCATATATGTCCACGGGCTGCATCCACTTCGGGTAGGTTTGCTCCCGCCAATCCAGAAACGACGACTCGCCGCGCACCATGCCCGTTCGGGCGTTGTAAGCGTTCTGCACGTCGTCCTCAATCGACTTTTTGATGATGGGATATACTGTGCGCAGCCACTGCTCGTCGCCGGTCACTTTGTAGATTTCCCAGGCCGCCGTGGCCCAGATCATGCGGTCGGTGGAGCACGGATACGCGCCGCCCGTGCCGGTATCCTGAATAATGCGGCCATCCCCGGACACCTTGCGCATCAGGCTTTTCATCGCCACTTCCGGCTGCAAGATACCCATAGCCAGGATGATACTGTAGCTGATGTCGCGGGTCCAGACGCCGGCCCACTCCTTGCCCGTGCGGAAGGTGCTGTCCGGCTCCACGGCCCGCCGGGCTTCCTCCAGCGTCAGATTATACAGCGCATCGGCAATGGGGTACTGGGAGGTGTACTGCGGAAAGTCATCGGTCTTAATCGACTTCTCCCACTTGCCAGCGGTGGTTTTGGCCGCCTGGGGGGCATTTAGCGTCAGCGTAGCCTCGTAAATGCCGTTGCCATCGGGGTCTTTCAGCTCCAGTTCGGGCTTGTTTATGAGGTTGTCAAAATCCCAGCTGAGCGGCGCTGTGTTGCCGGCCACAAATACCTTTTTAAAGTCTTCCTTATAAATCTTTTCGCCCTTGAACGTGGTGTAGTAGCCTTGCTTCTTGAACGCTTCTAGCACCGGCCGCATATCCAGCCGGATCTTCATGGGCGTGTTGGGGGGCAAATAGGTATCGGCCGGCACCGGGCCGGGGTCTACGTAGCGCTGCCCAAACACGAGTACCGGCAATTCGGGTGCGTTGGCGCCCGCCCGCGGCACGGCTACAAACCGGTGATCCTGGCCCGGCGCAAGCTCGTTATCCTTGCCGTTTATACTAAACTTAAAGTTGATCTCGGGGCTCTGAAACGCGTTGGCCGGACTTTGATAATTCGACGTGAGGGAGGTAGGTGAAAGCACGCGTGCTACGTGCTTGCCCTGCACTACACTATCGCGATACACGGCGTACGCCTCCGATTTCCATATAGCCCCGGAGTTGTCACCCGTTTCGGTCGATTGCTGCATCTGGCAGGAGCTTAAAAGAGAACAAGCAAGCACAAAGCCCGCTGAAAAGGATGGTTGCTTCATACTGACAAAATGGAAATACGGCTGCTTGCATTGGTTCGGCCAGCGGCTGGCTAATCAGGCACGGCACCTCAGGTGGGAAGGCGAAAGATAAAGCAGTTTTGGCAGCCGCGCAGGCATTTACTGGCGCAGTAGGCTCGCTTGACACGGTTATCTTTCTACACAAGATGGGAATGTTGCAAATTGACCGGCCGAAACCGTAGGAGAATAGCTATACTTTACTTACTTAGTAGTAGGCTTTTCTCAATTGTATTTCTATTCCGTTATGCAGCTTCTATTTTACTGGTTTCGTTGCTCCCTCCTACTAGCTTTTCTACTGGGGCTAAGCGTGGACACTATTGCGCAGAAAAAGCCCTTGCCGGCCTACGTCGTTACGGCCGGCGGCGACACGCTGCGGGGGGCAATTGTTCCGGCTCCAAGGCTGACGCAGCAGTACCAGGTAGAGTTTATTCCGATACGGGGCCACCAACGGCTTTTTCTGGATGGCTATCAGCTCGCCTCCTTCACTTACTATGCAGACCTGGATACTATACGCTACGTTTCGCTCCTCTTTGCCCAGAAGGGCACTAACACCCTCTGCCGTGGTTTTCTGCAGCAGGTAGTAGCGGGCGAAGCGCAACTATATCATTACAGCTTCAATCATGTTCGGCAAGGATTACCTGTTAGCAATAACGGCCGGTCCGGTTCCAGCTATAGCAATCCTAAAGACCCCAATCCCGGCAATATCTATGCATCCCTGAGGGGTGGTAGCTGGCAGGAAAATGCTCGTATCATTTCCAATAGAGATGGAAACCACTCCACGTCCGGGCCGTTGAGTAAGCGCGGAGTATACAATCCTAAAAACAGCCTCGTCATCTATCGCACGGATAAGCTACAGCTAGAAGATGTCAGTGGATGGAGATTCCCGAAAGATGCTGTCACTTATTTTAGCGACTGTCCGGAGGTGGTCGCCGACCTTAAATCAGGCCAGTACCGTGCCCGCGACATTCCCCAGATTGTGCGGCGCTACAACGCCTGGCATCAGGCGCAAAAGCCCGTACACTAGGAGGCTGTCTTCTCACTTAGGGTCTGATATATATTTCATTATTTATTATGAGCCGTCTTCTACCCCGGCAGTATCATCTGCTTCTGCTTGTTAGCCTGCTGAGTTTTAGTGCTAGCGCGTTTGCCCAAAAGAACAAGCCAATGCCGGGGTATGTGGTCACGATGGGGGGCGATACGCTGCGGGGGGCAATTGTTCCGGCTCCAAGGCTCACGCAGCAGTATCGGGTGGAGTTTATTCTGCTACAGGGCCACCAACGCCTTTTTTTGGATGGCTATCAGCTGGCCTCCTTCACTTACTATGTAGACCTGGATACTATACGCTACGTTTCGCTCCTCTTTGCCCAGAAGGGCTCAGATACGCCCTGCCGGGGTTTCTTGCAGCAGGTGGTAGCGGGGGAAGCGCAGCTATATTATTACAGTTTCAATCTTGGTCAGGGAGGAGCGCCTTTCAGCAGTGGTGGCTTGCTCAGTACTGGGCACCGCAATTCTACTGGCCCCAGCCGCGTAAGTGCCTATGCCAACTCCCTGATTAATAACAGTCAATCCAGCCCTCCTGTCACTCCGAGGAAAAACGCGAAATATCCCGCGTTCGGGCCGTTGAGTAAGCGCGGAATGTACTACCCCGACAACACCCTCGTCATTTATCGCCCGGATAGGAAGCGGCTAGAAGACGTCTATGGCTGGAGATTCCCGAAGGATGCTGCTGTTTATTTTGCCGATTTCCCCGACCTAGTCGCCGATCTGAAATCAGGCCAGTACCGGCAGCGCGACATCCCGCAAATCGTACGTCGCTACAACACCTGGCATCAGGCGCAGAATCCAAAGCCTTAATCAGGCGATATAGCTTACTTTCGGTACTTGTACCTGTTCCATTCTGCCTATGGAAGCTGATGTTATTGTCATTGGTGCCGGCTTGGCGGGCCTGGTAGCCGCTGCCGAGTTGGCCGACGCGAATAAGCGCGTGCTACTGCTAGACCAGGAGCCCGAGCAAAGTCTGGGCGGGCAGGCTTTCTGGTCGCTGGGGGGCATTTTTCTGGTCAACTCACCTGAGCAGCGCCGCCTCGGCATCCGCGATTCGCACGCCCTGGCCCTGGAAGACTGGCTCGGCACCGCCGCCTTCGACCGCCCCGAGGACAAGTGGCCCCGGCGCTGGGCCGAGGCTTACGTAGACTTTGCGGCCGGCGAGAAGCGCTCCTGGCTGTACCAGCAGGGCATGCGCTTTTTTCCGGTAGTGGGCTGGGCTGAGCGCGGCGGCTATGGCGCCATCGGGCACGGCAATTCGGTTCCACGCTTCCACGTGACATGGGGCACCGGGCCGGGCGTGGTGGCGCCCTTTGAGCGCCGCGTGCGGGAAGCTGTAAAGCGCGGGCTGATTACCTTCAAGTTTCGCCATCGGGTAGAAGAGCTAATCGTGACAAATGGCGTTGTGAACGGCGTACTGGGCGAAATTTTGGAGCCCAGCGACGTGCTGCGTGGGCAGAAAAGCTCCCGTATAGCCGTGGGAGATTTCGCGTTTTATGCGCAGGCGGTTATCGTTACGTCGGGCGGTATTGGGGCCAATCATGCGTTGGTGCGGCAAAACTGGCCCACGCGCCTCGGCGAGCCGCCCAAAAGCATGCTATCGGGAGTGCCGGCCCACGTCGATGGCCTCATGCTGGGCATCAGCGCGGCGGCTGGGGGGCATTTAATCAACCAGGACCGCATGTGGCACTACCCGGAAGGCATTCAGAACTGGAACTCTATCTGGCCCAACCACGGCATTCGCATTCTGCCTGGCCCGTCTTCCCTCTGGCTCAATGCCCACGGCAACCGCCTGCCCGTGCCCCTGTTCCCTGGCTTCGACTCGCTGGGCACCCTGCGCCACCTGCGCCAAACGGGCCACGACTACAGCTGGTTTGTGCTCACGCAACGTATTCTGCGCAAGGAGTTTGCCCTTTCCGGATCAGAGCAAAACCCTGATCTGACCAATAAAGACTGGCGCCAAACCCTAGGCCGCGCCTTCGGCAAAGCTGCGCCCGCCCCCGTCGAAGCCTTCAAAAAGCACGGCGCCGACTTTGTGGTACGCGACAACCTGGCCGACCTCGTGCGGGGCATGAACGCGCTGACCGAAGCGCCCCTGATCGATCTGGCTTCGCTGGAGCGCGAAATCCGGGCCCGCGACCGGCAGCTGGATAACCCCTTCAGCAAAGACAGCCAGATAACGGCTCTGCGCGGTGCTCGCAACTACCTGGGGGACAAACTTATCCGAACGGCCAAGCCTCACCGCCTCCTCGACCCCGCCGCTGGCCCGCTCATTGCCGTGCGCCTGCACATCATCACCCGCAAAACGCTGGGCGGCCTCGAAACCGACCTTTCCGGGCGGGTGCTGAATGAAGACGGCAACCCCGTGCGCGGCCTATATGCAGCGGGCGAGGTAGCGGGCTTTGGCGGCGGTGGCATGCACGGCTACCGCGCCCTGGAGGGCACTTTTCTGGGTGGCTGCCTCTTCTCGGGCCGCGTGGCCGGCCGCGCCGCGGCGCACGCCGTTATTTAGCCGCACCCTACAGTACAGGGAAGCTACCAACGAGGCGGCGTTTACATTTAGTTCGTTGGCACGTTCACGTAGCTGCCACTGCCTATATGAAACGCACACGCCTCTTATTGGCTGGCTTGGTTAGTCTGCTGCTGGCGGAAAGCACGGCCGCGCAACCGACCAAAACCAGCTTTAAATTCGATTTCGGATCGGGTAAAACCGCGCCGGGCTATCAGCAGATTCTGCCCTCTGCGCTTTACACGCCCGACCAAGGCTACGGCTTCGATTTCAACACCACCGTCAAGGCCGTCGACCGGGGCGGAAAAGATGCGCTGAAAAGCGATTTTGTTACCAGCGACAAGCCGTTTTATTTCTCCGTCGATCTGCCGGAGGGCAACTACAATGTGACCTTTACGCTGGGTGACGCCAAGGGACGCTCGTCTACGTCGGTGAAGGCGGAATCGCGCCGCTTGTTGCTGGAAAAGACGGAAACCGCGGCCGGCAAATTCAGCACGCACACGTTTACTATCAACATCAAAAGCCGAGAGATCCTGGGGGGCAATTCTGTGGCTTTAAAGCCGCGGGAGCTAACCAAGCTGGATTGGGATAACAAGCTGACGCTGGAATTTAACGGCGCTACTACCTGCCTGAGTTCTTTGGAAATAACGCCTGCACCTGACGCCGTAACGGTTTTTCTGGCCGGCAACTCCACCGTAGTCAATCAGGAGTACGAACCGTGGGCCTCATGGGGTCAGATGCTGCCGCGCTTTCTAAAGCCCGGTGTGGCCGTGGCCAATCACGCCGAATCGGGCCTAAGCTTGGGCAGCTTTCTGGGCTCGCGGCGCCTGGAAAAAGCACTGAGCATCATGAAGCCCGGCGACTACCTTTTCATTGAGTTTGGGCACAATGATCAGAAGGAAAAAGGCCCCCAGGATGGCGCCTACAACTCCTACACCGAGCGCCTGAAGCTGTTCGTAGCCGAAGCCAAAAAGAAGGGCGGAATTCCGGTTATTCTGACTTCTACCAGCCGCCGCTCGTTCGGCCCCGATGGCAAGATTGAGAACAGCCTCGGCGACTACCCCGAAGCCGCCCGCAACGTCGCCCGCGCCGAGAACGTGGCCCTCATCGACCTCACCGCCATGACCCAAACGCTCTACGAAACGATAGGTGTGGAAGAATCGAAAAAAGCCTTCGTGCATTACCCCGCCAATGCCTATCCGGGTCAGGCGCAGGCCCTGGCCGACAACACCCATTTCAGTCCGTATGGCGCCTACCAGATTGCCAAATGCGTGGCGGAGGGCATCAAGGCCAACAAGCTGGATTTGGTGAAGTTTCTGAGGAATGACACCCCGCCTTTTTCACCCACCAGACCAGATGCGCTGGCCTCTTGGCAATGGGCCGAAAGTCCGCGCACCGACACCATAAAACCTGATGGCAATTAGCATGATAAAACACGTTTTCTACTGCCTGCTTTTGCTTTCAATTTTGCCCCCCACATATGCGTTGGCGCAGCGCCGGCCGTCTGGCAGGCTGGCGGCTAAGCCGCTGTATCGTGACCCTACTTTCGACGGCGCCGCCGACCCTGTTGTGATCTGGAATAAGCAGCAGAAAAAGTGGTTTATGTTTTACACCAACCGCCGCGCCACCGACCCCGCTGCCGAAGGCGTAACCTGGGTGCACGGCACGCGCATCAGCATTGCCGAATCGGTGGATGGTGGCGCCACGTGGAGCTACCGCGATACGGCCAACATCAACTACCGCCCTACCCCGCAATACACGCACTGGGCGCCTGATGTCGTGGAGGACGCTCAGGGTGGTTACCATATGTTTCTGACCTATGTGCCGGGCATATTTACTGATTGGAACCACCCGCGCCATATTCTGCACCTCACCAGCTCCGATTTGCTGAACTGGAAGTACGAATCGACCCTGCCTCTCATTACCGATAAGGTGATTGATGCCAGCGTCTTTCGCCTCCCCGATGCCACATGGCGCATGTGGTATAACAACGAGCGCGACGGCAAATCTATCTACTACGCCGACAGCCCCGACCTGTACACGTGGCAGGATAAAGGTCTGGCCCTCAAGGAGCGCGGCGAAGGCCCCAAAGTGTTTCGCTGGCATGACCGCTACTGGATGATCATCGACAAGTGGAAGGGCTTAGGCGTGTACAGTTCCACCGACTTGCAGCAGTGGCAGCCGCAGGAAGAACGCCTCGTGGAGCTGCCCGGCAAAGGCCCGGAAGATCAGGCCATCGGCGGCCACCCCGACGTGGTAGTGCAGGGCGACCGAGCTTATTTGTTCTATTTCACCCATCCCGGCCGCACCGAAGGCACACCCTCCGCGGCCGCCACCATCGCCACCAAGCGCAGCCTGATACAAGTAGCCGAACTGCACTACATCAACGGCAAGCTCACCTGCGACCGGGACCAGCCCACTTATATTCAGCTAAAGCCCACCAAGCATTCCAAAAAACGATTGTAAAAAGCCCCCCAGATGCCGCAATTTCTCTCCTCAAAAAACGCTAAGGCTTTCCTGCTTTTCGTTGGCTTTTTTCTGTACTCGAATATCTTTGCCCAACAGCCTTTACCCAAAGAACAGGCGCTGATATTTGCCTACTTCAAAGGCAACGGGCAGGATGGCCTCCACCTGGCTCACAGCCAGGATGGCTACACCTGGTCGGCGCTAAAAAAAGACAGCACCTTTCTGCGCCCCACCGTGGCCAAGGACAAGCTCATGCGCGACCCCTGCGTGATTCGGGGCAAGGATGGCCTGTTTCACATGGTCTGGACGGTGAGCTGGAACGATAAGGGCATCGGCTACGCCACCTCCAATGATCTGGTGAACTGGTCAGCGCAGCGGTTTATTCCGGTGATGCAGCACGAGGCGGAAGCGCGCAACTGCTGGGCTCCGGAAATCACATTGGACGAAAAAACCGGCACGTATTTAATCTATTGGGCTACCACCATCACCGGCAAATTTCCTGAAACCCAAAGCACCGCCGACAAAGCCTACAACCACCGCATTTACTACGTCACAACCAAGGACTTCAAAACTTTTACCGACACAAAGCTGCTATATGAGCCCGGCTTTAACTCCATCGACGCCACCATTCAGCGCGACGGCAAACGCTACATCATGATTTTGAAAGACGAAACTCGCGAGCCGGCCCAAAAGAAGCTTAAGGTGGCGTTCAGCAATAACCTGATTGGTCCTTACAGCAAAGCCTCTACTCCTATTACCGTCAAGTATTGGGCTGAAGGGCCTACCGCCATTAAACTAGGCAAGCAGTGGCTGGTGTATTTCGATAAATACACCGAGCACAAGTACGGCGCCGTCCGCTCCGATGACCTCCAAACCTGGACCGACGTTTCCGACCAAGTACGCTTTCCAACCGGTGCCCGCCACGGCACCGTGATTCAAGTGACGCAGAAGGAACTGGAGTTGCTGCTAAAACAGTAGATGTTGCAGTGCTAACGCAGAGGCGTTCATTTCATTAGTCGGCCGTCATGCAGAACGCAGTGAAGCATCTTGCGTGCTGACGCAGGATTACTATACGTCATGCTGAGCTTGCCGAAGCATCTCTCCCGCTTTGTTGCATCGATTTTGAGGCTAACTATTAGAGATGCTTCGGCAAGCTCAGCATGACCGCCTTTTTGGTTGATTTTACTATTCCAACGACTGCACGCGAAATGCTTCGCTACCCCTCTGCATGACGTTCTATTGTAGCATTTAGCCCGCTTTCTTTGCCAAATACTTCTGTAGGGGGCATTTTTTGAGGTCGCGTATTCCTTCGGCTACAACAGCAGCATTCAGTTTCGCGCCGGCCTCGATGGTATGCGTGTGGTCCTGGGCGTTGAAGTAGGTGGCACGCACTTTTTGCTCGCCCTCAGCGTCGTATTTATCGGCCACACGGCTATTTAAATCGATGTAAAAGGCGCCTCCTTGTTTGGCTGCTTCGGCGGCCCACCGCCCGTAGTCGGTGGAGGCACGCTTTACTTTGCCATCCTGCCACTGATTGCGCGGAATGAGGGAACACACAATGACTGTGGCACCTTTGGCCTTGGCTTCGGCAATGTACTGGCGCAAATACCAGCCGTAGCTGTGTACTACTTCCTGCTGCTTGGTGATGGGGTTATAAATCTCCTCGCTTTCGTCGCCGTTGCTGCGGATGGTGCCGCGGGCGCGGGCCGTGTCGGCCAGGGGGTTGTTGTCGTTGTGGCCGAATTGCATGATGACAAAGTCGCCGGGCTTGAGTTTGGCCTGCACATCGGCCCACAAGCCTTTGGTGCGAAACGTACGGCTGCTGGTGCCGCCCAAGGCTGCATTGCGGATAGCTAGGCGGGTTGTGTCGAAGTGTGCGGGCAAAAAAGCCCCCCAACCCCAGAGGCCGCCGTCGCCATTGCCTTTGCCGTTTTTCACAGTCGAATCGCCAATCAAATACAAGGTGGGTTTTGGCCGCTCTTTGGGCAGAAAAGCCAGGGAGAAAAACAGGAAGAAAGCCAGCAGTATACCAAGTCCTTTGGGGGGCATTTTTGCGAAGAAACTATTCATGAAAGAGGAGGCTGACCGCGTGATTTTCATTGTTGCGGCGGGTGATAAATAATGCAGCATGTAGAGACGCATACTTGCGTCTAATCGTCGCTGATGTTGTTTAGTTGGCGCGGTTTCGGTCGTTCAACGATTAGACGCAAGTACGCGTCTCTACATCGTTCTAATTGCTAAGAGCTTATCGTTCGACCAGATAGCTGCGCAAAGGCAAACGCTTGATTTGCTTGATTCCGGCCACTACCGATTCGGCATTGATGCGGGCGCCGGCTTCGTTGGTGTGAGTGTGGTCGCCGGCGAACAATTTGGCTACTTCCTCCGGGCCCATCTTGTCGTATTTGTCGGCTGTGATGCTGTTCAGGTCGATGAATTGTACGCCTTCCTGCTGAGCTACTTCGGCAGCCCATTTGCCGAAATCCTGGTTGGCCCGCTTCACCTTGCCATCTTTCCACTGGTTGCGCGGAATCATGGAGGCCACGATGGGCGTGGCGCCTTTCGCTTTTGCCCCCCGAATAAAAGAGCGCAGATACCAGCCGTAGGTATGCACCGTTTCCTGGCGCCCATCGGGCCAGGTCAGGTCTTTGGTTTCTTCGCCCGTACCACGCAGTACGCCGCGCCGCCCGGCCTTGGTAGTATCGGGTTCACTGCCTTCGTTGTGGCCGAACTGCATGATGAGAAAGTCGCCGGGCCGCAGCAGCGAATCGACGCGGCGCCAGCGGCCTTCCGACACGAACGTGCGGGTGCTGCGCCCGGCCATGGCGTGGTTGGCAATAGTGATGCGGGTGGTGTCAAAAAAGCCCCCCAGCTTGCTTCCCCAACCCATTTGCGGCAAGTGCGAGTTATTCACCGTGGAGTCGCCGATGAGGTAAAGCGTGGGCTTGGGTTTCGCCGAATGCACGAAGGCGGTAAGGCAGCAAAGCAGGACGAGCAGTACGAACGTGTTTCTCATAAAGGGCGGCATCAGGAAGCATACACAAGGAAAAGCTTCGCCCCGCCCAAACTCTCCTGTACTCTCCGTGCCCAGCCTGGGGCGAACAGCAAGCCGACAACTCCAACCAAGCGCCGTCAGCGCAACCATAAGCTGTTTTTGAGTGGCAATTGAGACAAACCTCAAGGCCTGAAAAGGCCAGACAAAGCCCACGGCAACAGTCAGAATACACTGATCATTAAAATATTATACGCAGGACACTGCAGGACACTTCCCGGTATTTTATAGATCACATTTGATAAGTACCAGGGCACCCATCTGGCGGGCTGGTATTTCCGACCTATACCCATTTTCACTTCCAACTCTATTTCTATGATTAGAAACTTACAATGGCTCAACCGCAATGTAGCCATGTGCGCGATGCTGACTGCATTGAGCACGCCCGTCGTGAGTATGGCGCAGGGCCCAAAAAAAGCCCCCCAGGCCGCGCAGCGGCAACTGGAGAAGCTCAATCGTGGCATTGTGGCGGTGAAGCTACCCGATGGCCAGGTGTTCGTGAGCTGGCGCCTTCTGGCAACCGACAACGCCAAAGTGGGATTCAATCTATTTCGCAAAGGCCCCGATGGCGAAGCGGTGAAACTAAACGCCAAACCCATCACCGAAAGCACCAACTGGGTAGACGCAACCGCTGCTTCGGCCCCCGATGCTACTTATTTCGTGCGCGCCGTGCGCAATGGCGGCCCTGACCACGGAGAGGAGTCGTCGAAACCGGAGCTGGCCACAGTTTGGCCCCAACAATACAAAACGCTGAAGCTGCAACGGCCCGCGGGCGGCACAAACGCGGGCGGCCCCTACACATATAGCCCCAACGACTGCTCGGTGGGCGACGTGGACGGTGATGGCACCTACGAGATTATTGTAAAGTGGGACCCCTCCAACGCGAAAGACAACTCGCAGAGCGGCTACACCGGCAACGTGTACCTCGATGCGTATAAGCTCGATGGCACCCAGCTGTGGCGCATTGATTTGGGCAAAAACATCCGGGCCGGCGCCCACTACACGCAGTTTATGGTGTACGATCTGGATGGCGACGGCAAGGCGGAAGTAGCCTGCAAAACTTCTGACGGCACCATCGACGGTCAGGGTAAGGTGTTGGGCGATGCCAACGCCGACTACCGCAACTCAGCCGGCTACATTCTGCGCGGCCCCGAATACCTGACCGTGTTCAATGGCCTCACGGGCGCCGCTTACCCAAGTGTGACCTACCTGCCCCAGCGCCACCCCACCAAGGGCGACAACCCAACAACTTCTGAGCTAAACGCTATTTGGGGCGACAATTACGGCAACCGCGTCGACCGCTTCCTGGGGGCGGTGGCTTACCTCGACGGCGTAAACCCGAGCCTGGTGATGTGCCGGGGCTACTACACTCGGGCGGTGCTGGTAGCCTGGGATTTTAAGAATGGCCAACTCACCCAGCGCTGGACTTTCGATACGGAAGACCCAAGCGCGCCCGGCAATAAGGCGTACCGCGGCCAAGGCAATCACAACCTCAGCGTAGCCGATATAGACGCCGACGGCAAAGACGAAATCGTGTACGGCTCGTGCGCTATTGATGATAATGGCAAAGGAATCTACTCCACGGGTCGCGGCCACGGCGATGCGCTGCACGTGTCAGACATGGACCCCGACCGCCCCGGCTTGGAGGCTTATTCACCCCACGAAGACCAGAAAGCGTATGGCAGCGCCCCCGCCGATTTCCGCGACGCCCGCACCGGGCAGCTTATCTGGGGATGGCCTGGCCCTAATCAGGGTGACGTAGGCCGCGGCCTGGCCGCCGACATCGACCCGCGCTATAAGGGCTTCGAAGCCTGGGCTTCCAGAGGCGGTTTGGTTTCGGCCAAAGGCGAACAAATCACCACTTCCCGCCCCAGCATAAACTTCGCTATCTGGTGGGATGGCGACTTGTCGCGTGAGCTGCTGGACGGCACTTCCATTGACAAGTGGAACTATGAAACCAGCAAATCGGAGCGTATGCTTTCAGCCTCAACGTTCGGGGCGGCCCAGAACAACACTACAAAGGCCAATCCCGGCCTCTCCGCCGACCTGTTTGGCGACTGGCGGGAAGAGGTTATCTGGCGCAACGCAAACGATGAGGAGCTGCTGATTTTCACGACCACCATTCCAACTCAGTACCGCCTCACCACGCTCATGCACGACCCTCAGTATCGTCTGAGCATCGCCTGGCAGAACGTGGCTTACAACCAGCCACCGCACACGAGCTTCTACCTGGGCTCCGACATGGACATAGCAAGTGCAAGCCCAGCAGCCCCAAACAAGGTGAAAGGCAAGGCTACCGTCTATCCTAATCCTACTACCAACTCCTTCCGAATTGCTTCCAAGCACGACTTCACCTATGAAGTGTACAACGGCTTCGGGCAAGTGGTGGAGCAGGGCGAAGGCAAGCATGGAAAAGAAGTAGGCAGCAGTCTTCAGGCCGGCATGTACGTAGTGAAGGTGCATACCACCGAGGGCGTTGAATCCTTGCAAGTGTCAAAGGAATAAGCATTTAGTATTCCAGCGAAAAAGTCCCCCGACTGTAGAGTTGGGGGGCTTTTTTTGTGCTTGCTGAGTGTGTGACTAAGGAGAGCCGACTCGCCATTGTGAGCGCATAAAATCCACCATCCGGCCGAAGCAGGATAGTACAGGTAGCAGGTAGCGGAAATCTGGCCTAAGTTGGCTTACCAAACGCCTCTTCTGCCCTTCTGAGCTACTGATTATGAAAACCAATCTGCTGACCTGGCTTACCTGTTTGACGCTGCTCTGGACCGGTGTTGCCACCGCCCAGGCGCCCACGCAAAAGCAGGTGCGCTACCTTTCCGGCACCGACAACACGCACACCGCCACCTGGGATTTTTACTGCACCGGCGGCCGAAAAAGCGGTTTTTGGACCAAGATTCAGGTCCCATCGTGCTGGGAGCAGCAGGGCTTCGGCAGCTACAACTACGGCCGCGACTACAAAACCTACGGCAAAAACTTCCGCTTCGCCGACGAGAAAGGTATGTACAAACACACCTTCCAGGTGCCCGCCGAGTGGCGCGACCGGGAGGTATTCATCGTGTTTGAGGGCTCGATGACGGACACGGAGGTAAAAATCAACGGGCAGTCTGCGGGCCCAATTCATCAGGGGGCTTTTTACCGCTTCAAGTACAACCTTTCCGACAAGCTGCAATTCGACAAGCCCAATGTGCTGGAAGTAACGGTGAGCAAAATGTCGGCCGACGCCTCCGTAAACAACGCCGAGCGCCTGGCCGACTACTGGATTTTCGGCGGCATTTTCCGGCCCGTTTATCTCGAAGCTTTTCCCAAGCAGTTCAGCCCCCACCTCGCAATTGACGCCCGCGCCGACGGCTCGTTCAAGATGAACGTAGCCTTGAAAGGACTGCGCCAGGCCACCGATGTGCAGGCTGATATCGTAAATGCGCAAGGCGCTGTGGTAGGCACGGCGCGGGGCCGGGCCAATGCCCAGGACACGCTGATTCAATTGAAAACGACCGTCAGCAAGCCGCTGCTCTGGACCTCCGAAACCCCGAATATGTACCGCGTGAACGTGGCTATGCAGGCTGGGGGGCAAAATCTGTATCAGACCTCGGAGCGCTTCGGTTTTCGCACCATCGAGATTCGTCGTGGCAAGGGCGTGTATGTGAATGGCAAGCAGGTAAAATTCAAAGGCATCAACCGGCACAGTTGGTGGCCCGAAACCGGCCGCACGCTCAACGACTCCATTCACCTGATGGATGTGCAGCTGATGAAGGAAATGAACATGAACGCCGTGCGCATGTCGCACTACCCACCCGACGCTAAGTTCCTGGACCTCTGCGACTCGCTGGGCCTATACGTGCTCGATGAGCTGGCGGGCTGGCAGAAAGCCTACAGCACACCGGCCGGCGCTAAGCTGGTGCAGGAGATGGTGCAGAAGGACGTGAACCACCCCAGCATCATCTTCTGGAGTAACGGCAACGAGGGCGGCCACAACAAAGAACTGGACGATGACTACGGCCAGCACGACCTCTCCAACCGCCCCGTCATTCACGCCCACCATCGCCCAGGCAACCAGCACAACGGCATCGACTGCAACCATTACGAGAACTACTACAGCTCGCAGAAAATCCTGGCTGATTCGCTCATCTATATGCCCACGGAGTTTCTGCACGCCCAAGACGACGGCGGCGCGGCCGTGGGTCTGCACGACTTCTGGGAGCTGCACTGGGCTTCCCAACGCTCGGCGGGGGGCTTTTTATGGGCCCTGGTGGATGAAGGCATCGTGCGCACGGATCAGCGCAATATCATCGACGTGAATGGCGTAAACGCCCCCGACGGCGTGGTGGGTCCGCACCGCGAAAAGGAAGGCAGCTTCTATGCTATTCGCGAGATTTTCACCCCCATCAAGATTGATCTGAAAGAGCTGCCAAATAAGTTTAACAGTACGCTTGAAGTCGAAAACCGCTACCATTTCAACAACCTTAGCCAGTGCTTTTTTCAGTGGGAACTAGTGAATCATCGCCAGCCCGGCGAAACCTTTACTGGTTCGACTACCATGAAAAAAAGCCGCGTGGAAAGCCCCAAAATTGCCCCCCTAGCGAAGGGCAAAATCAAACTCGGCTTACCCAAAGACTGGAAAAACTACGATGCCTTGGTACTCTCAGCTTTCGACCCACAAAAGAATCTGGTGTACAAGTGGACGTGGTCGACGGGGGGCAATAAACAGCTGCTCCGCAATGTGCTGACGCTCCAGGAAAAGGAAAAACAGCCTATTGAGACAACCGAAACCGACAGCACCCTCACGCTCAAAGCCAGCAATATCACCGTAACCTGGAATAAACAAAACGGCCACATCACGGGCCTGAAAGGCAACAGCGGCGACAAGCTTTCTTTCGGCAACGGCCCCGTTCTAGCGGCCGGTCAGGCCAAGTTTACCGGCCTGCGCCGCCGCACCGAATCCGACGGAGAAGTTATTGAAGCCAGCTACCAGGGCGACCTCAAAACGGTACGTTGGAAAATGTACGGCAGCGGCTGGCTTCAGCTCGATTATGAGTACGCCCTGCAAGGTGACTTTCCCTTCGCGGGCCTGAGCTTCACCTACCCCGAAAACTTCGTGATAAGCGCCAAATGGCTGGGCAAAGGCCCCTATCGTGTCTGGAAAAACCGCATGCAAGGTGTAAACACCGACGTCTGGGAAAACGCCTACAACAACACTCAAACGGGCGCCGCTCCTTGGATTTACCCTGAGTTCAAGGGCTACTTCGCCGACATTACCTGGCTGGAAATGAACACCGTAGAAGGCAAGTTCCTGGTCGCCAGCCCCGACAAAGGTCTGTTCGTGCGCCTCTTCGATTTCTACGGCCTTTCGGGCATAAAACCCAGCCCCGACCTGCCGGGGGGCAATTTATCCTTCCTCGATGCCATTCCACCCCTGGGCACCAAGCTAGCCCTGAACCTCGACACGAACACGAAAAACCTGGGTCCCAACAGCGAGATAAACCACCTCAACGGCTCCACCAAACGCACGCTGTATTTCTTCTTCGGCCTGCCCAAAACCACCGGCACGCCCCAACCCTACACAGTGCCCGCCAAAAACGATTTATTTTAGAAAGTAATAACCAGAACGTCATGCGTCGCTCCGCTCTGCATGACGGCCTAGTGAAGTTCTCCCCTACTTCAGCATCTCCATTTCTATGCTGGCCATAATAAGCGGCCCCACGCCTTTGAAATCGTTTTTCTGGATGGGCTCGCTCAGGTAATATTCGTAGCTGCCGTCGCGGTAAGGTTTGCCCCCCAGACCGCCCACGCTCACCGTGCCATTCAAAGTCACAAGTCCATCAGGTTCAGTTTGCACGAATTGCTTTAGAATGCCCTGATAGCCTTTGTCGGCCACTTTTTGGAAAGACTTATCTAAGTAGCCCAAGCGGGCGCCCTTGGCCAGCGCATATACAAACATGCAGGAAGCGGAAGCTTCTACGTAGTTGCCCGCGCGGCTACCTTGGTCCGAAACCTGCCACCACGCACCTGTTTTGGGATCCTGATACTTGGCTAATACCTGCGCCAAACGTTGCAAATATTTGATGAGTTTTGCCCGCTCCGGATGGTCTTTGGGAAAGTAATCGAGCACATCTACCAGCGCCATGGCGTACCAGCCCATACCGCGCCCCCAGAAGTTAGGCGATAGGCCGGTTTGCTTGTTGGCCCACTGCTCCGTGCGGCTCTCATCGTATCCATGGTAAAGCAAGCCAGTCTTAGCATCAACGAGGTTTTTCTCGATTAGCGCAAACTGCTTAGCGACTTCGTCGAACCCTTTGGGCTGCTTGAACAGCTTACTGTATTCGGCGGAAAACGGCTCAGCCATGTATAAACCATCGAGCCACATCTGATTGGTATAGCGCTGCTTATGCCAGTAGCCGCCGGCCTTCGTGCGCGGCTGCGCATCCAGCTGCTGATGCAGGCGGTGAGCGGCTTTGCGGTACTTCTCCTGCTGTAAGCCCGGCTGCTGGCTCAGGGTAAGCAGGATGCGGCCCGTGTTGATGTTATCGAGGTTGAAGTCCTCGTACTTATAGCGCTGAATGGAGCCATCCTCGCCGATAGAATAGTCCATGATGCGCACGATGTAGTCGAGGTATTTCTTGTCGCCGGTGCGCTCCCACACGCGCTCAATGGCTTTTAGCATTAGCCCTTGCTCGTAGCCCCAGCGAGCCACTTTATTCTGCTCCAATCCCAGCGAATCGGGGTAGCGCTTGATAAACGAATCAGCCATGCGCTGCGACAGCGCAGCCGTTTTCTTTTGGGCAAAAACCGCTGGGCAGAGCAGCAGATATAACAGCAGAAACAGCAGGATTTTTTTCATATAGAATGCACGTCTGGGGGGCTTTTTTGCGGATTATCTAGCGCAGTAATTAGTTTGCTAACAATCAAAATTTGAACGTCATGCAGAGGCAAAGCCGAAGCATCTCGCGTGCTGATGTTGCCAAGCTAAACAACTAATCACGCGAGATGCTTCGCTTTCGCTCTGCATGACATTCTCTTTGGTCTTGATAGATAATTCTACCAAGCCTTTGGTCTTATTTTTTGGAAACGACTACCGCTTTTTTCTTCACGTTTTGACCGAATTCAACGCCTGTTTTGGCCTTCGAAACATCCGTATTTGTGAGGAGCACATTCTTCGCTTTATCGGCGCCTGATACGCGCAGCAGCACCGCTGCCTGGGGGGCAAATTTGATGTTATCGAGGGTGATATTCTGGCTGTTGTGCACTTCCATTACTGGGTCGGTTTTCTGCGTTAGCAGCGTCACGTTGCGCAACTGAATATTGTCGGCTTCGATACACACTAGGCCTTGCTGACTTTGCAGCACCGCGTTTTCAATGCTGATGTCTTTGATGCTCATTTCGGGCAGGCCGCGCACCATAATACCAGTTTTGGCGCCGTTGCAGGTCACGTTGCGGATCTGGATTTTACGAAACTGTGGCGTGCTTTCGTCCACTGGCTTGGCCGGCGAAACGGGCCGCTCCTTGGAGCCTGCTACCTGAGGCGTGGGATCTTTTATCATGTAGTACATGTCGAAGAGAATAGCCTCGCCGGGAATGTCTTTCATGTCCACATTTTCGATGAAGATATTCTCCACTACGCCGCCACGACCCCGCGTGGTTTTGAAGCGCAGGCCAATATCGGTGCCGATAAAGGTGAGGTTGGATACGTAGATGTTGCGCGCCCCACCCGACATCTCTGAGCCAATCACGAAGCCGCCGTGAGCCCGGTAAACTTTGCAGTTGCGAATGATAAAGTTCTCGGTGGGCATAGCCCGCGCCCGCCCCTGCTCATTGCGCCCCGATTTGATGCAGATGGCATCGTCGCCCACGTCAAAGGTGGAGCCTTCCACCAGCCCATTTTTGCAGGATTCCAGATCCAGCGCGTCGGTGTTGGGCGTGTAAGGGCCATTAAATACCGTCACGTTGCGCACAATTACGTCTTCGCTCATCATAGGGTGTAAGGTCCAGGCCGGCGAGTTCTGGAACGTCACGCCTTCCAGTAGCAGACGCTTGCAGTGGTCGAGCACCAGCATATCGGGTCGCAGATAATCCTTGATTTCCTCAAAATCCTTGATTTCTGATTTCTCCTCGCTCAGCACACCCGCTTCTTTGACCATCGTGCCTTTCAAGCTTTGCGGCGTCGGGTACCACCGATCCTGCTTCTCATTCAGCACGCCACCCGAGGCCACCAGCTGCTTCCACTCCGACTCCGTCGAGCGGCCTTTCTGCACCATGTACCACGCCTCGCCCGCACCATCGACAATGCCCTTACCGGTCACGGCTACATTTTCCAGGTTCTTGCCGTAAATCTGTGGCTGATTACGCACGGCGGCCAGACCTTCCCAGTTGGTTTTAATCAGCTTGTAGTCAGCCATCTTATCGCTGAACTGCACCAGCGCACCTGCTGCGATGTGCAGGTTCACGTTGCTGCGCAACTCAATGGGGCCCGTGCGCCAGTGCCCGCGCGGCACCAGCACCACGCCCCCACCCTTCTGCCCGCAGGCGTCAATGGCTTGCTGCAAGGCCGTAGTGTTGGAAGTTACCCCATCGGCCACAGCTCCGTACTTGGCAATCGAAAATGTATCCGCCCGGAAGGACGTGGTTTTGACGGGGGGCAAATTGGACGTAAAAGAGGTTTGGCCAGAAGCCAGAACAGGCAGAGCGAGAAGGCTAAAAACAGCGAGTCGTTTGATCATAGCAAAGGGAAAGCGGATGAAGTATTTGACTTTTTTTGAATTACTTATTTAGGTAATAAAAGAGGTGTATAGACGCAAAATATTGCGTCTCAATCGTTGCTGATGGTGTTCATGCCGCATTTGTTCTGGCATAAGTCGCTCATCGACGAGACGCAAAATATTGCGTCTCTACAAATTGCTATCTGGTGCGCTAGGGCATTTTGCTTAGGCCTTCCCACTGTACTTTCCAGCCTTTCGGTATGCCTGGGTTTGCTTCTTTGCAGCCGTCGTAGCCGGCGCACATGAGGGCCACGGCAGCTAATAAACCACCGTTGCCTGGCAGGTAAATGGGGAGGCGGTCTTCCTGATAATTATGGCCGCTGGGCAGGTAGGTATTCGTGCGCACTTTCATGAGCAGAGCATCCACGGCGCGGTCGGGCAGGCCGAGGCGGGTGGCTGTCATCGAGGTCATGGGGAAGTCCCAGCCCCAGGTTTTGTCCCAGCTCCAATCTTTCCAGATCAGGTCGAAGGTGCGGCGCATAGTGGCAGGGTCTACCTGGCCGGTGGCGGGCATCACGCCCAGGGCAGCCAGCACGGAGGGGTGGTCGGTTTTAAACTCGGGGTTGGTGTAAGAATCAGGCGCGCTTTCGGTGGCCAGATACACGCCGTTGGCCTGGGGAAGCTTGGATAGTTTTTGCAATACAGCATCCCATTTGGGGTTGCGGGGCTGGCCCTGGCGTACGCGCCACTGCTGGGCGATATTGAGGGCCCAATTCCAGTACACCAGCTCGAAGGTTGGGTTGAATGTCTCTTCGGCTTTGAAGCGCTCCTGCGCCGGAATCACGCCTTTACCTAAAATGTAACGGTCTTTGTCTTTCTCGAAAAAAGGATACGAAGCCATAAATTCCGCCGTGGCAGACACACGGTCCTGATACAGCTTAAGCGTGGCTGCGTCGGGGCGCTGGCGGTAGATTTCCTCGGCGAAGTAGATGAAGTGCGGCTGCTGCCAGATCAAAAAAGCCCCCACCGACGATGGCCCTTCCTGTCCCCAGGGATCAGTCATTTTCTGCCACCGCACACCCTCATAGCCCTGGCGTTTGGCAATGCCGCGCGCTACGGCTTGCACATCGGGGCGGGCGTACCAGGTCAGGCTTTTTTCGAGCAAGGCCGGGCGACCCCACAAAGCGAAGTGGGCCGAGTGCCACCAATGCATTTCGAGGTGAGGACGGCCGTACCAGCTGTTCAGCACGAGGCCCGTTTCCTGGGGCGGCTGTGAGCCAGCGCCTTGCAGCTTGGTGAGGTACTGCGAGAGCACAACGCGGCGCTCCAGTTCCTTGGCCCGCGAATCAGTGGTGCCGCTAAAATCGACAGCGCCTCCGCTCCGCCAAAAAGCCCCCCACTGCTGCTGACTATTCTGGCGAGTAGCGGCAAATGTTGGCGCGGCCGTTGGGCGCGGGCGCGGCGAGAAACGGCAGCTAAACTCCAGCACCTTTTCGCTTTTGCCGGGCGTGAGCACAAATTCGTGCGCTTTGCCCGCCGCCACAGTTGCCGACTGCGCCCAGCTTAGTGCCGCGTAGTATTTGGTGGTATCTAGCTGGTGAGAAATCAGCGCTGTGCCTTTTTTCTGCTCGGCAATGGCTGATTTATGCTGATCGGGTTTGGAGTAGTCGGTGCCCATATCAGCCCAACCGGCCGTAGGGAACGGGAAGCGCAGCGCTACTTTCAAGCGGCCCGTTTTTATTAAATCAGACTCTACGCGCGCGGCTACCGCATCCTGCTCCTGGTGCCCTACAGTTACGACATCGACGGGCACGTTTTCCAGCGTGAAGTGACTTTTCAGCTCGCCCGTCCACGGATTTAATTCCTGGCGGATGTCGCGCAGGTCCTTGATGGTGGCTTCCTGTCCGTTCTTCTTCAGCAGCACAAAGCCTAGATTGCCCAGCTGCAAGCGGTGCGGGTTGGCCCGCAGAAAATCAACGGCTTCCTTGTTGCCGGGCGTCTTTACCTGCACCGCGTAGGGCACTTTACGGCCATTCAATTCCACTTCGCGCAGACTTTGCTCAAACTTGTAGCCCTGCGTATTTGGAAACGAGTGCCAGCCCCACTCCGACTGCGTGCCCAGCGGCACGCCCTTTTCGTAGTAAGTCGGGAAGGTTTGTAGGCCCGTAACGTCGGCTGTAAATGCAAACGCCCCATTGCCCACCGACAACGACGAGAGCGTATCGGTGTTCGTGATAATTACGCGGTGGCGCTCCACCAGCGCCTGACGATCAATTGGCTTTTGCTGAGCAACAAGCGGCAAGCTGACGCCAGTCAGTAGGCTGAGAAGTAGTTTCGGGAGAGGGTGCATAGGCTAATTTGATATTAAAAGAACGTTATGCAGAGCGCAGCGAAGCATCTTGCGTGCTGATGTAGGATTACTAATCTAACGGCGTGAGCGAGATGCTTCGCTGCGCTCTGCATGACGTTCTGTATTTGATATTTGTACTTATTATTCCCGCACCAATGTCACGCTCATTAGACCGATGACCACGTCATTAGCTAGGGCTTTTAGCGTGAGGCTGCGAAGCTTTTTCTTGGGATTGAGGGGCATGTCAAGCACAGTGGCAGCACCACCGTCGATGGCGCGGGTGCTGAAGCCTTTGATGCTGGTGTAATCCTTGAAATCGCGGGTGAGCAGGCCGGTTTTGAGATGCAGGCGAAAGGGTTTTGGGGCGCCTGTATCGAAGGCAAAACCATCCTGGAAGTAGTCCTGCTCGATAGGGGCCCAATTGTCGGGGTTGCGCAGGGGCAGCGTATCGGTGGTGCCGTCGGTGTAGGTCACTACCACTTCGCCATTCACGAGCTGGCTTTGCATGGGGTTGGTAGATCCGGCCATCAGCAGGTAAGCGTGGCTGGATTTGCCCCCCAGCGGCACCGTGGCCTGGTCGGCGTAGTTATCCCACTGCGACACGAACAAAATGTTCTTCTCTCCGGCCGCGCCGGGCGTGCGCAAGGGCGTTCCCCAGGGCAGCGTGATTTCATTTTTGCCCCCCGCCAGCTGGCGCAAACCGGTGTCGTCGATTACGGCTTGGGTGAGCGGGTAGCACCAGTTGCCGATGCCTTGGGTGGGCAGCTGAAGTGTGGGGCCTTCGGGGCGAGGCGAGAGGTATTCGTTTTGGAAAATTCGGGTTACCTGGTCGTTGAAGTGAGGCGCCAGATTGATGGTTTCGTAGCGGGTTTTGGCAGGCTTTGGCGAATCCCAGGTTATTACCTTCTCCACCACCCGGCCCTTGTCCCATTCCACCGTCACGACATTAGAGCCCGGCACCACCGAGGCAGCCGGCACTGTTACTTCGGCGGTAGTTCCGCGCGGAATTTTCACGTTTGTTATGTAGGGCTTGCGGCCGTTGCCTACGGTTACTTTCGCGGTTACATCGCTCGTATTGTTCTGGACCAAGAACCGCATTCCATTGGGCTGAGGGGCTTTTTCGGCAATGATTTCAACTGCTTCCCGAACCTCAATCGGCAGAGGTTTCCACCAGGTAAGTCCGCCCTGGCGGAGCTGCACGAAGGCAGTGCGGGCACCCTTCTGCCCTGCTATCTGGGCTGTTAGCACCGAGCCATTTGGGGTGGCGTTGCGCAGCACTTGTTGGGGGTCGAATACCTTGGTGATGGTGGCGCGCGGAAAGCGTACTTCCAGCGGACTGCCTACGGTGTACACGGGAGCCAGCGTAGCCGTGTCGGGGGCCGCGCCTTGCCAGGTGATAACGACCTCGTGTTTGGCAGCAGGAGCGCTGCTGATTTCAACGACGGGTTGCCCCACGGCCGTATCAACTGACTGCCACGTAGCAACCTGCCCATTCACGATTACCGACTGAATATTTTCGGCGCGGGCCTGCGCCTGCAACCGGAGCTGTAGGGGCTTGGCAAAGCGGGGCGTAATGCTGTAGGCATCGCGTGGCCCTTGCCGTTTGAAGTCGAAGTCAATGTCGGGCACCGTCAGGGAGGCGTTGTTCCAGGCAGCTGGCAAGCCGGGGCGAATGGTCAAAATGCCCCCCAGCGCGTCGGGCACAATGCCGAATAAGCCTTCCAGCAGGGTGCGGGCCGTCACGCCGATGGGGTCGGCAAAGTCGCGGTACAACTCGCCCCGGTGGGCATCGTAAAAAGAAACCTGCTGAATATTACCCGGACTAGAGCCCAAATACATGCTTTCCAGTAAAGCACTTTTCCAGAGCTTAAACGCCTCTTCCGTGCGGCCGGCCTGCCAGTTGGCCAGCGTGGTGTGCAGCACTTCGGCCATGGCCACGTTGTTGATAGACCAATCGTAGGGCTGCCAGTTGGTGGTAGAAAGCAGATGATAGCCTTCATCCGGCAAGCCAGTGGCCCGCACCGGAATGTGCGGAATATTAGCATCCACGTAGCGCAAGGCCTGATAAGCCTGGAAAGCGTCGGGCACTTCAGAATCGAGGGCGTGATATACTGTCCAGAGGCCGGCGGCGGGGTGCAATTGCTTCAGCCCCAGCGCATCCTGATATTCGGCGTACCAGCCTTGAGTGGGCATCCACAGACGGGCGTTGAGGGCTTGGTGAATCTTAGCCGCTTCCTGTCGGTATGGCTGGGGGTTTTGACCTACGCGGGGGGCTAATTTTGCGGCCAGCTTATTGGCCCAGTAGTTATAAGCCGATGAATGCGTGACCGCGCCGCCGCTGTACTGGAGCGCATCGCTGGCCCAGATGGCGGCGTAGGCATCATACAGGCCATCATTATCCTTGTCGAAGTTGCGCTTTTCCCAGGCCAGATGCCGCTCCAATACCGGCCACAGCTCGCGGGCCATAGTCAGGTCGCCGGTCCAGCGCAGATGCCGCAGCAGCGCGTCGATGTATACCAGGTTCATATCGTAGTGGTGGGGGCGCAAATCGCCGCCGGGGTTGCGCGAAATGTAGCCGCTGCTGAACACTGCCGTACCCAGCTTTTCCTGATGACGCGCCAGGTGCAAGGCCGTATCCATGACCAACGGACCAACTTCCGGGCTGGTCAGCTGCGACTTCGCATAAGCCCGAAAATGAGTTTGGGCACGGTCGTGCCAGCCGAGCGGACTGGCGGTGTAAGCCCCGCGCCAGCCATTCAGAGGCATGCGCCAGGCAATAGCGCCGTGCAGATACGCGGGGTCCTGCCAGATGGCGTCGGCGGCAATGCTCAGCGCGCCGCCCAAGGTATTGATGTAGGGGTCAGGCGTTTGCACGCGCACGCGGCTGGCCAGCTTTTGGCGGGCAGCTTCGGTACGAGCCCAGGCCTGCGGCAAATCTGCGTAGCGCAACGCCGCTGCTTCCGGTTTTTGAATAGCGAAGTAAAGTACCTCCCCCGCTTTCACCTTAACGGCTCCCGTAAGAACCGGCGTGGCTGATGCTTGTGAAGCATAGAGTTGGGCAGGTGATGCCTGCTGAGCGGCATCAGCTACGTGGGTTTCGGAAGTTGGTGGCAGCACGCCTGTCAGCGTCGGGCGCGCAGTGGTGCTGGGGGGCATTTTTGCCGCTGCGTCTTCGTTTTTCGGGGGTTTCGGCGGGGAGCCGTAGGTTAGTCGGAAGGTGTTGTTTTTTAGCTCAAAAACGTTGCCTTGGCAATACTCCGGCTTAAGGTAGAAGTTGGATTCGGGGTCGGCACCGATGTCGCCGTCGCGGCTGAACTTCTTGCCGGTAGCGCCGCCGAAAGCCCACAGCAGGCGCACTTTGGTAGCGGGTACATTCTCGAAGCGGGCACGGATCAGCATGCCCTCGGCGTCGGCTTGGGCCAGTACTTCCAGGTATAGCTTGCCGGCTCCTAGCAACGGATCTTTCACTTCGTAGATCATCGCGCCAGGCCGGTAGCGCGCCTCGATGTTCTCGGCCTCGATCAGCCACTTGCTTTGACCTTCGATCATCAAACCGAGCTTAAAATTGCCCCCCATGCCCGGTAGGTAAAGCGCAAACTCCGGCAGGTCGCCGGCTTCTACTCGGAAGGCGGTGTTGGTGCCGTAGAGGGCGCGGGCAAAGCGCTTGTTGCCGTTGGTAATGACGAAGTCGGAGCCGTCGGGGCGGTAGCGCAGGGTGCGGGCCTGGTCGTGCCAAAGCGCCGGAGGAGCGGGCGGCCCCGACTGCGCCGGTGCGCCTATTGGCAGCAGACAGCTCATGCCTACCACCAGCCAGCCAGCTACCAGCGCCGGCAGCGAATTTCTTGTTAGGTTTTTTCTACTGTCGTACCTACTCATTATGCTTCGTTATCCGTGAATTTGCCCCCCAGGGCGCAAAAAAGCCCGACTCTGGCCAGGCTATATTCCTGGGAGAGCCGGGCTTTACTTACCTGCCTTTCAGCGACTTTAGTAGCCGGGGTTCTGATCGTAGAGGCCCGGCGTGGCGCTCAATTCGTTCAACGGCACGGCGTAGATAATGTCATTCGCGCCAATGTTGCGGCGCATCTTGCCCGACGCGTCTTCCTTGGCAATCCAGGCGTTCATGGTGGTCAGCACGGTGCCGGAGCGCACCAGATCGTGCCAGCGCAAACCTTCGCCGAGGAATTCGCGCCGCCGCTCATCCAGCAGCTGCGCCATAGTCAGGCTGGTAAGAGCCGGCTGTTTGGCGCGGGTACGAACCTCATTAACGGCCTTCAGAGCATCCGCCTGCGTGCCACCGCCGCCGCGCAGAATCGCTTCGGC
The DNA here is from genome assembly GCF_014638675.1 of Hymenobacter qilianensis. Classification (NCBI taxonomy): domain Bacteria; kingdom Pseudomonadati; phylum Bacteroidota; class Cytophagia; order Cytophagales; family Hymenobacteraceae; genus Hymenobacter; species Hymenobacter qilianensis. The sequence continues at coordinate 622,379 of NZ_BMFN01000002.1, forward strand.
TTTCATGAGCAGGATATCGGCGTAGCGCATCACAATAAAGTTGATAGGCCAATCAGTATTGCCCGTGCCGCGGCCGGCGGCACTGATGTATTTCTTCAGTACAGTACGATTTTCGGCCACGTTAGCCACCAGATAACCCGTCTGCACGCTGGCCGCGCGCCGGTCATCATTGGCTGCCAGGATGCTCAGGAAGTCATTTGAAACTGGCTTGATCTCAATCCCGCGCGAGCCGAACGGTATCTGTAGCGAAGTGAAGTAGTTATCGGGCACCATTACGCCCGGATGAGTGGCGCCATTGCCCACGATATACTGGACGTCAAACAACACTTCCGAATTGTTCTCATTGGTGTAGGAGAACACGTTAGCGTAGCTGGACACCAAAGAATAGCGCTTGCTATCAATTACTTCGTTGAGCAGCGCCAAAGCTTTGTTGTTCTCGTTGCTGGCCAAACCCGGACCATCGATGCCGTAAGTAGGACCCGAACGCGTGAGGTAAACCAACGCCAGTAAGCCCTTAGCGGCTCCCGACGTCACGCGGCCCACATTGGCGCCCGTGTAATTCAGGGGCAGATTATCCTTAGCGTATTCCAAGTCGCCGATGATCAGGTTGTACACCTCTTCCACCGAGCCGCGCGGAATTTTGGCTACTTCCTGGGGCAGCAAGGCTTTATCGATAACGGGCACGCGGCCAAACATGCGCACCAGGTCGAAGTAGTGGAAAGCGCGCAGGAAGCGGGCTTCGCCCTCATAGCGCAACCGCAGACCCTCGCTTACCACCGAGCCGTTGGCTTTCAGTTGGTCGAGCATGGTATTGGCCCGAAAAATAGCGCCGAAGTCTGATGCCCAGGTATCCGACATGTAGGGGCTTACCGAGAGCGTGGTGTTGAAGTTGTTGATGGCGTCCCAGTCGCGCACACCCTGGCTGCTGACGCCGTAGAAGTTGTCGGAGCGCAGGTCTGAGAGAATCAGGACGCGGTCGGGGTAGCCCCGCAATTGGCTGTACACCGCGTTCATGGCTTGCTCGAAGTCAACGGCAGTTTTGAAGAAAGCCGGCACCGAGCCATTGGAAAGCGGTGTTTGATCGAGGTCATCTTCGCAGCTACCCAGGGTGAGCATGCAGGCGGTGGCCAGAAGGAGAGATATTCTTTTCATGGGAAGTTGGAGCTAGGAGTTAGGAGCAGGCTACCGCTTGGCAGCCCGCAGCTGTCTTCTGGATGTAGCTTAGAAAGTAACGTTAAGGCCCAAAACCAACGATTTAGCCAAAGGCAGACCGCCGTAGTCAACACCCGAGGTAAAGGTGCTGCCGTTGTCGGTGTTCACGGCATCGGGGTTGAAGCCGCCGTAGTATTTGTCTTTGCCAAAGAAGTTTTCAGCCGTTACATACACACGGGCACCCTGCATCACGCTCTTGCTGATAATGCGGCCCAGGTCGTAGCCCAGCGTGATGTTGCGCACGCGGTAGTAGTCGGAAGAGTACAGCCAGTCGGTGTTCTTGATAAAGCCAAAGCGAGCAGTAGCCTTGCCTTTCACGCCGTCGCCGGGGTCTTCCTCCGAGCGCCACCGGTCGCGGGAGCGGCCCAGGGCGTTTTCCTGGTAGCCCACGCTGGTGCGGTCGATGGCGCGGCCAAACATGGAGTAGATGTAACCACCATTCTGCCCCTGCACAAGGAAGCTCAAATCGAAGCCTTTGTACTTAAAGGTGTTCGTGATGCCCCAGGTGTATTTGGGGTTCGGCTGGCCCACAATCACGCGGTCGTTGGCGTCAATCTTACCGTCGCCGTTGGCATCTTCGTAGCGGGGGTCGCCGGCCGTCTGGTTGTTGTAGAGTGCGGCGCCGTTGTCGATATCAGCCTGGCTCAGGATGCCATTCTGGCGAATTACGAAGATGCTGTACATAGGCTTGCCTACTTGCAGCACGTTGCTGGGCAGGTCGGCTACTGAGGCTACTTCAATAGTGGCATCGCCGGGGCCGAGGTGCTTCACCTCGTTTTGGTTGTGGCTGAAGTTGAGCGAGGTAGTCCACTCCAGAGCGTTGTTCAGGTTGTTGGTGGTCAATTCCACTTCCCAACCGCGGTTTTCTACTTCCCCAATGTTTACGAGGTTGTTGCCGAAGCCCGAAGCCGTGTTAATCGGCACGTTCAGCAGCAGATCCTTGCTGGTTTTGGTGTAATAATCGAACGAGCCGAAGATGCGGTTTTGAAAGAAGCCTACATCCACACCGAAGTCGATAGTGCGGTTACGCTCCCATTGCAGCTCGGGGTTTTCTACCCGGTTAGGAGCCTGCCCTGTCGCCAAAGCACCGCCGAAAGTGTAGTTATAGATGCCTAGCGTGGCAATGCTGTTGTAGTCGCCGATGCTGTTGTTGCCCGACAAGCCAATGCTGGCCCGCAGTTTCAGGTCGCTGAGCGGCGTAATGTTCTTCATGAACTCTTCCTGCGAAATGCGCCAGCCCACGGAGGCAGCCGGGAATACACCGAACTGATTTTGCCCCCCAAAGCGCGACGAGCCGTCGCGGCGGATGCTGGTAGACAACAAGTACTTGCCAGCGTAGCTATACTGCAAACGGCCGAAGTAGGAAATCAGGACGTTCTGGCTTTCGGTGGTGTTGTTGCTGCCGGTGCCGTTGATGTTGGTGGCCGCGTTCAGCGTGGTTACCTGGTTATTCACAAAGCCACCGGTGGCACCCAGGCGCACGTTATCGATGCGGGAGATATTGTAGGCGTAGCCGGCCAGCGCCGTCAGGTCGTGCTTCTCGCCAAAAACCCGCGTGTAGGTGGCCGTATTTTCGTTAACGAATGTTTGACGACGGAAACCGCTGTAAGAGCCTGAAGCCTGCGACGTTGGCAGGTCTCGCACGGCCGGATTATACGACTTGCTGGTCACGTCGTTGTTGTCGAAGTTGATGCTGCTGCGCAGGCGCAGGCCGCTAATCACTTCATATTCAGCATACAGGGTGCTCAGGGTGCGGAAGGTCTTGGTTTCGCCGATGGCATTTTCCATCACGCGCACCGGACTGGCCGTCGAAACGCCCCAGCGGTACACTTCGTTTTTGCCGTAGCCCGAAGCCACGCCGGCTGTATCCTCCACGATGGGCGCCATAGATACGAGCTGGTGCAGACGGTTGTCTTTGCCTTCAATGCCAGGGTCATTGGTGACGGAGTAGGTTGGTGTCACGTTCAGGCCGAAGCGCAGCTTGTTGCTGGCTTTCACTTCCACGTTGGCACGCGCCGAATAGCGCTTGTAGCCCAGCCCAACCATCATGCCCTGCTGATCGGTGTAGTTACCTGATATGAAGTAGTTCACATTGTCGGTGGCGCCGCTGGCCCCTACCTGGTAGCTCTGGGTGCGGCCCGTGCGGAAAGCCTCATCCTGCCAGTCGATGTACTGCAAGCCGGGGTGACCGGGCTGAAACCAGCGCTCATCAATCATCTGCGCAGGCACAATGTTGTTCACCTTTAGAATAGCCTGACGCTCGGCCGTGGTTTGGCTGGCGGTGCGGCCGGGGCCCGAACGCACCCAGTTATCATTGATGATTTCGGCGGCGCGCTCAGCCCACTCTTCGGCGCTCAGCACGTCCAGCTTTTTGGCGGCCTGCGAAACACCCACGTAGGAATTGAAGGTAATCTGGGGCTTACCCGATTTGCCTTTCTTGGTAGTAATAAGTACTACTCCATTCGCAGCGCGCGAACCGTAGATGGCAGCCGCAGCGGCATCCTTCAACACCTGAATCGACTCAATATCATTGGGGTTGATGTTGTCCAAAGGGCTGCCGCTGGCAAAACGCCCCCCACCATTCTGGGCCACGTTGTCGAGCGGGAAACCGTCGATTACGTACAGCGGCTCGTTGCCAGCGGTGATAGAGCCTGCGCCCCGCACCTGCACGCTAAAGCCGCGACCGGGTACGCCGGTGTTTTGCTTTACCTGCACGCCCGCCATCTGCCCCACCAGGGCCTGATCGACGCGGGCAATAGGACGCTCCTCTAAGCGGCTGGCGTCGAAGGTGGCAATGGCGCCGGTTACGTCGCCTTTCTTCTGCGTGCCGTAGCCTACTACTACTACTTCCTCCAGGCTCTTCACATCTTCAGCCATCTTGATGGTGAAGGCCTGGGAGCCGGTGAAGGGGCGCTCCTGGGTTGTAAAACCAATGAAGCTAAATACCAACGTGCCAGCCGTTTCGGGCACTGATAAGCTAAAGGCGCCATCGGGGCCGGTAGTAGTGCCGTTGGTGGTGCCTTTAATAACGACCGTAACGCCGGGCAGGCCCTCGTTGTTTTGCGACACGACCTTACCGGTCAGCTGCCATTCGGCTACTTTGTTGGTGCTGCTGGTGTGTGCCTGCACGGCCGTGATGCCCGGTCCTGCTAGCAGTAGCATTGGCAGGCATACCGCTATTGGGTAGCGCCGCCATGTGTAACTTTTCTTCATGAGTAGGTATGGGTAGGAAGGAGAGTGTAAAGACAAGACCGGGCCTTTTAAGCATGACCAAATTATTACCTCCTCTAGCCGAAACACTCCTGTAGACTACCGCCCCACCCCGATTACCCTGAAATTATTTTTCCAATAATGCTTTGGACTGCGTTTTTGGCACGCTACCAATAACCGTGGAGCTTACAAATGCTGGCTTGGCTACGCATCTACCTAAATTTCAGCAACATGCCAGGCGGTTGCAGGGAAGCGTATTCACGTCTCATCGTCGCGGTTGTTGGTTCAGCTGCCTTGCTCACGATAACAAACGGAAGATGACCAAGCGAATATCGTTCAACGACCAGACGCGAATACGCGTCTCTACCCATATCCCACAAAAAGCCCCCCAGCTAACTTAAACCGTAGCTGGGGGGCTTTTTTCAAACTTCCATTCAAGCTTTAGGAGCCCAGGTAATTGCCAAAGCCGACAACCACGGTCGAAAACACCACGACCAGAATGCCGAGCGAAATCGTGCGCATGGTCAGGCGGTTGGAGCCGCGCCACTCGTGCAGAATCAGTCCCCACATGCTGCTGAAGGCAATGATGAAGGCCATGTGCAGCGTCCAGCCGGAGAAGCGATACTCGCCCATCTGGCTGTCGCCCATGCCGTAGAAAAAGAACTGGAAATACCAGGTGAAGCCAGCTAAAGCGCAGAAGATAATATTGCGCGCAATGGGCACCGACATATTCGTATAGTCGGTGTACGTGCGGTTCTTGATGTTCAGATAAATCGTCCAGATGGCGTTGGTGGTGAGGCCGCCGAGCAGGATGATAACTAAGATGGCATTGTTGGCATAAAGCGGATTCGTGCCGTTATCAGTAGCCAGCTCCGCAATGGATTGGCCAGCCGTTAGGCCAAAGGAAAAACAAGCGCTCATCACGCCCGAAAATACAGCCACCAGCAAGCCCTTGCGCATGTCGAACTCGGCTACACCGGCTTGCTTTTCCTCCGTAGTCTGATGCTTTTCCTTCATCACGCCGGCCATGCCGCAAATCAGAATCCCCGCTACGCACACTACCAGTCCCATGATAATCACCTTGCCAGACAGGGTGCTAATCAGGGTCGGAAAAGTGCCTTCCCAAATAGGGGGCACCAGCGTACCAAAAACGGCGCATAAACCCAGCGTAACGGCCATACCTAAAGACAAGCCCAAGTAGCGCATGGCCAAGCCAAAGGTAAGGCCACCAAAGCCCCACAAAATACCCCAGAAATACGTCCAAAGGACGGTTTCGGTATCCGCCTGAGCTAGCACGCCAAACAGGTTAGGCACCGTAAGATAGCCGAGCAACAAGGGAGCCATAAGCCAGGAAAAAAGCCCCCCAACAAGCCAGTAGCTTTCCCAGGCCCAGCCGTTTACTTTCTTGTAGGGCAGATAAAAGCTGCCGGAGGCGAAACCGCCTAGTGCGTGGAGCACCACTCCCAGAAAAACACTCATAAGTCGAAGTTGTTGGTCGTGTTGTTTTACCAAAGCTGCCTTAATCCTTTACGCAAACCCTCCTGTTCTCTCCTGAAAGCAGGAAAGTACGGCAGGAAGCAATGGTGAATCGGTTATTGGATATGTAGAGACGCGACACTTCGCGTCTCCTCGCTGCTGAGGTTGCTCAGTATCGGTTGTTCAACGCGGAGCCGCGAAGTGGCGCGTTTATACATCCGTATACTAAGTGAAAAATAGACTCTTGCAAAATTTATTCACGCCCGAACAGGAGAGTGCAGGAGTTTTACCGCTTGCAGTTCCTATTCTTTTGTGAGCAATCTAATTATCCGGTTTTCGGCCCTCAAATCAGTAGCCTCAATATGGAAAAAACGCTCACCTTTCAGCACGTCAGTTACTTGTGGGACGAGGCCCAGGCGGCGGCACTAGCCGGCGATGAAGTAGCCTTATTTATTTATCGCTCCAACCTGCTGGGAGCGGATTTGCGCCTAACCAACTATGCGGGCGGCAACACCTCCGTCAAAATCACCGAAACCGACCCCGTAACCGGCGAGCAAGTGCCCGTGATGTGGGTAAAAGGCTCCGGCGGCGACATCGGCACCCTGACCAAAGCCGGTTGCGCTAATCTCTACGTAGAGAAGCTGCACCAGCTCAAAAACCGCTACCGCGGCCTCGAGCACGAAGACGAGATGGTAGAGCTGTTCAACCACTGCCTCTTCGACCCGAAGTGCGCAGCCCCTTCTATTGATACGCCCTTGCATGGCCTGCTGCCCTTCAAGCACATCGACCACTTGCACCCCGATGCCCTGATTGCTATTGCCGCCAGCCAGGACGGCGAGCAGATTATGCGCGACATCTGGGGTGACAGCATGGCGTGGCTGCCCTGGCAGCGCCCCGGCTTCGACCTGGGTTTGCAACTCGAAAAGGTAGTGCAAGAAAATCCGGGCCTGCGCGGTGTCATTCTCGGCGGCCATGGCCTGTTTACCTGGGGCGACACCTCGTACGAGTCGTATATGAATACGCTGGAGGTAATTGAGCAGGCGGCTGCTTATCTGGCTAGCAACTATGGCAAGAACAAGCCCGTGTTTGGGGGCGTAAAGCTATCCAACGGCCCCGATGCCGCCACGCGTAAGCAGCAGGCGGCAGCCATCATGCCTACGCTTCGCGGTCTGGCTTCGGGCCACCGCCGCATGCTGGGTCACTTCACCGACGATGCCCGCGTGCTGGAGTTCGTGAACTCGCATGATCTGGCTCGCTTGGCTCAAAAAGGCACCTCCTGCCCCGACCACTTCCTGCGTACTAAAATTCGCCCCTTGGTGCTCGACCCGGCGGTGATGAGCCAGCCATTGGCCGAGGTGAAAACCTATTTGCAGGAGCAGTTTGAAGCGTATCGCCAGGATTATGCGGCGTATTACGAGCGCAGCAAGCACGCTAACAGCCCCGGCATGCGCGATGCCAATCCGGTGATTATTCTGTGGCCCGGCGTGGGCATGTTTGCCTTTGCCAAAGACAAGCAGACCGCCCGCGTAGCCGCTGAGTTTTATACCAACGCCATCAACGTGATGAAGGGCGCCGAGGCGGTAAGCACCTACGTAGGCCTACCGGAACAGGAAGCATTTGACATTGAATACTGGCTCTTGGAAGAAGCCAAGCTCCAGCGCATGGCGCCTCCCAAGTCGCTTTCGGGCAAGGTAGCCTTCGTCACGGGTGGTACGGGCGGTATCGGCAAAGCAATCTGTGAGGCCCTGCTGCAACAGGGTGCTTGCGTAGTCGCTGCCGACCGTGCCGACCTGGACGAAACGCAAACCGATTTGCGCAAGCAATTTGGCAAGGACAGCTCGCTGGCCGTGGGCATCGAAGTCACCAGCGCCGAAGGCATTGCGGAAGCGCTGCGCCAAAGCGTACTGCAGTTCGGTGGCGTCGATATCATCGTCAACTGCGCCGGCCTGAGCATCTCCAAACCATTGGCCGAAACCACCCAGGCCGACTGGGATATTCTCAACGACGTGCTCGTAAAAGGGCAGTTCCTGGTAAGCCAGGCCGCCGTGGAGATTTTGCGTCAGCAGGCGCTGGGGGGCGATATTGTGAACATCGCCAGCAAAAACGGCCTTGTGGCCGGCCCGAATAACGTGGCTTACGGCACGGCCAAAGCGGCCCAGCTGCACATGTCGCGCCTGCTGGCCGCCGAGCTCGGCCCCGACAAGATTCGCGTGAACACCGTGAACCCGGACGCTGTATTGCGCGGCTCCAAAATATGGGAAGGCGCCTGGGCACAAGGTCGGGCCAAAGCCTACGGTATTTCGGTGGAAGAGCTGCCCCAGCACTACGCCAAGCGCACCTTGCTGGGCGAGGAGCTGCTGGCCGAAGACATTGCCAAAGCCGTGCGCGTGTTCGTGGATGGCTCTCTGAGCAAATCCACAGGCAACGTGCTCAACGTGGATGGCGGCGTAGCAATGGCATTCGTGCGCTAAGCAAAAACCTGATTGAAAACGGAACGGGCCGGCTACATAGCCGGCCCGTTTTTTTGTGCGCTTCTCAAACTTCGTGGCGGGGCCGCACCTTTGGGAACGTTCCCGGCAACGATGACGCAATGAAATTGGCCTTTTTACTTCCAACTGTATTTTTAAGTCCTTAATTTATGCTCTAACAAGTAGAAGTCTGCCCAAAAAAAGCCCCCCGAAGCGGAAGAGAACTTCGTTGCTTCGGTGCCGGTGTTCTTAGCTCTAGTTTTCCCACCCAACTACTCGCTATGGCCGTTGTACTTTCGCCTAATCAGAGCATGTATAAGTTGCAGTTCAAACCTTTCGACAAAACCCCCAAGTACAAGCAGATTGTGCAGTCGGTGATTACCGATATTGAGCGGGGCACGTTGAAAAAAGGCGACCAACTGCCCTCCATCAGTGAGCTCAGCGCCGAATACTACCTGGCCCGCGACACTGTCGAAAAAGCGTATCGAGAGCTGCGGGAGCGGGGTTTTTGCACCTCTGTGCAAGGCAAAGGCTACTACGTGCAGGCCACCGACGCCACCAAAATCAAGATTTTGCTGGTTTTCAATAAGCTCAGCTCTTATAAAAAGATCATTTATTACGCTTTCCTGCAAGCCCTCGGCGACCGGGCCACTGTTGACCTGCAAATTCATCACTACAGCGCCCATCTTTTTCAGGAAATTATCGAGAAGAATCTGGGCAAGTACAACTACTACGTGGTGATGCCGCACTTTGCGCTGGACTTGGATAAAGCCGACTACAAAAGCGTTCTTAACTCCATTCCCGCAAACGAATTAGTTCTGCTCGATAAAGACCTGCCCGACATGAAGCGCGACGTGCTGACCGTGTATCAGGACTTCGACAAGGACATTTTTACGGCTCTGGAAGGCGTGCAGGATTTGCTGGAAAAATACGAGCGTATGGTGCTCGTGCTGCCCAGCGTAGGCAACAACTATCCGGTCGAAATTGCCTGGGGTTTTCGCACTTTCTGCATCAATTACAACAAGGGTTTTTCAGTTAAGGAAAACGCCATAAACGAAGTGCTGGAAGCCGGCACTGCCTACGTAGTTGTAGAAACCACCGACCTGGCTGAGCTGATGAAAAAAGTGCGCCAAACGCCTTACTTATTGGGGCGTGAAATCGGCATTTTATCCTTCAATGCCAGCACGCTGAAAGAGCTGCTGGGCATCACCGTTATCACCACCGATTTTGAGGCGATGGGCCGCACGGCGGCGGAGCTTTTACTGGAGAAGCAGCGCGTAAAAGTGAAGAATCCGTTTTACACGATTCGGCGCGGGTCGCTGTAGTGGCGGCAGCCTCAGAAACAACCTTCTCTGATTATCTGGGGGCTTTTTTGTAGAGACACATACTTGTGTCTCATCGTTGTTTGTTGAGCGAAATACGTCGTTCAATCATAAGACACAAGTATGTGTCTCTACACCGTAATGGCACCATGAAATAACAGGCGAGGAGAGGCAGAAAATTGTCTCTCCTCTTCTTTTTTCACCTATCTGATCAGTTGATATTCGGCAGCTGATTTTTATCCAGGAAAAAAGCCCCCCACACAGGAGAGTTCAGAAGAGTTTGGGCGCGGGTTGGTGCTAGGTTGCTTATCCTAATGAAGCTGTGTGTATCGTCTGCCTGGCCGACTTGCTAAAACGAAGCTGCCGGGCTCCATCTTCTCACCCTCGACCCCTACTCTACTATGCTTTCCGACCAACAAATTCAGGACCTCAACCAACCGTTGTTGAGCGAGCACCAGCTGCGCTTCAGCTATCTGACCGATATGCTGGCCCGCCGCAGCCTCGACGCCCAGGATGTTATCCGGCAGCTCATTGATTTTCAGGTAGCTATTCCGAGCTGGGCCCTGGGTACGGGGGGCACGCGCTTTGGGCGCTACCCATCGGGGGGCGAGCCGCGCAGCCTTGAGGAGAAGATTGGCGATGTGACCTTGCTTAATCGTCTTAATCGCTCCTCCAACTCCATTTCCCTGCATATTCCGTGGGATATTCCGAAGGATATTCCAGCGCTTCAGCAGCAGCTGCAAGCGGAAGGACTGACGATTGATTCGATGAACTCGAATACGTTTCAGGATCAGAAAGATCAGGCGTATTCCTACAAGTTTGGCTCGCTCAGCCACACCGAAAAAGCGGTGCGTCAGCAGGCCATTCAGCACAACATTGAGTGCGTGGAATACGGCAAGCAACTGGGGGCCAAAATTCATACGGTGTGGCTCGCCGACGGCTCCAACTTCCCCGGTCAGCAGCACCTGCGCCGCGCCTACCAGCGCACGGCCGAAGCCTTGGCCAGCATCTACGAGGCCATGCCTTCCGACATGACCATGCTGATTGAATACAAGCCCTACGAGCCGCACTTCTACTCCATGGTTATTCCGGATTGGGGTACGTCGTACTCGCTGTGCCAATACCTGGGTGAGAATGCGCAGGTGCTGGTCGATTTAGGTCACCATTTGCCTAACACCAACATCGAGCAAATCGTGGGTCGCCTGTTGCATTTTGGGCGGCTGGGGGGCTTTCACTTCAACGGCTCCATGTACGGCGACGACGACTTGACCACGGGCAGCATCAAGCCCTATCAGCTCTTCCTGATTTTCAATGAGCTGGTCGATGGCGCTCAGGATTCCGCCGTTACCAACGCGGCCGTGGCTTACATGATCGATGCCAGCCACAACACCAAGGACCCGCTGGAAGACCTGCTCCAATCGGTAGAAAGCATCCTCGGCGCCTACGCCAAAGCCCTGCTCGTCGACCGCGCCGCTTTGCAGGAAGCCCAGGAAAATAACGACGTGGTTCGGGCCGAAGAGATTCTGCGCGACGCCTTCCTCACCGATGTACGTCCGCTGGTGGCCGAAGCCTACCGCCAAAGTGGCGGAGCGCTCAACCCCATTGCGGCCTATCGCGCCGGCCAGATTCGGGAGCAGCTTATTCAGCAACGCGGCAAACTCAGTCTGTCTACTGGCTTATGAAAAAGTCTATCTACGCTGTGTTCGATGTTGGCAAGACCAACAAAAAAGTACTGCTCTTCGACGAGGATCGACAGATCATCGACGAGCACCAGCAAGTGTGTCTGGAAACCGTGGATGAGGAAGGTTTTCCGTGTGAAACTCTCTCACGGCTTTCGCAGTGGGTGCAGGACCGCTGGCACACTTTACGGCACAATCCGCACTATAGTCTGAAGGGAGTGAATTTCACTTCCTACGGTGCCAGCTTTGTGCATTTGGGGGCCAATGGGCAGCCCATTTTGCCTCTCTACAACTATCTGAAGCCCATGCCGCCGGCCGTGAGCGCGCAGTTTTACGCTGAGCTGGACGAAGATCCCGTTGACTTTGCCACGGCTACCTGCTCGCCGCAGATGGGCATGCTCAACTCCGGTATGCAGCTGTACTGGCTTAAGCAAACCAAACCGGAGCAATACGCCCGCATTCGCACGTCGCTGCATTTGCCGCAGTACTTGTCGTACCTGATTACGGGTGAGGCATTTAGCGACTACACATCCGTAGGCTGTCATACGGGTCTGTGGGATTTCAAGCGTAATCAATACCACGACTGGGTGTACCGCGAGGGCATCGACGACAAATTAGCCCCCCTGACCAAAGACTCAATTGCGTCCGTGGTTGATGGCATTCTGGTCGGCGTTGGCTTGCATGATAGCTCGGCGGCGCTGTTGCCGTATATGCAGCAGGACGAGAAGCCTTTCCTGCTGATTTCGACCGGCACGTGGGCCGTGACGCTGAGCCCCTTCAACCGGGAGCCGCTCAGCCCGGAGCTTCTGCGCCGCGACTGCCTGAGCTTTCTCTCGCCCAAAGGCGAAATGACCAAAGCATCGCGGGTATTTTTCGGCCGTGAGCACGACTTCCAGGTGCAGCGCATTGCCCACCACTTCCACGTAAAGCCCGATTTTTACCACTCTCTCATGCTGGCCCGCCCCTACGATGAGGCCTCGCATGACTTTCAGCCCTGGTGCATGAGGGGCACGGGGCCCTTCCCAGAGCGGCAGGCCGGTGAGTGGGATCTATCCGGCTTCAATACGGCGGGAGATGCGTACCATCACCTCATGCACGGCCTCATGGACATCCTCACCGAATCCATTAACCTGATCCGGCGCGATGAGAAGCTGATCTACGTAGATGGCGGCTTCGCCCGTAACCCGTTGTTCATGCAGATTCTCAGTTGGAATTTCCCCGACGCGAAAATCAAGACTCTAGAGGTTCCTCAAGCTACCGCCCTTGGTGCCTTGATTCACTTAGAACAAGGGGAAGCTTGGAAGAAAACGCAGTTGTTGTTTTCGTAAGATTTTAGAGTTCCAAGCCTCGCTCGAATTTCACAGCAAATGGCCTGAGGTGCTTTTTTGGTTTTTTAAAAGGCCGTCATGCAGAGCAGAGCGAAGCATCTCGCGTGTTTAGTAAGATTACTAACCTCTCATCAGCACGCGAGATGCTTCGCTCTGCTCTGCATGACAGACGCGAGTCGTTTAACGATCATAAACAGAACTGGAAAACAGCTCTGGTCCAAGCTTTATAAACTTTAATGAAAGTCGCTTTATTTATTCCCTGCTACGTTGATCAGTTTTACCCGCAGGTAGGTATTGCTACCTATCAGTTGCTGGAAAAGCTGGGCATACAGGCCGAATTTCCGCAGAAGCAAACCTGCTGCGGGCAGCCGATGGCCAATAGCGGCTGCGAGCAGGACGCCATTCCTGTGTATCACCATTTTGTTGATACGTTTCAGGGATACGACTATGTGGTAGCGCCGGCGGGCAGCTGCGTGTATCACGTGCGCAAGCATTTCAATATCATTGAGCAGACTCCGGCCGTGCAGCACGTGCGCGAAACGACTTACGATCTGATTGACTTTATCACCACTATTCTGGGCGTTACGAAAATACCGGGTGAGTTTCGGCACAAAGTGGGCCTGCATCTGAGCTGCCACGGACAGCGCGGCTTACATCAGGCCAACGAGTCGGAAATGACGCCCGTGCGGGATGGGCATTTGCGGCGGCTGTTGAAATCGTTAGAGGGCATTGAGCTAACGGAGCTTGACCGTAATGACGAGTGCTGTGGCTTTGGGGGGACATTTTGCGTGTCGGAGGCGGCTATTTCGGCGCGCATGGGTCAGGACAGAGTGCAGGACCATCTGCGCAACGGCACGCGGGTACTGACGGGCGGCGACATGTCGTGCCTGATGCACCTAGAGGGCATTGTACGGCGCCAAAAACTACCCATGCGGGTGATGCACGCCGCCGAAATATTGAACGGCACCATCTTATGAGCCACCCCAAACGAGCTGAGATATTTACCCGCGATGCGGAGCGCACCACCTGGCACGACGAAACCCTGTGGTTTGTGCGCCAGAAGCGCGACAAAGCCGTGTATGCGGTGCCCGAATTTCAGGAGCTGCGCGAGCTGGCTTCCCAGATCAAAACGCACACGCTAAGCCGCCTCGCTGATTACCTGGAACAGTTTGAAGCTCAGGCCAAGGCAAATGGTGTGCACGTGCACTGGGCCAGCAATGCGGAGGAGCACAACGCCATTGTGCTCGACATTATCCGTCAGCAAAACGCCACTAGCATCGTCAAAAGCAAGTCGATGCTGACGGAGGAGTGCCACCTGAACCCGTATCTGCTGCGCCACGGGGTGGAAATCGTAGATACGGACCTCGGGGAGCGGATTGTGCAGCTGCGGCAGGAGTCGCCGAGCCACCTGGTGCTGCCGGCCATTCACTTGAAAAAGGAAGACGTGGGTGCCACGTTTTTTAAGCATCTGGGCACGGCCGAGGGCGAAGTCGATCCGCAGGTTCTCACGGAAGCTGCGCGTCAGCACTTACGCGCCCGATTCCTGGCCGCGGAAGTGGCTATTTCGGGAGTTAATTTTGCTATTGCCGAAACGGGCAGCGTCGTGGTGTGTACCAACGAAGGCAACGCCGACCTGGCCGTAAATCTGGCGCGGGTGCACATTGCCAGCATGGGCATCGAGAAGCTCATTCCGCGCCTCTCCGACCTAAGCGTATTCACGCGCCTGCTGGCTCGTAGCGCTACCGGGCAGCCTGCCACTACTTACACCTCGCACTTCAGCCGCCCCGCCGCGGGCAAAGAGCTGCACGTAATTCTGGTAGATAATGGTCGCACCCAGCAGCTCGGCCGCCCCGATTTTCGGGCCTCGCTGAAGTGCATTCGGTGTGGCGCTTGCATGAACACCTGCCCTGTGTACCGGCGCAGCGGCGGCCACAGCTACGACTTCACGGTGCCGGGCCCGATTGGGGCAATTCTATCGCCCAACATCGACATGCGCCAGCACGCATCTTTGCCGTTTGCCTCCACGCTCTGCGGCTCCTGCACCGATGTGTGCCCGGTGAAGATTGATATTCACACCCAGCTCTATAAGTGGCGGCAGGTAATTGCCGCGGCCGATGAAATTCCGGCCAGCAAGAAGTGGAGCATGCGCCTGCTGAGTCGGGTGCTGGCCCGGCCGGCTATGTACGAGTTGGGGGGCAAATTTGCCCGCACCAGCCTGCGTTTTGTGCCCCACGCCCTCACCCACGCCCCCGGTTACAACCCGTGGGCCATTGCCCGCGAACTACCCGAGCCGCCGCCCCAAAGCTTCCGCGAATGGTTCAAGCAAACCAACCCCAAACCATGACGGCCACTGCCCGCGAGCGAATTCTGGCCGCTACCCGCGCCAATCACTTCGAAGCAAACCCGCTGCCTACGGTGCCTCAGTTCACCGGCAACGATTCGGTGGAGCGCTTTACGGAAGTG
The DNA here is from genome assembly GCF_014638675.1 of Hymenobacter qilianensis. Taxonomy (NCBI): domain Bacteria; kingdom Pseudomonadati; phylum Bacteroidota; class Cytophagia; order Cytophagales; family Hymenobacteraceae; genus Hymenobacter; species Hymenobacter qilianensis. The sequence continues at coordinate 637,537 of NZ_BMFN01000002.1, forward strand.
CTGCAAAGCATTGGGGGGCAAATTGTGCGCGTACCAGCATGCCAGCCATTGGCCGAAGTAGTTCAGGAGCTTTTCCCAGCCGCTGGCTCTGTTGCTTCTCCCCTGCTGCCCGCCACCATCACTATCGATGAGCAAACACCAACCGCTGTGCTCGATACGGTGGACGTAGCCGTGCTGGGGGGCATTTTTGGCGTAGCCGAAAACGCCTGCATCTGGCTACCCGAAGTAAACATGCTGCACCGGGCTTTACCGCTGATTACCCAGCATTTAGTGCTTGTGCTTTCCGAGCAAAATATCGTGGCCAACATGCACGAAGCGTATGCGCGGGTGCAAGATGTAGGCGGCTACGGCCTGTTCATCGCGGGCCCTTCCAAAACGGCTGACATTGAGCAGTCGTTGGTTATTGGAGCCCACGGCGCGCGCAGCCTCACGGTGCTACTCACGACGTAGTAGTTAGAAAGCATCGGTTCAACCACCGTCATGCAGAGTGGAGCGAAGCATCTCGCGTGTTTAGTGGGATTAGTACCCTTGATAAACACGCGAGATGCTTCGCTCCACTCTGCATGACCGCCTTTAGTTTGAAAAACTCGTGAAAACAAACGCAAAAGATCCTGGATGCCAGCAGCTGTTGTCCGCGCTCTTTGCGTTTTCATAGCTTTTAGAATTTCACGCTCGTGCTATTCACCACTGCTACGGGCTCTTGGTCCTGGGCCGTGATGTTGATATTCTTGACAGTCCAGTTTTTCGCGTAGCTGATGTCGCCTGCAGTCTGGGCTGTTATGGTAATGTTGCTCAGGGTCATGTTTTCGAGCAAGGAATTGGGCTGACCTTCGGCCGAAACAGCTTTTTTGGCGTTGGTCACGCGCACGTTGCTGATGTGCACGTCGCGGAAGTATGGGAGGCCTTTTTCAGCAGGCTCGACTTTGGTCAGCATGGCTTTCCAATGAGCCGGCAATGTCTCCTGCGTGTAGCCTTCGGGCAGCGTGGAGTAGCTGTAGGACGGGTTCCAGTTCATCGTCATCTCGATGGCCGTACCTACGCCATCCATCTCGATATTATCAACCCGAATATCCTCTACCGTACCGCCCCGCGTAAGCGCCGATTTGATCCGGATACCAACCTTGGTTCCTTTCGCTTTCAGGTTGCGGGCAATGACATGACGAATGCCCCCGGAGGTTTCGCTACCGCAGGTAAAAAGCCCCCCACCGGCCCCGGCCACGCAGTTTTGGATGAGCACGTACTCCGTGGACTTATTTACGCGCAGACCGTCGGCGTCGCGGCCCGACTTGAGGCAGAAGTTGTCGTCGTTGCAGTCGATGTCGCAGTTTTGCACCAGCACGTAGCTGCTGGAGTCGATGTCGATGCCGTCGGTGCTGGGGCCGTGGCCGCCGAGGTTGTTGCGGATGATAAGGCCGTCGGCGGTTACGTTTTTGGAGTAGAGCACGTGTACCGTCCAGAAACCGGCCCGCTGCAACGTAATGTCTTTGATGGTTACGTTCGAGGAGTTTGACACAAGCAAGGTGCGCGGGCGCTTGGCGTCATAGTCCACAATCCAGCGCAGGCCTTTGGCTTCGTAGTCTTTGCGCATGGCCCAATACAACTCCCAGAAGGGTTTGCCCTGACCATCTACAGTGCCTTGGCCGATGATGGCCACGTTGTCCTGATCCAGCACATTAATCAGCGCCGCGGGCCACACCATCTCGATGCCGGCAATACGGCTGGGCATTTCGGGATAATCCTTGATGTACTGGCTGCCGAGCAGAGTCACGCCTTTGTCAAGCTGTAGCGTGACGCCTTTCTTCAAAAAAATAGAGCCCGTCAGATACTGACCGGGCTCAAACGTGACAACCCCGCCTTCCCTGGCGGCCGCGTCGATGGCGTTTTGAATGGCTTTGGTGTTAAGCGTTTTGCCGTCGCCTACTACACCGTACTTGGCAGCCGCAAAGGTCGTTTTGGCCGTGGGTCGGGTTTTGGCGCCTACTTCTTTCACCCAGGCGGGATCATGGGCAGTGGGTGCCGCTGGCTCAATTACAAACAGGCTTAACCAAGTGATGAGCGGAAACAGAAAAGAGAGCAGCAGTTGCATAGGAGGCAGGATTGACCGAATCAGGAAGAAACGGGAATTGTAACATGACGCGGGACTGAGCGGCGGAACAACAGATTCCCACCACCGCTGTATTTGCCCCCCAGCCCCACGTCAGTTAACACTCACTTTTGCTTACTCATCCAAATCTGCATTTTCTCACCCGCCGAACCCTCCCGCACCCTCCTGCTACTGAAAATTACCCTAGCAAAACGCAGCAGAAATCCGGGGCGGCTACACGTTGAAAGTTGCACATGCGTGCTGCGAGCTATTCATCCAGGGGCTAAAAAATAAGTCCGTCATGCTCAGCATGACGGACTTAAAAATGGACAATTAACAGCCGGTTAGTAGCCCGGATTCTGCTCGGTCTGGCGCTGTTCCTGGGTTAGTGATTGACCACCGCGGAATATCCGCTCCAAGTGCTCGCGCGGGATGGGCCGCAGCTTGTGATAGGGCTGTATTTCGGACCGGGTATCAGGATTGAAGGTGCGGGCGCGCTCCAGCAGCGTTTCGGTGCGGGCCAGATCTTCCCAGCGGTGCAGCTCCCCGGCCAGCTCGCGGGTTCTTTCATTCAAGATGAAGGCGATAAAACGAGCCTGCGTGGTGGTGGCCGACGGCGGATACAACTCAGCTGGGTCGTTGGTGGTGAACTTGGTCATAGTAACCTGCAAGGCCGGAGCCGTGCTCGTCACGTCGCCGCGGGTGCCGCCTTCCACTAGTGAGAAAGCCGTGGGCTTTGCTTCGCCGGCCTTGTATGCTGCCCGGTTGCGCAGGGTGTTGATGTAGCCGATAGCCTTGGCGTAATCACCCTTACGACCATAAGCCTCGGCGGCAATCAGATACGTTTCAGCAAAGCGAGCCAGGATACCGTCGCGCGTGCCAGCCTCTTCATTTACGCCAGAGCCGGCCCGAAACGGGTCGATATACTTCAGCAGCTGAGGATATTTGTTGCGCACGCCTACCGGGCCGGTTGGGTCATAAGCCGAAGACACAGCGTTGCTACCGTTGCGGAAGTAGCGCGCAAACGTAGCGTAGCGCGTCCGCGAAATCTGGTTGGCAGTGAGCGTGGTTTGCGGGGTATTTACTTGGATAAAAATGGCCGTATCGCCTATGGCAAATTTGTTTTGCCCTACCTGCGCGGGAGTAGGTGCATTGGCGGCCGTCCATTTGGGAATGGTGGCGGCGTTATTAGCAATCCACACCGTTTTGAAGCTCTTATAAAACCGCGAGTCGTTGCGCCGGTCGTAGATATCCATGGTGTAGTTGGTGGGCATCAGGCGGCGGAAGGGCCGGTCGTTGAGCAGGTCGCGGGCCATGCCGGGGGTGTCTTCGTAGATCATGGTGAAATACGAGTGCACGCGGTTGCCAAAGCGGCCTGCCAGGGTAATGACGTTGTTGAACTGCGTGGAGAAAATGACTTCCCGGCTGGTTTGCCCGGCGCGGTTATTCGCATAGCTGGAAATATCCCAGAGTTTGGCAAAGTCGTTTTCCAGCACGTAACGGCCCGAGGTAATCACCTGGTCGGCGTAGTAAGCAGCGCTATCCACGTCGGTGGGCTTCTGGCCCCGCTCGTCGGTGATGGCGCTGCCGCGCGTCAGGTACACTTTGGCTAAGTAATGCTGAGCCGCGCCTTTGGTAGCGCGACCAAACTCCGCGCTTGTGGGGGACAAATTTTCCTCCGCAAAGCGCAAATCCTTGATGATCTGCTGATACACCTGCGGCACGGGCGTGCGCTCGTATTCCAGCTGTATACTTTCGGTAGGCTTCAGCGAAACTGGGATGGCACCGTACTGCTGCACTAGCTGAAAATAGTAGTAAGCCCGCAGGAAATGCAGCTCGCCGAGGCGCTGGGCCTTCTGTGCCGCAGTAGCCAGCGTGGTAGTGCCGCCAGTGAAAGCCGGAATCTTATCGATGCCGATGTTGCAGCGGTTGATACCATCGTAGTCGGCCGTCCACACATCGTGCACGAAGCTTTCGATGCCATTACCGGTATTCAGACGGCTACGGTCGTAGGTATTCCAGTAAACGTAGTTAACCTGATCGGCATGCGTAAACTCATCGGTGCCGAAGTTGAACATCGCGTAGCTGTGCTCGTTGGCGTACTTGAAGCGGGTCTGTTCGTAGGCCGCTTTTACAAGGTCTTCCAGCCCTTTTTCCGTAGTGTAATAATCGTTGGTAAGGGTAGAGACGAGTTCTTCCTGCAGATAATCCTTGCAGGCCGTGGTAGTCAGGCCGAAGGTAGTAAGCAGGGCAATGGTTATGAGTCGATATGAACGTTTCATGATACTAGGCTAGACGTGGGGAATTAGTCGTCAAATCAGAAGCCAATGCGGAGGCCAAGCACCAAGCTTTTGGTGCTCAGGTTACGCGCTTGCGCCAGTTCGCCAGAGGTAGTACCGATATCGGTGGCTTCGGGGTCCAGCCCCTTGAACTTGGTGATCAGGAAGGGGTTGACCGCATTCACGTACACACTCAGGTTGCTGCTGTAGAACTTAGAGGCTAGCTCCTTAGGGAGGTTATAAGTGAGCGAGATGCTGCGCACTTTGGCGAAGCTGCCATCCTGGTACCGCAAGGCGTCGCCAAAGGTGGCAATGTCCTGCTGGCTGTTTGGCCGGGGCTCCTCGGTGGTTGGATTGGCTGGTGTCCAGTAGTCGACTTTCTGACCTGGAAAACGCCCCCCAAGGCCGGGCCGGAAGCCCGTGGCCAGCATCTGGCCGACACGGGCATACACCAGGAAGCTCAAATCGAAGCCGCCGTAGGAGAAGCTGTTGCTTACGCTGCCGCTCCACTTGGGGCGGTTCGAGCCCAGCACAATCTGGTCCTGAGTGTTGATCTGGCCATCGTTGTTTACGTCCACAACTTTTATCGTACCTGGCCGCACGTTATAGCGAGTTAGGCCTTCGGTGTCGTAGCTCTGCCAGATGCCTTCGTACTTGTAGTCGTAGTACACGCCCAAGGGCTCGCCGATAAACCAGCGGTTGCCAAGGTCGTCCTGCTTGCCCGAGGCCAGCTCCACGAACTCTTCCTTGTTCTTGGTGAAGACAAAGTCAGAGCCCCAGCGGAACTTGATGGTTTCCACGTTCACCGTCGACACAGTGGCTTCTACGCCGGTGTTGCGCGTGGCACCGATGTTTTGCAGCACGTTATTAAAGCCCGAAACCGTAGGCAGCGCGCGGGGCAGCAACAGGCCGGTGGTGTTGGCACGGTACACTTCCACCGAACCGTTGATGCGGTTTTTAAACAAACCAAAGTCCAGACCTACGTTTACGGTGTTGGTCCGCTCCCACTCCAGCTCACTGTTGGGTAAGCCCCCCAGCGTATTGGGCAGCGTGCCGGGCGTGGGCGTGTAGCCATACGCTGGCGTCTCGTCCCACACGTAGGGAGTTTGCTGCAAGGTGCCGCCGGTGGTGTAAGGGTCTACGGACGCCTGGCCTACGGAGCCGTAGCCGCCGCGCAGCTTCAGCTCGCTCAGCATGGCTATGTCCTTAAAAAAGCCCTCCTCCTGGAGTTTCCAGGCTAGGGCTACGGAAGGGAAAAATGCCCATTTGCGGCCCTCAGCCAGCACGGAAGCACCATCGGCCCGTCCGGTAGCCGTCAACACGTACTTGTCGCGGAAGCTGTAGTTTACCCGTCCCATCCACGACATCAGCTGGCGCTGGATAAACGGACCCGAGCCGAAACTTTGTGCCGCCGCGTTGTTGGTTGAGCCTAGGTTGTACCACTTCTGCGAGTCGTAGGGCAGGTTGGTGGCACTGATGGAGGAGCCTTCGCTGCGGTCCTGCTGAATACTTTGCAGGAGCGTCACGCCCAGGCTATGGTCTGCGGTGAGCTGCTTATCGTAGAAAAGCAGGTTTTCTACGACGTAAGTAAAGTTCTGATTCTGATCGTATTGCGCGAACGATACCGCGTTGGCACCGCCGCCCTGTCCCGTAGAGCGGGCCGACCGAAACTGACCATTGCGGGCGTTGCGGAAGTCGGGGCCTACGTTGAGGCGGTAGCGCAGGCCTTCCAGCAGCCGGGCCTCAGCGTAGAGGCTGGTAAAGAAACGGGCCACACGTCGCTCACTAAAGGTGTTTTCCGGGTCGAGCAGCGGGTTCAAAATGTTGGCGTCGGCACCGGGGTTGGTCTGGAATACGCCTTCCGCGTTGTAGGGCGTAGCATACGGCAGCTGCCCAACGGCTTTGCCGTAGATGTCGGGGCCGACGTTCTGAATACCCAGGCTGGCGTTGGTAGAGCCGCCCACCGAAATGATCTTATTGACTTTGAAATCGAAGGTAGCGCGGGCTGTGTAGCGGGTGAAGTCCTGGCCAGGCTGAATACCTTCCTGATTCAGGTAGCCCACCGACAGCGACGCGCGCAGGTTCTCGGAGCCGCCACTAGCGCTAAGCTGGTGGTTTTGGGTGAAGGCGTTGCGCAAGGCGGCATCCTGCCAGTCGAAGCTCCTGATCTTGCTGGGGTCGTAAATCGGAATCTGGGTGACGTTCGGGAAGCCGTAGAGGGCATAACGGGCTTTCTCCTCCTCTGTCGCTTCGCGCGTTTCGGGAATGCGCGCGTCAAAATCCCGCCAAGTGTACGCCCCGGCGATGTTGGCCCACACGTTCGGGTCGGTGCCAAACAGCGTGAAATCGTTTACGGGATTAGGATAAGGCGTGGTATAAGAGCCCGACGTACGGTACGCTTCGCGGCGCACATCGGCAAACTCTGCTGCGTCGAACAGTTCCGGCAGGCGCAAAGGCCGGTCGAAGCTGCCGTAGGTGTTGTAGCTGATATTAAACTTGCCTTCCTTGCCGCGCTTGGTAGTCACGATGACCACGCCATTTGCCCCCCGCGAACCGTAAATAGCGGTTGCCGAAGCATCTTTTAGCACTTCTACTGATTCGATATCATCGGGGTTGAAGTCATTCAGGCCCGTGCCTTGCGCCAGCGGAATGCCATCAACTACATAAAGCGGCTCGTTGGAAGCCCGCACCGAGCGGTTGCCGCGAATACGGATAGCGGGCGTTTCACCGGGCCGAAAATTGCCCCCCGCCACGTCGACGCCGGCCGCGCGGCCTTGCAGGGCCTGGGTCAGGTTCTGAACCGGCACCTGCTTGATCTTCTCTTCCGACACCGACGACAGCGCGCCGGTTACGTCGCTCTTTTTCTGGGTGCCGTAGCCAACTACTACCACGTCTGCCAGCTGCGTTACATCCTCGGCCAGCGCCACGCTTATCGGTGATGCGCTGGCGGGCACTTCCTGGGTTACATAGCCAATCGAGGAGATGGTGAGCGTGGCTCCGGCCGGGGCCGTCAGGGTGAAGCTGCCATCGGGGTTGGTGCTCGTGCCGGTGGTGGTGCCTTTCACGACTACCGTTACCCCTGGCAAACCACTTTTGTCGGTGGCCGTAACGACCCGCCCTGTTACGGTTTGATCCGTCTGGGCAAAGACGCTGGCGGGCGCCAGACCAACTACTACTGTCAGGGGCAACCAGCGGACTGAGTTGTAAAGTTGTAACATAAAGGAGGAGTTGGAAGTGGGAATGCAAACAGGGAGTTTCTACCTACCAAGTACCTGTCTTTCTTCCCCAAATCTCTCCCGCACTCTCCTGCTGCCGTGCTAGTATTTCTTCGAAGTGATCAAAAATATCTCTTAAACATCCTGACGTGTATTCTGCGCCTTCAGCTGCGACGAAGCTTTACGCATACTGATGTTTCTATACTACCTATTCACATCATTGTCATCCTTAATCTAGCGTACGGCACGAAGGACCTTCTCACGTTGAAACAAATCGTTCTTCGGAGAGAAGGTCCTTCGTGCCGTACGCTAGATTAAGGATGACAAACGGAGTGGTTAATAAGCTTCGGCTCAGTTCAGGATGACACGTTCAATCATCTATCATACAAACTTTTTATGCTTGATAAAATACCCTTTCCAACGGCGTTACCACCGGCGAGTTATCCGGATTGGTCAGCATCAAATCAGCCATATAAGCCCACCAGCGCTGCATGATTGGCAGCGACGGCAGCTGATCGGCGGTGTGCTCAGGCAGGCGACGCTGCACGGCAAATAGCGTGTCAGTAGCGGGGTTCAGGTAGATAGAATACTCGCGGATGCCGGCTTCGTGCAGGGCCGCAGTCAGTTCGGGCCAGATTTCGTCGTGGCGGCGCTGGTACTCGGCTTGCACGCCGGGGCGCAGCTGCATGGTGAAGGCTATTTCTTCCATAAAAGGCTTACAGTTTTCCTTGGGTGCTTACCCGCCATTGGTCGGTGCGAAAGGGCGAAGCGGGCAAGCCGGCCCCGTTGTATAAATTGGGCATGGGCGACTTACTCCAGCCAAAACGCACGGCCACCGGCTGCTTTACCTGCTCGCTCCACACCACCACCGAGTTGCCCTCAATACGAGCCTGGGCGGGCCGAAACACGCTGTCGGGGCCGGCAATGGTGAACTCGCGCAGATCGCCGTTTTGGGCAACTAGGCCACCGGAAGTATAGTCGAATTGCAGGCGTGCTTTGCCATCTTTCACTTCCATCTTTTTGTAGATAGGCCCCGAATACGGCAGATTTTTCTGCCCGTATTCTTTTGCTAAGGCCCACAGTGCCAATCGGTGCCCCACGACTTGCTTGTTGCGCGGATGAATATCCAGCGAGTCGCCCACGTCGGTAATGACCACCATGCCCGTGTTCGGCACGGTTTGCATACTTAGCAGCTGCGCTTCCCGAATTTCGGGATTCTGCTCCTTGTGGGGGGTTATCTGGACGAAGTAAAACGGCAGATTCGGCTGCTGCCAGTCCTGGCGCCAGTTGGCTATCATGGCCGGAAATAGCTTGCGGTACTGATAGGCCCGCACGGCGTTGCTCTCGCCCTGATACCAGATTACACCCTTGAGCGTGTACGGAATCAGGGGCTTTATCATGCCGTTGTAGAGCTTGTAGGGCGACTTGTTGCTGGTTGCGCTGAGGGGCTCGGCGGGCTTGGGCGTTTTGGTTTGGGGAGAGGCAGCCTGCTCTTGCTTCCAGGCGGTCAGGGCCGCTTCGTAGGCCGGGCGCTGGGTCAGCCCTTCGTCATAGCGGGTGAGGATGGGGCGCAGGTCGGGGTCTTTTTCCAGCACGTCTTTCCGCGTCCACGACTCGGCCGGGGTGCCACCCCAAGAGGAGTGAATCAGGCCCACCGGCACCTTGGTTTTCTCGTGAATTTCCTGGCCAAAAAAGTAGGCCACGGCCGAAAAGCTCCCCACTGTTTCGGGGCTGCACACCACCCAACTCCCCTCCGTATCCATCTGGGGCGTATCGGACACTTTCTGCGGCACCGTAAACATGCGGATGGCCGGATACGTGGCCTTGGGCACCACTTCCGCTTCGTTCACGACGCCCGTCATCCACTTAGATGCCCCTTTAGCCACCGGGAAATTCATGTTCGATTGCCCCGAGCACAGCCACACTTCCCCCAGCAGCACATTGCTGACCGTCAGCTTATTCTTGCCCTGAAAGGTGATGGTGTGTGGTCCGCCGGCTTTATCGGTGGGGATGCGAACCTGCCAGTTGCCCTGGGCATCGGCCGTGACTTTCTGGGGGGCTTTTTGCCAGCTGGCAGTTACCGTTACGGCTTCGCCGGGGTCGGCCCAGCCCCAGAGGGCTACGGTGGTTTTTTGCTGAAGCACCATGTTGTCGGCCATCAAAGCGGGTAGCTTGATGTTGGCCCAAGCAGGGCTGGCCAGTGCAAAAAGCAGCAGAAGCAGTAGGTGGCGCAAAGGAAGCCGGTGAGTCATGCTTGGGGGCTTTTTCTAGATTATTTTAAAGATAAAGGCAGAAGCGGTCATGGATTTACCGCCCTGGGAAGCACCAAATAAGTAGGCGGGCTTACCGTCGCGCAGCAGCAATTGCGGGCGCTCCAAGCGGCCGTAGCGTTTCAGGTTAGACGGAGCGGGCGGCTCCACCACACCGTACTCACGCAGCGGTAAATAGGCAATCTTAGGGAAGTCCCAGCGCTTGCCATCCTCCGATTCGAGGTAAAGGCCGACTTCGTGGTTGTACACGCCCATGTCGCGGGCCAGGAGCCGAAATTTGCCCCCCTGCCGCCACACGAAAGCGTCTTCAAACTGCTTGTTGTGGCCCTGGTTGGAGAAATCAATAACGGGGTTGCCCGTGTACTTCACATAAGGGCCTTCCAGCTTATCGGCCACGGCCAAGCCGTACTTGCGGTTGCCGCGAATGGTGGGGTCTTTGGCCGTGAGGTAGTCCTGGGTATTCCACGATTTGTAGTACAACCAATACTGCCCATTCGGGTGCTTAATGAAAGCTGGATTGGTGGTGCAATGGTCGTCCCAGGCGCCTTCGGCGCCGGGCTCCAGCAAGGGTGCATCTGGTCGTTGCCAAGGACCATTTAATGAGTCAGCCGTGGCGAGGCCAATGCGCTTGGTGTTGGTTTTGCCGTTGCTGTTGCCCATGAAAAACAGGCAGTACTTGTCATCGACAAACTGAATGCTGGGATTGTGACAGGTAGTAGCGTCCCAGAAGCCAGGCCCGCGCGGGGCCAGCACTACGTCCACGAAGGTAAACGGGCCTTCGGGCGAGTCACCGACGGCGTGGGCTATTTCAGAGCTGTTAATCCAGCCACCCATGCCCTTTTTAGCAGGCCACCGCGAGAAAAACACGTGCACTTTCCCATCGGGGTCTTCGATTGGGCTGGTGCACCACACAAAGTAATCGGGCAGCTCCAGGGCGCGGCCCACGGGCTTCAGGTGTTTGCTGAATTTGGAGAGGCTACCCTTGGGATAATCAATCAGCCGGCCCGCAGAAAAGCCCCCCAGCGCCCGTGCTATAGGAGCCAGTGTCAGGGTAGCAAGAAAGGTGCGACGAGTAAGCATATTGGTAACACTGTAGAGACGCAATATTTTTCGTCTCCTCGTTGCTGATGTTGTTTAGTCGCTTATACGCCTGTCATCCTGAGCTTGCGAAGGACCTTATCGAAGAGGCACAGGTTGTTCAACGGTGAGAAGGTCCTTCGCAAGCTCAGGATGACAGATGATTATTGTTCAAAGAGGAGACTCCAACTATTGCGTTTCTACCACCTTACAAACCTGGCGATGCTTTCCCCTGCTGGCCATTCGTGGTCGTGGGCGTCAGGGTCACGGGGCCTAGCAAGCCAGACTCTTTCGGGGTCCATTTCTCAGCTGTGAATAGGCCATCTGCACCACGGTTTTCCTTGAGCTTGCTCGACATATTGATGTTGTAAGCATTCTTATAAGGCACCTTGTTGCGGTCCATGTGGATGATGCGGTTCGCCATGCTATTGCTGACGGTAACTACCAGCTTGTTTGTGGCTTGCATTTTCTCCTTGGGCACAAATACCTGATACGTCGGACCAACCAACGTGCCTAGCTCCTGCCCATTGAGCTGTACGCGGGCGCTTTCCGCCACGCGGCCCAGATCGAGCATAAATCCTTCGCCCGTACCCTGGGGTTTGGCAAATGAAATGGCGTAAGTGGCAGTGCCGGAGAAGTTTTTGACCGCCTCACCGTTCCAGCTGGTCCACGAGCTTAAGTCTTTCACCTGTGCTTTGGCCGGTAACTCTGGTCCACCCGACACAAAGCTCACGTCCCAAGTGCCCTGCACAGGCTGCGAAGCGCCGGTAGCTTTCAGATAAGCATAAGCAGGGCCAGTCAGGGCAGCATCGTTGGTTTCCAGGATGCACGACTCGCCGGGGGCCAATTGTACATACACCTCCGTACCGGCCGACGACGTGCGCGAGGCGGCTAGGCCCAGCTTTTCGGTCATGGGGTTGTACAGGGCCACCGATTTGCCCCCCACGCGCAGCGGCACCCAGGCTTCCACTGGTTTTTCGCCCCAGTTAGCCACGAAGTAGTAGTGCCCTTTATCATGGCGACGACGCACGAACTCTAAGCCCTTATCCACCATCGTTTCGCGCTGCACGCCGGCAGCAGTCAGCGCCTGATCCACATCTTTACCAACCAGCACCGAGCCTTTGCCCACGGTAGCCTTTTGTACACCGCCGCTAGTGGTAAACTTGAGCGTGCCAACCAGCTTTTTGAAAGCAGCACGGCGAGTATCAAGTTTGCCTAAACCGGGTACGTCGGTGGGTAGTTGCTCCTGAAACACGATGGTAGCACCGTTTTGGGCCAGCTTCATGAGCTGCTCCATCGTGGCCAGGGGCATCACCTGAGCGGCCGGAACCAGAATGGTTTGGTAGGCCGAGCCACCGCCGGTTTGCAAGGTTTTGCCTGTGTTTTTTACCTGCTGAATTTGCAGATCGGAAATAAAATCGAAGCCGTAGCCTTTGGCCAGCAATGCTTCGCCGGTAGCTCCTACGGGTATGCCTTTAAAGCCGTGGTCAATGCCGTCGAAGTGCTGAAGCATTACCTTGCCGGGCTTGCCGTAAGAGTCATATATGGGCAAGTACACCAGCACGTCGTTGCTGGGCTGACCGGCCTGCATAAATGACTGCGCGTGCGCCACGTAGCGGTTTAGCTGGGCAAAATCCGTCCAGAACGTGTTATTGGGGTTGAAGTGAACCGCCGCGTAAAACAGCCAGCCCGGCCAGGCCGCAGCCTGGGGTGAGTAGTTAGTGCCGTGGTAAAACGTGTGATTTACGCCCCCCAGCAGCATGCGGTCCATCGCTTTTTTGATGTCGCTGAGCTTGGACAAGAAGTGGTCATTTTCCCACGTCGCCGTCTCCGAAGATGTAAGCTTCTTGCCTGTTACGTGCGCGGCCGAAGAAGCAAATTTGATTCGCAGCAAGTCCTCCCCTTCAATCTCGGGAATATCCGTGACGGCGTACAAATCGAGGATGTTGGCCGGCGAGCCGTGGGCCTGATTACGAATCAGGGCTTTGTGCGTTTTGGCCCAGTCGCTCCAGGTTTTGGTGTAGTTTTCCAGCAGCAGCTCCGACAAGGTTTCACGGTAATCAGTTAGTACGCGCTGGTTCTGATCTTCGCTGGCTTTACCGAACAAAGCAGGCAAATGCTGGCGCAAATCGTAGCCACGGCGCTTCTGAAATTCGGCAAACATCTGGGGCGTCCAGTTGCTCTCGCCCTGGGCGTCGTCTACCTCGTAGGAATCGTTGAAAAAAGCGCGAATACCCGACACGTCTTTGCCTTTGAAGGCATCGTCGAAGCGCTGCAAATAGTGCTGGGTTGCGGTTTGGGAAAAGTGGTCAATTACGTCGCCTTCGCCACCGGGGCCGGCCCGCTCTACCTGCTTGCCGTGCCAGCCCTGAAACACGCCAAACAAGGTCCAGTTGCCGGCGGGCGCAGTCCAGTTCAGCTTGCCGCTGGCATCTACTTTACTGGTCAAATCCACCGTTTGGCCCTTATCCGAATAAGCCATCAGCGCCTGTAGCGGTAGCGGCTTCTCGAACCGAACCTGGTCGAACGCATGGAGCTGCAAATCCTTGTTTTGGGCGACCGGCTCTACCAGCTGCTTGATGTCGATGGGTTGGCCCACCGTGCGTATCATAGGCTTCTGCATGTAGTTGACAGCCTCCTTCAATTGCTCCCCGCCTTTCACAGTATAGGTCTGGTAAGCCACGTACTTACAAGCATCCTCAAGCGTCACCCACGGGCCACCAAACGGCCACCCCGACGCCTGCGCCATATCCACACCCAGCCCTAAGCGCTTCGACTCGGTAAGCGTGTGCGTGAGCATATCCATCCACTTGGGCGACAGGAAATTAACAAACTGGTTTTCCGTGCCTTTCACCCCATAAATAGGCGTAATTTCGGTGCCGCCTAAGCCGGCTTGCTGGTACTGGGTAAGCAAGCGTGTTAAGTCCTGCTCGTTCACGGCGCTGCCCTGCCACCACCAGCGCGTCCATGGTTTGTTTTGCTGGGTGATTTCAGGCCATTTCAAGGCCTGGGCCGATGCAGTATTTTGATGAAGCGCCGCGGCAACCAGTAAGGAAAGAAACAGGGACTTTTTCATGGGGAAAAGAAGAGCAAGAAAGCGTAGCTGGAAGCTGGTGCTAAGAAGAAAGCAACGAAGCCTAAAGAATCTAAGACGAAAACTAGAACTAGCTCCCCTCCTCAGCTGAGGAGGGGTTGGAGGTGGTTGACCGGAGCGGTGTTTTGTTGCTTAAAAAAGGCGGTCATGCAGAGTGGAGCGAAGCATCTCGCGTGCTGATGTAGAATTACTAATCTGCCATCAGCACGCGAGATGCTTCGCTCCGCTCTGCATGACGGCCTTGGGGGGCAATACTGCCGAAACAACATCAGCAACGAGGTCAATCACCCCAGCTTTGGCTTTGCCAAAGCGTCCCCTCCTCAACTGAGGAGGGGAGCTAGTTCTAGTTTCCGGCGCTTACTGACTTTGATTTAATATCATTCATTTTGTAGATCTCGCTGCCGGCCAGCAGGAAGCAGCCGAGGCCGTAGTCCTCGAAGTCGGGTTTGCTGGTGTAGCTCACGGGCTGGCCGTCTTTGGGCTCTTTGCCGGTGCCTTGCACGTAGCCCAGGAAGCCATTGGGGTGCACGCACTCCTTGGCCATGGCGTTCCATGCTTTGGCGATGATGGGCTGGTATTGCTTGGCGTCGAGCAGACCGTTATTGATGCCCCAGGCCATGCCGTAGATGAAAAGGGACGTGCCGGTTAGCTCTTTGCCGCCGAAGTTTGTGGGGTCGTGGAGGCTGACGTTCCAGTAGCCGTCGGGGCGCTGGAGGGCGGGTAGGGCCTTCATCATGTTCATGTACATTTGCTCGTACTCGGCACGGTGGGGGGCATCTTGGGGCAGAATTTCGAGCGTCCGGACCATGGCGGCTACCACCCAGCCGTTGCCGCGGCTCCAGTAGCAATCCTCGCCGTTTGGCTCTTTGTATGGTGGCACAAAGTCCTTGTCGCGCCACCAAAGCTGGTCTTGGGGGTTGTAGAGGCCGTTGGTGCCGTGCACCGTTTTGGAGTAGTTGTAGAGGCGGTACATCTTCTCGTAGTAGGCCGTATCCTTGGTCATCACGCCGAGCTTGGCGTACACGGGCATGGCCATTTGCAGGGCGTCAATCCACCACCAGTCGTCTACCTTCGGGCTGTTCACCATCAGGTCGATGCTGGCTTTAATGTCGCGGATGCGCTCGGGCTTGGGGTCTATTTCGTAGAGCGCAATGTAGGTCTGGCCGGCGGCCTGGTTGTCGGCGTTCCGCGTGGTGATGCCGTTATTCAGGCCCCATTGGTGCTTTTCGCCCCAGTCCACGGCGTAGTCGTAGTACTGCTTCTGCTTATCGATGCCATAGAGTGCCATAAGGCCTTCGTAGTACACGGCCCGCGTCCAGATGTGGCTGGGACGGGTTTTGTTGGTCACGATTTCCTTGCCCGTATCCGGCCACTTCTTCATGAAGTAAGCGTTGGTCTTGCGCAGGGTTTTGAGCACGTCCTTCTGCTTGGGCATTTTCTGGGCCTCAGCCGAAGTTGCCAGACTGGTCAGCAGGCAAGCCGCCACCAATAATTTACAATAAAAAGCCCCCCAGCGCTGCGTCATTGTCATGGTATGTGGTGTCATAAGTGTTAGTGATTTTTGTTGTCGTTCGGGCACGTTTTGCTACGACGCCGCTTTGGCAATTTCTACCGCGTACACCTGCTCCTGGCCCTCAAAGTTGGCGCGGAAAATTATCCACTTGCCATCGGGTGAGAAATGGACGTTCGGCTCGAGCTTGTAGCCGTGGTGCTTCATGTTCACGAGCCGCTCCGATTTGAATTTGTCGCCCTCCGGGCGGAACAGATAAATCCACATGCCGTCGGGCGCTTTGGCTACCTGGCCCGCGTCGCCGCCGTCACCGGCGAATAGCTTCTGATCGGGCGAGATGTTGAAGTGAATCGACCACTCGTTGCGGTCCATCTGGTAGAGCTTTTCCTTGCCGGTTTTCACCTCGGCACCGGCCAGATAGAAGGTCACGCTGCGGGGCTTCTGCAAGTCAAACCACACCGTTTTGCCATCGGGGCTGAAAAACTCGTGGCCGGCAATTTCGCCCTCCACAGTGCGCTTGTGCACCAGCTTGTTCTGCTTGGTTTTGATGTTGATATGCCAGATGCGGTCCACCTTGTGCCAGGGACCTTCGTGGCAATACATGAGCAAATCGGGGTCGGTGGGCGAAAACTGCACATGACCCAGCCAAGTATTCTCCTTGTAGATATCCGTCCGCTTGCCGGTTTTGGCGTCGATGGTGAACAGAATGTGCTCCACCTTGGCATCGTAGATGCGGTTGAAGAAGTCGCTCTTTGCGGGGTATTTGCGCAGGATTTCGCGGGCTTCTTTGCCGCCGAGCGCGCCGGCAATCGTGGTTTCGTTGGCGTTCAGGCTGGTGATATTGCCCGGAAAATCCTTGGGGAACACGTAGATGCGGCGGGTCTTTTTGGTGTCCACGTTGGTGGCGTACACCGTATCCTGGGCTTGGTAGAACACATCTCGACCTTTAGGAGCTACTATTTCGCCGCTCACTTTGGTAAAATAGCGGGTCAGCGGTTCCACCTGCCGCGTTTTCAGGTTTACCAACCGTAGCTGCTTGCCGCGCTCATCGGTGTGGTAATACACCATTTTGTCGCCTTCACCTGCCTTGCCTTTCAGGAAGGGGTTGTTGTGAAAATAGAAGCTGCCGTTGCCACCGTCGGTGGGCGTCAGGCGCATCACTTTGTGGCCCGTGTCCTGGTCTATCCAGTCGGCGGGCATGGGTTTACCGCCGGTTTCCTGCTTGGTTTGGGCCTGCGTACCAGTGGCCAGCAGCAGGCCGGCGCTGAGCAGGAGGTAAAGTCTGGTTGATTTCATAGTCGGGAGAGTGGGAGATTTGGGAGAGAATTCCGAAGTCAGGATTTGGGCGTGCTAGCGCCTGGCACGCGCACGTACTTTTTGAGGTCGCGCAGGGCAATGACTTTGTAGTGATTGTCGTGCAGATAGCGCAGGTATTCCTCAAATAGCGCGGGCGGCGTGGTTACCCAGTCGTGGGCATAATCGGGGACGCCGTGCACGGTGAGCACCACAATTTTGCCCCCCACGGCCTGCTGAATGGCTGTCAGCACGCGCTGCTTGTCGGTGCCGGTAGTGGTGAAGCTGGGGATGAGCAGGGGGTTATCGGTGGCGGGGTCGTAGGGCTTGTCGCCGCCTACGCGGGCAAACTGGTAGCCCTGCTGGGGCAGCACGGTGAAGGCTATCGGGTGCGTATCGTAAGCGGGATAAGCAAATGTGGTTGGCTTAGCAATACCATTGTTGCGGCAGCGGCTTTCAATAGAATCCAGCTCGGCCACCAGTTCCGGCGCGCTCATCTTGTTCACGTGCTTATGTGTGAGCGTGTGGCTCCCGATTTCGAAACCCTGCCGGTGCAAGTCTCCAATCTGAGACCAGCTCATGTACTTGGTTTTGTCGGCGAAATCGGGGCGAAACTCGCAGACGTAGAAAGTGGCGCCGAAGCCGTATTTCCTGAGCAGAGGCGCTACGTAGGTGGCGTGCGTTACGGCCGCATCGTCGAAGGTGAGCACTACCAGCCTGTCGGGCACGGACCGGCGCAGCTGCTGGGCGTGGCTGCTGCCAACACGCAGGCCGAGCGCTACCAGAAGCAGCATTCTAAGTAAGTGAAGCTCTGCGGTATGTACACGAATGGCGTGAAGCATGTGTACAAGAAACACTCTTCCCTTGCCCCAACCCTCCTGTACTCTGGGGTGCAGTGAAATTCATTCGCTGTGAAATGCCCGATACTATAGCCTTTGGGTCTGTAGCTTCTGCGTTCGAAGTGTACCAATGGTTACTGTAGCTAGCACGATGTTACGATATGGCTTTGCGCTTTATTAGCACAGTTATCCTTTATATTGTCATTCTCCCGCTGTCATCCTGAGGCACGAAGGACCTTCTCACTCAGGCACGGATCGTTGTTATGCTAGTCGTTCATCGGTGAAAAGATTCTTCGTGCCTCAGGATGACAGCGGGGGAAATGTGGGTGAATACGGATGATTAGACAATTATATTCACGAGTCAGGGCGCTAAAGCACTTCTAGCCGCTATGCTCGACTAGGCAATAGCGCAAGCAATAGGAGTTGAAAGTATTCCTTAGCCTAGAGCTTGTACCTTAGCAAAGCCGCTGCCTGGTAAGCTGAACAATAGATTGGGCACATCAGCAGACAAGCCGCACGTTGAATATTTAGTAGAATAACAACTCCCGGTGAAGGCAAGGACACGGCCAGTTCTATCACTCATTTTTACCTGTACCCTCAGCCCAGATTATGCATGGCACCGTTCTTATGCTGCTTAAGCGTTACGTTCAAACTCAGTACGACCACAGCACATGGCTCAAGCTCATGGAGCTTTCGGGCCTCGAAAACGTTGAATTCGACCACAAAACAGTATACCCTGACGAGAACATTTATGCCTTGGTAGGTCAGGCTGCCGAGATGACCGGCCTATCGGCGGGCGAATTGCACGAGAAGTTTGGTGAGTACCTGGTGCCTGATCTGATGTTTATGTATCAGAAATACGTGCAGCCCGAGTGGAAAACCCTCGACATGATAGAGCATACCGAGCTTACCATGCACAAACAAGTACGGCGTGAGCACCCCGAAAATAGCCCCCCAGTGCTTAATGTAAAGCGTTTGGGCGAAAACGAACTGATCATCGACTACGTGTCGCCGCGCCGCATGAGTGGGCTAGCTGTGGGCATCGTGCGCGGCCTGGCTACTTACTTCGATGAGGCCGACCGCATCGATGTGATGCCCACCACCAGCCACGACGGCGAGCGGGTGCGCATCCATGTGCGCCGGACCTGAGGGCATTTTGAGGGAAGCGGGGGGCAAAAAGATGGGTCTATTGGACATTTAAAGCCCGGCAGTAATATCTTTTTGCCCTCCACCAACGTTCTAGGGTCCTTGCCGGCCTGAGTGCACTTTTCCGCTAAAGCTTGTACTCTGGTTATTCCTGATCCAAGAACCAACTTCATGTCTATAAAAATCACCACCCGCAGCTTACTTATTGCCCTCTCTATTAGCGTGTTTGGCTGTAGCTCCAACAGCTCCGACCCGGAACCTACGCCTGCGCCAGCTCCTCCCCCTGCCCCGGCGGCTCCTATCACCTACAAAATCACGTATGCCGGCAACAGCCTGCTCTCCGGCTACCTGGGCTTCGTGATTGATACCAAGATCATGGCCGAGGTCAAGAGCCAAGGCGGAGCTGCTTTAGGCGCCGGCACCTCCGAAAATTTTGCGGTAGCCAACTACGTTACCCCGCAGGTGATAGACCAGCTGCCGAAGATTAACGCGGCCTTCGACCCAACCAAGGACGTGAACGTGCTGGTGCTTTGGGAAGGCACCAATCATATTTACTACGGAGCCACGGCCAAGCAAGCCGAAGAGTCGCTGCTTGAAGTGTGCCGCAAGGCGCGCGCCGCGCACCCCGAGTGGAAAATCGTGATGGGCACCTTGTTGCCCCGCTCCGAAGACGACTACCCCGCCACCCAGGAGCGCGACCGTCTGGCCGTAAACGTGGCCCTGCGCGCCGTAAAAGCCAGCGGCAACACGCTGTTCCATGAGCTAGCCGACGTAGCCCAGGACCCGCGCATCGGCCCAGGCGGCACCGAGAAAGACAAAACCTACTACCACGACCTCGTGCATCTCAACGACGCCGGCCAGCAGGTAGTAGCACCCATCTTCGCCAAGTCCATCGTGGCGGTTATCAAGGCAGGCAAGTAATACGATTTCATAAACTAGACCGTCATGCAGAGCGGAGCGAAGCATCTGGCGTGCTGACGAGAGATTAGTAATCAAACGGCACGAGCGAGATGCTTCGCTCCGCTCTGCATGACGGTCTTATGTGAGACGTTTTTATGTGAAAAAGCCCCCCAGACTATCCAATAATCAAACAACCAAACACCTAAACAACGACCTCAACCACCCCCGTTTGCGCTGCGCGAAACCATCCCCTCCTTGTTAAGGAGGGGAGCTTGGACGTGTGTGGCGGCTCAGGACAATGAACGGAAGCCCGATAGCACAATTCAATTTGCATATAAACAACACAATATTCTTTTGTATTATTTCTAATATTAGTATACATTAATAGTTATTATCACCTCAGCTATCTTACCTATGGCGCTCACCGAAGGAAATACAGACAGCATAGAGTTTCCAGTGCCATCCGACGAGTGGCAGCTTTACGTTGATGCATTCAGCGAGACCTCCAAGCGGCTCGAAGACCCGAATCCCTTTACTGCCGCTTTTCAGCTGGAAAATGGTGAGATACTGTACGTTATAAACACCGGCGATTCGATGATTGCCGGCACGGCCACTTACACCGACGTGCCCCATGCAGGCTTTGTGGATCTCATTTATGAGGCCATGCCCCCCAAGTACCAATTCAAAAAGCCCTACGACGTCAACGTTACGGCCCTGCGGGAAGGCAAAATAGTGGAAGCCACGCTTCGGTTCGCCGAATTCAAGTTTAGCAAAGCAGAAGAGCTTACCGAAAGAACAGGCGGCGTTATTCACAATCCGCCTTATTAAAAAAACAGCATGTCAAAATCTCGCACAACCGGCAAAGGCGACTCGGCTCCCGATGAGTCGAACCCTGATGCCCCCACCCCCATTGGCAGCAATCCGGATGAGCCCGTCGACCTCTCCACGCTGGAGGGCGGCGTATTGCACAACCCACCCCAGGCAAAGCAAAGCCAGGAGTCCAGCACTATCGACGAGGAATAGCGCGGCGGCTGTTTGCTAACCGCCTACCAGCCAGCACGCGCATCAACGTATTTACCCTTTGTGCCCGCCAGCATGAAGCATGTAGTAGTCCTGCTTCTTTTGAGCGTTATTCTGCTCCCGCAGCCGGCTCTGGGCCAAACGCCGGCTGCCGCCGACAGCCTGCGCCAGCTGTTGCGCCAGCAGCCCCGCGCCGATACCGTCCGCGTGCAGCGCCTGCTGGCCCTGGCGCACGCGGTGCGTATAGCAGATATGCCCCAGGCCATGCAGCTGAATCGGCAGGCGCTCACGCTGGCCCGCAAGCTGGCCAATACCGACGGCCAGGCTGAGGCGCTGTTGGCCCTGAGCATCCTCTACCGCCGCCAGACCAATTACGACCTGGCCCGCCGCTACGCCCAGCAGGCCCAGAGCTTGTTTGCCAGGCCCAACGACCCGGAAGGACTGGGCAGAACCTGGCTGCAAATGAGCTGGATTGACTTATTACAAGGCAATTATCCGGGCGCCTTGTCTTCTGCCCTGAAAGGCTTGCCCCTGACGGAGAAAAGCGGCGACCTGCTTACCCGCACGCGGCTGCAAATCAATATGGGCAATATCTACAGCCAGCTGGGCGACTACACGGAGGCGCTCTCGACGCTTCGGGCTGCGCTAAAGAACGCCCGGCGCCTCAATGACGAGCAGACGGTATTAATGGCCCTGAATGGATTGGGCACTACCTATCAAACGCTCAAAAACTGGCCGCAGGCTATTGCTTATCACCAGCGTTCCCTTAGCCTCAGCAAAAAGCTGGGCAACGTGGGGGGCGAAATTTCGGATGAAATCAACCTTGCGGAAGTATATGGCCGGCAGGGAAACACAACCCAGGCGCTGGCCCACGGCCTACGGGCTCGCCAGCTGGTGCGCGCCACTCAGGATACGTACAACCTGCCCTCGGTGGAGCTGATGCTGGCCCGGGCCTATCTGCTCGCCAACCAGACCGATAGCGTGCTGGCCCTGGCCCATCATGCCCTGGAGCTTAGCCAGAAATCGGGCAGCAACGTCAATATTTTCATGGCCAGCGAGTTGCTGGCCGACGCCTACGGTCAGCGTCGGGATTTTGAGCAGGCTTACCGCTACCGCAATCTGCAGATAGCCTATGACGATTCGCTCTCCGGGGAAGACATTCAGCGCCGCACCAGCGCCTTGCGCTATGGCTACGAGCTGGACCGCAAAAAGGCGCAGATTGACCTGCTCAGCAAAGACCGCCAGCTCCAGAAGCAGAAAGCTGAGCGCCAACGGCAGAAGTTCGTGGGCCTGCTGGCTGGCATTGCGGGGCTGTTGCTGCTGGCCGGGCTATTGCTGCGCAACGTCTTTTTAAAGCAGCGCGCCAACCGCCAGCTCAAGGAAAAGAACCTGGCCATCGCCGCCCACCGCGACGACCTCGACCAGGCCCTAACGGAGTTGCGCGCCACCCAGGCCCAGCTGGTGCAGCACGAGAAGCTGGCCTCGCTGGGGCAGCTGACGGCGGGCGTGGCCCACGAAATCCAGAACCCGCTGAACTTCATTACCAACTTCTCCGACCTGGGCGTGGAGCTGACGACCGAATTGCAGGAGGAGCTGGCGAAAGAAAAGCTGTCGGAAAGGGGGCGGGCCACGATTGAGGAACTGCTGCACGATCTGTCGCATAACCAGCTGAGCATTCATCAGCACGGCCGCCGCGCCGACCGCATCGTGAAAAGCATGCTGGAGCACTCCAGGGCCAGCAGCGGCCAACCCCAGTCCACCGATCTGAACGTGCTGGCAGAGGAGTGTCTGCGCTTGGCGCACTACAGCTATCAGGCTGCCAACAAGGACTTTAAAGCCACGCTCACCACCGAATTTGCCCCCCAGCTTCCCAGCCTGCAAGTGGTGCCCCAGGATTTGAGCCGGGTGCTGATAAACCTGCTCACCAACGCGTTTTACGCCGTAGCCGAAAAGCGCCGACAGTTGGGCGAAGCGTATCAGCCGGAAATAACCATCCGCACCCAGGAAACCGAAAAGGACGTTCGGATTGTGATTCGCGACAATGGCAACGGCATTCCGGCCGAGGTGCGCCAACGCATTTTCGAGCCCTTCTTTACGACCAAACCCACGGGCGAAGGCACGGGCTTAGGCCTGTCGCTGAGCTATGATATCATCACCAAAGGCCACCGCGGCACGCTGAGCGTAGAAACAAAGGAGGGCGAGTACACGGAGTTTACGATTTGCCTCCCACTAGCCGTCGCCCCACAACGCGCCGCCCGCACCGCCACACCGGAAATGACCAAGGCCGGTGTATAAACTCCTGTAGAGACGCGTATTGGCTGTGCCGACCTTCGGTTCACGTCTCATCGTCGCGGTCGTTGTTTAGGCGAATTATGCGAACGGCGCGATGCCCATCGTTCACCGACTAGACGCGAACCGAAGGTCGGCACAGCCAATACGCGTCTCTACATGGCGCTGGGGGGCTTTTTTACTTGCGTATGCCTTCGATAATGCTGAACGGCGACCTGGTCGGCAGGATGCGGGTCAGCTCTAGGCCGGCCTTCCCGAACAGCTGACGGTACTCCGCTTCGGTCCGCTCGCAGCCGCGCAGGTACAGCAGCATCTGCAGGTCCAGAAACTTGCCGAAGGAAGGCTCGTTGCCTTCGGGCAGCACCATTTCCACCACCAGCACCTTGCCTTCCGGGTTCATCGCCTCGCGGCAGTTATTCAGAATGGTCAGGCTCTGCTCATCGTTCCAGTCGTGGATGATGTGCTTCATGATGTACGCATCGGCCCCTGCCGGCACTGAATCGAAAAAACTGCCCCCCACCCGCTCGCAGCGGTCGGCTACGCCCTGCGATTGTATCAGGTCGGCGGCAGCTTCCACGATGGCCGGCATGTCGTAGAGAATGCCCCGCAGCCGGGGGTATTTTTTCAGAATAGAAGCCAGCAGCAAACCATGTCCGCCGCCTACATCCACGATGGTAGAAAAGGCCGAAAAATCGTAGGCTTCCAGCACGGCGGCGCTGCTAAAGGCGCTGTTGCTGGACATGGCATCGTTGAACACCTTGCCGGCCTTCTCATTCTTCCAGAAATAATCGAAGGACGAGGTACCAAATACCTTGTCGAAGGCCGGCTCGCCGGTTTGCACGCTGTAGAGCAGCTCGGCCCAGGTTTGGTACTGAAAGTCGTTGGTCATCAGGGTTACGAAGGACCGCAGGCTGCCGGGCACGTCGCTCAGCAGCGACTCGGCCGGCGGCGTCAGGCGAAAACGCTTGTCTTCGTCTTCGGAGAATACGCCCACGCTGGCACAGGCCCGCAGCACCCGATACAGGGAGCGCTCGTGCGTGCTGGTAAGGCGGGACAGCTCGCCGGCGCTCTTGGGGCCGTCCTGCAGCAGATCGGCAATACCCAGCTCGGCGGCAACCCCTATAGCGCGGGAGGGCGCAAACCCAAACATAACCTGCATGAGCTGAAGGGAAGGAGGTAGCTCTTGCGACATAGATAGTTTACTTAAAGCATATCAGATAGTTAAGCGCAGTTTATAGTTTACTGGAAGGCTATAGCTCGAATTTGCCCCCCCAGAACGCTACTCTAATATATTCTATTTATTCTATTTATTCTATTTATTCTATTTATTCTATTTATTCTATTTATTCTATTTATTCTATTTATTCTATTTATTCTATTTATTCTATTTATTCTATTTATTCTATTCTTATTTATAAAGCTTTAGTCGCAATTTTTGCCCGTACGTTCTCGTACAAGCTTCATTATTTATAGGAAAACCAACGTTTGAATCACCTCCACCAGATCAGTAAACCCTCACTTTATCTACCACTACTATGAACAAACGTGATTTTTTGCAGCGCGGTCTGCTGCTGGCCATTAGCGGCCTGGTAAGCCCCGCCCTGCTGGCCCGCGCCCGCGACGAAAAGTTTCTGGCCGAAGCCCGCGCCACGCCCATGGCCGATGGCCCTTTCACGCTGCCCGCGCTGCCTTACGCCTTCAATGCCCTGGAGCCCCACATCGACGCGCGCACCATGGAGATTCACCATGATGCCCACCACAAAACCTACGTGTCGAAGCTCAACGAAGCCGTGGTGGGCAAACCCCAGGAAAAGCAGTCGTTGGCCGAGCTGCTGGCCTCCGCCAGTAAGCAGCCCGACGCCGTGCGCAACAATGCCGGCGGCCACTGGAATCACTCTATGTTCTGGCAGATACTCGCCGCTAAAGGTGGCGGGCAGCCCACGGGCAATCTGGCTACTGACCTAACCAAGACTTTCGGCTCCTACGAGAAGTTTCAGGAGGAATTTGCCAAAGCGGCCACGGGGCGCTTCGGCTCAGGCTGGGCGTGGCTGAGCGTAGATAAGGCTGGCAAGCTGTTCATCTCCTCCACGCCCAACCAGGACAACCCCTTGATGGATTTACCGGGTATTCAGCGCGGCACGCCCATCCTGGGCCTCGATGTGTGGGAGCACGCCTACTACCTGAAGTACCAGAACAAGCGCCCCGATTACGTGAAGGCCTTCTGGAATGCAGTGAACTGGTCGGCAGTAGGGCAGCGCTACGACGCTGCCCGCAAGAGCTAGACCCTAGAACACAGCGTAAGACCTCCTTGGATTTACAAACACGAGGCGGTCATGCAGAGCAGCGCGAAGCATCTCGCTCGCGGTAGTGAGGTTAGAAATCCAGCGTCAGCACGCGAGATGCTTCGCGCTGCTCTGCATGACCGCCTTATTTATTACTCTAAGACTCAGTCATCTGCTTTTCGTTCTTTGCTACGGCTTGTAGTGAATGTCGATAAACGCCAGCAGAGCCGTTTTAAACAGCTCAATTTCCTCCGGCGTGTTGTAAGGCGCCAGGCCGATGCGGAGCCAGCCGCCCAGCTCGTTTACTTGCAGCTTATCGGCCATGGTGGAAGCGTAAAAATGGCCGTGCGCTATGCACATATTGTAGTTATCGGCAAACCATGCCGCGGCATCCCGGGAGTTCACGCCGTCGAGCGTAAAGGCCAGGGTGGGCGTTTTGCGGGTGTCGGTCGGGGCGCGGTACAAGCGTACGGGGGGCAAATTTTGCAGAAATTCTTCCAGCATGAGCGCCTGCTCTACTTCCTGTTTCTCAATGGCTTCCATGGCCGTGCGCAGGCGCTGTTTGCGCGTGGCGCCCGTGCCCAGAGTTTGAATAAAATCCAGCGCGCCCAGCAGGCCGGCAATGGCTTCGTGGTTTTGGGTGCCGGTTTCCAGCTTATCGGGAATGTGGGCGGGCGCGGGGGCCAATTTGTAGACGGGCAGTTGCTCAAACAACGCCGCCGACACGACCGCAATGCCCAGGTGCGGCCCGAAGAATTTGTAAGCCGAGCAAAACAGAATATCGGCCCCCAGCGCCTGAAAGTCAATCGGCAGGTGCGGCGCGGCGTGCACGGCATCCAGCACGACGAGGGCATTTACCGCCTTGGCCCGCCGAATTATGTCCTCTACCGGCGTCACGGTGCCCGTCACGTTCGACGACATACTCACGGCCACGAGCTTGGTGCGGGTCGTTAGCAGCTTGTCGAGCTGGTTTAGTTCGAGGGTGAAGGTTTCGGGGTTTACGGGGATGAACTTCACCACCGCGCCCCGGTCTTTGGCCAGGGTCACCCACGGATCGACGTTGGCGCGGTGGTCGATTTCGGTGACGAGTATTTCGTCGCCGGGCTGAATAAAGCCCCCCAGACTGCGGGCAATGGCGAAGGCCAGCGAGGTCATGTTTTGCCCGAAGGCCACTTCCTGGGGCTGGCAGTTGAGAAAGTCGGCCATGCCGCGCCGGCCTTCTTCCAGCAGCTCATCGGTGGCTTGGCTGGTCCCGAACATGCCGTGCAGGTTGGCCATGCCGCCGCTGATGTAGTTTACCATCGCGTCCAGGGCCTGCTGGGCCATCTGGGTGCCGCCGGGGCCATCGAAAAAGATATAAGGCTTGTGCTGAGAGCTGGGGCGAAGGGCCGGAAAATGGGCGCGAATGGAATCGACTGGCAGAGTTGTAAGCGACATGCGAAGAGGGTGGAATGAGGGGAGGCTGCAGATTGCTCGTAAGGTATAAAGCGGCGGGAACATGCGCTAGCCTACGCAAAAAAGCCCCCAGGTCGTCATGCAGAGCGGCAGCGACGCATCTCGCTCGCGGTGGTGAGATTACTAATCAGACATCAGCACGCGAGATGCGTCGCTGCGCTCTGCATGACGGCCTGGGGGGCTTTCTAATGTTCCGTGCTACTTTTAGAAACAACAGTCACATACGCTGCGCTAAAGGTCATGGCAATTACCGCAAAACCGTAGCGTAGTCCTGTCGCTCCTGTACATTTACCGACCACTCCACCCGTCCACTTCCTGTTCCGATGCGCCCTCTATTTACTCTGTTCCTTCTTTTCTCCTGCTTAGCGGCTCAAGCGCAGGCATTCAAACCCGAAGAAATTGCGCGCTGGCAGCGGCAAGCCAAGCAAGTAAATATCATCCGCGACCAGTGGGGCGTGCCGCACATCTATGGCAAAACTGACGCGGATGCCGTGTTCGGCCTGCTCTACGCCCAGTGCGAGGACGACTTCGCCCGCGTGGAGGAAAACTACCTCACCAACATCGGGCGCTTAGCAGAAGTAGAGGGCGAAACGGCTTTGTATAGTGATTTGCGCGCTAACCTCTTTTTGGACAGCACCCAGGCCATCAATATCTATAAAAAAAGCCCCCCATGGATGAAGGAGCTGCTGAATGCCTTCGCCGACGGCACCAACTATTACCTCTACACTCACCCCACCGTCAAGCCTAAGCTGCTCACGCGCTACCAGCCCTGGATGCCGCTTATGTTCAGCGAGGGCAGCATTGGTGGCAATATCAGCGTGGTGCCGCTGGAGCGTTTGAAAGCCTTTTATAGCCAGAAAAAATCAACTTCCTGGCAGCACCCTGATTTTGAGAAGCAAGACCGTGAACCCGTCGGC
The DNA here is from genome assembly GCF_014638675.1 of Hymenobacter qilianensis. Lineage (NCBI taxonomy): Bacteria > Pseudomonadati > Bacteroidota > Cytophagia > Cytophagales > Hymenobacteraceae > Hymenobacter > Hymenobacter qilianensis. The sequence goes on from NZ_BMFN01000002.1 coordinate 665,206, forward strand.
TCCAATGGATTTGCTATTGCTCCGGCCAAAAGTGCCAGCGGCCACGCCCTGCTGCTAATTAATCCGCACACGTCCTTCTACTTCCGGCCCGAAGTGCAGATGGTAAGCGAAGCCGGCCTGAATGCCTACGGTGCCGTTACGTGGGGGCAGTTTTTTGTATATCAGGGATTTAATCAGAACTGCGGCTGGATGCACACCTCCAGCCAGGCCGACTCCATGGATGAGTACCTGGAAACCATTGAGGAGAAAAATGGCAAGCTGTATTACAAGGTTGGCAAGAAGCGGCGCCCGGTGCAGGTCAAAAAGGTGTCGCTGGCTTATAAGCAGGGCAACCAGGTGCTGCGCAAGGAGTTCACTACTTACCGCACCCACCACGGCCCGGTCGTGGGTCAGCAGGCCGACAACCAATGGGTGACGGTGCGCATGATGGATACGCCGCTGGAAGCGCTGGAGCAGTCGTACCTGCGCACCAAAGCCACTGACTACGCCAGCTTCAACGAGGTGATGAAGCTCAACGGCAACGCCACCAACAACACCGTTTTCGCCGATAGCAAGGGCAATATCGCCTACTGGCACGGCAACTTCATGCCCATCCGCGACCCCCAGTTCGACTGGAGCCGCCCCGTTGATGGCAGCAATCCGCAAACTGAGTGGAAAGGCTTACACAAGGTAAACGAGCTAGTGCAGGTGCTCAACCCTGCCAGTGGCTGGATTCAAAACTGCAACTCCACCCCGTTTACCGTATCCGGCCCCAGCAGCCCGGCCAAGGATAAGTATGCCGCCTACATGGCTCCCGACGCGGAAAACTACCGCGGCATCAATGCCGTGCGCGTGCTCAGCCGCCGGAAACTATACACGCTCGACACGCTCATTGCCGCCGCCAATGACCCATATCTGGCAGGGTTCGAGGAGTTAATTCCGGCCCTGGTAGCCGCTTATCAAACCCCGGCCGGCAAGGCCAGCACTGCCTCGAAGGCGGTGCCGGAAGCCATAGAGGTGCTGCGTACCTGGGACAAGAAATACGGCAAGACCTCCGTCGGGCAAACGCTGGCTATCTATTGGGCCGAGCGCATCCAGAAGCTAGCCCGCACCCGCGCCCTCCCCGACCAGCGCCTCGACAACCTGACCTTCACCGCCTTAGTCATTGAAAAAACGACGCCCCAGGAGAAGGTAGTCGCCCTGGCCGAAACCCTCGACGAGCTGACCCGCGACTTCGGCACCTGGAAAATGCCCTGGGGCGAAGTAAACCGCTTCCAACGCCTCACCGGCCAAATTCAGGAAGTGTACGATGACAGCAAGCCGAGCATTCCAGTGGCTTTCACCTCCTCGGCCTGGGGCTCCTTGGCCGCTTTCGGCGCGCGGGCCCAAACCGGCACCAAAAAGCGCTACGGCAACGTCGGCAACAGCTTCGTGGCTGTGGTAGAGTTCGGGCCGCGCATCAAGGCGCGCTCGGTGCTGGCGGGGGGTGAAAACAGCGACCCCAACTCGCCCCACTTCACCGACCAAGCGACGATGTACGCGGAGCAGCGGTTCAAAGACGTGCTGTTTTATCCCGAAGATGTTCGCAAGAATGCCAAGAAGACCTATCACCCCGGCGAGTAGGCATTGCAGACGCAAGAACGATGTAGAGACACATACTTGTGTCTTCTTATTGAACGACCAGCACCACGCAGTTTTACTGTAGAAACAACATTCGCAACGACGAGACACAAGTATGTGTCTCTACACCCTGTAAAACAGCGAGGCCGCGCCGTCAATAATCAGACGGCGCGGCCTCGCTGTTTTACTCCGGCTGGTTAATCAATCATAACATTGGCACCCGTCAAAGCCACGTTGGCTTGCAATACTTGCTTCGCGGCCAGCGCCGATTTCAGCGGCTGTCCGCCACCCACGAAAACCTGCACTTGGCCGGCCTGTTCCATGCGCTCGGCTTTGTCATTCAGCAAGGATAACTGCCGGGGAGTGAGCGTGAACTGAATCGTCTTTTTCTCGCCGGCTTTGAGGTTTATCCGCTGAAAGCCTTCGAGCGCGTGCAGTGCCACGCGTCCTTTGGCATTGGGGTGTTTTACGTAAAGCTGTACTACCTCGTCGCCGGCGCGCTTGCCGGTGTTTTGCACTTCTACGCTTACCGTTACGGGTTGGCCGGTGGGGGCACTGGGGGGCATTTTTAGGGCGCTGTACTTGAAGGTGGTGTAGCTCAGGCCGTGGCCGAACGGATACAGCGGCGTGTCGCGGAAGTAACGGTAGGTGCGGCCTTCCATGTCGTAGTTATCGAAGGCGGGCAGCTGCTTTTCTGATTTGTAGAACGTGACGGGAAGGCGGCCGGCGGGGTTGTAGTCGCCGAACAGCACATCGGCCAGGGCAGTGCCGGTGGCTTGGCCGCCGTACCAAGTGTTGATGATGGCGGGAATGTTGGCGGCTTCCCACGGCACACCCAGGGCGCTGCCGGTCATCATAGCAAATACCACCGGCTTGCCTGATGACTTCAGCACCTTCAGCAGTTCGGTCTGTACTTTGGGCAGGGCAATACTGGTGCGGTCGCCGCCGCTGAAGCCTTCCACATCTACCTTCATTTCCTCACCTTCCAGACGGGGAGAAATGCCCCCCACGAAAATAATCGCGTCGGCGTTGCGCACTTGAGCCAGAATGTTCTTGGCGTTCATGGGTACAATGTGGGCACCGGCAAACTTGAGAATGGTACGGCGGTCGGCCTGAAAGTATTCGAGCCTGATTTCCATCTTTTGACCCGCCACTACTTTCTGTTTGTGCTGGGTGGTTGATACGCCGCGGCTTTTCCAGTTGTCGAGCACCAGCTTATTGTCGATGAACAAGCGGTAGCCGTCGTCGCCGGTGATTTGGAAAGCCAGCTCTTCCGACTTTTCCGGGGTAAACGTAGTGGTGTAGCGGGCCGAGAAGTTCTCGGCCGGCAAGCCCGGCACCACTTCAATCTTTACGTTGGCCAGATAGCGGTCGAGGCCGGCTTCCTGGGTAGTAACTATAGGCTGACCTTGCAGCTCGGTGCCTTTGAAGTACTCAGCCTTAAAGCCGGGCTGGCCGTTGCTGGTCAGGTTTTTATTGATGTCGAAGGTTTCATACACGATATTGCTGGCGTAGTCAACTCCCTGGATGAAAGTTACTTCGGTGCCTTTGCCCACCTTAGCCCGAATGCCTTCGAGCGGGGTTACATTATCGGTCGGGAAGCCGTTATAGTTGCCGAGCTGCACGGCGTCATTGTCGGCGTTGGGGCCGAGCACAACTAGCTTCTTGATGTCTTTGCGAAGCGGCAGCGTGTTCTTGTCGTTTTTCAAGAGCACCAACGATTCGTGCGCCATTTGCAGGGCATGGGCCTGGTGGGGGGCACTTTCCACCACGCTCATCGGAATCTGGGCGTACTTCACGCGCTCCGTGGGGTCGAACATGCCCAGCTGAAAGCGAATCTTATACAGGCGCTTCACCGACACGTCCAACTGCTGCTCGGTGATGAGCTTGCGCTGCACCGATTCGAGCAGAGAGTTATAAGTAAAGAGCTTGCCGGTGGCGCATTCGAGGTCTGTGCCGTGGAGCACGGCGTTGGCAGCAGCGGTGGCCGCGTCGGGGTCGGTTTTGTGGTTTTGCCAGAAGTCGTTGATGCCGTCGCAGTCGGAGGTGACGTAGCCTGTGAACTTCCACTTATCGTAGAGAATCTCGTTCATGAGCTTGTCGCTGCCGCAGCAGGGCTGCCCGGCGTAGGCGTTATAAGCGCACATCACGCTGGCCACTTTCGCATCTACAATCAGGTCGCGGAAAGCTGGCAAATACGTGTCCCACAAGTCGTAGTCGCTGATTTTAGCATCGAATACGTGGCGCAATTGCTCGGGGCCGCTGTGCACGGCAAAGTGCTTGGCGCAGGCCGTTACTTTCAGATACTTCGGGTCGTCGCCCTGAAAGCCTTTTACCAAAGCCGAACCCAGCTGCCCGGTCAGGTACGGATCTTCGCCGTAGGTTTCCTGCCCCCGCCCCCAGCGCGGGTCGCGGAAGATGTTAATGTTAGGCGTCCAGAACGTGAGACCCTGATAGATGCCCCGCTCGCCACGGCGGGCGTACTCGTGGTGCACAGCACGGGCTTCGTCGGAGGTGATGGTGGCCATTTTGAGCATGGCCTCGGTGTTGAACGTGGCCGCCAAGCCGATGGCCTGCGGAAACACCGTTGTTTTCATGCTCGTGCGGGCTACGCCGTGCAGGGCTTCGTTCCACCAGTTGTAAGCCGGAATGCCCAGTCGGTCGATGGCGGGCGAGGCGTTCAGCATCTGACTCACTTTTTCCTCCAGCGTCAGGCGACCGACCAGGTCATCTACCCGCTGATCAACGGGCAGATCGGGATTGCGAAACGGGAAGTCTTCGGGCTTGCTGGGGGGCATTTCCTGAGCAGTAGCGGAGGCTGGAACAGTAGCAGTTTGCTGGCTTCCTTTATTGCACCCAGCAAGGGCTACCAGCGATACAACGATTAAGAGTTTCTTCATCCTGAAGGTGGGGTTGGGTGAAACGATGGTCAGCGGTGGCTACTCCGGGTCGCTGACGACGCATAGTACATGGGCAAGGGCGCGTGACTGTAAGTGTTCGGTTCAGGCTGGTTTCAATCACAAAGACCCGCATCTAAAGTAGGCGGCTTACCACCCACGACCAGCGATTTTAAGCCAAATCTGCGCTGTAGCGCAAGAAATAATCTATGTAAACGATTGTGATAGTATTTCTTACCGATATAAGTGCCTTCGTAACTCAGCCCTTTGCCCGCCTCTCTACGTTTATCTAGCTTCGAACCCAAGACGCAGATCTTACCTCACCCCAACCTTATACTACTCTAGAAAAGCAAAATCATGGCAGGAAAACTCAATGGAAAAGTAGCTCTCATTACGGGTGCAAGTGCCGGCATCGGCGAAGCCTGCGCGCGGGCTTTGGCCGCCGAAGGAGCCAATTTGGTATTGACCGCCCGGCGCGACGAGCGGCTGGAATCACTAGCCGCGGAACTGCGCCAATTGGGCGTGGAAGTAACGTTTGTAGCCGGCGACGCCCGCGACGAAGAAACTGCCCGCCGCACCGTGCAAGCCGCCACCGACTCGTTTGGCCGCCTCGACATCCTGATCAACAACGCCGGCGCTGGCAACTATAAAAACCTAGTTGACACGAGCGCCGACGAATACGACGAGCTCATGGACACGAACATGCGCACGACTTTCCTCTTCACCCGCCACGCCGTGCCCGTGATGCAAAGCCAGAAATCCGGCACCATTCTCATGCTCTCGTCGATGGCGGGCGTGTATGGTTTTGCGGGCGAAGCGGTGTACTGCGCCACCAAGTTTGCTCAGGTTGGCTTTGCTCAGGCCCTGGATAAAGAGCTGCGGCCCGACGGCATCAAAGTAGGCGCTATCTGCCCCGGCGGCGTCAAAACGGAGTTTGCCCTGGGCAAAGGCCGCACCGAAGACAAAGTAGCCCAGTCGGGGATGCTGGAGCCCGAGGACGTGGCCGGCGCTGTGCTGCTGGCCTGCACGCAGTCGTCGAACTCGCGCATCATCGAGATTCAGATGCGCACCATGGACGAGGCGCTGACGTAAGCCTTGGCTTTACAACTAAATCATAAAAAAGCCCCCCAGCAGATACCTGGGGGGCTTTTTTGGTTCTTACGAAGCTATAAAACCTGCACTGTAGAAATCAGAACGATGTAGAGACGCAACACTTTGCGTCTCGTCGTTGCTGATGTTTTTAACAGTGCAGTATGGGTCGTTCAACGACGAGACGCAAAGTGTTGCGTCTCTACATCGTTCAACCCGCTTCTTAAGTAGCTAATGCGGGCTGCCGCAGCAATTGATACAGGCTGGCTATATGGCTGAACAGCACCACCGGCACAATAAACGCGGGCAGCCACACAAATGGAAAGCGCAGCACTCCCACATTTGGCTGCTCAAAAGCTAGCCGCTGAAGCGGAGTGGGGGCCGAGAGCAAAGCCAGCGTTACAATGATGCCAAGCAATACCAAGGCAGCTATATTCCAGGCAATTAGCCCTCCCCTACCCAACCGCTTATTGCGCCACAAACTTGCCACCACCGGAGCCGTCAGGCCCGAGAGAACATCGAAGTTGCGGCCGGAAAACGTCATCAGCTCGGGCACCAGATGAGCGGCTGCCAGTCCGTATAAGCCGATTTCCACGCCTATCCGCACTACGCTGATGGCAGCCAGATCGGCAAGGGGCAGGCGGGCCATCCAGCGGCGGCCTTGCGGGGAAATAACGATGGCCAGAATCACGGCTAGGGCCGGAAAAAGTGCGCCCAGCGCCAAGCGGGGCGGCAGCGCGTCCAAATCGGTTTGATAAAAGCCCCCCAGCGCCAAGCCGGCCTGCGCGGTAAGCCACAGGCCAACGATCAGCCAGTAATAGTTGACTGAGCTGCCAGCGCGTTGAATCGCCTGCGCCATCAGCCACGCGGTAAAAGAAGTACAGGCCACAAACAGCACGCTAAGCCAGGCGGGCGCTGGTGCGTTCAAGTAGTCCAGATTGACAGTAGGCATGAAAAGCAGGTGTTAGTAGTGGCTTACTAGATAATAATATAGCCATAATTGAATAAAAGTACTAGCGCGTCTTTTCGCATCCTTACCTGCCAGGAATGCGCGCTAATTCACTGAGCTAATATCCTATTTCATTGCGTCTACATCCGGCTTCATCAGAATCTGATTCCGGGCCGGAAAGATGCTCGTGACCTTTGTACCACGCCAGCCATCAAGGCTGCTTAGCACAACCAGTCACGCACTTAGACCATGAAAAACGCTGTTAAATTTCTCCTGCTGGTGTTTGCCAGTCTTTCTTTCAAGAGCTTCGCACAGGATAGCACGTCGCTCTCCGGAACCGTACTCGACCAGGAGCACGCCGCAGTGCCTTTTGTGAATGTAACGCTCGTCAAAGCCGCCGACACCGCTCTTATAGTCGGCACGGTAACGGACGTTAACGGCGGCTTCAAACTAAATGCCCCCCAGCCAGGATTTTTCCGCCTGCAAGTGATGGGCCTCGGCTATATGCAATGGACATCAGCAGCGTTTGAGGTCAGCGCAGAAGCCGGCGGACGTGATTTCGGCGCTATCGTGCTGGCGCCCAGCACGCAGTTGCTCAAGGAAGTAAAAGTGCAAGCCATGAAGCCTACGGTGGTGCAGCTCGCAGACCGCACGGTGGTCAACGTGGAAGGCACGGCACTGGCGGCCGGCAACACTGCCTTCGACGTGCTAGCCCGAGCGCCCGGCGTATTTGTGGACCAGGACGGCAGCATTCAATTGAATGGCAAGGCCGGTGTGCAAATTATGCTGGATGGCAAGCGGGTGTACCTCACGGGCAAAGAATTACAGACCGTGCTGCAAAGCATGCCCGCAGAACAGGTTCGCACCTTGGAGCTCATTTCCAACCCCTCCGCCCGATTCGATGCCGAGGGCACGGCCGGTGTCATCAACCTGACGCTCAAGAAAAATCAGCAGGCAGGTCTCAACGGCAGCGTGTATGCTGGAGCTCAATACAATGGTCGGGCCGGCTACTCAGGCGGTGGCACACTGAATGTAAAACACGGCGCTTGGAACTCGTTTGGCAGCCTGGATATGGCCCAGCGTCCTAACCTGCACACTATTGCGGCAAATCGCACCTTCGATGCCTCAGGTCCCGGTGTTCAGTTTCGACAAGACAGTCGGCAGACCGGAACGCGCAAGACGCCTTCCTTGCGGGTAGGCACTGATTATGACTTCAACGCCAAGCACAATGTAGGAGTCACGGCTAACGTGGTGTTGGCTGATGAATCAAATGTGTTCAGAACCGAAACGCTACTCGGCGCTGACGCGGACACCAGCCGGCAGCAGGTGGAGGCGCGCAATACTCTTAACAACCGCCTGACTAGCGGCACTTTCAACCTGCACTACCTCGGCAAACTGGACACCCTAGGCACCACATTATCGGCCGATGCCGACTACGTAACCCTGACCGATGACACGCGCAGCACTTTCCTAAACCGGTATCTGCCCGTGAATGCGGTCGAGGAAGGAAGGACGCAAACGCTGGCCAGCGACAACCCCGTGAACTACGATATCTACGCGGCCAAAATGGACTACACTAAAGCGCTGGGGGGCAATTCTGAGCTTGAGTTGGGGGGCAAAATAAGCCAAGTTCGCTCCGACAATGAGCTGGCATTCTACACGAACTCCGCGAGTGAGCGTATCCTGGATATAACGCGCAGCAACCACTTCGTGTATCGGGAAAATATCGTGGCGGGCTACACCAACTTCAGCACCAGCCTGGGCGATAAGTGGAAGCTGCAAGCCGGCCTGAGGGCTGAGCAAACCCGCAGCAAAGGCAACTCCCGCACCCTGGGCACCACTACGGCCCGCCGCTACCTCGATCTGTTCCCGAGCATGTTTGTGCAGCAAAATGTGAGTAAGGAGTACCAGGTCAGCTACCAGTACAGCCGCCGCATCAGCCGGCCACGCTACGAAGACCTCAACCCTTTCGTGTTCTTCCTCGACCCGTACACCTTCGCCCAGGGCAACCCACAGTTGCGCCCACAATACACGAATTCCTGGCAGGTATCGCAGACGCTAAAGTCGACTTACAATCTCACGCTGGGCTTTGCCCGAACTGCCGATTACATCGCGGAAATCCCCACGCAGAATGCTCAGGATACCTTGACCCTAATGCAGCAGCGCAACGTGGACCGCTTCGACCAACTGAATGGAACCCTTTCGGTGCCTGTAAAGCTCGGCTCGAAGTGGCAAATGAACAACGTGCTTAGCGTGGCTTACCAACACTTTCAGACGGAGCTGCAAGGTCAGAAAGTAAATAACCGCCAGCTGCATTACTTCCTGCAATCCAGCCAGCAGGTACAGCTGCCCGGCCAGCTTAAGCTGGAAGTGAGCGGCATGTATCTGGGACCGCAGGCCTACGGGATTTACCAAGTGAAGCCTATCTGGTGGGTAGATGCTGGCCTGAAGCGCTCCTTCCTGGGCGACAAGCTGGACGTGAGCCTGAACGTGGTGGATATCTTCCGCTCGCGCCAGCTGCGGGGCTCTTTCCAGACGGCCAGCAACCGCACCGCCTTCGACGTATATCGTGGTACCCAAAGCGTGGGGCTGCAAGTGCGCTATTCGTTCAGCAAAGGCGCGGCGTTTAAAGCCAAAACCCGTACCACCAACCTGGATGAGCTGAATCGCGCCAAAGACTAGCCTTGCCCTAGCAGCTGTCCTTAGTACCTTCCTTGAAGACACCACGCATGCTCCGACGAATTATCACCGCTGCGCTTACGGCCATAGCTTGGTTTTACATCATCGTATTTATCAAGATGGGCACCGTGTGGTTTTTCAACCTACGGGGCATGATAGAGCTGCCGTTTATCTTTCTCTTTATGCTCAGCTCGTTTTGGGTGCATGAGAAAATAGCCTTGCTCTTCACCTCTGCCCGGCTCGATTGGCTACCTAACTGGGCTAAACGGCTGCTGGAAGGCGCGGCCGTATTTGCTACCGCCATGCTCCTGTGCTGCCTCTTTGTTTTCGTCCCTGCTTCCTTATTGATTCCAACTGCCAAATTTCCGGCTCAAGACCTGCGGCTTTGGTTGGTGTTTACGGCATTCCTGTTCCTGTTCTTTTACTATTTCGTGGAGCGGGAAAGGGTGCAGAAAAAGCTACAACTGGAGTTTCTGCGAGCGGAGCAACTGCAGAAAGAAAGCTTTCAGGCTCAATTGGAAGCCCTAAAAAACCAGGTAAACCCGCACTTCCTGTTTAATAGCCTGAACGTACTTGGGTCCTTGATTTACAAAGACCAGGACCAAGCCGTTACGTTTCTGCACCGACTCTCGGGTGTGTACCGCTCGGTGCTTACCCACAGCGACCGGCTTACAGTGCCGTTGCGGGCTGAGCTAGAGCTAGCCGACGCCTACATCTACTTAATGAAAACCCGCTTTGGCGATACCCTGGATTTTCAGATAGATGTACCCGCCGACAAGCAAGTTTGCGAGGTACCTCCCGCGGTGCTGCAACTGCTCATTGAGAATGCTATCAAGCACAACGGAGCCACGACCAACAAGCCTTTGCGCGTGCGGATTTGTGTTGATCAAGATCAGCTAGTAGTAGAAAACAACCGTCAGCCGCGCTTGGATGCAGCACCGTCAACGGGACTGGGCCTGCAAAATATTATCAACCGCTATGAGCACCTGACGCCGAAACCCGTGCAGATTGTCCCGACTGACGAGACCTTTACCGTGCGGCTTCCCTTGCTGTCTGCCTCCCCCACCGTATGAACGTACTCATTATTGAAGATGAGCAGCTGGCCGCCGAGGTGCTAGCGAGCATAATTACCCGCCTGCGCCCCCAAGCTACTATTATGGCTTCCCTCGGCTCGGTGGCAGAGGCAGTGGAATGGCTGACACTGCACCAAGCTCCCGACCTGATTTTCTGCGACATCCATCTTTCCGACGGCAATAGCTTCAGCATATTTCAGCAGGTGGATGTGCGGAGCCCGGTCATCTTCACCACTGCCTATAACGAGTATGCCATTGAAGCTTTTAAGGTAAATAGTATCGATTATCTGCTCAAACCTATTGAAGCCGGGGAGGTGGCTAAGGCCCTGAAAAAGTACGAGGAGTTGCAGCGTCACCATTTGCCTTATGGTTTGGAAAACCTGCAGCGCCTAGTGCATACGCCGGCGCCGGCTACTTTCCGCACTCGGTTTTTGGTAAAGCAAGGCCAGGGGTTGAAGTCGGTAGGGGCCGATGAGGTGGCGTATTTTTTCGCGGAAGAAGGCGTTGTGTTTTTGGTTACGAAGCAGGGGGCGCGGTTTATAATCAATCTCACGCTAGATCAGCTGGAAGAACAGCTGGACGGCAGCCAGTTTTTCCGGGCAAATCGGCAATTCATCGTGCACATTGGGGCCGTGCAGGAGGTCCGGCCTTACTTCAAGGGGCGCTTGTCGTTGGTTGTGAAGCCGCCAATAACCGAGGAGCAGGTAGTGACTAGCAGCCGGGCGGCCGCCTTCCGACAGTGGCTGGATATGTAGTGCGTGAGGAGGTCTGCGTGAGCCTTCACATTTGCTGCACTTGCTGCCAGATGTCTTCCTCCACTGGAATACCATGCTTCAGATTATCCTGGCGGGTAGCATACGACTGCTCGCCGGGGTAGTACACCTGCTCGCCGGTTTCCGACGGCGCGCCGCTTTTGGTGTAGCTAATAATTTCCTCAATCAGGCTCGCGTGCATGTTGGGCTGATGCAAGGCAATAAAGCACTGCGACACGCCCGCCTCAGTGCCCGACCGCGTGATGGCCGCCGTGGAACGGCCACCGCTGAGGGCGGTCAACAGCACGTCGAGTACCAACGACAGGCCCGACCCTTTCCAAAAGCCAATAGGCAGGGCCCGCTCTGAGGCCAGAATATCGGCGGCGTTGGTAGTGAGCTTACCGTCTTGGTCGTAGCCGCCGGGCACAGGTAGAGGTTCCTGCCGGGTGGCGTAGGTATTGAGCTTGCCATAAGAGAACTGCGAAATTGCCATATCCAGCACGATGGGGGGCTTTTCGGCGCGCGGCACGGCAATTACTAGTGGATTGTTGCCCAGCCGTGCGTCGGTGCCGCCCCAGGGCGTGACGTTGGCAATGGTATTGGTAAAGCAAATGCCGATACAGCCGGCTTCGGCGGCCTGCCAGCCGTAGGTGCCGCCGCGCATCCAGTGGTTGGTGTTGCGGAGCGCCACGCAGCCAATGCCATGCTCCTTGGCCAAAGCAATAGCCCGATCCATGCAGACGCTGGCGCTGTACATGCCGGGGGCTAAGTTGCCATCCCAGCGCTCCAGTGCGCCATTTTGCTCCATACATTCGGGCTCGGCGGCTGGATGAATCAAGCCTTGCTGCACGACCTGCACAAACGTGGGAAACCGGTTGAGGCCATGGGTATACACGCCGTCGCGGCTATTCTGGGCAAAAATGGTGGCACAGTGCTCGGCTCTTTCTTCCGAAAAGGAAAGCGACAATAGCACTCGCATTAACTCTTGCTGTAATTGTGGGTAAGGGATGCGAAGGCTCATGGGGGGCTTTTTTGTTGATGATTAGCAGCTACTTGTGGTTGTCCGCTAGAAAGCAGCTTACTCTTGTGCATTCGGGCCAGCATTACGCTGCCTGCTTCCGGTTTCATCTAGCATACTCAAGTTTGCAATACGCGATTTTTCAAATTTCTACCTGCTTTTTCGCCACTGTCATCTATTCGGGCAGCGCATCTACGGGTTGCCCAACGGCATTTTCAGATCTTAAGGAGAGAAATTAGCCCCCCACATGGTAGCAAGGCTCGTGAGCAAGCGGATGGGTTTTGGCTTGGGTCATAGCTCCTCCGTAGTAATACGGACAAAAAACGAAGCTGAAGTGTCGTAAAATCCGTAGTAGCTAACTGTCCCCGCTGTAGCGCCGACACGTTATACACAACAGATTTACGAGCAGGCACCATTGTCCCTGTGCGTCTGAGGCTTTATACATTTCGATTGATGGCCAGAACCATTATTGTTTCCAACCGCTTGCCGACCAAAGTGCAGCGCACCGCCGACGGGCTTACTTTTCAACCCAGCGAAGGCGGGCTGGCAACTGGCTTGGGCTCCATTTACAGGGCCGATGACAACATTTGGGTGGGCTGGCCGGGCTTATTCGTAGATAATCCCGCCGAACAACAGCACGTAGCCGACCAGCTCCGCAACGACAGCATGGCGCCCGTATTCCTGACCGAAACCGAAATCCGGGATTTTTACGAAGGCTTCAGCAACTCCACGCTCTGGCCTATTTTTCACTATTTCAACGAATACGCCAGCTTTGAAGAAGCTCATTGGGAAGCCTACGTAGCGGCCAATCAGAAATTCTGCGACGCCGTACTGGAGCTGGCCGGCCCCGACGATACCATCTGGGTGCACGACTACCAGCTGCTGCTCTTGCCCCAGATGCTGCGCCGCGCGCGACCCAATGCCACCATTGGCTTCTTCCTGCACATTCCGTTTCCTTCATATGAGCTGCTGCGGGTGCTGCCCTGGAGCAAGGAGCTGCTGGAAGGCATGCTGGGCGCCGATCTGATTGGCTTCCACACCTTCTACTACATGCGCCATTTCCTGAGCGCGGTGTCCAACCTGCTGGGTCTGCCCAATCAGAACGGCCAGATTGAAACGCCCAGCCGCATGGTGCTCGTCGATGCCTTCCCGATGGGCATCGACTATGAGCGCTACGCCTCGGCCGCCGCGTCTGAAGCTGCGCTGGCGCATATCGAAACCTTCCGCGAAGCCCTGCGCGGGGTGCGCATGATCCTGTCCATCGACCGCCTCGACTATACCAAGGGCATTGCCCAGCGTCTGCGGGCCTTTGAAGAACTGCTAAAGCGCTATCCCGAGTGGCGCGAGCAGGTGAGCCTGCTCATGCTGGTGGTGCCCTCCCGCGACCAGGTAACGCAGTATCAGGCCCTGAAAGTAGAGGTAGATGAGCTGGTAGGCCGCATCAACGCCCAGTACGGCACTATTGCCTGGACTCCCATTCTGTACTTCTACCGCTCGCTGCCCTTCGACCAGCTGGTGGCGCTCTACCGGCTAGCCGACGTGGCGCTGGTAACGCCTGTGCGCGATGGTATGAACCTGGTAGCCAAGGAATTCATTGCCTGCAAAGCCGACCAGCGCGGCGTGCTCATCCTCAGCGAACGGGCCGGCGCGGCCCAAGAGCTCTCCGATGCGCTGCTCATCAACCCCACCGCCACCGGCAAAGTGGCCGACGTACTGCACCAGGCCCTGACCATGCCGGAGGAAGAGCAAAAAAGCCGCATGAGCAGCTTGCAGGCTTTGGTGCGGCAATACGACGTGTTTGCCTGGACGGAGCTGTTCATGAATCGGTTGGCGTACAGCAAGATCAAGCAGCTGACGTTGGGCACCGATTTACTGGATGACGATGCCAGCGCCCAATTGCGGCGCGACTATCAAAAAGCCCCCCATCGCCTGTTATTGCTCGATTATGGCGGCACCTTGGTCGGTTTTCACAACAACCCCGAGCACGCGAAGCCCGACGAAGAGCTGCTCCATCTGCTGCGCGCCCTCACGGCCAACCCGCAGAACCGCGTCGTTATTATCAGCGGCCACGACCGCCCAACGCTGGAAAAATGGCTGGGCCACCTCCGCCTCGATTTTATTGCCGAGCATGGCGTTTGGCTGCGGCGGGCGGGCGAAGAATGGTACCTTTTTCGGCCAATGGAGTCGGTATGGAAGCAGGCATTCCGACCTTTGCTGGAGCAGTATGTCAGCCGCACCGCCGGCGCGTTCATTGAAGAGAAAGATTACTCCCTGGTGTGGCACTACCGCCGCGCCGACGCTGCCCTGGGCGAAGTACGCTCGCGCGAGTTGCTAAACCATCTCAATTTTATGACTTCCAACACCGATTTGCAGGTTCTGGAGGGCAATAAAGCGCTGGAAATAAAGACTATCGGTATTACGAAAGGCACCGCCGCCCAGCGCTGGCTCACGCCTGATTCTTCCGACTTTATCCTGGCCATCGGCGACGACCGCAGCGACGAAGACATCTTCCGGGCTTTGCCCGCCCACGCCTACAGCGTGAAGGTTGGCAGCGCCATCCACTCAGCGGCCCGCTACGCGGTGGGCGGCGTTTCGGACGTGCGCAAGCTGCTTACCGAGCTTACCGAGGTAGAAGCCAACCGCCCAGATGTACACATAGCGCAGTCCACTCCTACCTAGTGTCGCGCTGTTAGCCATTGAATGCAAAAAAGCCCCCCAGCGAAGTTCTGGGGGGCTTTTTTGCATTCAACTGTTTCCTAATGGCTGTTAATCTGCTCAAATCGAGCATCAAGCTCGGCGCGCGAGGCCTGTCGGATCTTCTCGGAGGTGCCATAGCCTATTTCCTGCTCCCCCGCTGCTAGTCGGGCCACGATACTGTCCGCAAACTCATCGACAGGTACGGCCCAGGTGTGCAAGCCGGGTCCGCCCAGGTCGGTATTGACGCCGGGCGGCACAATTTCCAGCACGCTCACCCCAACGGACACAAGCTGCTGCCGGAGCGAGAGTGTAAAGGAGTGCAGCGCCGCCTTAGTAGCGCTATAAATAGGCGCCGCCGCCATCGGCGCAAAAGCCAGCCCCGACGATACATTGATAACCACGGGATTAGGTTGCTGCCGCAGGTGGGGCAGCAGCAAAGCCGTCAGGTGAATGGGCGCTTCAAAGTTGATAGCAATTTCCTGGCGCTGCTCTTCCCAAGCCTCCAGGCTGGGGGGCAAATCGGCGAGCTGGAAACGGTTTTGGATGCCAGCGTTATTGATCAGCACATTCAGGGCTGGGAAGTCGGCTTGTACTTGGCGGGCCAGTTCAGCGCGGTCGGTGGCCTGCGCAAGGTCGCACTCGTAGATGTGCAAACCGGAAACTTTGTCTTGAGCTTCGCGCAGCTTATCGGCGCGGCGTCCGCAGATAATTACGTCGCTGCCCGCCTCACGCAGGCGCTGGGCCAGTGCGAACCCAATACCGGAAGCGCCACCCGTTATCAGAATCGTGTTGTTTTGAAGGTTCATAGAATAGCTGCGACTAATGGTTGAGGTAGAAATATCTTCTCCTAAACGCAGACGAAGCGTGTGAGAACGAAAACCATGAACCCTGACCCAACCTTTTTTGCCAGCGGCAATGCTAGCGGCTTACACAACCACAGAAACGGACAGGAAAAGGCATAAAAAAAGGCATCCCACCCGGAATGCCCTTTTCAAATCCCAAAGTTGAAGACAAAGTCCCACCCCTACTTCAACTTGGGTTAGCCTCCCAGAATCGGCGCCACAACTGACAGTATTGGCACCATTCCAGAGACTAAGACTGTTGGTGAAAGCCAGCTAAACAGCTTATCACGAATATCTTCATTAAGGTGTAAGCCTCAATTATGATGGCAATTTAGAAAAAAGTTGGTAATACCTAATGTATCTACCTTGAAAATTTATAGGGCGAATGTAAAAAACCTGTACTTTTATTAAAACAGCCCCATAGAATAGAGGCTATTATCATAACACCACACAATTAATAAGGAACTTTGCATTGTGTCGCCGCTCCACATCCTAGTTTCCTTTTTCTCCTTCTACAGAACCTAAAGCATGGCACCTACTCCGAAGCGTGTTTCCATAATCGACATAGCCAAGGCGCTAAACCTGTCGGTAGCGACGGTATCGAGGGCATTAGCCGATAAAAAAGATATTGGCGAGGCCACCAAAGCGCGCGTGCGCCAGTTGGCCCAAGAGCTAAACTATCGGCCCAACCAACTGGCCTCGGCGCTGCGCAAAGGCCGGAGCGGCACTTTGGGCGTGATTGTACCGCACATAAAAGGCTATTTCTTTCCGGCCGTAATGCACGGCATCGAAACCATAGCCAGCAAAGCAGGCTACAACGTGCTCCTATGCGAATCGAACGAAGACGTGCGGCGCGAGCGGCGCAACGTCGAAACGCTGCTGTCGGCGCAGGTGGAGGGCATTCTGATGTCGGTATCGGCCACTACCCTCGACCAAACGGACCACTTTGAGCAAGTGCGTAAGCAAGGCACGCCGCTGGTGTTTTTCGACCGCATGCCCGAGCTGGTTGGCAGCACCGGCGTCGTTCTCGACGACTTTTCGGGCGCCTACCAGGTGGTCACTCACCTGATTGAGCAGGGCTGCACCCGAATTGCGCACTTAGCTGGTCCTCAGCACCTAAACACCAGCCGCAACCGCTACCTGGGCTACGCGCAGGCCATGCGGGCCCACGGTCTGCCCCTCGACGATGAGAACCTGGTGTTTGCGTTGCCGGCGCTAAGCCAGGAGTCGGGCCGCATGGGCATGGAGCATCTGCTGGGGCTAACCCAGCCGCCTGATGCGGTGTTTGCTGCCTATGCCATCCCTACGGCCGGCGCTCTGGAAGTGCTGCATGAGCGCAAGGTTCGGGTGCCGCAGGATATTGCCTTAGCCTGCTTCAGCAACGAGCCCTTCACCACCATGACCACTCCCCGCCTGACCGCCGTAGATCAGCGGGCCGAGCAGATGGGCGAAACGGCGGTGCGCTTGTTCTTGCAGCTCTGCAAGCGCGGCCCCGAGTACGCACCCCCACCCATCGTACTCAAGCCAGAGCTTCGCCTCCGCGACTCTTCGCTGCATATGCAGCATTGGCAGCCCCAACTACAGGCTTCCTGATCGGGAAAACAAAGAGTAAAAAGCCCCCCAGCAGACAATTTAGATCTGCTGGGGGGCTTTTTACTGTTAGCGTCTGGCAGCATAGGCACCGCCCGCTAACACCGGAAGCACAACAGTAGAAAAACACGCCTCGAAGTGGCCTGGGGGCAAATTTGTCACTTAGCAGGCGCTGTAGTAAGTTAGATTGTTGCGGCCGCTACCGTAGGCCCGACCAACAGCAAACGCTCCCACGATTTCTGCCCCTATCGCATTAGAACATGGATTATCTACAGCTAATGCCCGCCGTCTGGCGCCTGCGATTTCCCAAAGACACCGAGATAGATTTCATTCAGCATTACGAAGAGACAAACATCAGAACCATCAAGATATCCCTGGCTTTTGGCTTCGTGCTTTACTCATCGTTTGGCATTCTGGATATCTTTTCGGCGCCCAATTCGACGGCTACAGCGTGGTTTTATCGCTTTGGCATTGGCAGCCCCACCCTGCTGCTCATTGTTATCATCACCCACATAAAAGCGCTACGCTCCTATCTACAGCAGATTATCAGCGGTGGGTGCATCGTGGCCGCCATCACCGTCAGTCTGATTATCAAGAAAACGGACCCGAGCGAATTGGCGCACACCCATTATTACGTGGGCCTGATCATCATCATGATGTTTACGGGGTCGTGGGCACGGCTGAAGTTCTGGTACGCTTTCGTTTCCAACACTCTGATAATCAGTATATATTTCGTAGTACTGGTAACCGACGGGCATTCAATTCACAACAGGCTGCTGATTATCAATAATGGAATGATGCTGCTTTCTGCGCATTTTGTTTCTGCCCTAACGTGCTACTTTTTTGAAGTGAACAGCCGGATTGATTTCCTCCAACGCCGAACTATCGAGGCGGAAAAGAACAAATCGAATGCCCAACGGGAAGAGCTGGAGTTGCAGGCTGAGCAGCTGGCCGATGCGCTTAACTCATTGGAAAACACCCAAGCGCAGCTGGTGCAGCGGGAGAAAATGGCGAGCCTTGGGGAGTTGACGGCTGGTATTGCCCACGAGATACAGAACCCGCTGAACTTCGTCAATAACTTCGCCGAGGTGAGCACTGAACTGGCCGCCGAGCTGCAAGCCGAAGCTGCCCAGCCCGAACCGGACCTGCTGACCCTGCGCGAGGCCGCCGAGGATTTGAGGCAAAACCAGGAGCGCATTCAGCAGCACGGGCGCCGAGCGGCCAATATTGTGCGCGATATGCTGGCCCATGCCCGCGCCAACAGCGGCGCGCGTGTTCCCACCGACCTGAATGCGCTGGCCGATGAGCACCTGCACCTGGCTTATCACAGCCTCCGGGCCAAAGATCCGCAGTTTAACGCCGCGCTTACCACGCACTTCGATCCGGCGTTGGGCCCTGTTGAGGCCATACCGGAAGCCTTGAGCCGGGTGATGGTGAATTTGTTCAATAATGCCTTCTACGCCTTGCAGCAGCGAAAAAAAACGGAGGTCAACGGCTACCGGCCGGAGGTGCAGGTATACACCCACCGCTCCAATGGGCGCGTAGAAGTGCGCGTGCGCGACAATGGCTTGGGCATTCCAGCCCCCATTCGCGACAAAATCTTTCAGCCCTTTTTCACCACCAAGCCCACGGGCGAAGGCACAGGTTTGGGCCTCTCGCTTAGCTACGACATCATCACCCAGGGCCACGGCGGCACGCTCACTGTTGATAGTCAGGAGGGCGAATTCACCGAGTTTACCATTGAGCTCCCCCAAAGCCCGGCACCGGAAAAAGCCCCCCAGACGCAGGCACAGCAGGGCCGACAGGACGCACCCGTGGAGCAAATCCAACTACCTGATTAGCACATGTAGCTGTGGATAAATACGTAGCACTTAATATAAATAATTAAGTATTTTTTAGTATATTAGTGGGCAACATATACCGATTTGTTCGGTAGCAGAAAATCAGGTGGTGGGGGCGCAAGCTGGGCCCCTGTGCGTTTTCGGTGCCGACGCTTGTGCGGCGTTTGGCTTACAAGATTAAGGTTCTTCTTTCGGTGGGATTTTAGCCCCTTCTGACGTTGGAAATCTGCTGTTCCCATCACCGGCCATTCACGACCACCCCCTCCCGTACGCACAGATTGAAATTGTCAGCAGCTGCGCTCTCCGGTAATTGTTTGCGCCGGAATTGACTACTGCGCTTGCTCCTTCAAAAGAGAGGATACTTTGGGGCTGCCGCAAGTACTGGCAGCAGCCCTAAAAAGCCCCCCAGGTTAAAGAATGGCATGGGGTTATTGGTCGCGTTCGGATGCTTTTTCGCTTAAGTGGTGCTTCGCTCCTTGCCATGAAAAGGTTTTATGTGCTGCTACTGTGGGGCTTAAGTTTGAGTGTCCCTGCCAGGGCCGTTCAGCTTGATGTCAGGCTCGACAGCTTGCACCGGCTATTGCTGGTAGCGCCCCCCGATACCGGGCGGGTGCTGCTGCTGACTCAGCTGGCCTACGAAAACACGCAAAGCAACCCGCTGGCTACTATCTTTTATGGCAAGCAAGCCCTACAGCTGGCCCAGAAGCTGAAATATCGACGGGGTGAGGCGTGGGCCTTGATTCGGTTGGGATCGGGTTTTCGGGAGTCGGGCAACTATCCGGCGGCGCTGCAGGTAGGAATACAGGGCCTGCGGCTGGCCGAAGAGCTGCGCGATCAGGAGCTGATTGGGCGGGCGCTGAATACGCTGGGCTATCTGTATTGGGAGCAAGGCTATAGCCGGCCGGCGCTGGCTTACTTTTTTAAGGCGAAGAGCGTAGCCGAAAAAAGCCGCAACATTAAGCTCCTGACCCGCATTATGGGCAACATCGGCAACGTGTATGCCCAGCTAAACCGCCTGGACTCGGCGCGCCACTACTCGCAGGTTGGCTACGCCATGGACTTAAGTGAGCACGACCTGATCAGTGAGGTAGGCGACGCGGCCATGCTTGGCAACATCTACGCGAAGCTGGGCAACCCGCAGCTGGCCCGCCATTACTACCGCCGCAGCATTCAGCGGGCGCTGAGCCAGCATGTTACGTTTGCCTTGTGCCGGGCGTATCTGGGGCAGGCCCAGCTATTCAGGGAAGAGCTGGGGCCGTGGGCCGATTCAGCCCTTTATTTCGGGCATAAAGCACTGATTGCCGCCCAGAAAGGCAACTACCCGAAAGGAGTGCTGGAAGCCAGCCGGTTTTTGTCGAGCACCTATGCCGCCCGCCGCAACAATGCCCGCGCATTCCATTACCTGACCCTAGCTAGCACTACCCGCGATAGCCTGTTTAGCCAAACCAAAATGGCGCAGGTGCAGGCCCTTGAAGTAAGCGAACAGCTCCGCCAGCAGGAACGCGCCATTCAGCAGGCCCAAAGCGATGAAGAACACCGCTCTCATTGGCTGATTGCTGCTTTGGCTAGCATCATTCCGGTGCTGCTGCTACTATGGCGCACGATTCGGCATAAGCAGCGGGCGAACCTCAAACTAAATGCTCAGAATGCGGAAATAGCTAACCAGCGCAACAAGCTAAGCGCTACCCTATCGCAGCTGAAAGCCACCCAGGCACAGCTGGTACAACGCGAGAAAATGGCCTCCTTGGGCGAGCTGACGGCCGGCATTGCCCACGAGATTCAGAACCCCTTGAACTTCGTCAATAACTTCGCTGAGGTGAGCACGGAGCTAGCCACCGAGCTTCAAGCCGAGGCCGACCAACCCCAGCCCGACCTGCTCACCCTGCGCAGCGCGGCAGCTGAGTTGAAGGAAAACCAGGAAAAAATATACCTGTACGGACGCCGGGCGGCCAATATTGTGCGCGATATGCTGGCCCACGCTCGCACCATTGGGGGCGAACGGGTACTGACCGATTTGAATGCCCTAGCTAATGAACATCTGCAGCTGGCTTACCACAGTTTCCGGGCGAAAGACCCACATTTTGTGGCTACCATTACCACCAAATTAGATCCAGCCTTGGGTCGTATTCGAGCTATTCCGCAAGCGCTCGGCCGGGTATTATTGAACCTGCTTAACAATGCTTTTTATGCTGTGCAGCAGCGACAAAAAGTTGAAGGCGGAAATTATTGCCCCGAGGTGCAGGTGCAAACGTACCGCCGCAACAAGCGAATAGAAGTGCGCGTGCGCGACAACGGCCTGGGCATCCCCGCTCAGATACGCGACAAAATCTTTCAGCCTTTTTTCACCACCAAACCTTCCGGTGAAGGCACGGGCCTGGGCCTTTCCCTGAGCTACGACATCATTACCCACGGCCACGGGGGCTCGCTCCGGGTAGATAGTCAGGAGGGCGAATTCACCGAATTTACCATTGAGCTCCCCCAGGTTCCGAACTACAAAAAAAGCCCCCCAGACGCGGAATTGGCCGAAGACGTAGCCATTATGAGCTAGCTCTTGCCTGATGTAGGTATTGGAGAAACCTACCAGATAAGCTTGTAGCCGATGCCGCGCACGTTCACGATCTGCACCTGTGGGTCGTCCTTCAGATAGCGCCGCAAGCGGGTTATAAACACATCGAGGCTGCGGCCGTTGAAGAAGCTGTCGTTGCCCCATAGCTCCTGGAGCACCGTGGCCCGCTCCAGCACCTGGTTGCGCTGGTCGTAAAGGCACTTGAGCAGCTCGGCTTCGCGGTGGGTTAATACTTCTTCGTGGGTGCCTAGCAGTAGGCGCTGCCTGGGATGATCAAACTCATAGCGGCCGATGGTGAGCACAGCGGAAGGCGCGGCCGCTGGCGGGGTTGTGCTCAGGCGTGCCTTAATGCGGACAATCAGCTCATCCATGCTGAAGGGCTTTTTGAGGTAGTCATTGCCCCCCAGCTCAAAGCCGCGCACCACATCGGCGGGCTGGGAGCGGGCCGTCAGGAAAATAATGGGCACCGAGGCGTTGTCGCGGCGGATTATTTCGGCCAGGGAAAAGCCATCGAGGCGGGGCATCATCACATCGGCCACCACAATATCGGGGCACTGCTGCCGGAAAAGCTCCAGGCCTTCCTGCCCGTCGGCGGCGTAGCGCACCGTAAAGCCACGCACCTCCAGACTGTCTTTCACAATCATGCCCAGCGCGGGCTCGTCTTCGATGAGGAGAATGGAAGGCATGGGGGGCATTTTGTAGAGACGCAATAGTTGGAGTCTGGTCGTTGAACGATTGGTGTTGCGCCGTTGAATACTTTATTCTAAACATTAACCGCGACGATTGAGACCCGACTACGCGTCTCTACACTGAACGTCATACGGGCAGCCACATAGAAAACTCACTGCCCCGATTTGGCTCGCTACGCACGTCAATATGCCCCCCATGCCGCTCTACCACCTGGCGGACGTAATACAAGCCCAATCCGAAGCCTTTCACGGGGTGCAGATTGCCGGTCGGCACGCGAAAAAACCGGTCAAAAACGGCGGCCTGGTAACTCCGCGGAATCCCAATGCCGTCGTCCTGCACCGTCAGGCGCCAGCCGGTTTCGTCGCGGCGACCTTTGATGGCGATGGTCACCTGCTCGCGCGAGTACTTAATAGCGTTGTCGATCAGGTTGTTGATGACGCCCGCCACGTGCAGCCGGTCCAGCGACAACGACTCGGACGGCTCAATATCGACCTCAAAACGCACAGGCTTGGAAGCCTGCAGCTGATGGCGCGCTACCAGTTCCTGCACCAGCTCCGCGGGCCGCACCGGCTCCGGGTTGATAGTCAATTGCTGACGCTCTTCCACCGCGCTGTTGAGCACTTTCTCCACCAGATCCGACAGCCGTTGCAGCTCCTTTTGGGAAATGCTCAGGTAGGTTTGGGCCTTTTGCGGGTCATTCAGGGCGCCGAAATTCTGCATGGCCTCCACTGCCGCCGACACCGTGGCCAGTGGCGTTTTCAGCTCGTGGGTCATGTTGTTGATGAAGTCATTCTTGACCTCCGAGAGCTTTTTCTGCCGCAGAATAGTGCTCAGCATCAGCGCAAAGCAGCCCGTGGTGAGCCCCAGCAACGCTACCGACCCAGCCAGCAGACCGCCCATCTGGCGCAGAATATAGGGTGTGGGCGTGGGGAAAGATGCCTGCACAAACACCGAACGAATGGGATTGAGCGGGATGGGGGGCGTTTGGACGGGGTAGCCAGCGGGCGCGGGCTTGTTGGGCACATTTGCCGCCAGCATCGGTTCAGCCACGGGCACGGTCAGCGTGTCGAGCTTCACGGCGGTTTGCACATCGCGCAAACGCAGCTCCGCTTGGTAGGCCGCCAGAAGCTGAGGCAGATTCACGTGGCGGCTGCCGATCCAGTCGTTCATGATGATGCGCGAGATGGTACGCGCGGCCGTGTCGGCGGCAGCCCGGCGTTGGCCCGACGGCTGGCGAGTGGTGATAATCAGCCTGTCGGAGCGGAGCACGCGGCGGCCCGTATCAGGCGGCGCAGACTGCGGCGACACGACAATACGCTCAATTTGCCCCCCAGCATCGGAATTGAACTCCTGTAGCATAACCCGCCTGCTTACGCCTTTCTGCTCGCCCTGCACCAGTTGGCGCGCACCACCGAGCAGCTGCCGCTGCACCACGGCCAGCAGGGCCTCACGGGTGGTGCGGTCGAACTGCTGGCCGGTGAGCTGGTAGGTATTGTAGAGCCAGTACGCCTGGAAGCCGTTGATGCCCAGAATACAAGCTGCCATAAGCCAGAAAATAGAGCGGATACGGCGTTTCATGGGTGGGGCAAAAGGTAGAGCAGAACGAAAATACGGCCTTGCCGCATGGTACTCACCACCGTTAACATTCTTTAACACAAGATAACAGTGGTTTACACGCCGGAAGTGGTGCTTTGTAAGCGTAATTCATTGCTTCAAACTCCCGCTACCATGAAACTCCTCCCCACTTCCCTTTTCACGCTGCTGCTCGCCTTTGGCATGAGCGCGGCCTCGTCTCTCCAGGCCCAGACCACCGGGCGCATCAGCTACGAAGGCACCCGCCGCATCGACCCAAACCAGCGGCGCATTGTAATTAATGGCCAGGAAGTGAAGCCAGGCAGCCCCGACTTCCCCGCCGACCTTCCCGACGTGCGCTCCTTCGGCCAGACGCTGAGCTTCGCCGGCGACTATGCCCGGGAAGCCCAGGAAGGCGGCGGGGCGATGGTTCGCATTGTGGAAGGTGGCCCAAACAGTGCTCCGCAGACTACCAACATTGGTCGCCCCTTCGAGGAAACGGTTTTCCTGAATCTGAAAGACCGCACCTACGCCACCGTAGTGTCGGTCAAAAAAGACGACCAAACCACCGAATATCGGGCCGATGCTCCCTTCGCAAAGCCCGAAAACTGGCAGCTGACCGCCCAAACCAAGAAGATTGCCGGCTACACCTGCCGCAAAGCCACGGTGCCCTTCCGCAAAGAAACCTACACCGTCTGGATCACGACGGACTTGCCGTTTACCTACTCCCCCATCCGCGACCTGACGCCGGAAAAAGGGGTTGTGCTGGCCGTGGAAGGCTCTGGCGAGCAATTTAAAGCCACCAAAGTTGACCTGAAGGCCCCAGTAAAAGAAGCGGAAGTGCGGCCCAGCACCCAGGCCCAGATGGTGACCGTAGCCGAGCTGAATGACGTGCGCGAAAAGGCCCGGGCCGATTTCCGCTCGCGCATGATGGAAAACTTCGGCGGCCGCGGCTCCAACTAATTCCCGGCTCCTTCTCCCCGAAAAAGCTTCTTAGCCTTCAGCACGGGTGTAGAGACGCGTATTCGCGTCTAATCGTTGCGGTCGCTGGGGCGACGAATTGCGCGTTGCTGCTCGTTCAACGACAGACGCGAATACGCGTCTCCACACCTGCTATTGTTGGTAGAATTATTCTCTGCTTTTACTGAAAAGAAGCCGCTGGGGGGCAAATTTCACTAAGCCTCAACCTATATGCGCACTGTTCTACTGCTTCTTGTATGCTGCCTCAGCGCGGTTCAGGCGTACGCCCAACAGCCGACCCCAGCCCGCGCCAGCGGTACCGGCCAGATTCTGGGCGGCATCGCCGATTCGGTTAGCGGCAAGCCCCTGCGCGAGGCTTCCGTATCACTGCTGGCGGCCCGCGATTCGTCCTACATCTCCTTCACCATCACCGATGGCGACGGGCGCTTTGCCCTGCGCGGCGTGGCGCCCGGCCGCTACTTCCTGCTGCTCACCTTCGTTGGCTACAAAAGCAAGCTGCTCCCCGTATCCGCGACAGCCGGCGCCACCGACATCGGAATGCAGCGGCTGGGGGGCATTTCTCACACCCTGGGCGAAGTGGTAGTGCAGCAGGAGCGCGCCCCGGTTTCGGTGCAGGGCGACACGGTGGCCTTTAGTGCCCGCGCCTTTCGCACTCAGCCCAATGCGGTCGTGGAAGCCTTGCTCAAGAAGCTGCCCGGCGTGCAGGTCGACCGCGACGGCACCATCCGGGCCCAGGGCCATCAGGTGAATCGGGTGCTGGTGGATGGCAAGCCTTTTTTTGGCGACGACCCCAAGCTGGCCACCCGCAACCTGCCCGCCAATATTATCGACCAAGTGCAGCTCTACAACCAGCGCAGCGACCAGTCGGCCTTCTCCGGCATCGACGATGGCCAACAGGAGAAAACCATCAACCTGATTACCAAGCGCGACAAGCGCAAAGGCTATTTCGGCACTGAGTCAATCGGGGCCGGCACCGATGAGCGCTACCGCGCGCAGGTCGGCCTGAACCGCTTCAATAATGGCCGCCAGATTTCGGCTTTGGGGCAGGCCAACAACGTGAATCAGCTGGGCTTCAGCACCGACGGCAGCCCCACGGCCGGCGACGTGAGCAGCGGCCCCGGTACGGGCAGTGGCAACAGTCTGCCCGGCGGCTTTGGGGGCGTAGGTGGGCCAGGCGGTGGCGCCATCGTGGTTAATGCAGGTGGCCGCGGCGGCGGCAATGCGCAGCCGGCCAGCAACAACCAGCCCACCAACATCACCGAATCGTTGGCTGGGGGGCTAAATTACCGCGACGCCTGGGGCAAGCGGGCCGAAGTGGCCACCAGCTACTTCGCCAACCGCACCATCGTGACCACCGATCAGGTAAGCCGGCGCGAAAACGTGGCCGGCCTCGACGCTGGCACCGGCGAAACGGGTCAGCCTTTGGTTACAGATCAAAGCGCGGCGGCCCGCGCCCGCAGCGTAAGTCAGCGCTTCAATTTTCGCCTCGACTATCGCCTAGACACTCTTACCTCGTTTCGCTTCACGCCGGCCGTATGGTGGCAGAATACCGATCAGGAACAGGCCAAGAATCAGCTAACGAGCGTGGGCGAGCGGCAGCTAAACACCAGCCAAAGCACCTACGATGCCGCCGCCAACACCTTGTGGGGCAATGGCAACCTGCTGCTCATGCGCCGCTTTGCCAAGCCTGGCCGCACCTTCTCGGCCAACCTCAGCGCAGTGCTCAATAATCAGGCTGGCGAGGCGTTGAACCAAGCTGCCAACACCTTTTTTGCCCCCGATGGCGCTGGCCGCACTAGCCTACTCAACCAGCGTATAAACCAGGACTATCCGGCCCGCACGCAAGTGCTCAATCTGGCCTATGTAGAGCCCCTGACCTTGCAGCAGAAGCTGGAGTTTCGCTACAACGTAGCCAACACCCGTAGCACCTCCCAGCGCGAGGTAGCCGACTTCAACCCTGTTACCGCTCGCTACGATGCAGCCAATGAGGTGCTTAGCAATCAATTCAGCAGCAGTTTCCTAACAAACCGGGCTGGCCTGACCTGGCAGACACGCCGCCTGCGCTACGGCTTCTCTCTGGGCCTCGATGCGCAGCAATCCAGCCTGCGGGTCGATAATCGGAGCGCCGACACGGCCCTCACGCGCGATTATCAGAGCCTGCTGCCCAGCGCCATGTTCACGCTCAACGCCAGCCGCAGCCGCACGCTCCGCCTGAACTACCGCACCCGCTTGCAGGCGCCCACGGCCAGCCAGCTCCAGCCCGTGGCCGACAACACCAACCCGCTTTACATCCGCTTCGGCAACCCCCGGCTGCAACCCGAATATTACCACACCCTCACGGCGACCTTCAACCAATTTAACGCCGTGAACAACCGCAGCGTGTTTGGTCTGCTGAGCGCCAACCAGGTGCAAAATCGCATTGTGTCGGCCACCAGCTTCAGTGCGAGCGGCGTGCAAACGACGCGTCCTGTTAACGCCGATGGCTACCGCAGCCTCAATGGGTTTCTGTCCTTGGGTCAGCGCCTGGGCTGGCACAAGCTGAACGTGAACCTGACTACCAACGGCAATTTTACACAGGGCCAAAGCCTGGTGAACGACCAGCAAAACCAAGCGCGCAACTGGAGCCTGGGGCAAGGCTTAAGCTTAAACACTGCCTTCAATGATAAGCTGGAGCTAGGCTTCGCCGGCAACGTCACTTACCTCGACGCCCGCTATTCTCTGTTGCCCCAACAAAACACGTCCTACTGGACCCAGACGCTGGAAGCCGACGTGTTCTACCAGCTGCCTGGCCGCTGGGCCGTAAGCAGCGACTTATGGCTCACGCGCTACGCGGGCCGCTCGGCCGGCTTCAACCAGGGAGTGGCGCTCTGGAACGTGGGCCTCACCCGCCAATTATTCAAGGATAAGCAAGGCGAATTGAAGCTTCAAGCCTACGATTTGCTCAAGCAAAACCGCAGCGTAGTACGCAACGTCACAGATGTTTACCTGGAAGACGTGCGCAGCAAGGTCCTCAGCCGCTACGTCATGCTCAGCTTTACTTACAACCTGCGGCAGTTTGGCCAGTAAGGACTTTGGCAACAGAAATAAAGTCAAAAAGCATCAGCTTCTCAGCATGTGGGGGGGCAATTCCGAAACTCACATTTCAGGTCATGCAGAGCGCAGCGAAGCATCTCGCTCGCGGTCGTCTGATTGTAGAAAGGCGGTCATGCTGAGCCGGTCGAAGCATCTCTACTGCAATGCTAATCTCAACGAAGCGGTAGAGATGCTTCGACCGGCGGACGCCAGACAAGCATGACAATACCATTGCAATCAAACACGCGAGATGCTTCGGCTCCGCCTCTGCATGACGGGAAAGCGAAGATCCGAAGTCACGCCCGCAGCAAAACTGCTTCTCCTTCAAACTTAACAGATCGAAACATGCTATTTTCGTCCGTGCCAAGCCTGACTAATCAGGCCGCCGGACTTGCTGTTTTGCTTCTTTATGAACTTGAAAAGGTACTTCGCGCTCAGCCTGCTGAGCGCTGGCCTGCTGGCCGCCCATCCTGCCCTAACACCTGCACCAGATGTAAATGCGCTTAAGACGCAAGCAATAAAGGACCTGGACGGCAGCTACAACGACTACAAGAAGGTAGCCCAGCAAATCTGGGGGTTTGCGGAAGTGGGCTATAAAGAAACCAAAAGCTCGGCCCTGTTGCAGAAAACCCTGCGCGAAAACGGCTTTTCGGTGCAGGCCGGCGTGGCTGATATTCCAACGGCTTTTGTAGCGACTTACGGCAGTGGCAAGCCGGTCATCGGCATACTGGCCGAGTATGATGCGCTGCCGGGTTTGTCGCAGCAAGCTGGGGCGGAGAAAAAGGCGGTGCCCGGCCTCGACGCGGGTCATGGCTGTGGCCACAACCTGTTTGGGACAGCCAGCGTGGCCGCCGGCATCGAGCTCAAAAAGCTGATTAAAGAAGGCAAATTCAAAGGCACCGTGAAGGTGTATGGCACTCCTGCTGAGGAAGGCGGCAGCGGCAAGGTGTACCTGGTGCGGGCCGGCTTGTTTGCTGGCGTTGATGCCGTGCTGCACTGGCACCCGAGTAACCAAAACCGGTCGATGATGAGCAGCTACATTGCCAACAGCTCGGCCAAGTTCCGCTTTCACGGCATTGCCTCACACGCCGCCGCTTCGCCTCAGCGCGGACGTAGTGCCCTCGACGGCGTAGAAGCCATGAACAACATGGTGAACATGATGCGGGAGCACGTGCCCCAGGAAACGCGCATCCACTACATCATCACCAACGGCGGCAAGGCCCCGAACGTGGTGCCCGAATTTGCGGAAGTGTACTACTATGTGCGCCACCCCAACCGCGACGAGGTGAAAGATGCTTTTGCCCGCGTGGTGAAAGCGGCTGAAGGCGCAGCCCTGGGCACCGGCACTACCATGGACTACGAAATCATTGGCGGCACCCACGAGCTGCTTCTCAACGAAACGCTGGCCCGGGCGCTGCAAGTCAACCTGGAGCGGGTGGGCGGCGTGACCTATACCCCGCAGGAAGTTGCGGTTGGCAAACAGATTCAGGCATCATTCGGCTTCCCGGCGCCCCCCATTGAAGAAGCAGCCAAGGTACAGCCCTTCGCCGTTACTGATGGGGGTGGCAGCTCCGATGTAGGCGACGTAAGCTTCGCGGTACCCACGGTAGGCCTCACGGCCGCCACCTGGATTCCGGGCACGCCGGCCCACAGCTGGCAGGCGGTAGCTTGCAGCGGTCAGGAAATTGGAGCGAAAGGCATGATGGTAGCCGCCAAAACCATGACCTTAACGGCCATCGACCTGTTTACGGACCCAGCCCTGCTTGAGAAAGCCACTGCCGAATTCAAGCAGGATGTGGGCAGCTATGTGTACAAGCCTCTGCTCGGCGACCGTAAGCCCGCCCTCAACTATCGCGACTAGTTTTTAAAACAGACTTTTCGCCTGCAATACCTTCATAATCAGCTTTGCAGAGTTGCCTCGGCTGGCTATGAAGGTGCGGCGGTCAGATGGTAGTTGCTAAGCGGCCTCCCCCTGGGAGGCTGTTTGCTTTTCAGCCGCGGTGGCTTTGGAAGCAGCAGTAGTTTTTGCGTTAGCACGGCGGCTCTGCGCCCAGTAGCCCAAGCCCGCTGCGGCTAGCAGGGCGGCTCCGCCGGCTACTTTCTGGCCATTGGTCAGCGCACCAATCCCGTTCTGGCCTCTCCCTTTCTTGCCGGACTTTTTGGACCCACCGAATAAGGAGCTGCTATTTTTTTGCTTAGCTGCTTTCTTATCCTTTTTCGCGTTCTCTTTCTTGCTCTTTTTCATATCAGTAGCATTTAGGAATAGGTGCGTGCCCGATGGTTATCAGCCAATGCGGAAATCTATATTCGCGTCTCCGGGAGGCAAGGTTATGTCGAGCTTATGTAGCGCAAGGCTGCCAAGGTGCTGGTTTGGGAAGCGCCGCTAGCTCTTATCAGCTACCCTCCTTTTCACGGGTTTGCGCGGCGCACCAGCCGATTTAGGTGGCAAGGCTTCCGGCTTGGGCGGTTTCTCTTCGGTTTTGCCTGGCACCAGGGAAGGCAGGACGCTGTCAGTGGAGATGAAGTCATCAATTGCCTGCTTATTAGCCACGTACGCGATGGCCGCGGCAAGCAAGCCTATTCCGCCAACTATTTTCTGGGTGGTGCTGAGCTTGCCGATTTCCTTACTCACGCGGCGATACTTGCGGATGGATTCGGCGGCTACGTCCAGCGCATCTCTTTCCAGCTTCTTGGCCTTTTTTGAGCCTTTCTTTTTGCCTTTACCCATAGTAGTATACGCTGGTTAGAGATGACAATCAGTTGCGGGGAGCAGCGGGCGCTTCTCGCTGTACTGGCTGCTTTTCAGCGGGTCTTCTTCATTCGCAAAGCCGGCCCGGAAGGTTGTCTTTTTCCCTTACTTCTTTTGCTTGTGTCTGGGGGGCTTTTTTTGCCCGTTTGCCAGCCTATATCCAGCCTTGAAGCTCTGTTGCTCCGGAGAGTTGCCGGGGGGGCAAATTCGTCACTGGGTGGGGGGCTTTTTTCGGGTAAGTCGGGGAGTTCGTCCCAGCATTTTCCTGTTCGTCACATTTAGTTTCCGGGGCAGTTTCGGCCGTTTATTCTTGCTCATGATAGGCCCCGGCAGAAGGGCCAGTTGTATCCAACTCTACAGCCCTACGCATCATGAGAACTTCTGACACCACCAGCTTCCCTTCATTTGCCAGCTTGTTGCGGCGCGCCCGCCCGTTTGCCTGCGGCCTTCTTCTCGTGCTCGGCATGCCCACGGCAACGAGCTGCGTGCGCGAGGCCACCGCGCCTGCGGTAGCCTCACCCCAGAGCCAGACCACAACTCAGCCTCTGGATATAAAACGCCTTGCGGCCGTAGCCGACTCTGCCGCGAAAGCCCAGATAACGGCGGGCATCACGCCGGGCCTGAGCATAGCAATTGCCCGGCATGGCCAGCTTGTTTTTGCCAAAGGCTACGGCAAGGCCAACGTAGAGATGGACGTGGCGGCCGGCCCGGAAACCGTGTATAAGGTGGGCTCCATCACGAAGCAGTACACCGCCGCTATTGTAATGCGCCTGGTGGAGGAGGGCAAAATGTCGCTCACCGACCCCATCACCAAGTACCTGCCCGACTACCCCACCCAGGGCCACCACGTCACTATTCATCATCTGCTGAACCACACGTCCGGCATCAAGGCATTTCGGGTGATGCACGAGGAAAACCGCCAGCGCTTCCGCCTCGACCTCACGTACCCTGAGATGATTGAGCTGTTTGCCAAGCAGCCCTTCGAGTTTAAGCCCGGCGAGAAGTATGAGTACAACAACTTCGCCTACTACCTGCTGGGCGAGATTATCGGTCGGGTGACGGGCATTCCTTACCAGGACTATCTGGAGCGCCAACTCCTGGGGCCGCTGGGCCTGAGCAATACCATGTACTGCGAAGCCAGCCGCGTGATTCCGCACCGAGCGGCGGGCTACGAGTATGAGGAAAAAGCGCTTATCAACGCCCGCTACCTGAGCATGCGAGTGGGCCCCGCGGCGGGGGGCCTTTGCGCTACCGTGGGCGACCTGCTCCAGTGGACCACTTTGCTGCACGGCGGCAAGGTGGTTTCGCCCGCGTCATTGCGACGAATGACGACGCCTACCGTTCTGGCTAGCGGCGACACGGTTGGCTACGGCTACGGCTTGCAGCTGGCCGAGCTGGGTTCGCACGAGCAGGTATTTCATTCGGGCGGCGCCAATGGGTTCGTGTCGGCGCTGGCTCACTACCCTAAAACTGGCCTGACGGTGGTGGTTTTGACTAATTCGGTGAAGGCCAATCCGGCGGCTATCACGAAGGCGCTGGCCCGCACGGCCCTCGGCATTAACGTTCGCGACTTGCCCCTGACGCCCGAGAATATTGCCCGCTACGCCGGCACCTACACGTACAAGTCGGGCGCCAAGACGCGGGTGCTGAAAGTGTATGAGGAAAGCGGCAAGCTGCACGCCCAGGTAACCGGCGGGCCGGTTTTTCGGCTGCGTAGTCAGGGCAGCAACGTGTTTATCCCCTCCGGCAACGACGACAACCAGATCATATTCACGCCGGCCACCGATCGGGCCGCTGGCCTCACCATCCGGGAGGGCCGCTGGGAAGTGACCGAAGCCAAGCGCCAGGAATAGAAAGGAAGCTTATCCAGAATCAGATCATCTCAGCTCCGCTGCCCATGCAACACAAGCTACTATTTAGCAAAAAAGCCCCCCAGACGCACAAACCCGCATAGATTGCCTCTTTTAGAGACTGATAATTTACACCTAATCGTGTGTTGGAAACTTTCAAACCATACCGTCATGCAGAGTGGCGCGAAGCATCTCGCTCACGCCGTTAGATCAGTAATCCTACTACCGCGAGCGAGATGCTTCGCGCCGCTCTGCATGACGTTCTGTTAGGTGGATTACAACTACAACCTCAGCACGCGCGATGCTTCAGGGCGTTCTACATAACAGCCTTTTTAACGACTAAACAACAATCGCACGCGAACTACATCACGCCGCGATACATAAGATAACACAACCAGCATGACACCGACTTTGCATGAGGCGCAGCCTCAACCCTCGCCCTTCCCCATGAAAGATCTTACCGAGTATATCGATAAGC
Source organism: Hymenobacter qilianensis (assembly GCF_014638675.1). NCBI lineage: Bacteria > Pseudomonadati > Bacteroidota > Cytophagia > Cytophagales > Hymenobacteraceae > Hymenobacter > Hymenobacter qilianensis. The sequence goes on from NZ_BMFN01000002.1 coordinate 698,190, forward strand.
CGTCCACCCTTGCCCGGATTGAGTTTGGGGTGGCTACCGTCCTGCTCATTTTTTCGATTCTGCTGCTCGATTCCAGTGATGCGGCCACGGCCCGCCGCTTGTTCGAGGAGGCAGGTATGCCCTTCGGATACTACTCAAACTTCTTCTACCCGCGGGTTATCGTATTTGCTACCGTCTATCTCACCTTTCTGCTGGTCAATTTTGTGGTGGTGCCCCAGCTGCTGCGGCGGGAGCGGGTAACCCGGAATGTGCTGCTGCTAGTAGCAGCCTACGTGGTAGCGGGGCTCGTTTTTGGCACCACCGACACCTATGCCGCCACGTATCTATTCCATGAGTATCCCACGGAGCAGGACACCTACAACGCCCTGTTTCAGCAAGGATTCGGGGGGGCTTTTCAGCTGTTGGTTTTCCTAGGAACGTACTCATTATTGAAGTACGCGGTTCTGCGCTTTATCCCGAGGCCGCTAACCATCACGCCGAAGAACCGACCCATTGTGCGCGAAGCCGCGCTGGCAGTCGGCGTGTGGCTGGTGACCGTATTGCTACTCATGGCGGTGGGAGCCGAAGAGATGATCCTGTATGGGGCGATGCTTGTGCCGCTTACGGCAGCCTTCTATTTCTTCGCCTATTACTACCTCATCCCGAGGCTGGTAACGAAGCGGCGGCCGGTGCGATCATACATCCTGTGGGTGCTACTGTGCCTGCTTATATCATTCGGGCCGGTGATGCTACTGGTTCTGATCTTCTGCAATGATCCGGATGTAGCGGCGGGTTTCGCCTTTTTCAATGAGGGCTTTCAGCTCTTTCTGACGGCCCCGCTGGCCTGGATTCTCTATAAGCGGCGCGCCAAAGTCACGCAGGAAATAGGCGTGCTGCAAACCGAGCTGGGCCAGTCGACCGCCAACCTGGATTTTCTGCGCTCCCAGATCAATCCGCACTTTCTGTTTAATACCCTGAACACGCTCTACGGCACGGCCTTGCAGGAGAATAGTGAGCGCACGGCCCAGGGCATTCAGATGCTGGGCGACATGATGCGATTTATGCTCCACGAAAACCACCAGCGCCAGATTTTGCTCACCCGTGAGGTAGAGTACATGCGCAACTATATCGAGCTACAGTCGCTGCGGACGAGCACCTCGCCCAACATCAGCCTCGAAACCAGCATTGAGGATGTGGTGGCTGAGCGCTGGATTGCGCCCATGCTGCTGATTCCGTTTGTGGAAAATGCCTTCAAGCATGGCATCAGTCTGAAGCGCAAATCGTGGATACGGGTGACCCTGCACTACGAGGCCGACAAGCTGTATTTTGATGTGTACAACAGCACCCACCCCAAGCAGGAGCTGGACTTAGAGAAAGACCACTCCGGCGTGGGCCTGGAGAACGTGCGCCAGCGCCTGGCCCTGCTCTACCCCGGCAAGCACGAGCTGCTAATCAGGGAAACGCCGCAGGAGTTTTTTGTGCACCTTACGCTGCAGTTGAGCGGCACCGCTCAGCAGTAGACAGCAGCGCGTGTGGAGAGCAAACGAAAAAGCCCCCCAGAACGTCATACAGAGTAGAACGTCATGCAGAGCGGAGCGAAGCATCTCGCTCGCGGTAGTAGGATTACTAATCAGACGTCAGCACGCGAGATGCTTCGCTCCGCTCTGCATGACGTTCCGTTTTGTTGCTGTACACAGAACCATGAATAAAGGTCAGTGACACCCGACTGAATATCTATGAAGGCAATTGCAATCGACGACGAACCGATGGCGCTGGAGGTGGTGCGCTCCCTGGGGGGCAAAATTCCGTTTCTGGAGCTCAAAGCCTGCTTCACCGATGCCTGTGAGGCCATGGAGTATCTGCAAAGCCAGCCCGTAGACCTGCTTTTTCTGGATATCAAGATGCCCGACATTTCGGGGTTGGAGTTCGTAACCAGTCTGCAGAAAAAGCCGCTCGTCATCTTCACCACCGCCTACTCCGAGCACGCCGTGACGGGCTTTGAGCTGGATGCCGTCGATTACCTGCTGAAGCCTTTCTCGTTGGCCAGGTTTATGAAAGCCTGCAACAAGGCCCACGAGCTGCTCCGCCTCCGCGACCAGGCCGCCCCGCCCAAAGATTACGTGTTTGTAAAAACGGGCGCCGAGCAGGTGCGCGTGCCCTACGCCGACATTCTGTACATGGAGGCGGCCGGCAACTACGTCACGTTTGTGCTGGGGGGCAAACGCCTGCTCTCCCGCATGACCATGACTGAGCTAACCGAACTTTTGCCCCCCGACAAGTTTGTGCGCGTGCATCGCTCCTTCGTGGTGGCCAAAGACTACATCGACAAGCTGGAGCGCCACCAGGTAACCGTGCGCGGCCACGCCGTGCCCGTGGGCGCTTCGTATCTGGGGCAGCTTCAGGTATGAAGTAGAAGCCACGCTGCATTCACCGTGGCTTCTACTTCATACCTGAAGGCTTAACGGTCTTGTCTGAAGCAATAGTTTTTACCGGCACGTTGCTTCAAAGTCATAGATCGTATTGTGGCCGTTTACCCCAATGATGAACGCGTCCATGTAGCCGGTAAACGCGCCACCCCAGTATTCAGTAAAGGGAGAGACCCGAGGTGTGCCAACGTTAAACCTGATTCCCCCAAACCACCTCCAACCTGAGGGTTAACGATTCGGGCATCAGGGTTTTGGGCGATATAGGAAGCCACTATGTTGCTAGGCAGGCTTTTATAGGATAAGCACGGAGTATTGCATTTATAACTATAAAGAGTTAAATTTTACTTATTACCAGCTAACAGATTTTTGTGCTCCCGTCCGGCGTAGCTAGCCGCGCCGGCCTTCTTCGGGAAATCCCGAGGACTCTCCTGGTAAGCCATCTATGGCTTCTTCTGTCCACACATGCGTGTTTGTAAGCGGCATAATGGCTGCAGTATCCTTTCCGCACTTTTGCTATGTGCTACTCTTTTACTCACTACCTATTGCTAGCAGGAAGCCTGATGTGCGCGTCTGCTAGCCACGCTCAACAAAGCCGTCTGGCTCCTGCTCCCCTCCCGCTCAGCTCGCCTCAGGAGCGACTATTGCCCCCCAGCGCACCAGCCTCACACTCCCAGCTTCCTGACCAGTCGGCATTACGCAGCTATGAGGTCCAGTCCCAGGTAGGACCTGCCTCCGCTAGCCGACTATTACCGTGTAATGCCGAAGGTGTGGAAGCCTGGGTATCGCGCTATGATGGACCGAACCATAGCTCGGATGAGGGCAGGGACATCGCCGTCGACCTTGCGGGTAACGTGTACGTAACGGGCTACACTGTCAGCAGTAGTGTTTTTGTCCCTGGGGGCGTCTTTAATGACTTTCTTACCATCAAGTACGATGGCCGCACTGGCCAGGCCCTATGGGTAGCCCGCTATAATGGGCCCGCCAATGACTATGATGTGGCTCGCGCCATCGCGGTAGACCTCGTGGGTAATGTGTATGTAACGGGGGTATCGTCTGACGGGAACGATGAAGATTTAGTCACTATTCGCTATGATCAGTATACGGGCCAAGAGAAGTGGATAGCCCGCTATAATGGAGCCGGCAATGGCGAAGAAACTGCTACTGATATAGACGTGGACCTCGTGGGTAATGTTTACGTCACCGGCACCACCACCAACCTAAGCGGCAACTCAGATTATCTTACCCTTAAGTATGAACCGCGGAGAGGGCGCCAAGTGTGGGCGGCAGTGTACAATGGTCCTGCTAATGCGCTAGATCTCGCATGGGCCCTAGCGGTCGACCTAGCGGGTAACGCCTACGTCACAGGAGCCTCGTTCAGTGATACTGAGGGTGATTTTGCCACCATAAAATACGATGGCCGAACAGGCCAGCCACGGTGGGTGGCGCGCTACAACGGACCTGCCAATGGCTATGATGCAGGCTGGGATATAGCGCTGGACTTAGCCGGCAACGCCTACGTGACTGGCTTCTCTCCTCACACGGGCCAAAATATGGCTACGCTCAAGTACGATGGCCGCACAGGCCAGCAACTCTGGTTAGCGCGCTACAATGGGGTCGCCAACAACGTCACGGCCCGTGGGGTTGCCGTTGATCTAGCGGGCAACGCCTATGTTACCGGGTCATCATTCAATGGGACGACCGATGAGATTGTTACTTTAAAATATGATGGGCGAACGGGACAGGAACGTTGGCTGACACGCTACCTTTCACCCGAAAGGACCTCCTCTAATGATATAGCGGTGGACTTTTATGGCAACGTCTACGTGACAGGCTATACTGTGGACAGCCGTAGTAATAACTTTGATTACCTCACCCTACAATATGACCAGCAGTCGGGGCAGCTAGGCTGGCAAGCGCGCTATGATGGGCCAGCCAGTCGTAGTTTAGAAGTAGCCATGGCCATGACAGTGGATATTTATGGCAATACGTATGTGACAGGCTTCTCGCCAGGCCCTGGCACAGACCTCGATGTGGCTACCGTCAAGTATCTCCGTGAGCCGAGCCCCTGCTTAACTACCACTTTCTCCAATCTCAGCAGCTTGGCCGGGCAAAACGATGCATCGCCAAGGCTACCCGTGAAAGCTTTTCCCAACCCGGCCCGCGACCAAACCACGCTGCAGTTCCAACGGACCTCAGCGGCTTCGGCGCAGCTGCTAATCTACAATGCCAGAGGCTCGCTGGTACAAACCCACAATCTTGGTATCAACACTTCTGAGGGTGTACAGACAGTCCAGCTGTCCACCGCTGATCTGCCCAACGGTGTCTATCTCTGCCGCCTCATTCAGGGTAAGACTACTGAGACGATACGCATCGGTGTGCAGAAATAGCCTACGGAATTATAATCAGCAATGCGGAGAAGTGACTTAGGTAACTATAATCTCCTCAGCAGGTTTTATTACGATGAGTCTTATAAGTAAAAAGCCCCCCAACTAACGTTGGGGGGCTTTTTTAACTAATACAGTATTAGACTTACTTCTGCGTAGCTGCCCACGCATCCATCGTCTTCTCAGCAATGGCTAAAGGCATGGCGGCATTTTCCAGTAGCTCGTCATGAAAGGCGCTGAGGTTGAATTTGCCCCCCAGCTGCTTCTCATACTTCTGACGCAGCTCGCTGATCTTCAGCTGCCCGATTTTGTAGCTCAGCGCCTGTCCGGGCCAGGCCATGTAGCGCTCAATCTCGGCCGTGGCTGCCTGCTCATCGATGCTGCGGTTTGCCCGCATGTAGGCGATGGCCTGCTCGCGGGTCATATTTTTGCTGTGCATGCCCACATCCACCACCAACCGGATGGCGCGGTGCATCTCCCCGTTCAAAGCGCCCATGCGCTGGTAAGGGTCGGTGTAGAGGCCCAGCTCCTTGCCCAGACTCTCCGTGTACAGGGCCCAGCCTTCGCTGAAGACGCTGTAGCCGCCGTAGCGACGAAACTTGGGCAGGTTGGTGTTTTCCTGCTGCAGGGCAATCTGGTAGTGGTGGCCCGGAATAGCCTCGTGCAGAAACAGCGACTCCATGCCGCGAGTCACGTTGTACTTGGTGGGGTCGATGATGGGCACGTAGAAGATACCGGGGCGGGAGCCGTCGGCCAGGCCACGGTTGTACTGGGCGCTGGCCGAGGCGGCGCGGAAGGCTTCGGTCTGACGCACCTCAAAGCCTGTTTTGGGCACCCGGCTAAACATCTTTTTCAGGTTGGGGTCAATCTTGGCCTGAATGCCGCGATACACGTTGAGCACCTCCTCCGCCGTCTTGAAGGGCATAAACTTGGGGTCGGTGTTCAGGTAATTGAAGAACGCCGGCAAGTCGCCCTTGAAGCCCACTTCCGTCTTGATCTTTTCCATCTCCGCCCGAATGCGCTTCACCTCGCTCAGCCCCACCTGGTAGATTTGGTCGGGGGTCATGTCGGTGGTGGTCGAGTTCTTCACGGCGAAGCGGTACATGCTTTCCCCGCCGGGCACAGCCGAAATACCCGTAGTGGTGCGCGCCTTGGGCAGATACTCGTTCTTCAGGAAGTCGTGCAGCTTCTGGTACGTGGGCGACACCTGCTCCTTGATGGCCTGCTGATACGCGGCCGTGAGTCGCTGCTGATCGGCGGCGGGCACAGCCGCCGGAAACTTGCCTATGGGCCCGTAAAAAATACTCTTGGTAGCGTCCGGCGTGACCATGGCCTGAAGCTGGGGCAGCATTTTTTCTACCAATGGCCGGGGCAGCACCACGCCAGCGCGCATGCCCCTACGAAAGTTGCTGATGGCTGTATCGGCCCAGACCGGGTAGGCACGCACGCGGCCCAGCCAGTTGTCGTAGTCTTTGGTGGTTTTGAAGGGCTGATTGCCGGAGCCCGCGCCCAGCTGCGCCAACCCAATCGGCAGGCCGCCCATCTGATTGAAGGGTATCATCCAGGTGGGTTGCTTGAGGCCTTCTAGCCGCATCTGCATCTCATAGAGGAAGATATCGTAGCTCACCCGGTCGTTGTCGGAGAGCTTGCTGCGGTCGAACTTCTTGATCTGGTCGAGGTACTGCTGAAAAAACTGCCGCTGGGCGGCGCGGTACGCCACGGTGCCGTCGTTGGGCAGCTGGTCGTTGTAGCGGTTGTCGCCCTGCCCGGTGGCTTCCAGCGGATAGAGCATGGCGCGCTCGTCCCAGTACTTATCGAACATAGCGGCCAGCGCCGGCGAGTCGGCAGCTACGGGCGCGGCGGTGAGGCTGGTTGCTGGAGTATGGCTGGTCAGGGTGCCCAGCAGGCCCGCCGCCAGCGCCGCCGACAGGAAAAGATGTTTCATAGGGGGGATGGTTGAGGTGGTGAGTAAATATAAGGCGGTATGAGCCGGTGGGGGGCAAAAGCTAGAGCTAGAAGTGAAGCGACGTGGAGTAGAAGTAGAAGTACCGGTAATGGCTCCTACCCTGCTACTTTATTGGAAGCTACTGCTTCTCTGACAACGTCAGCAGTTCTTTCAAATAATGTCCCCACAAGGCAGGGTGCGAGTGGGTGCCGTGGCCGACAGTCAGGTCGGAGATGGGCAGGAGGATGTAGCGGCCTTTGGGTACCTTCTTGATTTCCTGCTCCAGAATAGCCAGTTCCGGCGGGTTCACCTGGTCGTCGGCGGAGTTGATGGCCAGCAGGGGGGCTTTTATTTTGGTCAGGTGCGGGGCCGGGTCGTAGTCGCGGGAGGCGTCGAACTGGTAGATGAAGTCGTTGGCGTCGAGGGAAGTCAGCAGCTGGGTTCTTCGCTTATCCAGGGCTGCTTCGGCCAGCTCGCGCGTGGGGGCCGCTTTCTGCATCTGGTACGGACTGCTGGTCATGAAAATCAGGGAGGAAATAGCCCCGGCCAGGCCCGTGCGGGGCTGGGTGGTGTAGTTGCCGCCCTGCCAGGCCGGGTCCATCTGAATCAGGTCGATGGCCATTTTGCGCAGCATGCGGTTGCGGCCCGCAATTTCCACCGGCAGGCTGGCCAGGGGCATCAGGGCATCCATAAAATCGGGGTAGCGGTAGCCCCACACCCAGGTTTCCATGCCGCCCATGGAAGTGCCCATCACCAGCCGGGCGTGCGCCACGCCCAGGTGCTCGGTCAGAAGGCGGTAATTGGCCGTCACCATGTCGTTGTAGGAGTACTTCGGGAAGCGCATGCGCAGGCCGTTGCTGGGCTTGCTCGACTGTCCGTGCCCGATGGCGTCGGGCAGGATGATGTAATACTTAGCCGCATCCAGCACCTGACCGGGCCCAAACAGGTTGCCGGCAAACTGCTCGCTCAAAAACTGCTCGCCGCTGCCCGTGGTGCCGTGCATGATAACCACCGCATTCGCTACTCGCCCCTTTGCGTCCTTGCGCGGCTGACCAATGGTGGTGTAGTGCAGCTTTAGCTCCGGCAGCTTCTCCCCGCTCTCAAACGCGTAGTTTTTCAGGCTGAAATCTGCCTCTGTGGGTGCCGGGTATTTTATCGCTCCCGTTTGGGCATAGCAAAGCAGCGGCAGCCAGAGCAGCAGAAACAGTAGTTTTCTCATGTTCGGTGAGGCAGAATAGATATAGGTGAGCGAGGCAGGAGGTGAAAGCATGTATCTGTTGGAAGTAGACACTCGATTTCTACACTTGGGAGGCTTTTTAACGCTGAGAAGACACTTAGGCCCTCATCCCCTGTCTCTCGATTCAGTTACTAGATGGCAGTGATTTCTGTACAAGCTACCCGCAGACCCAGGCCCGCGCTGCCTGCAGATCTGTAAATGTGCGCAGCTCAAAGGGCAGCTGCTGCTCGGCTGTTTCCTGGGCTTGCCCTATCAGCAGTTTATTGAGCGGATCGAATGCCTCGATGCGGGCGAATCGTTTCACACCAAGGCTGATCAACTGGGGCAGCACCTGCTGGGCAATCCAGTCAAGATCGATGGGACGCACGGCCCCCAGGAGCCGGTCGTCGGCCATCCAGCCGGTAACGCGATACTGCCGGGCCAGGACTACGGCCTCCAACGTAGCCTGGCGCAGCACAGTACCACTGGCAAAACCCAGCCACTGCGCTTCGATGGCGCGGGAAGTACCTTGGTGCAGGTAGAGAGTCAAATAAGAAGAAGCAGTCAGGAGTTGCATGAAGAACGGATAAGAAAGCGCTATACAGCCAGCAGCTTTATAGCTTAAATTTTGATGGGTAATACTTTGCTGAGAAGCGGTTTAAAACAGGTTTTGTGCCGTCAGAACGGGGTAGAGACGCGATACTTCGCGTCTCGTCGTTGGACGACATATCCGAACGGTGCAGACGACGAGACGCGAAGCATCGCGTCTCTACCCCGTTCTAATTAATTCATACAGCTTCTGAGATGAGCAAGTAGGCGATAAATTGCCATTCTCCCTATGTGCAGCCTTACCTGCTCTACCCCATAACCCATTTTTCCGCATTTCGCAAATACTGCTCATCCATTACGGCACCCAGGCCCGGCACCTGTGGCACCTCAATCACGCCCTGCGCCAGGTAGCGGATTCCGCCCACCACCGGGTCCTCGGCGTACATCAATGGCGTGTCGAAATCGCAGTGCCGGATGGCGTCGCTGGTGAGGGCTAAGTGCGCGGCGGCCGTCATGCCCAGGCGCGACTCCATAAAGCCCCCCACCTGCAACGTCAGGCCGGCGGCCGCGCCCAGATCGACGATTTTCCTGGCCCGGTGCAGTCCCGACGACTTGCCCAGCTTAATGTTGAACTGCGGACAGGCGCGCAGCTGGATCAGGCGGGCCGCGTCGTGCTCATCGCCGCAGCTTTCATCGGCCATAATGGGAATTGGCGACGCCGCCGACACCCTGGCCAGATCCATAAACAGGTGGCGGGCAATGGGTTCCTCACAGTGCGCAATGCGATAAGGAGCCAGCGCCTGCAAAACGGCTATGGCCGCCTCCGCCGTGTGCCAGCCCTGATTGGCGTCGATGCTGAGTGGGTGGTCGGGCCCGATGCCTTCCCGGATGGCCCAGATTCGCGCTACATCAGCTTCCAGCGTTTCCCCCAGCTTTACTTTAATGAATGGAAAGCCCTGCCGCTGAAAGCGAATGGCGTCGGCCTGCATCTTCTGGGGCGGACCCAGGCTCACGGTCATGTCGGTGGTGAGAACTTTATCAGATTTGCCCCCCAGAAAAGCGTAGAGCGGCAGGCCGGCCTGCTGAGCGGCTATGTCGTGCAGGGCCATATCGAACGCGCTTTTGATGCTGCTGTTGGCGTAGATGATACGGTTCATCATGGCCACGCAGCCGGCAATATCCAGCGCATCGTGCCCGCGCAGGCCGCGCGCTAAGTACTGGGCAACGGCAAAGCAGGTATCGACGCTTTCCCCATTAATGGTCATGTAGGGGCTGCATTCGCCGTAGCCGGTGCAGCCATCGGCGGTCCGCAGGCGGATGACCACGTTCTGCACTTCCTTTATCGGGCCCAGAGAAATAACAAACGGCTCTTTCAGCGGCAGGAAGAGCTTAAAAATCTCAATAGAGCGAATAGAAGTTTGTAGCATGAGGCAAAATAGCTAGCCGGCGTATCATTCCCTATTGACGAAAAAAAAGCCCCCCAGCCGCTCACGCCAGCTTACGCCGCCCGATGCCATTCTCATAATATCGTAATTTTGCCCCCCAGCTTCTTTCGTCGCTTCCGCATCTTATGGAATCACCATCTTTCCTGCCTTCATCCTCCCCGGTGCCCGTTGGGCCGCCTCTGCTGAACTGGGCCGGCAACTACCGCTATAGCACCACCCGGCTGGCGCAGGCCGACACCACAGAGCAGGTCCGGGAAGCGGTGCGGGCCACTGACCAGCTAAAGGTGCTGGGCTCGCGCCATTGCTTCAACGGCATTGCCGACAGCACCCAGCAGCTGCTGGCGCTTGGCGCGGCGGAGCAGTCGATTTCTCTCGATGCGGACGCTCGCACCGTAACGGTGCCCGCCTCCATCACCTACGGGCAATTGGCGCTTTATCTGCACAGTCGCGGCTTTGCCCTGCACAATCTGGCCTCTTTGCCGCATATCTCCGTGGCCGGGGCCTGCGCTACGGCTACCCACGGGTCGGGCATCGGGCACGGCAACTTAGCTACGGCGGTTCGGGCCATGGAAATGGTGCTGGCCTCGGGCGAGATTTGGGGGCTGTCGCAGGAAAATGACGGCGACGAGTTTCGGGGGGCAATTGTGCATCTGGGGGCGCTGGGGGTAGTTACCAAGCTTACGCTTGCGGTGGAGCCTACCTTTCAGCTGCGCCAGGATGTGTACGAAAACCTGCCTTTAACGCAAGTATATGAGCACTTCGCGGCCATTCAGGCCAGCGCCTACAGCGTGAGCCTGTTCACCGACTGGCAGCAGGAGCGCGTTACGCAGGTGTGGCTCAAACAGCGCCTCACGCCCGGCGCGCCGCTTCAGCACACCCCTTCCGACTTTTTTGGGGCCCCGCGAGCCACGCAGAATCTGCATCCGCTGGCCGGCCTCTCCCCTGTGAATTGCACCGAGCAGATGGGTGTGCCGGGCCCCTGGTATGACCGGCTGCCTCATTTCCGACTGGGCTTCACGCCTAGCTCGGGCCAGGAGCTGCAATCGGAATACTTTGTGCCCTTGCGCCACGCCGAGGAAGCAATTCGGGCCGTTGCGCGCCTGCATGAGCACTTGCGTCCGTGTCTGCAGATTTCGGAGATGCGAACGGTTGCGGCCGATGCGCTGTGGCTAAGTCCGTGCTACCGGCAAGACTCGCTGGGAATTCATTTTACCTGGAAACCAAATTGGGCCGCTGTGAGTCAGGTACTGCCCTTGCTGGAACGGGAGTTGTCGCCCTTTGGGGTGAGGCCCCACTGGGGTAAGCTGTTCACCTTGCCGGCCGCCCACCTGCAACGGCAGTATGAGAAGCTGCCCGCCTTCCAGGCCCTGATGGCGCAGTACGATCCAACAGGCAAGTTTCGCAATGCCTTCGTGGATACGTATCTCGGCAGCTCCCTCTAATGGCTTAAGATGCGATAAGGGCATAAAATTCATAAAATCTAATATTTATTTCAAACAACACCAGACTCCTGCATGATTCTTGATAAAAGCATACTTATCTCTCAACCTATTTTATTTTATCAAGTCTCAGCATGCTTTCCTCCGTGTTCACCCGTTTAGTATTACTGTTTTTTTCGCTTACGATTTTCAGCTGCTCATCCAAGGAAAAAGAAGAAGTAGCGCCCGTGCCGGTCAAGAGTCTGGTTGGCCGGTGGGACGTGCTGGAGGCATCGGTAACCCATTATTCCCCCGATGGTCAGTACCTGCGCACCCAACCCTTGTTTGCGGCAGACAAGCGGTATTACATTTTCTCAGCTGATGGCAAGATAGAGCCCTACACGAAGGAGAAATCGTTGCAGGCTGGCTCTTACAGCAATACCAACAACAGTCTGTCGCTCTCTTTCGACTACGGAACCTTTCAGTACACGATTCCCCCCACAATCAGCGACACGGAGCTAACAGTGATTGAAGATACCCGCAACCTTACCTCCGTGCCCGAAAGCCGCCGAAACCGAGTGACGCTGGTGCAACTGAAGAAGCACACGTCGCCTGAATAGGCACCGCAGCAGCGCTTTAAGCCTGTACAAGCATTTTTTCAAACGCTCCTTTTCTTCCGTTAGCGTTTGAATGCGCACGCACCAGAAGAGCCCGCTAAACACACGTTTCGCGGGCTCTTCTGGTGCGTGCGCATTTATAAAATCAGGACAGTACGGGACGGTTACCGACGAAGGGTGAGGCACATTCGCTTTCGGAGGTCGAATGCTAGGGGTGGCGCGCATACAACGTTGCGCCATTCTTGGGGATGACCAGCGAGCAGTAGCAGAGCGAAATCTGGGCTCTCTACTACGACACCGTAACTCTTGTTCTGTCGCCTGATGAGAAAGTGCTTTTCCTGGCTCATTTGCTGGCTACTTCTGCTCCCCTCACCCCTGACGCTCGCCCAGTCTGCGCCGGCTGGGCCCCTCACGTTGGCCGGAAGTTATAGTACTGAGGTGTTTGCGCTGGTGCATAAGCAGCAGGCCGCGCCTTTCTACCTCGACGAGCAGGATGCTGAGGTTGTTCGGGTGGCCGCCGATGCTCTGGCCCGCGACATTGCCAGCATTACGGGAACTACCCCGGCGCTGCGGGGGGCAAATCAGCCGCTGGGGGGCTTTTCTGTACTCATTGGCACGCTTGGAAAGTCAAAACTAATTGATCAGTTGGCTGCTGGGGGGCAAATTCAAACCACCAGCCTCAGGGGGAAGTGGGAGTCATTCAGCATTACTGTAGTCGATAAGCCCCTGGGGCAAGCGGGTAAGGCCTTGGTCATTGCGGGCAGCGACCGGCGCGGCACGGCATTCGGTGTGTTCGAGTTGTCGCGGCGGCTGGGCGTGTCGCCGTGGTACTGGTGGGCCGATGTAACGCCCCGCCAGCAACCCAATCTGTACCTGACGGCTGGCAGTTTGCTGGCTTCCTCTCCTACGGTGAAATATCGGGGTATTTTCCTCAACGACGAAGATTGGGGCCTTCAACCCTGGGCCGCGCAGAACATGGATCCAGACATCAAGGATATTGGGCCCAATACCTATGCACACATATTTGAGCTGCTGCTGCGCCTGAAAGCCAACCTTATCTGGCCGGCCATGCACCCCAGCACGCGGGCGTTTTTCGCTTACCCCGACAACCCCAGGATGGCCGACCGCTACGCCATTCTGGTGGGCACTTCCCATGCCGAGCCCATGCTGCGCAACAACGTGGACGAGTGGAAGGAGCAGATGATGGGGCCGTTCGACTATTTCCGCAACAAGCCGGCCGTGTACCGCTACTGGGAGCAGCGGGCGCAGCAGGCTGGCCCGCTGGAGGCCATATACTCGCTGGGTATGCGCGGCGTGCACGACAGCGGCATGGAAGGCGCCAAAACCCCAAAGCAAGCCGCCCAGATGCTGCTTAGTGTCATTGCTGACCAGCGCGAAATTCTGCGGCGCCGCGTAGCCCCCGACGTGCGAACCGTGCCCCAGGTGTTTACCGCCTACAAGGAAGTGCTGGATATTTACGACGAAGGCCTGAAGCTGCCCGACGACGTGACGCTGGTGTGGCCCGACGACAACTACGGCTATATCAGCCGCCTCAGCAACGCCGGGGAGCAAGCGCGCGGGGGCGGCTCGGGCGTGTATTATCATGCTTCCTACTGGGGCCGGCCCCACGATTATCTGTGGCTGAGTTCCACGCATCCGGCCCTGATTCGGGAGGAGATGATGAAGGCCTATGCCCTCAGAACCGACCGCCTGTGGGTGCTGAACGTGGGCGACATCAAGCCGCTGGAATACAACATTCAGCTGTTTTTGGACATGGCGTACGATGCGCGTCCCTTCCAGCAGAGCACGCATGTGCCGGCTCACTTGCAGGCATGGGCGGGGGACATTTTTGGCGACAAATTCGGCCCTGAAATTCAGGCCATCCTGTGGGAATACTACAACCTGGCATTTGAGCGTCGCCCCGAATTCATGGGCTGGAGCCAGACCGAGCCTACTACCCCTACCAAGCCCACCGCCTACAACCACTTTGCCTACGGCGACGAAGCCCAGCGCCGCCTCGACCAGTACGCCGCCTTGGTGCAGCGCGTCCAGCAGCTGCGCCCCCAAATGGAGCCCGCGCGGGCCGATGCTTTCTTCGAGCTGGTGTATTACCCGGTGGTGGGCGCGGCGCTGATGAATCAGAAGTTTTTGTATCAAGACAAATGCCGCCTCTACGCTACGCAAAACCGCGCCAGCTCCACCGATTACGCCCTGTGGGCCCAGGAAGCGTACGCGAGCATAGAGCGCGAAACGGAGTATTATAATAACCAGCTGGCGGGTGGCAAATGGCGCGGGATGATGTCGATGAAGCCCCGCAACCTGCCGGTGTTTCAGGCGCCGGCGGTGCCGCCGCTCGCCCTCGATACCACCCAGATTTGGGGCGTGGCGCCGGAAGAATTTGCCCCCCACGACTCCGCTCAGACTATTACCGTAGCGCCTTCTCTGAAGCTGCCGACCTTCTATCCGTGGGGCCCAGCCTCGTACTTTCTAGATGTGTTTCTGAGCCGGCGCCGGTCTGTTGCCTGGAAAGCCAAATCGACGGTGAAGTGGCTGACATTGTCTGCCCAAAAAGGCACGCTCACCTCGGCTGGGGGGCAAAAACAACAGCGGCTCCAGGTCCGCATCGACTGGAGCAAAGTACCCAAGCGCGGCCCGGCCACGGGTTTCCTGACGTTTAGCGGAGCCGGCAAAATATTCCGCGTGGCCGTGCGAGCCGCCGTGGCAGAAAGCAAAATAGCCGCCGATTATCAGGGCTTTATCGAAACCAATGGGTACGTTTCGATGCGGGCCACGCACTACAGCCGCAAAATAGATAACGCCCAGCGCCGCTGGACGCTGGTGGAAGGTCTGGGCCACGCCGGTCAATCTTTACAAGCGTATCCTTTGCAAGCAGAGGCCCTGGTTGATACCGCCAACCTAAGGACTCAGGCCCCAACCGTGGAGTACGATTTTTATACCTTCTCGCGGGCGGCTCCTACCATTACGGTTTCTACCCTGCCCACGCACCCCATCACCCGGGGTAGCAGCATGCGCTACGGCGTCGCCGTGGACCACGGCCCAATCAAGATTGTCGATTTTAAAACGGTGGGCCGCTCGGAGGAGTGGAAGCAGAATGTGCTGAGCAACCGGGCACAGCGGCAAGTTAAAAGCGATTCGCTGAGTCCCGGCCGGCACACACTCACCATTTACCTCATTGATCCGGGCGTGGTCTTCGACCACCTGACTATCGACCTGGGCGGCTTGCAACCTGCTTACAGCCTCATTCCCGAAACCTGGAAAACAGTGGCTCCTGTCTCCACACCCCGAAAAGCTTCGGCGCAGCAGCCTTCTTCCTCGCACAGCAGCCCGGAGCAAGCCCTGGGGGGCAAAAGCTCGTTTCCGTAGCTGTAGTCAGCTTGCTACCGCGCCACTTGCGTCCCCCTAAACCCACGTTTTTACCTTTTTCAAAGCCCACTTAATGACTACCGCCCGGAAGAACCTGTTTGCCGTTGCGCTGATTACGTCGCTGTTTTTCCTGTGGGGCTTTGCGCTCAATCTGAACCCTATTCTGATTCCCCACCTCAAAAAGGCCTGCCAACTCACCGATGCCCAGTCAGCACTGATTGATTCGGCGTCGTATATCGCCTATTTTCTGCTGGCCATTCCCGCCGGCCAGTTTATGAAACGCTTTGGCTACAAGGGCGGTATCCTGCTGGGGCTGCTGCTGTTTGCCGGGGGGGCTTTTTTGTTCTACCCCGCCGCGGCGGCCCGCTCCTACTCGTTTTTCCTGACCGCCCTTTTCATCATTGCCTGCGGCCTGACCTTCCTGGAAACCGCCGCCAACCCTTATATCACCGTGCTCGGCGATGAGGAAAGCGCTACCCAGCGCCTCAACTTCGCGCAGTCGTTCAATGGCCTGGCGGCTACGCTGGCGCCCTTTCTGGGGGGCATTTTCATCTTGTCGGGCAACACGCTTTCGGCCGCGGAAGAAGCCAGCATGTCCAGGGGGCAGCTAAATGCCTACCTGAATGCGGAGGCGGCTTCCGTGCAGGTGCCTTTTCTGCTTATTGGCGGCGTGGTGCTGCTAGTGGCCTTGCTCCTGTACTTCACCCGCCTACCCGATATTGTAGGGGAAGATCGGGGCGCAGAGGCTAATCGGCCCTTGCTGCGGGAGAAAAACCTGCTGTTGGGCGTGGTGGCGCAGTTTTTCTACATCGGCGCGCAGGTGTGCGTGAGCAGCTTTTTTATTCGGTTTGCTCAGCAGGTAGCAAACATTGGCGAGAAGTCGGCGGCCCGGTATCTGTCGGCGGCGCTGCTGGGCTTTATGATCGGGCGCTTTATCGGCACCTTTCTGATGCGCTACATTCCGGCGCCGCGCCTGCTGGCGGTGTACAGTTTGCTCAACTTTTTCCTGGTGCTGCTGGCCGTCATTCTGCCGGGCAAATTCTCGGTGTACGCGCTCATGGGCGTCGAATTCTTTATGTCTATCATGTTCCCTACCATCTTCTCGCTAAGCATTCGCGGCCTGGGAGGCAAAACCAAAGAAGGCTCCTCGCTGGTGATTATGGCCATTGTGGGGGGCGCGGTGTTTCCGGTGCTCATGGGCCGCGTGTCGGATATGAGCACCATTCAAACGGCCTATCTGGTGCCCGCCTTTTGCTTTCTGGTGGTCTTTTATTTTGCCCTCAAAAATGCGCGTGTCAAGCATGTACAGCTCGCTACAGCCCACTAACCTATGTTCGATTTAACTGAAAAACACGCCGTCGTTACGGGCGGAGGCAGCGGTATTGGCCAGGCCATTTCCCTGCTGTTTGCGCGTCAGGGTGCTACCGTCCACATTCTCGATCGGGATGAAGCAGCCGGCCAGCAAACCGCCCAGCAAATACAAGCCAGCGGCGGCCAGGCCCACGCCTACGCGGCCGATGTAAGTCAGCAGGCGCAGATAGTCGACATTTTTCAGCGCATCGGCCGCGCCGATATTCTGGTTAATAACGCCGGCATCGCCCACGTGGGCAACGTGGAGAACACCTCCGACACCGACTTCGACCGCGTGTACCAGGTGAACGTGAAGGGCGCGTACAACTGCCTGTTTGCGGCCGTGCCGCTGATGAAAGCGCAGGGCGGGGGCATTATCGTGAATATGGCTTCCATTGCCGCGCACGTGGGCCTCACCGACCGTTTCGCGTATTCCATGAGCAAGGGGGCCATTTTCGCCATGACGCTTTCCGTGGCCCGCGACTACCTTTCCAGTAATATCCGCTGCAACAGCATCTCCCCGGCCCGGGTACACACGCCCTTCGTTGATGGCTTCATTGCCCAAAACTATGCTGGCCAGGAAGCAGAGATATTCGCTAAGCTCTCCAAAAGTCAGCCCATCGGCCGCATGGGCGAGCCCGCCGAAGTAGCCGCCTTGGCCTTGTACCTGTGCTCGGCGGAAGCCGGTTTCATCACCGGCTGCGACTACCCCATCGACGGCGGTTTTATCAAGTTAAATAGTTAATCACCAAGCCTAAAAAAGCCCCCCAGCGCTCATATGAAACTCATCCGCTACGGTGCCCCCGGCCAGGAAAAGCCCGGCGTCATTCTCCATGATCAGAAGTTCGACGTGTCAGCCTTCGGCGAAGACTACAACGAAGCCTTTTTTGCCAATAATGGCCTCCAGCGCTTGGCCAAATTTTTACAAAAGAACGAAGGCCAGCTGACACCGATTGCTGATTCGGAGCGGCTCGGCCCACCCGTGGCGCGGCCGTCCAAGCTGCTGTGCATTGGCTTGAATTACAGTGATCATGCCCGCGAAACCGGCGCCACCCCGCCCCCCGAGCCGGTATTGTTCATGAAGGCCACCACCTCGTACACCGGACCCTTCGACGAGATTATCATTCCCAGAAACTCCACCAAAACCGACTGGGAAGTAGAGCTGGCCGTGGTTATCGGCAAGCGCGCATCCTACGTAGAAGAAGCTGACGCTGCCGATTATATCGCCGGATATGCCCTGCACAACGACGTGTCGGAGCGGGAGTTTCAGCTGGAGCGCAGCGGTACCTGGGACAAGGGCAAGGGCTGCGACACGTTCGCGCCCGTGGGTCCGTTTATGGCGACGCCGGATGAAATGGGCGATGTAAATAACCTGCGGCTGTGGCTGTCGGTGAATGGGCAGATGATGCAGGATGGCAACACAGCCAACCTGATTTTCAACATTCCATTCCTGATCAGCTACGTCAGCCAGTTTATGACTTTGCTGCCCGGCGACATCATTTCTACGGGTACCCCGGCGGGAGTTGGCTTGGGCTTCAATCCGCCCGTGTACCTCAAGCACGGCGACGTGGTGGAGCTGGGCATCGATGGCTTGGGCACTTCGCGCCAAGTGCTGAAAGCCTATGGCCAGAATTGACGCTCATCAGCATTTCTGGCAGTTTGATGCCGCACGTGACGCCTGGATCAGTGATGACATGGCCGTGCTTCGGCGCGACTTTTTGCCCCCCGATCTGCAAGCGCTGCTCCAGCACTACGGCTTCGATGGCTGCGTAGCAGTGCAGGCGAGTCAGTCGGAAACGGAAACGGATTTTCTGCTCGAACTGGCAACTCAGTATGACTTCATTAAAGGCGTAGTTGGCTGGGTGGATTTGCGGGCCGAAAACCTTGGCGAGCGGCTGGCTTACTACCGGCGGTTTGCCAAGCTCAAAGGCTTTCGGCACATTCTGCAAAGTGAAGCTGACCGGGCGCTGATGCTGGGGCCGGAATTCCGGCGCGGCATTGCCGCCCTGAGTCAGCACGGCTTCACCTACGATCTCCTCATCCTCCCCGATCAGCTCGCATACGCCACCGAGCTAGCCGCCGCTTTCCCCAATCAGGCTTTCGTGCTCGATCATTTGGCCAAGCCGCTCATCAAAACGGGCGAAGTGGAGCCTTGGCGGCGCAACATCCAAGTCCTGGCCGCGCACCAAAACGTGGTTTGCAAAGTCTCCGGGCTCTTAACCGAAGCCGATTGGCACAACTGGCAGCCCACCGATTTCCGGCCTTATCTGGATGTGGTTTTCGACGCTTTCGGGCCTAATCGGGTGCTATTCGGCTCCGATTGGCCGGTGTGCGAAGTGGCGGGCGGCTACAGCCAAACAGTGAGCTTGCTGAAAGATTATCTAGGTTCTTTTTCACGCACAGAGCAAGCCCGGTTTTGGGGCGACAACGCGGCCTCCTTTTACGCTCTCTAATCCTACCTTATGGACTTATACCTAGCTGACAAAATCATCCTCGTTACCGGTGGCGCCAAAGGCATTGGCGCAGGCATTGTGCAGGTGCTTGCCGACGAAGGTGCCATTCCCGTCATTGTAGGGCGCAACGAGGAAGAAAACCGCCAAACCGTAGCCGACATTGAAGCCGCGGGGGGCAAATCATGGCAGGTAACGGCCGAACTGACGGACCCTGCCGCCTGCGAAAAAGCGGTGCAGGCTGTGGTAGCGCAGTTCGGACGAATTGATGGGCTCGTTAATAATGCCGGCGTAAACGATGGTGTGGGGCTGGAAAACGGCACCTACGAAGGCTTCATGCAAAGCCTACACCGCAACATAGTGCATTATTACCTGATGGCTCACCATGTGTTGCCAGAATTGAAGAAGTCGAAAGGCGCGATTGTAAACATCAGCTCCAAAACGGCTGAAACTGGCCAGGGCAACACCTCCGCCTATGCCGCCGCCAACGGCGGACGCAATGCTCTGACGCGGGAATGGGCCGTGGAATTGCTCAAATACGGCATCCGGGTGAATGCTGTGGTAGTGGCCGAATGCTGGACGCCGCAATACGAAACCTGGATTCAGACCCTGCCCAACCCCGAGGAAAAGCTGCGCGAAATCACCAGCCGGATTCCGCTGGAAAACCGCATGACCACGGCCGAAGAAATAGCCAACACCACCGCTTTCCTGCTCTCGCGCCGCAGCAGCCACACCACCGGCCAGATTCTGCACGTCGATGGCGGCTATGTGCACCTCGACCGGGCCCTGGCCAACGCCTGACCCGACCGGACGAATACTCGGCATGTCTGGGGGGGCAAATCAGCCAACTTTAGCCTTCACCCGGCAGCCGAAATTTCTGCTGGTGCGCTGGGTGTTAATGCGTTGCATACCAGCATAAATTGCTATTTTCGCTAGGATTAATACCACTTGCGAGAGGTGGCTCGCGAGGTGGTGCCAACTACTGCTATGCGCTACTTGCTGCTGCTCACCGTTCTGTGGTTGCTTCCCGCTGTTGCCTTGGCCGCGTCCCCGCCCGCCGATAGCTCTTTGCTGATCAATAGCTTGCCCAAGAAAGGACTCCTGCTCGAAAAAGGCTGGCGCTACCATAGGGGCGACAACCCAGCATGGGCCAAGCCGGACTTCGATGACAGCGACTGGGACACCATCAGTCCCACCCTGTCCCAGCGGGAGCTGGCCCCGCGCTTGCAGATCGGCATCAACTGGCTGCGGCTGCGCTTTCGCCTCAGCGACAGCCTGCGCCAGCGGGCGCTGATGGTGCAGGCCGGCCAGCTGGGAGCCATGGAATTGTATTGCAATGGCCGGCTCGTGCAGCGTCAGGGCACGCTCCACCCCGTTCCCAGCCAGGCCACGCCCGGCTCTATCAATCCCGACCCCGTAGAAATGCCGATAGATGCTGGCGCGGCGGAACAGGTGCTAGCCGTCCGGTTGGTGGTATGGACGCCCCCGTTTCAGTTAGGTGCCGACGAGAATTCCCTGTTGCGGGTCCGATTGCGGACAGTGCCGCAGGTGATGACGTGGCATGCGGAGCAGGAGGTAAACCGAACTATTTTTTATGTTGTGGGGGGCATTTTTGGGCTGCTTATGCTCCTGCACTTTGCTTTTTTTCACTACAATCCCGCCCAGCTGGCCAACCGCTACTTCGCCCGCTACGCCCTGTCGCTGACCTTGGCCTCGCTCGGCGTTTATTATGGCAGCACCCTACCCTTGTCGCTGATTCCGGCCCTGGTGTTGAGCAGCGTCACCTTTACCCTCTTCTTTCTGGGTAGTATGTGGGCAGTGCGGGCGCTGTATGCGCTATTCAACTTTCGCTTAGGCTGGATTTATTACGGCCTGTGGGGGTGCCTGATCGTGTTATTGCTGCTCCATCAATTCAACGTATTTTCCTCAGTCAGCTTTCTTACCTACTTAACGTTTGTGGTACTGGCCACGGCCGAGCAGCTGCGCCTGACGATGCAGGCGTTGCAGCAGCGGCAGCGCGGTGCCTGGATCATCGCAACGGGCTTTGCCATCGGGCTGCTGTGCGCGGTAATTTTCGCCAGCCTGGTTGTGTTGAAAGTAGAGTTTTCCATGGTGCTGGAAAACTTCTTTTTTCCGCTGATCTACTTGCCGCCGGCGCTGGGCATCTCCTTGTTTCTGGCCCGCGAGTTTGCTTTGGACAGCCAGCTGCTGCAACTCAAGCTGAACGAGGTGAAGCAGCTTTCGGCCCAAACGCTAGCCCAGGAGCAGGAAAAGCAAGCCCTGCTGGCCCAGCAAAATGAAACCCTGGAGCAGCAGGTGCAGCAGCGCACGGCCGCTCTGCAACGCTCCCTCACGGAGCTGCGCACGACGCAGGCCCAACTGGTGCAGCGCGAGAAAATGGCGAGCTTGGGCGAGCTGACGGCCGGCATTGCCCACGAGATTCAAAATCCGTTGAACTTCGTCACCAACTTCGCCGACGTGAGCACCGAGCTATGCCACGAAGCGCAGGAAGTAGTGGCCGGCTCAGCTTACCCGGTTCCGCAAAAAGGGGCTTTAGCTGAGCTATTAAGCGATTTAGGCGAAAATCAAGTCAAGATTACGCAGCACGGGCAGCGGGCGGCCAGCATTGTGCGGGGCATGCTGGAGCACGCCCGCGCCAGCACCGGCGAGCGTCAGCCCACCGACGTGAACGCGCTGTGTGAGGAATATCTGCGCTTGGCGTATCAGGGCTTGCGGGCCAAGGACAAGACTTTCAACGCCACGCTAGCCACGGATTTAGCCCCCGATTTGCCCCTGGTTACCGCTGTAGGCTCGGACTTGGGGCGGGTGCTGCTCAACCTCCTGACCAACGCTTTTTATGCCGTGCGCCAGCGCCAGCAGCAAGGCGCCGAAACCAGCTACGTGCCTACCGTGCGCATCAGCACCTGCCATGCAGGCAACCAGGTTGAAATACGGGTGCAGGATAACGGCACCGGCATACCCGCGCACGTGAAGGAAAAGATATTTCAGCCCTTTTTCACCACCAAGCCCACGGGCGAGGGCACGGGCCTGGGTCTTTCTCTCAGCTACGACATCATCACCCAGGGCCACGGCGGCACGCTCACCGTTGACAGTAAGGAGGGCGCAGGCAGTACATTTTGCATCACGCTGCCCGCGTAAATAATTGAGTGGTGAAAAGGGATATTATTACGCTTTGGTTAGCCCTTATGATAAGCAGGCCGTGCATCCTGACAGCCGCCCACTAACTAGTATTGCCGCTGAAGAGCCGAAGCAGAAACCGAAGCATCGTCAGCTAAAAAAGCCCCCCACAAACGGCAGCGCTACCTCTGGGGGGCTTTTATTCCAGCTGCTGAGCCGTCGAGGCTGGCCGGTCGTTGGCGGGTTTGCAAATGCGCACGAAATCGGTATCAGAATGGGCTTTCAGGAAGCTGGCCTGCAACAGACCTATTTCCTTCTGCCATATCCTGCAAAGGATTTGTTGTATTTTCACCCTTAGTCAGTCCGCAGGCCCTACAGTGCAGATGTAAGACTTACATAGTCCACTCTAACGTCGGAGTAGCACATGATACCCTATTGGCTTCAGTCACTGTTGGCCCCAGGCCTTGTACTTTCTCTGCTCTGCTGCTCGTGCCAGGAGAAAAAAGCTGCGCCCTCGCGCCAAGCGTTGAATAAGCTAAATCTTAGGTCCGGCCAGCTCATTACCTGCGGCCCGCCGAATCAACAGCTTGGCTCCCTAACCTTTCCCATTGCCTGCCGCACCGAAACCCAGGACGACTTTGCCTTAGGCCTAAAGCTGCTGCATTCCTTTGAATATGAGGAAGCGGAAAAAGTCTTTGCGTCCATCATCAGTGAGCAGGCAACCTGCCCGATGGCTTATTGGGGCGTGGCCATGAGCACGTTTCATCCGCTCTGGACGCCTCCCTCCGAGGCTGAGCTACGGAAGGGCGCCAACGCCCTGGCCATCGCGCAAGCCCTGCCGCCTTCCTCGCCAAAGGAAGCAGCATACATCAATGCCTTAGCCGCTTTCTACCAAGATTGGGCGACGGTCGGCCACCGGCCCCGGTGTCTGCGCTTTGCCCAGGCGATGGAAAAGCTTGCCGCCCGCTACCCCGACGATCCGGAAGCCACCATTCTGTATGCCCTGGCCCTGACGGCCGCCGCTGATCCGACCGACAAAACGTTTGCTCAGCTCAAAAAGGCTGGCAGCCTCCTCACGGCGCTGGCACCGAAATACCCCAA
This sequence comes from Hymenobacter qilianensis, assembly GCF_014638675.1. Lineage (NCBI taxonomy): Bacteria > Pseudomonadati > Bacteroidota > Cytophagia > Cytophagales > Hymenobacteraceae > Hymenobacter > Hymenobacter qilianensis. The sequence continues at coordinate 721,592 of NZ_BMFN01000002.1, forward strand.
CCATCCGGGTATTATTCATTACCTCATTCATGCTTATGATGTGCCGGCGCTGGCCCCGCTGGCCTTGCCCGCAGCGCGCAAATACGCATCGGTGGCACCATCGTCAGCCCATGCCTTGCACATGCCCTCGCATATTTTTACCCGCCTGGGGCTCTGGAATGAAGCGGTAGCCTCGAATCTTGGTTCAGTGGCTGCCGCTCAGTGCTATGCTGAGCAGGCGGGCCTAAAGGGCCATTGGGACGAAGAACTGCACGGTCTGGATTACCTTATGTATGCTTATCTGCAACAGGGCGACAACCCGCGCGCCAAGCAACAGTGGACCTACCTGCAATCGATTACTGCCGTCGAGCCTCTCTCCTTCAAAGTGGCTTATGCTTATGCGGCTATTCCTTCTCGGTATGTACTAGAAAACCGGCAGTGGCAGCAGGCAGCGGCGTTGGAAGTGCCCGGCGCACTTGTTCCGTGGGAGCAGTTTCCCTGGCAGCGGGCCATTCTTCACTTTACCCGGTTGCTGGGCGCCGTGCATACCGACAACAAGGCCGCCGCCCAGGCAGAATGGGCGGCTTTGCAGCGCCTGGAAACCATTCTGAAGCAGCAAAAAGATGCGTACAAAGCCCAGCAAGTGCATGTCCAGCTGACGACGGGTGAGGCGTGGATGCGGTGGCAGGAAGGCAAGCTAGAGGAGGCGGAAGCGCTGATGAGGCGCGCTGCGGCCCTGGAAGACAGCACAGAAAAGCACCCCGTCACGCCCAGCGAAGTGCTGCCAGCTCGGGAGTTGCTGGGAGATATGCTTTTAGCGATGAACCGCCCAGGCGAGGCCTTAGCTGCGTACGAGGTCAATCTGCAGAAACATCCCAAACGATTTAATGGACTCTACAGCGCCGGGCTTGCGGCCGAGCGGGCTGGCAAGCTGAGCAAGGCCCGCAGCTATTATCAGCAATTGCTTTCCGTGGCCGCTGCAAGCGCCACCCGAACCGAACTCACGGAAGTACGGCGCTTCGTACAAAGTCAGGCGTCACCCAGCATTCACACTACTAATTCACCAAGTCTGGGGGGCAAAAACGGCTTGATAATCGGGTACTAGTCGGGTTAAAATAGTCAGTTGAATACGACGGTTTAGCCTCAGAAAAACCATGATATGAAGTAACGACCGGGACGTTTTTCGATCAGGCTGAGGTGCAATAGGCAGGGTGCACTGAGGAAATTATCGACTTATTTTGACCCGACGCAATGCCTGCCTTCCCGTGTTGCTGGGGGGCAAATATTGGCATTAGTGCGCGCAATAAAGGTTTTGAGGTTGACGCAGGCTTTTAGTTTAAAAACGAATCGAAGCGTTGGCGCAGAATAAAATTTGCGTTTCTGAAAAACGCGTCTTTACCTTTACAGTATCAATTCTTTCCCACTAAAAGGATTGTTTTTATACAGAGGCGTGGAGAGACAGGCTCGACGAAACGCCGGCAACCCCCAACACAATTGGAACGGTGCCAAGTCCTGACCATATAAAAACAAATTGCCGTGAAAAGCTCCCCCAGTACCCCCGCTTCCTCCGCCACGCTCGTTGCTGTACAGCATCGGTGTTGTATGATGTGTTGTTGTGCCATTGGTACGCCAATGGCGGGTGTGGTCGGCTAGAACGCCGGGAAAGACTCTGTTTTTTCTGCTAATCCACTGCCGAGGAAGGTAGCGTTGCGCCGCAAAGCAGCCCCGCCGACCTGTATCCATCCGGCAGCGCCCGCAGCCCCCGCCCGCTTGCCCATTCCGCCCCGAACGTCTTCGCGCTTCGGCCCCCGGTTTTAGGCTGGCTCCGCCCCAACCTTCCTTGTCAAAAGCTGCTGCGTGTTTCGCGGTAGTGCTAAGCCCAGCTGTGCACAAGTTGGGCCGCGAGGAAGAAAGCACGCGCCACTAAAGCTTTGTTTGCGGCGCGCCAGGGGCGAAAATCCACTTACTGCTACTGCCTGCTCGTCCTCTTCAGCATCTGTGCGCCCCTAAGCAGCGCGGGTTGGCTAGGGGGCAAAATGAGGCCGGCCAGATGGGTTCATTCAACCCTTATCCTCTACTTCTTCCTCATGAAATCTTCTACTTTTCTGGCTTTGCCGGCCGCCGTCCTGCTGGCGGGCACTACCACGGGATTCGCGCAAACTACGGCCGCCCAGCCCGCCACCCAAACCGTAGCCGGCACCATCACCGACGCCGCCGACCGAAGTCCGCTGCCGGGCGTCACGGTCATAATCAAAGGCACGACCACCGGCGCCTCCACCGACCCTGGGGGGCAATTTTCGTTGCCCATCCCCGCTGGCGGGGCCACGCTGGTTATCACCGCCATCGGCTATGTGCGGCAAGAGGTGCGCACTACCGGCGGCGAGCTGCGCGTGGCGCTGAAATCGGATGTGCAGCAGCTCTCGGAAGTGGTAATAACGGGCTACAGCGAGCAAAACCGCAAGGCCCTGACCAGCGCCATTTCCTCCGTAAAAGGCGACGCACTCAAGGACGTGCCCGCCGCCAGCCCCGACCAGCTGCTGCAAGGCAAAGCGCCCGGCGTGCAGGTATCAGCCAACTCGGGTGTGCCGGGCGGCGGCATTTTCATTCGGGTGCGGGGCAGCAACTCCGTCAATGCCAGCAACGACCCGCTTTACGTGGTGGATGGCGTGTTTATCAATAACACCAACCTGATTGCCACCGGCCTCGGCAACCAGGTGTCATCCAACCCTTTGGCCGATATCAACCCCCAGGATATCGAGAGCATCGAGATTCTGAAAGACGCCAACGCTACGGCCATTTACGGCTCGCGGGGGGCAAATGGGGTGGTGCTCATCCGCACCAAGCGCGGTAAGGCCGGCGAAAAAACCCGTATCACTTTGGATACTTATCAAGCCGTATCCAACGCTCCCAAGCAGTACAAGCTGGTGACCGGCCCAGAGCTGGCAACCCTCGAAAATGAGCGGTTTTTGAACGATGGCGGCAACCCCTCGCTCTTGCCTTATCGGCCCGTAGCGGACGGAGGCCGGGGACTGCCGGAAGAGCAGCAAACCTACGACCGCCTCTCCGATGTGTTTCGCACAGCCCGCACCCAGAGCTACGAAGTATCGGCAGCCGGTGGCTCCGACAAAACGCAATTCTACATTGGCGCGGGCTATTTTGACCAGGAGTCTATTGCGCGGCCCAGTAAGTTCAACCGCTTCAGTTTGCGGGTAAACCTGGATAACTCCGTGACGGACAAGGTACGCATCGGCACGAGTACGGCCCTCACCCGCACTCAGCGCAACGTGAGCAGCAACGACAACAACCCCGTCGGCGTCATCAATTCGGCCCTGTTTCCGCGCACCAACCTGCCGGAGTACAACCCCGACGGCAGCTACGCCAAGTACGGCTCCTTCGACAATCATCAAGCCCTCATCGACAACCTTGATAACGACGCGGTGGGCACCCGCGTCATCTCGAACGTGTATGGCGAGTACCGCATTCAGCCAAATCTGACCCTGCGTAGCAGTTGGAGCATCGACTTCAACGACATGTACGAGAACAACTTCAACAACACGCTCATCCTGGCTGGCCAGCCCCGCGGCACCGCCTCCTCTTTCCTCTCCCGCGACATTACGCTGCTCAATGAGCAAACGCTGAACTACTCGGTCAACATCGGCGAAAATCACTTTATACAGGCATTGGTGGGCAATACGCTCCAGCGCAACACCTTCCAGCGCACGACCCTGGCCGGCCAGCAGTTCCCCGGCAACGACCTGCCTACCATTGCTTCCTCGGCCACCCAAACCGGATCTTCGGCTCGCTCACAGGCTGGTTTGGTGTCGTTTTTTGGCAAAGCAACTTACTCTTTCAAAGAGCGCTACACCGCCGACGTAAGCGTGCGGGCCGACGCCTCTTCGCGCTTCGGCGCCGACAATCGCTGGGGCTATTTTCCGGCCGTGGGCCTGGGCTGGCGCCTGGGCGAAGAACACTTTATCAAGGACCTGAACGTGTTTGAGGAGCTGAAGCTGCGTGCCAGCGTGGGCCGCACCGGCAACCAAGCCGGCATCAGCGACTTCGCTTCCCTGGGCTTGGTGCAGGGCGGCGCCAACTACCTCGATTTGCCCGGCACCACGCCCTTGCAGCTCGCTAATCCCAATTTGAGCTGGGAAAGCACCGAGCAGTGGAACGTGGGCCTCGACGCGGCCGTGCTGCAAAATCGCGTGATATTGGAGCTGAACTACTACGACAAATACACCTCCGGTCTGCTGCTGAACGTGCCCGTGCCGCGCAAAATCGGCTTCTCCTCAGTAGTAGAAAACTACGGCGCTGTCAGCAATAAGGGCGTAGAGCTGCAAGTCACGACCAACTGGCTGCCCAAGTCGGCGGTGCAGTGGAGCACTACGTTCAACATCGCTCGCAATGTGAACAAAGTGGAGAAGCTGGCCGCCCCGATTACAGCTGGCTCGCGTGATATTTTCCGGCTGGAAGAAGGCCAGTCTTTGTACTCATTCTGGCTGTATAAGCAAACCCGCGTGAACCCCGAAAGTGGCGACGCGGAGTACGAAGACGTGAACAGCGACGGCGCCATCACCGTGGCCGACCGCCAGCTGGTGGGCACGGCCTGGCCCGATTTCTTCGGGGGCCTCACCAACTCCGTGAATTACAAGGGTTTTGATCTGGGCTTCACGCTGAACTTTGAGCGGGGAGCAAAAATCATGAACATGAACCGCTTCTTCCTTGTGCACGGCGGCACCCAGAGCAACATTGGCTACTTGGCCAACCAGCTCGACCGTTGGCAGCAACCCGGCGACCAGACCGACATTCCGCGCCTCACCACCAACGCTGCCAGCAACAACTACGGCGGCGTGGTGCAGAATCTAAGCGACCGTTACCTCGAAGATGGCTCTTTCCTGCGCCTGCGCACGCTGTCGTTGGGCTATAGTGTGCCCAAAGAAGTCGTGGCCAAAACCCGTTTGAACTCGCTGCGCCTCTACGTGCAGGCCGCTAACCTGTTCACTATCACGCCTTACTCCGGCCTCGACCCAGAAGTAAACTCCCAGGGAGGCGTAGCCAACACCAAAAACTTCGACTGGGCCACTGTGCCCCAGCCCCGCACTTTCCAGGTAGGCCTCACGGTCGGACTCTAAGCCTTTGCTCGTCATGAAACATACGTTATATCGCCTCTTATTTGCGACGCAGGTTGCGGCCGTTAGTCTTAGCCTATCCGCTTGCAACGACCTGCTGGAGCCCCAACCCGTCCAGCAGCTACCCGCCGACCAGGCCATCACCGACGCCGGCAGTGCCCGCGCCGCCACCATCGGCGCCTACGACCGGGTGCAGGCGTATTACCAGCTCAACTGGCCCGTGCTGGGCTTTTTGCCCGGCGAAAATGTGCGCTTCAACGGCACGCTCAATCAGTTTTTGCAGATCGACCAAAACCAGCTCAGCGCCGACAACGTGCTGATTACGGAAGCCTGGACGCAGATGTATCAGGCGGTGAACGTCGCTAATAACCTATTGGCGGCGGTGCCCGACGTAAATGACCCGCTGCTGCCCGCGGCCGAGAAAAATCAACTGCTAGGCGAAGCTCATTTCCTCCGGGCACTGGTTTATTTTGACTTGGGCCGGGGCTGGGGCGGGGTGCCGCTTATCCTCACCCCCACCCGCACCAAGGAAAACGGCCAAGGCATCGGCCGCAGCACCCAGGCCCAAACCTACGACCAGGTGCTGGCTGACCTGACCGAAGCCGAAACCCTGCTGCCCGACGCTACCACGCGCAACCGCGCCGTGAAAACCACCGCCCGCGCCCTGCGCGCTCGTCTTCATCTCTACCGCCAGCAGTACGCCGAGGCCGAAACCTATGCTACCCAGGTCATCAGCAATGCCAATTACAGCCTGGTGACGCCTTACCGGTCCATTTCGACGGCGCCATTTCTGAGTCGGGAATCGGTGCTGGAACTAACGTTCAGCAACTCCGACGCGAACACCATGTGGAACAACTGGTTTCCCAGCGCGCTTGGGGGGCAATTTAACTTCCAGCCCGTGCCTACGGCTATTGCCTTGCTCAACGACCCAGCAGTGGGGGGCAATCGCTCGGCGCTGCTGGCTACTACCACCATTGCCGGAGCCAACGTAACCTATGGCAACCTGTACAGCCGCTCCGCCCAGCGCGACGACCCTAGCTACGTGCTCCGTTTGGCTGAGCAGTACCTCATTCGGGCCGAAGCCCGCGCCCGCCAAGGCAAACTCACGCAGGCCTTGGCCGACCTGAACGCCGTACGCGCCCGCGCCGGCGTGCCAGCCAGCACCGCCACTACCGCCGACCAGCTGCTGCTGGCCATCGAAAACGAGCGTAAAGTAGAGTTTGCCTTTGAAGCTGACCGCTGGTTTGACCTTGTGCGCACCGGCCGTGCCGGCACCGTGCTCGGTGTCACCGATCAGCGCCGCTGGCTGTTCCCATTGCCTTTCAACGACTTAGTAGCCGACCCCGCTTTGGAACAGAACCCAGGGTATTAAATAAATTACAATGCTACAATAGCCCGTCATGCAGAGCGCAGCGAAGCATCTCGCGTGTTTAGTTGGATTACTACTCTGCCATCAGCACGTGAGATGCTTCGCTGCGCTCTGCATGACGGCCTTTATTTATCCGTACCCGCATCTTCTTTCAACTACACCTTCCATGATCAAAACATACTTTTCGGCGGCGCTCCTGACGTTGGGATTAGCCTTAGCGACGCCGGCTGCGGCCCAAAACAGCTATTTTTTCCCTGAAGCGGCAGCGGGCTCCTTCGACCCGGCCATTCCCACGCCGGAGAAGTTTCTGGGGTACCCGATTGGCTCGCACTACACCCGCACCGACCAGATTGTGGCCTACCTGCGGGAGCTGGACCGGGTGTCGGATAAGGTGAGCTTGCGGGTGCTTGGCAACACGTTTGAGGAGCGGCCCCAAGTGGTGGCCACTATTACAACGGTAGCCAACCAGCAGAACCTGGACCAGTTGCAGCAGCAACGCCGCGCTCTGGTTGACCCCAGCCAGCCCGCGCCCGACTACAAGCGTTTGCCGGTGATTATAAGCCTCAACTACGGCGTGCACGGCAACGAAAGCTCCAGCTCGGAAGCCGCCCTGCTTACGGCTTATTACCTCACGGCCTCTACCAGCCCCGAAACCCAACAGTGGCTGGAGCAGTCGGTCATCACGATTGATCCGCTGGAAAACCCTGACGGGCGCGACCGGGCCTCACACTGGTTTGACCAGAGTAAGTCGTGGCCCGTGGTGACGGACCCGCTGGACCGGGAGCATACGGAGGCCTGGCCCGGTGGGCGCACCAACCATTTTTACACTGACCTGAACCGCGACTGGCTGCCGCTAACGCAGCCCGAAAGCCGGGCCCGCATGGCGTTTCTGCACGAGTGGTACCCCAATGTCATGATTGACTTTCACGAAATGGGCACCAACAGCACGTACTATTTTGAGCCCACCAAGCCCCTGAGCACCGAAAACGACCTGATCCCGCGTGCTACTTATGAGGTGCTAAACGTGCGTTTGGCCAAGTATCACGCCCAGGCCCTGGATAAGCTCGGCGCTTTATACTGGACCAAAGAGCAGTTCGATAACCTGTCGCCCATCTACGGCTCCACCTATCCTGATTTTCAGGGCGGTGTGGGCGTCACGTTTGAGGTGGGCAGCTCCCGCGGTCTGGCTCAGGAAGGCACGAATGGCGTCGTGACGTTTCCCTTTACCATTCGCAGCCACGTGGCTACGGGGCTGGCCACCGTGCGAGGGGCCGTTGAGGAGAAAGATCTGTATCTGCGCCACCAGCGCGAGTTTTTTGCCTCGGCGCTGACTTCCGCCAAGAAGTTTCCGACCAAAGCCTACGTTTTTGGAAGTGCGAAGGACGAAACTCTCACCAACCGCTTCCTCGACCTGCTCTTGCAGCACAAAATTCAGGTGCACGAGCTGGGTAAAACGGTAACGCTTGATAAGCAAACGTTTGAGAAGGGCAAGACCTACGTAGTGCCCACCGCCCAACCGCAATATCGCATCGTCAACTCCCTCTTTGAAGAGCTGACTACGTTTCATGACAGCGTATTCTACGACGTAACTGGCTGGAGCCAGGCCCACGCCTACGGTCTGCCGGTAAGCAAGCAGAAAAACACGAGCCTGGTGCAGGGCGCGCCCATCACAACGCCCAAAGCGTTGGTTGGCAACGTGCTGGGGGGCAAAAGTAGCTACGCCTACCTCTTGCCCTGGACCGATTACAACGCCCCGAAAGCCCTGGTAGCCTTGCAGCGCGCCGGCGTCACGGCCAAGGTTGCTTTTAAGCCATTCCGCGCCGGCTCGGCTTCTCAACCCACCGATTTTGGCTATGGTACCGTGGTAGTACCAGTGGCAGGCCAGAAGCTGCCGGCCGATTCGGTATTTCAGGTATTGAGCCGGGTAAGCAAGCAGGCGCAGGTCACGTTTACGAGCGTCACAACTGGGTTTAGTGTGGGTGGTATCGACCTGGGTTCCAACAACGTGCGCACGGTGCCCGAAGCGAAGGCCGCGATGCTGGTTGGGGCGGGCACCACGGCCTCGGAAGTCGGCGAAGCTTGGTTTGTGGCCAGCCAGCATTTGGGGCTACCCTTGAGTAAGATAGAAGTAAGCAATGTGAGTCGGGCGCCGCTGGGCCGCTACACCAGCCTAGTGCTCGTGGGGGGCAATTATGGCGCGCTGGACAAAGTAACTGTGGACAAAATCCGGCGCTGGGTGCAGGAGGGCGGCACGCTTATTACTTTGAAGAACGCATCTGAATGGGCCGTTAAGCAAGGCATCGTCAAGGAGAAGCTGTTGATTCCGGCCAGTGGCGGCTGGGTCGATACCACGGCTGTGCGCACAGCCACCACGGCCCCAACTACAGCAGGTAAAAAGGGCAAGGAGACCGCCAGCACTGCACCCCAGACTTCGCGCCGCACCGATTTTGTCGATCAGGAGCACGAGGGCACCCGCGCCATTGCCGGCTCCATCTACCGCGCTGATGTGGACCTGACCAACCCCATTGCCTTCGGCCTCACCGACCGGCGCTTGTACGTATTCCGCAATGGCACCACGTTCCTGCGCCCCAGCCGCAACCCCTACGCCACCGTGGCTCAGTACGCGGCTACGCCGCTGGTCAGCGGCTACGTATCAAAGGCTAACCTGAAGCAGATCAGCAACTCAGCGGCGATTGTGGTAAGCAAGGTAGGAGCCGGTCGGGTGATCCTTTTCGCCGACGACCCCAACTTCCGTCACTACTGGCACGGTACGGCCCGCCTCTTCACCAACGCCCTGTTGCTGGGGCCGCTGCTGAATTTGCCCGAAGGCCCGGCTAGCATTTCGGCGGAGGAAGAGTAGAGTTAAAACTTAGTATCGGGCTGTTTCATAACACTTTATTGGATTCGCTGACACAGAAACACAGCCGATGGATAGATGGCTATTTCGTCGGGGCTGCTTTGCGGGGCCTGAACACGATTCGGAAAGCTCGCAGCGCCGCCGGGTGATAGATGGTGGCGTGCGTTTCTTCTGGCATCGCCTGATAGTAGTGGGTAAGCTTGGCAGGGGCCGCACTCTTCAGGATGGCAGCAAAGCGCTGGGTGGTGGGGGCCGTTTCCGTGTCGCTGCTGAAGGCTACATATAGTGTCTTCGCCGGTCCGGCATAAGTCCGTAATATCTTGTCGGCCTGGGCAACCAGCTGGCTGTTATTCCACCACAAACTCGGGTCGAAGGCCACGTAGGTATCGAATAGGTCGGGCTCCAGCAACAAGGTTTCGACCACAAACAGGCCAGCCAAAGACTCCCCCACGATGGCAGTCTCAGCGGTGGTGCGGTAGCGCTGCCGGATGGCGGGCATCAGCTCCGTGCGGATAAATTTGCGGAAGGCTGCCGACCCACCTACCCGGGGGGCAATTTTCCGGTCCTCGGCGTTGGTGGTGGGCCCGGTCGTATCCCGCCGCCGCTCCGTATTCTCAATGCCCACCACAATAAATGGCCGCATGGTGTTGTTGCCGGTGCCAACCTGCACCAGACCAGCCACATGCAGGAAATCTTCTGCCATGCCGCCATCGGGCATGTACAGAACCGGCAGCCGCATGGTTGCCGAGTCCGCGTAGCCCGGTGGCAGGTACACGTTGATGCGGCGGGTTTCCCCAAGGGCGCTGGAGACGAGCGTAAAGGTCTGCCCTATCGTCAGCGGGGCGGCCTGGTTTTGCGCGGCGGTGGGTTGGCTGTAAACGACGCCTAGCAGCAGGAGCATAAGCGGAAGTAGAAAGGTATATTTCATTTTGAACTCGGGACAAGACTGAATCCTATTGCTTTGACTTAAGAAGGTGCTCTAACGAAACTGCTTTACCAACGACCACAGGGATCGGCCTTTCTAGCCCTTTCTCTTGCGATGGCTACCGGAACAATAGCGTAGCCACTGCATTAGCAATGAGAATTGCAGTAGAAGCCAAAATTGAGTCGGTGAACAATCCCGGCGGGAACGTCGGAAAAGATGTGGTACCCTTGCCAGGGTTGCGGTGGGTCGCTGATGCAGTCATAAGATTTTTTCCGGAAGGTTGATTTTAGTTGTGGGCAGAGAGGATGCAAGTGAGGTCGTGATATTATTAATCATCCTCTAAGGCTTGATCCTCTCCCAGCTAGCAGGTACCGAAGCGTGCGCAGGGCCCCAACAAGGAGATAGATACTCCTATTTTAAATTCGACGGCGCGCAATCTATTTCTAATAAAATAGGAAGAAATAAAGTAACTTTAAAAGTTATCTAATACCTTATTAGTCAGATTTCGAAGCCTTTATTTCCTCTTGCAGCTCCCCTTTATCCAGTCCTGCTTGGACCATCTATCACTGTACTATGAAGCTGCCTACTTCCAAGAACGATGTCAGAGGCTAGAAGACCGATCCCCAGTCCTAGCTACTGCGCTTTTCTGCCCCCGCCTGCTTCTGGTTGGTATCCCGATCGGGCTATATGGCCGCAGACAATGCCCCTATTTATTCCTGAACCAGTGAGCGGCGATAAAGTCAGCGAGCCTCGCTGCTCGCCGGTACCTCAGATCATCCCCAGCATTCGTCAAAGTCTCAAGTATGATTAGAAACTGTACTCTGATTACACTATTCGTCGTGGGTTTGCTGCTGGGTTGGGTCCATCCCTTAGCGGCGCAACGCACCCAAATTCGGGGATTCGTAGACACCTACGCTACTTACCAGAAAGGGCAAGTGAACTTTGGCCTGGGTGAGCAGGACTTATTTATCACGTCGGAAATAACGCCGCGCTTATCCTTTCTGGGCGAAACCGTGTTTAAGTTTTCGCTGGCCTCTCCCACTGATTTCGCCATTAGCATTGAGCGCATCATCCTCAAGTACAATTATGCGGGTAATCACAGCTTCCTGATTGGCAAGCACCACACCCCCGTCAATTACTGGAATGATACCTACCATCATGGCCGGGTGTTTTTCCCCACAATCGACCGGCCCTTGCTGTTTGCCCAAGGCATCGTGCCTCTGCACACGACGGGGGTTAGCTTACAGGGGCAGAATCTGGGGGCGCTCCGCTTCGGCTACGACGTGATGGTGGGCAACGGGCTGGGGTCAGGAGAGCTATTAGACAACAACAGCTTCAAGTCCCTGACCGTTGCGGTGCACGTGAAGCCCAGGGATGGATGGCGTATGGGTGCTTCCCTCTATCATGATGTTATCTCTAAAGGAAGTGTGCTGCACAATCACTCAGGCGGCATCAGCACCCGGGCCCTAGCCAAAATCAACCAAAACATTCTGACCGCTTCCTTCGCCTACAATGACTCTGTGTTCACGAAGAAATATGAGTTGCTAGCCGAGAGCAGCATGGCCTTAAACAAAGCCGATAGCCTGGGAAGGCAAAACACCATCGCCTCCTACGCTTACGCGGGTATCCGGCTGACCGATAAAATCATCCCTTACATCCGGGTAGATGATATTCAGTACCGCCAGGAGGAAGTGTATTTCTCGGACCGCAACGTGCAGTCCTTCACGGGCGGAGTTCGTTATGAACTCAACTACTTGGCGGTGGTCAAGTTAGAATACCAGCGCATAAAAAGCCACCGAGCCACGGCGGTAGATAGAGTATCGTTTCAGATAGCCGTGGGCTTTTAATTAACAACGTTATGACGTGGGTAGGTCGACTACTTTTCCTGATAGTATTTCTTAGTATAGGCACCTGTCTGCCCGCCCGGGCGCAGGTATTGCCTCTGGTGGTGATTGCCAATAGCAAAGGGGCGCCGGCGGAAATGAAAATGGCTCAGCTGAAAGCCGTCATGCGGGGCGAGCGATTGCGCTGGCCCGATGGAAGTAAAGTGGTTATTGCTTTGATGAAGAGCAGCACGCCCATTGGCGTCAATACCGGCCAAAAGATTTATAACATGAGCGCCAATGAATTAAATAAGTACTGGCTGGCCCTCGTCTTCCAAGGGAAAGCGGATGCGCCAAACTTCTTTAATTCCGAAGCCGAACTGGAAGAGTTTATCGCGCAGACCACAGGAGCCATTGGCGTGGTGAATCAGCCTCCCACCGGCGGCAAAACTATCCTCATCGATGGAAGAAAGTCGCTGTAAGTATGCGTCGCCATTCCCTACTGCTGCTCGTAGCTTATGCCAAATAGCTTGAAATGGTCCTTGCTCCTCCCCAGTTTTAGGCTCTTGCGCCTGACGGTCAAGACCAAGATATGGATGACGGTGACCAGCATCGTTCTCCTCTTTTCCTTCTTCGTGATGTTTTATCTGCCCACGATTCAGGAGCGGTATCTGCTGAACAACTTCAATAAGGAAGTGCAGAACCACGCCAACACGGTCGCGTTAGGGGTAAAGATTGCGATGACGGAGCAAAATTTTGAGGGCGTGCAGACGGCGATGGATTTCGTCAAGCAAGATCCGCTCTTACAGTTTGTGAGCTTGCTGCAAACCGATACGATTTGGAATAACCAGCACACGAAGTATCAAATCAAGCGAACTGTATTTAAAACCTACCCGACGAACCAGGTGGTTGCGGTGCAGGCAACTTCCAACGATACAACGGTGATAAAGCGGGCGCCTTTCAGCACGCCCATGATGAGCGGCGAAATCCTGTTGGCCTCCTCTACCCGGGATATCATTCAAAGCCGCAAGCAGATTCGGCTGACATCTCTGCTGTTTAGCTTCCTGGTATTCAGCATCGGTATCATCATTGGCTTCGGCTTAGCCCGCAATATCTCCGTGCCCGTGCTGGAGCTGCGAGACGCGGCTACGCGCGTGGGCCGGGGCGACCTCACCCAGCGGGTCTATAGCAGATCGCGCGATGAGATTGGGGAGCTGGGGATTGCCTTCAATAAAATGGTTACCGACCTGTCCCTGGCTCGGCAGGAGGTGGAAGATCGCACCCGCGAGCTGCTGCTGGAAAAGAAAAAGTCCGACGAGTTGCTGGCTGACCTGCGAAAAACGCTGACCGACCTTAAAGAAACCCAGGAACAACTCATTCGCCAGGAGAAGCTGGCCTCGATGGGGCAATTGACCAAAGGGCTGGTCGACCGACTCCTGAACCCACTAAACTACGTCAGCAACTTCGCCGCTTTGTCCAACGAATTCCTGAAGGAAAGTAAAGAACTGCTAACCAGCCCACCCTACGTCGCCGATGACTACGTGCAAACCGAGGTAATCCCACTGCTTACAATGGTTGAGCATAACACCGGAAAAATTGAAGAGCACGGCTTCAGCTTAACCAGAATAGTCCGAAGCATGGATAAGCTGTTGCAAGCCAAGTCCGACATCTTTATTGAAACCAAAGTCAACGCCTTTATCGAAGCCCAGCTACTTACTTATGAGAAGGAAAACCAGATAACCAGTAAGGGCATCTCCGTGGAATTTATAAAAGACATAGCACAGCCTACCTGCTGCGTGAACATCCTACCGGCGGAAATGACTTTGGTGCTCGTGAACCTGCTCAATAACGCGGTCTATTCTTTACAGGAAAAGTTGCTATTAGGGGAGCCTTTTGCCCCCCAGGTGCTAGTGACAACGTCTTTCTCCCCGGCAGGCGTGGAGATCAGCATCCAGGACAACGGTCAAGGCATTTCCGCGGTAGATAAAGCCCAGTTATTCTCTCCATTTTTCACGACCAAGCCTACCTCCAAGGGAACTGGCCTAGGACTATTTATTAGTCAGGACATTATCAAAACTCATAAAGGGAATTTAACCGTTGAGTCGGAGCCAGCTGGATGGACTCGTTTTATCATTTCCTTGCCTTTATCAATACCAGTTTCGTGATACTATAATCCATACATAGATGAACCGGAGGTAAATCTTTTGTTGGTAAAAGCAAAAACCTCCATCGGCAAGGTGCCAATGGAGGTTTTTAGCAGAGAGGATGGGATTCGAACCCACGATGACCTTTTGAGCCATACACACTTTCCAGGCGTGCTCCTTCGACCACTCGGACACCTCTCTGGATGGGAAAGCGGTGGCAAAGTAACGCCCCTTTTTCCGCAAACGCAAGCTAGCCGCGGAAGTAGCCTTCAGCGGAGATTGGGTTAGAGGGTAATTTCGCCGCGCAGGTTGCTGGTGAGCAAGCGAATGGTTTCTGGGGGGCTTTTTTTCTGACCCAGCACAAACATGAGTTTGGTGATGGCGGCTTCGGTGGTAATGTCGTCGCCGCCCAGTACGCCGCGGGCCAGCAGCGAAGCGCTGGTTTCGTAGCGGCCCTGCTCTACGCGGCCTTCTTCGCACTGACTCACGTTCAGGACGTGAATACCGCGGGCCTGGGCGGTTTCGAGGCAGCGCAGAAACCAGGGTTGAGTTGGTGCGTTGCCCGAGCCGTAGGTTTCGAGAATACAGCCCCGCAGACCTTCAACACCAAGAATTGCACCCACCACCTTTTCAGTTATGCCGGGGAAAAGCTTGAGAATGGCCACGCTCTCGTCGAGGTGGGTGTGCACGCGCAGGGGCGCCGTGGGCAGGGGGCGAATAATAGCATCGTTGAAGTCGAGATGGATGCCCGCTTTAACCAGGGGGGGCAAATTTTCGCTTTTGAAAGCGGCAAAATGCTGACTCTCCACCTTTTTGGCCCGGGTACCGCGCAGCAATAAGGTGTTGAAGAACAGGCTGACTTCGGGCACGCGGGCCGAGCCATCGGGGTGGCGGGCGGCGGCAATGTCGAGGGCCGTGATGAAGTTGCGGCGTGCATCGGTGCGGATGCGGCCTACGGGTACCTGCGCGCCGGTAAATACCACGGGTTTCGCCAGGTTTTCCAGCAGATAACTCAGCGCGGAGGCCGAGTAAGCCATGGTATCGGTACCGTGCAGCACCACGAAGCCATCGTACTGGTCGTACAGGTCGCGGATGATACTGGCCATGAGCGCCCAGTCGGCCACGGTCACGTTTGAGGAGTCGATGGGATGCGGCAGGCTCAGCACCGACACGCGCATGCGCAGATGACGCAGCTCGGGCATCAGCTTGCTGACCTGGCGAAAGCGCATGGGGGCCAGCTCGCCGCGCTTGTTGTAGGCCATGCCCACCGTGCCGCCCGTGTACAGCACCAGGATGGAAGCGCTAACCTGCCCGTCGTGGGCGGCGGTCTGAATATCAACGATAGGGAACAAGGCGGAAGGGGCTATAAGTTGAACAGGGCCTGCGCATTGCGCGTGGTAGCAGCGGCCACTTCTTCCACGTCTTTTTGCAGCAATTCGGCTACGCGCCGGGCTATCAGGGGCAGATAGCCGGGCTCGTTGCGCTTGCCGCGGTGCGGTACGGGCGCCAAGTACGGGCAGTCGGTTTCGAGCAACAGATGCTCTAACGCCATATCGGGCAGTACCTTGTCGGAGCCGCCGTTTTTAAAGGTTGCCACTCCGCCGATGCCTAGCTTAAACCCAAGCTTAATAGCGCGCTCGGCCTCTTCCTTAGTTCCTGAAAAACAATGAAAAACGCCCCCCAGACTGCCATCCTGCGCTTCTTCAATAAGGTCGGCGGTTTCGGTGAAGGCCTCGCGGGTGTGCAGCACGAGGGGTAGCTTAAACTTTTTGGCCAGACCAATCTGGACGCGCAACGCTTCCTGCTGCTGGGCAAAAAAGGTTTTGTCCCAGTGCAAATCGAGGCCGCACTCCCCTACCGCCGCAAACGGGCGCTTGCCCAGCCAATCTTCCACCTGGTACAGCTCTTTCTCGAAGTGCTTGCCCACCGAGCACGGATGCAGCCCCATCATGGCGAAGCATTGCCGGGGAAAGCGGGCCTCGGTTTCGAGCATACTATCGACGCTGGTGTGGTCGATGTTCGGCATGACGATGGTGGTAACGCCGGCCTCGAAGGCACGGTGCAGGGTGGCGTCGCGGTCGGTTTTGAACTGCTCAGAGTAGATATGAGCGTGCGAATCGGTCAGGTGCATGGGGTGGAATGCGGGTGGTGAAGCAAATGTACGGCACGGCGCGTTGTAGCCGGAGCCTCACCCCCAGCTCCATTGCTTACGAGTACGTACGACCTTTCCAGTTGAAGCGCCGGCCCAGGAGCCGAAACCCGATCAGGCTCACCGTAAGCCAAACGGTATAAAGCTCGAAGGCAGGCAGCAGTTCCAGAGGCGCGCGCAAGCCCACGCGCCGAAAAACGATGGCAGCTAATAGCCCCTGAGCCAGCATTTTGCCCCCCAGCACCGCCAACGCCGGTCCGGGTCCGGCTAGCCACGCCAAGGCAAGCACGCCCAGGTAAAAATTACCATAAACCAGCAAGCCCAGCTTCAAACCCCAAGGCAGGGCCTCGACGCCGCGCAGCCAACGCCGACGCTGGTGGAGCAAGCCCAAAGGTGTAGCAATGGGCAGGGACAGGGCCAGAACTTCGGGTCGGAATACATTGCAGAAGCCAAAGCCGCGCACTACTATGGCCTTAAACAGCTCAAAATCCTCGGTTACGGAAAAAGGCAGCGCCTCGTAGCCGCCAGTGGCCTCGTAAGCTTCGCGGGTCACGAGCATGTTATTGCCCATGGCCGTCACGGGCTTTCCCAGATCGGTCACTACCTGCACTAAGCTCAACGACAGCAGCCAATCCAAGCCCTGAAGCCGGTCGAAAAGCCGGGGGCCGCGCACAACGGTGAGGCCCGTAACGGTACCGATACCCGGCCGGGCATACGCCAGCATACCCGACAGCCAGGTGCGAGGCACGGCAATATCGGCATCGGTAATAAAGAAAAAGTCGGTGGTGGCGGCGCGGGCGAGGTGAGCCAACACATTGGCTTTGCCACGGGCGGCTCCCAACGTTTCGGTGATGGAAATACAGCGAAAAAGCCCCCCATAGCCCTGCATTGCTTCTTCGGCATGGGCACGCGTCTGGTCGGTGGAGCCATCGTCGCCGAGCAGTACTTCCACTAGCGCAGCGGGGTAATCCAGCGCCCGAACAGCACTCAGGCAGCGCCCAATAGCGGCTTCTTCGTTGCGGGCAGCAATCAGAATGCTAACGCGTGGCAACGGCTTTGCTACGGGAGCAGGCTTCGCCCCTTTTCGCAGCGCAAATAGCAGCGTTGAAACCAGCATCACCCCAAACCAAATCCCAAAATACCCTGTGAGCAGCGCCAGCATGAAATGGTGAGTGGTGAGATAGTGAATTTGCTGTTCTGTTTGCGCTATCTGAGCGGTTTGCGCCGTAATAACAGCAAACTCACTATTTCACTACTTTAAAGAGAAGCGAAGGTAAAGCCCTGCTCCGCAAAATGCGCCAGATAGCGCGGCAGCACAAAGCGCAGGTTGCGCCTGGCCTTCTGGCTATCATGAAACACGACAATATCGCCGGGGCGGGTGGCGGCTATGGACTGATGCAGGCAGCGCTCGGCGGGCAGATTTTGGTCGTAGTCCTGGGTCAGCACCGACCACATGATCAGGCGATACTGCGGACGCAAGCGGCGCAGCAGCGGCCAGGTTAGCCGACCGTAAGGCGGGCGCAGCAAGGGCCGCTTACCGGCTTCCAGCAAGCTCCGCTCCGTCAGTACTTGCTGGCACTGAGCTACATCCTGCAGATACGTAGCGCGCGAATGAGCCCAGGCGCTCAGATGATGATGGGTGTGGTTGGCGAGGCGGTGTCCTTCGGCTACCGTGCGCTGAGCAATGCTGGGGTAGCGCTGCACATTGTCGCCTACGCAGAAAAAGGTTGCGCTGGCCTTATAATCAGCTAGCTGATCGAGCACCCAGGGCGTTTCTTCGGGAATGGGGCCGTCGTCGAAGGTTAAATACAGAATACGCTCCGCCGTCGGGTGCTGCCATTCGCAACCGGGAAACAACGAATGTAAGAGAGCGGGCGGGCGAGTAAGCATAGGGTTTAATACACTGACGGATAAGATGTTATTTGTTCAATTGTTTAGCTTAGGCCATCATTCATATAGGTATAAGAAACCCCATTTACTTTTTTATTACCTCCTGCAGGCAGGACCATAGCTGCTCGGCGCTTCGCTCCCAGGAAAAACGCTGCACATTTTCCAGGCCACGCGCTATCAGGCGCTGCCGCAGCTCAGGGTTCGTATCGAGCTGCTCGAGGGCATTGGAGATGTCGGCCACATCAACAGGATCAACCAATAAAGCACCTTCCAGGCCGGCTACTTCCGGCATGGAGCTAACACGGGAGGTAATGACAGGGCAGCCGCTGGCCTGGGCTTCAACTATGGGGATACCAAAACCCTCAAAGTAAGGAACATACGCGCAGCCGCGGGCGGCGGCATACAGTTGCACCAACTCTGCGTCGCTCACGCGGCCAGTGAGCCGGACTGCCTCTCGGTGGCGCATTTGCTGGTACACTTCGAAGATGGGGCCCGCTTTCCAGGCCTGCCGCCCCACAATAAGCAGCTGCGTAGCGGAGCCCGTATGGGTCTTGAACGCCTCAAAAGCCCGCAGCAGATTGACCAGGTTTTTGCGCGGCTGCAAGGCTCCCACAAATAAAATATAGGGCTGCTGCTGGCTAAACCTGGCGCGGGTAGCGGCCTGCTCCGGAGCGGCCTGGGGGGCAAAATTGCCCCCCAGCGCATTATAAACCACTCTTATGCGGTCGGCGGCGAGGCCATAAGTCTGCATCAAATCCTGCTTGGTCGCCTCCGATACGGCAATTACCCGCGCGGAGGCCCGCACGAAGCGCGGCATAAAAAAGTGGTAGTAGCGGCGCACCAGCCAGCTTACATCCTGCGGGAAATGCTCGAACGCCAAGTCGTGGACCACCGTTACGCGGGGCACCGAGGTAGCCAGCGTGGTGAAGCCATCTGTGCTCAGAAACACGGCCGGCTTGTGCCGACGGAGCCACGCGGCTACGGCACCTTCAAACCAGGCCACAAACAGAAGCGGATGGCGGGCCGGCGGCGACAGCACGTGCGGTATTACGTTGGCGGCAAACACATAACGCGCGTCGTAGGGCCGGTCGAAAAGGAAATGAAATGTGTGCTCCGGATGCTGGCGCACCACCCGACTCAGCGTTTCAAAAGTGAAGCGTCCGATTCCCTCCAGCGTGTCGCCCGGCAACAGAAAACGGGTGTTGACGGCTATGTGTAGAGGGCTGGGGGGCATTTTTGAAAAGGTTAATGAGCTATAATTTGATGTAACTTCAGCTTAAGCGGGAAGTAAAATCTTAGACCGTCATGCAGAGCAGAGCGAAGCATCTCGCGTGTTTATTTGGGTTACTAACCTCTCATCAGCACGCGAGATGCTTCGCTCTGCTCTGCATGACGGTCTAAGAGGACAGCTTTAAGCTGATTGCAGGGTGGTACTTCATTTCACGAACACAAAATTATCGGAGTCAATCTGCTCAGCTTGCAGATAGGCATCAAGGTCGGCGCAGACGATAAGTTGTCCATCGGGGCCGATGCGGTGCGATTGATAGCCTAATTCGCGGAGCAAGGCCGCTGCTTGCTGGTGGCCGGTATTATGGCGCTTGGGCTCCAGATATTCCAGCACGACGGCCGGCGCGGCGCGCTCCAGCAGCTTCACCGCCCCTTTTATCACCTTTAGCTCTGCTCCTTCCACATCAATTTTCAGCACCGCGGGCACTTGACCGGAGCGCGTGAAGAACTCATCGAGCGTCACGGCGGGCACGGTGATTTTGGTAGGCTTGAACTCCTTAAACCATTTTTCACCCTCAAACTGCTTTACATCCAGCGAGTTGAATTCGTTGTACAGAATAGGAAACTCGTAAAAGGAAATGGTTTCCTGCTGGTCAGAAACGGCGCAGTGGTGCGCCTTCACAACGGCGGCAGCGGCTACGTTTTGGCCTAACACGGCGTGGGTCGTGGCCGATGCCTCGAAGGCAATCACCTGCCCCTTTGGGCCAACCAGTCGGGCCGCCAGCAGCGAGAAGTAGCCAAAATGTGCGCCAACGTCCGCAAATACGTCACCGGGCTGCAGGCGCTGAATAAGGAAGCGAGCTAGACGAATCTCTGAATCGTGGGACTTGCCGCCGGTGAGGTAAATATCAGTACCGGCGGGCAACACGACCGTCATAGGAGTGCCAAAGAAGGTATCGGCCTGCTTCATCACACCTTTTTTGGTGGCCCGATAGCGCAGCAAACGAAACCCAATTGCATACAAGTAACGGCCCGGCGCTCGGAGCAGCCGGAGCAGCTTGGAGGCCGTTGCCAGCTGCTCTACGCGCTCGAGTTGGTGCAGCAAATCGGTATTCATAGGAACAAATCAAATACAATAGAACAAAGAGCCGGGAGTCTGGGGCGGCTTTATGGAGCGTTGGGGGGCAATTTTGCGCCGGCCCCAAGCCGCAGAAACGACTTCAGCTCAGCCAAGGGCACTAAGCCCAGCACCACACTAAGCACGCCAAAGCCAATGGTTGCCAGCAGACTTTCCAGCAGCCAGTGCAGAGCCAACGTTTGCTGCAAACCGTACCAACCCGCGCACAGCAGCAAAAAGCCCCCCAGCAGCTTTCCCAGCAACAGCCACGGCACAGCCACCCCCGCCCTATTCTGCACCAGCCACACGTAGCCACCCGACACCAGCACGGCGCAGCCGAGCGTATTCAGCGCGGCGGCTACGGCTCCAAAGCGAGGCAGTAGCATCAGGTTCAGGCCTACATTGAGTGCTAGGCTCAAGGCTACCAGCCAACTTACCGTTTTCACGTAGTGCGTACTGTTGAGCAGAGAGCTGTAGATGGCAAAGAACCCGTGCACGAGCACATTCAGGAATAATATCTTGAGGCACAGCGTCATACGGGCCAGCTCGGCGGGGGTGCTGTGGGTAAACTGCCAGAATAGTACCTCTCCCCGAAACAGTACGAAGGCGCAGGCCAGCAGCAGCGGCAGCGTAACAATGCGCTGCCCAAACCACAGCAAGTCGCGCTGCTCTGAGCGGCTATTTAAAGCAGCGGCGAAGCGGGCGAAAAACAAGGGCATAATGGTCCAGACGTACATCATCACGGCATCAACCCAGCGGTAGGCACCGGCATAATAGCTGGCCTCAGCCGGCGAAGCGAGCCGTTCCAGCATCACCATATCTACCCGCTCATTGGCACCATAGAGCAGCGTTATCAGGGCGAAGGGTAGGGTTTCGCGGAGTACCATGCGCGCGTGGCCCCAGTGCCAGCGGTAGCGCACCCGCCCAAACAACCGCACCATGAGCCCATAGAGCAACACCGCAGCAAAAGCAGCGGCGGCAAACCGCATCCACACATAACCAGTTAAGGTTAAGCCACTGGGCAACAAGGCCAGCACCAAACCCAGCAGCAGCACCTTCTCCAGCACCGACAATACAGCATCGGTATTAAAGCGCTGATGCGCTTGCAGGGTGCCCCGCAAAAACTGTCCGTACTGTGTTAGCAGCAGAGCTGAGCCAATAATAGCCAGCAACGTAAGCTGCCCGCCCTGGTAGCCCACTATCCAACCCAGACCCAGCAAAGCGCCCAACGCCAGAAAGTTGAGCGAAGCACGCAGGGGCAGAATGGTCGGAAAATAGGTGGCCAGATATGTCGGCTCGGCTGCCACCCGCTTCACCGTGTAGTGCGTCAGGCCCACATCGGAGAAGGTAGCCAGGATTATGGTGAGCGACGACAAGGCCGTGAATGTGCCAAACGCCACGTGCCCAAGCTGGTTTTGCACCAGGTTCTCAACAAATACCCACCCCGGCTTTACCAACAGGTTGAGCAATACGGCAAAGCTGATGTTTCCGAGGAAGCGTTTGATACAAGTAAAGCTGAGTGGGGGGCAAAATTAAGCAAAGGTAGCAGGGCGACTCAAGGCAAGCACCGCAATCATTATATTGAGCCAGATAATAAATAAGGCCTCTGCGTGGTTGGGAAGGCAGGACTTAGGTGCGCGTTGGCAACACTTGTAGTAAGGCACAAGCCAACTATAAGCCGATTCGAGTAACTTTGTCCCCGTTTTGGCCCTTGTGACAACCGACTGCAGCAATTTGCACCGGCTTGATTCTCTAACTTCCTTTATGTCATCCCGTTCGTTCTCCCTTATGGGCTTGTGGCCCGTTATTCTTCGGTGGCGCAATCTGATTCTTTTAGCTGTCACCCTGGCTTTAGTGGTAAGTGCCCTAGTAGCGTGGCAAATGCCCAATGTCTACCGTTCTACGTCAATTTTTTATCCTACAAACCCGGAAAGCACCGACCCTGACCGCATTGTAGAAGAAGGCGGGCGTCTGGCACTGGGCGGCCGCGCCGAAGACCTAGACCGAATTATTACCATCGGTCAGTCTCAGCCTGTAGCTGCTATAATTATCAAGCGGTATAATCTGTATGAGCATTATGAGGCGGGCAAGCCAGGAACCGAAAAGGCTGACCAAGCTGTGCTCGACGAGTACACTGACAACCTGAGCATTGTGCATAGCAACCGTGACGCCATTGAGCTCGCCTTTCATGACACGGATAAGGTGCGAGCGGCTAACATTGCCAATACCCTGGTACAAGTCATCGACTCCATCAACCAGCGTCTGACCATGGAAAACCGGGGTCGTATTATTACGCTGTACCGCAATCGAACTACGTTTCTGGAGAAAGAGTCGGCCCAGGTGCGCGATAGCCTCGAAGATGCGCGGCAGCGGTACGGCATCTTCGGCCGATTAGGCCTAGAGACCGAATCCGGCTATGAATCGCGCTACCTGGCTAAAGAATTGGCCGAAACGGAAACTGAGCTACGCCGCGCTGAAGGCGAATTAGCGGCTGGTGGTGGTTCGGCAGCGCGAGTAGCCGGCCTACGACGCGCCATGCGTGGCCTTACTCAGGCAGATGGTGGCAACATTATTAACCTGGAAAACTACCTAGCGGGTGCCGACCTGGTAACTGCTCTTTACATGCGTTATGAGTCCTTACAAGAGCGTTTAGTGGAGGCACAGGCTACGTATGAGAATGCGCGCCTAGCCATCAGCAGCGACATTTCATCTATTTATGTAGTACAAAAAGCCTATCCGGCCACTCGCGAGGCTAAGCCTGTTCGGCCCCTTATCGTGCTTTCGGCCATGTTTATCACCTTTGCGCTATCCGTAATCTTTATTACGCTGCTGGAGCTTTATCGTAATAATCTGACTTTAATGAAGCCGAAGGTCGTTAACCGGTCGGAGCAGGTAGCCTAGCCAATACGAATGAAGTGGTGAAGGCATGCTATCTCACCGCACTGGGGGGGGCATTTTCCCACGGACTTTTCTTACGCAAAAGCTGATCTATGGAGGGCAAATCCTCATTTCCTGCTCCTACCACTGCTATTCCTAAAACCGACCGCCGCCTGTTTTTGGCTTTCATAGGAATCGTACTGGTGGCTGGAGGCAGCGCGTTGTTCTTCGATCAACCGCTCTGGATAGCTCTGCCCCTTGCTATGGTAGGCTTAGCCGTTTTGGCTGTCGATTGGCGTTGGGTATACTATGTATTACTCTTTACCTTGGCTTTCTCAGTTGAGATTCCGCTGCCTGGCGGCCTGAGTCTCGACGTGCCTTCCGAGCCACTGATGTTGGTATTGGTGGCCTGTTTTGGGGTAAATACCCTGCTAGGTCGCGCTAAGATTCCCCGCCGATTCTGGGTACATCCGTTGGTTATCCTGATCGGCCTAGCCCTGCTCTGGTCGATGGTAGCTACCCTAGTTTCAGTTGATACTGTCAAGTCGATCAAGTATTTACTGGCCAAAACATGGTACATCATTCCATTCGTTTTTGTGACGCTCCTTATCTTGCGGCGGCCCAAAGACATTTGGGGTGTAGTCGCCTGCCACGTTGCCGGAGCTACCCTTACGGCCGTCTACGCCTTCGTGCGCCACGCTGGGCTCGGCTTCTCATTTGATGGCATTAATCCCGCTGTACTGCCCTTTTACAAAAACCACGTTGCCTACGCGGCCACCATCTCCATGCTGCTTCCTTATGCTTTGTATGGGGCGCGTCGGCCGGAGCTGAGCTCGTTTTGGCGCTGGCTGTGGCGGGGGGCATTTGTGATGCTGCTGTTGGGCGTGTTCTTCTCCTACACGCGCGCTTCTATGGCCTCGCTGCCGCTAGCCATAGGCTTCTACTTTATTGTTCGCTGGCGGCTAACACGAGTAGTACTGGTAGCGGTAGCCATAGCCACAGCGGTGGGTACCTATTACTTTGTGAATCAGAATAACTACATGCTGTATGCGCCCAACTTCGAGAAAACCGTATTCAACGGCCAAGACTTTGGCAAGCACCTACAGGCAACCTACAATCTAGAAGACCTCTCCGGTATGGAGCGTGTGTACCGTTGGGTGGCAGCCGGTCATATGATCAGCGACCGACCCATCATGGGTAGCGGCCCCAACACGTTTTACCCCGAATACAAGCGCTACACGGTATCGAGCTTCCGCACCTACGTCAGCCACAACCCCGAAAAATCAACGACGCATAATTATTTTCTGCTCATGCTTGCCGAGCAGGGTATTGCTGGCTTTCTCCTGTTTACCCTCCTCGTTGTTACGGCTCTGCTTATGGTAGAACGCCTTTACCATCGTAGCCAGTCGGCTGAGCACAGACGCATTGTACTAGCGGCCGGCTTGTCGCTTTTTATCATCACTGCTCATTTGTTACTCAACGAGTTGGTGGAGGTCGATAAAATAGGCTCCTTCTTTTATATCGCGTTAGCCATTCTCATGCGAGCAGAAGGCTGGATCAGAGACGAGAACGTAGCGCTTGAGGAATAAGATATTCCACAAAAAAGCCCCCCAGCTAATAATTGGGGGGCTTTTTTGTGAAATAGTGTTGTTACTTAAACCGACAGCTCAGGATAGTTACGTCGTCGGCGAAGGAGTTGCCATCCTCGTTGAAAGCTTCGATTTCTTTGAGAATTTCCTGGTGCAATACTTTCAGCGGCAAGTAGCGGGCACGATGCAGGAACTCGATTACGCCCTCTTCGCCGTACTCTTCACCGGCCGCATTAAACACTTCCGTCAGGCCGTCGGTGTAGGTAAGCAGCAGAGAGCGAGGCGGTACCATGAGCGACTGCACGTGCAGAAATGGCAAATCCTCGAAGATACCCAGCATAGTTGTGCCTTCCGATAGCAGCTGGTGCGGGCCGGAGTCGGGCAGTAGAATGGCGGCATTATGGCCGGCGCTCACGTATTGCAGCTCGCGGGTAGCGCGGTTATAAATGCCGAAAAAAGCCGTGATAAACTTCTCTGACACGGCATTGCGATAAATCAGGTTATTCAACTCCGATACTACCGTGGAAAGGTCGGCTTGTTGGCGCAGCAGCGTACGCAGCCCCGCCTGGAAGTTCGACATGAGCAGCGAAGCCGGTACTCCCTTGCCCGAAACGTCGGCCACACAGAACAGAAACCGATTAACATCGATGTTTACTACATCGTAATAATCGCCTCCTATGGCCGTATGAGGCACATAGCTGGCACATACCGCCACACCAGCATCGTTGGGCAGCTGGCGGGGGAAAAGCATAGTTTGCACTTCCTGGGCAATCTCGATTTCCTTGCGCATGGCCGCCGACTCGATGCGCTGCTTCGCCAGGCGGCGGTTCTGAATAGCGCCTACCAGAATATTGCTGAGGGTTTCCAGAAACTTGGTGGCCTCATCGCTGACGTAATCGGCCTGCACGTTGCCTATGAGCACGTAGGCCAGCACGTTGCCGTTGTTCACGACCGGAATGACGGTTTCCAGATTTTGCCACTCCGGACCCAAGTTCAGGGCGGGCACCGGACAAGGGGTGGTAATACAGTTGTCGCTAATGGCCTCAGGAAGCTGGATACGCCGGAAATCAGCCAGATCGGACCCAAACGACACCATACAGGCCCACTCCCCTTCTTCCTTCACGTACAGCACCAGCCGACGAATATTGAGCTGTCCGAGCAGGGTAAACTGAAATATTTTGTAAAGCGCGTCTTCCGTGGGGTCGTGATTGATAGCTTGGGTAATTTCCAGCAGTGCATTCAGTTCCCGCTCCCGTAAGAAGAGCTTTTTTTCTGGCGACATGGCCTGCAGAGTAGGCATGGAGTAAGTAGTGTGTTGTGGACTGCACGCAGCGCAAAGGCTGCTGCCCAAGGAGTAAGAATGAATACTCTCTACGTGCAGTTGTGTTGAAAGTACTTCAAAATACTAACTGATGCTAGCAATTTCGCCGCAGCGAGGCGCTAGCTCAGCGGTGTTTTGGGGTCGTAGGCGTCGCGCAGCCCATTTCCTAACAGATTGAAACTGAGCACCAATAGGCTTATGGCTAACCCTGGCAACAGCGTAAGCCATAAGCCGGCCTCTGTGCCCAAAAGCTGGAAGCCTTCATTCACCATCAAGCCCCAGGAAGGGGCCGGGGGCTGCACGCCAAGTCCCAAAAAGCTCAGGCCCGCTTCCAGCAGAATGGCCGCCGCAAAGTTACTGGTTGCAATTACAATAAGTGGCCCGGTCATGTTGGGCAGCAGGTGGCGGGCAATGAGGCGGCTTTGGGGCAAGCCCAATACGCGGCCCGCTTCTACGAAGGTTTTCTCGCGCAAGCTCAACATTTGCCCCCGCACCACGCGGGCCACATCAACCCACATAGTAAGGCCCACAGCCACAAAGGAGGTCCAGACGCCCTTGCTATCAAGGGCCAGCGAAATGGCAATAACCAGCATGATGCCCGGAATGCTCCATACCACCGTCATCAGGCCCATCAGCACGCTATCGACCCACCCGCCTACGTAGCCCGCCACGGCCCCAATGAGCATGCCCAGCGTAAGCGAAATCAGCACCGCTACCAGCCCGATACCCAGCGAAATGCGCGTACCCAACAGCAAGCGGCTCAGCATGTCGCGCCCCGATTTGTCGGTGCCCAGCCAGTACGTGCGGTGAATGATGCGCTCATTTTCCACGGTGTTTCTTAACTCGGATTGGGGGGCATTTTTGCCCCCCAGCTCGGCCAGAGAGTAGCGCGTGGGCAAATCGGCGAGGGCCGAGTGGTTGCGGTAGGGCTGAATCCGCACCGAATCGCCAACTACCTTATACCCGCCAATAGGCACTTCCTGAAAGCGCGGCGCGCGGCCCCGGAGCCAGGTACGGAAGATATTATCCGAATCGGTGCTCTGCGCGGCTTCGGGCAAGGGGCGGCGCAGCACGGTGGCTGAAAAACCTGGCGGCTCCTTTTGCAGCTGCACCAAGCCGTTATTGGCATTGGGCGAGTTGTCGGGCAGCACCCAGTAGCCGGCCAGCGCTATCAGCGTACAAATCAGGATGAAGCCCAGCCCAAACATAGCCGGCCCATTGCGCCACAGGCGGCGGCGCACATAATAACCAGGCGGCCGGGCCGGCGGCGTGGCGGGCGCTACGGGCGCCAAAACCGGGGCAGCCGTCGCCATTAGCGGGTATTGTGGGCCAACAAACCGGCTTTGGTGGCCAGATAGAAACTGTCGCGGCTGATGGCGCCGAAGGACGTGGTTTCGTAGGCCTGCTCGGTGTCGGGGTCCGGGTAGAACGACTTGATGTACTCCTGCTCCAGCAAGTTGCGTAGCCCTTTTTCGAGAGCTAAGGCAGAAAGACCTGTTTTTTGCAGCAAATCGCGGAAGGAAGTGACGAAGTACAGCTCGTCGAGGATATCAAATTCGGAATCAGTCACGGCAGCGGGCTTCGGGGCAGAAGAATGGAAAGCAAATGTACTGTCAGCGGGCGGGATTCTTATGTAAGCTCTTTTACCTTATACTTCTATTCCTATTGACTACAGTACACAACACTGCTTTTCATACTTTCTATCTCAATGTATTTAACCAACTGCGTAACCTCCGCATCGGTAAGCGCGAAGCTAGGCATCTCCTGTTTCTGGTACTGGTTATAGATTTTCACGGCGTATGCGTCGCCAGCGGCAACCATTTTACTGGAATTTTGAATCCAGGAAATAAGCCAGGAAATCGGGCGACGTTCGTGTATATCTTTCAATGCTGGACCCACTACTACTTCGTTAATAGTGTGGCATTGAACACAGTTAGCTTTAAATAGCTTGTCGCCAACAGCTACGGCAGCTGCATCAGCTTCTGATAAGTTTTCCATCAGTGGATCAGAAGCCGGCAGATACGCCAACGCGATAGAATCAGGAACGCGCTCCAAACCTTCGCTAGTCACGCGCATCACGCCATATTCCGTTACAACAATAGAATCGAGAGCCGCTACTTCAGTGCTGTTGTCAACTGTGAAGGCAGCATCATTCGGCTCATACAATAGCCCGGCGGCGGAAAGAAACAAGACGCCTAGGGTACATACCAGCAGGGCGATGCCGACCGGAAAAATCCCAGCTAATAGCGCTTTTCTCATGACAGTGGAAGCCGTGTTGGGGCCGTTGTTAACAGCGGATAAGGTCGCCGACAAATGCCGAGAACTCAACTGATTTGCCCGCTTTATTTCGTCCTTCTCCCCTTCCAAACATAGTCGCCGCGCAAGCCCAGCAAGCCTGTCAGCAAAGCATACGGCGCATAAGCAACCTGAAGCAGCCCGATGTAGCGCAGCCACCGCTGCCGGCCGAAAAAGCGGAGCACAGGAGTCAGAAACCACGCATCGGCGCTGAGCTTTGTTACCCACGCAGCCGAGGCCCAGAGCCATAGATGGGGATACCCCACAAGCAGCAACAGGCTCACGAATAAGCTCACATTTGCTCCGAGCACCAGCAAAGCCAGCCGCTGGGGGGCTTTTTGCTGATAGTGCCGCCACTTGCTGGCCCACCGTACCCGCTGCGCCAGCAGGGCGCGCAGCGTGGGCGGCCTGGAGGTGCGCACGATGGCGTGTGGAGTTTTCAAAAACAGGATGCTGCCGGGAAAAACAGCGTGCAGCTTGTGGAGCAAGAACTCATCGTCGCCGCTGGCCACGTGCTCGTTGCCGGCAAAGCCCTGCACGGCGGCAAAGGCATCGCGGCGGTAAGCTAGGTTGGCGCCGTTGCACATGGTAGGCTGGCCCCGGCCGATGCTGGCCGCCCCTACTCCAATAAGGCCCGCAAATTCCAACCCCATCAGGTTGTTTAACAGAGAATTGCCCCCCGTAAGCAGCACTGGCCCACTAACGAACTGTACTGCCATATCAGCTTGAATTAGGGTATTATAGCTGCTCAGCCAGTCGTGGCCCACGCGGCAGTCGGCATCGGTGCAGACCACCCAAGGGGCGCGGGCGACGCTCAGGGCGGCTTGCAGGGCGGCTTTTTTGCCGGTTGGGGCGCCGGGCTGGGCTTGCAGCTGTATGAGACGGAGCGCGAACGAGCTACGCGCAGCCGCGGCCTGCACGATGGCGGCAGTGTCGTCGGTGGAGTCATCATCTACTACAATGACCTCAAACCGGGCCGCGGACAGGGTTTGCTCGGCTAGGTCATCGAGGAGACAAGGCAGCGTGAGAGCTTCGTTGCGGGCGGCCACGAGCACGGAAAACCGGGGCTCATCGGCGACGTGGGTGGGCGTCGGGCTTGGCTGCTTCAAGAGTGTTGGCAGCTGCTGCCAGCTTCGGCGCAGCCGCACCATCAGGACGGCATAAAGCGCCGGCAGAACCAATAAAAAAGCCCCCCAGCCACTCATAAAGCTGGCGTAGGCCGCTGGGGGGCTTTTTTCTTGCGAAACACTTTCAGACGAAGCACAAACAGCAATCCAGTGGCGCTGGGCAAGGCAATATTGAGCACCCACAAGCTCAGGCTGGCGCTTAATACCGGCAAAGCTGGCTGCTCCAGCAAACCGAACAAATGCGTGGCCGATAGCTCGCGCACGCCTACATCGGCCAAAGCGTTGAGCGAAGGAATCAGAGATTTCAGCAAGAAGGTGCTACTGATGGCCGCGAGCGCCGGTCCGAAGCTGGGCCGGGCCCCATACGCTACCAGCAGCAGCCCAAATTGCAAACAGAAAACCGCATACCGCAGCCCCGAGATGGCTAATACCGCGTGCAGCGCCCGCGCCGGATAAGTAGGCATCACGGCCAGAAACGGTTGCAAGCGCCGCAATGGCCGCACCAGCCCCAAGGCCGTCAGCAGCAGGCGCGAGCGATACAGGGGCAGCAGCACAGCGGCGTTAATCAGGAATGCAGCAACCACCAACCCTAAGCCAGTAGCCGGATATTCAGCCACATAAAACGTCAGCAGAAAGTACAGCAGACCTATGGTTCCGGCCAGCACCGTGACTACCAGCTGGCAGTAGCGACCCAGAAAAACGGCCCCCAGCGCATCCAGCCGCCGACTTTTCAGCTCCATAATCCGGCCAGCGTAGTCGCCCACCCGATTGGGCGTTACGAAGCCCAGCGTAAGGCCCACCAGCACCGCCCGGAAGCTGCGCCGATACGAAACCGGCTCCAGATGCCGCGCCAGACGCCACCATTTCCAGGCTTCCAGGCCCCAATTGACGGGCACCAACGCCAGAGCCAGCAGCACCGGCCCGCGCCCCGCTCCGCTCAGCGCCGACGTCAGCAGGCCGCGCCAGGCCGCCGCCGTATCGGGCGTAGTAAACACGGAATGGTAGAGCAGACCCAGGGTCAGGGCGGTGATCAGTAGCTTGCCCAGCACCACCAGCACCCGGCGGCGGGTAGCACGTTCCAGCTTTTGAGCGTAGTTTTGTAGAAGGTGGTTGGGCAAAGCGGGTAGCACGCATTCAGTTGAAGGCGGCAAGTTACCGATGGAAATCCAAGGATAGGCTTGCGCCCCGCTACCGCCTACCCTTAAGCCCCATGATTCTGCCCGTTACACCTACCGACCTGCTGCCCAAAATTATCATGGGCGTCGACCCCGGCACCAATATTATGGGCTACGCCCTGATTGAAGTGCAGGGCCAGCGCGTGAAGGTGCTGCAATACGACGTGATTGATATGCAGAAAATGGGCTCCAATCATGCCCTCAAGCTCAAGAAGATATTTGAGCGGATGCTGGAGTTGATCGACGAGTATTTGCCCGATGAGCTGGCCATTGAAGCTCCATTCTATGGCGTAAACGTGCAGAGCATGCTCAAGCTGGGCCGGGCGCAGGGCATGGCCATTGCCGCCTGCCTTTCCCGCCAGATTCCGTACGTGGAATACGCACCTACCAAAGTAAAGCAATCGGTAACGGGCACGGGCACAGCCACGAAGGAACAGGTAGCCCACATGCTGCGCCAAACGCTGACGCTGCCCCCCATTGCCGAAGCCTCCAAGTTTCTGGACGCCACCGATGCGCTGGCCGTGGCGCTTTGCCACCACTATCAGAAAGGCAATAATCTGAAAGCGGGGGGCAAAAGCTGGGGCAAGTTCCTGGCCGACAACCCCGACAAGCTGGCCACAGTAGCGCGCAAGAAGCCCGCTGCCAAAACAAAGTAAATCAGCTAGTTACTCACATGAAGTGCCAGCCTGTCCGCTCTACTTCCCTCAAAGCCGTAGGCTACGACCCCGCCACCCTGACACTGGAAATTGAGTATCGCAACGGGCGGCTGGTGCGCTATACGGGCGCCAGCGCGGCAGTACATCAGGCGCTGCTGACGGTGCCGGGCAAGGCGTTGTTTGTGGAGCAGGTGGTGGAGAAGAGCGGCTACATCCGCGAACAGGTAGAATAAAGATTAGAAGTGGTTTGCGCTAGCTTCTCCGCCAACGAAACGGGGTAGAGATGCAAGATTTTGCGTCTCTACCCCGTTTCGTTGGCGCGGTTGCGGTCGTTCAACGACGAGACGCAAAATCTTGCGTCTCTACCCCGTTCTACTATTCAAACTTTAGCGCGAAGCTCTTCGCGCTACACTCCCAATTCAATCTCACCCTTCAGATAAGTTACGGCGTAGCCGCTGATCAGCACCCGGTCGCCGCGCAGCTCGCACCACAGGTCGCCGCCGCGGGGCGAAACCTGACGGGCGCGCAATTCGGTTTTGCCCAGCTTTTCGGCCCAATATGGGATGAGCGTGGTGTGGGCTGAGCCCGTCACCGGATCTTCGGGAACACCCACGCGGGGGCCAAAAAAGCGTGATACAAAATCGATGTCGCCGCTGCCGGGCGCCGTCACGATAACGGCCCGGTACGGCACTTCTGCCAGGTGCAGCTGATTGGGATGAATGGCGCGTATCTCTGCTTCGGAGTTAAACAAAGCCACCAGATCGGGGCCGGCCAGCAGCTTCAGGGGCGTAGCACCAAGGCCATCAATCAGGCCATCGGGTGCGGTGGCCAGCGGCTGGGGCGGCCGACTCGGAAAATCCAGCGTGAGGCGGCCATTCTCCTGCTGAGTGACGCGCAAAGGGCCGCTTTTGGAGTGAAACGTGATTTCTGTGCCCTTGAAATTCAGGTGGCGCAACAGCACATGGGCCGAGGCCAGCGTGGCGTGCCCGCACAGCTCGACCTCCACAGCCGGCGTAAACCAGCGGATTTCGAAATGGCCATCTGTGCCGGGCTGGGGGGCAAAAAAGGCGGTTTCGGCGAGGTTGTTTTCGGCGGCAATGGCCTGCATGGTGTCGGCGGGCAGCCACTCCGTGAGCGGGCAAACTGCGGCCGGGTTGCCGGCGAAGATGCGGTCAGTGAAGGCGTCTATTTGGTAGAGAGGCAGTAGCATAGAAGATCGTGGGGGGCAAAATATGCGGTAAGGATACGCTGCTGAGCGAATAGCACAAATCAAAAGTAGAAGGAATAGCCAGCATAGAAAAAAATTCGTAAAATAGGTAAGTGGGTTCGCGCCTACCCGAAAATGCTTTCTTATGTAGCTGAACGGTATTTATTCACTGCTATTCAGTTCCCGTTGGGCTCAAGCGCCGCCCTTATTCTATCCTCCTCTCCACGCCGCATGCTAAACGAACAACTACTCTATCGCTGCCATGAAAAACGTGCTACTGGCCCTGGGCTTGTTGGCGTTTACGCCACCTTTATTAGCTCAAATACCAACTAACAGCTACGCTGTTACTTCTATCGGCACAGCCGCCCAACGTAACCCATCGGTTCTTCAGCTAATTCTTCCCAGTGGGCAGATGCAGCAAATCAGAACATTAGAAGCCCCGGATGGTGCTACTATATTTGACGGACTCGGACATAACTCCTCCGATCCGAGCAGCCTGTTTGCCATGAACGCGATTCTGGCAACTCCGCTTTCGGCCCCCAACCTGTACCGCATCGACCGGGAAAGTGGCCTTACCACCGTGCTAGGCGATATTGAGACACCACCGGCTCCATTCGGCAGCATATCTACGGCCTTCAACTTTATAGCGGCCGGCGGAGATAATTCCGATTATTACATAGCGGGGTTGGCGGTAAGTGTGCGGTTCGAGCTTGATTTTTCCGTCTTCCCTCCTGTTTTGCGCCCTGTCTTAAGCAACCCGCGCTTCTATGTAGGTGAGCTAGAGCTAAATTCGCCTAACCCAACCAACGCCATCTGGCGCCTAGCCGACACCAGCGACCCAGCCGCGGCCGCGATTATCAATAATTACCTGACGGCAATCAATGCCAACCCCGCCAACCCAAACCTTAGCGGCGGGCCCCGCGACTGGGTGTTTGTGCGGGAAAATGGGGCACCAACGCTGAAAAGCTATCTGGGTGTGGAGGGGCAGCTACTGACGGTGAGCAACATACGCAGCGCGCCGGTAGTGCGCGTAACTACCCCTGCCGTGCCGCTGCCCGTTAGTGCCGAGCTAGGCGCTATGTTCTCCGGCGAAAACAATACGCTGTATGCTATTAACACCGATGGTGGCCCCAATGCTGGTGAGATATATCAGATTGACGCCACTACGGGCAACTACCTGAATGTAACGCTGAACTCTGGCGTTGGCCTCTTCCGCGGCGACGCTACAACTATCCTTCCCAACAGGCCGCTGCCCGTAACGCTCACCAGCTTCGAGGCCCGCGCCGAACGGGCCAGCGTAGCGTTGCGCTGGGCCACGGCTACTGAAGAAGGCACCGATAATTTCCGCGTGGAGCGCAGCACCGACAACGGCCAGACCTGGGCCGCCATTGGCTCAGTGAAAGCCAAAAATGCCCCCCAGGGCCGCACGTATTCCTTCGTAGATGATGCGCCCCAAACGGGCCTGAACTACTATCGGCTTGCCATTCTGGACTTCGATGGGAGCTTGGCCTTTTCGCCCGTCAGGTCAGTGGACTTCCGGGCGGCGCAGCAGACAATCAGCGTTTATCCTAATCCGGCACAGGACTACTTTGCCGTAGAATTGCCACAACTGGCCGCGCCTGGCAGCACGCTGCAAGTGCACAACAGCCTGGGCCAGCAAATCTGGACGCAGCGCCTGGAAGGGCAGCGCACGGTGCGCGTAAACACGCAAAGCTGGGCCGCCGGCGTCTACCACTTGAAGGTCTCGACCAACGGCCGGTCCGAAGCGCAGAAGCTGGTCATTCAGCCTTAACCCAAAAAAGCCCCCCAGATTAAGTCTGGGGGGCTTTTTTTTATACAACTACGTCCAGTAAAGCACGGGCGCCTGCGGGAAGCGCTGCTGCCACTCTTCGTAGAAGAACTGCTTGAGCGTGCGCATGTCGTCGGGCTGGTACACGTATTTCACGCCCCCAAACTTGTTGCGCTTCTGGGCGCGCGTGCTCTCATCCAGGTCCAGCGACATGTTCGGGTACCATTGCTGCAACACGTCCTTAGAGCCGGGCGTGAAGCGGTGGCTGATAAACTCGGCCGTGAGGTCGCACTCAAAATCGAGGGTGGCGGCCAGACGGTCGAGCAGGTGGCGGTAATGGTCGCGCCAGTCGGGAATAGGCATAATGGGCGCCACCACGGCTCCTACGCGGTAGCCGCCTCCGCCCTGCTCGCGGGGCAACGCCAGCTGGCGCATGGCGCGCAGCCGCGCTTCCAGCGAGGCCGTACCGCCTTCCAGACGGCGCGTTACGGGCTCCGCGTTCAAACTGATCCGGGCGCGCACCTGCCCATTATGGGGCAAGTCCAGCAATGGTTCTACCTGATCATACTTGGTTACGAAACGCAGTTGCGCGCCCTCGCGGGTGCCAAAGTAGCGAATGCACTCAGCCAGGCTGCCGGTCAGGTGCTCAATGCCGAGCACATCGGTATAGCAACTCACTTCAAAGGTCGTCAGCTTGCCGGGTTGCTCATATTGCGCCGTGTTCTGGAGCATCTGGGGCAGGTTGGCGTAAGCGCGCACCACCGGCGGACCTTGCAGACTACCAGCCAGATAGCAGTATTGACAGTGCGCGGGGCAACCTTCGGCCAGGTTCATTTGCCAGTCGGCGGAAGGTGGAATGGGCTGAAGGCGGAAGGCGCTCGGGGGGGCTTTTACCACGGCCAGCGTGTTCTTGGCGTTGCGGTAGGTTTCACGCTCGTCGGCACCGCGCAGGCCGGTAAGGCGGTTGCTCTTGAGTATTTCGATGGGCAGGCCGGCCGCGCTGATGCGCTCAAACATCTGCTGGCCAAACTCTTCTTCCAGCGCATCGGGCGTAAACAGCACCCGCTTGGGCAGCCACACCCGCGCCGAACGCGTGAGAATAGAAGGCTGCGGCGCGGGGGTTTCAGTAAGTACAGGTAACGAATCGAACAGGGATAGCTGGGGGGCTTTTTCGAGCATCAGGAGCTGGTTTTGGCTTGCTCTTGACAACGTTTCGCGGGCCATTTTAGGTCCTTCGGATCGGAATTAAGCACCATCATAGCCTACGGTTTTCACCTTGTTTATCAGTTACTTACAACATTCATCTTGAGCCTCGGTTGTTTATTTTTTATCTTACCTCTGATGGTCACGATACTGCGCAGCGTATGCTTCTTACTGATGGGCGGTTGGGCGCTAAGCGCCTGCGAGAAAAGCACCGACCCGGCCGCCGTGATTCCATCTACCCAGAGCCCGCTGGTCGCATTTCAGATGCGCAACGGCGTGACGCCGGAGTTTTTCACTTACAACCCGCGCCGCATTCCGCGCTACGTGTCCAGGCGCGGCAGCGCCATTGAGCTTGGAGCCGAAGCGTTTGTTACGCTGGGTGGGCTTCAGCTGTCCGACGCCCCCGTACGCCTGGAGTTTCGGGAGGTGCTCGACAAAAAGGACATGCTCCTTAGTGGCATTCCCAGCGGCACCGATGAGCTGATTCTGGAGTCTGGGGGGCTTTTTTACCTGCAAGCCACCCAGGATAATCGTCCGCTGGAGCTGGTGCCGCGGGTGCGGATCGGGCTGGCCAGTCGGAGCCCGGCCCGGCTGAGCCGACTGACGGATATGCGGATGTTTTCGGTGAAAGGCCCGCTCCTGCCCGATCCGTTTACCTGGCAGCTTTCCACCGATCAGCAATCGACTATACAACTAGGCATCCGCTTAACGTCCGATTCGCCTGATTATCTGCTGGCTGTGCTCAACCATGAGCTGTTTAATCAGAGCATGGGCTGGATCAGCTACCAGCGCCAGCTATATACCGGCACGCCCACCACCACGGTTCAGGTGACCGTGGAGGCCGCCGCTCAAGACCCGCAACAGACACTGGTTTACCTCGTTTTCGCCGATTACAATGCCGTAGCCCAGTTTCATGCTGCCGGCCCAAACAGCTTCAGTCTGGCCAACGTCCCGACGGGTACGGAAGCTACGGTGGTGGTATTGCGCGGGGCGGGAGGCAAATTTTATCTGGGTCAGCAAACCGCCTTTATTCAAGAGAATCAGCGCTTTGCCCCAGCCCTCACGGAGATGAGTGAATCGTCGGTGGTGGCTGAGCTGAGCAAGTTTTAACGCGGGCTTTCGGCTGCTTTGGTGGCTACCACGGAGTACATCATCGGTAGCTTACCAGCCAGATGCTCAATGCGATATTGGCGCTCGCCTACCTGTTTCATGTGCGCGAAGCAGTTGTAAGACGAGTAGTCGTACTCGGCGAAGTGCTTTATTGTGAGGTCGTTGTGCAATAAGCTGCCCAGCACTTCGCCCAGATCGTGGTTCCAGGAAACGGAGGTTTGCTTCAGTGGGGCGTCGCGGTCGGCGTAGGTGCCGGTTTCGACTTCTGTGATGGCTTCCCGGTTGAAATACGAGTACTGCACGCGGGTGAAGTCGTTGTCGAACATCCACACCACCGGGTGAAACTCAACCAGCACCAATTTGCCCCCCGGCTTCAAAAAATGACTTACCACGCTGGCCCAGCGCTCCAAATCGGGCAGCCAGCCCAGCACGCCGTAGGTGGTGAATACGATATCAAACTGCCGGTCCAGGTTTCGGGGCAGCTCGTACACGTCGCTGCACACAAACTCGGCCGGCAACCCGAGCTGCGCCGCCAGCTCGCGGGCTTTGGCAATCGCTTGGTCGGCCAGATCGACGCCGGTTACGTGCGCCCCCAAGCGGCTCAGCGACAGCGAATCCTGCCCGAAATGACATTGCAGATGCAGAACCGACTTACCCCGCACATCGCCCAACAACCCCAGCTCCACGTCATTCAATGACGATTTGCCCCCCAAAAAGCTTTCCACGTCATAAAACGCCGACTGCACATGGTAGTCGGTTTTGGCGTTCCACAGCTGGCGGTTCAGCTCGGTATAGTTTGCGGGCGTTTCCATGTTTTCGCTGTTGTTTGATCAATTTTATCGTAAGCGTAAAAATTCGACCGTCATGCAGAGGCAAAGCCGAAGCGTCTTACGCGATTGCTTGCAACGGTATTGTTATGCAGAGCGGCAGCGACGCATCTTGCTCGCGAAGTTAGATTACTATTCACATATCGGCACGCGAGATGCGTCGCTGCCGCTCTGCATGACAGCTAGTTTAAATAGGCGATTAATTCTCACTTCTAAGGTCTAAAAAGTACATGAAAGCCTTATTGCTCATTGATGTACAG
The DNA here is from genome assembly GCF_014638675.1 of Hymenobacter qilianensis. NCBI lineage: Bacteria > Pseudomonadati > Bacteroidota > Cytophagia > Cytophagales > Hymenobacteraceae > Hymenobacter > Hymenobacter qilianensis. Next base: position 759,634 of record NZ_BMFN01000002.1, read on the forward strand.
AACGATTTCGTGCCCGGCGGCGCGCTGGCGGTGTCCGCGGGCGACCAGATAATTCCGCTTCTGAATCAGCTACAGCCCCATTTCGACTTGGTGGTTGCCACCCAGGACTGGCATCCGGCCAACCACAAAAGCTTCGCCGTGAATCATGCGGGCCGTCAGCCATTCGAGGAAATTGAGCTGCACGGGCTGGCGCAAGTGCTCTGGCCCGCGCACTGCATGCAAAGCACGCCCGGCGCTGAGCTGCACCCGGCGCTGCATACAAACCAGGTTGAAGCCATCTTCCGCAAAGGCACCGACCCAGAAATCGACAGCTACAGCGGGTTTTATGACAACGGCCAACGCAAAGCCACCGGCCTGGCCGCGTACCTGGCCGGGCGTGGCATCACCTCGGTGTATGTAGCCGGTCTGGCCGCAGACTATTGCGTGTATTTCACCGCGAAAGACGCTCTGAATGAAGGGTTTGAGACTTTTTTGATTGAAGATGCCACGCGCCCAATAAGTCCGGAGGGTTTTGAGCGGGCCAAAGCCAACCTGGAAAACCTGGGGGGCAAAATTATCAGCAGCGCCGCGCTGCTGTCACCTGAAAAAGCCCCCCAGCCCGCGCAAGCATGACCGACGCCGATGCTCCCCTGATTCTGACTCTGGCGCTCGATGCCGAATCGTTTGCTTTCTTCAACGGCCTGCGCCAACAGCATTTTCCGCCCGAGCGCAACTTTCTGGCCGCCCACGTCACGCTGTTTCACCATTTGCCCGGCGCCCGCCGCCCCGATATAGTAGCGCAGCTGGCCACTCTGTGCCAGAAGCAAGCGCCGCTTACGTTGCAGGTTACGGGCCTGCGGTTTATGGGCCGCGGCGTAGCCTACGCCCTCGAAAATGACGCTCTGCAAGCCTTGCACCGCGAGCTGCAAGTGGCGTGGCAGCCGGCCCTCACGCCCCAGGATCAACAGAAGCTGCGGCCCCACGTAACGGTGCAGAACAAAGTGGACCCGGCGCAGGCGCGCGGCCTGTTTGAGCAGCTCAAAGCTGACTTTGTGCCCTTCGAGGCTACCGGTACGGGCTTGCAGCTGTGGGCGTATCGGGGCGGGCCTTGGGAAGCTATTCAAACATTTGATTTTCAGCAGCTATAGGTTGCCATTCAGCTTAGCCGCCACTTGGCGCTAGCCTCCTGACTATGAAAGACATGTCTTGGGAAATATCCTTCCAATGGCGCGAGATTCTGACGACGCTGGGCATTCTGGCGGGCGGCCTCGCAGGCGGGCTCGTTCTGAAGTATTTATTTTTTGGCGTCTTGAACCGGTACGCGAAGCGGCCCGATTCGCCCCTGCTTATTCGGTCCATTGTCAGGCACCTGAGCCAGCCGAGCGCCTTCTTTTTTCCGGTGCTGGTGCTCTCGTTTATGCTGCCGCTGGTGCCGCTTACGGCCCGCCCCTTCGAAGTGCTGCGCCGGGTGGTGGAAACCAGCCTGATTGCCTCCTTCGCCTGGGGCCTGGTCAAGACGGTGAATGTGATTGAGGACCTGGTCCTGCAGCATTATCGCCTTGATGAGGAGAATAATTTTCGGGTGCGCAAGCTGTTTACCCAGCTCCAGTTTGTGCGCAAGGTGGTGGTATCGCTGATCGTATTTGTGGCCGTGGCGCTGGTGCTGATGAGCTTTGCCACGGTTCGCAAAATCGGGACGGGCCTGCTGACTTCGGCGGGCATTGCCAGCGTTATCGTGGGCTTTGCGGCTCAGCGTTCCATTGGCAACCTGCTGGCCGGCTTTCAGTTAGCTTTCACGCAACCCATCCGACTTGATGACGTGCTGGTGGTGGAAGGCGAATGGGGCAAGGTGGAGGAAATCACGTTTACGTATGTAGTGGTGCGCATCTGGGACGAGCGGCGGCTGGTGCTGCCGCTCACCTATTTCATCGAAAAGCCTTTCCAGAACTGGACCCGCAACACGTCGCAGCTGATTGGTACCGTGTTCGTTTACACCGACTACAGCATTCCGGTGGATGCCGTGCGCGCCGAGCTAAAGAACATCGTGGAGAATCATCCGCTCTGGGACAAGCGCGTGTGCGTGCTGCAAGTCACCGATTCCAAAGAGCGCACCATGGAGCTGCGGGCCCTGGTCAGCGCCGCCGACGCGAGTCGCGCCTTCGATCTGCGGTGCCACGTCCGGGAAAAGCTGGTCGCTTTCATTCAGCAGAATTACCCCGAATCGTTGCCCAAAACCCGCTCTGTGGTTGATACCGATGAGCGGCTGCTGTCGGCTACATCCGGTATTTCGGGCGAAACAGTTTAGAAAAAGCCCCCAGCCTTCTCACAAGGCATTTGAGCAATCCGAAATTCAATCAAATGGCGATCATGCCGAGCGGTAGCGAAGCATCTCGCGTGCTGATGTTGCCACACTAACTGTCATGCTGAGCTTGTCGAAGCATATCTGCCGCTTCGTTGCAATGGTATTGATTCTACTAACTAGTAGAGATGCTTCGACTCCGCTCAGCATGACGTTCTTCTTAGCTGAGCTACTACTCCCGCTAAACACGCGAGATGCTTCGCTCCACTCTGCATGACCGCCATTTTGCGCTGATAATAAACACGGTAGGCAGATTAAGCTGCTCTTAAAAGATTCTCTTAGTAGGCACTCTGCTACTTTTCTTTCCTTCCCTCGTACGCTGTCAGGACTATCAATCTATCCCGATGAATACAGAAACCACTTCCTCCGACCCCATCACTGATGTTGTGCTGATCGGGGCCGGCATTATGAGTGCTACGCTGGGTATTATGCTCAAGGAGCTGGATCCCAACCTCACGATAACCATCATTGAGCGCCTCGATGTAGCTGCGGCCGAAAGCTCCGACGCCTGGAACAACGCCGGCACCGGCCATTCGGCTTTCTGCGAGCTGAACTACACGCCCCAGCGCCCCGATGGCTCCGTAGACATCAGCAAAGCCATTGGCATTGCTGAGTCGTTTGAGGTTTCGAAGCAGTTCTGGTCTTTTCTGGCCGAGCAATATCACGTGGAAGGCATACAGCGCTTCATCAATCATATTCCGCACATGAGCTTTGTGTGGGGCAACGAGAACGTGGACTTTCTGCGCACGCGCCACGCGGCCCTCGTGCAGTCGCCGCTGTTTCAGGGCATGGAATACTCCGAAGACCCAGACCAGCTCCGCGAGTGGATGCCGCTGGTGATGGAGGGCCGCGACCCCAGCCAAAAAGTAGCGGCCACCCGCATGGATCTGGGCACCGACGTAAACTTCGGCGCCCTTACCCGCGGCATGTTTTATCTGTTGCAGGACAAGCCAGGCATTACCTTTCACTTTGGCCACGAGGTAGATAAGATCCGCCGCAAGGACGATGGCACCTGGCGCGTGCGGGCCCAAAACCGCGCTACCGGCGAAAAGCGTAAGCTGCGCGCCAAATTTGTGTTTATCGGGGCGGGCGGGGGCTCTTTGCCGCTGCTGCTGGCTTCGGGCATTCCGGAAAGCAAAGGTTTTGGCGGCTTCCCCGTGAGTGGGCAGTGGCTAAAATGTGTGAATCCGGCCGTCATTGAGCAGCACCAGGCCAAAGTGTACGGCAAAGCCAGCGTCGGCTCGCCGCCCATGTCGGTGCCCCACCTGGATACGCGCGTGATAAATGGGCAGCGCGAGCTACTGTTCGGCCCCTATGCGGGCTTCAGCACCAAGTTTTTGAAGTTCGGCTCCTTCCTCGATTTGCCGGGTTCCATTAAGGCCACCAACCTGAAGCCTATGCTCATCGCGGGGGCCAAGAACCTGCCCCTCACCCGCTACCTGATCAACCAGGTGCGGCAGTCGCCGCAGGACCGCCTGAATGCGCTGCGCGACTACTTGCCCACGGCCCGCGCCGAAGACTGGAAGCTAGAAGTAGCCGGCCAGCGCGTGCAGGTTATCAAAAAAGACGAAAAGCAGGGCGGCGTGCTGGAGTTCGGCACCGAGATGGTGAGCGCCGCCGACGGTTCTATTGCCGCTTTGCTGGGCGCTTCGCCCGGCGCCTCTACGGCCGTCAGCATTATGATCAGCCTGATTCAGAAGTGTTTCCCCGCGCAGGCTGCTTCCCCGCAGTGGCAGGCACGGTTCCGGGAGATGATTCCCACGTTCGGGCAGCCGCTGGCCGACAACCCGGAGCTGGTGGAGCAAACCCGCGCCCACACCAGCGCCGTGCTGGAGCTGAGCGTGGATGCGCCGCTCGGCAGCCAATAAGCTGATTTACTACAAAAAAAGCCCCCCAGTCTCGGCTGGGGGGCTTTTTTTGCGACCAGCCGAACGAATATGTGCAGGTTTTGGTATCTCTTATAGCTTAGCTGCAGTGCTGCCGGATGCGCAGTTATCGGCCCTGATTTTTTCTAATTAGGAAGCTAAGCAAGCAGAACCGTACATTGCTTTTCTTTTTTGTGGGCCTTAGCTGCGCTTTGCAGTTTGTAGAGCTCCAAAGCACGTCTGTGCTTGAATATTACCGGGAGCTTTCTTCATGATCCGACTCGAATACTTCACCCCCGCCGATTTCCAACAGCTTATTCAGTGGATTGATACTGAGAAGCTTCTAAAAGAATGGAGCGGCTCCTTGTTCTCGTTTCCGCTTACCGAGGCAAGCCTCACCTGGTACATTGAAGGTGCGAACGACCTGACTGACCCGGATGCATTCATCTACAAGGCCATCGACACGGAAACCGGCGAAACCGTGGGGCACATTTCCTTGGGCAGCTTCAGTGAGACGAATAAAGCGGCCCGCATCACGCGCGTACTCATTGGTAACACCGCCGCCCGCGGCCGTGGCTACTGCCAGGGCATGATTAAGGCCGTATTGCGCATCGGCTTCGAGGAGTTGGGCCTGCACCGCATCAGTCTGGGCGTGTACGATTTCAATGAGGCCGCCATTGGCTGCTACAAGAAAGCCGGCCTCAAAATCGAAGGCGTTATGCGCGACGTGGTGCGCTACAAGGATGGATACTGGTCGTTGGTGGAAATGGCTGTGCTGGAAGACGAGTGGCGGCTGGCTAATGCTGCTGAATCGCTACCTATTACACATACGACAGCCACCAGTACGAGTGCCGTTGCTTGAAGCCCTGATACCAGCGGCACGGCAGATACAATAGCAGCACCACTACTGCCCACACCACATAGGCCCGCAGCAAGCTCGGGTGGTAGTCGGTGGGCCACTGGGCGGGCGGCGTAAAGGACAGATTGATAGGCTTACCGAAAGCCACCGTCGTCCAGACCAGCGCCCCGAAGCTGATAAGAAACAGGTGCAGGATGTAATAGAAAAACGGTACTTGCCCAAACGTGCGCAGCCATTGGCTCAGCCGGTTCGTGGCCGTTTCGACACCGGAAAGCAAGAGCAGCGCAACCCCCAGCGTAAGGCACAGAAACAGCAGGGAAGACGGGTATTTCGTGACGTTAACGAACGATAACACGCTGTAGGCCAGGCCTCGTGCCTGGGTGCTCCAGGGAAGTGGGTCGCCGTACCAGTTGGTGGCGCGCAAGGCTACAAATACCGCGAGCAGAGCTATTCCGGCCAGGCGCAGCACCCGTGTACGCTGCGGGAGCGGCAGCTTAAACCACGGCCCAATCAGGTAGCCGGCGAGCATTACGCCCAGCCACGGCCCGATGGAATACGCTACCAGGAAAGGCGGCAAGGAAGCAGGATCGAAGAGGAAAGGGCCGTTGTGCAGGAGCGCCAGAAATACGTTGTCGGCGGTGACAGGCTGAATGTTGGGCAATGCATTGTGCCCGGCAATTATAATGAATGCCAGCAGCGCCAACAACCAGCGGGGCAGCCAGATCAGGCCGGCCAGCAGCACCATGGCCCAACCGATCACCCAAATTACTTGCAGCAAGATCATAGAGTAGCCCCAGAACAGCATCAGGCTGATAACCAGCAGCTCCAGCGCTACCAGCCACAGGCCGCGCGTGAGCAGAAACCAGCTGACCTGCCTTTTATTGGGCCGTTTCTGCTGATACAGATAGATACTCGTACCGGACAAAAACACGAATGTAGGCGCGCAGAAGTGGGTTATCCAGCGCGTGAAAAACAGCAAGACCGACGTCTGCCCCAGATCCTCGGGGCGAAAGATAGTGGGGCTCCAAAAGTCGCGCACATGATCGAGGGCCATAATAACCATCACCAGGCCCCGCACGATGTCAACTGCCTGCACCCGCTCTGTGGTAGCACGAGTAGCCACAGGCACCGAAAATTCTGTAGAAACCTGTTGCATAGGGAAGGCGCATTAGGCAAGTTGACTACTTCGTTTTCAGGAAGTTATTAATCGTTCGGTTTATCTCCTGCTTTTTTTCTTCGGTGGCTCCATCCCAGATATCATTATGGGTCATGTTCTCCATTTTGACGATCTGAATGTCGAATTTTTTCTGTTCGGCAGCCGTCGGCAGCACGCCATCATCGGCCACCTGGTCGCTGGAGCGGATGCTTAAAATGTGCGGACGCCGGGTGCGGGGCAGCGGCATGCGGCGGTTATCCAGCGAGATAATATTTCGCGCCAATTTGGGGTACTTGTGGGCAAACAGCATGGCCATATCGCCGCCGTTGGAATGGCCTACCAGCAGCAGGCTTTTAAAGTCCAGCTCCGGGTTCGACTTTTTGAGGGTTTGCAGCACAAACAGCATATTTTGCGCGCCCCGTTCCCAGTAAGGTCGCCGCACCTGCTGCGGATTGCCCGTGGTAGGCATGGGCGCTTCCTTGGGCAAATCGTGCTGAATGCTAGCCACCAAGTAGCCTTGCGCCACCAGATTGTAGGCAATAAAGGAGTAACCCGTGTGCGGGCTGCCGTAGCCATGATTCAGGATGGCTAGCTTGAGCTTCGACCGCTTTTGCGGGTTCAGCTTCGCGCCCGAACCCGGCACATACACAGCAATAGGAACCGGCCGATTGCGAGCCTCGTCGAAGAGCGCCAGCTGGTAGCTTTTTACCTCTCCTTTGGCGGTTTCGGTAACGTGCTGCGGCACTGGTGCCGGGTGCCCTACTTTCTGGCTGCTATCGGCGCAGTTGTTTACCAGGAGCGCGATGCCTAGAACCACGGCTATTCTTATGCTCATACAATGATTGGTCAGACGCTGAATGTTGGGATTTTGTAGGCTGAATAGCTGGCGAAGCACGGCGCAAAAAAGCCCCCTACGCGCTGGGCAGAAATACTTCGGCCAACATACAACGGGCGCTGCCTCCACCGATGGTTTCGATGGTAGGAATGGGCAGCGCAACCAGCCTGCAGTAGCGGCTGAGCGTTTGGCGCTGGTCGGCGGTCAGCGCATCGTGGGCACTCCGCGACATAACGAGTAGCTCCTGACCGCCAGCGGCGGGTTGCAAGGTGAGCATGTTGCCGGCAAAATGCGTTACCTGCGCCAGCGAAATAGCTACTATTTCGTGGCCCGTAGAGGCCAGCGAATCCGTTACCGCTGCCTGCTCGGCCGGGTCGGTTATGCTTTCCAGACAGATGACCGCAAATTTGCCCCCACGCATAGCATTACATTGGTGTGGTAGATGGCGTGGCCCTGCGCGTCGGTGGCGCGGAAAGCTAGCGGCTGGTAGCCCAAAAGGCTGGTTACGTGCTGAAATAAATCCGCATCGGTGCGGGGTGAGAGGCCGGCGTAGGCCACGCGGTGCTGGTGGTCGAAAATAACGCTGCCGGTTCCTTCCAGAAACCGGCCCTCCTGCTCGTAGTGCGATAAGTCGATTACCTCTCGAATGGTGAACTGGTTACCCAATGACTCAAGAATATCGGGTCGCCGCTCGGGGCGGCGGTTGGGTGCGTGCATCGGGTAGAGCACTACGCGGCCATCGGGGTGCAGAGTGAGCCAGTTATTGGGGAAAACGGCGTCGGGCTTGGGTGGCGCGGGCGTATCGTCCATCACCAGCACCTGCACGCCGTGTGCCCGCAGCTTGGCCACGGCCGCATCAAATTCGGCAAATGCTTTCTCTTGAATTATGGCCTGATCTAAGTCTGCTATGGTCTGCTGAAAATGATTGGACCCCGCCGTCTCGGTGTTAAAACCAAACCGAACGGGCCGCACAAGAAAAACGGTGGAAGCAGACTGCATATACGTGGCTGGGGGGCTTTTTTGACACAAAGAAAGTCATTCCGGCCACGCCAGCAGCGCGCGTACTCTACGGTTTTTGCACCCGCCCTATTACGGCGTACAGCGGGTCGCTGCGCCGGGGCTGCGGACTGCGGTCGAGCAGTTCAATAGGGTGCCAGCTGCCGGCGGCCAGCAGATATTGTTTCACGAGGGCCATATGGCCACGGTCGTCGAGGGCGTGCCAGGCGGCTACGGCTTTAGTCGGGAAGCAGCGGTTGGAGAACGTAATGACTACGGGCGCCTCCGGCCGGAGCACGCGCGCAAGGTCGCGCAGCACTTCCACGGGCCGCGTCAGGTAATCCACGGATACGCAGATGGCGGCGCCATCAAACTCATTTTCCTCAAAAGGAAGCTGCGGCTCCTGATTCAGATCCTGCACCACGTAGCTTGCCAGCCGGGGGTTTGCGCGCAGCTCCTGCTCGTTCATCCCCAGGCCTACCACGCGCCGATACGGCACCTCGGGAGGCAAATGGCTTACCCAGCTGCTCATCAAATCCAACAGCGTACCGTTGGCCGGAAAATACTCGCGGTAGAGCTGCGTAACGGCCGCAATTGCCCCCTCGTCGATGTGCGTTACGAAGCGGGGCTGCTGGTAGAATTGTGCGTCGGGAGTTTCGTCGGTGCGGCGGAAAGCGTCGGCAGGAAAAAGCGGATCAAAAGCCATAAAGGCGAGTAGTTTTATAGAGTCAGTATTTAATAATTAATCAACAATCAATCAACCAAACCAGCACGTCATGCAGAGCGGGAGCGAAGCATCTCGCTCGCGGTCGTTGAGTTACTACTCAGACATCAGTACGCGAGATGCTTCGCTCCCGCTCTGCATGACGTTCAATGGTATAGTATAACCGCCGTTTGGCGTGACGGCCATTTACAACCATACGGCGATGATATTATTGCCTTTGTATCCCTCCTTCACCAAATCCTTCCTACCGGATATTTAAATCTTCTTTTCTGATCCAGCCGGTCGTTTTCACCTTTTCCCAGTTTATGAATGTGGCAAAAACCGCCTGCTCGGAAGAGTCGGTTAGTGTCATTTTATCGCCCCGAATGCAGAATGCGCGGCGGCGCTGGGTCAGGTCGGGTGAGTCGTAAAAGTAGGTGGTGTCTACCCGCACGGTGCCGGTAGTGGCGGGCTTTCGACTCGCGCTAACAGGGGTTTCTTTTGGCTCTGAATCTGATGAAGCTACTGCGGGCTTTTTGGTTTGGGTGCGTGCTACCGCTGGCTCCGGTGTCGGGCGGCGCGGACTAGTGGGCGTAGCGCGGGGAAGCGCGGGCTTCGCGGCAGCTTTAGTAAGCTGCACTTCCGTTTTTTTCAGCCACCCGGCTACCGGGTCGCCGGCCGAATTGAAGTAGCGGGTTTTGATAAAATTGCCGCTCTCCCCTTCCGCGTACACAATATCTCCCCGCAATACATACTTGCCGGTAGAGCTGCTTACATCCGGACTGGAATGAAAATAAGCTCTGGCTGGCAGCACTTTATAAGCACCTGCAAGAGGCTTGATGCTTGTGCTGGCTTGTACAGGTGGCCCCTGTTTTTCGTTTTCCGGGAAAGCAGAATCTGTCCTGGCGGGGATGTTCGCCGACACTTCCGTAACGGGAGTTGTTGGGGGCAGCTCCGTGCTGGACAATGGCGCTTCCTGGCTTCGTTCGGAGCTGTTTTTCTTTGACAGCCAATATGCTGAACTCGCAACCAGTAAAAATATCGCGGCCAGCAGTACGTAAATCAGACCTGTCCGGGGCCGCCGTATCGTGGTGTGTCTGTTCGAATAAAGGCGTCCCGACTGCGCTTGGTTGCTCATGTTACGGAGTGGTGATGGCTACTATACCTGATCCGTAATGTTTACGTAGTTTTTAAGGTTCTGGGGGGCTTTTTGATTGATGTCAGGCCAAGAAAAACCTATTGCTTAAGCCAGTACCTGCTCCCGACTGGCCAGCACCTCGCGCACAGGAGTCCAGCGGATATCGGGGTAGCGGGCATTGTCCAGAGGTTCTAGTTTGGGCTGCCCAGTGAACATGTTGTGCAGGTATTGCATGCCTTGCCAGGGCGGAAATACGTCGTCGGTAGTGGGCATGAGGGCCTTGGTCACCTTGATTACGGTTCCGAAAGCGCCCAGGCCACCTACCCGGAATAAGCGAAACGGCTCGCCCGACACGGCACCCGCCACTGCCTGCAAGCCGCGAATAGTGGCTACTTCGCCGGCTACGCGCAGAAAGCGGGGCGTGGTGGCATCGAGGGCCGCGGCGGCTGTGAAGGCGGCTGTGTCTTCGGTGGTGGTAAAGTCCAGCGGCTGGTCTGCGTTGCCCCAATACACCACCCGCTTGAAGTTGAAGAGGATAACCGGGGCCTGCCCCGTCAGCAGATCGGTGAACATGCCGTTGAGAATGGAAGTAGCCCGGATGGGTGCTTTATCGAGCCGCTCGGCAAACTCCCGGCGCAGATCGAGGTTGCGGTTGGAGCCGATGGCGAGCTTAGTGTAATCAATACAATAATCGGAAGGGATGAAGCGGGGAACCCCTGCGGCTACGGCCGCTTGCAGCAGACGCGTCTGCGTCTCCACAATCACCTCCCGCAGCCCTGATAAAGCCGATACCACGCAGGTTGCGCCGGCGCAGGCTTTCGTCAGCTCGGCTTCGTTGTTAAAATCGACTTCGATAATAGCTGCCCCCTGCTCGCGCAAGGCCACCACGGCCGGGGCCGCACTGCCCGCCCGAACCAGCGCCCGCACATTTGCCCCCCGCAGCAGCAAGTGCTTCGCAATTCGCCCCCCAAGGTCGCCGGTGGCGCCGGCAAGTACTATAGTTGCTTGCTGAGCGCCAGGGGCGGCGGCGGTGTCTGTTGTTGATTCTGCCAAAATGAGGGGAATTAGCTACGTAAGGAAGTACTGGGGCGGCCTGCCGGACCGGAGCGCGTGTTCAATCAGCTTAAATTCGACAGGCTAGGGCTGCTAATACAAGGACCCATGCCGGAAGGTTATTGACAGCCAGTAGAATAAGGCTGGCATTGGCACAAAAAAGCCCCCCGCAGTCGACCATGCCGGCCGTATCTGCGTACGTTCAGGATAGATATTTCACTAAACCCGGATACAATGAAACAGGTAGCTGCTGGCGTCAACCAGCTTCTCATTCAGCGCTTTGTCAATGTATACTTTGTGGAGGCCGGTGCCCCCGGCGAGTGGGTACTGGTAGATACCGGGTTGCCCGGCTCGGCCAAAACAATCATCGCGGCGGCCGATAAGCTATTTTATCCTGGTACCCATCCGCAGGCTATAATCCTAACCCACGGCCACATGGACCACGCCGGCTCGGCCCAGGAGCTGGCTGACCACTGGCACGTGCCCATTCTGGCGCATCCCCTGGAAATGCCTTTTCTGACTGGTAAAGCCGTGTATCCGCCCGCCGACCCAACGGTGGGGGGCTCTTTGGCGTTTGTCAGCCGTTTTTTTCCGCCCCAAACCTTTAATCTAACCGGCATTCAGGCACTACCCGAGGGCGAGGAAATACCCTACATGGCTGGCTGGCAATGCATTCATGTACCTGGCCACGCGCCCGGCCAGGTAGCGTTTTTCCGCGCTGAAGACAAGACCTTGCTCGGCGCCGACGCCTTCGCCACCACCGAACACGATTCGGTGCTGTCGGTGCTGCTTGGGGTGCCTAAGATCAGCCGCGCCGGCACGCCGTTTAACTTTGATTGGGAGGCCACTCATGCTTCGGTGGTGAAGCTTTCTAACCTGGAGCCACAGGCTATTGGTTGCGGCCACGGTCCGGCCGTACAGGGCCTCCACCTAGCGAACGAGCTTCGGGAGCTGGCCCTGCATTTTCCGGTGCCGCCCAAAGGGCGCTACGTGGATAGTCCGGCGCGCACAGATGCAAACGGCGTGGAGTTTATTCCCCCTGCCCTACCCGATACTTTGCCGGCGCGGGCGGCTATGCTAGGGGGCGGACTTGCAATAGCAGCCCTGGCAGCGGTATTGCTGAGCAAGCGGGATGGCAAGAAAGGGAAAAAGCACAAGCGCCTGAAAGGCTACAGACCGGCGCCCGCCACAGCTTACGAGCGGCCTTTTCCTGATTATCCTTACAAAGAGAAATACTACTAGGCACACAGAAACGGCGGGACTAAGTTCCGCCGTTTCTGTGTGGTGCCGGGCCGCGCTTACTTTCCGGTCCTGTCTATTTTAATACCCCCATTGGTGGTTACAGCCTTTACCGGCGCGCCGCCTTTGCCCAGTGTGGTGGCAATCTCGCGGCCGAGCATGCCGTTTTTAGTAATGGGCAGGTCTGCTTTTAAGCCGCCCACGGCAGTGCTGGTGGTGAGGCGGGCCGAGTAGTTTTGGGGCACTTCCCATTTGATGCCGCCATTGGTGGTGGCTATATCGAGGCCGGTGCCGTCCCATTTGTCGCCCGTCAGCTGGATGTCGAGGCCGCCGTTGGTGGTGCGGCCCTTCACATTGCCGCCCACGCCGGCCAACGACACGCCACCATTCTTGGTTTCGAAGGTGATGGTGCCGCGCACATCCTGCAACCGAATGCCGCCGTTATTGGTGTTGAGCGCCAGGCTGGTTTGCTGGGGCACGAATACTTCGTAGCTCACCGACCATGTGTCGCCGCCGGGCGCTTCGGCCCGCAGGGTGTTGTTAGCGGTGCTGATGCGGATGGTGGGAATCTGCTGGCGGGCGGCAGCTTCGGTGTTGCCCCAGGCCTGCACTACAGCCCGTATCCGCACCTCGGAGCCCGACCAGCCGCGCACGGTAATTCCGCCGTTCTGCCGCCCGTCGATGGTGAGCGTTTTGCCCCCCAGCGCCGGCATGGTCAGGTCGCGGGTTTCGCAGATGCGCTTTGTGGTTTCGCTGCTGGAGCTGTTGTATTTACCTTCGCAAGTAGAAGTAAACACGGGGGCCGTTTGGGCCGCGGCCGTCAGGGCTAGTGTGTTTAGGAGAAGCGCAGCAAGTAGGTTTTTCATAGGAAGGTCAGGGTTGGGTTTCACGGTTTTCCCATGGACAAGCTGCGTTGCCGGAAGGCTGCATTCAGCAACGAAACCATTCGTACTTTCAGCCTGACAAATGGCGCGGTCGGTCGGTTTGGTCCGGCTTATGAGTACATCCAAATGTGGCTTAAGGAACGCCCATATTGCTGGAGTTCCGGAAGAATTGAGCACTTCCTGACGCTGTTTCTGCCTGAAATATGAGTCTAGCGGCAACGGGAATCTAGCCAATAAGTATTTCGGGCATCTTCACTGAGTGCTTGACGACTCTGGAAACGGTTTACTTATCCGTTCTTCTACAGCTGATGGCACCCTGTTTCTGCGGGCTTGCAATTTGCCCCCCGCCGGGCTTTCAGCTAACTTGCGCCCATTCGGCGCCCCACCCTATCGCGCCGCCGCACTAAGCATCAATCACTACTATGGGAAGAGCATTTGAATTTCGCAAAGGCCGCAAAATGAAGCGCTGGGACCGCATGTCCAAAGATTTCACCCGCATCGGCCGCGAAATCGTGATGGCCGTGAAGGAAAGCGGCCCCAACCCTGACACCAACTCCCGCCTTCGTGCGGCCATGCAGAACGCCAAGGGCGTGAACATGCCCAAAGACCGCGTGGAAGCCGCCATCAAGCGCGCCAGCAGCAAGGAAGAGAAAGATTATCAGGAAGTTGTGTATGAAGGATATGCACCCCACGGCGTGGCCATTGTGGTAGAAACTGCCACCGACAACCCCGTACGCACCGTGGCTAATGTGCGCATGTACTTCAACCGCGGCAATGGCGCCCTGGGCACCGCCGGCTCCTCCGATTTCACCTTCACCCGCAAAGGCGTATTCAAGCTGGCCGCCGAAGGCCTCGACCGCGACGAGCTGGAGCTGGAGCTCATCGACTTCGGCGCCGAAGACATCTACGAAGATCAGGAGGAAGACGAGCACGGCAACGTGAAGGAGCTGATTGTGGTAGAAACCGCCTTCACCGACTTTGGCCAGATGCAGAAAGCGCTGGAAGAACGCCACCTGAACGTGGTCGGCGCGCAACTGCAACGCATTCCCAACGCCACCGTCACGCTGGAAGGCGACGAGCTGGAAGAGGTGATGAACCTGATTGAGAAGTTCGAGGAGGATGACGACGTGCAGGCCGTGTACCACACGTTGGGCTAAGCTTCCCTTGCCACTTAGGCTGCTGTAGAAACGCGGGGCGCTCCAGTTGGGGCGCCCCGTTGTGTTTTGGGAAGGAACTGAATTATCAGTACGTTTAGCCATGTCGCAAAACACCTGAAGGCCTCCCCATCCAACTCACGTTTCCCACCATCGCCACACCATGCTACCACTGAAGAGAATAACAAGTGCTTGCCTGCTTTTTACCGGCCTCTTCAGCGCGGCCTGCTCCACGCCAGCTAAGGAAACTGAAGCCGCTTCAGCCTCCGCCACCAGCTACTTCCAAAGCCAGGAAACGGGCGTGCAGGACGGCGGCGTAAAGATGATTCCGATTACCACGCCCAAGGGCAAGTTCAACGTCTGGACGAAGCGCTTCGGCAACAACCCCAAGATAAAGCTGCTTCTGCTCAACGGCGGCCCCGGCGCCACCCACGAGTATTTTGAATGCATGGAAAGCTTCCTGCCCGCCGAGGGCATTGAGTTTATTTACTACGACCAGCTCGGCTGCGGCAACTCCGACAACCCCAAGGACACCGCCATGTGGAGCCTGCCGCGCTACGTGGAGGAAGTGGAGCAGGTGCGCCAGGCCCTGAACCTGACCAAAGACAACTTCTACCTGCTGGGCCACTCTTGGGGGGGCATTTTGGCCGCCGAGTACGCTTTCAAATACCAGGACAATCTGAAGGGCCTGATCATCTCGAACATGATGATGAGCTGCCCTGAGTACGGCCGCTACGCCCAGGAAGTACTAGCCAAGCAGATGAAGCCCGAGGTGCTGAAAGAAATCCGGCAGATAGAAGCCAGAAAGGATTTCGACAACCCGCGCTACATGGAGTTGCTTATGCCCAACTTTTACGCCGAGCACGTGCTGCGCCTCCCCCTCGACCAGTGGCCCGAGCCCGTAAACCGTTCCTTGGGCAAAACCAACCAGTCGCTCTACGTGACCATGCAGGGTCCCAGCGAGTTTGGTATTGCCGGCAAGCTGGCCAACTGGGACCGCACCCCAGACCTGCCTAAGCTCACCGTGCCCGTCCTCTCCATAGGGGGCAAATTCGACACTATGGACCCCGAGCACATGCGCCGCATTGCCACCCAAGTGCAGAATGGTACCGCCCTGATCTGCCCCAAGGGCAGCCACATGAGCCTCTACGACGACCAGCAGACGTATATGACGGGGCTGATTAAGTTCATGAAGGGCGTGGATAAGGGCGAGAAGAAAGTCGCCTTATAACTATCCGTGATACAATTATTCGTTTCATTATCAAATGCTTACGCAAGCAGAAACAATACATTGCAAGCCTGGAAACGCAGTGAGTCAGCTATTTAATTTTTCTCGTAAGCTCATCTGTATTTTTTGCTTGCTATATTTTGGTCGTTAATTTCTTCTCAACATATCTAACCATTTCTTTAACCACGTTTAATTAAATGAAACGCCTAACAAGTACTTTATTTAACCTCCTGATTATCTTAACTTTATTTTCCTGCAACAAAGAGGAAATAGCCCCCCAGACTGGTAACCTGACTGTAAAATTCCGCTACGCAAATGACCTTAGTGGTGCCACTTACTTGCTCTTCACTGAAGGAGTATGGGCGAGCACCAATCGCTTTGCGACGGCACTTCGAAGCGGCACTTTACCAACTGTATCATCGATGGCTAATGGCGGTGAGG
This sequence comes from Hymenobacter qilianensis, assembly GCF_014638675.1. Taxonomy (NCBI): domain Bacteria; kingdom Pseudomonadati; phylum Bacteroidota; class Cytophagia; order Cytophagales; family Hymenobacteraceae; genus Hymenobacter; species Hymenobacter qilianensis. The sequence continues at coordinate 775,523 of NZ_BMFN01000002.1, forward strand.
CAACAGTCGAGTTCAAGGACTTGAATGCTGGCAACTATGTCTTTGTTCTAGGTAATGCCAACAGTTGGTCCGTGCAGGTTACGGCAGGCAAAACCACCGAGGTAAACAAGTAAGCAAGCGACCTGCTACCACACATCAATTTTAGTTCTCCGTACCTTGCGGCCCATTCGCAGCTTCATAGCTCCGAATGGGCCGTTACCGTTACCACGAATTCCTGACTTTCTAATACCCAGCACCATGTCTACCCGTCTCAATAAATACATCAGCGAAAGCGGCGTCTGCTCCCGGCGCGAAGCCGACAAATTCATTGAGCAGGGCAACGTGTTTGTGAACGGCAAGCGGGCCAGCATCGGCGACCAGGTGACGGAGAAGGACCGCGTGGTGGTGAATGGCAGCCTCATTGAGCCCCGCGCCCCCGAGGACGCGATTTATATTGCCTTCAATAAGCCCCCCGGCATCACCAGCACCACCGAAACCAGCGTTAAGGACAACATTATCCGCTACATCAAGCACAGCGAACGGATTTTCCCCATTGGCCGCTTGGATAAGGATTCGCAGGGCTTGATTCTTCTGACCAGCAACGGCGACATCGTCAACAAGATTCTGCGTGCCGGCAACAAGCATGAGAAGGAGTACATCGTGATGGTGGACAAGCCCATCACCGACAGCTTTATCGAAGGTATGCGCGGCGGGGTGCCCATCATGGGTATTATGACCCAGAAGTGCGAGGTAAAGAAGGAAACCAACTACATCTTCCGCATCACGCTCATTCAGGGTATGAACCGCCAGATCAGGAAGATGTGCGAGCATTTTGGCTACGAGGTGGTGCAGCTGGAGCGCATTAGGGTGATGAATATCACGCTCAAAGGCCTCGGTGTCGGCGACTGGCGCGAGCTAACCGAAAAGGAGTTGGAAGGCATCATGAAGATGACCGAAACCTCTTCCGGCACCAAGGAAGCCTCCTTGCCTAAGCGCCGCGTGGGTCCGCCCACTACGGCCTGGAGCAGCCGTCCCGCCCGTTTCAGCGAAGGAGAAAGCGAGGATAAACCCGCCCGTAAACCAGCTGGCGCCGGCGGGAAATCGGCCCCTCGCGCTGCTACTCCTAGCGGGCCTAAGCCGGGGCGCAAACCCGCCATGGGCAAGCCAAAACCAGCAGCTTCAGCGGCGGCTTTTGGCACAGAAAAGCCCCCCAGAAAGCCCGGCCGCCCCACCAGTGCCGGCTCCAAGCGCAAGCCCGCCGCCAAAACCCTGAACCGCGCCCCCAAAGGCAACGCCGGCCGCCGCGGCAGCAGCCGGTAGCGGCAGTTTCTACTTAATCAGCAACCCTTGAAGGATCAGTTATGATCTGACAATCAAGTGGCGGTCATGCAGAGCGCAGCGAAGCATCTCGCGTGCTGACGAAAGATTAGTAATCCTACTACCGCGGGCGAGATGCTTCGCTCTGCTCTGCATAACGTTCTTTATAAATACGTACCCTTTAGCCTATGCCTACTGAGCGCGAGAACATGATGGCTGGCGAGCTGTACCAGGCCAACGCCCCGGAATTGTTAGCCGCTCGTCAGCGCGCGAAGGCACTGTGTCACCGCTACAACCAGCAGCCATTGGAACTAGACCGCGCTGTGTTGGCCGAGCTGCTGGGCTATGAAACCGATGCTTACGTTGAGGCCCCATTGCGCTGCGATTATGGCTTCAACATTTACTTGGGTCGGAATTTCTACGCCAACTACAACCTCACCATTCTCGACTGCGCGCCGGTACATATCGGCGACAATGTATTTGTGGCGCCGAATGTGGTGCTGAGCACGGCGGGGCATCCGGTGGAAGTGGGCCCGCGCGTGGCGGGGTGGGAGTTTGCGCGCCCTATCACGATCGGCGATAATGTGTGGCTGGGCGCGGGCGTCATTGTGCTGCCCGGCGTGACCATTGGCGCGGGTACTACCATTGGGGCGGGCAGCGTCGTGACGCGGGATATTGCGGCCAATTCGGTGGCGGTGGGCAATCCGTGCCGCGTGATTCGATCGGCGCTGCCACCCGACCAGCAGTAGCAGGAACAGGGCTGTTTAGTGGGGAGTTGTTTGGCTTTGGCCTTTTGCGCAATCGTGAAGTAAATCCTATATTTCTTATGCGATTTAGCGCTCCTTATTCCTATGTCAGCCAGCTTCCTCGACCCGAACGCACACGCAGCTCTCGTGGCCCGAATTCAGACATTAACACCTGATAGTCAGCGCCAATGGGGCAAGATGACCGTGGGGCAAATGCTGGTGCATTGCGCCGATCAGCTGCGGGTGAGCCGGGGTGAAAAGGCGGTTACTTCTTTGCGGATCCCAGGCTTTTTGAAGCCCTTAGCGAAGTGGTTTTTTGTTACCCGTCTGAAGAGTTTCAAGCCGAACATGCAAACGCTGAAAGAGCTGGATTCTCAAGTCGGCATGACGTCGCCCACCACCTTTGAGGCCGACCGTCAGACGCTGCTGGATCTGCTCAATCCGGCTAAATATAGCCCGTCTGGGGTGGAGCATCCGGTGTTTGGGCATTTGTCACACAATGAGTTGGGGGAGGTTACGTGGAAGCACCTCGATCATCATTTACGGCAGTTTGGCGTGTAGCAATTCTTGCTGGCTCGCTTCTGACTTGCGGGTGTCTGACTGGCTGTTCTGTTGAGCGGTAGAGCTGCGGTTGAGAACCTGATTTAAGTAGTCAGCTTTTGACTGCTGGTACTTCTGCTGCTTAAACATCATCCCAACCCACTTTCCTGCTTATCTTGCGGTCAGCCTTTTGGGCCATTAACAAACTATTTTTGCCCCCCGCACCCCTCAACCACCCCTTTTCATGCTCCGCACCGACTGGACCCTCGACGAAGTAAAAGCCCTGTACCACCAGCCCGTGCTGGAACTCGTGACCCAGGCCGCCGCCGTGCATCAGGCCAACCAATCGACCGGTGAGGTGCAGGTATGCACGCTGCTGTCGGTAAAAACCGGCGGCTGCCCCGAAGATTGCTCCTACTGTCCTCAGGCTGCCCGCTACCACACCGGCGTAGAAGTGCACGCCTTGCTGAAGGATGAAGTAGTACTGGATGCCGCCCGCCGCGCCAAAGACTCGGGCAGCACGCGCTTCTGCATGGGCGCCGCCTGGCGCGAAGTGCGCGACAACCGCGACTTCGACCGCGTGCTGGGCATGGTGACGCAGGTAAACGACATGGGCCTGGAAGTGTGCTGCACCTTGGGCATGATCAACGAGTATCAGGCTGAGCGGCTCAAGCAAGCCGGCCTCTACGCCTACAATCACAACTTGGACACCAGCGCCGAGCACTACTCCGAGATCATCACCACCCGCACCTACGACGACCGTCTTAATACGCTCGAAAACGTGCGCCAAGCGGGTATTTCAGTGTGCTCGGGGGGCATTATTGGCCTCGGCGAAACAGACGAAGACCGTATTGCCATGCTGCACACGCTGGCCACCCTGCCCGCCCACCCCGAGTCGGTGCCGGTGAACGCGCTGGTGCCCGTAGCCGGCACGCCCCTGGCCGAGCAGCCCCGCGTGAGCGTGTGGGAAATGCTGCGCATGATTGCCACCGCCCGCATCTTGATGCCCCGCACCATGGTACGTCTGTCGGCTGGCCGTCAGGAAATGCCCGTGAGCGAGCAGGCCTTGTGCTTCTTAGCTGGCGCTAATTCTATCTTCTCCGGCGAGAAGCTCCTCACCACGCCCAACCCCGATTTCGACGCCGATAAGCAGATGTTTGCAACGCTGGGCCTGAAGCCGCGCAAGTCGTTCAAGGACATGCCCCAAGGCGCTACGGTATTGGCGAAGGCTGCTGTATAAAGTTCAACGAGGGACCTCACCCCCTAGCCCCCTCCCCTCGGGGAGAAGGGGAACTAGCCTTAAAAATAGATTTATAGTAATGACTAGTTAGCTAGAAAGACTAGAAGCTAGTTCCCCCTCTCCTCGTGGAGAGGGGGCTAGGGGGTGAGGTCCCATCAGAACAAGCAACATGCACCCATCTCCCCTCCTTCAGCGCCTTACGCAGCAACTCGTACAGCGCGAAGCGGCCGGCACCCGCCGGCAGCTGACAGTCGCGAAGGCGGGCCGGATAGATTTTAGCTCCAACGACTACCTTGGCCTAGCGCAACACAGCGCTTTGCAAGCGATTTTACAACGAGTATTAACCGAAAAAAGCCCCCCAGCCGCCGGCAGCACTGGCTCGCGCCTGCTCACCGGCAACTCCGCCGCCGCCGAAGTGCTGGAAACTCAACTGGCGAACTTCCACCGCGCTGAGTCGGCTTTGCTCTTCAACTCCGGCTACGCCGCCAACCTGGGCTTTTTTGCCGCCGTGCCCCGCCGCGGCGACACGATTTTTTACGACGAAGCCAGCCACGCCTCCGTGAAGGACGGCATCCGGGGCAGCTTCGCTACGGCCTACAGCTTTAGGCACAATGATATAGGCGACTTAGAACGGCGCCTGAGCCGAGCCACGGGGGCCGTTTTTGTGGCCGTGGAGGCGCTCTATTCCATGGATGGCGACCAGGCGCCGCTGCGGGAGCTGGCGGCCTTTTGCCAGCAGCGCGACTTGCATCTGATAGTAGATGAGGCGCACACCAACGGCATTTACGGTCCGCGGGGGGAAGGTTTGGTAGTGGAGTTAGGGTTGGAAGAGCAGGTATTCGCCCGTATTCTAACATTTGGCAAAGCCCTGGGCAGTCAGGGGGCATGCATAGCCGGACCGCAGGTGCTGCGCGAGTATCTGCTGAATTTCAGTCGGCCGTTTATTTATACCACCGCCCTGCCGCCGCTGGCTATAGCTACGTTGGCCGCAGCATACCAGATGCTACCGAATATGCAGCAGGAGCGGCAGCGGCTTTTTGCCCTTTCCGATTTGCTGAAAACCACGCTCAACGCGGTGCCTGGCTTGCACGTGCCGGAGGAAAGCCACATTATTCATCCCGTCTTTTTCCCTGACCACGCAGGCCCGGCGCACGTGAAAGCAGTAGCCCAGGCCGCGCAGGCGCAGGGCTTCGATGTGCGCGCCATATTGCCCCCCACCGTGCCTGCTGGTACCGAGCGCCTGCGGCTGATTGTGCACAGTTATAATACGGAAGCAGAAATTGAGGGACTAGCGGCCGTGTTGGGACGGATTAATTGATACCGAAATTCTTAAGCCGTAATACTAAGTTGACAACTGCAAGGAAGCGAAGTCATACTTTGATTACTAAAAGATGTGAGTAACCTCGTGTTGCATACCACAACTTTATATATTGCTGTCGCAATTTAATTTTTGCGATTTTTGCCCTTCAGAGGCGGGCTTTACGAAGATTGGTGCAGTGAAGTCATGCGGATATTACCGCATCTTGGCATTCGGTTAGTTGCAGCAATTCAGGTCATCACTGTCGGATTAAACGGCGACAGGAAATAAACTGAGGAAAATATTTAAAATCAGTTTCTATGAACGAATATTTGTTTTTTAAAGCCCGGTTGTATTTTACAGCAATAGTAACTATTGCTATCTGGTTGCTATTAGCTTGGGGGCATTATAATGGGGGTGTACCAAGCCATCACATTATGGCTCGTGCAGACATGCCTGAGATTTCTAACTGGTGGGGAGGAATATTACTTCCTTTACTTTCTTGGCTTTTACTTTATCGCGTCCACAAGAGAATTATTAGCAGTAAGAACAACGAAATACATAGCTCAGTGCTGTATACAAATGTAGCTTATGGACTCATTGGTGCTCTATTTTTCGGAATCCTACTTTCCATATTTTTCACTTTTGGCTATTCAGATATACAGGGCTATATGATGAACGGATTGTTTATACTTGCATTGTTCCTCCCAATTTATCGGGCAGAATGCTTACTTGGATTTGTTATTGGTATGTCTTTTACATTTGGCGCAGTGCTCCCAACTATAGCAGGGTTAATATTTGCACTAATAGGAGCAGTATTATATCTTTTTGTTCGGCCAGCAGCACTATACATAGCATCAGCTCTTGCACATAAAGTATCGTCAAATAAACATAAGGTAAATAGGTAAATATCGGTAGCAATTAAATTATATATTAAACACCTACTGCGTTAATAACCTTAAAGGTCAACACTACTAATACCAGCTAAAAAATACATTTATCAAAACTCTTCAGAAGTATTTTGCATAATCCTGAATGTGTGATTTTTTTAAACAGTATTATTTAAAATCAGCAGCGTAACCACGCGAAAAACTGTTACATCTGCCATACGCTTCTGAAGCTTACACATCTTGATATGGCTTTATGCAAGTCTATCAGCTCAACCGCAGCCGCTAATAGCAGCTTTGCTTAATGACCACTTTTTTGGAACAACTTTTCGTCACCGGCATTGGCACCGACGTCGGTAAAACCCTGGTAGCTGCCATCCTCACCGAAGCCCTGCAAGCCGACTACTGGAAGCCCGTGCAGGCCGGCCTCACGCCCACCACCGATACAGCCACAGTACGCTCGCTGGTAACTAATCCGGTTTCCCGGTTTCACCCCGAAGCATATCGCCTTGTATTGCCCGCCTCGCCCCACGCCGCCGCCGCCGCCGAAAATATCCGCATTCAGCCGGAGCGTTTCGTGCTGCCCCGCACCACCAACAACTTAATTGTAGAAGGTGCCGGGGGGCTTTTTGTGCCGTTGGCGCCGGGCTTCCTGCTGGTCGATCTGCTGGCGCAACTACAGCTGGCGACGGTGGTTGTGTCGCGCAATTATCTGGGCAGCATCAACCATACCTTACTCACGCTGGAGGCCTTGCAGCGGCGTGGGTTGCCTATCCGCGGACTGGTGTTTAACGGGGAGGTTACGCCCGCTACGGAGGAGTTCATTCTGGAGCACTCCGGCGTTCCGGTGATGCCGCGGTTGCGGCCCGAGGCGGTGACCGATGCGGCTATGGTGAGCCGCTACGCGGCGGAGTTTCGGGCGTGGGGCCTCACCCCCGGTTCCGTGGGGCCTCACCCCCGGCCCCTCTCCTAAGGGAGAGGGGAGCCTGACTTTAGTCTTTCTACGCCGTACCTTCCGCTTTCGCTTCAGGCACGGCTACCGTATTGTGATTTTGCAACAAAGCCCCCTATGACAAATAGGGGGCTTTGTTTATTAAGCTAGCATCTAGCAATGGTAGCCGTAGTTGAGGCGGGAGCTGAAAGTGCGCGTAGGCCGGGCGGCTGGCTCCCCTCTCCCCTAGGAGAGGGGCCGGGGGCGAGGCCCAATTCTTACCTTTGCGTCATGCCCACCCTAGCCGCCCGCGACCACGCCGTACTCTGGCACCCTTATACCCAAATGCAAACCGCTCCCCTGCCCATTCCCATCGTGCGGGGTGAGGGCGCGTGGCTCTACGCCGAAGACGGCACCGCCTACCTCGATGGTATTTCGTCGTGGTGGGTAAACCTGCACGGGCACGCCCACCCGCGCATTGCGGCCCGCGTAGCCCAGCAGCTCCAAACGCTTGAACATGTGCTATTTGCTGGCTTCACCCACCCGCCCGCCGTGGAGTTGGCCGAAGGATTACTGGAGATTTTGCCCCCCAACCAGCGCCGCATCTTTTACTCCGATAATGGTTCGACGGCTGTGGAAGTGGCCCTGAAAATGGCTCTGCAATACCACCACAACCATGGTCAGCCGCGCCGCACGATGGTGGCTTTCCGCGATAGCTACCACGGCGACACCTTCGGGGCCATGGCTGTGAGCAGCCGGGGGGCTTTTACGGCACCCTTCGCGCCGCTGCTGTTTGATGTGGCCTTTATTGATGTGCCAGTGCCCGGCCGCGAAGCCGAAGCGCTGGCTCAGCTGGAAGCCCTAGCCGCGCAGGGCGATGTGGCGGCCTTCATTTTTGAGCCCCTGCTGTTGGGCACGGCCGGCATGATTACGTACACGCCCGAGGTGCTGAACGAGCTGATTAGCTGCTGCCACCGCCACGGTATATTGGCCATTGCCGATGAGGTAATGACCGGTTTTGGGCGCACCGGCCGGCTTTTCGCCTGTGACTACCTGACGGAAAGGCCCGACATGGTGTGCTTATCCAAGGGCCTCACCGGGGGTACGATGGCGCTGGGCGTCACGAGCAGCACGGGGCCGGTGTACGAAGCATTCCTGAGTGATGACAAGATGAAGACCTTCTTTCACGGCCATTCCTACACGGCCAACCCGGTGGCGTGCGCGGCGGGGCTGGCCAGTCTGGAACTGCTGCGCGAGCCAGCTTGCACCGCAAATTTAGCCCGCATCTCTGCGGCACATCAGGCGTTTGCGGCGGAAATAACGGGCCAGCCCGGCGTGCGCGCGGTGCGCTTGCTGGGCACTGTAGTGGGCATAGAATTCGAAGAGCAGGCCACCACGTCCTACTTCAGCAGCCTGCGCGACGAGCTGTATCAGCTGGCCCTGCAGCGCCGCGTGATTCTGCGGCCGCTGGGCAACATTATTTACATCATGCCGCCCTACTGCACCAACGATGCCGAGCTAGACCTGCTCTACAACACCGTGCGCGCCATGCGCGAACTGGTCATTGCTCGGACTACTTTGGCTTAGCATTCAACAGGAGTAATTATTGATTTACCCGTATGTCATGCAGAGGCGGAGCCGAAGCATCTCGCGTGCTGATGTGAGGTTAGTAGTCTCACTAAACAAGCGAGATGCTTCGGCTCCGCCTCTGCATGACGACCTGCCCTAAGGCTGATCCAATCTACTGGGCCTAGCTTGCGGCCTGTTTGAGCTTTTAAAGTAATGTCCGACGACAACCTGATTCTGATTCGAGGCCGGGGCAGCGTGTCTGCGCTGGAGCTGCGGGGCAATTTCACAGCCTCCTCACCGCAACCTGCCTTTGCAAGCCGGCAAACCGGCACGCGCACCCTACCCGTTGGCAGCGTGCCCGCCGGAGTGGAAGAAGCAATAAGTAGTTTGCGCCACGCGCACGCCCCTTACCGCCAGCTCGACCGCACCGTATTATTGGGCTTGCTTGCCGCCCGCCAAGCCACGGCCCAGGCGGGCTGGGCAGCGCAGGATGCCAGTCTGGGCGTGAGCATTGGCTCCTCGCGGGGCGCAACAGGACGACTAGAGCAATTCCACGCCGATTTTCTAGCCGATGGAGTTGTAGCTGCGGCAGCGTCGCCGCTCACCACGCTGGGCAATGTGGCGAGTTGGGTGGCCTACGATGCGGGCGCTGTTGGCGGGGCAGCGCTAAGTCACTCCAGCACCTGCAGCAGCGCTTTTCAAGCGTTGGGCAACGCGGTAGCCTGGCTGCGGGCCGGCCTCGCCGATCGGTTTTTGGCCGGTGGGGCTGAGGCTCCGCTCACCGATTTTACATTGGCACAGATGCACGCCCTAGGCATCTACTCCACTTTTGCCCCCCAGGATTGGCCTTGCCGCCCTGGCGCGGGCGCACCTTCCACCTTCGTACTGGGCGAGGGCGCGGCGGTTTTTGCCTTGGAACGAGTTAGTCGCGCGACACTGGCGGCGGAGCAAGCCACGGCTTCGGCTCTTCAGTTTCGGCTGGAAAGTGTCGGCTTTGGCTTCGAGGCAATCCCAAGCAAAACCGGGCTTTCGCCGGATGGTCAGCACTTCCAAACGGCCATGCGCCAAGCACTCCAGCAGGCAAATTGCCCCCCAGACGCCGTGGATGCCCTCGTGCTGCACAGCCCCGGCACCCCCGCCGGCGACGCTGCCGAGCGCCGTGCCGTAGCAGCCGTTTTTGGAACCGAAGAAGCCCCCCAACTCGTCTCCAACAAATGGCTGGTCGGCCACACGCTTGGCGCCTCCGCAGCCCTGAGTCTGGAGTTTGCGTTGCAGATTTTAACACACCAAACCTGGCCTGCGCCGCCGTTCGGCACCTACTTGGCCCCCGCTCCTACTCGGCCCATTGGGCGTGTACTGGTGAATGCAGCCGGTTTTGGCGGCAATGCATCCAGTGCCCTAGTATCGTTAGTGTAAGAAATTCCTCTTACTTAACCTTGCTCTTAACCAGCACGTCATGCAGAGCATTCTGCGCATGAAGCAGAGACGAAGCATCTCGCGTGTTTAGCTGGATTACTAAAGTCAACCAATAAGAACGTCATGCTTGATCTGGCGTCCGCTGGTCGAAGCATCTCTCTCGCTTCGTTGAGATTACCATTGCAGTAGAGATGCTTCGACCAGCGGACGCCAGATCAAGCATGACCGCCTTTTTACAATCAGACGACTGCGAGCGAGATGCTTCGTCTCTGCTTCATGCGCAGAATGCTCTGCATGACGTTCTGGTAAACAAGAATAACTGCTGCCTTGCTACTGCCTTACCGCTCTGCTTGACGAGCGATTATTACAGTATTGTCCTAACTATTCCGGCTTACCCCGTATTTTACATCACCAAAATCGTCTATCGGTTCTTGACCACCCGCTTACTCCATCACCCAAATACCCCTCATGAAATTTCTTCGCTCCACACTTTTAGTTGCCGCGGTTGCCAGCTTCACCGCCCTGCGCGCCCAAAATGCCCCCCCATCCACCCCCGACCCAGCCATCAAGCAAATGGTGGAAGCCATTTCGGCGAAAACGCTGGAAGAGGATATTCGCAAAATGGTCTCCTTCGGTACTCGCCACACCCTGAGCGACACCAAAAGCAAAAAGCGCGGCATTGGGGCGGCGCGGAACTGGGTGGAGTCGGAGTTTAAGAAGTACGCCAAAGCCAGCGGCGGCCGCATGAAAGTAGAGCAGGACACGTTCACGGTGAAGCCCGACGGCCGGCGCATCGATAAGCCCGTGGTGATGGCCAACGTAATGGCGACCCTCCAAGGCACCGACCCCAACGACAAGCGCATCATCATCGTCAGCGGCCACCTCGACTCGCGCGTAACCGACGTGATGAACGCCACCGCCGACGCGCCCGGCGCCAACGACGACGCTTCGGGCGTGGCCTTGGTGATGGAAATGGCCCGCGTAATGGCCTCCAAACAGTTTCCCTGCACCCTCATTTTCGTGGCCGTACAAGGCGAAGAGCAGGGCCTATATGGCTCGACGCACATGGCCAAGCGCGCCAAAGCCGAGGGCTGGAACATCGTGGGCATGCTCAACAACGACATCGTAGGCAACTCCACCGGCTTCGACCCCGAGATTAAAGATCCCAAGCACGTGCGCATTTTCAGTGAGGGCGTGCCCGCCAACGAAACTCCCGAGGAGGCCCGCGTGCGTCGGCAGCTGAGCAGCGAAAACGACTCGCCCAGCCGCCAGCTAGCCCGCTACATCAAAACCACCTGTGAGCAATACCTGAATGACTTCGGCGTGCTCATCGAGTACCGCCCCGACCGCTTCCTGCGCGGCGGCGACCATACGCCCTTCAACCAGCAGGGCTTCACGGCCGTGCGCTTCACGGAAGTAAACGAAAACTTCAACCACCAGCACCAGGATCTGCGCACCGAAAACGGCATCGAGTACGGCGACAAGCCCGAATTTGTGGACTACGAGTACCTACGCAAGAACACCGGCGTAAATCTGGCCACGATGGCCAGCCTGGCCTGGGCGCCCCCCGCGCCGCAGAATGTAGGTGTGCTCACTGCCAACCTCACCAACCGTACGCAGCTGAAGTGGGACGCTCCCGCCGCCGGCGAAAAACCAGCCGGCTACTACGTGCTAATGCGCGAAACCAGCAGCCCCGTGTGGCAGCAGAAGTTCTTCGTGACCGGCACCACCGCCGATTTGCCCCACAGCAAAGACAACTTCATCTTCGCCGTGGCGTCCGTCGATGCAGAGGGCCACGAGAGCCTCCCCGTAACGCCGAAAGTGGTGCGGTAGGCAGGTAGCTTGACGACTAAGCAGGCTACACCTTTTGTTTTTATAGTGCATAAAAAAGCCCCCCAACATATTGGGGGCTTTTTTATGCCTTTTGATTCCGATTCGAGAAGTGTTTGTTCACCTATTAATTCATGTCGCTCACTATCTTAACAACATGCTCTACCGCGAAGCCCAAGTAGCAGACATTCCGCAGTACATGGCCGTACGCATGGCGGTCAAAGAAAATAAGCTTTCCAGCCCTGATCGGGTAACAGAGCAGGATAACATCGACTACCTCACCCGGCGCGGCAAAGGCTGGGTTTGCGAGACTGGGGGGCAAATTGTAGGATTTGCCATTGCCGACCTCCAAGACCACAGCGTTTGGGCGCTCTTCGTGCACCCCGATTACGACCGGCAGGGCATTGGCCGGCAGCTACAGACGCTGATGCTGCGCTGGTATTTCAGCCAAACGCAGCACCCTGTATGGCTGAGCACAAGTCCGGGCACGCGGGCCGAAGCCTTTTACCGGCAATCGGGCTGGCGCGAAACGGGCCGGACAACTAGTGGAGAAATCCGGTTTGAGCTGACCGTGGAGGAATGGAGTAAGCGCTCAAATCAGATTTAGAACTGGTTGTGGCAGCCTGATACGCTGAATCTATGGCTACCTTGTAGGTATGGAGACGACGCGTTTATTGCAACGGTGCTTGCTGCTCTTGCTGCTTCTGATGGGTCATTGGGTTCTCGCGCAGCGCACAGTTTCTCCCACTTTCAGCGTCGTGCCGCTGGGCGTGAAGGGCGGACTGGATGAGGGCAACCTTTCGGCCTATCTGGTTGCCCCGGCGGGCTCCAGTTCCTATGTGTGTCTGGATGCGGGCACTGTGTACAGCGGCGTGGAAAAGGCCGTGGCACGCAAGGTATTCGCGGGGCCAGCGACCGAGGTAATTCGCAATACTATCAAGGCTTACCTGATCTCCCACGCCCACCTCGACCACGTAACCGGCCTGCTCCTGAATGCCACCGACGACTCGCCCAAGAGCATTTACGGCCTAAGCGACTGCCTCAAAACCATTCAAAACGATTATTTCAACTGGCGCACCTGGCCCAACTTCGGCAGCAGCGGCGCCCCGCCGGCCCTGCGCAAATATCAGTTGCGTTCTTTATCGCCCGGCCAGGAAACAGCCATCGAAAACACCGATTTGAGCCTTCAGACGTTTGTGCTGAGCCACGGCAAACCTTATCAAAGCGCGGCCTTCCTGCTGCGGAGCAAGCAGAGCTACCTTCTTTACCTAGGCGACACTGGCGCGGATGCCGTTGAAAAAGCCCCCCAGCTGCGCAATTTGTGGCAAGCCATTCAGCCCCTGGTAAAAGCCGGCCAGCTGAAAGCCATTTTCATAGAGACTTCCTACGCTAATGCACAGCCGCCAGCCCAGCTTTTTGGGCATCTCACCCCGGCTTTGCTTATGCAGGAGATGACTGCCCTTAGTCAGCTAACCGGAGCCGCTGCGCTACGCGGGCTGCCAGTCGTAATCACCCATATCAAGCCCACGGCCGGCAATGAAGCGACCATCAAAAAGCAGCTCACCGAAGCAAATTCGCTGCAGCTGAAACTCATCTTTCCGGAGCAAGGACGGTTGCTGCAGTTTTAGCGTAAATCGTCTTTTGTAAAGAGGCAACATACTGCGTCTCGTCGTTTGCACCGTCCAGGCTTTGTTACAGCAGATTGTGCAACGACAAGACGCAAGATATTGCGTCTATACCGCGCATCAGCGGTCCAAAACTTCATGCAAATACCTTATAATGTTCTCATGATAATTACCCGCATTTGGCACGGCGTGACCCACGCTCATCACGCCGATGAGTACCTCAAATATCTGGAAGCATCCGGCCTTGCCGACTACAAGAAAACGCCCGGCAACTTAGGTGTGCAGGTGCTGCGCAGCATAGAGGGCGAAGTCTGCCATTTCTGGACCGTCACCCGTTGGGACAGCTACGAAAGCATCAAACATTTTGCCGGCGACGACTACGAAAAAGCGCGCTATTACCCCGACGATGCACGCTACTTGCTAGAGTTTGAGGCCAACGTCGTTCACTGCGATACCTTTGACTTTTAACTATTACCCTTTAATCAGCCTAATCTATTGGGTTAATGTATTTCATGAAGGTTTTCATACTATTCCTGACACTCACAATGGCTCTTATCCAGTCTCCGATAGCACACGCCCAAAAGCGAATGCAATCAGGCTACATCGTATTTGCGCATGGTGATACGTTACGGGGTGAATTAGAGGTCCCAACCCGTAGCACAGTGGCCCGTGGTGTGATGTTTCGGAAAGATCCAGCTTCGTCCAATAAGCAGTTTTATTCCATTAAGAAACTGCACAGCCTTCATTTATCAGATGGCAGGACCTACGTAATGCGCAAGATGCTGCCAGTGTCAAAACGTAACACACTGTGTTTGCTACTCGAACGCTTGGCCGGCGGCCGCGCTAACCTGTACCGTAGCACCTATAATCTGTTTGGCAACAATCCAGATGAAGTGTACGCCAACCAGTCCGCGCTCATTTACTACTATATCGAACGGTCAACTGAACGTACGCGCGCTCCCTATCTCTTGCAAGCCACGACATTCAGAAACGACTTGCGTAGTCTTTTTAGTGACTGTTCCACAGCCCCTATTATTACCGGTAAGTTCAGCGAGTCAAACTTGCTACACCTTGTACAACAATATAATACCTGTAAGGGCAACCTCACGCCCTAGACAAAACACTCATCCTACATCGCGGCCCCTACCAAACTCCTACTTATGCTTGATTCAAAACTCATGCGGAAGCTGGCCTTCCTGTGCTGGTCTGTGCTACTTCTTTCCTGTAGCAAAGGCACAACCATCAGCCCTACAGTTCCGGTTCTTCCCTCAGTCACGGCCGATCCGGCCCAGTATGGTACGCCCTTCACGGAAGTGCCGGATGCGGCCAATGCCACCGTGTATCAGGTTAATATGCGGGCGTTTAGCGCGCAAGGCAACTTCAAGGGCGTACTAGCTCGCCTGGATTCAATCAAAGCCCTCGGCATTAATGTGGTGTATCTGATGCCGATTTACCCTGTTGGTAAGGTCAAGGCATTTGACTCGCCTTATGCCATACAGGACTACCTGGCGGTGAATCCGGAACTCGGTACGCTGGCTGATTTGCGGGCCCTTGTGGATGGCGCTCATGCCCGCCGCATGGCCGTCGTGCTCGATTGGGTGGCCAACCACACCGCCTGGGACCACCCTTGGATAACGGCCCACAAGGATTGGTACCAGCAGGACGCCGCCGGCAACATCAAGAATCCGCCCTTAGGCTGGACCGACGTAGCCCAACTCAACTTCGCCAACGCCTCCATGCGGGCAGCCATGATTCAGGCTATGCGCTACTGGGTATTTCAGGCCAACATTGATGGCTACCGCATCGATTACGCCGACGGACCGACTTATGAGTTTCTCACCGAGGCCGTCAGCAACCTGAACTCCATCAGCACGCACAAGCTGCTCCTGATTGCGGAAGGCTCGGATAAGACCTACTACTTCCAGGCTGGTTTTCCGCTTCGCTATGGCTTCGATTTCCTGGCCACCATGAAAGACATTTTTGCCAAGCGAGCCAGCGTCAAGCTCCTCGATAAGCTCAATGAGGTGAATTATGCCAATGCTCCGGCCGGGGCCCGCATGCTGCGCTACATTTCCAACCACGATATAAACAGCTCGGACGGCACCCCGCAGGAGCTTTTCAATGGTCAGCAAGGGGCTATGGCCGCCTTTGTGGTGGTCGCTTACATGCGCGGCACACCCATGATTTACAACGGTCAGGAAGTAGGATTTCCGGCCCGGCTGCCTTTTATGGGAGCGCGCCGAACGATTGATTGGTCGCTCAACCCGGCCGTTACCAAGGAATACAAAAGCATCCTCCGCTTCCGCAACAGCAGCGACGCCGTGCGCAATGGAGCACTTACCTCCTATAGCAGCGACGATGTGTGCGCGTTCACGAAAACTGTCGGCAACGAGAAGGTCTTAGTGCTGGTCAACCTTCGAAATGCGGCAACAACGTATGGGGTACCCGCTGGCTTGGTCAACTCACCTTGGCTAAATGCTTTAAACGGTCAGCCTTTGATGTTGAGTACGCAGCTTATTTTACAGCCGTATCAGTACCTGATTTTGCGCAACTAGTTCTATCCAGCCGAAAGGAAATAAATGATGTTTACACAGTCGCACTGACACAGTTACATAGTTCGATTTATATTCTATCATCGAAAAAATCAGTATGAATTTAAATCCAAGGTTATTGCACTTAGTTGCTTTGTTAACGTTTTACTTAATGGTTCACTCTGTTAAAGGTCAATATAAAAAGTCTCCACTTGAAATTCGAACAGACAGTTTAGTTGCAGAGTTGCATAAGCGAAGGGTAGATTCAATATGCGTTTATAGAAGCTATTGTGTTGGATGTAGAGGAAGCAGGATTACAGAAGACTCATCCTGTTCATCTAAAGGAGACTTTACACCAACCTATGTATTATGGAAACAGCATTCTAAAACCTATCTAACCTATTTAGATAATTGCTCTATTATATCGCCAGTCGTGGTTTATAAAGATATGTTCTGGTCGTACTTGAGTGTTAACTGGAGCGAAATAAATAAAGGTACAATAAAAGATTTTACCACAATAGATAGCGACAGCGGTGAGGCTGAAGTTATTCATCGAAACCATGGAGATAATTATAGTTTTGATTTTATAATAGGGAAGGATACTATCAGTCAATATTACGACCATTTTGCCCTAATCAAGCGAACTATTTTTTTTCACAAGAAGACAAAAAACATTTACTACAAACAAAATAGGAAAAGCCCAATTCGGAAAATTCAATTGCAAATCGATCACGCAATTGTTGAAGCCAGAAAAAGACACTAAACCGAACGGCACCTAATTAATCTTACTATGAATTGCCTAATGAAATATATTATTGCTGGCTGTTTCATAACACTAGCAATCTATTCTACTCAAGCCCAAACGCTGCACTCCCCAACCAAAAAGCTGACGCTCAACTTTCAAGTAAACACGGCCGGCGAGCCAACTTACCAACTCCGATTCGGCGCGAAGCCCGTTATAAAGCCCAGCCGTTTAGCAGTTCTGCTCCAAAACCAACCCGGCTTTGATAAAGGCTTTACCATCGCTAAAATCGACTCGTCGGCGACGGATGAAACGTGGGCGCCGGTGTGGGGTGAGGTGAAGCAGATTCGCAACCGCTACAAGGAACTGGCCGTGACGCTGCAGCAGGCCGCCGCGAAGAATCGGCGGCTGGTGGTGCGCTTCCGGCTGTACGATGATGGACTGGGCTTTCGCTACGAGTTTCCGGCTCAGCCGGGCTTCACCTACTTCACCGTGCAGGAGGAAAAAACCGAGTTTAACCTCACCGGTGACCACAAAACCTTCTGGATTCCGGGCGACTACGACTCCAACGAGTACACCTACAGTACCACCCGCTTAAGCGAGATTAATACCACGCCTATTGAGGCTATTCAGCTAAAATCTGCCCCCCAGCGGGTGCAGACGCCGCTGATGCTGAAGACCCAGGACGGGCTGTACGTGAATATACATGAGGCGGCGCTGGTGAATTATCCGGCTATGATGCTGGATGTGGACACCAAAGCGTTCGGTCTAACCAGCCATCTGGTGCCCTCGGCCACCGGAGCGAAGGCCTATCTGCAAGCGCCCGAGCATACGCCGTGGCGCACGATTGTGGTTAGCGACAAAGCGCCCGAGGTACTTGCCTCCAAGCTCATTCTGAACCTAAACGAGCCGAGCAAAATAGCTGATACGGGCTGGATTAAGCCCCAGAAATTTGTGGGCGTGTGGTGGGAAATGCACGTAAACAAAGCCAGCTGGAACTACGCCGACACTAGCAACATCAAGCTGGCGACTACCGACTGGAGCAAGCTGAAACCCAACGGTCGCCACGGCGCCAACACCGCCAACGTGAAGCGCTACATCGACTTTGCCGCCAAGCACGGCCTGCAAAGCGTGCTGGTGGAAGGCTGGAACGTGGGTTGGGAAGACTGGGCCAATAACTGGAAAGAGGAAGTATTTGACTTCGTGACGCCCTACCCCGACTTCGACGTGCAGGAGTTGCAGCGCTACGCAGCCAGCAAGGGCGTGAAGCTGATGATGCACCACGAAACGTCCAGTTCGGTGACCAACTACGAGCGCCGCCAAGAAACCGCCTTGCGCTTCATGAAAGAGCACGGCTACGACGCCGTGAAAACCGGCTACGTGGGCCGCATCATTCCGCGCGGCGAGCACCATGATGGGCAATGGATGGTGAATCACTACAACCGCACCGCCGCCAACATGGCCCAGCAGCAGATTATGGTGGATATGCACGAGTCGGTGCGGCTGACGGGCCTGCACCGTACATACCCCAACTGGCTGGCCTCAGAAGCTGCCCGCGGGAACGAGTTTAACGCCTGGAGCACCGGCAATCCGCCCGAGCACGAAACCATTCTGCCCTTCACCCGCCTCATGGGTGGGCCTATGGATTATACGCCGGGCATTTTCCAAATCAAGCTCGAACCTTGGAATCCGAAGGCCAACAAAGGCCGCCAAGTACACACGACATTAGCCAAGCAGCTGGCCCTGTATGTGACCATGTACAGCCCCGTGCAAATGGCCGCCGACTTGCCCGAAGCCTACGAGCAGCACCTCGACGCGTTCCAGTTCATTAAAGATGTGCCCGTGGATTGGGACGACACCCGCATTCTGGCTGCCGAGCCAGGCGAATACATCATCACGGCCCGCAAAGCCAAGGGCAAAGACGAGTGGTACCTGGGCGCCATCACCGACGAGCGGGCCCGTCGCCAGACCGTAAAGCTGGACTTTTTGCCCCCCAAGGCCCGATACACTGCCACCATCTACGCCGATGGCAAAGATGCCGACTGGGAAAAGAACCCCATGGTTTACCAGATCCGGCAAGTACTGGTAGACAGCCGCACGCAACTTCCGCTACAACTGGCTCCCGGCGGCGGCACAGCCATCAGCCTAAAACCCGCAACAAAAGAGGAGCTGCGGAAGCTGAAGAAGCAGTAACTCAAGGAAAAAGCCCCCAGAACACATCTGGGGGGCTCTTTTAGTTGCAAACTTGATAGCGAGGTCACCTTATTTCTTACCGCCAATATCCGCTAACAGCTGCTGATTCAAGCGAACGTACTCCTCTTTAATTGACGGCGTTTTTTCCGCTTTTACCAGTTCCAACGACTGCTTGGCAGCGGCTGTGGCTTCGTCGGGGCGCTTGGCTTTTTGCAGCACGCGAGCCTTCCAGTAATAGGCGTAGTAGCTGGGCTGCTGCTTAATGGAAGCATCCAGCCAGGTGAGGGCTTGGTTGAGGTCTTTATTATTGTTGTAGTAATACTGTGCGGCAGAGATGTAAGGCTTTTTTTCGCCTTGCATAGCCTGCGCAATCTGGGCTTCTACCTGCGCATCTGAGTCGGCGGTGAGGGGCACGCTTACCTGGGTTTTGTCCCAGCGCAGGGTGAGGTCGGCGGCGGATGGCTTCAGGTTTTCCAGGGTCAGGCTCATGGTTTCGGCGGGGTCGCGCAGGGTTACAGGCACGGCTTTTACTCGCACCACGTCCATTTCGGGCTTGTAGGTGTAGGCGCCCCACTGCGCGGTATCCCGATTCAGAATCAGCGTCCACTCCTTGGGGCCCGGAATGCTGAACAAGGCGTAGGTGCCCGCTGGCACGGTTTGGCCACCAAATTTTACTTCTTCCCCGAAGCGAATTTTAGTATTGGTGTTGGCGCCCGTGCGCCACACCTGGCCGTAGGGCTCCAGCTTGCCAAAAATTTCGCGGCCTTTCTTGGAAGGGCGCGAGTAGCTCAGCTCCACGAAGGAAACCGAGAAATCCTGACGGATGCGCACGGCCGGACTAGCTACCGGAATTCGGAGTGTTTGCTGGGCTTGGGTGTGGGTGCTAGCCGCTAGCGAACCAGCCAGAAATAGCAGGAATGGAAAGCATAAACAAGGTTTCATGGGTGAGTGCTTGAGAATGTGGGAACAGGTTGAATATAGTAACCAGTGAATTAAAAGAGTTGCTTGTGCTGAATGATTTAGCGAAGTAAAAAGGAGGTTTTAAATGCGGTAGAGACGCAAGATTTTGCGCGTCCTCGTTGAACGACAGACTTAGCGCTATTCAGAAATAACATCCTCTGCAACGAGGAAACGCAAAATCTTGCGTCTCTACCGCGTCATGACTTTTGGCAGAATAATTTGCTTCCTGCATCGCGCATCGGTTTGGCTGTGTCTCTTGCCTTCAGATCTTAAAAAAAAGCCCCCCAGACAAGCATCATTTCACATCTTGCGGCTTGGGCCTTACCTTGGGGGTTCCTACGCTTTATATTTTTCATGAGAATTCTCAAGTTTGGCGGCACGTCCGTCGGGTCGGCGGCGCGGATGCATTCGGTGGCCGACCTCATTCAAAGTTCCGAGCCGCGCATTGTGGTGTTGTCGGCCATGTCGGGTACAACCAATTCGCTGGTTGCTATTGCGAAGCTGCTTTTTGAAGGTGAAATCCAGGCCGCTACGTCTCAGACCGAGATTCTGCGTCAGCACTATATGATGGTGGCCCGCGAGCTGCTGCCCGAGCCAGCCGTAGCCGAAGAGGCTATAAGTCAGCTAAGTACCAGCTTCAAAACCATCTTCAATCTGATGCGTCAGCCCCTGTCGACCTCGGGCGAGCGGGTGATTCTGGCCCAGGGCGAGCTGCTGAGTACGCTGCTGTTTCACCGCTACCTGACGGCCGTGCGCGGGCAGGATGCGGTATTGCTGCCCGCTTTGGAATTCATGCGCCTTGACACCAACGACGAGCCCGACGACGCTTACATTCGGGAGCATCTGGCCCAGCAATTAGCCCCCCACGCCGGCCAGAAGCTGTTTATCACGCAAGGCTACATCTGTCGTAACGCTAAGGGCGACATCGACAACCTCAAGCGCGGCGGCTCCGACTATTCCGCTTCGCTTATCGGCGCGGCGGCCAGCGCCGACGAAATCCAGATCTGGACGGACATTGATGGCTTACACAACAACGACCCACGCGTGGTAGAAGGCACCTACCCTATACGCGAGTTGTCGTTTGATGAGGCGGCCGAGCTGGCATATTTCGGAGCTAAAATTCTGCACCCCAGCTCAGTGCTGCCCGCTCGCCAGTACAATATTCCAGTGCGCCTGCTCAACACGATGCAGCCTGAAGCGCCCGGCACGCTCATTTCCAGCAAAACCGGCTCGGAGGCTATCAAGGCGGTGGCGGCGAAAGACGGCTTAGTGGCTATCAAGATCAAGTCGAGCCGAATGCTGCTGGCGCACGGCTTTCTACGCAGCGTGTTCGAGGTTTTTGAGCGCTACCGCACGCCCATCGACATGATTACGACGTCAGAAGTGGCCGTGTCTTTAACTATTGATGATGCCACGCACTTGCAGGAAATCCTGACTGAGCTGCGCGATTTTGGCAACGTGGAAATTGATGAAAATCAGACCATTATCTGTTTGGTTGGTAATCTGATTCAGGAAAACCACGGCTCGGCCCGGCTGGTGTTCAACGCGCTGGGCGACATTCCGCTGCGGATGATTTCCTACGGTGGCTCGCCCAATAATATCAGCCTGCTGGTACACACCGCTGATAAAACGCGGACGTTGAAGGCGTTGAACGCGGGGCTGTTTCAGCGGTAGATTTTCTCTTCAACGATGGGCCTCATCCCCTAGCCCCGGTTCGCTTCATGCGCGAAGTCCTAGGGGATGAGGCCCATCGTTGCTTATCACTTTTTATAATGTCTTTCTCTCTTTCCGGCGAGCTTCTCTCCCGCCCTACGCCTTTTTATCACTACGATCTGGGCTTGCTCACGCGCACGCTTGAAGCTGTGCAGCAGGCGGCGCGGCCGCGGGGGTTTCATGTGCATTATGCCCTGAAAGCCAACGCCAACGAGCCCATTTTGCGCCTTATTCAGCAGCACGGCCTTGGGGCTGATTGCGTGAGCGCCAACGAAGTACAGCGCGCCCTCGACACCGGATTTGCCCCCCAGGACATTGTATTTGCGGGCGTTGGCAAAACGGACGCGGAAATCAACCGGGCGCTGGCGGCGGATATCTGGTGCTTTAATGCGGAGTCGGCGGAGGAGTTGGTGGTGCTGAACGAGCTAGCTGGGGGGCAAAATCGGCGGGCGCGGGTGGCGCTGCGCGTGAACCCGAACGTGGACGCGCAGACCCATCACTACATCACGACGGGCCTAGAAGCCAACAAGTTCGGGATTGGCCTGGGTGATCTGCCGGCGGTAGTTGAACAGCTACCCAGCTTGCCGCACCTGGAGCTGGTGGGTTTGCACGCGCATATCGGTTCGCAAATCACTGATTTAGCGGTGTTTGCCGAGCTTAGCCAGAAGCTAAACGAGCTGCAAGCTTGGCTCGAAGAGCAAGGCCACCACTTACCGCACCTCAACGTGGGCGGCGGTCTGGGCATCGACTACAACGACCCCGACACCAACCCTATTCCCGACTTCGAGGCCTACTTCCGCACCTTCGAGCAGCACCTGATCCGGCGGCCGGGCCAGCAGGTGCACGTGGAGTTAGGCCGCGCCATCGTGGCGCAAAGCGGCACCCTGGTAAGTCGGGTGCTGTACGTGAAGCGCAGTCAGCAAACCCAGTTCGCCATCCTCGACGCGGGCCTCACTGAGCTCATTCGGCCGGCTTTATACGGTAGTCATCATCACATTCAAAACCTCAGCAGCCAGGGCGAAATTCAGCCCTACGACGTGGTAGGGCCCATCTGCGAGTCGTCAGACACATTTGGACGCGCGGTTCCTTTGACTGAGACGAAGCGCGGTGACCTGATTGCGCTGCGTTCGGCGGGAGCCTATGGCGAGGTGATGAGCTCGGCTTATAACCTGCGGGAGAAGGCCGAGGCGGTATACATCTAGAAGAAAATATCATATCACTAAAAAAGCCCCCAGAGCTACTCTGGGGGCTTTTTTAGTGATATGATCGAAAACGGATAAGAGCTTACAACCTTCGTAGCGTTTGCCCATTGTCTTAAAAAAATCAAGCTGATCAGTATCCTCTCCCTAATACCACACGGTCCATTTGCCTAAGGTCTCATGCTGCTTGAAATATGGCAGCAGCCACTGTCTTTCGGGGTTTAGCTCGCCTTTCACGATGAGTACGGGGCGTTGCTGGAGCATCCAGTCGAGGGCGGGCCGCTGGGTGGAGTCACTGAGGTAGATCAGGTTTTGTTGCCACCGCCGATTGGGCTCAAACTGCGTTTCGCGGTTGAGGTTGTGGTTGCCGTCGTTGAGAGAAACGGGAATTTTGCCCAGCTCGAACGCTAGGGACGGCAGCAGTTCATTGTACACCAGCACAGGCTGTTGCGTAAGCTGGCGCTGGCGCAGCAACTCAGCCAGCGGACGTGTGCCGTTGGCGGCCAGCTCATTTTGGTGCAGAATGGGCTTAGCGGCCAGTAGCAGCGTAAGCGTGAACATGACAGCCGCCGCCAACAAACGGGGCGCTACACGTACCTGCTCCCAGAGCGTGAGCGTAATAACCAGCACCACCACGCCCGCCGCCGGCACCGCCGCCGCCATAGGACGCAGGGCGAAAGGCAGATCCAGCACCCCGGCAAACGCAGGCGCCAGGCATAAAATGGCCAGCAGGAAGCCGAAGAAGGCTACAATTCCCACGTACCAGCGAAACAGCGCCGCCTCTGTGCACCGCCCCAGGTAATACACCGTTAGCAGGGCCATGCCGGGGAATATCGGCAGCACGTAAAGCAGCAGCTTGGAGCTGGACAAGGAGAAAAAAAACAACGGCAGCAGTACCCAGAAGATGAGCACATTGCGCCAGAGTTGAGGCACGCTTTCCCAGCCAGTACGCACGGCCAGCACTACCAGCGCTACCGACCACGGCAAACTGGTGGCCGGGGCCAGCACCAGATAAAACCACCACGGCTTGGCCCGGCCAAAAGTGTTAGGATTGGCAAAGCGCTCCACGGTGTGCTCAAACAGAAAATACCGGATAAAGGCTGGATTCTCGGCTATGAGGTACAAATACCAGCTGAGCCCGACCAGCACAAACAACCCGAAACCCAGCGCGTGGTGCACCGTGAAAGGTCGGCGGGCTTGCTTTTGGTCGGCATCTTGCTTGAAGTAATGACTGATAACGGCCATCAGCGGCAGAATAAAGCCGACCGGTCCTTTGGTCAGAAAAGCTAAGCCGAGGCCCACCCAAAACAGGTAGAGCCAGCGAATTTGCCCCCCGGCGTAGTAGCGCAGAATGCCGTAGGCCGCTGCCAGCTCCAGCGTGGCCAGGTAGGCATCGGTGGTTACGTTGAGGGCCGAAATGAGCACCACGGGCAAGGTGCCATAGACGACAGCCGCCGCCAGCGCGCGGGCCCGGTCACCTTTAAACAGCAGCTCGCCCAGCTTGTACATGAGCAGCACTTGCAGCAATACGGCCAGCACCGGCAGAATGCGCACGCCGGCCGCGTGGGGGCCAAAAATAGTAAGTCCCGCCGCCGTGAGCCAGTAGGTAAGCGGAGGCTTATGAAAGTGCTGAATACCGAGCAGGCGCGGGTGCAGCCAGTCGCCGGTGACCAGCATTTCGCGACCAATTTCGGCGTAGCGCGCCTCACTGCTTTCTAGCGGACCCCACGCGCCCAGGCCCACAAAAAATCCCCCCCCGAGGACTAGCAGCCAGAGCCAAAGCCAGGTACGGGAGGTAAGCGGAAGGGGCATAAGCAGGTGATTTGGGAAAGTGGCGGCAACGGTAGCCCAAAGGTAGGGCAAGCTTGGCTCTACAACTAAGTACTGCTTCAGCGGTTCTTAGTTCGTACCATTTACGAGCCCGCCCATGAAAATTCTGCTTACCGGCGCCAATGGCTACATCGGCCAGCGCTTGTTGCCGCTGCTGCTGGAGGCGGGCCACGAAGTGGTGTGTCTGGTGCGCGACCCGCGCCGCTTCAGCACGCCCGAGCGGCTGCGCACCCAGGTCACTGTAGCGCAGGGCGACTTGCTACAGTCCTCCTCTCTGCAAAATTTGCCCCCCGACATCGATGCGGCTTACTACCTGGTGCACTCCATGAGCGGCACCGATCAGGATTTTGTGCAGGCGGAGCGCCAATCGGCAGAGAACTTCACCCAGTATATCAATCGAACGTCATCGCGGCAGATTATCTACCTCAGCGGCATTGCCAATGATCGGGGCTTATCTGCGCATCTACGTTCGCGCAGGGCAGTGGAAACGGTATTGCAAAAGGCCGAAAAAGCGGCTCTCACGGTGCTGCGGGCCAGTATTATCATCGGCTCGGGCTCCGCATCGTTTGAGATAATTCGGGACTTGGTGGAGAAGCTGCCGGTGATGATTACGCCGCGCTGGCTCAACTCCCGCTGTCAGCCCATCGGGGTGCGCGACGTAATGTTCTACCTGACCGCCGTGCTTGACAACCCCGCTTGCCTAGGGCAAAGCTTCGACATTGGCGGGCCTGATGTGTTGACTTACAAGCAGATGCTGCTGGGCCTGGCTGAGGTGCGAGGCTATCGTCGCTATATACTTACTGTGCCCGTGCTCACGCCGCGGCTGTCGTCGCTGTGGCTGTTTTTGGTCACCAGCACCACGTTTTCGCTGGCGCAGAGTCTGGTTGACAGTCTGCGCAATGATACCATTGTGGCGCCCAAGCGCAGCATTTCGCAGGTTATACGGCACGAATGTATGGGCTACGCGGAGGCGCTAAAGCTGGCTTTTACCCGCATCGAGCAGAATGAAGTTATCAGCAGCTGGACCGATGCGCTGAGCAGTGGCGTGATGGAGCGCAACTATATGGACTTCGTGCAGATTCCGCAGCACGGTATGCTCTTCGACCGTCAGGAAATGGCCTTCACCCGCGACCCCGACGAGGTGCTGCAAAACGTATGGAGCATCGGCGGGGAGCGCGGCTGGTACAAAGTGGACTGGCTCTGGCGCGTGCGCGGCCTGCTCGATAAGCTGGCCGGCGGCGTGGGCTTGCGCCGGGGCCGCCGCTCCCCCTCCGACCTGCGCGCCGGCGACCAGCTCGACTTCTGGCGCGTTCTTGTAGCCGACCGCCCCGGCCGCCGCTTGCTGCTTTACGCCGAAATGAAGCTGCCCGGCGAGGCCTGGCTACAGTTCCGTATCGTGCCCGACGAAGCGACGGGCGGCCACCGCCTGGAGCAGCTGGCCGCCTTCCGGCCCCGCGGCCTGGCGGGTCGGCTGTACTGGTATTCGCTGGTGCCTTTTCACTTCATTATTTTCAAAGGCATGGTGGAAAATATCGTGCAATATGGCGCCGCACCCGGCACCACCCGGATTTCTGAGCCAGCGCGTGTTTGATTGATTTGTGAGGCGGCCATGCAAGACAGTAGTAAAAGCCTAAAAGAACGTCATGCGGAGCGAAGCATCTCGCGTGCTGACGTTGCCAACCTACTCCTACTAAACACGCGAGATGCTTCGCTCCGCTCTGCATGACCGCCTTTGATTATAAAACGCGCTCAGTTCAAGCGCCGCACCACCCACATTATCAGACTAAACAACACACTCAGCAGCAGCATCGACACGAACGGCATATACAGCCGAAACCCTGGCCGCTCCACGCGTACGTCGCCGGGCAGGCGGCCGAACCAGCTAAACCAGCTACCGCCACCAAGCCATAAAATGCTCCCCAGCAGTGCCAAACCCAGGCCGAGAAATACAAGTAGTTTACCGATAGGCATAGTGTCAGGTACTGAATTGCCAGCTATGAGTTGCTAGTGTTGAGCTACTTACTTCTTCTCAAACACAAATTCCACCTTATCACCTGCAAGCTGCAAGGCGGCTTCAAACTTCTGGCCGGTGCGCTGGGACGTAAAGCCGCGGATAACGCCCGTTTTGCCCCGGCGCAGGAGCTGCGCAATCTGTGCCTCGGTGAGCGTGCGGCCGCATAGCTCCAGCGGCACCCGAAACTGGCAGTCTTCGCGGAAGCGGGAGCAGCCGTAGGCCGCTTTGCCGCGCAGCATGGTGCCCAGGCGGCACACCGGACACGGAATCTGCTGGGGAGCTTCGGTGGTGGCGGGCTTGCTTTCGGCGGCGCGCACCAGCTCCAGCGTGTGCTGGGGCGTGAGGCGTACGGCCGCATCGAACTTCTGGCCTACGTCGTCGATAAAGCCTTTGATGACAGGCGTACGGCCTTTGCTAAGCAGCGCCGACACTTGCTTGTCCGTCAGGTTTTTGCCTTCAAACTGACCGGGTAGACGCAAGGCGCATCCCTCGCGCCAGCGCGAGCAACCAAAGGCCGTTTTGCCCCGCATGATGTGGCCCTGGCCGCAAGCCGGACACGCACCAAGGCTACCCGGTACGGCTGGCGCTACAGGCTTGGCAGCTGTGGGGGGCATTTTTGCTGCTGACAAAGCCGATTTTTGCCCCCCAGCGACCGCACTGCCCGGCGCACTAACGCTGATGCCGCGCCCCGAGCCATCGGATTTCACTTCCAGCACCATCTCGCGCACCAGCGTTTTCAACTCACCCAAAAACTGCTCGGAATCGAGGTTGCCGGCTTCAATCTGGCGCAGCTTCTGCTCCCACTGCCCCGTCAGCTCCGCCGATTTCAGGGTGGGGTTGCGGATGAGGCCGATCAGCTCGACGCCGGTGGGCGTGGGCAGAATCTTCTTTTTGTCGCGGCGGATGTAGCCGCGCTTGAACAGGGTTTCGATGATGGCGGCGCGGGTGCTGGGACGGCCGATGCCGTTTTCCTTCATGGCCAGGCGCAGTTCGTCGTCGTCCACATTGCGGCCGGCGGTTTCCATACCGCGTAGCAGCATAGCCTCGGAGTATTCGCGCGGAGGCTGGGTTACTTTTTGGTCGAGACGAGGCTTGTGGGGGCCATTTTCGCCTTGGGTAAACGACGGTAATACGGTACTGACCACATCGTCGTCGCCTTCGCCGGCAGCTTTGGGCGCTGAGGGAGCTTGCTGCTTTTCGGGGTCGCCGTACACAATGCGCCAGCCGGGATTCAGAATTTGGCGGCCCCGCACGCGGAACGGATGCGCAGCGGCTTCGCCGGTCACGGTCGTGTTGCTGACTTCGCAATCGGGGTAAAACGCGGCCAGGAAGCGGCGCACAATGATATCGTACACGCTGCTCTCGGAGCCGCCCAGGCCGCCGGCACTCGCGCCCGTCGGGATGATGGCGTGGTGGTCGGTGACTTTGTTATTATTAAAAACCTTGGTCGACTTGCGAATTTTGCCCTCCAGCAAGGGCGCCGTAAGCCCGGAATAGCCCCCCAGGCCGCGCATGATGCCGGCAATTTTGGGGTACTGGTCGTCGGGCAGAAACGTGGTATCGACGCGCGGATAGCTGACGACTTTTTTCTCGTAAAGGCTCTGCACCGTTTTGAGCGTGTCCTCGGCCGAGAGGCCCAGCTGGTTGTTGCACTGCACCTGCAAGGAAGTCAGGTCGAAGAGAGAAGGCGGCGTTTCGAGGGCCTTCTTGATTTCCACGTTGGTGACGGTGAAAATTGCCCCCCGCACGGCTTCTAATGCCACATCGGCTTCTTCCTGACTCACAAAGTAGCCACGCGCTTTCAATCGGGCTTTTTCGTCGGGCTCATCATCATCATCGGCTTTGCCTTTTTTGGGTGGCGCAACGTGACTGAACATGGTGCCCCGATACTCGGTACGCAGCACCCAATACGGCTCCGGCTTGAAGTTCTGGATTTCGTGGTACCGATCGACGAGCAAGGCCAGCGTAGGCGTTTGCACCCGCCCGATGCTCAGCACCTGCTTCTGACCAGCGGCGTATTTAAGCGTAAACAAACGCGTGGCGTTCAGGCCCAGCAGCCAGTCGCCCACGGCGCGGCTCTTGCCGGCCTGGTAAAGGCGGTCGAACTCGGAGCCTTCGCGCAGGTTGGCAAATCCCTGACGGATAGCTTCTTCCGTGAGTGAAGAAATCCAGAGACGCTTGAAGGGCTTGCGGTATTTAGCCTCCGTCAGCACCCAGCGTTGAATGACCTCTCCCTCCTGCCCCGCGTCGCCGCAGTTGATGACTTCCTCGGCGCTGGCCAGCAGGTTTTTAATGACGTTGAACTGGCGCACCACGCCGTCGTCGCGGCGCATAAGCTTGATGCCGAACGAGTCGGGCATCATGGGCAAATCGTGGATGCTCCAGCGCTTCCATTCGGGGCGGTAGTCCTCGGGCTCGCGCAGTTGGCAAAAGTGCCCAAACGTCCAGGTGACCTGGTAGCCATTGCCCTCATAATAGCCATCCATGCGCCGGCTGGCACCGAGCACGTTGGCTATTTCGCGGGCTACGCTAGGCTTTTCGGCAATGCAGACTTTCAAATCGCAGGGTTTCGCTGATTAAATACTGATTTCGCTGGGTGAAGGCAGCGAAGAATCAACAAAGATAACGCGGTAAAAGGTCGCTGACAGGGTCTGTCTGTAGATGAGGATTCAGGAGACCTAAATATAACTCAACCCCAGGTAGTTGCAGCCGTAACTCATCAGTAGCCTGGCCGCTTGCGTTGCTGAGGTTTCACACCGCTCTTTTCCACCTCCAAAACCAACCTTTTCTATTCTATGGAAGCTATTAAAACCAAAGCCTACGGGGCCACTAATTCGATTTTTAACGGCCTCGCGCCCATGGAAATAGAGCGGCACGCACCCCAAGCCGATGAAGTGCACATTGATATTCTCTACTGCGGCGTGTGCCACTCCGACTTGCATCAAGCGAAGAATGACTGGGGAAACACGATTTATCCCTGCGTACCCGGCCACGAAGTAGTGGGGCGCGTGACGGACGTGGGCAGCGCCGTAACCAAGTTTAAAGCCGGCGACATCGTGGGCGTGGGCTGCATGATTGACTCTTGCGGACAGTGCCAGCCTTGCCAGCACGGCGAGGAAAACTATTGCCAGGGACCCGTAAGCTGGACGGCCACCTACAATGGCCCCATGAAACCAGACGGCAGCGGTACCAACACTTTCGGCGGCTACTCAACCAACATGACCGTGAAGGAATCGTTTGTGCTACGCATTCCGGACGGCCTCGATATCAATGCTGTAGCGCCTATTCTGTGCGCTGGCATAACCACGTATTCGCCCCTGAAGCACTGGAAGGTGAAAGCCGGCGACCAGGTAGGTGTAGTAGGGTTGGGTGGCCTGGGCCATATGGCCGTGAAGCTCGCTAAAGCATTGGGAGCCAATGTAACAGCCATCACCACCTCCAAAGACAAGCAGGCAGACGCTGAAGCAATGGGCGCCGACAAAGTGCTGTTCTCCACCGATGCCGACGCCATGAAGCAGCACGAAGCCTCCTTCAGCTTCATTCTTAATACCATACCTGATAAGTACGATATCAACGACTATGTGAACCTGCTCAACTTGGATGGCGCCGTGGTAGCAGTGGGACTACTGGGCGAGTATAAGAAGCCGCTCAACAATATGGATGTCGCCAAGTTTCGGCGCACAGTAGCGGGCTCTATCATCGGCGGCATTGCCGAAACCCAGGAAGTGCTGGACTTCTGCGCTCAGCATAATATTCTGCCCGACGTTGAAATGATTCGGATGCAGGACATTAATAAAGCCTTTGACAAGATGATGGACAAGGAAGTGCGCTACCGCTACGTCATCGATATGCAGTCGTTGAAAGACGCGGAATAGCGGCGGCTTCCACAGACCAAGCTACTCGACGGGCACTCTTAAAAAAAAGCCCCCCAGATGCTGTCCGGGGGGCTTTTTTACTTACCGAAATCCTGATTAATGCACTTCGCGGGTGCCATCGGGGTAAGTGGTGGTTACGTGCTTCGGGCGGCGAGCGGAGTTTTTATCCTTGGATGAGTTCAGCAAAGCCGCCGTAATAGCTACGCCCGCACCAATGAGGGCCGCAGCCGCTAGTGGATGCGTAGTAGCTTGCGTATAAAAGCTGCTTTCGCGGGTGTAGCCAGGATAGTTGCCACGCTCTTCCAACGAGCCAATGGCGCCGTCGAGTCCGTTATTGTCGCGGGGCTGAGGCGGGTAATCGGCCTTTTCCTGCTTGACAAACACGTTCTCCATGAACTTGTCGAGCAGGCTCGGCACCCAGTTGTTCAGAGCCGTGATGGCGCGGCCACCACCGCCCACCGTTATTTCGCGCTCGGGCGTTTCAGCGCAGTGCAGAATAGCGCGGGCTACGGTTTCGGGGGCGTAGGCGGGCGGCGCGTGCTGGGCTTCGCGCTCCATATAGTTCTTGGCGTGCAGCGGATACGGCGTATCAATTGCAGCCGGCTTGATCAGCGTAACTACCACCGGCGCTTCGTCCATTTCCAGCTCCATGCGCAAGCCATCGGTGAAGCCTTTCACGGCGTGCTTGCTGGCGCTATAAATGGTTTGCAGAATGGCCGTCGTCTCAGACAGGATGCTGCCGATATTGATGATGGCACCGCCCTTCTGCTTGAGGTGCTTGGTGGCTTCCAGCGAGCCGTAAACCAGCCCCCAAAAGTTGGTCTCGAACAGCTTGCGCATGTCCTCAATGGGCACCTCCTCAATCTTGCCATAAATCGACACGCCGGAGTTATTTACCCACGTATCGAAGCCGCCAAAGCGGTTTTTGGCTGACTCGGCAATGTGGCGCACATCATCCTGATTGCTTACATCGGCTACTACGTGGATGGCCTGGCCGCCGCCTTCCTTTATCTCGGCCACCAGCTGGCGCAGGGCTTCTTCACTGCGGGCAGCCAGCACTAATCGGGCACCTTGCGCGGCAGCCATGCGGGCCGTAACCAGACCAATGCCGGATGAGGCGCCTGTAATAACGATTACCTGATTGGAAAGCTTTTTTAGTTTAGTCTTCATAGTAGTAAGAATCAATTTGTTCATTTCTCTTACGGCATCGCCACAGACTAGTGTTACGTGGGGGGCTTTTTTGGACATAAAAAAACCTCCGTGACTACTTAGTCACGGAGGTTCCCAGTTACCAACGTATCCCCCTCAGTTTACGTCGGCTAGTGGTAGCTAAATACACTTAAAGTCAACGTTTGCTGGCTTCATTCCTTAGCGAGATACTAATTAGAAGCTTTGTTTTTGGCACCTAAGTCATCGGTAGCCTCTACTTGATCCTCAAGCACTTCCTCAGCATGCTCCATAGCTTCGGTGCCATAGATATGCTCGAAATCACTCATTAATGCATCATCGACTTTCAGATCCTTTAGAAGTCCTTCTCTGATATCGTATACCAAGCCGTGCAGACGGACAGGATTGCCACCTCTCATGGCATTCTGAATGATGTTAGTCTTGCCCAGGTTGCGCACCTGCTCAATAACATTCATCTCAACCAAACGCCGGAGACGCTGATCCTCATCCTCAATGCCCAAAAACTCTTTTTCGTGCAAACGAATAACGTCCCGGATATTGGTTAGCCAGTTGTCAATCAGGCCATACTGCTTGCCGGCTGCTGCTGCTGCCACCCCACCGCAACCATAGTGGCCGCACACGATAATGTCTTGGACCTTCAATACTTCTACTGCATACTGGAGCACCGACAGCAGGTTCATATCGGTGTGCACCACCATGTTGGCGATGTTACGATGCACGAACATTTCGCCCGGGCCGGTTCCGGTGATTGCGCTAGCGGGTACGCGTGAATCGGAGCAGCCGATAAACAGATACTGAGGCTTTTGACCCAGAGCTAGCTTTTCGAAGTACTGCGGATCCTGAGCCAGCATTCGCTCAACCCAGATACGGTTATTTTCCAGAATCTCTTTCATGGGGATGTATAAGGACTTAGTGAGGCCAACACTAGCCGGGAAGACGGTGTTGGGGGGTGTAGGGTGGAATTAAAATTAGTGCGCGATCAGGCTTACCTCAGGAATATCACGGAGTTCGAGTTTGATATCACGCTCAGCCGCCGTAATTCGGTAATTCTGAATGGCTTCGAGCACATCATAGTCAATATACGATGATTCAGTGCCATCCAGAATAACGTGCTTACCCGC
Organism: Hymenobacter qilianensis; assembly: GCF_014638675.1. Taxonomy (NCBI): domain Bacteria; kingdom Pseudomonadati; phylum Bacteroidota; class Cytophagia; order Cytophagales; family Hymenobacteraceae; genus Hymenobacter; species Hymenobacter qilianensis. The sequence goes on from NZ_BMFN01000002.1 coordinate 808,266, forward strand.
CGGAATTCTGTCCAAAGTGGTAACAATACTCGCTTTATTCAGGAAAGAAACGTGCTCCGATAGCTTAATGTGAACCGTGTCAGGATCCTGGCTTGGCTCATGATGGTAAAAGTAAGCCGACTCAAGGTTAGCCTTCAGAATATAGAACACTCCCACGGCCAGACCGATGCACACACCCTTTAGAAGGTCGGTGAAAAGAATAGCAACAATTGTTACGATAAACGGCAGGAATTGGGCTAATCCTAAGCGCCACTGACTGGTATACAAAGCCGGCTTGGTTAGCTTAAAACCTACCATCAACAGGACAGCAGCCAACGCTGACAGCGGAATCTCATTGAGGAAGTCAGCCAGGAACAGCAAACTGGCTAGCAATAACAAGCCATGAAAAAATGCCGACACCTTAGTTTGCCCCCCAGCATCGATATTGGCTGAGCTACGCACGATAACAGCCGTCAGTGGCAGACCACCGATCATTCCGCTTATAAGGTTACCCACCCCTTGTGCTTTCAACTCTCGGTTTTGAGGAGTGTGGCGCTTGTGCGGATCCAGTTTATCAACCGCTTCTACGCTAAGCAAGGTCTCCAAAGAAGCTACGATAGCAATGGTAATGGCGACAACATAAGTAGAACTATTAGATAGCGCGCTCCAATCTGGGAAGCGCAGGATGCCTACCACATCGCTAAATGAGCTGATAACAGGAAGATTAACCAAGTGAGCAGCTTGCACCTTTAGTTCAGGAGCCACTACACCCAGCAATTGGTTTATTGCTATCGATACTATAACTACAATCAGGGCACCCGGAATCATGCGTACAAATGACAAGCGACGCAGGGCCTTAGAACCCCAGGCAATTAGAATAAGCAGGGAAGTGATACCAATTATAGCCGCGCCGACATTGATCGACGTTAGAGCCGCCCCGATTGCCGTGAAAGTATTTTGGCCATTAAACTGAAGAAAGTCCAGATCCTCAAAATAGTCGCTATCAGCTCCTAAGAAGTGTGGTATCTGCTTCAGAATCAGAATCACACCAATAGCAGCCAGCATGCCCCGAATAACAGATGTGGGGAAGTACATGCCGATAATGCCCGCCTTCGCAAAGCCGAGAATAAGCTGTAGAACACCAGCAATTACTGTTGCGGTCAGCACGGCTTCAAACGAGCCTAGCGTGCTAATGGCCATTATCATAATGGCTGTAAGACCAGCGGCCGGACCGCTCACACTTAATTGGGAACCACTCAGCCAGGAAACCACAACGCCCCCCACAATACCCGTAATAATCCCTGATAGCAAGGGAGCATTCGAGGCTAGAGAGATTCCCAAACACAGCGGCAGTGCTACCAGAAACACGACCAGGCCCGATGGGATGTCTTTACTTAACGTTTTGAGATAATTAGTAGGCGGTATCTGCACCTCCGTAGGAGATGTAGGCGGCACTACATGGGGAGTGGAAGAAGCAACTTGTGGCATGGAGGAGGAGGATGCGTTGTAATTAAAACAACAGCCCAACAGCAGACAGCAAATATTGCTGCTTTAGCTACTAGATACGATACAAACCTATTCCTTAGTCGTTAAGACTCGGTTAAAATAGAATTAAAATAAGGTTAAAAACCCAGTGTCTTAATTCGGTCAGTTCCACTCGTTATGCTTTTACTCTCATTTGGGAGGCAATAGGCCATTCTAATATTACTCGCGTTCCGATATTCAGTTGACTTTCAACCTGCACCGAGCCGCAGTGCAAACCCATTATTTTGGCAGTAAGCGGCAAGCCAATACCATGGCCTGGAACATTACGTACCGTTTCGGCCCGGAAGAATGGCACGAATACTTGCTGACGGTCAGCCTCATTCATGCCCAAGCCATAATCCAGTACCTCAAGCATAACACGTTTTTCGTTAGAGCTGAGGGTTGCCATAATAGGCTTTTTGGAATCGCGGGAAAACTTACAGGCATTCTCTAATACGTTGAGAATAGCGGCCAGCAGCAAAGCTTCGTTGCCGCGTACTTCAAATACGGTGTCTTGTTCCGCTTTGCCATTCTCATGAAAGGCCAAGTCGATGCGACAGGTAGGCTGGCGGCGCTGCATTTCCTCATGGGCCTGCAGCAACAGCTCATCCAGCCGGACCAAGCCAAGCGTAATTTGCGACGGGTCATCAGAGGCACGCGCTATCTGGAGCAGGCCATTGGTAAGGTTGCTGAGCAGGCGGGCCGCATCGAGTGTGCTGCTTAAGGTGCGGCGGTACTCTTCAGGAGTTCGTTTCTGCAGCAAAGCAACCTCCAGCTCACCCATGAGGGCAGCCAGCGGTGTTCGGAGCTCGTGGGAAGCGTCGCGAACAAAGTTTTTCTGCCCTGCAAAAGCTGTTTCGAGTCTATTGAGTAAGCTATTGAAGCGTTGTGCTAAGTGGGACACTTCATCTTGGCCATCAGCCTGCGACAAGCGCCGATGCAAGTCGGAGGCGGTGATGGTATCTACCTCCTGCACAATACGCTGCATCGGCCGCAATGCCTGACGGGCAAAAAACCAACCACCAAGCCCCACTATGCTCAACGAGGCTAAAAAGCCCCCCAGTAACCGGCGCCTCAAGCTACGCAACTGCCGCCTACTGTCGGCATCGAGGGAAGAGGCCACTACTACAAAATCACCACGCTGGGCATCATGATAAAGAACGCCAATGGTCTGGCGCAAGTCTTTATCTTTAATTATAACCTGCCGCTTTGCACGTACTTCGGCTAGCATTTTCAGCGGTATTGAATCGAGACGTCCCTCCCCTTCCTGAAATACCACTTCGTTTGCAGCATTGTACACGCGGGCTTCTTCCTCGGGTAGCGTACGATAAAACTGACGCAGATATCGCCGGTAAGAAGCTCGGCTAGCTTCGTCGCTCCGGTTGGTGCCATCCAGATAGACGTGAGCTACCACTCGGGTGCGGGCCAGTAGGTTAGCCGTAAAAAACTCCTGGCGTGATTGGTAGGTGAAATAGTATATCACTAGCGAAAACACCATCAGAGTGACGGCCAGAATGGCAGCAAACTGTAGCGCCAGACGCGTCCGAATGGTCATAAGAGAATACTAAATGATGCACTACTGCTGTGCTAAGGGCACAATTCTGTTGCTTACGGCCACTGACAGGTACGCAGCCAGCACAAAAAAGCCCCCCACCCTATTCTTCCTTCATTACATAGCCCATTCCTACCAACGTGTGAATAAGCTTGGGAGAAAAATCCTTGTCAATTTTCTTGCGCAGGAAGTTGATATACACGTCAATAACGTTGGACCCTGTATCAAAGGATGTTTCCCAAACCTGCTCCAGAATATCGACCCGCGACACCACCCGCTCCTGGTTGCGGAGCAGGTATTCCAGCAAAGCAAACTCACGGGCCGTTAACTGAATAGTCTGGCTGGCGCGCTGCACCAGCTTGCGGCCCGGATCCAAAGTCAGATCGGCTAGGCGCAGAACAATTTCCGGTGATGGGCTCTCGTGGCGCCGCCGCACTAAGGCCCGAATCCGCGCCAGCAACTCCTGAAAGGCAAAGGGCTTCACCAGATAGTCGTCGGCGCCGGCATCAAGCCCCCGAATCTTATCATCCGTTTCGCCCAGCGCCGTCAGCATCAGAATAGGAACCGCAGAATTTTGGGTGCGCACCTGCCGACACACGTCTAAGCCGTTGAGGCCAGGCAGCAGATTATCCAGAATCAGCAGATCGTAAGGCTCAGCCAAAGCCCGTCGCAAACCAGTTGGACCGTCGGTTGCTACCTCTACGGTATGCTGCTGCTCAGTTAAGCCTTTTTGTAAGAAGGCCGCAACTTTAGGCTCATCTTCTACCAACAAAATTTTCATAGACAAGTATACGAACCGCCTTTCAGGAACAAAGATTTGCCCCCCAAGTGGCTCTTATTGAATGGTGGAAAGCTGCTTCTGACCCGCTTCTTATCAAAGCCAAAAAACTTTAGTGATGTAAATCCGTAACTACCCGGAATTGTTAAGTACAAAATTTTATTATAAATATTTAACTATTTCTTGATATAGAATAGAATGCGAATTACTTTTACTATATAGTACTAAATAAGCTTGTCATTTTTACAGTTTCGCCTGCTTTTTGCTCCTGACTTTCATTCTTATTCACTGTCCCTCCTCTAGAACACACCACTTTTTTTATGATCCGTCCCCTCTACGCGTTTGCCATACTACTACTTAGCGGCATAACATCCTGTGTTTCAACCAAGGACATCAGCTATTTACAGGACTCCGATTATTCCGGCACTCAAGCCAAAGCAATAACCAATGAGCGTCAAGAGTACAAGCTTGCGACAAATGATGTACTGAACATTACGGTGCAAAGCGCACAGCCCGAACTGACACAGGTGTTTAATCTGAATACGGGCCAAGGAAACTTTATCAACGGTGACCCTGGCTCCCAGTATACAAACGGTTATGTTGTTGATGCGGGGGGCAATATTACGCTACCCACTGCTGGTCGACTGCCTGTTCGAGGGCTTACGGTATCAGAAGCCCAGCGCGTCATCCAGAATGCCGTAAATAACTATGTACGGGGCGCAACTGCTTCGGTTAAATTGGTCAGCTTTAAAATCACCGTATTGGGTGAGGTCCGCAATCCTGGCTACTTCTTTATCCAAAACCCACAGGCTACCATATTGGAAGCCTTGGGCCTCGCCGGTGATCTTACCCCGTTAGGCAACCGTCGCAACGTTAAATTGATCCGTCAGACCCCAACAGGCTCAGAAGTAGTATTGCTGAACCTTACCAAACCGAATTTGCTTTCCTCACCATACTACTACCTGCAGCCAAACGATGCAGTATATGTCGAGCCAGAGTCTGCGCTCACCCAACGGGCTAACCTCACCAACCTAAGCCTGGTATTCGCGGGCTTAACTACAATAGCCGTAATAACAAACTTAATTATATCTGCGAACAGGTAATATAAGCTTACGACAGCCTATGCTCTGCTGAACTATAGCGGCATAAACCCATAGTACGTACCTTGTATATAAACGCAGGCTTTTCCCTTTTCAGTTACCCAGATGAACAAGCAGGAATCTTCGGATGAGCTGAACCTGAGCAATTTGCTCTTCAAATTTGGTCGCTATTGGTATCTTTTCGTCATTATACCAATCGTGTTGCTGGCTGCGACTTGGCTCAAGGTTCAGACCACGTCACCAGTATACCGTTTTCACTCCACCATTCAGCTGGCCGATCGGGCGACGCCCGGCTCGCGCAATGTTCAGGAAAGGCTTACACCTACTGAAAGCCTGAATAACCTAACCAGTGTCGAAGATGAGATAAGTGTGCTTTCCTCTGCTTCGCTGGTACAGCAAACCCTCAAAAAGCTTGACTTTGAAGTATCTTATTTTGACGTTACCAACTCATTTCTCAATAAGCTTGGCGACTTAAAAATCCAGGAGCATTATCAGGATGCCGGCTATACAGTAAAGCTTGATACAATTGCCCCCCAGGTAACCGGAGTGTCTCTATTTCTGGAGCTGCGCCCCGATGGATTTTATCATATTCAGGGCGAGGCAGATAAAGCATACCTAACGGATATGCGCACGGGTACCGTGCTGGAAACCATCGACGACTTTACTATTAACGAAGTAGTACGTCCCGGTCAACTGTTACGCACGCCACACTTAACTCTTACCATCACACCAACCGATTCCGTTAGGTCGTTACCCAAGGTAGCTAAGCGCTATTTCGTTATTAATCATCCGGATGCGTTGGTTGGTGAATATCAGGGCAAGTTGATTGTAGAGCCTACGGAGCGTTTTGCTCGAGTACTACGGCTCACCAGTAAAGGATCTGTAGCAAGTAAGGAAACGCGCTTCCTGAATACCCTCATGGAAACGTATGTGCTCAATGATCTGGTTGATAAAAACCGAAAAGGCAGCAAGACCTTTGAGTTCATCGAGTCACAGATTACGAAGGTTGCCGATTCTCTACGGCGTTCAGAAGCCGCGCTTGCCTCCTTCAGAGCTTCGCGCGGCATGGTTGACGTTGGCGTTCAATCAAGCTCAGGCATAGGTAAGATTAGCGAGTTAGAGAGCCAGAAGGCCCAATTATTGGCTACCCGGCGCACATATGAAAGCGTTTTAAGCGCTCTTCGTACTAATTCGAGTGAAGAGGCAGTTAGCACATGGGCAAGCGCAGGCGTTAATGACCCAGTACTCGATAACCAACTTAGCGACTTGGCACAGCTTACCAGCCAGCGTGCTGGTTTGGCTGTAAGTGCGAATGATGATAACCCAGTATTGCAGGCATTAGACAGCCGAATCCAAAGCCGTCGGCAGTCACTCCAGCGCAGTCTTGGAGGCCTGATACGCTCTTCCGATGCAACACTTGCTGATATAACCAATCGCTTGGCTTCCATCAAAACGGCCATTAATCAGATGCCGGAAAATGAGCGGCAGATGGCTCGTTTACGCACCCAAAGCACTCTGAATGATCAGAACTATAACTTCCTAATGCAGAAGCGGACAGAGGCAGCCTTGATGCTGGCGACGAACGTGAGCGACAAGAAAATAGTAGACCGCGCTCAATTGTCTGATAGTACCCCGGAAAGTCCCAAAGGCAAACAATTGTACATGTTTGCCGTATTGGCTGGGCTAATGCTTCCTGCTGGCTTTCTTCTGTTGCGCGACCGCACCGCTCAAACTGTTCAAAGTGCTGATGAGCTCAAGCGCGTTACAAATGCTCCATTCCTGGGTCTGATAGCCGATGCTGGTCGTAAAATCCGGTTGGCCCGGATGGAGATGCCGCGCTCCGCTGTTACAGAATCATTCCGGACTGTGCGTGTAAATCTGCAATATGTAGCGGCTGGCCCTGATCGACGTGTTATTGGCTTTACCTCCTCGACTTCCGGTGAAGGCAAGACATTTTGCTGCACCAATTTGGCTGCCGAATTAGCTCTTTCCGGCAAACGCACTATTCTGATCGAGACGGATATGCGTAAGCCTACTGTAGCGGGCTACTTTGGTTTCGACTCCCGTCATGCAGGCTTGTCTTCTTACTTGAATGGAGAATGCTCTTTGGCTGAAGCCATACAGCAGCCTGATATTCCTAACCTGACGATTCTAGCTGCGGGCCCCATACCTGAGAATGCGTTGGAGCTGCTGGAAATGCCACGCATGGCTACACTGATAGCTGAGTTGCGTAAATCATATGATTATGTAATTGTGGATGCTCCTCCTTTGGGCCTCGTATCGGAGTATTATATTCTGAATCAATACACAGATGTAACGATCTTTGTAGTTCGTCATCGTTATACACAGCGCAATATGCTATCGCAAGTACAGGATTTGGCTCAACGCCAAACCGGCAACCAGCAGCTTTATGTATTACTGAACGGCGTTAATTTCTCATCTACTTACGAGTACCGCTATAAGCGCGAATCGGCTTACTACACAGCTTAAATTCGCCATGCGTAACTGTCGAGCTTGACAGTTTTGCTCCAAGATTTCCTGTGTCAATGAGCCAGAATCTATCCTCACGTATCCTGCACAGCATTAAATGGACCACGACGGCCACCTTCGCGATTGCCGCGATGCAGGTAGGCTACAGTGCCTTAATGTCGCGCTTGCTTACTCCGGCCGATTTTGGCTTAGTTGGTATGGCTGGAGTTGTATTAAGCTTCGGCAGCTATTTCGCTCAAATGGGCTTGGAACAAGCCCTAATTCAACGTACCGAGTTAAGCGATGATGATGTACGGGTAGCCTTTACAGTTTCGGTTCTGCTAGGAATTACTTGTACTACAATACTCTGGTTTGCTGCTCCTTTAGTCCCACTCTATTTTAAGAACCCCCACGTCGTACCAATTCTACAGGTAATGGCGGTAAGCTTGTTAATTACTGGCCTATCGGCTACGGCTGTTAGCCTGCTCAAGCGTCGTATGGCCTTCGAGACACTCAGCAAAATCGAGGTCGCTTCCTATATAATTTCTTATGGCGGTGTAGGCTTAGGAATGGCGTTTCGGGGTCATGGTGTCTGGAGTTTGCTGGGAGCAACGATTACTCAAGGCATCTTATTAGGTATACTGGCTTATTGGAACGTCCGTCATAGCATACGCCCACTTTTTAATTGGAGTGTTTTTAAACCACTATTTGCCTTTGGTGGTAAAGTTTCAGTTATAAGCTTTCTGGAATTCCTTGGGGCCAATCTGGACCAGTTATTCATTGGCCGATTGCTGGGTGTGCGCATGGTTGGTATTTATAACAGGGCATTTATGCTGGTGTATTTACCCGTGCACAACATGACGACGAGCATAGCGCGGGTATTATTGCCAGCCTTCAGTACACTACAAAATGATCGTAAGCAATTATGCCAGTCTTATCTAACTACCCTTTCTCTTACTAGCTACATAGTATTACCTACATGTGTGGGAATAGCCACTACAGCCGAACCTTTGGTTCGGGTAATGCTCGGTGATCAATGGCTGGAAGCAATTCCTATCGTTAAGATCGTAGCCTTTGTTGTAGGGCTAAACATGCTTTCTACTTTTGGAGGCATTTTATTTGAATCACTGGCAGATCTCAACTTCAAGTTGGGTTTACAAGGCAGTTATGTAGTAGTTCAGGCATTGCTAATGATCTATGCTAGTCGATTCGGGCTGATAGGGCTGACGGGGGCTATGTTAGTGGGGGAGGTACTACGTCATATAGCTTATCTAGTAGCAGGTAGGCGTCTTCTAAGTTACTCTTTATTCGATATTGTATCGACTTACTTACCAGCTGTTGTAACTGCCTTAGTGGTAGGATCAGCTTCTTATGGGCTCACAGTACTCTTTACAGGTTCGGGAGTACCAGCCTTGGTGCAATTGCTGGCTCATATATTGCTTTGTGCATTTTTACTAATTGGGATGCTAACGGTTGGCATCAATCGTCCTATCCGCATGCAACTCGATGAGCACGTATTGAGCAAGCTTAGCTTTTTACGACATGCCCGTCCTTTTAGCCAGATGCGCTTGACGGTGGCTAAAGTACGGCTACGGTTAGCTCAGGTAATTCAACGCAAGCTTTTAGGCTCTATAGTAGGTAACTTGCCTGGTACCGCTTTGCGTTCTTTGGAAGAAGTGTGGGGTTGGGAGGCTGTTAAGCCACATGTGCGCACGATGCGCACCTTGTCATTACCTACTACTCAATACTATAGTTTTCCTGAACATTATCCGCCCTACTTCCGACGTCATAAATCATTTGAAGCACGGCTGGCATATTGGCTTTGCGATGTATGCGTAGCTCCCGCCAACGGGCTGACCTGGCTTCCAAACGTTGACTACGTATTATCTGAAAGCATTGGTGATGTACGCCGACTTATGGGCTGGGGCAATATAATGCCACACTTACACTTGCTACACACACGCCGTCCTACTCAACTCACTGAGACCGGCTTAGTAGTAGCAGCTGCACCTTCTCCATATTTTCACTGGCTTTTCGAGACCCTCCCCAACCTGCTTACCGCATTGGAGATAGCTCCTGATGTGCGAATTCTGGTTCCCACACATTACCCTGTATTTGTACGTCAAGCATTAGCGTTGCGACTAGGCGACAGCTTTAGTCAAAAAACTATTGTAGCTGACGAGCCTGTGCGCATCCCCAATTTGCTCCTGTTGCAAACCGAGGTTGATGCAGGCTTTGTGCCTCCCATAGCAGTGGATATACTGCGAACTACCTATATTCCGAACTACGAACAGTTGCCTTCTGGCCATCGTGATATTTATATTTCACGGCGTTATGCACCTAGAAGAGCTATGGCCAACGAAGTAGAACTTGAAAATGCTCTGCGTGAACGGGGATACGAAATAGTCTACTGCGAGAAATTAAGCTTTGCAGAGCAGATAAATTTATTTAGTCAAGCTAGAACAGTAGTTGCTCTTCATGGTGCGGGACTTAGTAATATAACTTGGTCCCCCAAAGGGCTTCGGGTACTGGAGGTGTTTCCAAATGGTTATTTCAATGACTGTTATGCACGCTTGGCCATTCAGCTTGGGTTTGATTATAGCTATGCTACATGTGGGCAGGTTCAGGGCAAAACTGCTTCCGGTACGATTTCGGTAGCAGATGTATTAGCGCGCCTACCAACTCTAGCGCCTCAAGTGTCAGGGTTTGCACCTGTTCTTCAGTAAGCCTGTATGCTTAGGGCTATAACTTTAATTTGTTGTACTTAATGAAACCTAATTACTCTGTTCTGATTAGCAGCACTGATAGCTACTCCGATTGTTGGGTGCCCTTTTTTACTCTGTTCAAAAAATACTGGCCGCATTATCAAGGTAGAATATTCCTTAGCACTGAAACTAAAGACTTCTCCTTTCCTGGGCTAGATATTACATGTACGCGGGTAGCGCGCTTTACAGGAAGCGCTAATACCCCCCATGGCGAGCGTTTGCTAGAAGCTTTTAAGCAAATTGATACAGATATCGTCGTGTATTTACATGAGGACATGTTTCTAGACCATTTTGTATCGGAAGGAAAGGTACAAAAGTTTGCAGATACCATGCTTGAACACCAAATGACCTATATAGGCTTGGTAGAAAGTGGAAATCAAGGTCCATTTCATCAAAGTGAATTCCCTGACTTGTGGGAGGTTGATCATTCTGATTCGTATTTATTTAGTGCGATGGCTTCAATGTGGAATATCAGGCGCATAGCACGCTATTTTCGCGCTCATGAAAATCCATGGCAGACAGAGTTTTACGTCAACCGCCGGGTCAAACCTACTAAGGAGCGCTTCTACACTATTAATCGTGATCTTTATTCTTATCCTGACCGCGCCATTATGCCATTTGCTCCTGTCACAGGAATTTACAGGGGCAAATGGCACCGGGATGCAGTAGTAGAATTGTTTGCGGCAGAGGGGATAGAGGTTGATTATTCTCTTCGGGGCTTTTATGCGCCCGGTATTGACGACGTAGATCCACCGAAGGAGCTTTCATTTAAAAAGCTGGTGTCAGTTGTTAAGTCTAGAATATGATGAATATTGTTACTAGTCTTTGCGTAGACGATACCACAACGCCAGGATCACTGTATCCACAGTTATTAAATATAAGCGCTAGTAAGCGGCGACAAGTGTACTGGCAGTGTGTGGCCGTATTTTTTGCAACATCTATTCGCTGCAATCCAAAAGCTAAACACATCCTTTACACAAACGATCAGGAATTAGCTACATGGAACGGCGTTGACTTTCGCGAGTTCTTAAATACTATAGGAGTAGAAATTAAACTGCTAGCCTTTGAAGCGTTTCGACCTCCAGAGCACTTCACTACAGAATTCCGAAACGCTTTTTACAAGCTCGATGTGCTTCGCGCTTTGTCTCATCCGGATGCGGGGCAATATAGTCTGCTCCTAGATTCAGATTGTGTTTGGACTCGGCCCGATCCAACGCTTACCCGTTTAGTACAGAGTGATGTTCTTTTGCTCTTAGATGCAGAGCCTAAATCATTGCCTGACACGAAAATACATGGACTAAGCCGCCGCGATATGGGCGACTTATACCGAGAACTCGATCCGGACTATCCAGTCGCTTCACCAATCCACTTTGGGGGTGAAATCATTGGTGGTAGCCGTGAGCGTTTAGCAGAGGTGATACAGGAACTTAGCAAAAATTGGGATCAAATAGTACGAGATTATCCTACTTCTCCACCCACTTTTCGCAATAACCGCAACATCTTTGATGGTGATGAGTACATAAGTAGTTTCGTGTACAACCGTCTGCCTCGTCCTTGGGCCGACGCCAGCCCTTATATTCGACGTATTTGGACTAGCTACAGGAATACAAATGTGCGCCCTTCAGATGCGTCACTTTCGCTGTGGCACCTTCCTAATGAGAAAACACAGGGTTTGCCTGTGCTTAGTCGCAGAGTAGTGAATCGTGATTCCCAATTCTGGAAATTGCCCCCCGAAGCACTGGCAGACTACTTAGGTAGCTACCTCGGGGTTCCGCATCCTGTTTGGCGACCACGTCGTCTTCTCACCTTGGCTACCAAACTTCCACGGCTATTAATAATTGCAAAGCGGTTTCTCAATCGATCTGCTCCTGCTAGCTGAACCTTTTACTATTGACGTGTCCTGCGATGAGAATCGGACTTTCTACCCCTATAGATGTTGATGCATTACGGCCTTACTTAGATGTCGCTGATGCTGTTATCCCTAGTGGTATGGGGGGCAGTGCCATCACTCCATTAATCCAGGGATTACTCGAAGCTGGTCACCAAGTATCTGTTTATTCATTAGATCCAAAGGTTACAACTCCAGTAGTACTACGTGGTTCTCAGCTGACAATTTATCTGGGCCATTTTCGGCCGCGTGCACGTCAGCGTTGTCCAGATCTGTTTAGGCAGGAAGGGAAGGAATTAGCCCGGTTTATTCATCAGGATAAGCCAGAAATTGTTCATGCCCACTGGGCTTATGAATTCGCATTAGGAGCACTGATGAGTGGTTATCCTCATCTAATCACTCTCCATGACAATCCATGGGTGGTTTTACGGTATGTCCCTGATGCTTATCGGGTGGTTCGTCTCTTGCTTAAACTACGGATCTTACGTTGGGGAAAGAATTTCACTGCTGTCTCACCGTATATAGCTGAGGCACTAAAGAGTAAGAATCGCCATCCAATCGTAGTGCCTAATGCGGTTCGCCCAGCTCCAGGAGGCCCTCGTTCATTTCCAACTGGTCCCCGACGGCGTATTATCTCAATGCAAGCGGAATGGTCGTCATTGAAGAATGTAGACACAGCCCTACTTGCATTTCGCGAGGTGCGCCAACGTCTGGGTTCAGACGTTGAGTATTGGCTGTATGGCCCCAACTATGGTTTAAATGGACAAGCTCATCAATGGGCTAAAGCACATGGGGTAGCTGAAGGTGTACACTTTGCAGGGAAAGCTACACACAATGAAATAATTACCCTTTTGCCTGATTTCGACGTAATGCTTCATCCATCACGTGAAGAATCTTTTGGAATGACCTTAGTAGAAGCAATGCAGGCTGGGGTTCCAGTAATAGCAGGAGCTAAATCGGGAGCAGTTCCTTGGGTACTTGATTATGGAAAGCATGGAATACTTACCGATATCAATTCGCCTGCAGCAATAGCGGATGCTTTGTGTCATTTACTGACTCAGCCCCAGCTGTATGAAAAACTAAGTAGAGAAGGAATCACAACTGTGCAGGAGAGGTTTTCGATACCTATCGTTACTGCGGCCTATGAACAGCAATACCGCCGGATACTTGGTCAAATTGCCCCCCAGGCTGTATCTACATTGTCTTACTAGTCTCGCTGATTACAGCTACCACTATGAAGCTACGTTATCGACTTTTATACGCTATTCCACTGTTGGCTATATTAATATTAGACGTTATTTTCTCAACTCTGATTACTGGGCGCATAGAGGTGGATGAGTTTGGAACTTCGGCTCCATCGCCACTTGATGGGTATCCTGCTTTAGTTATTGCCGGTTGCGTGCCTCTAAGTATTCTTTTGTATAAGTACCTGACCGGGATAGCTCGCTACGTATTCTGGTGTGCCCTAGCAGGTGTAGCCTTTCTGATGGCCGAATCGTACTTACGTTATGGTGTACCAGCGGTATATCCGCATGTGTTTCAGAAAATATTGGTGCTGTTTACCTTACCTGCTATGTATGGGGTATACAGAATAATTGGACGTATTACACTAGCAGATCTGATAAAAATGATCTGGGTAGCTCTAATTCTTAATGTGAGCCTTTTCAATCCTGAGGCTCTCAGTATGGGAGCTTTTGTCAATCACGAGCGAGGATTGGTGGCGTCGTCTGTTTATCTATTGGTTTTACCCTTGCTCTACCACTTTAATACATACCTGCAAACGCGCAAACTATTACAACTAGTACTGTTTTTTGTGGTTGCAACTGCCATCCTATTTTTTCAGCACCGAACCGTCTGGGTTGTATCCGTTCTTACTTTAACTATTAATGTTGCTCTGTTAATTCGTGCAGCTAGGCATCGTCTAAGTTTCAAGGCTTTATTACCTCTAATAGGCATTCCTATCATATTCTTACTCTTAACGCTGACTACGTTGGCAGTATCAAATCCTAAGGTACTAGCCAAGATATCCTCGAATATAGCTGACATTGAAAATTACGATAAGCAAGGTACAGGAGGATGGCGAGCCGCACAGGCAAAGTCTTACTGGCCTTTTATTGTTGATAATCCAATAGCCGGAATGCGGTTTAAAGGATTCGAGCTACCTATTCAATTCTATGATCCTGACCAACCAACCCTGGTAGTATTCCCTGATGGCCATGGTCACTTTTTACATAGTTTCTACATCGATGCTCTGTTCTATCTCGGGATAATAGGATTAATACTTTTATCCATGCCTCAGTTATACGCGCTTTTACAACTGCTAAAAGGCCCTGGCATGGACCCTGAAACCCTAACATGGAGCCTTTTCTTAGGGACTAGTTTGGTATATGGCTATTCGTACAGTCTACCTCCATACTTTTATGGCTTAGCTGGTTTCGCCTTTAATCGCATAATGACCTTAGCTGAACTTGCCTCTAATACTACATCTGAAAATCAGATTTCTACCTCTGTCAGTAGTCCTTCTCAGAGTACCCCAGCCGTTCCCCTATCAGCTTAATTCATGCTCGTCAACGCTTCAACTGGTTCTACCGATGCGACGAACGGTTCAATACCTCGTACGGCAGTTTTGTTTTTGGTCTTCAACCGCCCGGATGTAACGGAGCGTGTGCTGGCTGCCATTCGTGCTGCACGTCCACCCCGTTTATATATTGCCGCTGACGGTGCCCGGGCGGATCGGCCAAGCGAGGCGATTGCCTGTGATACGGTGCGTCGTCTGATAGAAACAGGCGTAGATTGGCCTTGTACAGTAAAAACACTTTTTCGGGATCAGAATCTTGGGTGCCGTCGAGCAGTGAGTACTGCCATTGATTGGTTTTTTCAACACGAGGAAGCAGGTATCATTTTAGAGGATGATTGCTTACCCCACCCCTCCTTCTTTTCTTACTGCGAAGAATTGCTTGACCACTACCGTGATGATACACGAGTAATGCACATAAATGGCAGCAACATCATGCGGGGTTGGGTCAAGGACCCTGATTACTCTTATTATTTCTCTCGCCATTCTGCTATTTGGGGATGGGCTAGTTGGCGTCGGGCGTGGCAGCACTATAATGTTGCTACCCCCTTGCTGCCCGAAATTCATAGCAAAAACTATTTATGGCGGCATTTCTTTAATCCCTTAGAAGCGCGCATGTTGTTACGTCCATTATGGGCGACACACACAGGTAAGCTTGATACTTGGGATTACCAATGGTCTTTTGCGCTACTTATTCAATCAGGCCTAAGTATCATGCCTGCCGTAAACCTAATTAGTAATATTGGCTTTGGAGAGGACGCCACTCATACAGTAAATACTTCCCACCCATTAGCTAATCTACCAACTGAGCAAATCCCTTTGCCCTTGCGGCATCCTAGCTTTGTAATTCGTGACACCGTTTCAGACTATCGGGAGCTACGTAGTACACTTCGCAATAAGATATTGGCTCGCTTGCGTTCCGTTACTACTTTATTATAAGCATGACGATGTTGTATATAACTATAATGCAACTGTTACTACAAAGTAAAATAATTACTATTGATTAGAGGAAGGAGATAGCTAATATGGTGTGTCCATCAGATTACGATATTTTTTGTTTAAAGCTCCTTATTGTTTTGAGCATTTAGCCTACTGCATAACATGCTCCCCCCTACTCTCCCTGCACCGAAAATACTCCATATTTTACATTCTCTATGCTTTAGTGGTGCTGAAGTGATGCTTCGGCTGGCAGCTCCCACTATACAAGCTCAGGGTTTTGAACAGCATATGCTGGCCGACGGCGCCGTAGTAGGTGACTATGCTCCTACTTTGCGAGATGCAGGGTTCATAGTACATCACCGACCTTATAACAATTGGTCAATAGTGCATTTATGGCGCTTATACTGCTTTTTAAGGCAACACCAGTTTTCGGTAGTCCATAATCATACTGAACAAAATTTTTTTTGGTATCTCCTAGTAGCACGATTAGCACGTGTCCCTCGCCTTGTGTCTACTATACACAATAACTTTGTCTTCCGTGGTCAAGTACGCTGGCGTCGTAGCACTTACCGCTGGATAGCACGACGCTTATTCGGAGCTACTTTCACCGCTATCGGCCCTTCAGTAGCTCAAGTTGAAGCCCACACTTATTATAATCCTACTGTTCTGGTACCTAATTGGCTAGACGAGCAGCGTTTCATACCTGCCCATAACGCAGCAGAACGAGCAGAAGCGCGTCAGCATTTCGCTATTCCCACGGATGCCGTAGTTATAATATCAGTAGGTGGCTGCTCTGCTATTAAGAATCATAAAGTCGTTTTAGAGGCATTGAAAGCCTTACGACCAAGGGTAGCCCAACAGTTGATTTATCTACATGTAGGCGAAGGAATTACCCACGCAGCGGAGCAGCAGCAAGCACACCAGCTAGGAGTAAGCGATGCTGTAAAGTTCGTGGGCCAAACGCATAACGTGCGTCAAGCTCTATTAGCTGCTGATATTTATGCAATGCCCTCCTTGTTTGAGGGACTAAGCATCTCGCTCCTTGAAGCATTAAGTTGTGGCATACCCGCCGTGGTATTTGATGTATATGGGCAGCGCGACTTGGTAATTGAAGGTCAAACAGGCCGCTGTGTTCCTACGACTACTGAAGCATTCACAGATGCTTTGCAGGAATTGATTGAGCAACCTATCCTTCGCCAACGTTATGGCAAAGCTGGCCGTGCATTTGTTCAGCAGCACTATTCTATGCACGACTCTCTTTCTAAACTGTTACGTCTTTATGGATCTTCAGTTAAAAAAGATGCTTTACTAATTCAGTCAACTATACAGAATTAGTTGGCTTGATAAGCCTGTCTTCCCTCGTTTGCTTCTACTATGCTTCACATTGTTATTCCCGTTTTCAATCGCCTCTCGTTCACTTTAGCGTGCCTAGACTCACTACGTAAGCAGACTGATCAAGATTTTAAGGTAGTGATAGTAGACGATGGTTCTACAGACGGTACTGCGGCCGCATTAAATGACAAGTACCCTGAAGTGAAAGTGCTTACCGGCACCGGATCTTTATTTTGGACTGCTGGTGTAAATCTAGGCTTGCGTTATGCCTTGGATCAAGGAGCCACTTGGCTGATGACGATGAATAATGATGTTGTCGTCTATCCTGATTTTGTAGCCAACATGATGAAGGCGGCAAATAGCCGCCCACCTGCGCTTTATGGAGCGTATGAGTTAGATGCTGTAACACAAGAGCCTATCTATAGCGGAGGCTGGCTGAACTGGCGCACTGGCAGCTTTCGGCGCCTACTAGATGACGTGGCTCCGGATCAGCGTCGGGGGCAGTGGCCTAGTCAAAACTTACCTGGACGCGGCTTACTAATTCCGCGTGTCGTATTTGATCGGATTGGTTTGTTTGCGGCTGATATTCTTCCGCATTACTATGCTGATTATGATTTTACGCACCAAGCTCGTCTAGCTGGCTTTGAGGTTTACTTAAACTTTGACGCTCGTTTGGGTACGTATCCTGAAGAAAGCGGTGACCAGCATAATCGTAAGCGAAAGAGCTTGAGAAATTATTATAACCACTTATTCAGTATCAGAGGCGGGGCCAACTTGCGCGACTTTACTCAGTTTGCCCGGCGTAACTGCCCACCGCTTTATCTTCCGCTTTTCTTGGCTAACGGATATATGCGCAGAATTCTCGGATACTGGCTCTAACGCAGGGTTTTAAACCTGATAAGCAGGAAAAAAAGCCCCCACAGGCTACACTGTATTACAAAATACAGTGTAGCCTGTGGGGGCTTTTTTTCCTGCTTATCAGTCTATTTTCAAATTCTTGGCACTTAACATCTAAAATACCATACAGTCATCAGCTAATAATTATATTAATAAATACAGATACTACATATTTAGCCATGCAAAACTCAATACACACTATTATTGGAATGTTCATAAAAAAATAATTTTGTACTTATTATATATGATCGGTAAATAAACCGGATCTCAACATAAAATTTTAATATTTCCAAGTATGTAGATGCAATTCTCTTAATTAATCACCAAAAATGTTCAAAAAATATCGGCCTTATTATTGCAAAACAGGGTTTCTATCATTTATATTTATAAAATGGTTGTTCATAACTGACTGAATAAATATAAATGACAGCATTTACCTCTTTCTACTACTATAAGAATATTTACTATGTATACCTACTTATGATAAGCATGGTACAATTCTATAAATCTTGCAAAGGGGCATTTCAATTAGATTTTGTATAACATTCGGTGAGGCTCAATCCTCTCTAACTTACATTTTGAACGAAACATCTGGAGATAAATTAAACTCAAACTAATGAAGCGATTCTACTCTAAAGCTTTCATCAATTGGCTGTCCTCTGCATTCGTACTGCTATTGATGCTAAGTCCGGGTTCCTTACCAACCTGGGCACAATCCACTGAGGTTATTTATAGTGGCCCGATCTCCATTACCAGAGGCGGAACATACAGTGGAAACTGGCGGAGCCTAGACTCTAGGACACCTGCTATCTCTATCGAGACGTCGGAGCCAGTGATTATTGAGAACTCAAATATTCAAAGCGCGGGCATCCTGATAAGAGCACACCATCAGAACAACGATGTTACTATTCGTAATACACGTGGTCTTGGTCTAAAGCCTTCTATGGACAATGTGCGGCAAGGGCGCTTTTTTGATGCAAGCAATTTCAAAAATGCCCACTTAGAGCACAACTATATGGAGCAAACCTCTGGTATCTACTTAGCTAGTTACGTAGGGGACCGGAGCAGTAAGCAAACTATTAAAGTACTCTATAATCAAGCACGTAATATTGATGGCCGGTACCGCAACGGTGGTAAAGAGTTTGTGCAGTTTGTACAATTTAATGGCTTACAAGGCCTACGCGGAGTTGAGATTGCTTGGAACGAAATCATTAATACTCCTAACGAAAGTAGCGTTGAGGATAATATCAACTTTTATAAGTCGAATGGTACTGCCGATAGCCCTTTCTTAGTACACGACAACTATATTAAGGGAGCCTATCCTATACCTGCCACTGCAAACAGCTATTCAGGTGGAGGAATCATGCTCGGTGATGGAGATCCAACGTCCCTAGCTGAATCTAGTGGCTTTGTCAAATGCTACAATAACCAAGTGGTAGGAGTATGTAATTATGGTATTGCTGTCGCAAACGGCCATGATATTGAGATCTACAACAACCGTGTAGTATCTAGCGGTTATATTGGAGATCAATATTTATACTCCTCTAATGTAGGCATTTACACTTGGAATAGTACGACCAGTATTGATACTGATGCTTACTTCTTCAATATCTCAGCACACGACAATCAGGTTGGCTATGTAAAAAAAGGTCATTGGGAGGATAGAAATGATTTGTGGTTCCGCAACATTCACTACAGTAAGAATAATACCGCACTACCTAACCCTGTTACTCTTCAGACTGAACAAGCAGAGTGGACTTCTTGGCTAGAGAAGATTAAGAGCCAGAATATAACGCCTGGGCTAATTGTAAAAGCCCCTACGCCCGCACCGAATGTGGCCCCGAGCATAGCGCTGATGGCGCCCACCAATAACCTGGCCTTGCCGCTGGGCCAGACCCAGCTGCTGACGGCCACGGCCACGGATAGCGATGGCTCGGTGCAGAAGGTGGAGTTCTTTCAGGGCAGCGCCAAGCTCGGGGAAGTAACCGCCGCCCCGTATCAGCTCAACTGGACTGCCGCCACGGCCGGCACGGTCGCCTTCACGGCCCGCGCCACCGACAATGCCGGGGCTACCACCACAAGCGCCACGGTCACCGTCACCGTCAATCCTGCCCCGGAACCAGCCCCCACCCCGGCGCCCATTTTTGCACCTGCGCCCACGGCTCCAGCCAATGCTGCTTTTTATCGGGGAATTAATATTAATGGTAACTCCCTCACACTTGATGGCAATAAGTGGGAAGCCAGCAGCAGCGCAGCTAATGTAAATATTGAAGGAGAGTACTTCTCAAACCAGAACGTTACGCTCAATCCATCAACTGATGCGGAACGCACTCAGATGATTCGCTCATCAATCGGAAGCCGGAATGCAGGTATTGAGTTTTCGAATGTTTCTAACGGTAACTATTTCGTATACTTATACATATGGGAAGATAATTTCTCCATACGTTTCAACGTCAGTGTACAAGGCCAATTAGTTCAGAGTGATGTTGTGAGTGGGTTAGCTGGTAGCTGGACTCGCTTAGGACCATATGCGGCGGCAGTTACCAATGGTCAGTTGAGCATTAATGCTACAGGTACTGACAACGCAAATATCTCAGGGGTAGAACTATGGAAATCTACTCTTGCGCCAGCCCCCGCTCCAGCTCCTACGCCCGCACCGAATGTGGCCCCGAGCATAGCGCTGATGGCGCCCACCAATAACCTGGCCTTGCCGCTGGGCCAGACCCAGCTGCTGACGGCCACGGCCACGGATAGCGATGGCTCGGTGCAGAAGGTGGAGTTCTTTCAGGGCAGCGCCAAGCTCGGGGAAGTAACCGCCGCCCCGTATCAGCTCAACTGGACTGCCGCCACGGCCGGCACGGTCGCCTTCACGGCCCGCGCCACCGACAATGCCGGGGCTACCACCACAAGCGCCACGGTCACCGTCACCGTCAATCCTGCCCCGGCGCCTACGCCAGAACCTACTCCTACTCCGGCACCTACTCCTACCCCGGCACCTGCCCCAACGCCGACACCAACACCCGCTCCTGCCATAGCGCAGCTATATCGGGCGATAAATATCAATGGTGGGGCAATTACACTGGACGGTAATAAATGGGAAGCCAGTACTGGAGCAACTAATCTGCAGATCAGCGGCACTTTATTCTCTAACCAAAATGTCAAGCTGCGGTCGAACCCTGATGCTACTCGTGCGCAGATGATTCGCTCATCAGTGGGGGGCAAAAACGTAAAAGTGCAACTGGCTAATGTGCCTAACGGAGTCTATAACATATATGTGTATGTATGGGAAGACAACAAACCAGAGCGTTTCAGCTTAGCACTCAACAATAAGACTGTCTTAACTAATTATAATAGTGGTACAGCTGGCAATTGGGATAAAATAGGTCCTTTAGCGGTTACGGTTTCTGATGGATTTATTCGACTAGCGAGTTCTGGTGGCGATGCCAACATCTCCGGTATCGAGGTTTGGACCACTCCCGGCAGTACACCAGTTCCGAGCAGCACACCAACTACTCTAGCTACTACGAACTCGGTTTCTACCCAATCATTTCCTAATCCTTTTGAAGATGTAGTAACTATTCAAACCCAGCTGAAAACGGCTGAAACGATGAATGTTGCGCTCTTTAATCAAGTTGGTCGCCTAATTGAGAAACGGAGCATTAACTTCAGTGCGGGCGTTGCTCAAAGCAGTATCGACATGAGTTCTCTAAATCTGCCTACCGGCCGATACTACTTGATGTTCATGTCAGGAAGTTTGTCAGGCAAAACAATCAAATTGACCAAGTGACTTTCTTTCCTCATCAAACAGAAAAGCCTGACCTAAATGGTCGGGCTTTTCTGTTTGATACCTACCATGTGTGGACGGCAAATGAGATTACGGTTATGATTCGAATAGGCTTAGCAGGCAGAACTATATAACTGAATTTTTATCCGAATGTACAAGCCCGTTATATGCATTTTGACGAGTTAAATTCATAAAATCATTTTCTGAAGCTCTTGTAACCATGCAGCATAAATCGCTAAGGCATATCTGTTTAACTGTCCATAAATGGATTTACAACGCAATAAATTAATTTAATTTTTACATTAATTTATTGCACTTTAAAATTTTGCAAGTACATTTATTGATAATTGATTACAACAGGACTATATAGTTTCCTCATCTGTACATGAAAAGGGCTTTAATAACCGGTATCAAGGGTCAGGATGGCTTCTCCCTAGCCGAGTTACTATTAGAGAAAGGCTATGAAGTGCACGGAATCAAAAGACATGCTTCCCTGTTCAGTTACGAGCGAGCAGATGTGTCGTACCAGGCTGGTTGTCTGAACAATGTCAGTTTCAACTTACATTATGCTGACCTGACTGATGCCGCTACGCTCACGCGACTTATGCAAGAGATTCAGCCAGATGAAATCTATAATCTCGGGGCTGTTTCCTATATGAGCGCCCCATTCGAGACACCGGAGTATACTGTGGAAGTTAATAACCTTTGTACGCTACGAATTTTGGAAGCTGTCTGCGCAACCAATTTAGTTAACAGCGTACGCATCTATCAAGCGGCGGCTCCACAAACAAGCAATGCATTACAGCGGCAAGCTGAATCGAAACCCAAATCTCAGCATACTTCTTTCCCTTACATCACCACCAAGCTTTCATGTAGCCAGCTGATTGCTAAATATCGGGCGGCTAATGGGCTATACGCTTGCAATGGCTCCTTATTCAATTATGAGATTCCGCGTCGTGGCGAAACGACACTGATTCACAAAATTATTCAGGGATCTGTTCGTATTGCCTTAGGGTTGCAGGGCACGTTGTATCTCGATTCGCTTGAAGCGCGTCATGATTGGGGTTACTCTCAGGATTATGCAGAAGCTATCTGGCGCGTGTTGCAGCAGGAAACACCCGAAGATTATGTTATCGCTACTGCTGTTATGACTACCGTGCGTGAATTTGTACGCCTGACTTTTGCCGAATTAGGAGTTGACCTCGTGTTTCAGGGCGATGATGCTGGGGAGGTTGGCTACGTAGCAACCTGTCATAACCACGACTTTGCTTTAATGCCTGGCCAGACTGTTGTTGCAATAGATTCAGCCTATTATCGTGCCCACACCGTAGAACCATCATTGGCAGAAGCCAGCAAGTCTCGGCGGCAATTAGGATGGAAACCTCGCCACAATCTCCACTTGTTGGTGCAAGAGATGGTTCAGCATGACTTACGTCTCTTCAGTCGACAGACTTCCTTGATTAAATCTAGTCAGCAAGCGCTGCTTCAACCCAATTAATACACTGCCTCTTCTACCCAACCTCACCATTCTTTTCTTTCGCTTTACGTTTTTCCGATGGAGTTATCTGCCAAAATATATATTGCCGGTCACCGCGGCATGGTTGGCTCGGCCATTGAACGCCGCCTGCGAGCTGCGAACTACCAAAATTTGGTGACGCGTACTTCTCAAGAGCTGGACCTGCGCGACCAAGCAGCAGTTGCAGATTTTTTTGCCAATGAACGTCCAGAGTACGTTTTTTTGGCTGCCGCTCACGTGGGGGGCATTTATGCGAATAGCACCTATCCCTCCGATTTTCTTTATGATAATCTGATGATTCAGGCTAACGTGTTGCAGCAGAGCTATGTGCATCACGTTCAGAAGCTACTGTTTTTAGGTTCATCGTGCATCTATCCACGCCTGGCATCGCAGCCATTGCGTGAAGAATACCTGCTTTCCGGTCCTTTGGAGCAAACGAACGAGCCATATGCCATAGCCAAAATTGCCGGTGTGAAGCAGTGCCAGGCATATCGTCGGCAGCACGGCTGTTCGTTTATCTCGGCTATTCCCACGAATATTTACGGCCCTCACGACAACTACCACGCACAAAACTCGCACGTGTTACCCGCGTTGCTGCGCAAGTTTCACGAAGCCCGCATAAACGAGTCGCCTACGGTCGAAGTATGGGGAACTGGTACGCCCCGCCGCGAATTTCTGCACGTGGATGACTTAGCTGACGCCTGTCTTCACCTTATGCTACGCTACGATGGCTCGGAACCCATTAACGTAGGTACCGGCGAAGACATCTCCATTGCCGACTTAGCTCGCTTAATTCAGCGTATCACCGGTTACCGTGGAAAGCTTCGCTTCAACGCCTTAATGCCCGACGGAACACCCCGCAAAATACTGGATGTCAGCAAGCTAGCTGGCATGGGATGGCGCGCTTCAACCCCGCTCGACAAAGGCTTGGCTGCTGTTTATGCTTTGGCAGAGTGGGAGTCGGAACATCAATCGATGGGCGAATCGGTATCTACAAATTAGCCGTATCCATTCGCAAAAAAGCCCCCCAGAAATTATCTGGGGGGCTTTTTTAATATGGTATGATTAATTAACCTTTTTGACTATATGCTATATGGCTGATAATAAACTGTTTACGCTTTCTAAGTATTTCTTTTTGGAGTAACGGTCTAATAGGCGCAATCTTGACTCATCAATCGAAGCATGACTCAAACTGAGTACTTCTTTTAGAGCTTGAGAAAAAGAATCAAAATTATTTAGTTCATATTGACCTGCCCTCACATCATGTGACAAGATCTCGGCCACGGCTGTATTGGCAACATAACAGACTGGAGTATTCAAGAAATAAGCCTCAATAGCAGGAAGCCCAAATCCTTCCATTTCAGATGGAAAAATTAGAGCGCGTGCCTTCCGAATAGTATCTACAAACTCAGCGTTGCTCAATCTGGATTTCAGCGTCACTCCTTTCATTGCATGGGCCATTTGTGTGACACCTGACGTAAAGTTTCCAACCATATACAAAGGCGGGACTTCCGACTCTACCGTTTGTAGTTGCTGCCAAAGCTGCAGAAATTGCAGTGTACATTTATGTGGCTGATCGGAGGCTAAATGCAATACATAATCACCTTTATCAGTCTGACTTGCAGGGGATAAATCTTCAAAATCTGAAGCCTCATAAGTCACATGGATTTCTGGAACTGCAATACTATATCGGTCAGCAAAGCTGAGAATCTGCTGCTTTGCATTCTGCGATACAGTAAGAATATGATCGCTCCGACGAATACTGGCTTTCATAAGTCCTAGCCAATAGGCTAAATCTAGGCGAGAGCGGGTTTCCGGGTAATGATCTGCATAGTGCTGCAGTAGGGTATCATGCATAATGCTGACCACTACTCCTTTGGGCTTACTCACATATGATATATAGCCCTTTGGATAAAGCCATATATCTGGCTTTAATCCGCTCAGAAAAAGCGGATGCAAATTATCAGTCAGGATTCGGGAAGCTTTTCCTCCATCAGTACGCCAAGGCAGAGCGTGCCGGTTTACATCCTGGTGCTCAAATTGAAAGGATGATTCGGATACAATCTGTGAAAGAGAATAAGCTGGCATTCCTACCAGACTTCCCATCAAGGTTTTAGTTATCGTTGTAATCCCAAGGCTGCGGTCACGATGCGGATTTTGGTCCGCTAAGTAAAATGCGATTTTTTTCATTTAAAACCTTAAGAGCTACGGCAGAACACAGTTTATTGCCTACTCTGCCGCAGTTAAATATTGACCTACAAGAATTTGTAAGCTCGCTTAATTGCGTGCACGATACACCGATTGCACTGGGCGACCCACCAAGTACTTATCAATTCCTTCATCCAGAGCCCGACGGTAAACCCCCAAGGCCTCATGCACGCGCTCAACAGTGGTGTCTACTACGGCTGGTGTATGGGAATAGCTGATTACAAAGGATGGCAGCAGCAATCCACGACGCAGCGTTTCTTGCAGGAAAAGGGTACGAAAAGCCTGCGAGGGCTGCCCTTGCGCATCGCGAGAACCATAAAAAAGGCAGCAGCTTTGCCCAAAAATAGGCACGTTCTCCTCTAAGCTATGATCGCGAACGGCGGCTAGTAAGCCCTGCCGCAACCGCTCGCCCTGCTCATTGAGATGCGCTATTACGGGCTCCTGCCGGTATATCTGCATTACCGCCCGAGCAGCCGCAAACGAATGCGATTCGGCACCATACGTTGTGGAAAGCAGGAACACCCGGTCCCGGTCTTTCTGACGCAAGCCACCTAATTCCATCAGCTCACGCCGGCCAGTGAGAGCTGCAATCGAGAAGCCATTGCCGAGCGCTTTGCCGAAAGCGCTCAAATCGGGTCGTACACCGTGCACTCCCTGTCCGCCGCTTATATGGGAGCGAAAACCTGCTACTATCTCGTCGAAGATCAGCACTACTCCGTGTTGGGTACAGAGCTCTCGAACGGCTTGCAGATAGCCCGGAAGTGGTGGCATATCGCGCTCCACTTCCATGATGGCCGCCGCAATCTTATTAGGATGGGCCGCAAATAAGGCCTCTAAAGAAGCAATATCATTGTAGCGGAAGTGCAGTGACTGTTCGCGTACGGCTTGTGGAATACCCGCGCTAATGGCTGTAGTGCCAATAAACCAGTCATCGACTGAGAAGAATGGATGATCAGCACACACGGCTATCAGGTCGCGGCCCGTGTAGGCGCGAGCCAGCTTGACGGCGGCGCTAGTAGCGTCAGAGCCATTTTTGGTAAACTTAACCATGTCGCCGGCCTGCGTCAGGTCCAGAAATTCCTCGGCGGTTGCAAGCTCCAGGGTAGCGGGTCGGCCAAAGTTTACCCCCCGCGTCATCTCGGCCTGCGCCGCAAGCACTACCGGCGCATATGCATGCCCTAGCGTGACGGAGCGCAGACCCATTCCATATTCAATAAACTCATTGCCATCTACATCCCACACCCGACAGCCCTCACCCCGCTCGATGTACGGCGCCATATGCTCCGGAAATTGATCATCTCCTTTTGCATACGTATGGCTGCCACCAGGAATTACGGCGTGAAAGCGCTCCTGTAGGGCTTTTGATGCGGCGAAGCTCGGCTCGGCGTGGCTACGGCTCACAGGCGTGACGACAGGGTTGGAAGATGAGTTCATAGCAGATGATACGTAGCAACAAGCAAATAATTTTCTAGTGTCTTACCTATTCGACGCGGGCGAGCAGGTCGCAGGCCACCAAAGCAGCGGCCGCGCGTGCTATCAGCGCGTAGGGCAAGCCCGATTGCTCCGCTATAGCAAGCAAAGAATGTTCTTCGTCGGAAAGGTTGAGCAACCACAGGAGCGCCATCTGCCAATCAGCGCCTTCTGTGCCACCGCCAACACCTTTGTAAAGCCCCCGACGGCCTAGTTGAGGCTCGCCATACGGACTTAGGTTACGGTATCGTCGATTAGTATCGAGCACGTCGCAGACTTGGCTAAATAAATCAATGGCTTGGCTCAGGTGCTCGGGGCGCACAAAATCGAGATTGTCGGCGGAGGTGTGATACTCGGCAAACTCCCCGAAAGGCGTGCGCGAAAGACAACCGACAGGCAGGTTAAAACCCGGTGAGCAATATTGGCGCTCATCGTAGCCGTAGGGCGAAAAGGGGCGTATCTCGTGCGGTAAACGCGAATCACGCAGTACCACGGCCACAGCCCGATCAACATCGGCGGCACCGCGGCGCGATTTCTTGTAGGTGAAATTGCTAGGACCACCCAGCAGGGTAGCAACCAGTCCATGCTGGATGTGCTGAACGGTTTCAGTGTTCCGGCTTAGCCACGTAATTGAGCCAATAGTGCCGGGAATAAATACAAACCGATAGGAATACTGACGCGGCTGCTCCGCTAAGTGCCGAGCCAGAAACGTAGCCACTGCCATACCCGAAAGGTTATCATTGGCCAGCGACGGATGACAGCAATGACAGGAGATTAATACTTCCTCCTCGCTGCTACCAAGTAGAAATAATTCCCCATACGTCAAGGCACCTGCTGTGTCCAAGGTGCTATCAATACAGACCTCATAGCGACCTTCCGGCAGTGCCAAGCGGTCGTGGTGGGCAAGACAGAAGCCCCAGTTGGGTTGATAATACGAGGTGCGATACGGTATCAGGTCGGGCTGATCGGGCAGCGAAAACAAGTGCTCCTCTAGTTCAGCACGCGTAAACCAACCTTGTACAGGCGTGCTGTAGTTGAGCACATGCAGGTTATGCTGCCGAAAATCAATAACCCGCTCCCCTTGCTCATTCTTCACCCAAGCATCCCTAATATTCCATTCGGCCGGCACGGTCCAGTCGAGAGCGGGCGTACCGCTGGGCACTTCATGAATGACCAGTTCGGGCAGATACTCGCGCAGGATAGCCAACGTTTCGCGCACGCCATTGCCGGTAATGCTGCGGCAAATGGGAAACAGCCGCTCCATCAATCCAAACGGCGTGCTTGGCTGCTCAGCGCCTTCCACCACAGCTGAGGAGGCCTGGGGGGCTTTTTTGGAGAGTGGAGAAGTCATGCGCAGAAACAGCAAACGTAAGTTGAACGCTACCCTAAGCCAAGAAGCTCATTACAGAGAAGCTGGGGGGCTTTTTGGAATCGTATTGCTACCAACTCCCCAGCTTCTCTATTAAAATAAGCAGGCTTATTCGTAAACCTTAACTTCCGGAATGGGCACCACAAATTTGCCCCCCCAGCTGCGAACCTCCGCCATTTGCTCCATGATTTCCTCCCGCAGATTCCAGGGCAAAATCAAGACATAATCGGGCTTGGTTTGCTTGATATGATTGGGGTGGAGAATAGGAATACGCGTGCCGGGTAGGAAGTTACCCTGTTTGTGGGGGCTCAAATCGACGGTATATTCCATGAAATCGGTGCGGACACCGCAGTAGTTGAGCAAGGTGTTGCCTTTGCCGGGCGCACCGTAGCCAACTACCTTCTTGCCTTCGCGAGCCGCCTCAATCAGAAAATCCAGCAGCTTGCGCTTGGTTTCCTTGGTCTTTTCCTCAAAGGCCGCATACAACGCCAAATCAAGGATACCAGCTTCTACTTCGCGCTCCCGCAACTCGGCCACGCGCGCCGTTACTGGCTGCGCTTCGTGGGCGGTGTGGCGGGCAAAGATGCGTAGCGACCCGCCATGAGTTGGCACCTCTTCCACGTCAAATAGCGTGAGGCCATGATGGGCAAAAATGCGCTCTACAGTATTGAACGACAGATAAGAGAAGTGCTCGTGATAAATCGTATCAAACTGATTTCCCTCGATCAGGCGCAGCAGGTGCGGAAACTCCATGGTAATAACGCCTTCGGGCTTGAGTAGCACCTGCATGCCGCCCACGAAATCGTTGATATCGGGTACGTGAGCCAGCACGTTGTTGCCCAGCAGCAAATCAGCCTGACCTACCGTTGTTGCTACGTGCTGAGCGGTGTCGCGTCCGAAAAAGCGCACCATCGTGTTGATGCCCTTTGCTTGCGCATATTCTGCCACGTTGGCGGCTGGCTCTACTCCCAGCACCGGGATGCCTTTTTCCACGAAGTACTGAAGCAGGTACCCATCATTGCTGGCAATTTCTACTACCAGGCTGCTGGAATTAAGGCTAAACCGCTCCGCAGCCATATCGGTGTAGCGCTGGGCATGGCGCAGCCACGATACCGAATAGGAAGAGAAGTAAGCATAATCGTTGAAAACCTCCGTGGGGCTGACAAACTCATCAAGCTGAACCAAGAAGCACTCGTTGCACACACGTGCATGCAGAGGGTAAAATGGCTCGGCCATATTAAACTCCGATGGCCGCACGTGGTTCTGACACAGGGGCGACGTGCCCAGATTGACGAACGTATAGGTAAGCGGCGTACCACAAAAACGACACGGACTAGCAGGCGGCGGCGCAAATTTAGTGTACGCTTCTTCAACTGCGCTGGCAGAAGTAGACAAGACAGAAGCAGTGGAGGATGGAGTAGATATTCCCATGATGTGGGGTAAAAAATCGTTTAGGACCTAAAAAAGTAAATCAGCGACACAGATTCAATTTCAATTATGGATTGCTGGCCGCTTTACAGCAATGGGTAAAGGATGTGGGCAAAACCGCGCCGTTTTACATTCTGACTGCTAGTTGAATATCCGGATGGTTACGATCTTTTTCAGATAGCAGCACAGGTTCAAAAGGCCATTCGATCCCAATGTTCGGATCGTTCCAGCGCAAAGCCCGCTCAGCTCCGGGCGTGTATTTGGCCGAAATCTGATACGATACGTCGGTATTGTCTTGCAGGGTGATGAAGCCGTGCGCAAAGTACTCAGGTACGAACAACATGCGATAGTTATCGGCGGTTAGCTCCACTCCTATCCACTGCCCATACGTAGGCGACTGCTCACGCATATCCACAATCACGTCGTAAATGCCCCCCCGTGTGCAGCGCACGAGCTTGCTCTCGCCGTGGGGGGCAATTTGATAGTGCATGCCCCGCAAGGTGCCGCGCTTGGGGTTAGAGGATATACTAGCTTGCCGTGGCGGCTGATGAATGCCATGCGCGGCAAACTCATCTTCACACCACGCACGCGCAAAAAAACCTCGCTCGTCCGATAAGCGCTCCATATCGATAATAAAAGCGCCGGCTAGCTTAGTTTCAGTAAAGATCATCTTCTAATCGAATAAAAGTCCCTCCGCACGACTCGCGTTTTAGAAGGCATTGGTAATAGAAAGCTTAAGCGCTTACAGACTCGGTAGCTACTACTGCTGTATCAGCCCACTCCAAATCGGCGCTCAACTGTCCGCTTTCACGCAGAGCAGCAAGTACTTGCAAGCGCATGAGCTGTGACGAGCGGAAGCTGGTATCGTGAAAGCCCATGCTCATCAACCCATCCCGTAGCTCGGTTATAGTATCAGGCAAAGTACGTTGGGGCTGGTGCTGGGGGGCTAATTTTCGGAATAAGCTGAAGTCGACACGATACGAACGCTTATCAGGGGGCGCCGCCGCATTCAGGCTGACACTCGTACCGGGAATGGCAGTTGCTACCGCCTCCGCCAGCTCACGTACTTGATAGTTCCACTGGTCAGATCCTGCGTTTACGGCCAGAAAATCGCCACCGTTATCAGCCTCCCGACTGATGGCCCACTCAATAGCCCGCGCCATATCCTGTACGTGGATAAGCGGACGCCACGGCGTACCATCACTAAGAATGTTAATCTCTCCCGCGGCTACTGCGCCGGCCACAAAGTCATTGACTACCAAGTCTAGCCGCAGCCGGTCGCTCCACCCGCAGGCAGTAGCAAAGCGCAGACAAGTAACGCAAAAATTCGCATCAGCTAAGGGTGCTAAATCCTGCTCGCTTAACACTTTAGAGCGTGCATAAGCTGTTAGTGGATTCAGTGTAGAAGTCTCTGTTTTAGCGCCTTCACCTCCAGCGCCATACATACTACAGCTGCTGGCAAACACAAACGAACGCACACCTGCTTTCTTAGCCCGTTGTGCTAGCCCAATACCCGCCTGATAATTTACAGCCAAGGTTACATCCTCGTAGGCCGAACCCATCGGATCGTTGGAAATAGCGGCCAGATGCACGATGGCATCAACACCCTGAAGTAACTCCGTGGGCAAGTTGCGCACGTCACCGAAATACTGGCGGTCGAGGCGCGACTCAGGCAAGCGGCTTGCGCCGGTAAGACAATGGGCAAAGAAACCCATATCAAACCCAATCAGCTCAGCCGCAGGAAACTCCTGACGCAGGTGGCGTACGACGCCGGGCCCCACGTAGCCCATATTTCCGGTAATGAGAATGCGTTGCGGTTTCATATATCAACTTGGGAACGGGGCACTATTCTGTAGAGAAGTCAGCTAGGGGTAAAGTGGCTCCTGCACGTGGTACTCAATAATTTATTTAATCAGCAAGGGAGGCTGAGTTGCATACAGCTCATGGCCTTGGCTGTTTGAAGGCTGATCACTCCATACTTTCCATTTCGCTTTACCAGCGGCCCACATTTCCTCCAGCAGGTTACGGTCGCGCAAGGTATCCATGGGTTGCCAGAAGCCCGTATGACGATAAGCTACCAGCTGATTATCAGCCGCCAACTGCTCCAGGGGGCCTTTTTCCCACACCGTTGCATCGGTTTCGATATAATCCAGTACTTGCGGCTCCAAGACGAAGAATCCTCCGTTGATCCACGGTGACTCGCCCCCCTCAGGCTTCTCAGTGAAGTTTGAAATCAGACTGCTGTCCTCCGTAAGGTTGAAGACACCAAAACGGCCGGGCGGACGCACTGCCGTAAGTGTAGCCAAGGCACCCTGCTGCTGATGATAAGCAATAGATTCGCGAACATTTACGTCACTCACACCATCACCGTAAGTAAGGCAAAAAGTATTGCCGTCCAGATAGTCGCGGACTCTGCGCAAACGCCCCCCAGTCATGGTTTCCTCCCCAGTATCAACCAAAGTAACGGTCCAGGGCTCGGCACGGTTGCGGTGTACTGTCATCTCGTTGCGGTCCAAACGAAATGTTACGTCGGCGTTATGCAGGAAATAGTCAGCGAAGTATTGCTTGATCAGATGGCCTTTATAGCCACAGCACACCACGAAATCAGTAATGCCATGGTGGGCATAGATTTTCATTATATGCCACAGAATTGGCTTACCGCCCACTTCCACCATCGGCTTGGGTCGGACGCCACTTTCCTCGCTAATACGAGTCCCATAACCACCTGCGAGTATAACTGCTTGCATGAGAAATAAAGTAAGAAGGAAGATAAAGCGTGAAATCAGCAAATATTACTCCATCACACATCAACTGTGCTAATTAACTAATCTTCTTCCTATATAATTATATTAATAGACGCATTATTTGTATTTTATTTCGGCTGTTGAACTAAAACACGTAAGTGTCAGACTTCCTCACTCAATCATGATACTGTCTTGATAGCAGCATCATTTCGAAACACAGTTCGCTGTGCCATCAGGTACAGAAAATGCGAATTGGTAATTAGGTAGCGTCTCCATAGTCTTTTTGGCTCCAGCCACAGTCGATACGCCCACTCCAGCCAGAGCTTGCGCGCCCACACGGGCAAGCGCTGCTCCAGGCCCGCATACACCGGGAAGGCCTGACCAACTCCCAGCATACAAGCACGAATCTGCCCTTGGTGTGCGGCCATCCAGCGCTCTTGTCGCGGGCAGCCCAAAGCCACGAAAACCAAGTCAGGATCTACGGCATTGATGGCGGCTACTTCGGCAGCATCTTCCTCAGGAGTCAGCGGACGAAAGGGCGGCGAATGGGTGCCGGCAATGCGCAGTGTAGGTAGCTCGCGCCGGGCACGGGCTACCATGGCTGCTAACACCTCCTCAGTTGTACCATAAAAATAAACGGACTGATTCCGCTGGGCGGCCTCAGCAAGTAAAGCAGGCAGCAAATCCATTCCAGCTACGCGTTCTTGCTGTTGCCCATGAAACCAGCCCACGGCCGCAGCCACAGGGCTACCGTCGGGTGATACGATGGCTGCACCATCCAATATTTTACGGAACCCAGGATCGTTATGGGCTTCCACTAACATATGCACGTTGGCAAAGCACACATAAGCAGACGTACGCGCAGCACCGAGCCGCAATATTGTATCTATAAAGTCAGTCCGGTTGCCCGTCGTAATACGAGTGTCCAAGACCTGTTGGCGTGGTAGAGCGGGAAGTGGCAATGGGTAATTTGTGATTAGTTAAGAACGACGTCCGGCGGGAACGAAGATCAAAGGTTAAAAGGAAAGGCCCCTAGCACGGTTGCCGACGATAGTCGTACGAACTGTGGCAGGGGCCTTTACGCAAAGTGCTGTTAGTTGGATACATGGGCAGAATTTGCCCCCCAGCGATGGTCTAGTAGGCGTTTTTCTCGCCGCGAACCATATTCCAAACCGTCTGGAAGATGATCTTCATGTCCAAACCGAATGACCAGTTCTGCACATATTTCAGATCATACTCTACACGCTTCTCCATGGTGCCGGCTTCGCGAGTTTCGCCGCGGTAGCCATTTACCTGGGCATAGCCCGTAATACCAGGAGTTACAGCATGACGCATCTGGTAAGTACGGATGTGCTTGGAGTACTCTTCCAGTTGGGAGAGCATGTTAGGGCGAGGACCTACCACTGACATTTGTCCCATCAATACGTTGAAGAACTGAGGCAACTCATCAAGGTTGTACTTGCGCAGGTATTTGCCAATGCGAGTGATACGCATGTCGTTTTTTGTAGCCTGCAACTCCGTTTGACCGTGGTTAGCCTGCATTGTGCGCAGCTTGTAGCAAGGAAACAGCTGGTTACGCTTACCGGGCCGCAGCTGCTTGAAGAAGATTGGGCCTGGAGAATCAAGTTTGATCAACAATCCCAGAATTCCCATCACTACCGGGAACACAGTAACGATAACCGTCAAGGAGAAGAAGATATCAAAAAGGCGCTTCATCGCCTGATTGGTACGCATTCCCAAGGGCTCATTCCGGATAGTAAGAATGGGCATGTGATCGTAGAAGTACACATTCACATCCTGGCGAACTGTGCCACTGAAATCGGGGACAATGCGGAAGGATAGGAAATGGTCATCGGCGAAGCGCGACAGGTCTTCGATAAGTTCGCGCTGATCGAGGGGCATTGCGAAGTAGATTTCATCTACCTGTGTTTTAGAGCAAAACTCCTTCAGGTCCGCAATAGAGCCTTTTACGAGAGACTGTAGATTGTCAGCAACCTTCTCATCCGTAAAGAAACCCAGGAACTTGTTGCTAGGATCGTGAGACTCAAGAAAGCGTTGTAATTCCTGACCACTGCTGCCGGTACCTACAATAATAAAGTGGGTATGTGCCCGAGCAATATGCGTGCAGTACATACGGTAGCCGAAGGCCAGCAGGAAACGACCAAGAGCTACACCTACTACTGATAAGCTGTACACTAACACCAGGTAGCGCACCATCAACCATTCCGTGTCGAACAGCATCGCCCCAGCCAGTACAAGGCTTGCATGAATCAGGAATGTACGAAACAGGTAGAGAAGCTTCTCAGGATAGGTAATCAGCCGATCTATCCGATAGATGTTAGCATACTCCTTTGACAGAATCCACCACAGCAGCCCAAAAATAGCAAAGAAGAAAGGGTAATAGCTGGTGAATTCCCAGCTGTCAAACAAGAAGAAGCCAGTAAGACGGAAAGCACCAAAGATGATGAGCACGTCCACCACGGGCAAGATGATGCGCGAAGCATCAGTGTAGTGTTTGTAGCGTTCCATGAGTTAGTACAAGTAGGCAGTAGGCAATGAGGAAGTGGTGTTTGGTTGTCTTGTACGCATACAAAGTAAAATCATTCTGTAGTTAAAACAATATTTTTTATAACTTTTTGTTGTAAAAAGATAATATTTTGTTAATACAACAATAATATTCCGTTACGCAACTTTACTAAATCCAGTAAAAAGCACATGTTACTATATTATTTAGTGATTTTATGTCCTTTTACTCACAACTACCTATAAGGTTTCATACTATTTCTGTCAAAATTGATACCACCAAGGCTATTGAGCCCTAATCTTGATGCTAAAGGAGGTGATATAGTTTACGCTTTAGAGGCCTGCACAAGCTCAACAGGAGGCATTTTCAGCCGCAAACATCTCATTTATAGACACTAGTAATATATTAAATATACGATACTGTGTATCAGGGACCTAGCGAAATATTCGGCTGATAAAAATTTTAAGAACCTGGAAATAGTGTAGAAAAAGCTTAAAATATTTTCCTTTATGCCATCCGAACCCTGTAATGTTCAGCGTAAGCTGAGGTGGCATAAGCGAAAACTTGCTTCGACCACCTTTGTATTCTTCATAATCGACTTCGTTAAGCTTATACCTGCAAGCCTTCATCAGACCCGCTCGGCGTGTATTACTTCCGAACTTCCTGTCAGCAAACTCACTTTTCAAGCAGTTCCGGGCGATAGCGTGCGCTTTTAATTCACCAGTTGTTATGGCAGCATCTTTAAACCAGGCACAAACAGATAAGGAAAAACAACGCGCGGCGGCACAGGCGTTGCGCTGGGTAAGCGATGGTATGCTGGTAGGATTAGGCAGTGGTAGCACAGCGGCTTATTTCATTCAACTGCTCGGCGACGCCCTTCGGGCTGGCCAGCTTCGCGTTCAGGCTACGGCTACCTCGCTGGCCAGTGAAGCCTTGGCTCGGAGCGTGGGCATTGCATTAGTAGAGCCCCGGCGCGGCTTGCGCTTCGACCTGACAGTGGATGGAGCCGACGAAATTGCCCCCCAGCTTGCTCTTGTCAAAGGCGGCGGTGGTGCTTTGCTGCGCGAGAAGGTGCTAGCAACCGCATCCGATTATCTGTTGATTATTACCGACTCCTCGAAACTGGTGCCACAGTTGGGCCGGTTTCCGCTGCCGCTCGAAGTTGTGCCGTTTGCTCTGCCGTGGGTGCTGGATGCCGTAGCGCAACTCGGCGGTGCTCCAACAGTGCGCATCGACCAGAAAAACGCCCCCCAGCCCGCTCTTTCCGACCAAGGCAACTTGCTGGTGGATTGTCATTTCAACTCTATACCCGATCCGGCCGGGTTGGCGGTTCAGCTTCAGGCCATTCCGGGTATCGTAGAGCACGGCTTATTTCTGGGTTTGGCGCGCGCTGCTATCGTCGCACAAGGTGAAGAATTGCTTGTGCTACGGCCGGATGTTGAGCCGACGGACGCAGCCGACTTTACGAAACTGCCATAACCTACACAGGCTTTACTTCCGCTCATCAGGAAGCTGCGCCGCTGCAGCACCATCTAAAAACCAATGCAATTCGCCAGAAACAGGGGTAATAAGCTGAGCCGGAAACTCCTCCACATGGCGTTCGGCAGTCAAGACGCGTTGCACGGCGGCGGCTTTATCGGCGCCATACACCAGGAAGGCAATTGCCTGAGCCTGATTGATTAATGGCGCAGTAAGCGTAATGCGGTAGGCTTGCTTTTCCTCCACAAAAACTTCCTTCGCCCCTGCTGCGGCTTCATGCAGTACCGGAGTATGCGGAAATAAGGAAGCCGTATGCGAATTATCGCCTAGGCCCAGCAGAACTAAGTCGAAACGCGCTTCCTTTTGGCCGAAATAGTGCTCGATTGTTTGGGTGTATTGCTGGGCCGCTTCAGCGGGATCAAGCGCGGTATCAACGGCAAAAACCTGAGAGGGCGCTATCTGCAAGGGCTCAAACAGAGCTTTCTTGGCGAGCAGGCAATTACTTTCCGGATCGGTGTGGGGCACGTAGCGTTCATCGCCGAAGAAGAAATGGACCTTTTCCCAAGCCACCCGAGTACGGTACGACGGCGAAGCTAAAAGCTCGTAGAACTTCTTGGGAGAATTGCCCCCCGACAGCGCCACCGAGAATCGTCCGTGCTCGGCTACAGCCTGATTGGCCAGTTCAACAAAATAGTCAGCCAGGCTGGTCAGAACCTCGGCGGGCGTGGGGTAAATATGCAGCTGGGGGGCTTTATTCATGGCCATTGAGCGGGAGCGTAAACCAGTGAAATCCGTCGCGGGCGATGAGCGCCTCCGCTATTTCTGGTCCCCACGAGTCGGCCGAATAGTTGGGGAAGCTCTGGCTGGCCCTACCCTGCCACGAGTTCAGGATGGGCATGAGCAAATCCCAGGCGGCTTCTACCTGGTCGCCGCGCATAAATAAGGTTTGGTCGCCCAGCATGGTATCCAGCAACAGCGTTTCGTAGGCCTCCGGGGCCTGGCTAGTGTAGGTGCCTTTGTAGTCGAACACCATATCCACGGTGTTGAGCATCATGTCGAGGCCGGGGCGCTTGGCCTGCACCTGCAAGCGAATGCTCATTTCGGGCTGAATACTGATAACCAACCGATTCTGCTGCCAGCTTTCCGCGGTTTCGGGCGGAAACACAAAGTGCGGCACGTCTCTGAACTGAATGGTGATGCTGGACGCTGAGCGGTGCATGCGCTTGCCGGTGCGCACGTAAAAAGGCACATCCTGCCAACGCCAATTGTCTACGAAGAACTTTACGGCGGCGAAGGTTTCGGTATTGGACTTTGGGTTGGCCCCGGGCTCCTCCCGATAGCCCGGCACTTGCTCACCCTGCATCCAGCCCGCCGCATACTGCCCGCGCACCGCCGACTCGCGAATGTCTTCGGGTGTAAACCGGCGCATGGCCCGCAGCACGTCTACTTTGCGGTTGCGCACTTCATCGGCGGTAAAGTTGACGGGCGGCTCCATAGCCACCAGGCAAAGCAGTTGCAGCAAGTGGTTCTGAATCATGTCGCGCATGGCGCCCGCGCCGTCGTAGTAGCCGCTGCGCTCCCCTACGCCAAGCTGCTCGGTCACAGAAATTTGCACGTGCTCGATGTAGTTGCGGTTCCAGAGCGGTTCGAACAGGGCATTGGCAAAGCGGAAAGCCATGATGTTCTGCACGGTTTCCTTGCCCAGATAATGGTCGATACGATAGATCTGCCGCTCGTCAAAAATATCGGACAGCAGCCTGTTCAACTCCCGCGACGACTCCAAATCGTGGCCAAAGGGCTTTTCAATAACAATGCGCGTGCAGGTAGTATCGGAGGCGAGCTTGCTCTTGGCCAAGTTGGAGGCAATGGTTGGGAAGAACTCCGGAGCCACGGCCAAATAGTAAATCACGTTGGGCTGCACGCTCCACTCCTTCTTGTACTCGTCAATGCGCTGGCCAAATTTCTTATAGGTGGCCGCATCCTTCACGTCAGCCGCCTGATAAACGATGTGCTGGGCAAAGTCTTTCCACTTATCTTTTTCAGCTTTGCCGCTGCGCGAAAATTCGTTGATGCCGTCCAGCAGCTTCGCCCGAAACTCGTCGTCCGATAAGGGCGTGCGGCCACTGCCGATAATGGCAAAGTGTTCGGGCAGCCAGCCATCCAGATACAGATGATACAACGCCGGCGTCAGCTTGCGGGCATTCAAATCGCCGGTGCCGCCAAAGATGACGAAGATGGTGGGCTGAGTTTCTTTGGTGGAGCTCATGCGTAGGGTATAGCGAATGGGTTGAAGGATGGCCGCGGCCTACTTATTAGGAATGACTGGCTCTTCCGTTCTCTTTTCCGGGTCTTCCTGCACCGACTGTTTGTTGGCTGCGTCCTCGTGCACAGGCGTCCACTGGGTATGAAAGACGCCTTCGTGCCCAATCAGCTCGTAGGTGTGGGCGCCGAAATAGTCGCGCTGGGCCTGAATCAGGTTGGAAGGCAGGCGGGCGCTGCGGAAAGATTCAAAATAGCTCAGCGAAGCAGCATAGGCCGGCAGAGAAATGCCCCCCGCCACGGCCGCCGCCACTATTTGGCGGGTGCCGGGCACTGCTTCGTTTACGACAGCAGCTACCTGGGCATCCAGCAGCAGGTGCTCCAGCCCTGGGTTTTGCTGATACGCGTTGAATATATCATTCAGAAAACTGGAGCGAATGATGCAGCCGCCACGCCATATTTTGGCAATGTCGGCGAGCTGCAAATTATATTCATAGGCCGCCGAAGCTTTGGCCAGCAAATGCATGCCCTGCGCATACGTGACGACCATGCTGAAGTAGAACGCCTGCTCCAGGTTGCTCAAAAAAGCTCCCCGCTCCATGGCGGCCGAGGTGGCGGGCGCCGGATTGCTGTACAAGGTGGCCAGTTGCTCGCGCAAGCCTTTGTACTTGGATAAGTTGCGCATAGCCACGGCAGTGTCGATGGTCGGGACGGGTACTTCTAACTCCATGGCTACCTGCGAGGTCCACATGCCGGTGCCTTTGGAGCGGGCTTCGTCCTTGATATCGTCGAGCAGCAAGTGGTCGGTGTGGGGTGCGCGGAAAGCGAAGATGTCTTTGGTAATATCCAGTAGAAAAGACTGCAACCGGCCCGCATTCCACTGTGCAAACACCTCCCCGATGGCGGCATTGTCGAGGCCGGCGCCGCGCTTCATCACCTCATACGTTTCGGCGATAAGCTGCATCAAGCCGTACTCGATGCCATTGTGCACCATCTTCACGAAGTGACCAGCCGCACCCGGCCCGATGTAGGTTACGCAGGGCTCATCATTCACGCGGGCCGCAATGGCTTCAAACATGGGCTGCATTACCTGATAGGCCAGCTTATCACCGCCGGGCATCATGCTGGGGCCAAAGCGGGCGCCTTCTTCCCCACCCGAAATACCCATGCCGAAGAAGTGAAAGCCGGCCTCCCGGAGGACTGCCGCGCGGCGCGTCGTATCCGAGAAATGGGAGTTGCCGCCATCAATAACAATGTCACCGGGCGCCAGCAGGGGCCGCAACTCTTCGATAACGCTGTCCACAATTTTGCCGGCTGGCACCAGTAGCATAATGGAGCGGGGCGTCTGAATGCTGTCAATAAACTGCGTCAGATCGGTGAAGCCCTGCACTGGTTTGCCGGCGCCTTCTTCGGCCAGCAACGTTATTTTGCCGGGGTCTTTGTCGTAGCCTGCCACGCCAACGTTGTGGTCAGCGAGATTCAGGAGCAGGTTGCGGCCCATGGTACCCAGGCCAATCATTCCAAACGAATACTTAGTCGGCGTTGCGCTCATCATCTGTGCTTTTGGTGTTTAGGCTTGTCCTGCAGGCAGGCAAGTGTAAGCTAAGGAAATATTACGCTTGGTAGAAGGCTATAATGGCGCTTAAGTTGAAAACGCAGTTCCTCGGAATGCAAACGGTACGCAGCGTCGAGCAGTTGTAACACAACCATTATTTACCCGATTATTCATAACCTAATACGCTCTCATGATAGTAAGCGCCAAAAACGCAGACAGCAGAGCAGGCATCCACCACATAGCAGCGGCCGGACTGAGTAATACTTATGGAAACCCTCTTCTATGCGGGTCAATGTTGCCAGGCCACGTGGAATTTGACCCCTAGCCTCCGACGCGAAGATTTAGGATCGGTTTTCCAGCACCTGCGCACGAATGGCTTGCAGTTTCGGGCCATCCAAAGGTTTGGGAATTACGCTAGTAACTAAGCTGTATTCTTCAGCCTTCAGCTTATCTGATGGGGCCAAAGACGACGTAAGGATGTAGATGGAGCACCGCCCGGCCAGTTGAGACTCAAATGGCTTGATAGCATCCAGAAAGTCCCAGCCGCTCATGATTGGCATATTCAGATCCAGCAGAATGACGTCCGGCACCTGGTCTGGCAGTGTATTCTGAAGATAGTAGACGGCTTCCTGAGGCAGCTGAAATGAGGTGATACTATCGGTTATGTTTTCTCGCTGCAACAACTTGGTGGTGAGGAATATACTGATATAATCATCGTCGATCAGAACTATGTGCATGGCTCGTTTAAGGCAAGTATAAAAAGAACTGCGTACCCACTTCCACCTCGCTTTTGACCGCGATAGTGCCCCCCATCGATTCAATGTGCGCCTTTACCAGATACAAGCCCATACCGCGGCCCGAAGGCGAAGTATGAAAACGCTTGTATAGCTTAAACACCTCAGCACCCGCTTTCTCCTGATCGAAGCCCGAACCGTTGTCGGCGAAGGTGAGTTGGGCGCCACCTTCGGGATGTGGGCTGCCAGTAATGGTAATCAAAAGGGCGCGCTGCTGAGAGCGGTATTTGATGGAATTGGAAAGCAGATTCAGGAAAATGCTGTAGATATAGGCTCGGTTGCCGTGAGCGTGCAGGGCCTCGGGGAAATCACGAACAATTTGCCCCCCAGCCTTTTGCAGCGGCTCGTTCATCTCCTTCAGCACCAGGTCCAACACATCGGTAAGCCGGACGGGCGCGGGCAGATCGGCCACGTCCTGCTTGTCGCGCACTGTGAGAATGGTATTCATGTCCTGCAGCACTACATCGAGCTGCACGAGGCTGGTTTGCAGATGATTGAGCAACGTAGCCTGATCCGGATCGGGGGTCGTTAGGAGTTGCGACAAGCCCATGGCATTGGCCAAAGGCCCCCGCAGGTTATGCGACACGATGTAGGTAAACTGCTGCAGATCCTGATTTTGCCGGTGCAGATCCTGGGCTAACTTTTCCTGGCTGGCTTGGGCCTCATGGCGCAGCGTCACATCAGAAAAATACACGGACAGTCCTTCTTCCGAAGGAAAGGCTTTGACTTCCAGCCAGAGTCGCAGGGTAGCGTAGTATGCCTCAAAATGCACGGCCCGCCCCATAGAAAAGGCCTGATGATACTGATGATAAAACTCGCCGCCAACCTCGTCCGGGAATAGGGTCCAAAGGTTTCGTCCTAGCA
Organism: Hymenobacter qilianensis; assembly: GCF_014638675.1. Classification (NCBI taxonomy): domain Bacteria; kingdom Pseudomonadati; phylum Bacteroidota; class Cytophagia; order Cytophagales; family Hymenobacteraceae; genus Hymenobacter; species Hymenobacter qilianensis. Next base: position 850,058 of record NZ_BMFN01000002.1, read on the forward strand.
CATGCTGGCGGTCTACTTGCAGCAGGCGCTCTACCTCGCTGTTCAGAAAAGTCAGCCGCCACTCCCGGTCAAGCAGAAATACAGCGTCCGTAACACTCTCGAAAATAGTGTTGAGCTTTTTGGCTTGTTGCTCAATAAGCTGGTGAGAAGCAGTTAGATCTGTGATATCGCGGGCAACCATGTGCACGCCGCTCACTACCCCATCGACCAACAGCGGCACCTTTGAAATATTCAACACTTTCGGCTCCGCGCCGATAAACTGCACCGCTACGTCGAATTGAACTCGCGTACCCTGAAAAGCTTGCAGCAACTTTTCCCGAAACACTGCTATAAGCTCGGGCGGCAGGAAATCTGAAATATCGCGACCTAAGACATCTGCTCTTGAAAGGTGCAAAAGCTGCAGAAAAGGCTCGTTTACGTCCAGAATAACCCCATTGCGGTCCTGGAAAAGAATAATGTCTAGATTGTTCTCAAACAGCGACCGAAACCGCTGCTCGCTATTTACAAACTGAGCACTCTCACTCATAGGGGTTTTACTGGATGACATGGGATCCGCAATGCCAGAGCAAAGCCATTTGAATTCACTATCAGGGCTTTCTAGCGCACTACCAACAACAACTTCAAAGTACGGGCAAGGCAGACGGAAGTTCTACCGTGGAGTTCTGCCGGCGAGTTAGAGGCCAAAAGAATGGATCAGCGCCATGCCTCCTGTGGGGTTGTGCCTATGGTTGACTGAAAAACCACGCTGGGGGGCAAAACCCTTGTTTATTCGACCGTCTCAGACAAGTCGAGCCAGTTTGGTTGTATTCACTTTAATTTCCAGTTAGATTTCCGGCCCTTAGCTTTACCCACCCATTATTGCCTTTACACCCAAAAGGCACTGTTTTTTGCCAAGCTTCTCATGCCTCTAACTATTCACTCGCTTTATTACGAAAACGCAGTTGGTCGCCTCTTCGAGCACGCAGATGCGTACGCGGTGGTGCAGTACAAGCCGGGTAATCGCCAGTTCAGCGACTTCAAAACGTTTCTCATCCACGTTGGAAACCTACTAACTCGTCGGGGCTGGACTCATATACTGACCGATCAGCGGGCCATGTCGCCCTTTACCGATGAGGAGCGGGCGTTGATAAACCAGGAATGGATTCATAACGAGGAACGGAAAACCATTGCGGCAGTTCTGCTGCCCGATGATGTATTTGCCCGCTTATCTTCCACGCAGATTCTGCACGACGCCCGGGAAGGCAGCCTGTTTTACCATGTATTTCAGGACGAGGTGGCTGCCGCCACCTGGTTGCGCCAGACTCGCGGATAGAGTACAGACTTAACAAATAGTGGCAATTGCGGCCTCTTCGTGGTTAATTAAGCTTGCTCAGTCCGCTCTTTCCCACCTTATGCCATGCGCAAATCCCTCTCATTTGTACTAGTATCCGCAGCTATAGTCGGGTTAAACAGCTGTGATCCTGCCCAACCCGTGTCCTCTATTCCATCTCGGCAACCTGCTAGTACCGCGGCAGCAGCTTCCACCGAAGCGCAGGCCCGCGCGGCCGTTGTCCGCTTTGTAATGCAGCAGCCCAATGCCGCCCTCTACCAATTGGATTCGGCCCGTGTACTTGAAGTAGATGACCACTGGCAAATCCTGGTGCCCCGCACCGACTGGGCCGGCCGCATGCCCAACAAGGCCGCCTTCGACGTGGACAAGCAAACCGGCGCTGTCAGCCCATTAGCCGTGAAATAGAAAGGCACGACGCCCAACGGTTCAACCCTTGACACTAGTCCTCGCCAAGCTTCCTAGCGCTGGCCACATGTATCTCAACATCGCTTGTAGAGCAGATTGGAACGTAACAAACAGCGGCGCACGATTCTTAACCACAGCCTCGCTTAAAAGCTTCAGGCCGAAGGCTATTGGGGTTGACAGCCTTCGCTCGTCCAAGAGCTAACGACTTTTCATGCATTCGTTGAAACGGCTAATATCGTCGTGGCTATCAGATTCCAGTCCCTGTAGTGCGTGCATCAGCTGAGCCGGGACCGCAAGAGCGAGATGATCAGTGTGCCGATAGTACCGGAAGGCACGTCTCCCCATAATGAAATCAGAATATAAAAGCGAAGTGTTTCCCTACAAGACATATAGGGTGTCCTGCACGCTCCCAATGCAAGGTGCTGAGAAAAGAAATTTTTGAATTTTTATAATAAATCACCCAATTCCTTCATCTGCAAACAAGATACAGGAAGGCACTACAGGCTTTCTGGCTTAATTATTGGCTAATATTCTGTAAAAGTTATATTATAATAATTCTTATAAAATATTATTTATCTCCGCTGAGCTAACGTTCCCATATGCCTGCTTCATACCTCCGAAAAAACATTCTATTAGCCGCCAGTCCGTTGTTGTTGCTCCTTTTAGGGGTAAATCTGCCGCCTATCAACTTACCCTATACAATTGATACGACCAGTTTGGTGATGCCGGTAAGTGAATGGACTCTAAGCCGGGCCCAGAACGGAAACTTAATTTCCACCTTAAAGGATAACCGAACGGGGAAACTAAGCGCTTTTTCGGTTTCCGTCTTTCAACGGGGAGACCAGGCCAACTTTCAACTTAATCCCCAGATTTATCACCTTCCGCGCCTCAGTCAGGGGGATACGGTGGCCAATATGTACTCCAATCAGGATCAGGAACGCCTGGTACAATTACAGGGCGAACTAGCCGTTCAGCAAGCTGAACTGCAGCTGGTTAACTCCGGACAGAAGTCGGCAGATGTGGAGGGCGTCGCCCAGCAGCTCGCTCTGGGCCAGCAGGAACTCGCGACCCAGCGCCAACTGACGGCCCGGGCACACGCCCTGCACCAAGACTCATTACTGTCCCGTCAGGAATACGAATTGGCCGTGAACATGCTGCGCGTGCGCGAATTGAATGTAAGCATGATCGAAGCGGGCTTGAAGTCAGCGAAGACCGGCGGGAAGCCCGAACAGATTCACGTCATCAGAACCCGAATCACGTCGCTCCAGCAACAGATTCAGCATATCCAACAGAGCTTGAAAGAGCTGACCGTGGTTTCACCCGTTTCGGGCACGGTGCTGCTGCGTAAAGCCTCCATAAATCCGACGGAAGAAGTACTGGTGTCAGTAGCGGATAATTCGGCCTTCGTTGTGCTGCTGCCCGTGAACTACATAGAAAGGAACTACGTGAACGTCGGGCAGCCGCTGGAGGTCGCGGTTACGGGCACTACCCACACTGCCTTGGGCCACATCATCGGCATTGATAACACGGTGCAGATCGTGGATGGCCGGCAGGCATTCTTCGTTACGGCCGTGATTGACAACCAGCAGACGCCCCTCGTGCCGGGTATGGTGGTGCGAACCACGATCTCGTGCGCGCCCCTTTCCATCGCTGGCCATGTAGCCCGCACCATGGAATCGCTGGTCCGCTACTAAGCTTCGATTGCCCGTTCTAGCAGGCCTTCCACCCACCTTACTGTTACGCTCCGAAATAAGCCTTTCTGCTTATGCACCAAGACGTTCAAGCAATTTTTGACTTTTCGATTACGGTTCGGGAGGTCCTGGGCAATACGCTCTGGGCGACGCTGTGCGGGCTGCTTATTTCCCTTTTCTACGTGCAGGCCTTTCGGCAGGTAAGTTACTCAGTAGGCCTCATCAAGTCCATTGTGATGCTGACCATGATCACCGCCTTTGTGATGATGGTGGTCGGGGACAACTTAGCGCAGGCTTTTAGTATGGTGGGTATCCTCTCCATTATCCGATTCCGAACCGCGATGAAGGGGGCACAAGACTTTATGTTTCTCTTTTTTGCGCTTGCCATTGGCCTAGCCTGTGGGGAAGGGTTGTATTCTGTCGCCCTGATCGGTTGTCTGCTGATTGGCGTGGTTACCATGGCCATGACATACGGACTGGCCCACTCACTACAGGAGGATTTGATTCTGACTATTCTACGCAGGGCAGCCGGCAGCATGGAGCGTGACTATGCTCCTATCCTGGCTGCGCATTGCAGGCGCCACAAGGTGTTGAGCATGCAGACGTCCCAGACCAAACAAGGCCCGGTAACTCAATTAGTTTACGCCGCAAGCTTGAAAAAAGGGAGTAGCCGGGAGGGCATAGTGGAGGCCTTGCAGGAATTAGAAGGGGTAAAGCAGGTTACGCTGGCTGCCGAAGAATAGTAAGAATTTGCCCCCCAGCTTTCGCTGATTACGTCCTTCTCAGCCTCTCCCTTCTTCTATGCCACTGACAAACTCGATACCTACACTTAAGCTCTCTTTCCTCCCCAAATGGGTGTGGGCGTGCCTTTTTGGCTGTTTGTACAGCTTGGGGGCCCAGGGCCAACAACGCTGGACCTTAGCCGACTGCTTGGCATTTGCGCAAACGCATAATCTGCAGGTCCAGCAAGCTGGCCTGCTGCAGGATAAGAGCGTCGTGCAGCAGCAGGCCGCCAAAAACGCGGCTTTGCCCACGCTGCATGCCCGGGTGCGCACGGCCGGCAACTGGGGCTTTTTGATCGATCCGTCTACAAATGAGCTATCGGACGAGTTTAATTTCGGGAACCAGGCCGCGCTCAACTTCAACCTGAATGTGGTAAATGGGCACGCCACAGCGTATCAAGGGAGGCTGCGCCGGGACCAGGTGGCGGCCGCCACCTATGATTACCAAGCCAGCAGTAACGCACTGACCGTTCAGATCCTGAATGCCTATTTACAGGTACTACTGGGGCAGGAACAGCTCCGCAACGCCCAGCAGCGGGAGGAATACGCTCAGGAGCAGGAGCGAAAAGTACAAGCCCAAGTCAACAAAGGAGTGCTTAGCAAGCGGGATTTGCTCCACCTGCAAGCCCAGGTTTCGGCGGAGTCGCTACTACGGGTGAGGGCCGAGAACAGCGTGGAGAAAGCCCTTTTTGCGTTAGCTCAGGTGGTGGGACTTCCATTCAATGAAAGCATGGCGGTGCAGCCCGTGGAAATTCCAACCACGTGGCAGACGACCAGCCTAGCGACACCAGAAGCCTTGGTAATATCGGCCACCAGCCTCCCTGATGTAAAAGCGGCCCAGGCCAAAGTGGAGGCTGCCCAAGCAGCCGCGCAGCTGGGACGGGCACTCTACAAGCCCTCTTTGGCGCTGACAGCCCAGTTGGCCACGCGTACCTCGAATTACAAACCCGGTGGGTTCGACACACAAGTGCTGGACAACCTCAATCGCCGCGTAGGGCTAGCCCTCAACGTGCCGGTATTCAACCGATTCCAGTTGCGGACTACGGATCAACTGGCTAAGCTGGAGGTTGAATCTGCGAAGCTGGCCTATCAGCAAGTGGAGCGAGACCTGAAAGGAAAAATTATGGGAGTCTGGCTTGAGTATAGAGCGGCCGCCAAGACGTACCAGGCACTCGCGCAGCAGTATGCCCTGATCAGCGAAGAGCACCGTTACGGGGCCAAACTCCTGGAACTGGGGGGCATCAGCGCGGTGGAGTACAGCCTCACACGCAGCCGGTTGGCAACGGCCCAATCTGAGCTGGTACTGGCCAAGTACGACTGCTTTTTCAAGCAGACCCTGGTGGGCTTTTACCAAGGAAACGGCCTGCCAGTGGGCCTCTAGCGACGGGTACCAGAAAATGAAGCCGTCAGCCCCCTCTATTACTAATTTCCTTTCCTTATCCTTTTAACCTGGTTATGAAAAAAAATTTATTGTACGGGGTGTTGTTGCTGAGTTTGGTTTCGTGTGCGGGGGACGCAGAAGATCCGAAGCCTGTCACGACGGCCGCTTTTACTAGCAGTCGTAGCGTCGTAGAAGTCAATGAGCCCGTTGCGTTCACGGATGCTTCCCAGCATGCGGAACGCTACTTGTGGGATTTTGGAAACGGTCAAACCTCCACCCTGGCGGCGCCTTCCATTACGTATGCGGCGACGGGCACTTATACCGTGTCACTTACGACATATACGGCCGACAACCAGCCTACCTCGACTACCCAGTCCATCAAAGTTGGCAAGCGGTATCTGCGGGAGATACAGATTAAGGCGCTCGACTTCCTTGCCCCCGACGGCACGAGCTGGGATGCAGGGGGAACAGGGCCGGACGTATTCCTGCAGTTGAGGCCCACCTCGGCAACCGAAGCCCCCTACGCGAAAACGAGTGTCTTCAACAATGTGAAGCCGGCAGACTTGCCGCTTGCCTTTGCGGCCAGCGCGGAATTGACGCCGGGTGAGTGGACTGTTGTCGTGCGGGATGAAGATTCCGCCTCGGATGATAAAATGCGGGAGTGGTCATTGCCAGTGGCCGGGCCAACCCCTAATCGGGATGCCCAGGGTAATGGGTACTACACACTTCAGGGCCCGTCAGATAATCCGTCGGCCTGGTCAGTGATCCTTCGCTACGAAACCCGCTAATCCCGGACGAACTAAGATTAACAAGTAAACCCGCACCAAGTCCCGCGCAATGCGAGGCTTGGTGCGGGTTTATTTTACGATTCTTTAATCCGGCTTCAGGGGTTTCACTACCGGACCTTCCTGAACAGCTTGTGAAGCTTTAAGCGGCACTCCATTGAGGGTAACATTCTGAAATTTCACATCTGAATACTTGTTCGGAAAGGCAGCCGTTTCAGCCGTTGCGTCCACGTTTTTGAAGGTGATGTTCGACACTTTATCACCCGGGTTGCCATTCAGCACCGCAAACTGCTTGGTTTTCACCTTAACATTGGAGATAGTGATGTTGCGGATGATGCCAAAGGGCTTTTCGGTGCTGCCCGCCATATTGAAAAACTGCGTCCAGGGCGAGAGCGTGACGATGGTGCCGCAGCGGCCGGTCACGTTGTCGATGGTAATATTTTCGTACACCTGATAGGTATCGGGGCGCATTTTGAAAAGCAAGAGCGGCCGGTCGTTGTCTACTTTGCAGTTGCGCACGGTGATGCGGTTGGCGTGAATGCATTCACTACCCATAGTGACGGCCGCGTGTACTTCCCCAAAGGTGACGTTCTCGATCAGCACATCTTCAATGGGGCCATTTTCGGGGAGCTTATGAGCATTAGGGCCTTTGCCGCCCTTCATGACGATGCCATCATCATTAACCGAGATATAGCAGTTGCGGATGGTTACTTTCTTGCACACGTCGATGTCCACGCCATCGGTGCTGGGGGCCTTCACCGGCCGGAACGGCGAGCGAATGTCGCAGCCCTCGATCAGCACGTTGTTGCACTGGTAGAGGTGGGTGGTCCAGAAGCCGGCATTGCGCATCTTCACGTCTTTGATGGTCACGTTATCAGAGCCCCAGATAAAGAGCAGGCGGGGCCGGTGCACTTCCAGGTTGGTAGACGACTTGCCAAGTTGCCGCATGGAGTCCCGGTGCGCCCAGAACGCTTTCCAGAACCGCAGTCCGTTGCCGTCGATGGTGCCCGGGCCCGTTATCCGGAAGCCGTTGACCTTGTAGGCATTGACGAGCGCCGCGTAATAATCCTGGCTTTGGCCCTCCATGCGCGAAGGAATCAGGGGGTAATGGGCAATGTCATCGGAGCCCTTGAGCTTGGCACCGGCCAGCAACCGTAGATGGGTACGGGGCTTGAAAAACAGCGCCCCGCTCAAAAACACCCCCCGGGGAATCACCACCGTACCGCCGCCATCGGCATTAGCTTTATCGATGGCGCGCTGAATGGCTTCGGTATTGAGTTGGGTGCTATCAGCGCCCGCCCCAAATTCAGTGATGACGTAGTCTTTGGGTTGGGCTCCTTTGCTGGTAGGAGTATCAGCCTGAAAAGGCAGCCAGAAAGCGGTTAGCACAAGAGGGAACAGAGCTAGAAGAACTTTCATAGGACGAAAAAAGGAGGTATGAGGCAAAGAAGCGGGTTCCCCGTGGGAGTACCGTTCTGTAGTTACCTGCTAACGGTATTTAAACCGGCGGAGCCCCTGCCCCTGGCATAGTTCTATGGCCCTACTCTCACCCTACCCGGGAATTTTGCCCCCCAGCTTACTACCCTATGCCCGTGCCGTGCGATGTGCCCGGTTCAGAGCTCACCCCGCCGGGACTTTTAGCCTGATGGGAAGCCCAACCCTCACTCGCTTCCCGGAGTGGCTGACCAGCCGCCCCCTAAAGCCCGATATAATTCAATGAGCAGCAGAAATTGCTCCCGGCGGGTGTTGGCTAAGTTAAGCTCTGCTTCTAGGGCGCTCCGCTGGGCCGTGATTACCTCCAGATAGGTGGCGTAGCTGGCCGTGTACAGATCATTGGAAATCTCGACGGCTTTGGTGAGGGCTACCACCTCCTGCGCCTGCAGCTCGTACACGCGGCGGTAGTTTTCCACCCCGCGCAGGCTCGTGGTTACCTCCTGAAAGCCAGTTTGCACGGCCTGCTGGTAGCCGTAGTAGGCGGCTTGCTGCTGCGCAGTGGCCTGGCTGAGAGCGGCTTTGAGGAAATTGCGGTTCAGGAGCGGGGCCGATAAATTCGCCAGCGCCCCCAGGGCCAGCGAGCTGGGCGTGGCAAAAAGCAGCGAAGACTTGTAGGCATTCAGGCCAACGTAAGGCGACAGCGTGAGGGCGGGCAGGAAGGCGGCGCGGGCGGCAGACACGTCGGCGCGGGTGGCGACCAGCTCCAGCTCGGCGCGCTGCACATCGGGGCGACGCAGGAGCATGGTGGAGGGCAAGCCGGCCACCACCACGGCCGGCAGCTCCTGCTCCCGGATGGGGCGCCCGCGCCGGATGGGCTGGGGGTAGCGGCCCAGCAGCCGGTTTATCTCGTTTTCGGCCCTAATGATGCTTTGATTTACTACTGCTTGCAGGCTCTGGGTACGCAGCAGCTGAGCCGTGAACTGCTGCACGGCCAGCTCCGTCGCCCGGCCGCCCAGCTTTTGCAGCTTCACGATTTCCAGGGCCCGCTCCTGCAAGCGCAGGTTTTTGCCGATTACTTCATTCTGGGTGTCCAGGGCCAGCAGCTCGTAGTACAGACTGGCAACCTGCGCCACCAGGGCCGTCTGCACCAGGCGGCGGCCTTGCTCCGTGGCCAGCAAACGCGCAATAGCGGCCTTGCGCCGGCTGCGCAAACGGCCCCAGATGTCTATTTCCCAAGCACTACTGAGGCCCAGAAAATAATCGGTGGTGGGCGTAGGAATGGCGCGGCCGTCGTTGGTGGTATTGGGGCCGCGGGTGCCATTGGGCGGAAAACGGTCGACGCTGACGGAGGCGCCCGCATCTACGCGGGGCAATAATGCGCCGCGCGCGATGCGCACGTTGGCCCGCGCTACCTCCACGCGCTGCAGGGCAATGAGCAGATCAGGATTGGCTTGCAGGGCCGTGTCCAGCAGCCCTACCAGGCGCGGATCGGCGAAAAACTGGCGCCAGGGAATGGCGGCAATACTACTGGTATCGGAGCCGGCGCCGGCAAACGTAGCGGGCGCGGGGGGCAAATTCTGCTTGGCAATGGGCTGACTTACCTGGCAGCTGCTCACCAACAGCAGCCCCGCCGCCAAGGCCAGCCACTGCCGGGTGCGGCCGGAGAAAGATGATTTATTGGAAGCTATCAACGGATTCATACAACAGAATTAAACAGTCGCGGGCTCGGCCTCCATTAGCACAGGCTCCGATAATGGCTCTTCTTTCGCCGGCTTTTTATCCCGGGAAAACAGCACGTACAGGCCCGGAATCAGGATTACGCCGAAGATGGTACCGATGAGCATGCCGCCCGCCGCCGCTGTGCCGATGGAGCGGTTGCCCAGCGCGCCCGCTCCGGTGGCGAGGCAGAGCGGAATCAGGCCGGCCACGAAGGCGAAGGAGGTCATCAGGATGGGCCGCAGGCGGGAACGGGCGCCTTCCACGGCCGCGTCGAGCACAGAAGCACCTTCCTGGCGGCGCTGCACGGCAAATTCGATGATGAGAATGGCGTTTTTACCCAGCAAGCCTACTAGCATCACCAGCGACACCTGGGCGTAGATGTTGTTTTCCAGCCCCAGTAATTTCAAGGATAAAAACGCCCCGAAAATACCCGTGGGCAAGCTCAGCAGCACCGGCAGCGGCAGAGCAAAGCTCTCGTACTGAGCCGCCAGCAGCAGATACACGAACACGAGCACAATGCCGAACACGTACAGGGCCTGGTTGCCGGAGATGATCTGCTCGCGGGTCATGCCGCTCCACTCGTAGGTGTAGCCGCGGGGCAGCTCTTCGGCGGCCACGCGGGCCACGGTGCTGATGGCGTCGCCGGAGCTGAAGCCGGGGGCCGCGTCGCCGTTGAGCAGAGCCGAGGTGTACATGTTGTAGCGAGTGAGCTGCTCGGGGCCGTACACGCGCTCCAGGCGCACAAAAGTGGAGAAGGGCACCATCTCGCCCCGGTCGTTTTTCACGTACAGGTTCAGCAAATCGTCGGGCTTGGTGCGGAAGCCGGGGGCGGCCTGCACCATCACCTTGTACATCTGCCCGAAGCGAATGAAGTTGGTGGCGTAGTACGAGCCCATCAGGGTTTGCAGGGTTTGCATGGCCCGCGCCACGGTCACGCCCTTCTTGGCGGCCAGGTCGTTGTCCACGTGAATCAGGTACTGCGGAAAGCTGGGGTCGAAGCCGGAAAAGGTATTATCCACCACGGGTGTCTTGTTCAGAGCCGTAATAAAATCCTGCGTTACGCGGGCCGTCTGCTGCAAGTCGCCGCGGCCGGTGCGGTCGAGCACGCGCAGCTCGAAACCACCGGCGTTGCCGAAGCCCGGCACCGTGGGGGGCAAAAAGAACTGAATCTGGGCGTCGGTGATGCCTTTGGTTTTGGCCGTGAGCTCCGCCATCAGCTCCTGCACCGACTGCCGGCGCTGGTCCCAGGCTTTGAGGTTGATCATGCCCATGCCGTAGGAAGCGCCCGACACGTCGTTCATCAAACTAAAGCCCGCCAGGGTCGAGACGGACTCCACGGGCTCCAGCTTCTGGGCCACGCGCTGCACTGCGTCGAGCACGCGACCGGTGCGCTCCACGGTGGCGCCGGGCGGCGTCGTCACGTTGATGTAAATCATGCCCTGATCTTCGGTCGGGATAAAGCCGGTGGGCAGAATGGTGCTGACGCCCCAGGTAGCGGCGAAGAAAAACACCAGCAGCCCCACCGTGACGAGGCGGCGCGCGGCCAGAGTGCGCACCAGGCGCTGGTAGCCGTCGGCGAAGGACTCATAGCGGCGGTTGAAGCCGGCAAAAAAGCCCCCCAGCAGCCCTTTTCGCTCCTCCCCTTCCGCCACGGGCTTAAGCAGAAGCGCACACAAAGCCGGCGTGAGCGTGAGCGCATTCACACCTGAGATAACAATGGCAATGGCCAGGGTCAGCGAAAACTGGCGGTAAAACACGCCCACCGGCCCATCCATGAAGGAAACCGGAATGAACACGGCAGCCATAACCAGCGTGATAGCCACAATAGCCCCGCTGATTTCGCCCATGGCCTTGAGCGTGGCATCCATGGCGCTGAGGTGCTCCTCGTGCATTTTGGCGTGCACCGCTTCCACCACCACAATGGCGTTATCGACCACAATACCGATGGCCAGCACCAGGGCAAACAGGGTGAGCAGGTTGATGGAAAAGCCCAGCATCTGCATAAAAAACAGCGTACCGATGAGCGCTACCGGCACGGCCAGGGCCGGAATAAGCGTCGAGCGCCAGTCCTGCAAAAACAGAAACACAATCACGAATACCAGCAGAAAGGCCTCCACCAGCGTGCGTAGCACCTCGTGAATACTCGCGTCGAGGAAGCGCGACACGTCGTAGCTGATGTTGTAGTCCATGCCGGGCGGGAAGGACGTGGCTTTCAACTCTACCATGCGGGCCTTAACCTTTTCAATTACTTCGGAGGCGTTAGAGCCGGGCAGCTGCTTGAGCATGATAGCCGCCGAGGGCCGCCCATCCGACTTCGACAGCATCCGGTAGGTCTGCACGTCGAACTTCACGTCGGCCACGTCTTTGAGGCGAAGCACCGAGCCGTCGGCATTGGCCCGGATTACCACGTTTTCGTACTGCTCAGGCCGAAACAGCTTGCCCGTATAGCGCAGCACGTACTGCAACACCTGGGCCTGCTGGCCCGAGCTTTCCCCGGTGCGACCGGGGGCAGCCTCCACGTTCTGGGCCTGAATAGCCGCGATGATTTCCTCGGTCGACACGTTGTAGGCCAGCATGCGGTCGGGCTGGAGCCAGACCCGCATGGCGTACTCCCGAGAGCCCTGAATCTCGGCCAGCCCCACGCCCTTGATGCGCTTAAGCTCCTGCAATACATTGATATCGGCGAAGTTGTAAATAAACTTCTCGCCCACCGTGGGGTCGTCACTCACCACGTTCAGGTACATGAGCATGGAGTTCACCTCCTTTTCGGTGGTTACGCCGGCCCGGATTACTTCTTCGGGCAGCTCGTCGATGATTGTGGTCACGCGGTTCTGCACGGCCACGGCCGCGATGTCGGGGTCGGTGCCCACCTCGAAGAACACCTGAATAAGCGTCGTGCCATTGTTAGTGGTCACGGTGCTCATGTAAGTCATGCCCGGCACCCCATTGATGGCCCGCTCTAGGGGCGTGGCCACGGCTTTGGCGCACACCTCGGCGTTGGCGCCGGTATACTTGGCCTTCACCGCCACCGAGGGCGGCACGATGTCGGGAAACTGGGTGATGGGCAGGGTAAAAAACGCCAGCACCCCCAGCAGTGTGATAAAGAGCGAGATAACCAGCGACAGGACGGGGCGCCGGATGAATATGTTGAACATAGCAATGAGTTATTCTGGTCGGATAATGATCTGCGTGACGGGCGGCGTCTTACTCCGCGGCCACCAGCATGCTGCTCAGCGTGACCGGGCGGGGGGCAATTTTAGCCCCATCGCGCAGGTCCTGAATGCCTTCGCAGACGACCCGCTCGCCGGGCTTCAGACCCGCCTGCACAACGTAGAAAGCCGAGAGCCGGGTTTGGGGCACGAAGTTTTTGCGGTGCACCGTATTCTGCTTATCCACCACATACACGTAGTTTTTATCCTGCACCTCAAACACGGCCGTTTGGGGCACCAGCACGGCATCGGGGACAGTGTTGGTGAGGCGCACCTTGCCCGTGGCTCCGTGTCGGAGCAGGCCGGTGGGGTTGTCAAATCGGGCCCGAAACGCGATGGAGCCGATATTAGACTTGAACTGCCCCTCCACCGTTTCGATTTTGCCCGCCGAGGGGTACGTCGTGCCGTCGGCCAATACCAGGCGCACCACGTTGGAACTGCGGGCCGGGTCCTGCTGGCGGGTTTTCACGTATTCCAGGTACTCTCCCTCCGACACGTTGAAGTAAGTAAATACCTCCCGCGCGTCCGACACGGTAGTGAGCAGGGTGCCATTGGCAATAAGGCTACCGACTTTGAGTAGTTCCCGGTTCAGTACCCCATCAAACGGAGCACGCACGGTGGTGTAGTCCAGCATCAGCGACGCATTGGCTACCGCAGAGCGGGTTTCCGCTATGGTCGATTGGGCGGCCCGCAGCTTGGCCTGGGCCACATCGAGCTCGGTTTTGGAGATGATATTCTTCTCCGTGAGCATGCGCACGCGGTCCAGCTCTAGGTCGGCGACGCGGGCCTGGGCCGTGGCGTTGCTCAGCGCGGCGCGGGCGCGGGCTACCCGGGTGCGGTACTCGGCATCGTTTATCTTAAAAATGGGCTGCCCTTTCTTCACGGGTTGACCTTCATCCACGTAAATCTTCTCCAGAAAGCCTGCTACCCGCGCTCGCAGCTCTACGTTGCGCACCGCCTGAATATCAGCCACGTACTCGCGGGTCAGCACCGTATCGCGGGCCACGAGGCGGGTAACGGGCAGCTCCGGGGTTTCCTCAACGAGGACGGCGCCGCCCTCCCCTTTGGTGCCACAGCCAAAAAAGCCCCCCAGCAGGAGAGCAAGCATCCCGCAAAGCCACGGCCGGCGGTTGGTGAAGGAAGAAGGGCTGGGTTGGCGATACACTGCGGTAGTGGTTAAGGTTGGGGGGCTTTTTTTAGTCGTTGAACTGGGCCAGCGGCTCGGCGGTAGCAGGGGGCATGTACCCCAGCAAGCTGTCTTTGCGGTGCTGCTCGGCCTGACAGCGGGCCAGCAGCCGCTGGGTGAGTTGGAGCTCGGCAGCGGTTTCCGTGGCGTCGGGCTCCTCAGTCAGCGCGGGCGTTGCGGGCTGGGTCGTGCGCCAGCTCAGCAGATAGCAGTTCAGCCCCGCCGACAGCACCAAGGTGGCAATCAGGAGGTAAGTCAGGGCTTGGTGGCGGGTGTTCTTCTGCATGAGTATGCGCTCCAGTGTAGTACAAAGGAGGCCCCACCACATTAGAATGAGATGAGAAGCAGATTAGAAGATATTAAAAAGCCGGCGGCTGGTGGCCTTATTCCGCCACAGCCGGCAGCCACACACCGACCGTACTGCCCTGGTTCAGCACAGAAACCAGCGTAATTTGCCCCCCGTGCAGCTGCACAATCTTCTGGGTGAGGGCCAGGCCCAGGCCATAGCCCGGCTGAGCGGTACCGTTGGCGGCGCGATACAGCGGCTCAAATACCCGGCGGATTTCATGCGGCGCGATACCGATCCCGGTGTCCGTCACGCGCACCTCCAGCGTCTGTGCGTCGGCGTAGCCCAGGCTCACCGTCACGGAAGCTTGGGAGTATTTGCAGGCGTTATCGAGCAGATTAAAAATAGCCGTCGTCAGTAGCTGAGCGTTGCCGGGCACCATAAATACGTCGGCATCAGTGGTAGGCAGGGGGCCAAATTCCAGGCGCAGGTCGCGGTCGGGACACTTGGCGCGGGCGTAGTCCAGTGCCTGCGCTACGCACTCGTCCAGGCGCACCGGCTCCGTGGGCAGCAAGCCCGAATCGGCTTTGGCCAGGGCCAGCAGGCCATTCGTAAGCTCGACCAAGTGACGCACTTCCTCGATGCCGGAGCGTAGGCTCTGGCGGGTGTCGGCCAGCGTCGCGTCGTAGTCGAGGGAGGTTTCCAGGGTGCCCAATAAGTTGGCCAGGGGCGTGCGCAGCTGGTGGGAAGCGTGGGCCAGAAAGCTCTTCTGCGACTCAAAGGCCTGCTCCAGGCCGGCCAGCATTTGATTAAACGTAATGGCCAACTGTGCAATCTCGTCGCGCTGGTTGCCTTCATCCACGCGCTGACTCAGGCTGGAGGCGGTAATTTTTTCCACCTGCCGCACCACCCGCGAAATCGGCTTGAGCGACTCATCGGCGAAATACCAACCCGCCAGAATGATAAGCACCAGTGCCCCCACGTTGCCCACGAGCAGAATCAGCCGGAGCTTTTCGAGCTGAGCCCAGCCAAACTCATCAATACCCGAAGTGAAAATCCGGTAGGCTCTGCCCTCATGCTCATAAAGCAGGCCCACCGTTTCGCGCCGGCCCGTGGCAAAGTGTACGGGCTTTTCAGGTGTAATCCTGCTCAGGTACAGCATGTTCTGCGCCTGACTTATTGTATCGGAACTGAGGTAGAGCAAGCGGCCACCGGGCCCGTAGATGCTCACCTGCTCGCCCACCAGCGTCAGCAGGTCGCGCCGCCGGAAAGCCCCGAAAAACCCTTTCGACAAGCTGCCCCGCTTAATCAGCATGCGGCCCGACAGGGCCGCTTTGCCCGTGAGGCGATTGGTGAAGCGCTGCTCGCGGGAGGCGGCGTGGAAATAGTACACGAAAGCTGAAAAGCTGAGCTGAATGGCCAGCACCAACAGGGTAAAGCGCAGAATCAGTTTGTTGCGGATCAGCATGGGCCGGGGCTATCCTTCACGCAGCACGTAGCCCATACCCACAACGGTATGAATAAGTTTGGGCGAGAAGTCACGATCCAGCTTCTTACGCAAGTAGCTCACATACACGTCAATGACGTTGGTATTGGTGTCAAAATCCAGCTCCCACACCCGCTCGGCGATATCCACCCGCGACACGATTTTTCCCCGATTCAGCAGCAGGTATTCCAGCAGCGCGTACTCGCGGGTAGTCAGGTCGATGCGCTGGCCCTGGCGGGTGACGGTTTTGGCGTCTAGGTTCAGTTCCAGGTCGGCCAGGCGCAGCACCTGTTTTATTGCCGCCGCGTCGGAGCGGCGCTTGGTGAGCGCGCGGGCCCGGAGCAGCAACTCCTTGAAAGCAAAGGGTTTGACCAGGTAGTCATCGGCGCCCGCCTCAAAGCCCATGACTTTATCGTCGAGGCTGTCCAGGGCCGTCAGCATCAGCACGGGCAAATGGCTGTTATCGGCCCGAATGAGGCGGCACAGCTCAAATCCGTTGATATAAGGCAGGTTTACATCCAGAATCACCAGCTCGTAGATATGCTGTTGAAACAGGGACCGGCCCATCTGCCCGTCGTAGGCTACGTCCAGCTCGTAGCCTTCGTTCTCAAAGCCTTTTTTAACAAAGGAAGCCAACTTGGGCTCGTCCTCCACGAGTAGTATTTTCATTTAATATCCGTTGTGAATAACCGCTCCCTATTAATCCGGTCTTGCTATTCCGATGCCTGGCCGCTCCGGTCGAACCCTTGGTACAACTGGCCTGCCGCAAACTTTGGAACTGATGTAGTACGTACGGGCCGGCTTCCTGCTTTAGCCCGCTGATTAGGAGCCAAAGGAGCGCGTTGGAGGTAGTCAAGGCAATACTACCGATGCTAATACTAAGCCCAAGGTATTCTGTCGAAATAAATCCTTTTTGGGACAAAAATATTCTAAAACCAATAATAATTATTACGAATTTTTGAAGATATTCAATAGCACATTCAGCGGAACCCCTGATATACGTGGGTCTACCCCTTCCCGTGTCAGATTCCCGCTTTCCTTATTGGTTCTAATGAGCACCTCACATATCCATTCTTTCTCTTTCAGCCTACTGCCATGAATTCAATCCTCCGTTACCTGCGCTGGCGGCTGCTCGTGCTGCTGCTACTAGGTTGCCTGAATAGCTGCCAGTACTTCTATCCGGAGAAAGAAAATCCAATTCCTCGTCCTCCCGTCTCCCGGGGCCAAGACCTGTTTGTCTCGGCCACCCAGATTGTGACTATGCCTAAGGCCCAGCTTCAAGCCTTAGCGACCAATGCTGGCTTTGGCGCTTTTGCCCCCCAGCTGCTCTACGACGTAACTTTTTACAAATTTATTTATAAGACTACCTACCAAGGCCAGCTGCTACAAGTCTCGGGTTTGCTAGGAATACCTTTAAATACCCCCCGCCCACCGGCCCTGCTCAGCGCCCAGCACGGCACCATGTTCCGTCATGCCGATGCGCCCTCGAACTTCCCCGCTACCTTCAGTGGCTTGGAACTGTTTGCTTCCGCTGGCTTTGTCACTATCATCCCCGACTACATTGGCCTGGGCGTGTCCCAGCACCTGGTTCAGCCTTTTTACGACAAACAGAGCTCGGCCGCGACCGTCGTGGATATGCTGAAAGCCGCCCGCTACTACTTGCAGCGGCAGCAAGTGCCTCTCAACCAGCACCTGTTTCTGGTTGGCTACTCCCAAGGCGGCTACGTGACGCTGGCTGCCCAGCAGGAGCTGGAAACCAACCCCCGGCACCAGCTGCCGCTTACCGCCGCCGCGGCCGGGGCGGGCGGCTACGACCTGCCGGGCATGCTCACCGGCATTGCCACGACGCCCACCTATGTGAACCCGGCTTTTCTGGCCTTGTTTCTACAAGGCTACAACACGACTTACGCCTGGAACCGCCCCCTGACCGACTTCTTTCGGGCCCCGTACGCGGCGAAGATTCCAGCCCTGCTCGACGGCACCAAGACCCGGGAGGAAATCAATGCGGAGCTGACTACCAGCCCGGCCACGTTGTTTACCCCCGCCTTTTACGCCGGCCTTAATGCCCCCACCGGCGAAGTGGTCTTGCGGCAACAGCTGGTCGCCAACAGCTTTTTCGGGTGGGCCCCGCAGCGCCCCACGCGCCTTTACCACGGCACGAACGATGAGAGCGTATTCTTTGCCACGTCCGTCTCCACCTTTGCCCAGTTTCAGGCCGCCGGAGCGCCTAATGTGGCCTTCTTCCCAATCCCCGGCGGTACGCACCAGACCAGTATTGGCCCTATGATGGCCAATGCCCTACCCTGGCTGCAAAGCCTGGATCAATAACCGTAAAGTTGATGCTTTGAAGAATCTCATGGCATGGGCTTCATCCGAACTTTGATTCCCTGGCTTCCAACTAAAATGGAAACATGTAAGCCAGTTCTCTTATGGACCGCTGAGCCCAGCAAAGGCGGTAGGCGCGGTAGTTGGGCTTGGTTAAGCTTGACGGCCACCCACTGCAAGGTATAGTCTTGGGCCAACAACAATCCCGTCAGACAGTTAGCCTGGTGCTCGCGGGCGTTGGTGCTCCCGCTCCTCCCACTCGCCTCTATCGGAAAAGCGGATTTTCGACCCCGTGATGGCAATTTCTCCCAAGTGCTTGGCGACTTCGTAGCGCAGGTTGGCATCCAGGTAGGTATAAACCTGGTGACACACCACAACAAATACCACCAGATACGCGGCGGCCACCAGCGCGGCGGTAGCTAGCATATAGTGCAGGGCAATCCGGCTTTTAAACGTCAGGGCCATCTAGTCGCGGGCGACATAGCCAATGCCGCGAATGGTTTGAAGATAATCTTCGTCCTTGCTCAGGCGCAGCTTTTTGCGCAGGGCATTCATGTACACGTCAATCACGCCGGTGTTGTACTCGAAGCGAATGTCCCATACGTTCTCGATGATGCTCTGGCGGCGGCACACGTTGCCTTTGTGGCGCAGCAGATACTCTAGCAGCGCAAATTCTTTCTGGGTCAGGCTCACTTCATCACCCCCGGAACACCTGATGAGTGGCCACGTCCAGTCGGATGGGGCCGACGGCAAACTGCTCGGTAGAGGCCGGCCGCGGGCGCAGCTGCACCCGGATGCGCTCCAGCAGCTCATCAAAGTGGAACGGCTTTTTGATGTAGTCATTGGCCCCGGCCTGCAAGCCGGCAATGGTATCCTGCACGGTGTCTTTGGCAGTCAGAAAAATCAGCGGCGTAGCTATGTGCGCCGCCCGCAGCTGCCGGCAGATTTCCAAGCCCGTGAGGCCGGGCAGCATCCAGTCCACCAGCAGCAGGTCGTAGGGCTGAGCGAGGGCTTGAGCGAGACCAGCAGGACCGGTATCGGCCACATCCACGGCGTAGGCTTCCTCCTCCAGGCCTTGCTTGAGGAAACGGGCAATGCCGGGCTCGTCTTCTACAAGTAAGTAAAATGCGCATACCAGTTGGGCAGTAAGTAGGCACGGGAGACAACGCGCGGCCGGCCGGTTTCCAAGCTACGAACCTAACGCTATTCCGAAGCCGAAGATGCAGTTGGGCCCGGTGCAAGCTGCATTTTGAGAAAATCTTAAGGCATTTGTAAGCAGCTTTTGAGTCTTAGGGGCGTTCTTTGCCCCTTGAAACTTAGCCGGCCCGGCCGGAATTGCCCCCCAGCTATGCAGTCTTTCGTTGCCCTGCTCCTGTGCGTGCTGGCCCTGGCCGGTGGCTTACTGCCCCGCCACGACCTGGCTGAGCTGGGCCGGCTGCCGCGCTTGCTGGAGCATTACCGTCAGCACCAGGCTACCTTCGAGGCCCTCACTTTCGCCGAGTTTCTGGCCCTGCACTACGGCCGCCCAGGGCAGGCCGCACCCACGCCGGAGCACCAGGGCTTACCCCTGCACGACGGCCACTATGCCCCGGTGCCCGTTATCTGCACGGGGCCGCTGCTGGTATGCCTGCCAGTGGTAGGCTTCCGCGCCTGGCCCGCGCTGGCTTACTCCCCCGCCGATAGCCCGCGATACCCCGGTGGCCACGCGCCGGCCTGCTGGCAGCCGCCCTGCGCCTGAGCCGCTCGCCGGCCAAGGTGCCGAGTTTCTGCTTTCTTTTATTATGGTGTTTTATGGTGCCTGTCGGCTCTTTTGCTGAGTGCCGACGGCAGCGCTTCGAAGAGTAGCCCCGAGCTACTGCGCCCCCGCCGAGGCTGGGGCCGCGCCGCCCATTTGCCCATTTTACCTTTCCCGATGCTTTCTAAAATTATTGCTGCCAGCATCCACAACAAGCTGTTTGTAGTGCTGCTGGTGCTGGCCCTCATCGGCTGGGGCGGCTATTCGCTCGTACACCTGCCGCTTGATGCCATACCTGACGTGACCAACAATCAGGTGCAGGTGCTTACCCAAAGCTCCTCCCTGGCCGCCCAGGAAGTAGAGCAGCTGCTCACCGTGCCCCTGGAATTGCAGCTGCGCACTATCCCCGGCGTGACGGAAATCCGCTCCATCTCCCGCTTTGGGCTGTCGGTGATTACGGTGGTATTCGACGACGACGTGCCTACGCTGCAAACCCGGCAGCTGGTGGCCGAAAAGCTAACCACCGCCCAGGTCGACCTCGGCGGCACTCTGCCCCAGATGGCCCCGATTACCACCGGCCTGGGCGAGATTTTTCAGTATACTATTGCGGTCAAAAAGGGCCACGAAAACCAGTACTCGCTGGCCAAGCTGCGCGACGTGCAGGACTGGCTGGTGAAGCGCCAGCTGGCCGGCGTGCCCGGCGTGGTGGACGTGAGCAGCTTCGGCGGCATGGTGCGCCAGTATGAGGTGAGCGTAAATCCCGACCGCCTCAACGCGGCCGGCGTGACCATGCCCGAGCTGTTTGCGGCTTTGCAGAACAACAATGCCAACACCGGCGGCAGCTACCTGGAGCGCGGCCCCAACGCCTACTTCATCCGGGGCGAGGGCCGCGTGAACTCGCTTCAGGATATTGGTACCATCGTCATCAAGCAGGCCAGCCAGAACGCGCCCCTACTGGTGCGCGACGTGGCCGACGTGCGCTTCGGCCACTCGGCCCGCTATGGGGCCATGACCCGCAACGGCCGGGGCGAAACCGTGGGCGGCATCGTGCTCATGCTCAAGGGTGCCAGCTCCGAGCAAACCATTAAGGGCGTGAAGGCACGCGTGGCCGAAATTCAGCAAAGCCTGCCGCCGGGCCTGGAAATACTGCCGTTTCTGGACCGCACCAAGCTCATCGACAAAGCCATTCACACGGTGAGCACCAACCTGCTGGAAGGTGGCGTAATTGTGGTGCTCGTGCTGCTGCTGCTGCTGGGCAACCTGCGCGCTGGCCTAGTGGTGGCTTCCATGATACCGCTGTGCATGCTGTTTGCGCTGGGCATGATGCGCACATTTGGCGTGTCGGCCAACCTAATGAGTCTGGGGGCGCTGGACTTCGGGCTGATTGTGGACGGGGCCGTGATTATCGTGGAGGCCATGATTTTCCATATTGTTCACTTCCGCGCCCAGACGGAGCACGAAACCATGGACCAGGTGGCCGAAACGGCCGCCACCCGCATGATGCGCTCCGCTTTGTTCGGCCAGTTCATCATTCTTATCGTGTACTTTCCCATTCTGGCGCTGAGCGGTATTGAGGGCAAGATGTTCCGGCCGATGGCGCTTACCGTGAGCTTCGCCATCATCGGGGCCATGCTGCTGTGCCTGACCTACGTGCCGGCTGTGTCGGCGTGGGCCTTGCGCAAAGACATCAAGGAGGAAGGCACCGTGGCCGACCGCCTCATGAAGTTGCTGTACCGCGGCTACCGGCCGCTTATTGCCGGGGCGCTGCGCCTGCGCGGAGCAGTGGTGGCCGGCGCCGTGGGGCTGTTGGTGCTGACCGGCTGGCTGTTTTCGCGCATGGGGGGCGAATTTATCCCCCAGCTCGACGAGGGCGACTTTGCCGTGAACGTGACTCTGGCTCCGGGCTCCTCGCTCAGCCAGAGCATTGCCACCACTACCCAAGTGCAGCAGATTCTGCTAAAGAACTTTCCCGAAATCGAGCAGGTAGTGGGCAAAATCGGCACTTCTGAAATTCCCACTGACCCAATGGCCATGGAAGACTCCGACCAGATTGTGATTCTTAAGGACCAGAGCGAGTGGACTTCGGCCGACTCGCGGGTGGAGTTGGCCGACAAGATGAGTGCCGCCTTGGCCGACGTACCGGGCGTGAACCTGGAGTTTCAGCAGCCCATACAGATGCGCTTCAACGAGCTAATTTCGGGTGCCAAGTCGGACATCAGCATCAAGATTTACGGCGACGACCTGGCTTTGCTCTTCGAAAAAGCCACCCAGGCCGCCGCCCTCATTCGCCCGCTGGCCGGCGTGGGCGATTTGAAGGTAGAGCAGATTGCGGCCCTGCCCCAACTGCGCGTGACGTATGACCGCCAGAAGCTGGCCCAGTACGGCCTGAACGTACAGGACCTGAACACGCTGCTGCGCGCCTCCTTCGCCGGCGACGTGGCCGGGCAGGTGTACGAAGGCGAGCGGCGCTACGACCTGGTGGTCCGCCTCGACAGCCTGAGCCGGCTGGGCCTGGGCGACCTGCGCAACCTGTACGTGGATACGCCTGGGGGGCAAAAAGTGCCGCTGGAGGAAGTAGCCACCGTAGCCTACCGCAGCGCCCCCGCCCAGATTTCGCGCGACGATGCCCGCCGCCGCATCAACATCGGGGTGAACGTGCGCGGCCGCGACGTGCAGAGTCTGGTGCAGGAAATTCAGGGCCGCCTAGATCAGGGTCTGAAATTGCCCCCCGGCTACACCGTCAAGTACGGCGGAGCGTTCGAGAATTTGCAGCAGGCCAAGGCCCGCCTGAGTGTGGTGGTGCCCATTTCGCTGCTGCTGATTTTTCTGCTGCTTTACCTCTCATTCAACTCCCTCAAGCAAGCCGCTTTAATTTTTACGGGCATTCCGCTGGCCACCATCGGCGGCATTCTTGCCTTGTGGCTGCGCGATATGCCCTTCAGTATTTCGGCCGGCGTGGGCTTCATTGCGCTGTTTGGGGTGGCGGTGCTCAACGGTATTGTGCTGGTGGCCAGCCTCAACGAGCTGGCGCTGGCCGGCGTGCGCAACGTGCGCGAGCGGGTCATGCGCGCCACGGCCGAGCGGTTCCGCCCGGTGCTGCTCACGGCGGCCGTAGCCTCCCTGGGTTTCCTGCCGATGGCCCTGAGCAACTCGGCTGGCGCGGAAGTGCAGAAGCCCCTGGCCACGGTGGTCATTGGGGGGCTAATTACGGCCACCCTGCTCACCCTGCTGGTGCTGCCCGTGCTCTACACCTTCTTCACGAATGATGACGAGGAAGCACCAACCGCCGAAATGCCCCCCACCGCTCCAACTCCCGGTACCCGTCCGGCTGGTACGGCTCCGGCCGTGGCGTTAGGCCTGGCGTTATGGCTATTGCTGCCCCTCGGCGGCTTCGCCCAAACGACGCCGACGGCCCCGCTAACGCCGCCCGTGCCCACCGGGCCGCTGACGCTGGAACAGGCGTTGCAAACTGGCCTGAGCCAGAACCTGTCGGTGCAGGCGGCGGCGCTGTGGGTGCAACAGCAGCGCGCCCTCACCCGCACCGGCTACGACATTCCGCGCACCGTGCTCGACTATCAGCGCGGCCAGATTTCGGGCGGGCTGATTGACCAGAGCTTCAACGTAATCCAGCAAACCGCCCTGCCGGGCGTGTACGCCGCCCAGCGCCGCCTGCTGGAAAGCCAGGCCCTCACGGCCGAGCAGCGGGGCCGCGTGCAGCGTCGGGAGCTAAGCCAGAACATCCGCAGCAGCTACTACCAGCTGCTGCTCAGCTACCGCCGTGCCGCCCTACTGCGCCGCCAGGACAGCCTTTACCGCCGCGCCGCCCGGGCCGCCCGCATCCGCTACCAGGTGGGCGAAACCAACCGCCTGGAACAAGTATCGGCCGAGGCCCGCTCGCAGGAATTGCAAAACCGGCTGGCTACTACATTAGTCGATATCAGCGTGCAGCAGCAGCAGCTGGCTTTGCTGCTGGGCGCCGGCGTGGGCCGCATTGATACGCTGGCCAGTGTGGTAGCGCTCCTGGGTGCCGCCGACACCACGGCCCTGTCCGCCGACTCCAACCCGACACTGGGCTTACTGCGGCAGGAGGCGGCGCAAAGTCAGTTGCAAACCCGCGTGGAGCAGCTGCGCCGCCTGCCCGACGTGCGGGTGGGCTACTTCAACCAAAGCATTAATAAGGAGCGCGGCTTTCAGGTGGCGCAGGCCGGAATTTCGGTGCCGCTGCTGGGTGGGGCGCAGAAAAACCGCGTGGCTGCGGCCCGCATCGGCGAGCAGGTGGCCGAAAACCAGCTGACCTACGCCACCACCCAGCTCGCCGGGCAGGCCCAACAGCTGCGCCAGCAGCTGCGTCGCGCCCGCGCCTCCCTCGATTACTATGAGCAGGCGGCTCTGCCGCAAGCCCGTCTCATTCTGAGCACCGCCGAAAAGAGCTTCCGCGCCGGCGACATTGATTACGTGACTTATGTGGTGAATACCGAGCCCGCTTGGCAGATTCAGCAGGCCTACTTGGAGCAGGTGAGCCGCTACAATGAGTTCGTTATTGCCCTGCAAGCCCTGAACGGTGCCGACTAATCTCCTGTTCTTCTGCACTCTACTTTCCTAATTGGCTACTCAGCGTTCCGGCGCTCCTGCTTTATGAGATTTCCCTTGTCTTTCCCATTCCCTTCTTTCTTGCTGACTCTAATGCTGACGGGCCTGCTTACCGGTTGCGGCGATTCAGCCGCCAAAACCGAACCGGTCAACGCTCCCGCCGCTTCTGTCCACCCCGACCAGGTCACGATTTCCGCCGCTCAAGCCAAGGCCGCGGGTATCACGCTGGGGGGCTTTTCCCGCCAGAATATGGCTTCCGAAGTGCTGGCCAACGGCGTGATTGACGTGCCGCCCCAAAACATGGTGTCCATTTCGGCGGTGCTGGGCGGCTATGTGCAGCAGGTGAAGGTGCTGCCCGGTCAGTTCGTGAAAAAGGGGGCCGTGGTAGCTGTGCTCCGTCACCCCGACTACCTCAAGGTCCAGCAGGACTACCTGCAAAGCCGGGCCCGGGTGCAGTTTCTGACCCAGGACCTGGAGCGCCAACGCATTCTCGACGTGGAAGACGTGGGGGCCAAACGCAAGCTCCAGCAGGCCCAGGCCGACTACGCCACCGAGCAGGCCGCCGTGCGCAGCCTCGCCGCCCAGCTAACTCAGCTAAACATTTCGCCCAGCCGCCTGGCTGCCTCCGGCCAGATTCAGCCCACCGTCGCGCTGACTACGCCGCTGGCGGGCTACGTGAAAACGGTGGGCATCAACCCCGGCCAGTTTGTGAACCCCCAGGACGTGCTGGTGGAAGTGGTGGACCGCTCCGATTTGCACCTCCAGCTCAAGGTATTTGAGCGCGACATTGCCCGCGTACAGCTGGGCCAGCCCATCCTGTTCACAGTGCCCAGCCGCCAGACCGCCGGCGAAATTCTGCGGGCGCGCGTGTTTCTGGTGGGCAAAGCTTTCGACGACAACGCCCGCACCGTGACCGTGCACGCCCACCTCGAAGGCCGCGCCGCCGAAACTCTGCTGCC
Source organism: Hymenobacter qilianensis (assembly GCF_014638675.1). Lineage (NCBI taxonomy): Bacteria > Pseudomonadati > Bacteroidota > Cytophagia > Cytophagales > Hymenobacteraceae > Hymenobacter > Hymenobacter qilianensis. Next base: position 875,361 of record NZ_BMFN01000002.1, read on the forward strand.
CGGCCAGTACGTGGCCGCCCGCATCCAGACGGCCGGCCAGCGCGTGCGCACCCTGCCCGAGGAGGCCATTATTCAGGCCGGCGAGCTGAGCTACGCCTACGCACAAACCGCTGCCACCGACAGCACCGCCACCTTCCGGCGGGTGAAGATCAAGCCCGGCGCCGCAGCCCACGGCGACGTGGCCGTAACGCCCCTGGAAGCCGTGCCGGACACAACCCGGCTGGTGCAGCGCGGCACGTATTTCCTGGATGCCGAGCGCGGCAAAGGCCAGGCCGACGAGGAGTAACCGGCACCGGACCGGGCTAGTTGGGGGGCTTTTTTAAGACAATCTTAAGACGGCGCGCATACAAAGCCCAGCCAACAACGCGTTATTCGCATAGTTCAATTACACTCGCCTTGCAGCGACGCTTCTTTTGCGTGAGCTGAAGTGGTCTTGTGGCTTGGCTAACGAACCAATTTAGCCTTAAAAATTCAACTTGACTCATATAATTAGTTATTCTGCTCGATTGTCAGCCGCGGCTTTGCGCTGTTGCCATCGGCGGTGTGCCCGAGTAAGCCGGCTTGCTTTTGTTTAATTCTGCCGAACGTCGAATGGTTTAATAGTCAGCCTGCATTTCTTAAGACTTACTTAAGAAACTATCGCGGCGGAAACCCTGATGTAGGGAACACGGTTTGCGTTTTTAATCCGGTTTTAATATCTTCTCTCCTCTATTTTTCCGCCATGCGTTTCCTCTCGTTTTGTCTGTTGCTGCTGCTAACCATAGCGGGCGCGCAGGCCCAGGCGCCGGTCATCACCTGGCACACCGACCTTGCCGGGGCCTTGCAGCAAGCCAAGGCCACCCACAAGCCCGTGCTGGCGTTTTTTCGGGCTCCGACTGGTGCAAGCCGTGCATCATGCTCAAGCAGGAAGTGTTCGATCAGGCGGAGTTTCAACGCTATGCTCAAAATCGCTTCGTGCTGGCCCGCTTCGATTTTCCGCGCAGCAGGAAAAACAAGCTGCCCGCGGCGCAGCAGAAAGCGAACGAGGAAGCGGCGGCCCAGCTCAACAAGGAAGGCTCCTTCCCGCTGGTGGTGCTGCTCTCGCCGGAGGGAAAGGTGCTGGCCAAAACCGGCTACCGTCCCGGCGGCGCGGCGGCCTATGATGCTTACCTCACGCAGTTGTTGGCCAAAAAATAAGCCCCATGTGCACCTTCCCCAAGTGGTCTGCCAGCCTTCTAGGCACGAGCCGCGCTACTTGTGGTGCTGGCTGGGGGGCAAATTTCGGCGACCCCGGCGGCAGCCAAGCCCCGCAACTTCACCCGCTCGGCCTACCTGATGGGCTCGCACTTTACGTTCACGGCCGTATCCGTACTGGGACTCAACTTCGCAGATCACGCAAATCAACCGCCAAGCCGGCCTGCAGCCCGTGGTGGTCGATCAGGAAGTGTACGACCTGATTGCGCGTACGCTCAAGCTCTCGAAACGCAGCGGCGGGGCATTCGATATCACCTTCGCCGGGGGCCATGCCGATGTCCCCCGGCGAGTACGTCTCCGTCAGTTCCCAGGCCGATACTGAACGGGGCGGGCTCTGCTACCGCTAGTGTTGCTGGTGAGGGGCTCCTGCGGTATTGGGAGATCCTGGTTTCATGAGCGGGTCGTGCCGCGAGCCAACCGCCTCGGATAATAGAATCCGCAGCGGCCTGGTGTATATACCGGGTTCTTACAAACTCACCCTACTCAAAGCCCCTTCAGCATTTTATAAAAACCTTCGGCATAGGTATCACTGATGGGAATGAGGTGGTCGGCAATTTGAATCCGGTTTTTCTCGATGTGGTCAATTTTGTCAATGGCGACCAGGAAAGACCGGTGCACGCGGGCAAAATCCTGGGCGGGCAGCAGTTCTTCCAGCTTGGCAAAGCTGAGCAGCGTCATAATCTTCTCTTCCCGGGTATGAAGCCGCAAATAGTCTTTCATGCCCTCCACAAAGAGAATATCGCGGGTCGCTACTTTCTGGATGCGGTGGCCGACCTTAAGAAAGATATACTCCTGCTCGGGCTTGGCTTCCGCTTTTTCTTCCTTCTTTTCCAGGGCGGGTGGGGGGCTTTTTTCCTGGTACAAACGTAACACGCCCTTGTAAAACCGCTCAAACGTGAAGGGCTTCAACAGGTAGTCCTTCACCTCCAAGTCGTAGGCCTTCAGCGCATACTGGTCGTAGGCGGTCGTCAGGATAATCAGGGGCTTGGGGTTGAGCATCGGGATGAAGCTTAGCCCATCCAGATCCGGCGTGTTGATGTCCAGAAACAGCAGGTCGGGCTTGTCTGCCGCCAAATGAGCGGCGGCCTCCAAAGGGCTCACGAAGGTACCTTTCAACTCCAGGAAAGAGACTTTTCGGATGTATTCTTCCAGTATTTCCTGGGCTAGGTGCTCGTCCTCAATGATGTAGCAGGTGAGCTTGTCTTTCATGAGCCTGTACTTGAAGACCGTGGATGGTGAGCGTGACGGTGAAGGTTTCGCCCGTGTTCTGAATAGTCAGCGTATGCTGGCCAGGATATAACAAAGACAGCCTTTTCCGGACATTGGGCAACCCAATGCCGCCTGGTTCTTCCAGCGGATTAGCCGATTTTAGGCCGATGGGGTTCTGCACGCGGAAGGCCAGGACATCTTCTTTTACCTCCACTCTTACCTTCAGGTCGCCGGGCTCCAACCGGGCGGGGCTGTGCTTGTAGGCGTTTTCCAGCAGGTGAATGAACAGCAAGGGAGCAATGTAAGAGGATTCCGTCGCCCCCGCTATCTGCAGGTCGACCACCGGACTGTTCTTGTAGCGGAGCTGCTGCAAACTCACGTAATCCCGCAAATAGTCCAGTTCCCGGGTTAGCGGCACCGTGGCCGCATTCGACTCATAAATCATGTAGCGCATCAGCGAGGCCAGGTGCATGACCGCCTCCGGGGCGGCGGGCGCCTGCTTATACACCAGCGTGTGAATGTTGTTGAGGGTGTTGAACAGAAAGTGCGGATTGATCTGCGACTTCAGGTAATACAGCTCCGCCTCTACGGCCTGCTTTTCCAGCTGCTCTTTCTGGATGGTATTGAGCACCAGCGTCTCCGTGACCCGGGCCAGCCAGCTCAAGAAGAGAAAGATGGGAACCGTTGTAATCAGGCTCATGGAATAAAACCCAAAATCAAACGGCTTTTGATGGAAAAGCAAAAAAGGCAAAGGCCCGGTCAACGCAATTCCCGCCAGCGGGAGCCAATAGTCTCGGTCTTTTCTCTGACTGGTATACTGAGTTAATAGATAAAAATGACTGTAAAAAACATACAGGCAGGTCGCTATAAATCCGGCGGTGGTGGAACGCCAGTGGGCGTCGGTGTCACTATGTAGTTGCAAGCCAACCAACAAGGTGAACAAGCCCCAGACGAATAGGTGAATTAGCCAGAAGATTCTTTTGACGCGTTCCATCGCACAAAGGTGGGGTTTTCGGCGGTTGCCCCGGCCACCGTCTCGACCAGCTGGTAAGGCTAATCTACGAGCGGCGCAAAGGAGCCGGCCAGTGCGTTGGCGGCAGCAAAGCCTGAGTTGGTCGAGTGCTTCTCCGCATCAGCATATTGCATTTCGCTATCCGCTTCGGTACTAATTGCTTCGTCCTGAAACAGAGAAAGCAGGCATTGATCAAAGTGCTTCACTTCCCTCCTGCTGAAAGATAAACCGAAGCCAATCCGATACCATGGGAAAGCACCCGCTGGGCCTGACCATCCGCAACGTCTCCAAAAAGTATGCGAATGGCGTGCAGGCATTAAATAATGTAACGCTGGATATTCCGCCGGGCATGTATGGGCTGCTCGGCCCGAACGGCGCGGGCAAATCAACCCTTATGCGCACGCTGGCCACGCTGCAGGAGCCCGATGGGGGGCAAATATTTTTGGGAGACATCGATGTAGTAAGCCAGAAGGAGGCGGTGCGCCAGACGCTGGGCTACCTGCCCCAGGAGTTCGGCGTGTACCCCAAAGCCAGCGCCGAGGAACTGCTCGACTACTTCGCGGTGCTGAAAGGAATTACCAACCGGGCGCTGAGAAAAGCCACCACCGAGGCCCTGCTCAAGCAAACCAACCTCTGGGACAAGCGCAAGCAGAAGCTGGGGGGCTTTTCCGGGGGCATGAAGCAGCGCTTTGGAGTGGCTGTGGCCCTGCTGGGCAACCCGCGGCTGCTGATCGTCGACGAGCCCACGGCGGGCCTGGACCCCGCGGAGCGCGTGCGTTTCCTCAACCTGCTCAGCGAATTAGGGGAAAACAGCGTGGTCATCCTTTCCACTCACATTGTGGAAGATGTATCGGAATTATGCACCAACATGGCCATCATCAACCGGGGGCAGATTTTGCTGGAGGCGCAGCCCCTGGAGGCCGTGGCCTCCCTCAACGGCCGCATCTGGCGTACACTGACCGATAAAAGCAACCTGCCGGCGCTGCAGCAGGAGCACCAGATTATTTCGGCCAAGCTCTTGAGTGGCCGCACCCTGGTGCACGTGTATAGCCTGGATATGCCCGGCAACGGCTTTGAGCCGGTGGAGCCGGATTTGCAGGATGTGTATTTCAGTGCCCTGACGGGCTGCTTCGGCCCGGCCAGTGCGCAGCCGATAGTGGAGAGGATAGCGCTATGAGGCTCCAACGGATTTTTGCGCTGGAATTCAGTTACCAGCTCCGCCGCGCCACCACCTGGCTCTACTTCGGGGTACTGTTGGTGATTGCTTTTCTGATTGTCGTTGCCAATTACGCCTCCGATGCGCGGGACGGGTATTTTTTACTTAATGCGCCCATCGTCATTGCGGCTGTCACGGTGATATGCAGCGTGAAGTGGCTGGTAATCGGCGCGTCCGTGGCGGGCGACGCGGCCGCCCGCGATGTGCAGACGCGCATGCATTCGCTTACCTACACGGCCCCCACCAGCAAAGCGGTCTACCTGGGCGGGCGGTTTCTGGCCGCCTTCGCCCTCAGCGTCCTGCTGCTGCTCGCTATTCCGCTAGGCATACTCATTGCCATGCATTTTTCCGGAATAGAGGCTGATATTCTGGGTCCGTTCAGGGCGGCAGCCTACCTGACTACCATTTTCTTTATTCTGTTACCCAACGCCTTTTTCGCGACGGCCCTGCAGTTCTCGCTCTCGGCGCTTAGCCGTCGAGCCATGGCAAGCTATCTGGTAGGGGCGTTCCTGTTCGTAGCAGCCTACATAGTAGGGCAAGGGCTGCAGAATACGGGGCAGTGGGGAAATCTGGTAGACCCCACGGGCTTCACCCCGGTGCTGAGCCATCTGTCCAATGACTGGAGTCCGCTGGAGAAGAGTACGCGCCTGTTCCTGTTGGAGGGTTCGTTTCTCGCCAACCGCCTCCTGTGGCTCGGCATCTCGCTGGGCGTGCTGGCGTTCACCTTTTTCCGTTTTCAGTTCGTGTTACCGGAAGCCAGCCAAAAACAGCAGCCGGTGCCACAGCCACCGGTAGAAGCGGCGGCCCGGGAGAAGCTCAGTTGGGGAACCGGGGAAGCGCTACCGCCGGCCAGGGGCGCGTATAGCTGGGCCACGCAGCTACGGCTCATCGCCTGGAAATCCTTTCTGCAACTCGCCCAAAGCAAGGCCGGTTTTCCCCTACTGGCCGTCCTGGCCCTGATGATGGCGCTGGCCCTGCCCGGCAATCTTAAGGGCCGAGGCGTGCCCTTGCTGCCCCGCACCGACTTTGTGCTGAATTCGCTGACCTCCTCCCTCACAGAACCAGAGCCTTTTTGGATTCTCATCGCTTTGCTAACCATTTTCTACGCCGGAGAGCTGGTCTGGCGGGAACGGGAAGCGGGCCTGAGCGACATTGCCAACGCGGCGCCGGTGCCGGAATGGGTTCTTTTCCTGAGCCGCTTTCTGGCGCTAAGCCTGATAGTAGTAGGCTGGCTGGCCTTCCTGATGATAGCGGGAATAGCCGCGCAGGCGGGCATAGGCGGGGCGAGGGCCGAAATCGGGCTGTACGTGCAGGTATTGTTTGGGCTACAGCTGGTCGATTGCCTGCTTTTGGCCCTGCTGGCCCTCTTGGCGCACGTGCTGGTCAATCAGAAATACGTGGGTCACTTAGCGGCACTGTTGGCCTATGGCTTTATCGCCTTCGCCCCCAACCTGGGCATCGAGCACAAGCTGCTCGTCTTTGGCGCCAGTCCGCCGTGGTCCTACACCGATATGGCGGGTTTTGGCTCGTCGCTGGCGCCCTGGCTGTGGTTTAAAGGGTACTGGGTAGCGTGGGCGCTGTTGCTGGCGGTGGCTGGGGGGCTTTTTTGGGTACGAGACCGGGAGGGCAGTTTTGCATCGCGGCTCCAGCTGGCCCGTCGGCGCTTCACGCGTTCCACCGCCCTGGTTGCGGCAGTGGCTCTGGGGGGCATTTTTACCCTGGGCGCGTTCGTCTTTTACAACACCAACGTGCTGCACGGCTATCTAAACTCCTCAGAGGCCACGGCCCAGCGCGCCGCCTACGAGCAGCGCTACCGCCGGTACCTGAACGCGCCCCAGCCTCTGCTGACCGGAGTAAACCTACAGGTGGAAATCTATCCGAAGCAGCGGGCAGCGGCAATAAAAGGCACCTACCTGCTGGTGAACAACAGCCCGGCCCCCATCGACTCGGTGCATCTGGCTACCGGAACGGGCGTGGAAACCACCGCCATCAGCTTTGACCAGCCCTTTAAGCAGGTTCACTTGGACGCGGAGCATGGCTACCACATGTACGCCCTGGCCCGGCCCCTGCCCCCCGGCGATTCGCTACGCCTCCGCTTTCAGGTGACGCACAAACCGGGGGGCTTTTCCAACAACGGAGCCGACGCACAGGTGCTGCAAAACGGCACCAGCTTCCGGAATCTGGAGTGGCTGCCGGTGCTAGGGTACCAGCCCTACCGGGAGCTGGATGAGGCCGGCGCCCGGAAAGCCTATGGCCTACCCGCCCGGCCCGCCACCTACTCGCTCTACGACGTGGTGGCTCGTGGGTATGCCCCATTTCCCGAGCAGATCAGCTTTGAGGCCGTAGTGGGCACGGAAGCCAACCAGACGGTAGTGGCGCCGGGCACCTTGCGCCGGACCTGGATTAAAGCGGGCCGCCGCTACTTCCATTACGCCACCGATGCGCCCATCCGGAATGAGTATGCCTTTTTCTCGGCTAACTACGCGGTACAGGAAGGAAAATGGCGCAGCTCGTTGGCAGGCCCGAATCAGGAGGTTGCCATTCAGATTTTTTACCCCCCAGGGCAAACGGAAAACCCGGCGCGGATGGTCCGGAGCGCGCAGGCTTCGCTGGATTATTATACCAAACAATTTGGGCCCTACCCGCACCGTCAACTCCGCTTTGTTACCCATGCTAGTTATGCCTTCGGGCACCACGCCGCGCCCATGAACATCACGGCGGAAGAAGGCTTTTTCCTGCTGAACCCGAAGGCTGACGAGCGGGGCTTTGACCTGGTGACGGCCGTGGTGGCGCACGAGGTGGCCCACCAGTGGTGGGGCAACCAGCTCAAACAAGCCTACGTGGAGGGAGCCGGCCTGATCACCGAAAGCCTGGCGTGGTACTCGGCCTTGGGCGTACTGGAGCACAAATACGGTCCGGAGCACCTACAGGCGCTCCTGCGTTTCCTGCGGGAAGAGAACAAAACCCCACGCACCCGGGCCGCCAAGCCCCTGCTGCAGGCCGACGACTTTTACCAGAACTACCGCAAAGGACCTTTCGCCCTGTACGCGCTAAGCCAATACATCGGATGGGACCGGGTAAACGGGGCACTCCGCAAGTTGCTGGCCCAGCACCGCCCCGGCACGCGTCCCTTCGCAACCTCACTGGACCTCTATCGGGAGCTGCAAGCAGCCACACCCGACTCGCTCCACCCGCTCCTGCACGACCTCTTTGAGGCCAACACCTTTTGGGAGCTGGAGACCGAATCCGCCACCACTCAACAGCTGAAAGGCGGCACCTGGCAGGTAACGCTCAACTTGCAGGCCAGCAAGCTGGTAGTGGATAGCGCCGGCACCGAAACGAAGCTACCAATGAAGGATTGGGTGGAAATCGGCGTCTTCGCCCCCGCCGCGGCGGGGAAGGAAGTCGGCAAACAGCTCTATCTGCAAAAGCACCTTATCAGGTCCGGCCAGCAGACGCTCTTGTTGATGGTCCCTGAGCGACCCGCTCAAGTTGGTTTGGATCCGCGCCAGCTATTAATTGATGGGAAGCTGCAAGACAAATACAAAGCCGTGCAGTCAAAAAATTAGCCCTTTAACAGCTTGTCACTTTTAAGTATCAATATAATGATGAAAAGAGGGCAGCAAAAGAACGTTAAGACTATCTATTCGCCAGAAGTAGGCAGCTGTACGGCAAAATCGGATGTTTTGCCTATCTGTTTAACACCACCCGATCTTGTCCGATAATTAGTACACGCTCTACAAATTCGCTAATTATTGGCGATGGTTCACAGGAAACTCAGTGGAGCGGGGCCTGCGACCGCAGCAACTGCGCGTTTATTATACGCTAACCCTGACTTTTCCCGCCGAGATGAACTTACTACGATTTATCTTCTCGTTGCCATCAATAAATGGGCGTGAAAAAAGATTTTAATGGCAACCGAGCAATACTATACTGTGATGTGTTCCATATAAATTATTAAACCCCATAAAACACTTATTATTAGCGTTTTATGGGGTTTTGGTGGGCCCACTTGGAATCGAACCAAGGACCTACTGATTATGAGTCAGTTGCTCTAACCGATTGAGCTATGGGCCCGGTGCGTTGGCAACCGTATAGGTTGGTTTCGGCGGTGCAAACTACGACTTTTGCCCGTCAATTTGCAACGCTATTCTCTAAAAATGCCCCCCAGCCCTACTTCGCGCCGCCTGCCAAACTTGCTTTTCGACTTTGGCGGCGTGCTCATCAACATCGATTATCAGCGCCCGATTGAGGCCATGCGTCGCCTCACCAGCGTGGGCAGCACCATTGAGTACAACCAAAAAAATCAGTCGGAGCTGTTTGACCTACTGGAAACTGGGCGCATTACGCCGGCCGAGTTTCGGGATGGTTTGCGCAGTGGCTACCAGCTTACGGCCACTGATGAGGAACTGGACGCGGCTTGGAACTCTATTCTGCTGGATGTGCCTGCTGACCGGCTGGCTTTGCTGGCTGAACTGCACAAGCAAGGACACCAGATGGCGCTACTCAGCAACACCAACGTGATTCATATAGAGGAAGTAAACCGGCGGCTGAAGGTGACGTATGGGTTTGAGCACGGCATTGCCGATGTGCTGGACCGCGTGTTTTACTCCCAGGAAGTAGGGTTGCGTAAGCCCGGCCCGGAGATTTTTGAGCATGTGCTGCGCGAAATGAACTGGCAGGCCGAGGAAACTCTTTTCATCGAAGACAGTTCTCAACATATCGAAACGGCGCAGCGCCTGGGCTTGCACACGCTCTTCCTGGCCCCGCCACTCACGCTCACCGAAGCTTTGCCTGCCGCTATCCGTGCCTTCCCTCCCTCTGCCTGACGCCCCGGTGCCCTCGCCTGAAAATGCCCCCCAGCGACCCCGCTACCGCGGCTACTTTCGTCGCCACCGCGGCGAGTTCAACGCCTACAAGCCCCCCACGCCGCGCTGGCGTGTGTATACACTGCATCTGCTGCTGTTTGTTATCACGCTGATAACCACCACGCTGGCCGGGGCGGAATGGATGACGGGCCGTACGTTTTTTGATCCGCGCACGGCGGAGTCGCTGAGCGTGTGGCTTACGCGGGCCGAAATTCGGGAAGGGCTGTGGTTTTCGCTGCCGTTTCTGGGGGTGCTTACGGTGCACGAGTTTGGGCACTATTTTACGGCGCGCTACTACAAAGTGCGGGCAACGCTGCCGTATTACATTCCGTTTTTTACGGGCTTCTTTAATACCATCGGTACGTTTGGGGCGGTCATTCGCATCAAAGACCGGATTTTCTCCCGCAAAGAGTTCTTCGATATCGGGCTGGCGGGGCCGCTGGCTGGTTTTCTGGTGGCTATACCGGTGCTGATGTACGGCTTCACCCATTTGCCCCCGCTGGAGTACTTGTTTCAGGTGCACCCTGAGTACCGCGTATATGGGGCCGATTATGCGCAGTATGTCTACAAAAGCGCTGACGGCGGTGGTTTGGTGCTAGGTAAGTCGCTGATTTATCAGTTTCTGGAATCGTGGCTGGCTGACCCGGCGCTGCTGCCCCACCCCAATGAGCTGATGCACTATCCGGTACTGCTGGCCGGCTCGCTGGCGCTGTTCTTTACGGCCCTCAACCTGTTGCCGATTGGGCAGCTCGATGGGGGGCATATTTTGTACGGCTTGCTGGGTTTTCAGCGCGCTAATCAGGTGTCGGCCATACTCTTTATCGGATTTATCTTTTATGCCGGACTGGGTCTGTTTACGGTTGATAGCTCGAATGACTCGCTGCTCTATGGCGGACCGATTTATCTGCTTTATCTGTTCACGGTATTTCGGCGGGCAGTGCCCACGCCGCGCCGGGCGCTGATGCTGGTGTTGGGCGTATTGGCGGCCCAATTGGCGCTGAGTCTGGCGGTGCCGGGCATTGAGGGTAATCCGGGGTGGCTGGTGTTCGGGTTTCTGCTGGGCCGCGTGATGGGCATTTACCACCCGCCGGCCCCCGACGAAAGTCCGCTGAGTGCGGGCCGTAAGGTGCTGGGTTGGGTAATGCTGGCTATTTTTGTGCTCTGCTTCACGCCTTCGCCCTTTGGCTAAGTCGGTGTTTGCAACATCGCTTGTTTTCTTACTCTATGCTACTTGAACAACGCCGCCTGACGCAAATCACGCAGCTGGCACTTCGCCCCCACGGGCTATATATCTGTCGAAAAGACCGGCGTGGTCTGGTTACGCTGGAAGTGGAGATGCCTTACGAGGAGGTGCTGCCCGTGCGCGTGGAGCGCCGCCAACACCGAGTGATTTCCCAATGGCAAGTGCTGGGGTTTGTGTTCTTGTTACATGCCTTAAATAACGGCTTGAGGCAGGCAGACGATTTGTATACGCTAATTGCTTTTGGCGTTAGCATAGCTGCAATGGCCATATATTGGTATGGTTGCCGCAACTGGTGGAATCACTTTATTCTGAGCACCACCCACGCCCGCGTGGTGCTGGTCGACCGCCCCAATGAGCGCAAAGCCCTCTTCTGCTTCACCGAAGCGCTGGAGCAGCGTACTAAGGATTACCTGCGCGAAAACTACGGCAGCATCAACCCGCTGGGCCTGATTGAGCCCCAATTACAGCGGCTGCGCTGGCTGCACAAGCTGGAAGTCCTCACCGACAAAGAAGCCCGCGCCCTCTCCACCCGCCTCACCGGCCGCATGGACAATTCACCGCTTCTGAGTATGGGTCAGGAATTGGAAGCACCCTATGCGAATTAGAAAAAGCCCCCCAGAAATGTTTCTGGGGGGCTTTTTTGTACTGTTGATCGACAGATTCTAACGTCCTTCCAGCGCAGCTACGCCGGGCAGTTCTTTGCCTTCCATGTACTCCAGCAACGCGCCGCCGCCGGTGGAGATGTAGCTTACGCGGTCGGCGTAGCCCATCTGGTTGACGGCCGCTGCTGAGTCGCCGCCGCCGATGAGACTGAAGGCGCCGTTGGCGGTAGCCTCGGCAATAGCAGCTGCTACGAACTCAGTGCCGGCTGAGAAGTTCGACATTTCAAACACGCCCATCGGGCCATTCCAGAGGATAGTGTGGGACTGGCGAATGATGGCGGCGAAGTTCTCGCGCGACTCCGGGCCGATGTCCAGACCCATCCAGCCGTTGGGAATGTGGTGGTTGGGGGCCGTTTCTACGTTGGCGTCGTTGGCGAAGCGGTCGGCAATGAGCGAATCGGTGGGCAGCACGAGGTTTACGCCTTTGTCTTTGGCTTTTTGAATCAGATGGAAAGCCAGATCGAGCTTATCGGCTTCGAGCAATGAGCCGCCGATGTCGCCGCCTTCCGCCTTGGCAAAGGTGTAGGCCATGCCGCCACCGATTAAGAGATTATCAACCTTATCTAGCAGCTGCTCAATTAGTTGAATCTTATCAGAAATTTTGGCGCCGCCCATAATAGCGGTAAACGGACGCTCGGCCTGGGTGAGCACGCGGTGAGCATTTTCCAGCTCGCTTTGCATCAGGTAGCCCGCTACGCGGTCTTGGGGGGCAAAATACTGCGCGGCCACGGCCGTGGAGGCGTGGCGGCGGTGCGCGGCGCCGAAGGCATCGTTCACATACACGTCGCCCAGCTTGGCCAGTTTCTCGGCGAAGGCAGTGTCGCCGGCTTCTTCTTCCTTGTAAAAGCGCACATTCTCGCAAAGCAGAATCTGGCCGGGTTGCAGCGCAGCGGCCATTTTAGCGGCGTCGGGGCTCATCACATCATTGGCAAACAATACCGGCGCGCCGTATTCCTCCTGCAAGCGCGATACGATGCTTTGCAGGGAGAATTTCTTTTCCGGACCACCCTTGGGCCGGCCGAGGTGGGAAAGCAGAATGACGCTGCCGCCATCGGCCAGAATCTTGCGAATGGTGGGCGTAGCGGCCCGGATGCGGGTGTCGTCGGTGATGCGCAGCTCGTCGTCGAGGGGCACATTGAAATCGACGCGCACCAGGGCCCGCTTGCCGGCGAAGTTGTATTGATCGAGAGTTTGCATATAAAGAAAAGGATTAGGTGTAATGCTGCACTACGGCGCCGCGTAGTTCGCTTTTTTTTGATACGGATACAAAGGCAACTACGTAGATCGAATCAAATGCTGCCAATGACTTTCTACCTTTATCGGCCAGTACAACCCTCTACCGGCTACACTTAGCAAGTTGTTTTTATTTTATGAAGCACAAATACCTTTGTTTGATCCCCGCGCTGTTTCTAACCCACTTAGCCTTCGGACAGCAGCTACGCTTTGGCGTTAAAGGTGGCCTTAACTATGCCAAACCACGCATCAGGAATGTTGTCGGGCCCGACCGATTGCTGGGTATCAACGGTGGCGTGGTCTTACGCTATTCTTTTGCAACGGACGGCTTCTGGAACGTTCAGCCCGAATTGCTATTCTCCGCGAAAGGCGCCAAGGATAAGTACGGCAGAACAGTTACGGGTGAGCGCGCTACGTACAACTACCGCCAAAACTATCTGGAATTGCCTATTCTGGCGAAAATTAATACCCACGGACTCACCTTCGAAGCCGGCCCGCAGCTCGGGTACTTGCTCAGCTTTAGCGACAACAACGATAACCCGCTATACCAGCGGCCGCAGCGGCAGGACTACAACAGCGTGCAGCTAGGGTATATCGTTGGGGTGGGCTACGAACTGCCCACAGGCTTGAGCCTGACACTGCGCTACTCCGACGACATTACCGGCATTTATGCTGCATCTGCTGCTCCCCGAAATTCTGTTTTGCAGGCGCAGTTGGGTTACCTATTTGGCATGAAATAGCCATGCGCCTTTAAACGCAGGCGCCAAGCGGCCACGCAGCAACGTTAAGCCGCTCGAAATTCCCCGTACCTTTGCCCTACGTATGAAAATAGGCATCTTCTTCGGCGGCCCGTCGCGTGAGCGGGAAATATCCTTTGCGGGCGGCCGCACTGTGTACGATAATCTGGACAAAGGCTTGTTTCAGGCCGTGCCCATCTTTGTGGACAGCCGGGGCAATTTCATTTTGCTCGACTGGCACTACATCTATAAAGGCACCATCCGGGACTTTTTCCCGCCCGTATCGACCCTGCCGCCTTCTGAGCACCGCTTGCAGGTGTATCTGGAAAGTCTGGGCGAGCTAAGCCAGGAAGAGCAAGACCGCATCATTGCGGAAGTTGGCCGGCGCGTGCAGCCCCAGGAGCTGCGTGAGCTGATGGATTTCGCCTTCCTCGCTCTGCACGGCCCCGGCGGCGAAGATGGCGCCATCCAGGGCTTGTTGGAGTGGTACGGCATTCCGTATTCCGGCTCCGGCATTCTGCCCTCCGCTTTCGGTATTGATAAAATTGCCCAGAAAAAGCTGCTTCACGCCCTGAACCGGCCCACCCCCGCTTTCCGCGTCATCAGTACGGAAGAGTGGGACGCCGCTGACCCGGAAGCTACGCTTGACTACCTGGTGCGCGAGCTGGGCTTGCCGCTGGTGTTCAAAGCGCCGCGCCAGGGTTCGAGCATTGGCGTTTCGATTCTGCGCGAGAAAAATGCCCCCCAGTTTGTGGCGGCCGTTGAGCGCAGCTTGTTTCGCAAAACGCTGACGCGTGCCGAGTGGCAGGGCAAGAGTGACGAGCAAAAGATTCTGTGGCTACAGCAGCTCACCGATATCCGGGAAGGCATTGGCCTACCAGTTACGCTGGAAGTTAAATTTGAGCAGTTAGAGGTGAGAGGCGAGAATTTGCCCCCCACTAACGACCAAATCATTTATCATCCCGAGAAGCTGCTGTACACCCTCAACGAGCAGTTTGAACGGGCTGAGCAGGTGTTGCTAACCAACATCGATGGTGAGTCGCAGGTGCTGGTGGAGAGCTTCGTGGCGGGACGCGAGTTTTCGTGCATTGTGGTCGAAGATCCGAACGGTGAGCCGCTGGCTTTGCCCCCCACCGAGATCGTGAAGGGCGAGGAGATGTTCGATTACCGCTCCAAGTACCTGCCCGGCCTGAGCCGCAAAATCACGCCCATCGACCTGCCGGAAGACAAGATTCAGGAGATTCGGGAGGCTTGCCAGGAGATGTTCCGCACCTTCGGCTTTCAGGTGTACGCCCGCTTGGATGGCTTTATTCAAGCCAGCGACGGCAGCTTGTTCCTGAATGACCCGAACACTACCTCGGGCATGTTGCCGGCATCTTTTTTCTTCCATCAGGCCGCCGAAATCGGGCTCAATCCGTCCCAGTTTCTAACGTATCTGATTCGCACCTCGCTGGCGGCGCGGCGGCGCGCAGGTATGCAGCCAGTGCGTCTGGGGGGCATTTTGGCCCGCCTCGATGCGGCCGTGGCCTCGCGCCAGCGGCAGGAGCAGCAGCGCACCAAAGTAGCCGTGATTATGGGCGGCTATTCCTCTGAGCGCCATATTTCGGTGGAAAGCGGCCGTAATATCTACGAGAAGCTAAGCTCCTCCGTAAAGTACGAGCCCATCCCCGTTTTCCTGACAGGCTCAGCGCAGGAACACAAGCTCTACGTGCTGCCTATTAACGTGATGCTCAAGGACAACGCCGACGACATCCGCGAAAAAATTGAGTACGCCGAAGCCGGCCACGAGTTGCACCCAGTGTTGGCCAAGATTCGTCGGGAAGCAGAGGCTATTACTGGCACTTACGCAGGTCAGCCCACGGCCCAGCCCCGGCGTATTTCCTTCGAGGGGCTGGCCGAAATGGTCGATGAGGTGTTCATTGCTCTGCATGGCCGGCCCGGTGAAGATGGCGCTTTGCAGAAAGAGCTGGAGCAATTTGGTTTGCCCTACAATGGCTCCGGAGTCGAGTCGAGCAGCATTACCATCAACAAATTCGAAACGAACCGCCGCCTGCGTGAGGCCGGCTTGCGCGTAGCTGAGCACCGCATGGCCAACCGCCTGGAGTGGCAGGCCGACGCCGAAACCTTCTACCGCTCGCTGGAAACGCAGTTTCACTATCCCTTCATCGCCAAGCCCGCCGACGACGGCTGCTCTTCGGCGGTGAAGAAAATCAAGAACCGGCAGGAGCTAGAAGCTTTTAGCCAGCTCATCTTCCGCGACCAGGAAGACCTGCTGCCCGAAGCGGCCCGCACCCTGCACCTGGGCTTTAAAGAGGAGTTTCCACAGAAAGATGCTTTCCTGGTGGAAACCCTCATCAGCCGCGACGGCGCCCAGCATTTCCTCGAAGTAACCGGCGGCTTGCTTACCCACTGGCGCCCCGATGGCTCCCTGAACATCGAAGTGTTTGAAGCCTCCGAGGCCCTGGCTACGGGCGAAGTACTGAGTCTGGAAGAGAAATTCCTGGCCGGCGAAGGCCAAAACATCACGCCCGCCCGCTACGCCCCCGACCCCACGGAGCGGCAGCGCATTTCGGAGGAAGTAAAAAAGGAGCTGCGCCGCGTAGCCGAGGTGCTTAATATTCAGGGTTATGCCCGCATCGATGCTTTCGTGCGCGTGCGCGAAACCGGTGCCGTGGAGGTACTAATTATTGAGGTAAACTCGTTACCCGGTATGACGCCCGCTACTTGCATTTTCCACCAAACGGCCCTCAACGGCTACACGCCCTACGATTTCATCGACCGGATTCTGGAATTCGGCAAAGAGCGCCAGCGCAAACTACAAGTGGAAACCAAAAGCAAGTAGCACGACAACTCCCCTCCTTGGTAAGGAGGGAACGCGACGCCGCAGGCGACGCTGGGGTGGTTACGGCCGTTGTTTAGTTGCTTAGCTTGAACAATGAAAGTCAGGCGGTCATGCAGAGCACAGCGAAGCATCTCGCGTGCTGATGTTGAGTCACTAATCTTAGTAAACACGCGAAATGCTGTGCTCTGCATGACCGCCTTCAGAAACAGATAAACAACATCAGCAACGATTCAACCACCCCAATTTCCGCTACGCGAAAATATCCCCTCCTTGGTAAGGAGGGGAGTTGGTCGTTCTTTCCGCTCTTCCCGCTAATTTTGCTTCTCCTAACTTCTAGCTCCCAGCTCCTAGCTTCTCCCTAATGGCTTTTCTTAAATCCGATACCCCACTCGACGTTCTGAAGCACTTGGTGGTAATTGGCTTGGCGGTGGCTTTGCTGCTGTTCGGTTTCTTCTTTGTGTACCTGCCCATGACCACCAACCACGGCGAAACTATCGTGGTGCCCAAGATTACTGGCATGCGTCAAAGCGACTTGGAAGACTACCTCGACGAGCGCAACCTGCGCTACTTTGTCGACGATTCCAGCTACAGCCCCAGTATCCCGGCTTATACGGTGCTCACGCAAGATCCGGCCCCGGGGCAACAGGTAAAGGAAGGCCGCAAGATTTACATCTCGGTGAGCATGAAAAACCCACCGGTCATCAAAATGCCCAAGCTGACGGAAGGCTCTGTGAAGAATGCACAGATGATTTTGGCGAGCTACGACCTAGTAGTAGGCGAAATCCAAAAGGTACCCGATCTGGCCCAAAACTCGGTGTTGAAGCAACTGGTGAACGGTAAGGAAATAGCGCCAGGCTCACCCATTGCCAAAGGCACGCGCGTAGACTTAGTGGTAGGCGACGGTCAGGGAAATCAGGAGTTTCCAGTGCCCAATGTCATCAATATGCCTGCTGATGAGGCCTCTACCTTACTCGTAGGTCAGGGCTTGCAGGTGGGTGAGATTTTCTATCAGCCCGCTGAGGAAGGCCAGGTGGAAGGCACCATTGTAAGGCAACGCCCCGTTGCCGCGCCTGGCGCTACCATTCGCATGGGGCAGCTGGTCGATTTGTGGGTGGCAGGCAACGAGCCTCTGAAGGCGGTGCAGTAAAAAGCTTGCTACGCTTCTTGCAAAATTTCTCTGATCCGCAGCCGTTTACCTTGCGTAAATTGCTGTCTATGATCTACCCGAAACTTCTACTATCCTTACTCACGGTTGGCTTGCTGGTGCCTTTAACTGGAATGGCGCAAGTAGTTACGCCACTCGATGCAGATCCAAGCCGCCAATCTACTATTCGTACACCTCCCGTAGCGCGGCGCGGCACGGCGGTAACCTTGCCTTTATTCGATGATTTTGCCCCCCAGGGTGAGGGTTTGCCTAACCCGCAGTTTTGGGAGCCAGGCGGGGGCACGCTAGTGAATAACCGCTTTCCGGTAGCGCCGCCATCCAGGGGCGTGGTCACCTTCGACGGGCTCTCGGCTACTGGGCAGCCCTACGGTAGTTCCTCGGCGTATAACGATACCGATACGCTCACGTCCCAGCCCATTGACTTGAGTGGTCTTTCGGCTGCTAATGGCGTGTATCTAAGTTTTTTCTGGCAATCGGGAAGTATTGTGGGTCCGCCTAAGGCTAACACCGGGAGCCAGCCTGTGCGCCTGGAATTGGAAATGCTGGACAACACAGGCCTGTGGCAGCAAGTGTGGGTACAGCTGAGCACAGGAGCGCGCACCAATTTTCAGCAGCAGCTTATTGCCGTCGACCAGGCCCGGTACCTGCATCCGGCTTTCCAGTTTCGGTTTCGGGCGACGGGCAACCTTGCCAACACCCGCGACGCCTGGAGCCTCGACTACATCCTGCTGAACCGGGGCCGTTCTGCCACCGACAACTCCTTCCGCGATATTGCCACCAGCGCTCCGCTCACCAGCCTGCTGCGGCGCTTCGCGGCTATGCCCGTAGAACAGTTTAACGCCAATGCCGCAGGAGAGCTAAACCCAAACACGTTTACAACCATCAACAACTTTGATGTGGGCCCCGCTCCTACGCCTATTGCTTGGAACGGCACATTGCAGGTGCTACCAGCTGGCCCAAGGGCTACTTTCCTGACAGGTAACAAGTCGCTGTCGGCAAGGCAGCAGCAGGACGTAATTGCGGGCGATGTGCGCATTTCTCCGTTGCCAAATACGCCTGCTGCCAAGCGTGTTACGCACCGTATTGCCATTCAAACCAACGAAACCAACCCGCTTACTTTATCCAACGATACTATTTCGCGCGTTACGGAGCTAGCCGATTTTTACGCGTACGATGATGGCTCGGCGGAAGCTACCGTAAGTTTGCCGGCGTTGTCTACGGGGCCGGCCAGCTACCTCGCCTACCGCTTCGACCTGAACCGCCCCGACCGGGTACGGAGTGTGCGGATTTATCCGTCGCCAACGGGTGTCAACCGCGTGATCACAATGAATGTGTGGGATCAGGACCCGCAAACGAATCTGCCTACGGCCGAGCCGAAAGCCTCCCAGACCTTTACCATTCCGGCAAATTTGCCCCCCGGACAAGCGTTTGTTGATATTGCTTTTCTGCAGCCCGTGAATGTGAGCGGCACTTTTTATGTGGGCTATGGTCAGGCGTCACTGGGCTTTTTTATTCCTTTTGGCATCGACCTGAACAGTACAGTCCCGGAAGGTTACTTGCTGACCAATGCGGCCAATGCCTGGACGGTAACCTCAACAACGCCCGCAGGTGCGCCCCTGATCCGGCCAGTAATGGCGGGTAGTACCGTTACGGCCGGCACCAATCCCGCCCTGGCTGCCAGCATCAGCGTTTATCCTAATCCGAGTGCTGGGCTGGTGCGGGTGCAGGGTCGCTATCTGCGCGTTGCGGTGCTTGATGCTGTAGGTCGAGTTGTCTGGGAGCAAACAGACGCGCAAGCTGGCCAGTCAGAGCTTGACTTACGAAATCTGCCATCTGGCGTATATATAGCGCGATTTTTACTTCCTCAAGGGCAGGTTGTTACGAAGCGTTTAGCACTAAATTAATACACTAGGACACAACAAAGAAAGGTTGCGCAATGGATGAGTTAAATTTTCTTCCTAAACTACGCTCCGAAACCGACGCCACTCCTCCACAAACAGTCCCCAATACTATGAGCGATATTACTTCTGAAGAGTTGAAAAAGCGGCAGGCCGCTGGTGAAAAGCTGGTCATTCTGGACGTACGTGAAGGCTGGGAATACGAAGAATCGCGTATTGAAGGCAGCCAGCACATTCCACTGGGCTCTTTGCCTCAGCGCGTGGATGAGCTGGAAGACTTTAAAGAAGGTGAAGTCATTGTGCACTGCAAGGGCGGCAGCCGATCCAACTCAGCGAAAGCTTTCTTAGCCCAAAATGGCTTTCGCAATGTGCGCAACCTGATTGGGGGCATTACCGCTTATCAGCAATAAGAAGCCAAATACTCGCTGTTGAGTTTGCTGTTAGCCATACGTATCAACGGCAAAAAGCCCCCCAGCCGCTTACTGTCGGCTGGGGGGCTTTTTGCCGTTGATGTATTTCATCTTTTTAAGTAAGATCAAAATATTTCCTGCTCACTATCAAATAGTTAAAGCAATTTAGCATATTTGGTTGTACACAATTTAATTGTACGCGTATAGGTTGCAAATTCATTCCTAATCCATGACCAAGGAGGCCAGCGCATCATCCGAATCTTTGCTGAAGCTGGACAACCAGTTGTGCTTTCCGCTGTATGCGCTTTCCCGCTTAGTGACCAAGGCCTACCAGCCTTACCTCCAGGCTCTTGACCTCACGTATCCACAGTACCTTGTGCTGCTCGCGCTGTGGGAACATAGGGAGTTGACGGTTAAAGCATTGGGCGAGAAACTCTTGCTCGATTCCGGCACTCTTACTCCCTTACTCAAGCGCATGGAGCAACGCCATCTGCTCAGCCGTACCCGCGACGCGCACGATGAGCGGTCGGTGCGCGTCGCGCTGCTGCCTGCTGGTCAGGAGCTGCGCGCTAAAGCCTGTGAAGTGCCGCAGCAGATGTTGCACAAGCTCCACCTTTCGCCAAGTGCGGCAGAATCTTTACGTACTCAGCTTCAACAGCTTATTTCTGATCTCACTTAATACGAAGTGAGCATTTTCCATTTCTAATACACTCATGAGTTACCAAAAACTGTATACCGCCAAAGCCAGAGCAACCGGCGGTCGTGACGGCCGCGCTATTTCGTCCGATAATGTCATTGACCTTGCCCTAACCACGCCTAAAGAAATGGGCGGTCCGGGTAAGGAAGGCGCCACCAACCCTGAGCAGCTATTCGCCGCTGGCTACGCAGCCTGCTTTGATAGCGCTCTCAACCTCGTAGCTCGTTTTGAGAAGCAGACTATTGCGGGCAGCTCCGTAGCCGCCGATGTCAGTCTGGGCCACGTAGGCGACAAATACGACATTGCCGTAGATCTGCACGTCAATATTCCCGGCTTAGAGCTAGCGCACGCCGAAGACCTGGTGGCCAAAGCGCATCAGATCTGCCCTTACTCCCGTGCTACTCGCGGCAATATTGAAGTAAACCTAACGACGACCACGCACGCCTAAGCGATTGTTACATAAAAAGAGGGCGCAGCCAATTGGCTGCGCCCTCTTTTTATGTGCTGATGTTATGCCCGCAGTTTTCCATTCGGTTCATACTGGAGCACGCGTGTATCCACCAGCTCGCGCAGCAGTTGGGTAACGGTTTCAGCTTGCTGGGGGGCAAATCGGGTGAGTAGCTCGCGCGGGGTCTGGGGGGCTTTTTGCAGCAATTCCACGAGCTGCGTGCGCAAAGCAGGACTGGGGGCAGACGGTTGCTGAGCCTTCTTTTTGGCCAGGCAAAAGTCGCAGACCCGACAAGCAGGGGCGTCCATCTCGCCAAAATATTCCAGCAATAACTGCTGCCGGCACCGGCCCCCAATGCTGTACTGAATGACGGCTTCCGTCTGGTGCTGGGCCAATTCGCGGGCCGCCCGCAGGGCCGGCTGATTCAGCGGGAGCTTGTCTACATCGTGTCGCGGGGTGGTAAACAGGGCCTGGGGGGCATTATGCTGGGGCTGGTACTGCAATATGCCCGAGCGATGCAGAAACAGCAGCAGTTTGCGCACCTCCACCACGCTCAGGCGCAGGTGCTGAGCTAAGCTGTTCTCCGATATTTTCTGAAAGCCCGCAAAGATTTCGCCCCCGTTCATGCGCAGCAAAGACTTAATCAGCTTGTCGTGAGTCGCGTTGGCCACCTGAAACCGGTACAAGTCGTTGTGGTCAATGGGGATGTACACGCGTGCCGGGTTGTTCACCGCTTCGTTTATCTGCACCAAACCTTGCCGCGCTAGCGCCTTCAAGGCATTATGCGCGTCGAGGGCTTTGATGCGGTAGGTTTCAGCAAACTGCTGAATGTCGAAGTCAAACGCCACCAGCTCCCCACCCCCCACAGCCGTGCGCGAGAAGTTGGCCAGGGCCTGATATACGCGGCGCACAGTATCCAGAGGCGGGTGAGCCAGTTCGGCACGGCGGCGCTGCTCGGCCGCCTCATTGGGACCAGCCAGCAGCACGGCAAAGGCGTATTTCTCGTCGCGCCCGGCGCGCCCGGCTTCCTGGTAGTAAGCTTCCAGCGTATCGGGCGCGTCGAGGTGCACGACGAGGCGCACATCAGGCTTGTCGATGCCCATGCCGAAGGCGTTGGTGGCTACTATGACGCGGGTTTTGTTCTGCATCCAGTCCTGCTGGGTGCGGTGGCGCTGCTCGCTGGGCAAACCCGCGTGGTAAGCCGCCGCCGACACTTTGTGGTGCTGCAGAAATGCCGCCGCATCTTCCACCTGCCGGCGCGTGCGCCCGTACACGATGGCCGTTTTGTCGGGACCTACACCGCGCAATACTTCCTGTAAGCGGCGCAGCTTATCCTCGGTTTGCAGGACAGAATATGACAGGTTAGGCCGGGCGAAGCTTTGCTGAAAAACCTGGTGATTAGGCCCAAACCGCAGCCTTTCGATAATGTCCGCTTTTACGGGCTTAGTTGCCGTAGCCGTAAGGGCAATGACCGGCACCTTGGGCAGCAACTCGCGCAACTCGGCAATCTGGAGATAAGGCGGCCGGAAATCGTAGCCCCACTGCGAGAGGCAGTGCGCCTCATCCACGGCCAGCAGGTTCACCTTCATCTTGGCCACCCGCACCCGAAACATCTCCGTCAGCAGCCGCTCCGGCGACACGTACAGAAACTTCACCGGTCCGTACACGCAGTTATCCAGCGTCTGGTCGATTTCCTGGTGGCTCATGCCCGCGTACACCGCTTCCGCCTTTATGCCCCGCGCCCGCAGCTGCTCTACCTGATCTTTCATCAGCGCAATCAGCGGCGACACCACCACGCAAATGCCCTCCCGCGCCAGCGCCGGCACCTGAAAGCACACGCTTTTGCCCCCCCCAGTCGGCAACAAGGCTAACGTATCCTGTCCCGCCAGCACCGACCGAATAATATCCTCCTGCAACGGCCGAAACGCCGTGTGGCCCCAGTGCTGGCGCAGCAAGTGCAGGATGTCGTCGGTGGGGAGAGGCATGGTAGGGCAAAGGTAAGGCTGGCCGGGCTAGCCCCAACTCAAACCGCAACTCGTGTTTAGCTAAAGAAGCGTAAGCATTACTGCTTCCATAACAGTCACAATGCTCAAACTCCCGTCTTTAGGTTGACACAAAAAAGTCTCTATTATAGGAGCCGGAGCCATGTATATTAGCCATCGAAAATATTTTGACACTCAGCAAGTCGTATTGGTCATGAGCAAATTGATGGTCGTTCTTGGGTTGGGTTTGATGACGGGCGGGGCGCAGGCCCAATCTGCGGCGGAAGCAGCCGAACCTAAGCAACAATATCTGGCCGAGCAGAAAAGTACGGGTAAGACTTTCGGGGCGTACTTCTACCCCCGGTATAGCCAGCTGTATACCTTAGCGCCGGCGGCTTTCGTAGCCAAGATGGATTCAGCCCGGCGGGTGTTTGATGCCTTGCTCGACCGACATGCTCCGCAACTGGAAGTCCGGTTTGTAGAGGAACAGCGCACAGAAACCCGCTTCTACTTCGACCGCCTGTTGCTCGACTACCCCGATGCTCACCATACCTACACAGGCCAGACGGCGCCTTTGCCGGCGGCCATAACCCGGCGCCTGCGCCGCAACCTAGCCGACTTTGACCAGCCGGCGCTGCTTACCAACAATGATTTTAAGGAGTATTTCAGATCCTACCTGCGGCTGCAAGTGCGGCAGGAGTTGCGCAAGCCCGCCTACGCCCGCCACGATAACAAGTGGCTGCAGGCCACCTGGAAGCTACTGCCGCGGCTCATCCGCAACCAACAGTGTCGGGAATTTTGGCAGCAGCATTATCTGTATGAGCACCTCGACAACCACGGCGTAAAAAACACGGCTGACCTGGTCAGTCGCTTCAATGCCAGCTGTCAAGACACAGCTTATCGCGGTAAGATCAACCGGTTATACGAGCAGGAGCTAGCCGGCCGGCGCAATCACCTGGTGCGCACCTACAAAACCGTAGGGGCGCAGACGCTGGATCTGCACCTCTTTGGAGCAGTACCGAGCGGTACTGGGCAGCCGCGACCGGCCATCGTGTTCTTTCACGGTGGCAGCTGGTCGGAAGGCAAGCCGGACTGGTTTTTTGGAACCTGCGAAGATTTTGCCAAACGCGGCTGGGTGGCCTGCGCCGTAGAATACCGCACGGTGGATCGGCACAACACCCTGCCCTTTGCCGCCGTACGCGACGCCCGCTCAGCCATGCGCTGGCTACGACAGCACGCTGCCGAGTTGGGCCTAGACACGGCGCGCATCGTGGCCACGGGCAACTCAGCCGGCGGGCACCTGGCGGTGGCTACGGCCCTGGCTACCGGCTGCGACGAGCCCACGGATGACGTGCGTTGGAGCCCTCGACCCAACGCGGTAGTAGCCAACGCCGGCGTGTACGACCTTACCACCTCCGGCAATGCTTGGATCAGTAAAGACCTGCCGGACAAAGCTCAGGTCCGCAGCATTTCTCCTCTGCACCTAGTCGGCCCGGGTATGCCCCCCATGCTTCTGCTGCACGGCACCCAAGACGGCAACGTGCCTTTTGCCACCGCCGAGGCTTTCTACCAAGCCGCAACTGCGGCCGGCAACCGCGTCGAGTTGGAGACCTTGCCCAACGCCGGGCATTTCATCTGGTTTGATCCGCGTTTTGGCAAGCAGGTTTACGAACGCCGCAATTCCTACTTGCAATCGTTGGGCTATTGAAGCAGGCCGACGCCAGCAGTAACTGCTAATGTCGTCCGTGTTGGGTCTTTATTAGCCGCAACAGTAAGCCACCAACCAACGCAAAAAAGCCCGGCTCCAAACGGAACCGGGCTTTCTGTATATGTAATGAGTTGAACCTTAAGCAGCAGCCGACTCGCCGTTCTCACGGTCTTCGATGGCCTTGCGCAGCTTAGCCACAGCCTGGGTAGCACGCTCCTCGTCCAGACGGTTGATGTTAAGCAACATCTTGGTCTTCTCCTGGCGCGTAATCACCGGGTGGTTGAGCAGACGGATAATCTCCTCCTTCTGCGCAGCCGTAGCATACGCAATGGCAGGGGCCGGAGCCTCAACAGGCTCAGCAGGTATGGCCTTCATGGGCGTAGCCTCAGCAGCTACAGTGGCGGGAGCAGCAGCAGGGGCTACGGTCAGCGCGGGCTTAGCCTCGGGCTGGTTGCCACCATACTCCATCTCCTCAGCAGGCGTAGGCTCGTAGCCGGCAGCGCGAATGATCCAAGCGAGGATATTGCGGTATGCCTTGCCAATAGCACGCGTCTGCGCCATGCTCATGATGGCAAACTCCTGGTAGAACTTCTTACCCGACTCTTTATTCGAGCATACAGCAAAGCCAGCGCCTACTGTATGACCCGAACGCAGGTCGAACAAAGTTACTTTAGCTTGATATTTCAACTCCGTCTCGGTGCTGACATTGATGACGTGGTCAACGATGGGCACGATGCCCAAGCGCGAGCCAGCGTACTGCCAGCCTTCCACGTTCACAAACTCTTTGCCCTGCACTGTCGTCGTGAGCTTGTTGTCTTTAATGAACTTCGCCAGATCAGTAGCCAAGTGCAACGTCTCATCGGAGCGCGAAATATCGTAGCTCTCAATCTTGCTCTTGCGAGCTTGTTCTTTAACGGGTTTGGTTACTTCGTTCATGGCGGTTTCCATAAGTGTCCTGTAGTACGTTTTGTTATTTGGGTATATAACTAAAGATACGTGCGAATGGTGCAAAAAGCGCGCTTTTTATATGTAATTTTTATCTCTGATTATCAGTAAGTTATGAATTAAATTCCTAAAATTTTTAGAAAACTAAAAAACAGGTACTTCTTAGCTCACTAGCAACGCTTTTGTGAAGTGGCCTGGTTTCAATTTAACAGCATAAAAATGCCCCCCAGAAACCATCTGGGGGGCATTTTTATGCTGCTTAAGAGGCGGTCATGCAGCGTGCAGCGAAGCATCTCGCGTGCTGACGTAGGATTACTAATCTTATATCAGCAGGCGAGATGCTTCGCTGCGCGCTGCATGACCGGCTAGAGATAACTATTTAGTAACGAAACTCTACTCCGTGATGTAGCCGTCTTTCATAGTAATAGTCCGGTCGGCCATTTCGGCGAGCTGGTCATTGTGCGTTACAATGACGAAGGTCTGGCCTAGCTCTTTGCGCAGCAGAAAGAAAATCTGGTGCAGTTCCTGGGCGTTCTGCGAATCGAGGTTGCCGCTGGGCTCGTCGGCGAAGATGATTTCGGGCGAGTTGATCAGCGCCCGCGCCACCGCCGTACGCTGCTGCTCCCCACCCGACATTTCGGAAGGCTTGTGGTCGGCGCGGCGCTCCAGATTCAGCATACCGAGCAATTCGCGGGCCCGCACGCGCACTTCCTTTTCGGAGCGACCCGCCAGATACGCTGGCAAGCACACATTTTCCAAGGCCGTGAACTCGGGCAGCAGGTTATGAAACTGGAAGATAAAGCCGATATGGCGGTTGCGAAACCGCGCCAGATCGGAGCGCCCTAAGGAGCTAACCGACTGTCCATCAAACAATACCTCGCCCGTATCCGGATTATCCAAGGTGCCCAGAATGTGCAGCAAGGTACTTTTGCCCGCCCCCGACGAACCAACGATGGACACGATTTCCGACTTCTCAATCGTCAGGTCGATGCCCTTGAGCACTTCCAGCGTGTTGTAGCTTTTGCGAATATTGATGGCCTGCAGCAAACGATCAGCGAATTGGGGTGAGCAGTTGGGAACGAACAAAGCTACGGATCAATCGCAGATTATGGCGTCAGATTCAATTCCTTAGCGAGTGAGGCAGCGCTGGGGGGCAAATTCCAGTTCTGCTGCTTTCGTTTTAGCTTCAAGCGGCTTATAATTGGTTGATAATCTGTTTATGCCAAATTCCCTGCTGTTCCGCCGCTGGTGGGCTGTTGTTCCATTGCTAACCATTCTGGGTCTGGTGACTGTGCTGGCGGCTGGCTGGTGGTGGCCACGCACGGCTCCCTCGTACCCAATCACGGCTGCTACGGCGCGGTTTAGCATCTCGGCCAACCTGGCTAACCGGATGCGCGGCGTAAGCTGGGTTGGCAGCGACTCCATTACCGATATTGAGCTGGCGCCGCTGACCCGGCATAATGTTACCTGGATAGCCCAGACGCCCTTTGGCTGGCAGCGCGGTGCCACCTCCCCCACCATTGGCATGAATACGGGCCGCGGCCGCGTGTACTGGGGCGAAAGCGACGCTGGCCTGATTCAAACAGCCCAACTAGCCCGTAAGCGCGGCCAATATATCTTGCTCAAACCTCACCTTTGGGTGCGCGGCGACGGCACCTGGCCCGGCGACATCCGTATGACCTCCGAGGCCGACTGGAAAGCCTGGTTTCAAAGCTACACGACCTTTATACTGCACTACGCGGAGCTAGCCGAGCATCAGAAGCTCGACGGCCTGTGCATCGGAACCGAGCTAGAGCAAACGACTACTGCCGCTCACGAAGCCGAGTGGCGCACCCTGATAAAGCAAATTCGCCAGGTGTACCACGGCCCGCTCACCTATGCCGCCAACTGGAGCGGCGAGTATGAGCATATTCGCTTCTGGGACGCGCTGGACTACATTGGCATTCAGGCTTATTTTCCGCTCACCAAAAACAGCAAGCCTACCAAAGCCGAGCTACTGGCCGGCTGGCAGCCCCACCTGAAGGCCATCGAGCGGGTGCAGAAACGCTTCAGCAAGCCCGTAGTTTTCACCGAAATGGGCTATAAATGCACCCCGGATGCAGCCGTTGAGCCGTGGGTGTGGCCGGATCGCACCGCGGCTTTCCTGCAACTCGATGAAGGCACGCAAGCCGCCTGCTACGCCGCTATGTTCGAGACATTTTGGCCCAAAAGGTGGTTTGGGGGGCTTTTTGTCTGGAAATGGTATCCGAAACTAGCCGCCGACGGCCCCGCCCGGCGTCACGCCGACTTTACGCCCCAGCATAAGCAAGCTGCGCAGGTAATGGCCCAGTGGTTTGGCAAGTAGCTTGGGGATAAGTAGCAACCCGCGTCGCATTTTTGCCTACTTTCGTGCACTGAACACCACCCCATCATCCCATTGAACTGACCTCTATGAACATTCACGAGTATCAGGGTAAAGAAATTCTCAAAAGCTACGGCGTACGCATTCAAGAAGGCGTCGTGGCCGATACGCCCGAGGAAGCCGTAGCCGCCGCCAAGCGCCTGACTGAAGAAACCGGCACCAGCTGGTACGTTATCAAAGCGCAGATTCACGCCGGTGGGCGGGGCAAAGGAGGCGGCGTAAAGCTGGCCAAGAACCTGGAGCAAGTGAAGGACATAGCCGGCCAGATCATTGGCATGCAGCTGGTTACGAAGCAAACGGGTGCCGAAGGTCGCAAAGTGCATAAGGTGCTTATTGCCCAAGACGTGTACTACCCCGGCGACTCAGAGCCCAAAGAATACTACATGAGCGTATTGCTGGATCGCTCAACGGGCCAGAACGTGATTATCTATACCACCGAGGGCGGCATGGACATCGAGGAGGTGGCCGAGCAGCACCCCGAGAAGATTCACCGCGAGCACATTGACCCCCGCGTAGGCTTGCAGGGCTTCCAGGCCCGCAAAATCGCCTTCAACCTCGGCCTCACCGGCGACGCGCAAAAGGAGATGGTGAAGTTCGTAACGGCGCTTTACAAAGCCTACGACGAAACCGACTCGGCCATGTTCGAAATCAACCCCGTGTTGAAGACCTCGGACAACAAGATTTTGGCCGTTGACGCCAAAGTAACCCTCGACGAAAACGCCCTCTACCGCCACAAAGACTTCGCCGCCCTGCGCGACACCAACGAGGAAGACCCGCTGGAAGTAGAAGCCTCCGAGTCGAACCTGAACTATGTGAAGCTCGACGGCAACGTAGGCTGCATGGTGAACGGCGCCGGCCTGGCCATGGCTACCATGGACATCATCAAGCTCAGCGGCGGCGAGCCGGCCAACTTCCTCGACGTAGGGGGTGGGGCCAACGCCCAGACCGTAGAAGCTGGCTTCCGCATCATCCTGAAGGACCCGAACGTGAAGGCCATCCTCATCAACATCTTCGGCGGAATCGTGCGCTGCGACCGGGTTGCGAATGGTGTAGTGGAAGCTTACAAGAACATCGGCGACATTAAGGTGCCCATCATCGTGCGCCTGCAAGGCACCAACGCCGAGGAAGGCGCCCGCATCATCGACGAGTCGGGCCTGAAGGTATTCTCGGCCGTATTGCTGAAGGATGCTGCTCAAAAAGTAAAAGAAGTACTGGCATCCCAGAACGCATAGTGCCACTGCAAATTCAGCAAAAAGCCCCCCAGATTCTTTCTGGGGGGCTTTTTTATGTGTATTTAATAGATGGGAAAACCAAGCTGTTGCGCTCGTATTTTCAGTTGCGTTGAAGCTTGTTGGTTTTCACTCTCTACTTAGCCGTGTTGGGCTACACCAGCATTTTCGCTAGCTTCTACCGGAATAGCTTTGCCCATCACTCGCAGCTCTACTTCCATATTGCCGCGGGTGCCTACTGAATAAGGACAGATTCTATGCGCCTGACGTACCATCTCAATGGTCTTTTGCTCGTCGAATTTTTTCAAATCGACATCAAGAATAGCGCTCAAGCCATACGCCTCGCCTTCCTGAAACAGGGTTACGGAGCATTTAACTTCACTCTGTGGATCGAGGCGGTCGCCGGCACGCTGGGCTATTACTAGCAGCGCCTGCTGAAAACAGGAAGAATAGCCGGCGGCAAATAGCTCCTCAGGGTTGGTAGCGCCTTTTTTGCCCCCCAGTCCCTCCGGCACAGACATATCCAGATCAATGATGCCCGTGGCGGAGCGTACGTGGCCACTGCGGCCACCAACAGCCGCAGCATCGGCCGTGTAAAGCGTTTTTTTCTCGTTAGTAGACATAAGGTATGAGTTCGGATTGTGTGCTAGAGTTAACTCATTTTCGCGCTCTAAGGTTATACGGCCCCACTGAACTGCGCTAAATGCCCCCCACGTTTGGCTAGGCGTATTTTTCTCTCTACTTTTGCCCACCTTCCGGTCACGTCGTACAACGGATAGTATGAGAGTTTCCGAAGCTCTTGATCTAGGTTCGATTCCTAGCGTGACCACTTATAATATTCTAAAAGGCCCTTTGCATTACGTAAAGGGCCTTTTTGTTTTTCACATGAAGTCTTTTTGATGAGAAACCTAGATTTGCTTCGCTATTCTCTGTCTAGTATAGAGCGCCCTGTGGAGCACAGCTTAGGATATAGCGGCGAATAGTAAATCGAGAAGCATTTAGCTATATTACTCGTTCGAAATAATCTCTATCATGAGATTATAAGGTAGGAAAGGGTATCATTTTTGAATTCCGTTCACTCCTTTACTAACTCTGCAAATACCCTCTTGCGCAGCTAACTCATCTTTATAACTTTATGGAAGTACATCTACTTAATACCACCTCAGATTCTCAACCGCTCAGCAATAAATCCAAGCATAAAGCTGTGCTAGCTAGTCAGCATTGGGTTGTGACGGATAATGAGACAGCGCGTAAAGTGAAGTATATTTTCCGCCCAAATGGCGACTTGTTAATCACTCAGATAAAGGCAGGCAAAGGTTCCAATTGATTGCTCCCGGACTTACGGAGCAGACAGTAGGTAGTTAACTCTGCTTGCTGCTTTTGTGTTCGGCTCCCTCTTCCGGCTTTCCTATCTACTTATACTCCGTCTGCGTTCTCAGGCTAAGCCTCTCCGCAACAGTGGCAACATGCTTCTGCTGTTAAGCGCTCTTGCTCAGAGTCACCCGACAATAAAATCATTACCGAAAAAGATGGCAAGGATTAGTTACGCGTTTGTTCAAAAGCCAATTACTTAATAGCATTTTCCGTAAACGTTTAAGTAATCCTATGATGCCACAATGGCTTACTATTCATCTATAAAAGTCTGATATTAAATTATTTACTATAGATTATAAATGTATATTAGCCTTATGAGAGCCACTTCTCATTTGTAACTATACTATTATGGCTACGTGGATAATTGCGCACCAAACTTGGTTGCTGGCCTTAACCGGAATACTGATTTCCATTTTAGGAGTGAATACTATACTGAACAGGTGGCAAGCTATTGTATTGAAGAATCGTAGGGAGACTAGCATCAGTACAATTGGGAGTAATCGACCGGATTTCGATTTAGACAATACTTCCTCTCATACCCCAGAACACTAACTAGATGCTACTAACGCCATTATCGCCACAAGTAATTGAGCCAGTAATAGTGTGACTGTTATTACAAACGAGGAAATATTCGAACTGTATTACACATAATTTCAGTAGCACAGGTTATAACTTATATGCTTATCAGTCAGGTATTTGTATAGCCTGTGCTTGCATAGCTCTTGGAAGCCCAGTAGGGCTTAAACAGTGTGTTATCATATATATAATAAAGCAAATGCAATAATTATTGGTATTGAATTATAACTTTCTTAACTTGGCCTATATTTATAACATTTGTGATTTTTACCGGAATATATGACGGAGTGGTTAATTGAGAATAGAGAATGGTTAGGTACTGCTATTCCTTTCTCTGCTATTATGAGTGCAATTATTTTTTTGCTTTTAAGCAGTAAGGATAAACCTGCAGCTCCTCAACAAGAGCGCAAGGGGAATACTGTGCCTTTTATAAGCAATGGTTTGGGATATGCTGTCAGTAATAAGATAGAGTTTCCAATCCTTATGCCTGAGCATAAGCAGATTGCGTTTATAAAATAAGTCGGTATTTGGGAAGTCATGATCCGGCCAAAGACTTGTAGCTAGAGTGGCGTGTGCCTTCTATAGCGAGTTATCCAATCGGGCGCAAATTCGTGCCCTACATATAGCCTAAAAGGCTGCCCCCGTAGTAACGGGGATGAACAATTTAGAGGAGACCAAAGGAAAAGGCAGATAGCACCGGAAGTGGAGTTTCAGCGTCGCATCCATTCCAGTCCCTCAGATAGACCTGATTATTCGCTGGAAGCACTATACGTGTCCGATTGGTGAGCATCACTACTCACTTTTGGCAGGAATAGGAAGAGCCACGCGTACTGTAGTTCCCCGATCGGGATGGGAGTCGAGCGAAAAACGCCCCCCAAGTAGCTCAGCACGGTTGCGAATACTGATAATGCCCATACCTGGGTCGGAAACGACTAATGGAGATTCAGGCATTCCTTGGCCATCATCCTGCACACTAAGAACAATCTGATCATCCTCGTGCTCCACCTGGATGTGTACTTGGTGGGCATTAGCATGCTTGATTGCGTTGCTCAGCAGCTCCTGAACAATGCGGTACACGGACAGCTCCAGGAGTAACGGGCGGGGCTGATCCAGACCAGTCAGATGCAGGTAAACTTTCAGCTTGCTCTGCGGAATATGCTTAACCAGCTCTTGTAGCGCCACCTCTAAGCCAAAGTCTTCTAGGATACCGGGCGTCAGTTGGTGCGAAACATTGCGCGTGGCCTGAATTGCTTCGTTGAGCACTTGCAACACAGCCGGATCGGGGGGGCACGGCCCTCCATTCTCAAGATTAAGCTTGGTCACGTAGAGCAGTTGGCCGACTCCATTGTGTAGTGCCTCAGCGATACGCTTGCGCTCCGCCTCCTGGGCGGCAAATACAGCCCGCACGATGGTTTGCTGGTGCTGACGCTGAAGCTGAACAGCATCGGCAAGCATGCGGTTGCGCTCGGTTATGTCACGAATGGTAATCAGGATACCGGTCACTTCGCTCCTGTCAGTGTTTTTCAGGGGCACATAATATATGTCGTAGCTACCGGGTCGGAGCCTTAAGGTGTGATTAAATAATGTAATGGGCTTCCCCTTAAGGACCTGCTCCAGCACGTTCCTTATCTCGGGCGTTTCGAGGAGATGAGGAAGCACCTCGAAAAACGACCGACCCAACGCCTGCTCTTCCGGCACAGAGGTATACTGGACGGCGTTCTGATTCCATGCAGTCACGCATAGGTTGAGATCTAGCGATACCAGACAGTCAAGGCTGTGGTCAATTACCTGCTTGCTAAAAGCCTTCTCGGCATGTAGTTTTTTCTTCCTCTGCTCCGACTCAGTGATATCAAGGGAGAAGATGACAGCTTCCTGCTTTGCCTTATCGAAATAGCCAAAGTTCTGGTAATACACTTCTTTGCCTTCCCAAACAACATGGCTTATCGTACTAATAGAATGGCCGGCTAAGAGGCGGCGCATGTGCTCGGCCTCATCAGGAAACCCATCAAAAATGCTAGCTCCCTGCAACTCATTATCCTGGATCCCCAAGGGGCGCAAACCTAAACCTATGAGTTCCAGAAATACTCCCGTATGGTCGAGTTTGGTCAACACCACCGGCATATCATGCACTATGTGTTCCAGAAGGCGATTTTTGTAACTTAGCTCCTGTTGGGCCTGGCGATGGGCACTGATATCACGCATTACTCCCAACAGCCGATCCGGTTGACCCTCTCTTTTTTCTATTTCGCCCCGAAACCTGACATAGCGAACCGCATTGTCGGCGCACATCACTCGAAACTCCAGCACTACGGATTGACTAGTTTGTTGCGACTTCGTCAGAACCTCGCCGGCTTGGTCCAAATCTTCGGGGTGCACTTGCCTGACAACTTCGGTGTGCGGCAACGGGCCTGATCCGGGGGGCAAACCGAGTAGAGTACGGGCGCGCTCATCAAGTACCACCTCTTTGCTCCCTAAGGTGTACATTACGGTGCCTACACCGGCAGCATCCAACGCCCGCTGCTTGTCTTCCTCGCTCTCACGGCGGCGCTGCTCGGCCATTTTGAGTGGGGTGATATCGCGCCAAACAGCATGCAGGAGCGTGTGCGTGTCCATCTGGACTGGCGTAAGCAGGATTTCTCCCCAAAACTCTTCACCCGTGCTGCGCTGCCCCAGCCACTCGTAGCGGTAGCGTCCCTGCGCCGCAGCCAGGCGGCAGTAGTCGTCGGCGCGCTCGCGGCTGGAATGACCGTCAGGTTGCTTCTGGGGGGCAAATTCAGCAACATGGCGGCCCAGAAGCTGTTGCTTATCAGTTTCCCCAACCAGCGCCAGCAATGCCGCATTGCAGTCGACGAAGTGGTTATCCACCAGCAGAAATACGGCATCGCTGCTGTACTCAAACAGCCGGTGAAACTTGTCGGCGGTGGGGTCGGCCGCGGCCGTGGTGTGGGCCGCAGCTTGTTGCAGAGCTTTTATCTGCTTTTGAGCGCGGTGCAGTTCCTGCTGCTGCAAGGCCAGCATGGTTTGATAGAGCAGCTCGGCGGGCGGCTCCGCAGTCAGGTGGGGCACGTCAGTGGCGGTCAGGTGCTGGAGTGCCTGCTGACGCAGCGCACTGATTTCCGAGGCTATGGGAGAAGGAAAGGATCTACTCATGATCAAATCAGCTGGCTGCAGCATGCATGAGGCCATTGCTAGCCGAACGGTTCGTGTATTGGCAAATTTGCCCCCCAGCGCATGATGAGGCTGAAGTAGTAAGCCACTGCCCTGCAGCGTGCTTTCTACACATAAGCGATACTCAATTTGGGGTTTATTTGTAAGCCAAGCAATACTTGAGCAAGCAGGAGTTAGTCCAGCAGGCCGTGCTCAACGGCATATTTGATCAACGCGGCTGTATTTTTTACCTGGGTTTTTTCCAGAATATTCTGGCGGTGTGTTTCCACTGTGCGCCGGCTGACAAACAGCTTTTCCGCAATGGCGTTATTCGTAAGGCCTTCCGCAATGAGCCGCAGAACCTCCAGCTCCCGATACGACAGGCCGTCCACTTTTTTGGTTTCTGCGGAAGCTTCTGGGTGTAAAACCTTTTGCAGCAGCGATAAGCCAATGTCGCTGCACAGAAAGCGCTTGCCACTTGAGACGGCGCGGATAGCCGCGATTATCTCAGCCTGATCCGCGCTTTTGAGAATGTAGCCTGCGGCGCCAGCATCCAGCGCCTGCCCTACGTACCGCTCGTGCGCCAGCATGGTGAGTACCAGCACGCGAATTTCCGGAAACTGCTCCCGCAGCAAAGGCAGCGTGGCGAAGCCATCGAGAACCGGCATTTGCAGGTCCATGAGCACAATATCGGCGGGTGTAGTGGGCAGACGATCAAGAAGTTCCTGCCCATTGCTGGCATCGCCCACGATAAGCAGGCCGGGAACGCCCGTTAGCAGGGCCTTCATGCCGTCGCGAACAAGGGAGTGGTCATCGACCAAGAATAAGCGAATCATGGGAGAACACTTAAGTAAAATTTCGAACCGCACTACTGAGCAGCTAGCTAAGCGGCCCATCTCCCCGCATTTGTATATGAATGTAAGTAATTGCAAATGAGCTAAAAAACAATTCTGAGCGGGGAGGTATTCAAAAGCTGGAAAGGGCTAAAATAAATTTAAAAAAGCCCCCCATTTATTTTTTATCAGAGTATAAGGCACTACAAATCGTACAAGTCCAAAACCACACTACCGGCTCTTTGCTCCACAATTATATAGGATCCTACTATATAGTATCAATGTATTCTATACTAATTAACTTATGACCGCTATTTTATCTGATCGATTATCGGCCGCTTTTCGCTTAACTGACCGGCTTTGGCACCTGCGCGGCGACGATGCCCTGCTCATGGCCGTTGACCGGGGCGGCGTACCTATTGGCTCGGTGCTGGCCCGGCTGCTGGGTTTTCCGCTGGAGTTCTTGTCGGAAACGGAGGATCGGATTGGTGAATTACCGGAGGAAAACGCCGAGGTGGCAGAGCCAGCCAACGTGGAAGACAAGCCATCGGCCCGCATGGGCCAGACGCTGATTGTAGTAGACGATGGCACGGCCGCCGAGACGCGACTGGCTGCGGCCCTGCGTATTGCCCGCTCCCGCCAGCCCGCCCTGCTGGTATTAGCACTGCCGGCAGCGCTGCCCGCCACTACGGCTCGCCTGCGCACCATGGCCGATGCCGTGATATACCTGCAAAGCCCCCCACATGCCAAAGCGGTGGAGGAATGCTATGAGAAGCTGCCCCCGGTAACCGATGCGGAGGTAGCGGAAGCAATGCGCGCAGCCAACCCGTAAAGCTCTGAAGTAGCGGCTGTTTTCTATCCACCACTTCGGCTACCAAATCTAGCGCTGTAGCTTGCGCAGCGCCAGCAGGCATAAGGCTACGGAGCCCGCCACCCGAATCTGGCCGCTGAGAATCATACTTTCTACCTGCCCGAGGGGAACTGTCAGCACTTCAATGTTTTCGGTCGGGTCGAGCTGTTGGGTGGCTACAAGGCGTGCGTTGCGGGCCAGAAAAAAGGAAATAGTGTTCGTGTCTTTGGTGGGGTTATCACTGACTTCCAACAATAACTCTACCTCGTCGGACGTGTAGCCGGTTTCTTCCAGCAGCTCGCGCCGGGCTGCCTCCTGGGGGGCTTTTTCGCCTTCGTCTATCACGCCGCCCGGCAGCTCAACGAGTATCTGGCCGAAGCCATGCTTGTACTGGCGAACCAATACAACCTGCTCGTCTTCGGTCAGGGCAAATACCAGCACCACATTGGCCCGAACGCTCACAAAATAATCGTCGAGCTGTTGCCCGTCGGGCAGCTCCACATGGTCGCGACGAACTTTATACCACGGATGATCGAAGACCAGCTCAGATTTGAGCGTCTTCCAGGGCTCTATTTTTTTGGTCATGCTGTGTCTGGCAGAAATCAGAAGGCAAGGTACTAAACGCCCCCGCAGCGGGAACAAGCACCCGCGTTTACAGCTGTGCAGACAACATCCGGCAGACGCGTTTTGGCTTGGGTATTAGAACAGTGACTGGTATCTGGGTATCTTGTAAAATATTGTAGCTGCTATTCGCTTGGCTGATTATGCGTGTCAACACGAAGCTGTTACTACTACCTACATCAAAATAGCTTCTTTCAACGGTGAACAGTTCTGCCCAATATTTCCACAATGCCGCCGCGGCCATTACCTATCACGCGCCGGGCTATATACGGGTTACCTGGCAGCCAACGGCCGTATCAGTGGCCGATTTGCAGGCGATTTATGAACATATACTGCGCGCCCTGCGCCATTACGGCTCTACTCAACTAATGAGTGTGCACGGGCAGCGGCCACCGATGCCGCCGCAAGTGCAGGAGTGGCTCACGACGCAGTGGGTACCGCGGGCCATTGCAGAAGCGGGCTACGACAAATGTGCCGTGGTAGAAGCCGAAGCGCCTCTAAGCCGGCTCGCAGCCCGCTCCGTTGGTACGGGCCTCACCCAAACGCTACGCTACAACTACTTCTCAACGGTGCAGGAAGCGGCTGAGTGGCTCCAGATAAAATAGCGAACTATTTGCCCCCCAGGCTTTTCCCACTGTCCTCGCTCGCCATTTGGCCCCGATGATAAACGTACTGGGTGGCGCTGGCCATCAGTGGCTGGCTGCTTAAAGTAAAATAGGCATTCTCGGTGCGGGTACGAAACGAGAGGATAGACGCCGTTGTCTGCTGGCCTACCCACTCCTCCCCCAGCGGACCACTGCTTGGCGGGCCGTAGAGCCGAACAAATTCCTGGCGTAGGCCGGCTATGGCCTCAGTGCCAGTGACAAGCAAGTCGATGCGGTAAAGGTGCTCGTCGAAAAAGCGGTAGTGAATCTGGCGGAGCGGATAGCTTAGGTACAGCAGCTCTTCCTGCTCGCGGGCATACGTGGCTACGCGGGGGTCATGCAGGGCCGATACGAGAACCAGCCCTCTCAGCTCAGCTACTTTCTGTCCAAACCGGTCTTCGCGGAAGCCATTCTGCTGATCAAGGTAACGCGTGCTGCCGACCATTACTTTTAACTGATATTGAGCTAGGATTGACAGTCTTGCCAGGGCAAATATATAATTTTTATGGGCTGCTGCAAATGTTGCTTCATTCAAGTCAGGTAGCTGGCCCATTGATTTAAAAGATTCTAAAACAGCGTCGAAATCTACTTAATAGCACTCTTCGGCTATCAGCACCGAGAGCTTACAGGATATGCGGCGGCTTTAATCAGCTGCTGAGCTTGCTTCTAAAATCCAATATTGCTGCGTTATCGTATAGTAAAGCAATTCCGACCATTTCTTAATTTAATTGTAATGAAAAAGTCATTGTTGACTACCCTCGCTTTCGCCTTTACCATAGGCATGAGCACGCCGGCCCTGGCCCAAACCACTACTAAAACCAAGTCGGACGCCGACAAGATTAAAACCAAGGAAGACGGCAACATGTCGAAGACCAAGATGGCCGACGACGGAAAGATGAAAATGAAAGGCAAGACGGCTGCCGGCGACAAAATGAAAGCCAAAGGCAAGCCCGGCAAAGCCGCTGAAACGATGGTAAATGCCGCCGACCTACCCATGAGCAGCGCCGAAGGCGTGATGGTGGGCGGCGCGATGATGGTGCCCAGCAAAGACATCGTCGATAACGCCGTGATGTCGTCGGAGCACAGCACGCTGGTAGCGGCCGTGAAGGCGGCTGGCTTGGTGGAAACGCTGAAAAGCGCCGGACCCTTTACCGTATTTGCTCCCACCAATGCCGCCTTTGAAAAGCTGCCCGCTGGCACGGTGAATACGCTGGTAATGCCCGAAAACAAAGCCAAGCTCACGACTATCCTGACTTACCACGTGGTGCCCGGCGCCGTGCGCGCCGCCGACCTGCAAAACGGCCAGACCTTAACTACCGTGCAGGGCGAAACTCTCACAGTGATGAAAAACGGCAGCAGCGTGATGCTAAAAGACGCAAAAGGCGGCATGGCTACCGTTACCACCGCCGATGTTATTTCGAGCAACGGCGTAACCCACGTTATCGACAGCGTGCTGATGCCAGCAAAGTAAGCTGCTGCTCAGCAATAAAAAGCCCCCCGGAGCAGTGTCTGGGGGGCTTTTTTATGAACCGCTCGGTTGGTGGTACGCAGCGGCAGGTTAGGCTTTTAGTACCGCGATTCTGGCCTGATCGTTTGGGCTGGCCTTGTGTCGAACAAAATATTTTTGCGGGCGGCAACAGTTGTTGAGTAAGCGTTTTGCGTAGAAAGAGAACAGTGCCCAGAAGGGCCATCAACCACTACCAACTTATGAAAGACTCTTCGAAAAAAGCCCCCCAGAACCCCGACGAGCAGCATCCACGTCGCAGTACCCAAAACCAACCGGCCACTGCGGCTGATCCAAATGCCTCGTTTCCAGGCACCGGTGATGAGCACCGACCCGGCGAAAACCTTTACACGCTGCCTGAGATGCAGGAGCCGCAGCCCCGCAACCCAGCGGAGCCACAGTCTAAATCGGCCGCTGAACCTGCCACCGAAATGTCGATGCTGGACCGCGAAACCCACGGCCAGCTTCTTGATGAGCCCGCTGCGGACGGTAAATCGGGCATCAGCGACAGCGTCATCAACCCAGTCATTGCGCAGTCGAGTCGCCTCGAAGACAACAACCGCGACCAGTAAACGGATTTTCTTATTGCTGAAATAACGCCCACGGGCGGCGCGAACTATACCATTCGCGCCGCCCGTGGGCGTTATTTCGATACTAAGTCTTCGTATTCAGCCTGATTACGCTTCACGAAGGCTTCCACAAAATGGCAGCTGGTCAGCACCTTAAAGTTCTGGTCGCGGGCGTAGTTTAGGGCTGTGCGGGCCATTTCTTCGCCCACTCCCTGCCCGCGCAGATTTTCATCCACGAACGTATGCGTGAAGTCTATGGTGTCGGCGGCGGGCAGGCTGTAAGCCAGCTCGGCTTCGTAGCCATGAACGGTGGCGTAGAAGGATTGATCTTCCTGATTATGAATGACGGAAACGGCCATGTGATTGGAAATTTTAAAGGGAAAAATACTGTATGGCCACCGCTCGCGGGCGGGGCAACTTGTTATTCCCTACGCGGCCGGGGCCAAATGGGTGGAATTTTGTTGACCCTTCAACCCCGCTTTTGCGTACTAGCCAACTAGTTGCCTGACAGAAAACGTCTTGCTACATCTTCACACCTCACTCCACCTCTTCTATGAAAACACAAGCAGATAAGCCAGCTACGGATGATAACAACAACCGCCCGTTGGCCGAAAATGAGAAAATAGGCGCCAAGTTGGCCAATAAGCCCGTTGGTCAGCGGTCAACCCAGAATTCGGATACGCCTAACTACGGCGATTTTGGTCATGCTCCCCTTTCCGATGAAGAAATGAACGGTCCGGTAGCTGCGGGCACCAACCATGGCGCCGCCGCATCGAGCACGCCAGCCCCCGACCAACGCGGCGCGGCACCTCAAAACCTGAACAATGAGGCCGTGCGCACTACCATGAACGACGAATCGGACGACCGGCGCGAGGCCGCCAAGCTCGACGATCCGCGCTACGGCAGCGGCACCCGCAACTGGGAAACCGCCGAGCCCGCCAACCGCACCACGCAAGCTGACATTGATACGGACGAGGAATATCGCCCGGCCTCCAGCTAAGCTGACGCCAGTTTCCCGAGAAAAGCCGGGTGTCGCGTGGTGCGAGGCCTGGCTTTTTCGTTCACTTTGAAACCAAGCCCCCATGAAAACACCCGAAGAACAAGCCAGCAACCAAAAGATTAATCCCGCCGCCACTCAGCCCACCGAGGCGCCCCGCGTGGATGCTGCCTCCGATGAAAGCGCCGGCTCGGCCGCCATGCTGGACGCCGCCACCCACGGCCAGGTGCTGGATGGCACCACTCCCGACGAGGACACTTCCGACATGACGGATGAGCGCATGAACCCCGGTGCTGATCAGGCATCGGCTGAGGACGATAGCTAGAGTATAAAGTCTGTATTGCACAAAAGCCCCCCAGCATATTTTGGGGGGCTTTTTTTATGCGCTTTGGGAATGGTTTAGCAAATCAGCTCTGGCTTACTGCGTAGTCCACTCCGCCCAAACAAACGAGCCTACTGAGCTGAGGCTTTTGATGAAGGCGAAGTACTGGTATACTTGCACCGATTACGACTGCCCCCAACGCGCTGCGTTTGTTGCAGCGCATTGGGGTCCGCGGGTTGCGCACTTTCTTTTCACGCCCATGCCAACACTATCTACCCTTACGGCCGCTCACTGGCCTTCTGTAGAAGCGATTTATAAGCAAGGAATTGCCACCGGGAACGCCACGTTCGAAACCCAAAGCCCGAGCTGGGAAACCTGGAATGCGGGACATCTGGCGCACTCCCGTCTGGTAGCTACCGATGCCGACGGCAACGTGCTGGGCTGGGCGGCTCTGTCGCCGGTGTCGGGGCGGTGCGTGTACGGGGGCGTGGCGGAGGTGAGCGTGTATGTAGCCGATGCCGCCCGTGGGCAGGGTGTTGGCCGGCAGCTGCTGGGCGCGCTGATAGCGGAGTCAGAGAGGAACGGTATCTGGACCTTGCAGGCAAGTATTTTCCCCGAGAATACGGTCAGCATTCGTTTGCACGAAACCCACGGCTTCCGGATGATGGGTCGGCGCGAGCGCATTGGTCAGCTGGCCGGCGTGTGGCGCGACACGGTGCTGCTGGAGCGCCGCAGCACGGTGGTGGGGGCTTAATACTGTATTCCGATTTCTTTATACTTACTTGCCCCGCCGCTGAACGCGCCTGCTTATCCAAAAAGCCCCCCAAGTGGCCCATTGCCATCGGTAAGGTATCCTGAGGGCAGCGGCGGCGTATAGCAATAGATACCTTAGCCTCCTTAATCAGCCGCTATGCCTGCTCCTCTCCTACTGCTCACCGATTTTACGCCCGCCGCCGACCTCGCCCTGACCTACGCCGCCGCTATTGCCGCTGAGTTGCAGGCGCCCATCGTGCTGCTGCACGTACGCCGCACGTCCCTGCTCGATCCGGAAGCTTTAAGCGGTCGCATTCCGCACCGGAGTGAGGGCGAAATTGCTACGGAACTAAGCAGTCGTACGGCCGGGCTAACGGTACCCGTCACGGTCGACATTTCCAACGACCTGCTGGAAGACGCGGTGGCGGCGGCCGTAGCCCAGCATCAGCCCCAGCTTATCGTGCTGGGTCGCCCCGATTATAACAAGCCCGATGAGCTCATCGATACAACCTCGCTGAACCTGCTGCGCCATACGCCCGTGCCCCTGTTGGTAGTGCCTATTACGTCTCCAGCCAGGCCAAATCTGGGCCGCGTAACCATTGGAGCCGATAATCAGCCCTTTTCCCTGAGCCCGCAGATAGTAGCGTTTGGTCAGAATCTGCTGAGCGCCTTCAACGCCGCTATAAACGTTGCGCACGTGGTGGAGCCCGAAGACGACGACAACTCCTCGCTCGCTTGTCAGCAAGTAGAGAACAGCGGGCTAACGGCTGGTTTTCAGCGCGTCACGATGCGTGGGCAGCGCCACTTGCGCCCCGTGGAGGGTATTTTGGCGGCGGTAGAAGAGGATGACGCGGGCTTGCTGATTCTCATTGCAAGGCGGCACAGCATTCTGCAACGGATGTTTTACCAAAGCGTATCGGCGCGAGTGGTACGACATAGTCAGGGCCCGGTGCTGGTATTGCCGGCTCAGCCTTAGGCTTCAGCCAGAACAGACGACTTTTTGACCGTAAGAAAGGGCGGTGTTTTCGCGGAAGCAGTTTGCGTCAATTTTCAACTAATGCAAGGCGGAAGAGAAGCAAGGTTTTGCGTCTCTACCGCCTTCTGGTAGCCAATAATAACACGTAGGCTGCTTACCAACGCCAGCCCAGCTGCACGCCGCTGTACCAGTTGCGGCCGGGCGCG
This sequence comes from Hymenobacter qilianensis, assembly GCF_014638675.1. NCBI lineage: Bacteria > Pseudomonadati > Bacteroidota > Cytophagia > Cytophagales > Hymenobacteraceae > Hymenobacter > Hymenobacter qilianensis. The sequence goes on from NZ_BMFN01000002.1 coordinate 917,871, forward strand.
GGCTGAAAATAGCGCTGTCCGAAAGCGTTCAGGTCGTTGCCGAGGCTGTAGCGCCGGTCGGTGGCATTTTCGAGGCCCGCGAAGATGTCGGCTTCCAATTTGCCCCCCAGCACCCGCCGCCAGCCCGCGCGCGTGGCAAACGTCCAGTAGCCGGCGGCGTACACGGTGTTGGCGTCGTTGAGCGGAATCCGGGCTTGATGGCTGAGTGTGGGCTGCAAGTAAAAACCAAGCTTCTGATTGAAATCGAGGCCGGCGGAGAGCGTGTGTGGGGCGGTGCCGGTGAGGCGGTTGCCGCTGTAGTCCTGGTCGCCCTGCTGATAGTCGCGGAAGCGAAAATGGTTGTAGGCGTAGCTGGCCCAGGCGCGCAGGCTATTGGGCAAGATGTTAGCCGAAGGAGTGAAAGTGCCCCTCGCTAAAGACCCCAATACAGGACGCAACAACCAGCCGCTCACGGCAGCCTCTACACCGCGCTGGCGCGTAGAACCGGAGTTAAAAAACACGTTTACGCCCGCATCCGTGGTGCGCGTAACAATGGTTTGCTTCAAGCGGAAATCAAACAGGGCCACGTCGAAAACTAGGCGATTATTGAACAGATTACCTCGCGTACCTAGCTCGTAGCTGCTGCCGCGCTCGGCTTCCAGGTTTCTATTCAGACTACCATCGGAAGGTCGAATCTCTTCCTCGCTGGGGGGCGAAAATCCGCTGCTCACGCTGGCATAGGCGGATATCTGGGAGGTAATTTCCTTGAGCAGCGCCACCCGCGGCGACACCACCGGCTGAAAGTTGCGCCGAAACGCAAAGCTATCCGGCCGCGCCGCCGCATCCGACACCCGCGCAATGCGGTAGCGCAACCCGTTCAGACTGGCGCCCGCCGTAAGCAGAAAATTTGCGGGCAGTTCCCAGTCGGCCTGCGCGAAACCGAAGCCCACGCTGGTACTGATTTCATCATCGTAGCGTAAGGGGCCGGGCGTGCCGCGGCGGTTTTGGTAGTTGCGTGCGTTTTCGAAGCTATTTTGAAATTCGCCCCCTGCGCTTAGCCGCAACAAGCGGCCCGCCAGCGCGGCGCGGTAGCCGAACACGGATCGCCCACCCCAGCCCAGCGAAGTATTGCGCTCCAGATCAACCAGAAACGGCGTTTTGATGGTGGTGCCCGAGGCGTAGAGTGTCGTCTTGTTCGACCAGCGGCTTGTGAACTGATAATCGTGGGTTACGCCCAGCAGCGCCGTCCGCGACGCGTAGCCCGCCCGCTGATCTACGGTGCCAAGCTGAGTGCCCACGGTTGGCCGGGCCTGGCGTGGGTTCTGCTCAAACTGCGCTCTGGTCAGGCTGCCAGGAATCTGATAATCCAGATCAGTATAGAGGGCGCTTACGCTTACAGTGCGCTGCTCCGAGGGGGCAAATTCACCGTCCAGAGTCAGCACATCACGGCGCAGGGCGCTATTCTGGCGGTAGCCATCAAGAGTTTGACGCGTGTATTGGGCACGCAAACTGGCTTTAGCCGAGCCGGTTTCGGCCGCTACTGAGTAGCGCCGGAGCCCGAAGCTGCCCGCCGTGAAGCCGGCCTGCACCCGCGCCTCGTCGGGCGCGGGCCGACGGGTATTGAGCAATATGGCGCCGCCCGTTCCGGCTCCGTACACGCTGCCCGCCGGCCCTTTTATTACCTCAATACGCCCAATAGAAGCCGGATCGAGCAAGTTGAGCGGACTGCTGCCGCTGGCTTCAGTGAAAGGAATATCATTGTAGTAAAGCTTCACGTTGCGCACCCCAAACGGGGAGCGAAGGGTGCTACCGCGTACGCTAAGGCGGTAGCTGGCCGTGGCCCGCTCCTCCAGCCGCACGCCCGGCAGCGTGTTCACGGCTTGGGTCAGGGAGGTTTGATTGAAGCGGTCGATAACAGTGGCGTCGAGCACGCTCACGCCGGCCGCCGTGCGCCGCAGCGGCAGGTTCTGGCCGTAGCCGACCACCGTGGCCTCGGGCAAGCGCACGGTGCGGGCGGTGTCGGGGGTCTGGGCGCGAGAAGGAAGCTGAAGCAGCAAGAGCAGCGGCAGGAGCTGGCAGTAACGAAGAAGCATTGGGGAAGTGTAGCGTAACCCTTGCCCGAACGGGAAACCAGCGACACAGGTTGGTAAAAAAGCCCCCCAGACTGATTTATACCGTTCATATATTCCCTCATTACGCTGAGCAGGCTTCCTTTTACCGGATTTCTGATTTTTGATTACTCCCTATGAAGTCCAAGCCCCCTGCTCCTGTCATCGTTTTCATCACGGGTGCTTTCGTGACGACTAGCTGCTGGGATCAGTAGAAACTGTTTTTCGAAGGTGAGGGCTACACATGCTATGCCCTGCCCTGGCCCCACAAGGATGCCCCGGCAGCGGCGCTACGCCGCCAGCATCCGCACTCGCCCATCGCGCAAAACGGCCTGCACGACGTGCTGAAGGTATACACGGATTGCATTGCTCAGCTACCAGCCAAGCCTATCGTTATCGGGCACTCCTACGGCGGGCTCATCGTGCAGCTTTTGTTGCAGCAGGATGCGGCGGAGGCGGGTGTGGCCATTGAGTCGGCACCGCCGCTGGGCGTGGTGGCGCTGAGCTGGACGCTGGTGCGCTCGGTGCTGCCCATGCTGGGTTTGTTTTCCTCCTCCAAAACCACCTTTCTGCCCAGCTTTACGCAGTGGCAGTACGCTATTGCCAATGGCCTGCCGCTAGCCGATCAAGAGTCCTCCTATGAACGCCTAGTGGCCCCGGAATCGAAGAAAGTAATTCGGGAGGCTCTTAGCCTGCGGGCTCGCGTTGATTTTCGCCGGCCGCACGCGCCGCTACTGTTTCTGGCCGGCGGCACCGACCGAATTATGCCCCCCGCGTTCAACCGCGCCAACTTCCAGCGCTACCGCCATGCGCAGTCCGTCACCGACTACCACGAGCTGCCCGGCCGGTGCCACGCCATGCTGGGCCAATCTACCTGGCGGGAAGACGCAACGTTTGTGCTGCGCTGGCTAAGTAAGATGGAATTGGCCACAGTCACTTTCCGGGCTTAGAAACGGGTATACGCATCTACAAAACTGCGGTATCTCGCGTGCTGATGCTAGAATAGTAACTGTCATGCAGAGCGGCAGCGAAGCATCTCGCGTGCTGACGAAGGATTAGTAATCAGTCGTCAGCACGCGAGATGCTTCGCTGCCGCTCTGCATGACCGCCTTTATCAAAACTAGCTTAGGAATATTGGCTTATTCTTACCTTACATCACCTCACGCACCATCTTCACTCATGCTTTACATCCCGCGCCGCCACCGTCGTAAACTGCTGCTTCCGCCGGGCCTGCTGGCGCTGGCGTTTCTGCTGTTGCTGGGGTGCGGAGTGATTGCGCCCATTGTGAAAGAACGCACTAAGGCGATTTTACAAATGACAACACCTGTACTTCCTCCGGCGGATGAATATGAGAGAAAATACTGGGTATCTACTCAAGAGCTAGTGAACATGCGAAGATGGATAAACTTTGAAATAACTGGCAACTCGCTTTTGGATTGGTTTAACTGGCAACAGGCTCAGCATAATATACTGAATTTGCACAATTCATCAGACTCAATTAGTGGCACAAGAATCTATTTTCGTCAGAGTGCTAAATATGAGTACATGATAAGAGCTCTTTCTTATCTAAATGAAATTGGTGTAAGAAAGTATGTATTAGATATGCGTACGCCTGTTACAACATTATATGCATTAGAAGTACCCCAAAGAGGCGTTTTATTCACTTGTGGAACCGATACAGGTGAAGTTTTTGATCTTACTACACATTTCAAGGAAGCGTTTGACAAACTAATGCTCAAATACAATCTGCAATTGGCAGATTTGTCCTCTTGGTTTATCGCAGGATTAGCACTTGTGATAATGTCAATTAGAAAGCTAGCCGCGTCAGCTTTTTCGTAACATAACCTTATACAGTTGAGTTGAATAGAACGACCTTATCTATTCAGCTATGACCATTCTTAAAAATACGCTTACCGCCGCGGCGCTTTGCTCGGCCCTGACTGGTGCTGCTCAGAACGATTACCAGAAAACCGTAACGGCTTCCTACAAAGGCAATATCTTCAAGCCCGGCCAGGTGGAAGCCACCGACGCCCGCGTGGCGCAGTTGAAAGCCCCCGCTGGCTTCGCCGTCACCAAGTTTGCCGACAAGCTCGAAAAACCCCGGATGCTGGCTGTGGCGCCCAACGGCGACGTGTACGTGAGCAACCGCGACAAAGGCACCGTCACGCTGCTGCGCGATACCAACAAAGACGGCAAAGCCGACCTCACCAAGCAAGTAGCCCAACGCGATAATCTGCACGGCTTGGCTTTAAAAGATGGCAAGCTCTACATAGCCGCCGTGCGCGAAGTGTACGCCGCCGACGTGAAGGCTGATGGCACGCTGAGTGAGCTAAAAACGCTCTACAAAGACCTGCCCGACGCCGGTCAGCACCCCAACCGCACCCTCAACTTTGGGCCCGATGGCAAGCTCTACCTCTCTGTGGGCAGCACCTGCAACGCCTGCGACGAGCCCAACAAGGAAAACGCTACCCTGCTGGAAATCAAGCCCGACGGTTCCGGCCGGCGCGTGGTGGCTAAGGGTTTGCGCAATACTATCGGCTTCGGCTGGCACCCTACTACCAAAGTGCTCTACGGCTTCGACCACGGCATCGACTGGCTCGGCGACGAAGACCAGCGCGAGGAGCTAAACGAGATAAAAGAAGGCGCCGACTACGGCTGGCCCTTCGTGTTTGCCGACGGCAAAGCTAACCCCGCCGACGAGCCGCCCCGCGGCCTGACCCACGAGCAGTATGCAGCCAAAACCGAGAAGCCTAAGCTGCTCTATACCGCTCACTCGGCTCCGCTGGGAATGGTATTCAACACTGGGGGGCAATTTCCGAAGGAATACCAGAACGACGCCTTCGTGACCATGCACGGCTCCTGGAACCGCGCCGAGCCCAGCGGCTACAAAATCGTGCGCGTACACTTCAACGACCAGGGCCAACCCGAAAAGTTCGAGGACTTCGTGACGGGCTGGCTGGTGAATAACAACAAGGAGCAGTTCGGCCGGGTGTGCGGCATCGCTCAGCACGCCGACGGCTCCCTATTGGTTTCCGATGACGCCAATGGAGTGATTTATCGGGTAGCGTATGCTGGAGCCGCGCCGGGGGGCAAATCTGGGAAGAAAACGCAAACAGGTAGTTAAGATCAAAGATCAAAACAATTGTTGGCAATTACTTAAATTAAGTTGCGGAGCTGGGCTAGTTCCGCAACTTGAGTTACTTACTCCCAAATGCAGTTCGCTTCCGTTAGAATAATAGGCTGGCCATCCGTAATCACAATGGTATGCTCGTGCTGGGCCACAAAGCTGCCGTCTTTGGTGGCCAGCGTCCAGCCGTCGGGGAGCTGATGAGCTAGGCTGGCACGGGTGGAGATAAACGTCTCGACAGCCACCACTGATTTCTTCTTGAAACGCTTCAAGTTGTAGCGGTCGTAGTAGCAGGGTATTTCCGTGGGCTCCTCATGCAGGCTGCGCCCGATGCCGTGCCCCACCAAGTTCTTAATCACCCGATAACCCGCTTTGCGCGCTTCGCCTTCAATTAGCCCGCCGATATCAGCAATGCGTACGCCGCCGCGAATGCGGCTGAGAGCGGTGCGTAAGATCTGCCGGGAGGCATCGACCAACGGCTGGTGATTGTGAATATCAGCCCCGAGCACAAAGGAGCCGCCGTTATCGGCCCAGTAACCGTCCAGCTCCGCCGACACGTCAATGTTCACCAGGTCGCCGTGTTGCAGCACCTTATGAGCCGACGGAATGCCGTGCGCCACTTCGTTATTCACGCTGATGCACGTCCAGCCGGGAAAGCCATAGGTAAGCCGCGGAGCCGATTTAGCCCCTAATGCCGCCAGAATACGTCCGCCGTATTCATCTACCTCTTTGGTCGTCATACCCGGCTGGGCATACTCGCGCATTTGCTTCAGGGTGGTGCCTACGGCTTCGCTGATGCGCTGAAGACCGGCTAATTCTACGTGCGAGGTGATGGACATGGGGCAAAGGGTTTGGCTCTCAGATGTTGTTGCTGGTCCGCAACTTGCGTTATTTAAGCTTGGCGACGGGCGTTTTGCTGGTCATCACGCCGGCGGGTATCGTTTGAGCGGCGGCAATGTTGTCGAGGCGACTGGGTTTGGTGGCCTCGTCGCGGCCGGCGGCCAGCAATAGTTGACCGTGCTTGGCGTAGTCGTTCCAGCGGCGGCGGAAGGCGGGCTGCTCGTCGGTGGCCTTCGGAAAATAAGCCCATTCTTCTACTAGGTTGGTGGCTTTATTGACCAGTATCTCGTAGCGGTTTTGGGGCGTCACGCCTACGTTTTTGAAGGTCATTTGCAGGATGTCGGCCGCGGCGCCGTCCATGGTTTTGCCTTCGCCTTTGTACGTCAGCGTCACGCCGGAATCTTTGAGCTTAAAGGGCATCACGAGCCAGTAGGAGTTGTTTATCCAGATGGGCGTGAGCCGGTCGAGCACTTTTTGGCCGGCGGGCGTGGCCGAAATATCCTGGCCGCGGCTGTACACTTCGCCTTTCTTGGTGTTGAGGTTGTAGTTGGCTACCAGCGTGTCGCGTTCCCAGTGAAAGTCGCCAGTGTATTTGTCCCAAATCTGATATTGCCCCCCAAAGAAGCTCCAGGCCAAATAGCGGGTATTGCGCCAGGCATCGTAGCCGCCCATGGCGTTCATTACCTTATCGGCAATAGCGATGGCCTTTGGATCGGAGCCGGCCTGGTCGAACCCTTCGGCGGCTGGGTAAGACCCTTTCTTCGTCTGCGTTTTTTGGGCCTCAGCCGAGCCAGTCAGCATCAGCATACTGAAAACGGCAACGGCAGCCAGGCGCGGAAATAAAGAAAACGGACGCATAGAATAAGGTAATAAAGTGGGTAGAGGCCAAGAGCGGCGGCACTGCAAGATACAGCCAAGTTTCGTCCTTTAGCACAGCACGAGTCCGCCGCAGAACGTCATGCAGAGCGGAGCGAAGCATCTCGCGTGCTGACATTAGTTTACTATTGCAACGAAGCGGGCGAGATGCTTCGCGTTGCTCTGCATGACCGCCTTTTAGCTCACAACCTCTGCCCACGAGCTGCTTCGCTGCGCGCTGCATGACGTTCTTTTTGTGCTAGCCCCGTGGTATAATTCATCACTAAATAGGCAGCTTTTGTAGCTTTGAACTTCTATGGCCGCCCTCCCACCCGACCTGCGCAAAGCGCTGCTGAGTTTGCCCCAAAAGGAAAAAGATCAGCTCCTTACCCGCCTCGTAAGTCAGGACGCGGTGCTTACGGAGCAGCTGGCTTTCCGCTTGCTCGAAGGCCCGGAGGCGCTGGACGACCGCCGCACCTTTCTGCGCACCCAGATCGATGACCCCATTCGCGGCTACCACCAAACGCCCAATGACCTGCTGGTGATTGTGCGCCAGCTACAGGCACGGATTGGCTACCACGCCAAAATTACGGGCGACACTTTCGGCGAAGTAGAGCTGACGGTGCGCCTGCTCAACCGCGTATTAGAACACCAGCCCGCCACCGTGGCTCGCCTGCACGGACCCACCCAACCGCTGCTTCAGCACCTGGCCCGCCGTGCGCAGGAGGCTCTGCGGCAAGCGGAGAAGCTCCACCCCGACTATCACCTGGAGCTGGCCGATGACGTTAACCTGCTGCTCACCGGCCTGTGGGCATCGGGGGCGGCACCGCTGGCGCGGGAGCTGGGCCTGCCGCCGCGCTGGGGGGCAATTTGACGCCTAGCTTCCTGATAAATCAATAATGAAGAAGTAAGGACGACGACCAACTTCCTCCTGACCAAGCAGAGTATATTTCCGCTAAGCGAAATTTGGGGTGGTTGTAGACGTTGGCGGGCATCCTTTATTTGGCAAAAACAGTACATAGAAACAGTTCCTCCATCTATTATCCGGTGGTGAGCCCGCGCGGGCTGCCGCTTTTGCCGAACCTATATGTCGTACACTCCCAAACCCGAAAATATGCGCGTGCCCAACCACCTCTCCGACGCTGAGCTGCAACAGGCATTGGATGAGTTGGATAGCAAAATCAAGACGCTCCAAAACCGCGCCCACGCCACCACAGCCAGCTCGCACCACACCTACCATGAGCACGTGGCGGCCCTGGAAGTAAAGCGTGCCAAGCTGGCCGAAATGCTGGGCCGGGATACCGACAGCACAAAGCGCGAATCCAGCACCTGGGACGAAATCCGGCGCGGCATTGATACGCTGCGCGACGATTTGCGCAACCTGATTTAAAGTGGTGAAATTGTGAGGGGTAAAGTTGTGAAAGTTTATGCTTGTTGTTTTCAGCACTTCGCAACTTCACTCCTCATAACTTCACTCTTCGCACCCTCACAATTTGCTATGAAAAACATCTTCTCCCTGGCTGCTTTCGCCGCCTTACTCCTGCTGTTGCCGGCCTGCACAGCCCAGGAAAGCTATCAGAATGCCGCCAGCTGCGCCGAAGTAGAAATCGGTATGACGCAGGAGCAGGTACGCCGCATAATGGGTGAGCCTACGGGCCGCGACACCACTACTGCACCGGGCCAAACGTGGTCTTACCTCTTCGGCAGCGCTACCGACACTACTCCCATCCGCATCGAGTTTGGCGACGATGGGAAAGTCAAAGCTAAGCAGTGCGCGCCCGAAGCGTCCGGCTCCGAGCGCCCGACAGGCAACTAAGCTCATCAAGCTTCAGTCTTATAGAAAAGCCCCCCAAGTCGCTTGGGGGGCTTTTCGTGAAATACGCTTTTTCCATTCAGCCGATTTATTCACCACTAATCCGCCGCAGTTACCGTTCACTGAAATTCCGTTTCCGGGGGGCAAATCCACGACTAGGTTTGAGTCAGTCATTCATCTCAACCCTTACAGCCGTGAACCACTTTTCCTCCTTCCGCCAGTATTGCTACTCGCTCATTCTGCTTTTGCTGCTGAGCTTCTGCCTGCCGGTTCTCCTTTTTGCTGCCGACAATCCGGCCGCGCATCCATCTTTTTCGGTGAAAGTAACGGGCAAAGGCCGGCCGATGCTTCTGATTCCGGGCCTCACCTGCCCCGGCGCCGTGTGGGACGAAACGGTGGCGCGCTACCAGAAGCAGTACCAGTGCCACGTAGTTTCGTTAGCGGGCTTTGGGGGCCAGCCGGCGCAGGCAGCCGTGCCGGAGCATCTGCTCCAAAGCGTCCGCGACGAGCTGCTCACCTACATCAAAACCCAGAAGCTAAACCGGCCAATAGTGCTGGGACACAGTCTGGGGGGCTTTTTGGGCCTTTGGATGAGCACCACCGCGCCGGACGCCATCGGGCCGCTGGTTATCGTCGACTCGCTCCCTTTCCTGGCGGCCGTGCAGAATCCGGCCCTTACTGCCGAAGCCGCCAAGCCGATGGCCGAAGGAATGCGCCAGCAAATGACGGGGGGCAAAATGCCCGTGGCCGCGCAGCGCCAGATGGTAGCCGGCCTGATAACCGACACGGCCCGCATCACTCAGGCCACGCGCTGGGGCCAGGCCTCCGACGCCCGCACCGTGGCCCAGGCCATGTATGATATGTACACCACCGACCTGCGCGCCGACCTGGGCCGCATACAACAACCTGCGCTGGTGCTTGGCGCCTGGGCTGCCTACAAAGCCTACGGCTCGACCAAAGAGAGCACCCGCGCCATTTTTGCCCAGCAATACGCCAAGCTGCCCCAGCATCGCATCGACATGTCGGAGGACGGCAAGCACTTCCTGATGTGGGACGACACGGCGTGGTTTTTCGCCCAAACCGATGCATTTTTAAAGCAAAATGGTATTGCCAAAAAATAGCGGTTTCCCTCCTTCTGCACCGTCAATCAGAAGTGTAGCTGAATGCTGGTGTAGAAGGCAATATTACTCACTGAAAAAGCCCTGAAAATCAACTAGCAATGGTACTCGAAAAGGACTTCACAGCGCTGAAGCTGGAACTGTCGGTGAAGGCAAAAAACGGCGTTGATTTTATTGTGGCGGCCAGCATATTGTGGTCAGTTATTACCGTTATCTGGATGCAGCCGAACCCGCCGGGTCGCAATGCGCTATTCACGCTTATCGTTGGGGGCGCGATGCTTCCTTTGGCGCTTACTTTTTCTAAAATATTCAAGACCAATTGGAAGGTAAAAAGCAATCCGCTGCAGCCATTGGGCTTGTGGCTGAATTTTGCTCAGCTCTTTTATTTTCCTTTTCTATTTTTTGTTTACATAAAACAGCCTCAATACTTTATCATGACTTATGGCATTATAACCGGCGCCCACTTTTTTCCTTACGCCTGGTTTTATAATGTAAAAGCGTACGCGATTATGGCTGGCGTTATTGCCTTTGGCTGCATGTTTATCGGCTTAAATGTTACTGTCGAAGACCTGTATTTAATTCCGCTTTTTGTCACCGTTTCGCTTGTGGTCCTGAGCCTTATGATTTCTGTTTCTTACCAAAAAAACAAAGTGCTTTATAGCGGCCTTGCTGCACCCGTAAATCAGCCGGCAAAAGAGCAATTTGCTTAACTTAATTGACCGTCATGCAGAGGCGGAGCCGAAGCATCTCGCGGGCTGATGTTGTGGTGGTAATTACCTAAAAGAACGTCATGCTGAGCGAAGTTGAAGCATCTCTACTGGTTAGTAGAATCAATACCATTGCAACGAAGCGGTAGAGATGCTTCGACTTCGCTCAGCATGACAATTACTGTGGCAACATCAGCCCGCGAGATGCTTCGGCTCCGCCTCTGCATGACGGTCGATTAGCTAATATGCTAGCTTAATAGTCACACTTGGTGTATAATTCAGCTTCGTTTTAGCTCGACACTTCCCTATGTCCTTTTCATTCTCCCGACGTCGGCTTTACTGGACCTTGCAGATTGTATGCTGGGGGCTATTTGGGGCATTAGGCACCTTAATTATTGTGCTCACAGGGCAGAAGATTACGCCTGGCATGCTGGCGACGCAGGCGTTTATGATGGGCCTTTACATCGCCACCACGCACGGCTTGCGTGCGCTTATTCGGCGAGGCAATTGGCTGAAGCTGTCGGTGCCGAAAGTATTGCTGCGGTTACTGCCGCTCAACCTAACACTCGCTTTGTTGACGCAATGTGTGGTCTGTGTACTGATGATTTATGGATTGAAAGTCTTCACTTTGGAGCAATTCCGGTGGAGCTACCTGCTGCTGTACACCTTAAACATGAACTTCGTATTCTGGCTTTGGTCGGGTTTGTACTTCAGCCTTCATTACCTCGACAACTACAAGCAGGCCGACATTGATAAATGGAAGCTAACTGCCGCCGTGCGCGAAGCCGAGATGCGCACGCTCAAGGCCCAAATCAATCCGCACTTCATGTTCAATGGCCTGAACAACATCCGGGCCCTGGTGACGGAAGACCCGCTCCGCGCCCGCGAGATGATTACGCACCTGTCGGATTTGCTGCGCTACTCCATTCAACTCAACAGCACCGAGCAGGTAACTCTGGCCCGCGAGCTGGAAATTGTGGAGCATTATCTGGAGCTGGAAGCGGTGCAGCTGGAGGAGCGCCTGACCTATTCTCTCGATATAGACCCTGCCGCCTTGGAGGTGCTTATTCCGCCCATGACCTTGCAGCTTTTGGTGGAAAACAGCATCAAGCACGGCATCGCGCCCCGGCCCGCTGGGGGACAAATTACCATCAGCGCCCGCCTCAACGACGCCCACGAGCTGCTATTGGTGAAGGTGCGAAACACGGGCCGCTACCTGCCCATTCCCGGCCACGAGGGCGTAGGGCTGCGCAACGCACGCGAACGGCTGCAACTTTTATTTGGCCAGAAAGCCGGCCTTTCTATTGGCAATGACGCCACCACGCCTGATGTCGTGACGGCCCAGCTCCAACTTCCGCTCACCACCCAACTGCACCCGGCATGAACGCCCTGCTCATCGACGATTCCCGCCTGGCCCGCACCGAGCTGCGCCACCTCCTGCAAGCCTTCCCCGATGTAGCCGTGGTAGGCGAAGCCAAAAACGCCGCCGAAGCCCGCACCCAAATCCAGGTGCTCAATCCTGACCTTCTGTTTCTGGACATCCACATGCCCGGCGGCAGTGGCTTTGAGCTGCTGGCTTCTTTGGAAATTGCCCCCCAGGTTATCTTCACCACCGCCTACGACGAGTACGCTCTGCGCGCTTTTGAGGTCAACGCTTTGGATTATCTGCTCAAGCCAGTGCAGGAAAACCGCCTGGCCGCCGCCCTCGATAAAGCCCGCACCCAGAGTACAGCGCCGCCCATTTTGCCCCCCACCGAGCCCGCCGCCACTCCGCTCAATGCCAACGACCAGGTATTTGTGAAAGACGGCGAGCGGTGCTGGTTTGTACGCCTCTCCGACATTAAGCTGTTCGAAATCAACGGCAGCTACACTCAAATCTACTTCAACGACTGCCGTCCGCTCATTCCTCGCACCCTACAGCACCTCGAAACCCGCCTTGATCCTAAAGTCTTCTTCCGCGCCAACCGTCAGCAGATCATCAACCTAAAGTGGATTGACTCGATTGAGCCGTGGTTTAGCAACACACTTAAGATTAAGCTAAAAGACGGACCGGAGGTAGAAGTGTCGCGCCAACAGTCAGTGCGGTTTCGGGAGGTAATGAGCTTGTGAGGCCCTTCTGGCTTGTTCAACGGGGCCTCACCCCCGGCCCCCTCGCCTAGGGGTAACGCGCTTCAAGCGTTTGCGGGGGAGTCAGACGTCAGTCGTTCAACGCCGCACTTTCGGCTCGCGCCTCAAGTACGGCTACCCGTTCCATCAGCTAAGTTCAGCATCAAAAAAGCCCCCCAGATATCTTCTGGGGGGGCTTTTTTGCTTTATAAAACCAAGAAAAGAACGCGGTTGCGGTTGCGGAGGTGGCAGCCGACGTGGCCGCGGAGGCTGAGCGGCTGGCTCCCCCGCAAACGCTTGAAGCGCGTTACCCCTAGGCGAGGGGGCCGGGGGGTGAGGCCAATCGTTGCGCGGAGCCGGGGCCAACTAAACCGCCGCCGGCGCCGGCTCGCGGAAGCCAACCCAGGTAAAGCGCTTGATGACAAACTCAGGGTTTGTGAAGGAAGCGTTACCGGCCGGATTGCCGCCCGTCACGTGGAAATCGGAGAAGCCGGCGTTTTGGTTTACATAAATGCCCCCCGTGAGGTTGAAACTTACCGGTGTGCCGGCCAGGCTCATCTCATCCATGATCTGCTCCTTTATTTCCTGGTCGGTGGTGTAGGCGCCGCAGCTAATTGCGCCGTGCTCCCGCGCCAGTTGGGCGGCCAAACGGATGCTTTCTTGGGTGTCTTTGGTCTTAATAACCAGCATAATCGGCCCAAACAGCTCCTTGCTATACTGCTCCACCTGGCTCGATTGCACCTCATAGATGCTCGGCGAGCAGGTGCGGGCATTCTGGAACGTTGGGTTGTTGACGGTGCCATGGGCCAGAATGCTGCGACCACCGTTGAGGGCCATCTGCTCTACCCGCTTCTGGGTGTCGGGATTTTGAATAGCGCCCAGCACGTGCGGACCAGCCTTCGGATTGGTAGCCAAGCCCGTAACGGCGGCAGCCAGCTTCTGCACCACTTCCTCATACGGAACCTGCGTACCATTCACGGTTACGCCGGTTTCGGGGATAAAGAAGTTTTGGGGAGCCGTGCACATCTGCCCCGAATACAGACTTACCGAGAAGGCCAGGTTTTGGGCTACCTTATCCAAATCGTCGCAGGAGTCGAGGATGATGCTGTTGACGCCGGTTTTTTCAGTGAATACGGTTTTGCCCTTTAGGCTTTCCACGTAGTCGCCAAACTGAGTACCGCCGGTGTAGTCGATGAGCTTCACGGCGGGGCTTTCGCAGAGGTCTTTGGTGATGAGGCGGTCTTCCGCGTCTACGGCCAGTTGGCAGATGTTAGAGTCGAGACCATTCTCAGCCAGTACCTTCTGCACTTCCGCCACCACAATGGCAATAGGCAATACCGCCTTAGGGTGCGGCTTGATAATGACGGGGTTGCCGGTTACCAACGAGGCGAACATGCCGGGCACCGTATTCCAGGTTGGGAAAGTGGAGCAGCCAATAACCAGCGCAACACCTTTAGGCACAGCGCGCCAGGTTTTTTGAAGCGTGATATTGTACTTGCCCATCGGCTTCTCCCAGGTTGTCTCCTCCGGGAAGCGCGTCTGCTCTTCGTAGCCAGCGGCAATGGCCTCTAAAGCCCGGTCAGCGGCGTGCGGACCTGATGCCTGGAAGGACATCATGTAGGCCTGCCCGGTGGTGTGCATGGTGGCGTAGGCAATTTCAAAAAACCGCTCCTTCATGCCATCCAATACTTCGGTGAGCAACGCGGCGCGCTGGGCGGGCTTCACTTTTCGCCACTCACCAAAAGCTTTCTCAGACCGCTCAATCAGGGTCTGGGGGGCAAAATAGGGATACTTAATGCCTAACGACTGTTGCTCATAAGGCGACTCTTCCTGACCAGCCCAGCCTTCGGGCTCGCCTTGCAGCAGCTCCGTGTAGTGCTGGTTGCGGCGGGCTTCGAAAGCTTCGCGGCCGAGGCGGTCGGCATCGGCGCCGTAGATCTCAGGCGAGGGGTTTTCGGGGAAATGAGCGAAGAAGGTACGGCCGTGTAAGGCCTTGATGGCCGTGTCGAGGGTGGACTGGTGTTTTTGGGTGGTTTCAGTCATTGTGGGGTCAAAAAAGTAACGTAGCTTGTAGATGGGTGCTGAGTGTCGTGTTTTCCTTGAAAAGTGAAACGGCGGCATGAAAAGTGTTTTCACTTTACAGAGCCTAAATTTACAGAATCCGCCCCGAACAGCCCCTATTGCATCTCGCGTATGAAGCCACGATTACTTGCTTTTATCTTTTTACTAAGTACCAGCCTGGGGCTAACGCGGACGGCTACCGCGCAACTAGGGGGAGCCCAGACGCCGGAGCCTGCTACCCAGCCGGGCACCCTGGTTTTCAAGCTTAAATCGGCCGCCGTTTCTGGTGCTCAGCCACCCGGAATTGCCCCCCAGCTGGCGGCGGCTTTGCGTGCGCTAGGGGCTACACGGGTTGAGCAAAAGTTTCCGCGGGCAGTTCCGCCCACTGCTTACCAACCCGGCTCCGTGGAGCTGCGCGGGGTGTATCAGGTCTGGTTTGCGCCTTCTGCCCCACTCCAAAAAGCCCGCTTTACTTTGCTTCAGACGGGCACCCTGGAATACGCCGAGCCTCTTTACGACCGTGGCCTCCTGCGTCAGCCCAATGACCCTTTTGCTGATTCAACGCGTAGCGATGGCCAATTTTACCTTAAAAACATTCGGGCTTACCGTGCCTGGGATGTGACGCAGGGCGATACCAGCGTCGTGATTGGGGTGCTGGATACGGGCATCGTCTTCTCGCACGAGGACATGCAAGGCCAGATAAAGTACAATTACGCCGACCCCATTGATGGAATCGATAACGACGGTGATGGCTACATCGACAACTTTCGTGGCTGGGACTTTGCCGATCAGGACAACAACCCATCGATCAGCGGTACCCGCGACCATGGCTTGCTGGTGGCCGGTCCGGCCACGGGGCGAGCCGACAATAAGCGGGGCATTGCGGGGGTAGGCTTTAAAAGCAAGCTGATGCCGATCAAAGTGTTCTCAAATAGACCTGGGGGGCCTTTTGGCGGCGGCTTTGAAGCAATCGTATATGCTGCCGACCACGGCTGCCGGGTCATCAACGTATCCTGGGGCTCGGTGGGGGGCCGGTCGCAGTACGAGCAGGACGTGATTAATTACGCCGCCATCAACCGCGATGCTGTGATTGTGGCTGCGGCCGGCAACGACGGCCGTGAGCTGGACTATTACCCGGCCAGCTACGAGAATGTAGTCTCGGTGGCCGCTCTTACCGCCCAAGACACGCAGGACGCGACCTACAGCTACCACGTTACCCTATCGGCGCCAGGCCGCGACATTCTGACCACCCGCTACGTGACCGACAGCGCTTACGCGGCCGTGCGCGGCTCCTCGTTTGCGGCCCCTATTGTGGCGGGCGCGGCGGCCTTGGTGCGGGCGCGCTTTCCGCAATACTCGGCGGTGCAGGTAGCTGCGCAGCTGCGCCAGACCACGGATGACATCTATGGTTTGGCGGCCAATGCGCCTTTTCGTGGGAAGCTGGGCACGGGCCGCCTGAATGTGCACCGCGCCGTAGCCCTCACCGACCGGCGCCAGGTGCGCGTTGTGGCCAGCCGATTTGCCCCTCAGCGCACGTATTTCCGCCCCGGCGAGGCTGTGCGCCTGACCACAGAGCTACAAAACCAGCTTCGGGCAATATCAGGGCTTACGGTCACGCTCACGTCGCTTTCGCCCTACCTGAGCGTGCAAAGCGGAACGTTTGCGGTGGGCTCGCTCGTCACGCTGGGCCGCGCTACCAATACCGCTTCGCCTTTTTTGCTGACGGTAGCGGCCTCGGTGCCCCCAAACACCCGCGCTACGCTTCGGTACAATTTCACCAGCACCGATGGCTACACCGATGAGCAATTGCTGGAGGTAGTGCTCAATCCTGATTACGTAGTACTCGATGCCGGCAACCTGCATGTCTCGTTGAACAGTCGCGGCAATCTGGCCTTCGATGATGCCTACTCTACGGTGGGAGCCGGCGTAACCTATCAGGAGGGCCCTTCGCTGTTGGCGGAAGGCGGATTGCTGGTAGGCACCTCCCCTACCCGCGTTGCCGACCGGATTCATAATGACCAAAGTAGTGGCGGGCGGTGGCGTATTGACGAAGACTTTCAAGCGCTTAGCCAAGTGGCCTTGCGCGCTCAGCCAGTGCGGGCTACCCAGGAAGCGGAGGCCAACTTCGTAAATTTGCCCCCCACCGGCGAGCTGGGCGCATCGTCCGTGGGGGTGCGCATCCGGCAACGGGCTGCGGCCTGGACCGATGCGCCGCACCGCGATTACGTTGTGCTCGAATACAAGCTCACTAACATAACGCCGGACACGCTACAATCGCTGCACGCGGGCCTTTACCTCGACTGGGACCTGCCGCCGGCCATCAGCCGCAATCTGGCCGAGTGGGATGCCGCTGGTAGCTTCGGGTACGTGCGCGCCACTGGCCCCACCTCCCAATATACTGGCGTGAAGCATCTGGGTGGTGGCACGCCAACGTATTACGCCATCGACAACGAGGTTGTAACGGATGAGCCTGTAACCATGGGTAACGGCTTCAGCACAGCCGAGAAATATGCCGCCCTGAGCAGCGGCACCACCAGGCGCACAGCCGGTGCCATAGCTGGCAGCGACGTATCGCAGGTAGCGGGCGCCAGCTTGGGTACACTGGCTCCCGGCGATTCTATCAAGGTGACGTTTGCGTTGCTGGGGGGCAATTCTTTGCTGGATATACAAGCGGCGGCGGCGGCGGCCCAGAGCCGGTATCGGGCGGTGGTGCTGCCTACCCGCACGGCAGCCGCCACTACGGCGTGGCAGCTCTACCCAAACCCGACCAGCGGCAAGGTACGCCTGGAAGTGCCCGCTGGCTTTGGGGCTAATACGCTGACCGTACATAATGCACTCGGCCAGGAGCTTATGCACCAGACTCTATCTCCCACCCAATCCGCTACAGACCTGAATATGGCGGATCTGCCCAATGGCTTTTACGTGGTTCAGATCAGTGGCCTGGGGGGCAATTTGCAGCGACGGGTTGTAGTGCGGCGCTAAGCCTTGCCACCCAGGCCATACAGCTAGCCTCAACAGAACGCTGGCTACCTGTTGGTGTCATCAGTAAAACGCCCGGCAGAACCGGGCGTTTTTATGCGCTATAATGTAACCCAGGAGTTGTGCATTGCCCATTGGTTTGGCAGCCACCTCACCGCATTTAAGCGCGCCGCAAATACTCCTACAGGCGCGGTGGCAGCGACCGCACCAAAGCCGACTTTTTGGTCACCAATGCATGAATAACGTGCGTCACTACGCCCCACACATCCAGGCGCGCCCCGGCCAGTACCTCCAATGCTGGATAGTCTTCGTTTTCCGCTTCAAGCCAGATACGGTCGTCGCGCAGGCGCAGGCGCTTCAGCGTATGCTCACCGTCGACCACGGCCACCACGATATGCCCATCGGTGGGCGAGATGGCACGGTCGACAGCAATCAGGTCGCCGGCAAAGATGCCTGCCCCCACCATCGAGTCGCCCGTAACGCGGGCCAGGAAAGTGGAAGCGGGGTTGGTAAACAAATGCCGGGACAAATCGAGGGCTGCTTCCTGATGGTCATCGGCCGGTGCAGGAAAGCCAGCCGGCACCGGACAGGCATAAAATGGCAACTCGAGATTCAGGCTCTCCAGCGGAAAATCATAGATCAGAACAGCACTCATCAGCTAGGGGGCGGCTTGTACCTGCCCGGGCTGCTATTTACTAAATAAATTAGTAAATAGTTCCGTCTATCTTATTTAAAACCTTGATTAAACAATTTGATTAGCGTAAGGCTTATATATTTAGACAAGCCTAAATTAAACCCTGAGATATATTTACACTCTATATATGTACTGAGATTAGGTGTCAAATTTGACTAATATTTTTAGCTTATCAAGAAAATCAGTATCTTTGTATATGTCGAAAGTAAAGCTTCCTACCCCGCTTCCTGTTCAGCAATACGCACGGTGCGTAGATGACAGCCGCCGCCCCGCCGACTACATCGGCGACTGGCCCACGGCCCAGCAGGTGTACCCGGTACGTGTGCTTCCCAACGCCCGTACCAGGCAGCCGCAGGTCCACGTTTTAGGCTTTTACGCCGAGCGTCCTTATGGTGCATTTGCCCCCCACCGCTTCGAAATGGTGGCGCAGGTGTGGTTGAATTAACCAATTCACTTTTTCGTCAACTCATCTTAGCCTTTCGGCTGCTTCCCTGTATCGGGAGCAGCCGTTTTTGTTTTTACCGGCTGGCTAATTAATGGTCGGGCTTGGGTGAGTTTCTATGCTGGGGGGCATTTCTGCCTTCCCTATTCGGAGGCTGGCTTCGCTTATAATTTAAGTTGGCAGTACATCGCCTTTTCGCGGCCAAATCATGGCTGATATTTTCGGCAGCCATTCCAAGAATATATTTGGAAATAATTTTCCCTTATGGAACAGCCCAACGAACAGATTTACAGCATTCCGGCTCCCTACCGCCGCATGGAAAACATGCACATTCTCTTCTGGCTGCTAAAAGATATTGGCTGGTGCATTATCTGGAAGCCGCTTGCGCTCAGCATGATTATTCCAACGCTGAGTATTGCCCTGATTATCACCTGGCGCACCCGCACCATCAAGGCTGAGCTGGCCCACAACCTGGCCATCGTGTTCTGGATTAGTGCCAACTCCTACTGGATGATCAGCGAGTTTTTCAACTTCGAAGCCGTTCAGGTGTGGGGCAGTGTTACCGGCAAGCACATGGCGCTGATTCCGTTTCTGCTGGGCCTTTTGACTTTGCTCTACTACTATCTGGTGCAGAAGCCACGCGAGGCTCGGCTGGAGCCAGTGGTTACTGTGTAGATTCACTTTGTGAAGACTAAAGGCTTGTATGAAGCGTTTGGCTAATGAACATAAAAAAGCGGCTTCTCTGAATAGAAAAGCCGCTTTTTTTAAGCAAAGTCGAATCTTACTTCTGCGACAACTCA
This sequence comes from Hymenobacter qilianensis, assembly GCF_014638675.1. Lineage (NCBI taxonomy): Bacteria > Pseudomonadati > Bacteroidota > Cytophagia > Cytophagales > Hymenobacteraceae > Hymenobacter > Hymenobacter qilianensis. The sequence continues at coordinate 937,500 of NZ_BMFN01000002.1, forward strand.
GCCGCACCCGATTCCTTTAAGCGAATCAGGTTCAGCGCCGAACCAGCCTTGAACCACTCAATCTGACCTTGATTGTAGGTATGGTTCAGGTTGATCAGATCCGTATCGCCGTCGGCGTGGTGCAGACGGGCCTGAATCTGGCTGCCGGGCGCGAAGCTCGTCAGACCAATGATATCAATCACGTCGTTTTCCTCGATCAGGTCGTAATCGGCCTTATTGGCAAAAGTGAGCGCCAGCATGCCCTGCTTCTTCAGGTTGGTTTCGTGAATACGAGCAAACGACTTCACAATAACCGCCCGTACGCCCAGATGGCGGGGTTCCATGGCAGCGTGCTCACGCGAAGAGCCTTCGCCGTAGTTCTCATCACCCACGACCACCGAGCCAATACCCATCGACTTGTAGGTGCGAGCTACCTGCGGCACAGTGTTGTATGGATTGCCTTGGGTTACCTGATCCCTCACAGAATTGGCCTCGCCGTTGAAAGCGTTGGTAGCCCCGATGAGCATGTTGTTGGAGATGTTGTCCAAGTGACCACGATACTTCAGCCACGGGCCAGCCATGGAAATATGGTCGGTGGTGCACTTGCCCTGCGCCTTGATGAGCAGGCGCAACCCTTTCAGGTCAACTCCTTCCCACGGCTTGAAGGGCTCCAGCAGCTCCAGGCGGTCCGACTCCGGATCAACGATTACCTGCACGCCCAGGCCATTCTCGGCGGGCGCCTGGTAACCGGCATCTTCCACATCGTAGCCCTGGGGGGGCATTTCTACGCCCGTTGGCTCATCCAGTCTCACCTGCTGACCATCTTTGGTTGGCAGCGTGTCGGTGAGCGGGTTGAAGGTCAGGTCGCCGGCAATGGCGAAGGCCGTCACGATTTCGGGCGAGGCCACGAAAGCGTGCGTGTTCGGGTTGCCGTCGTTGCGCTTGGCAAAGTTGCGGTTGAAGCTCGTGATGATGGAGTTCTTGCGCTTGGGATCGTCGGAGTGACGGGCCCACTGCCCGATGCACGGACCGCAGGCGTTAGCCAGCACCACGCCGCCCATCTGGGCAAACGTATCGAGCAAGCCGTCGCGCTCCACGGTATAGCGCACCAACTCAGAGCCAGGCGTTACGGTGAATTCTGCGTTTACCGTCAGGCCTTTCTGCACGGCCTGGCCGGCAATGGAAGCGGCACGGGTAATGTCTTCGTAGGAAGAGTTGGTGCACGAACCGATCAAGCCTACTTCCAGCTTTGCGGGCCAGCCATTCTCACGAACGGCCGCAGCAAACTGCGAGATTGGCCACGCGGCGTCCGGGGTGAACGGACCGTTTACATAAGGCTCCAGCGTGTTCAGGTCGATTTCGATCAGCTGATCGTAGAAGTTTGCGGGGTTGGCATACACCTCGTCGTCGGCGCGCAAGTGCTGGGCCACGCCGTTGGCGAGGTCCGCGATTTCGGCCCGGCTGGTGCCGCGCAGATAATCCGCCATCTTCTCATCGTAGCTAAACACCGAGGTAGTAGCACCGATTTCAGCGCCCATGTTGCAGATAGTGCCTTTGCCGGTAGCCGAGAGACTGTTTGCGCCATCACCGAAGTATTCAACAATAGCACCGGTACCGCCTTTCACGGTCAGGATGCCGGCTACGCGTAGAATCACGTCTTTGGCAGAAGTCCAGCCATTAAGCCGGCCGGTCAGCTTCACGCCAATCACTTTCGGGAACTTCAGCTCCCAAGCCATGCCGGCCATTACATCCACGGCATCTGCACCGCCCACGCCAATGGCAATCATGCCCAGCCCGCCCGCGTTCGGCGTGTGCGAGTCCGTCCCGATCATCATACCGCCGGGGAAGGCGTAGTTTTCGAGTACTACCTGGTGAATAATACCAGCGCCGGGCTTCCAGAAGCCGATACCGTATTTATTGGAAACAGAAGCAAGGAAATCATATACCTCACGGTTTTCCTCGTTGGCCTGAGCCAAGTCGGCATCGGCGCCTACGCGGGCCTGAATGAGGTGGTCGCAGTGTACGGTGCTGGGAACGGCGGTTTTGTCTTTGCCGGCCTGCATGAATTGCAGCAGGGCCATCTGGGCGGTAGCATCTTGCATGGCCACGCGGTCGGGGGCGAAATCGACGTAGGAAACGCCGCGCTCGTAGGCTTGCTGCACTTTGCCACCATATAGGTGAGCGTACAGGATTTTCTCGGTCAGAGTAAGCGGACGGCCAACGGCAGTGCGGGCGGCTTCGATGCGCTCGCCCATGCCAGCGTACACGGCCTGAATCATTTCTAAGTCAAACGCCATAGTCGGGAGGGAAAAAGGGTAAAGTGGTAGGCTTCTTAGAAGCAGTACGCAAATATAGGCGGCCGACGTTGCGGTGCATACATTTTATCTTTGCGAACCTATCTTGCTAAAACCTAAAATTGCCCCCCACAGTTTCAGTCTGTGTTTCCTTCGTATTTCCTCCTCTTTATGTCGCTGCGTTCTAAATTTTGCCCCCCAGCTTTAGCTACTGCCTTGCTGTTGAGCCTGGGGGCTTGCCAATCCAATTCCTCGTCTGAAAAAACCGCTGCTGTGCAAAACGAATCCGGCGCTGCTTCCGCCCTCAAGCCCGGCACGTGGCGCGCGGTACTCTCCACGCAGGGTCAGGAAATTCCGTTTTTGTTTGACGTGGAAGCCGTGGGGGGCAAATCTGTGGTGTATCTGCGCAACGGGGAGGAGCGCCTGAAGCTCGACGAAATCACCACGGCCGGCGACTCAACTACCATTACCCTGGGCGTATTCGATGCGGCCTTGGTTGTGCGTCCCGATGGAGCCGATAAGCTGAAAGGCACGTGGGTGAAGTACGACGCGCCGGAGCCGTATAGGGTGCCGTTCACGGCCACGCTTGGGGGGCAAAAATTATTCCCCGCCGCCTCGGGCAAGCCACAGTCGTTCGATGGTACCTGGAGCGTGACGTTTAAAGATAATGAGGGACAGACGTATCCTGCCGTGGGCGTGTTCAAGCAAAATGGCAGCGACATAAAAGGCACTTTCCTGACAACTACCGGCGATTATCGTTACTTAGATGGGCAAGTTGATGGCAATAAGCTCCAGCTTTCCACATTCGATGGCAACCACGGCTACTTGTTTACAGCCACGCGCAACAGCGACACGAACACTATCATCAACGGCGATTTCTACAGCGGCAAAAGCGGCCATGAAACCTGGACGGCCAAGCTCGACGCCAACGCCAAACTCCCCGATGCCAACTCGCTCACGTTCCTGAAGCCTGGCGAGAAAAAGCTCGACTTCAAATTCCCCAACATCTACGAAGGCGGTTCCATCTCCCCTTCCGACCCCAAGTACAAAGGCAAAGTAGTGGTGGTGCAGCTGCTCGGCTCCTGGTGCCCCAACTGCATGGACGAGACCAATTTTCTGGCTCCCTGGTACGAGAAAAATAAAAGCCGCGGCGTGGAAGTAATCGGCCTTGGCTTCGAGCGCAGCCCCGACCAGAAAAAAGCTGCCCAACGCCTCATTAAAATGAAGGAGCGCCTCAACGTTGGCTACGACCTGGCCGTGGCCGGCATCGCCGACAAAGACGCGGCCGGCAAAGCGCTGCCCCAAATCAACAAAGTGCTGGCCTTCCCCACTACCATCATTCTGGATAAAAAAGGCGACGTGCGGAAGATTCACACTGGCTTTTCCGGCCCCGGCACCGGCAAGTATTACGATGAGTTTGTAGCCGATTTCAACAAGACCATCAATCAGCTGGTGAAAGAGTAGAATTGGCTGCGCCTGAACAGCAAGAAGCCCGTTTCCTAGTCTGGAAACGGGCTTCTTGCTGTTTTAAAGAACTTATCAAACTGAGCAAACCAGCTAGTAGTCTGCTGTTACCTGAGCTGACTACCGCTGCCGCTCCAGCAGCACAATTGGCGCGTCGTGATAGGTAGTGCGGGCAAACTCCTGAAAACCGAATTTGCGGGCCAGGCTCAGGGAAGCCACATTTTCGGGGTCGATGATGCAGGTCAGGCGGGCGGTAGGGAAGCGGGGCTCGATCCAATCCAAAGCGGCTTGCACGGCTTGTGAGGCGTAGCCCCGGCCGTGCAGACGCGGATCGAGGACCCAGCCGCCCTCCAGGGTGCCTTTGAGCGAAGGCGTCAGGTCGCGCTGAAAATCGAAGAAACCCACCGAGCCGACGTACTGGCCCGTTGCTTTTTCCTCAATGGTCCAGCTTCCGTACCCAAACATCGCCCAGTGTCCTAGCTGGCTTAGCATGCGCCGCCATACGTCTTCCTCCGTGTGCGGCTTGCCGCCCAGAAAGCGGTAGAAGCCGGGTTGCTGGTGTAGGGCTGCGGCCGCTGGCAGATCGTCGGGTTGCGGGCCACGCAGCAGCAAGTCGGGCGTTTCGAGCGAGGGCACCAGCGGCGCGGGCGCATCGCGTAAGGTTAGCATAGACACAGGGCTGAGATTATTATAGTGGCGAGCAGGTAAATATAGAATTCAAAATACCTTGGGAAAGCTGCTACGCCTTGCGCCGCCGAAAGCGCACCCGGATTTCCTGGCGTGGCCGGAGCGTAATCAGCGGCATCAGGTCAACGGGTGGCTGCTCAATCCGCTCTACCTCGAAGCGGCGCAGCATTTCCAGTAGAACCAGCTGCATTTCGGTGAGAGCAAACTGATTGCCAATGCACAGACGCGGGCCGCCGCCAAACGGAATGTAGGCATACGGTGCCTGTTGGCGCAGCTGATCAGGACCAAAGCGCTCCGGGCGAAAAGCTTCGGGCTCATCCCAGAGCTTCGCAGAGTGATGAATGCCATACAAATACCCCGAAATAAGCGTGCCTTTGGGCAGGGCAAGTCCATTGTAGCTGTCATCGGCGGCGGCTACGCGATCCAGAATCCAGGCGGGTGGGTAAAGGCGCATAGTTTCCTGAATGACTTGCAGAGAATAGCCTAGACCCGGCAAATCGGCGAAAGTGGCGGGCCGGTCACCAAGCACCTGGTCCATTTCGGCCCGCAGCTTGGCCACCACCTCCGGATGCTGAGCCAGCAGATACCACAGCCACGACAACGCATTTGCGGATGTTTCGTGGCCGGCTACCAGAATGATGGCGGCTTCATCCAGCACTTGCTCCTCGGTCATGGGTTCGCCGTTGTCCTCGTAGCGGGCATCGAGCAGCATTTGCAGCAGGTCGTCGGGCGCGGGGCCGCTGGACTGCTGGCGCTGCCGGATGTATTGGCGCACGATGTCGCGCAGCTCGGCTGCCAGGTGGTCGTGGCGCCGAAATTGCCCCCTGGCGTGCTGCCAGGGCCGCAAATACGGCTGGCGCACTGTGCGCACATAAAAGGCCTGAATAGCCGTGAGCAGTTCGGCCATGCGCTGCAACTGCGCCTCGGCTAGGCTGTTGCTAAATACCGAACGCGCGATGATCCGAAACGCCGTGGTCGTCATTAGCTCGTGCACTGCTACTTCCACCGCGCCTCCTTGCTTGGCTGCTTCGCGCTCCAACGGCTCCAGGCAGTCATTGATTTCGGCTTGCATAAGCGTAACCAAACTGCTTATGCGCTGCCGATGAAAGCCGGGCTGAATCAGGCGACGCTGCTGTAGCCAGTAGCTGCCTTCGCTGGTGAGCAGGCCGTGGCCGAGGTAGCGCGCAATGCCGTGCGATAAGTCGGACTTGGGGTAGTTGCGGTGGTTTTTCTGCAAAACATGCTGCACCAGGCCAGGGTCGCGGGTAAGCACGGTGCGCCGAATGCCCCCCAGATACACCACAATCGTGTCGCCATAGGTATCGAGGTAATTATTGAGCACCGGAATAGGGTTAGCCGCCAGCGTAATGGAGTTACGCAAGGACTTCCAGCGGGGCACTACGGGCAACGACGCAAAGTGAGGAGGTGGCATACGAGCAAGCTAAGCGGGCCTCAAATTACATCTGCCTCGGCTTTTTACGTGTAGAAAAATGATCTAAAACGCCCAGCCTTATAGGTGTTGGAATTATCGTTCTGGGGGGCTTTTTGGTGAATGGCAACACAAAACGCCCGAACGTGCGTACACCTCATCAACGGTGCCCACCGCGTGGCCCTACCGTTACCGCTCCCATTTATCTCCAAAACCAAACACTTCCTCCCTATGTGGATTCAGCAAAAACCCGGCACTCCTGCCCCCCTCGACGAATTACAGGGCCGCACCGTAGGCCTCAAATTTGAGTGTAACCACTGCAATACCGAAGTTTTCACCGATCTGATCGGCGTGCCCGCCCCCGATTTGCTGGCCAATTCCATGGAGGATGACGGCCAGTTTGAAACCGAGGAAATCAAGTGCCCCGGCTGCGACATGACACATGCTATCACCGTCCGCAGCACATTTGAAGGCGTACAGTTCGATGTGTCGGAGGTGAAGCCCGAGAGCGTGAGCTACCAGGTAGCGGAGCCCGAAGCGTAGACACTCGTTGTTGATCTGACCTTACTTTTCTATACCACCAAGCCTGACGGCTGCCTTTAGAAGGCGGTTGTCAGGCTTGGTGCTTACCGGCCCATTCTTCGCTGATGAAAGCATTTATTTTCGACCTCAATGGCACCATGATCCATGACATGGAATTTCACACCCGTGCGTGGCAATCCATCCTCAACAACGACCTGGGGGGCAATTATTCGTGGGCTGAGGTGAAACAGCAGATGTACGGCAAAAATCAGGAGCTGCTGGTGCGCGTGTTTGGCCCCGACAAGTTTTCGGCGGCCGAGATGGAAAACTTATCCTTGGAAAAAGAGAAGCGCTATCAGCAAGAGTATCAGCCGCACTTACAGCTGTTGCCTGGCTTGCCGGAGTTTCTGGAAGCCGCCCATCAGCGAGGTATTCCGATGGCCATCGGCTCGGCGGCTATTATGTTCAACATCAACTTTGTGCTCGACAATCTGAATATTCGGCATTATTTCCAGGCCATTGTCAGTGCCGATGATGTAACGCTGAGCAAGCCCCACCCCGAAACATTTCTGGAAGCCGCCCAGCAGCTGCACGTTGCGCCCGCCGACTGCATCGTGTTTGAAGACGTGCCGAAGGGCGCCGAAGCCGCTCAGAATGCCGGCATGAAAACCGTGATTCTGACCACGACACACCAGAAAGCTGAGTTCGACGAGCTGGATAACGTGCTTCATTTTGCCGCCGATTTCCACGATCCGTTTATGCAAACGCTGCTATAAACCAGGCGACGAAAGCTTATTTTTCCCGCTCTATTGTGTAGTTGATGAGTTGCTCCAGCGACACGCGCGAGGGCGAATCGGGGAAGGTGCGCAAAATGGTGAGCGCCTCGTCGCGGTAGCGCTCCATCACCTGCACCGCGTATTCGAGGCCGCCGGTTTTCTTCACAAACTCAATCACGGCCTGCACCCGGTCTTTGCGGCCATCATTGTTTTTAACATTGAAAATGACGCGGCGCTTGGTCAGCCAATCGGCTTGCTGCAAGGAGTAGATGAGCGGCAGCGTCATCTTTTTCTCCTTGATATCGATGCCCACGGGCTTGCCGATTTCGTCGGTACCGAAGTCGAAAAGGTCGTCCTTGATCTGGAAAGCCATGCCTACTTTTTCGCCGAAAAGCCGGGCCCGCTCAATCGTTTCTTTATCCGCCCCGGCCGAGGCGGCTCCCACGGCGCAGCAGGAAGCAATAAGCGAGGCCGTTTTCTGGCGAATGATGTCGAAGTACACGTCCTCCGTAATGTCGAGGCGGCGGGCTTTCTCAATCTGTAGCAGCTCGCCTTCGCTCAGCTCCCGCACGGCATTGTTCACGATTTTCAACAAGTCGAAATCGTCGTGCTCAAGCGCTAGCTGCAAGCCGCGCGAAAGCAGATAATCGCCCACGAGCACTGCAATCTTGTTTTTCCAGAGCGCATTAATCGAAAAGAAGCCGCGGCGATAGTTGCTTTCGTCCACCACATCGTCGTGCACAAGCGTAGCCGTGTGCAGCAGCTCAATGAGCGCCGCGCCGCGAAACGTAGCTTCGGGCAGCGGATCGCCGCCGCTGATTTTGGCCGTGAAAAACACGAACATCGGGCGCAGCTGCTTGCCTTTGCGCTTGATGATGTAGCCCATTATCTTGTCGAGCAGCAGCACCTTGGTCTGCATCGAAGCCCGGAATTTGCGTTCAAATTCCTCCATTTCGGCCGCTATCGGGGCCTGTATCACGTCGAGCGTTCCTTTCATGCGGGGCATTGGGCGCTGCAATGATACGCGGCGGCCGCTCAGATTCCTAACCGGCGGCCCCGGCCCCGATCCTGCGCTTTGTTCATTTCAGCTCTGTGGGGGGCAAATTTCGTAGCTTACTTTTGCTTCTCTACTTAATCGGTACAAAAATGCCCCCCAGCCTCTCTCCTACCGCCGTTGAGTTCTTACTGACCTGCTCACGCCACTCCCGGCCCTTTGCCGCCGACGCCCGCTTTCTGCCCGATGGCCAGCCCAAACCTGTAGTTGTGTTTGTGCATGGTTTCAAGGGCTTTAAAGATTGGGGCCACTTCAATGTGCTGGCCGATTACTTTGCCCGTCGGGGCTTTGTGTTTGTGAAGCTCAACCTCTCGCACAACGGCATTGTGCCCGGCGGCACCGGCGACCTAGAAGACATGGAAGCTTTCGGCAACAACAATTTCAGCCTGGAGCTGGACGACCTAGGCGCCGTGCTCGACAGCCTCTACTGGCCCGGCGAAGCGCCTATTCCGGCCGCCGAGATGGATTTGAGCCGCCTGTTTCTGGTGGGCCATAGCCGGGGCGGCGGGCTGGCCATGCTGAAGGCGACTGAAGACGCGCGCGTGCGGGCCGTGGCCGCCTGGGCGCCTATCAGCGACATAGACCAGCGCTGGTCGGAGGAAGTAATGAAGCGGTGGCAGGCCGAGGGCGTGCAGTACATTGATAATACGCGCACCGGCCAGCGCATGCCGCTCTATTACCAACTCGTCGAAGACTTTCAGGCGAATAAAGAGCGCCTCGATATACCAACGAATGTGCGCGAAAAGCTGCGTCAGCCCCTGCTTATTCTGCACGGCGACGAAGACGAAACCCTACCTGTAACCATGGCCCACGACCTGAAAAGCTGGAAGCCTGATGCTGAGCTGGTTATTCTGCCCGGTGCCGGCCATATGTTTGGGGGCAAGCACCCCTGGGACGAGGACCAGCTCCCGAGGCTGGCGCAGGAAGTAGCTGATCGCACCATCGCCTTCTTCCAAGGCATCAAATAGCTTGGCCGCCAGCTTGACCACCCACACGGCCTACCTGCTGCTCGGCAGCAACCTCGGCGACCGAGTTGCCACGCTACGCACCGCTGTGCAGCAGCTAAGCGAGCTGGCCGGCGTGGTTTCTAGCACATCGTCACTTTACGAAACCGCTGCCTGGGGCTTAGAGCAGCAGCCCGCCTTCCTGAACCAAGCGGTGCGGCTTCGCACAAATTTGCCCCCCGAAGCACTGCTGGATGTCTGCCTGCATGTGGAGCAACTGGCCGGCCGCGAGCGGCGCGTGCGCTGGGATGCGCGCACGTTGGATGTTGACGTTCTGCTATATGACGCGCTGGTGCTGGATTCGCCCCGGCTTGTAGTACCGCATCCGGCCCTGCCCCAGCGGCGCTTTGCTTTGGTGCCCTTAGCTGAAATCGCGACTGATGCAGTGCATCCAGTGTCGGGCCAAACGATTGCTGAGCTGCTGGTAGCTTGCCCCGATAAGCTGGAAGTGAAGCAGTGGACTGATGCTTAGCTCGGCGGCTTTCTATCTTTAAAAAGCGAGGGCAGAAACGTGTATTCACATTTCTGCCCTCGCTTTTGTATCATGAGTTTAAATCGGTTAAACCGCCGAGCTAGCCGCCGCTTGGGGGGCAATTTTCTTCACTAATCCCTGCAACACTTTGCCCGGGCCGCACTCTACGAACTCTGTAGCGCCGTCTTGCGCCATCTGCTGAATAAGCTGGGTCCAGCGAACGGGGGCCGTGAGCTGACGCACGAGGTTTTCGCGGATTTCATTGGGGTCAGTGTGCGGGGCGGCATCTACGTTTTGATACACGGGGCAAATACCAGCCGCAAAGGGCGTCGCTTCGATGGCACGGGCTAGCGCAGCTTCCGCCGATTGCATAAGCGGAGAGTGAAAAGCCCCCCCCACACTCAGAGGCAGCGCACGCTTGGCACCGGCCGCTTTCAGCTGCTCGCAGGCAATGGCAATGCCCTGCTGCGTACCCGAAACAACCAGCTGACCGGGGCAGTTGAAGTTGGCCGCCACCACGATATCGCCGCCTTGGCTGATTTCCTGACAGATGCGCACTACTACCTCATCCTCCAAGCCCAAAATCGCGGCCATCGTGCCGGGCTGCTCCTCGCAGGCGGCTTGCATGGCCTGCGCCCGCTGGGCCACCAGTTGCAGCGCATCTTCAAACTTGAGCACCTTCGCCGCCACCAGCGCCGAAAACTCGCCCAACGAATGACCGGCCACCATACTGGGAACCAGCTCGGGTAGGCTGGCGGCCAGCGCTACGGAGTGCAGAAAAATGGCCGGCTGCGTCACGTTGGTTTGGCGCAGATCTTCGTCGGAGCCGGTGAACATAATATCCGTGAGGCGGAAGCCGAGAATGTCGTTGGCCTGATCGAACAGTTGGCGCACGGCTGACTGCTGCTCATAAAGGTCGCGGCCCATACCGCTAAACTGACTGCCCTGACCGGGAAAAATTACTGCTTTCATAAAGCGTGGATTGAAGCGCGATTTAGGATAGGTTGGGTTTAATGAGCGGTCTGGAAACCAACTCAACGGTCGCGCAAGCTGCACAAATTGAGCGGTAAGCCCAAAAAAGCCCCCCAGCATCTATTCTTATAGCCTACCATAAAAAACAGGGCGAACCCGTGGGTTCGCCCTGTTCATGATAATCTTACTGAAGCAGAAATCAGCGCGTGATTTCCACCCATCCTTTATAGGTACGCTTCGTGCTGTTGAAATCAGCAAATTCAACCTCGGCAATGTAATAATACACGCCTTCGGTCACCTTCACGCCACCTTTGCCTTCGGTCGCGTTGCTGGTGCCCTCCCACTCAATGAGCGGCTTTTGGTCGCTTTCGTACACTTTCACGCCCCAGCGGTTAAAGGCCTGGAAACGCGTGCGCCGTATCGGGCTGGCCACTTTGGGCCGGAACGTGTCGTTGCGCTGGTCGGCGTTGGGAGTGAAGATGTTGGGCAGCACAAAGAACAGACAGTTGTCTTTACACTCAATGTTGCTCAGCGCGCTCCGGTTGCCTACCGCATCTACAGCCTGAATGGCGTAGCAGCCCGCAAACGTGGCCTTACCAGGCCGGTTTGGTTTATCCCGGTCCAGCCGGTCCACATAGCTTTGCTGCGTCACGGAGTCGATGACAACTAAAGATCCCTCAGGCGTTTCCCGATACAGAATCCGGTAGTAGGCAATCTCGCGGCTGCAATCGGCGGGCGTGTTGCCCAGCGTCCAGCGCAGCTTGTTGCTATACACCTGGTTGGGTGCCGGGAAGTTAGGCAGCGCGGCCAGGCTGTCGCAGTTGGTTTGCACCAGCGTAAGCACCGGCGGACACGGCACGGCATTCAGCGCGATGCACTTCTCCTGGCTCTTGTTCAACAATGGATCGGGTATATCCGGATTGCTGTACGTGCCGTTTGTCTCCACATAATAACAGTACACCTGTCCTTTGCGCAAGGGCTGAGCCGTAGTGCCCTGATCGACAAATGTGCCCCCCGTGGCGGTACCCGTCGCGGTTCCTACCTGCACAAACTGGCTGCCCGGGGCTGAATCGCGCCGATAAATAGTTGTGGGCCGGAGCGCATTATTCCACGGCACGGCATACGTCCAGTTCAGCGTGATACGGTTAAGGCTTGGGTTTGAAACGTCAGCTGTGCCCTCCAGCCGTACGCTCGATGCAGTAGAGGTTTCCGTGAGTACGGCGGAGCCGGGTCCGGCTACTGCATTGCTGAAAAACTCCAGACGGTATGTGAAAGTGTTTGCCAGCGTGTTTATACCAGTATCCACAAACGATAGCTCGTCCAGATTATTCGTGGTGAAAACCAAAGTAGGCGCTGCTGTACCTACCGAACGCAGCAGACGATAGCCTACCGGCGGAATGAAGCCGCTTTGGCTGAAAGGCTTGGTCCAGCGCACTGTAATAGCGCCGTTGGTGGCATCCGTACGATCCACGGTTACATTGGTCAACACTGCGCTCCGACCTTGCAGATTCAGGCACACTTCCGCGGAGGCAATGCTGGCGCCGCCTTTCGGCCGCGGAAACTCTGCATAGATGCGGTAGCAATAGTTTTTGCCCCGCTCAAGTCCTAAACCGCCCCGGTCATCACGGAAAATATCCGTGCCGACCGGCACAGACCCTACCTGCACGAAGCCCGAGCTAGCCGGAATACCTGTTTCGCAAGGGCCAGGAGTAAAGTTAGACGGGCCCTCTTTCCGATAGATCAGAATGCGGCTGGCATTGCTACAGGTATACCGGTCCCAGGTCAGAATAGCGCTGCTGCCTTCCCCGCGGACACCGAGGTTTTGCGGGGGTGGCCCTACTACCGTGATACGCCACGCCTTTTCATCAATCAACACGGTGCCGGATGGCGGCTGGTCGTCGGCCTTGAAAACGACGGTATACGGATCGGAAGCAACATCCGTACACTGGGGCGTCCAGCGGAAAGTACCGCTGGCCTGCGGTGGTCCGGTTGAACTCTGCACGAAGGTGGCGGGCGGGAAAATGCCCCCGAAAGCTGATAAGGTTACCTTGTCATTATTCGGGTCAGTGGCCGTAACCGTTTGGGTGATGGGCGTACCGGCTATCACGCAAAGGTCGGGCGGAATGGTAATGGTAGGCCGCAAGTTGTTGGTGGGCTCTACCAGAATCTGCATGTCGCGGATTACCTCCCCTATCAGGCGGGCGGGCCCGGTGCCACTTCGGCGGTACTCCAAGACCGCGAAAGCAAAATTATAGATACCTACTACGTTCGGGGCATTCCACACAATTTGCCCCGTTTGCCGGTCCTGGGTAAAGATTGACGGGCCTCCTCCCGGTGAATTCAGGTAGGGCACCTGCACCCCGCGTGGGTCTGTTAGGTTAGGGAATCTGTAATTAGTAGTAACAACTGGCTGGGGCCGGCAATTATCGATGTTTATTGATCCCTCTACCCCATTGGCCACTTGCTGGCTGGGACGCAGCTCAAATACCAAGGAGTCACCGTCGGCATCGAAAGCGGCGGGGTTGTGCAGCCATACCTGATTGGTGGCGGCCTTATCGTAAGCCGGCGCGTTCAGTACCGGCGACCTGTTTATATTAAGCTCAGGGGCAATCGTGACCCGGGTAGAGATATAAAAGGTTTGGGTATTGGAGTCCGACATATTTCGTACTCCACCATTGCGTAATTCCCCAATGTAACTGACCAAGTAGCTACCAGGAGCATTATAAGTATGCTCAAAGTAATAAACATTAATTTGGGTGCCCGGAATTACCTGACGCAGTGTGGTGCGAGGTATTTCACGAACCCCAGTACAGGTACCATCCCCAAAGAATATCGCGACTTTGTCTTCATCGACCTTAGAGGTTTCATTGTCGGTGAAGAGTACCATCTTGAAGAAAATGCGCCGCGGGTTGCGGGCGCTGACAGGCAGCGTGGTATCTGACTTAGCCTGTATATCGCCGGCCCGGATGTGGGAGGCTTCAGCAGTGGGCGTTACTCCCAAAGAGGCTAGTATGATTAGTACCAACCCCACCAATAACCAACTAACGCGTCGAGGTAGCGGAAGCTTCATATTAAAGGGCGATTAAAGACAATTTTTAGAAGAGCAGAAGGTCAGCAAAAATGCGCTGTTTACCTAACAAACAACGCGCGCATGGTGTTACATATTCGCTATGAAGCTCTAACGGCCCCGCTATTAGATTGATTCACGTCTTTTCTAAACGTCGGATGTCGATTGTTTCGTACTTGGTCGGCCCTTACCTTTGACCATATACAACCGACCTTTCCAAAATCACCAATAACTCCTATGAGTTGGATTACGAAGACGTTTACTAGCAGTATTGGCCGCAAGGTAATTGTGGCCATCACGGGCCTTTTCCTTTGCACTTTCCTTGTTGTGCATTTGGTAGGCAACCTCCAGTTATTTAAGGATGATGGTGGAGCGGCCTTCAATATTTACTCCCATTTTATGGGTACCAACCCGGTAATCCGGACGCTGGAGTGGGTATTGGTGCTGGGCTTTGGTTTTCATATTTATGAGTCGTATACCCTGGCCGCGCGCAACCGTGCCGCACGCAAAGTAGGCTACGTAGATAGCCGCCCTTCGGAAAACAGCCCCTGGTACTCGCGCAGCATGGCGCTGCTCGGCACCCTGATCCTGATTTTCCTGATCGTACACATGTACAACTTCTTCTATCGGGCCCGCTTCGGTGACCTCGATCCAGACATCAACAACAATGACGACCTGTATACTTTGGTTGTCACCTCTTTCAAACAGTGGTGGTATGTGTTGCTCTATGTGGGCGCCCAGATAGCCTTGTGCTATCACCTCATTCATGGCTTCCGTAGCGGCTTCCAGACCTTAGGCCTGAACCACCGCAAGTATACACCTATCATTCGCGTCATCGGCTACATTTTCGCCATCGTCGTGTGTGCTGGCTTTGCCTCGATGCCGCTGTACTTCTACTTTTTTAAATAGTCCTAACCTCGTATTACGATGAATCTGGATTCCAAAATTCCTGAGGGGCCTCTCGCCGAAAAGTGGGAGAAGCACAAGTTCAATGTGAAGCTTGTGAATCCCGCTAACAAGCGGAAGTACGACGTAATTATTGTAGGTACGGGCTTGGCAGGCGCTTCTGCGGCTGCATCGCTGGCAGAACTGGGCTATAACGTAAAAGCTTTCACCTACCACGATTCGCCTCGTCGCGCCCACTCTATTGCGGCGCAGGGCGGCATTAATGCTGCGAAGAACTACCAGAACGACGGCGACTCAGTATTCCGCCTGTTCTACGATACTATTAAAGGTGGTGACTACCGTTCCCGCGAAGCAAACGTGTATCGTTTGGCTCAGGTATCGGTGAATATTATTGACCAATGCGTTGCGCAAGGTGTTCCATTCGCCCGCGAATACGGTGGGTTGCTGGCTAACCGGTCCTTCGGTGGTGCGCAGGTAAGCCGAACCTTCTATGCGCGGGGGCAAACTGGTCAGCAGCTACTGCTGGGTGCCTATTCTGCTTTGAGCCGTCAGATTGCTTACGGCAAAGTGAAGATGTACACCCGCTCCGAAATGCTGGAGTTGGTAGTAGTAGATGGCAAAGCCCGTGGTATTGTAACGCGCAACCTGATTACCGGTGAGATTGAAACGCACGCGGCTCATGCTGTAGTGCTGGCTACGGGTGGTTACGGTAACGTATTCTATCTGAGCACAAACGCTAAGTACTGCAATGTAACGGCGCCCTGGCGTGCGCACAAGAAAGGCGCTTACTTCGCTAATCCCTGCTTCACGCAGATTCACCCCACCTGTATTCCTGTATCCGGTGACTATCAGTCGAAGCTGACGCTGATGTCGGAGTCGCTGCGTAACGACGGCCGTGTATGGGTGCCCAAGACCAAGGAAATGGCTGAACGCCTCCGTGGGGGGCAAATTCGGGTGGCAGATATTCCCGAAGAAGAGCGCGACTACTTCTTGGAGCGCAAGTATCCTTCTTTCGGTAACCTGGTTCCTCGTGACGTGGCCTCGCGCAACGCCAAGCAGGCTTGCGACGAAGGTCGCGGTGTGGGCTCTACGGGTTTGGCTGTTTACCTCGACTTTGCTGACGCTATTAAGCGTGAAGGTGTAGATAAGGTGAGTCAGAAGTACGGCAACCTGTTTGCCATGTACGAGAAAATCACCGCCGAGAATCCTTATGAGCTGCCGATGCGCATCTACCCAGCGGTGCATTACACCATGGGTGGCCTGTGGGTAGATTACAACCTGATGACTTCCATCCCAGGCTTGTACGCTACCGGCGAGTGCAACTTCTCCGACCACGGTGCTAACCGCCTGGGTGCTTCGGCTCTTATGCAAGGCTTGGCAGATGGCTACTTTGTAATCCCCTATACTATCGGTGATTACCTAGCACAAATGCCCCCCACGCCCGTTACCACGCAGCACGCAGCCTTCAAAGAGGCTGAGGAGGCAGTACACGCTCGTACCCAGAAGCTGCTCAGCATCAAGGGCACCCGTACGCCGAACGAGTTTCATAAAGCGCTTGGTCACATTATGTGGGACCACTGTGGTATGAGCCGCAATGCTGAGGGCTTGCAGTTTGCTAAACAGGAGATTCAGAAGCTGCGCCGCGAGTTCTGGTCTGACCTAAAGCTAACGGGCACCAATGAAGAGTTGAACCAAATGCTGGAAATTGCTGGTCGTGTGGCCGACTTCTTGGAGCTCGGTGAGCTTATGGTAGACGATGCATTGAACCGCGAAGAAAGTTGTGGTGGTCACTTCCGCGAGGAGTACCAAACGCCCGAAAACGAAGCTCTGCGCGACGACGAAAACTTCGCTTACGTAGCTGCTTGGGAATGGACGGGTGATAATCAGCCCGAAACCCTTCACAAGGAAGAGCTACAATTCGAAAACGTAAAACTCACGCAGCGTAGCTACAAGTAAGCCCGGAAGTGGGAAGCAAGAAGAAAGAAGTGAGACATTGGTCAGATACTTTTCATCTTGGTTTTCCATCTCACTTCTCTCCTTTCAACTCTCAGTTTCTTATATAAAATGGCCGGTAATAACCCTAATGCAAAACCGATGAACCTTACGCTTAAGGTGTGGCGGCAGCGCAACCGTAATAGCGAGGGCAAAATAGTAGAGTATCAAGTGAAGGATATTTCGCCCGAAATGTCTTTCCTGGAAATGCTGGATGTGCTCAATGAGGACTTATTGCTCAAAGGCGACGAGCCCGTAGCATTCGACCACGACTGCCGCGAAGGCATTTGTGGCTCCTGCGACCTGTTTATCAATGGTCGTGCGCACGGCCCGGAGAAGGGCACTACTACGTGTCAGCTTCACATGCGCAAGTTCAGCGACGGCGACACGATTACCATTGAGCCTTGGCGCGCCAACGCCTTCCCCGTAAACCGCGACCTGAGCGTAGACCGCTCGGCCTTCGACCGGATTATTCAGGCTGGTGGTTACATCAGCGTGAACACGGGCGGCGTACCTGATGGTAACGAGATTCCGATTCCGAAGAACATTGCCGATAAGGCATTTGAGGCCGCTACCTGCATTTCGTGTGGCGCTTGCGTAGCAGCCTGCAAAAACGCGTCGGCTATGCTGTTCGTATCTGCTAAAATTTCTCAATTGGCCTTGTTGCCACAGGGGCAGGTAGAGCGTAAAACCCGTGTAGAGAACATGGTAGCGCAGATGGACAAAGAAGGTTTTGGTGCCTGCACCAACATTGGCCAGTGCGCTGCGGAGTGCCCAGTAGGCATTTCGCTCGAAAACATTGCCCTGATGAACCGCGAGTTTATTAGTGCAAAAGCTACTTCTGACAACCTAGCGTAGGGTTGTGCTGTTATAGTAAAAGAGGGCGAAACGGCTTCCGTTTCGCCCTCTTTTTTGCCCTCTACTTTCCGCTCTCACGCACATGATTACTATCATCATCGGGACAAACCGTCCGAATTCCCGGGCCCGTCGGGTGGCCGTTTTATACGCTGAACTGCTTAAAAACCAAGGCGCCGACTGCCAGCTTCTGGACCTCACCGATTTGCCCTCCGACTTCATTACCTCGGCTCTGTATGCGAATACAGGTCGGCACGATGGCTTCAACGAGCTTTTCGAACTGACTAATAACGCCGACAAGTTGGTGTTCGTGGTGCCGGAATACAACGGCTCTTTCCCCGGCGTGTTGAAAGCATTTATTGATGGCTTGCCCTACCCTGGCGGTATTCGCGGCAAAAAGGCGGCCTTGATTGGAGTTTCAACCGGGGTGCAGGGCGGCATTTTAGCCTTGAGCCATCTGACGGATATCCTGATGTATCTGGGTACGGCAGTGCTGCCGGCACGCGTTCGTTTGCCGGCTATTGATAAGTATTTGAGTGCAGATGGAAAGCTAACGAATCCACTGTACCAGCAGTTGCTGGAGGAGCAAGTGACGCAGTTGCTGGCATTTTAGGCGGTAGCGTATCGGCTACAAATCACGCAGGCGCTTTCCTTGCTGGCGGGCCCACAACCCGTGTTTGGATTGCCCAATCATTTGCCCCCCATAAATACCCTGATGGCCTGAAAACAGATAACTGACCACGCAGGCCAAGCCCGCATACAGGCCGCATTCATGGCCAAATAGCTCCATAGCCATAAGCGTGCAAGCGAGTGGGGTGTTGGCTGCGCCGGCAAATACAGCCACAAAACCCATGCCCGCCAGCAACGGCATAGGTAAAGCTAAGCCAGGCGCCAATACATTGCCCAACGTGGCTCCAATAAAAAACAAGGGCGTCACTTCGCCGCCTTTAAAACTGGCACCCAAAGTGAAGGCTGTGAGCACAAGCTTGAGTAAAAAATCGTAGGGCGGCACCGGTATTTTAAGCGCTTCCTCAATGACGGGAACACCCAGGCCAATGTAGCGCGTGGTACCTAAAGCCCACACGGCCAAGGCTACCAGCGCGCCACCAACTACCGGCCGGAGCGGTGGCCAGGCAATAAACTTTTTAAAAAAGCCCCCCACCAGGTGCGTAAGGCCACTAAAGCTTCGGGCTGCCAGCCCAAAGACAATACCTGCACAGGCGGCGCTGAGCAGCCCGAGCGGTGACAGCGCCGGAACCGCCAGCAGCGGATAAGCGGTGTGCCCCACTCCCCAGTGACGCGTGACATAATCGGCGAAAATAGCCCCCAGAAAGCTGGGCAGAATGGCATCGTAGCGCAGCCGGCCAATCAGGAATACTTCCAGCCCAAAAACGGCGCCCGCCAACGGTGTGCCGAACACGGAGGCAAAACCTGCGCTGACGCCCGTAACCAACAGCAAGGTCCGGTCGCGGGGACGCAGACGTAGTAGGCCGCGGAGTTGGTCGGCTAACGCGCCGCCCATTTGTACAGCGGTACCTTCGCGGCCAGCCGAGCCGCCGAACAAATGCGTGAGCAGCGTACCAATGAGTACGAGCGGCACCATCCGAAATGGCAGGGTGGCCTGAGGAGAATGAATTTCGTCGAGCAGCAGATTGTTGCCGCCTTCCACGCTTCGGCCGAAATAGTAGTATAGTAATCCCACCAGAAAGCCCCCCAGCGGCAACAAGGCAATAATCCAACGGTGGGCTTCGCGCCAGTTCGTTACATAATCCAGCGCCACCAGAAAACCCGCCGAGGCCGTGCCAGCGAGTCCGCCGACGATGGCGCAAATCAGCAGCCAGCGGCCTGCAAACAGCAGTAAGGGCGTGTACTCGGCGCGGAGGGCAGTAAAGTAACGATACATGAATAGGCGATGGCCGAGCGGGAAGTCGGGCGAAGATACATATCCAGCAATAAGCGCCTGCGTGTTCGCATTAGCAGGCCCGGCGCTTACCGCTGAGGGGCTTTTTCTATGCTTCTGACGCTTATTTTATAAAATTTATCTCGTCCGTAAACACTACAAGCAACTCAACGCTTGAATACTTGTCTGTAGGGCAAATCTGATAATTACCGATAGCGGCTGGGGGGCTTTTTCTTCGCTAATCGCCTCTCTTCCAAGCTGCGCTGTATCACTTTTTACCTTTATCTCCAAAGTACTTTATGCTAGCCACCCGGAAATTCCGGGTTTTGGCCCCATCCGGCCTCCATTAGTCGAAAAACAAGATAAGCGCCTTCCGGCCCTTCTGCCTTTATTTCATGAAACACACATTACCGTTGTTGCTGGCTGGACTCGGCCTGTCCTTTCACACATTTGCCCAGACGGCCCCAGCCTCTCCTTCTACCTCACGGCCGGCGTTGGTTACGCCGCCAGCTGCCCCACGTGGCACGGCCGGCCTCAGCGGCACCGTTACGGATAGCAAAACCGGTCAGCCCGTAGAATATGCGACCGTCGCGCTGCTCGATCAGACCACCGACAAAGCGGTGGATGGCGGCATCTGTGACGATAAAGGCAGGTTTGCCTTCAGCAAGTTGGCTCCCGGCACCTACAAGGTCAGCATCAGCTTTGTCGGCTACCAAACGAAGGTGCTTGATAATGTGCGTCTGGCTGACGGTGAGGTGAACCTGGGAGGCATTTCGCTGGCTGCCACCACCCAGCAGCTCGGTGAAGTGAAGGTAACGGGCGAGCGGGAGCTAGTGGAAAACAAAGTCGACCGCATCGTTTACAACGCCGATAAGGACATCACAAACAGCGGCGGCACGGCGGCCGATGTACTCAAGAAAGTACCGCTGCTGGCCGTAGATCTGGATGGCAACGTGGAGCTGCGCGGCTCGTCCAACGTGCGCGTGCTTATCAACAACAAGCCCAGCACCATCGTGGCCTCATCCGTGGCCGATGCGCTGCGTCAGATTCCGGCCGACCAGATCAAAACCGTAGAAGTGATTACCTCGCCCTCTGCTAAGTATGATGCAGAAGGCACGGGGGGTATTATTAACATTATTTTAAAGAAAAACGACCTGGCCGGCGTGAATGGGTCGGTGAACGTGTCGGCCGGCACGCGCTCCAGCAACCTGAACACCAGCCTGAACGCGCGCAAAGGCAAAGTAGGCGTCAATGCGAATCTGGGCTCTTTTGGCTTTTATAACCGCGGCCGGGGTGAGACATTCCGCCGCGATTTTGAGGGCACCACCACAATAGCCACGCTGACCCAACTTAGTACAAATCGTACCCTCGGCGGCGGACTTTATGGCCAGGTAGGCGCCGATTACGACCTCACGCCCAAGGATGCTTTCAACATCAGTGCCCGCGGCAATCTGTTTCGCTTTAATGCCCCCCGCACGCTCAGCTCGGAATACATCACCAGCGCTGGCCCCGACATTTACAGCCGCGATATTGAAGTCGACAACCAAAACCGCAACCTTGATCTGAACTTCGGCTACACCAAAACGCTGGCCAAGCCCCGCCAGGAATTCAGCGTTTTGGCTCTTTACAGCGTCAATAAAGGCCTGAACGAATACGACCTCGATCAATTCCGGCCCGAGCTTATCGAACCCGACTACCGCGAGCAGAGCTTCAACGACAGCCGCAACCGGGAAGCCACTTTCCAGGCCGACCTCGTGCAGCCCATCGACAGTACCAGCACGCTGGAGATAGGTGCCAAATCCATTCTGCGCCAGGTAAACACCGATTATCAGATCGAAGCGGATAGCGTGGATGGCCGCGGCTTCCTGCTTCTCCCCGACCGTACCAACCAGTTTCGCTATAATCAGGACGTGTACTCGGGCTACGGCACCTACGGCTTTAGCTTGCAAAAAGTGTACAGCTTCAAGGTGGGCGCCCGCGTGGAGCACACCCGCATCGGCGGCGACTTCTTCTCCAACGACACCGAAATTAGCCAGCAGTACACCAACTTTATTCCCAGCGTTGTAGCCTCCCGCGACTTTGGCAAGGATAAAAGCCAGAAGCTAAAGGTGAGCTATACGCGGCGTGTGCAGCGCCCTAATATCTACTTCCTGAACCCCTATCTGAACACCAGCGACCCTCGCATCTTCTCCTCCGGCAATCCCAATCTGGACGCCGAGCTGACCGATTCCTACGAGCTGGGATACAGCACGTATATCAAAAAGAGTAACCTGAATTTCTCGCTCTACTCCCGCCGCACCAATAACGCTATTGAGAGTGTGTCAAGCCTTGAACCGCTTAAGAGATTTATTACAACCGACACTACCGGGGCTCAGGTAATTTATACCACTTTTCAGAACGTAGCCCGCAATGCTACTTATGGGATGAGCGTGTTTGGCTCGACAAAGCTGACGGAAAAGTGGACCGTGAACGGCAACGTGAATACCTATTATGTAACTCTCAAAAGCTCGAGCTTAAATACCAGCAATAGTGGCCTGATGTACAATGCCAACATCTCGTCGTCCTATCAGTTCGACAAAGGCTACAGTGCGCAGTTCTCAGGCTTCCTGAACTCTCCACGCGTGCAGCTGCAAGGTCGCACCTCGGCTTACCAGTACTATAGCATTGCAGCCAAAAAAGAGCTTTTCAAGAAGAAAGGCAGTATAAGCTTAGGCCTGGACAATCCATTCAACCGCACCATTCGCTTCCGTAATGAGCTGGACGCTGCCCGCTTTACTTCGCGCAGCAACAACTACGTGTACAACCGTGGGGTGCGCGTGAGCTTCAATTACCAATTTGGTAAAATGGATAACCGCGCTAGCCGCCCCAAAAAGAGCATCCGCAACGACGACCAGAAGTCGGGCGGCGACGGGCAGGGACAGGGCCAGCAGTAAGTCCAAAAAAGCCGTTGGTCAGGCCTGACCAACGGCTTTTTTTTGTCAGCGATATTGTGTTCACAGCAAACAAGTAGCCCACGTTTCAGCTTAACTTCAGGAGGCTCAAAATTGCCCCCCAGCCATGAAAAAGGCGTTTCTCCTTCTTGTGTTAGCCGCTCTCTCCGTATTAGGATCGTGTAGCACGACAAGCTCGTCCGGCGCACGTACGCTCAGTCCCGATAGGGAGCTAGCAGATCCCATTCGGCAAGATTCTAATTCTGCCGTAATTGACACGCTTGCCCAACCTTAGCAAACAAACATAAAAGACAGAAGCCGCTGGAGATTCTCCAGCGGCCTCTGTCTTTTATGTTTGTCAGGTAAAACCTAATCTACATTGTCATGCAGAAACCGATTGTCGCCTAACAGCTCATTATCGTCGGAAAGGTTGAAGCGGGAAATATCGCGCTCATTTGATGGCGTTACATTTTCCAGCTTCACATGCCGACGCAGATAAGCGGGGGTTTCCAGCTGATCCTTGATGGCGTCATTGGTCAACCCGTTGCTTAAGTCCTGAAGACGACGGCGACGTTCCTCAGCGCGGGCATCCAGTGTAGGGCGCGGCGCAACATGTTGCTGGGGCTGCGGCGCGGGCTGCTGCACAGCCACAAGTTCCGGAGCCGGCGACGAGGGCGCAGCTACGGGCGGCACATAGTTTGAAACCGACGTTTCCAGATCAAAAGTCACCTTGGGCGGTTCTACCGGGGCAGGCGCCGGTGCAGGAGCCGGCGTGCCAAACGTAGGCACAATCGGTGCAGCGGGCGCTTCCTGACGGTCTTTGTCGAACAAGTTGATCTGAGGATCAGGCTCTTGCTCCTCCGCGACCTTATTGTTAACGAAACCCGTGTTGATGGTGTGTGCATCACGGGCAAAACCCGTAGCAATAACCGTCACGCGGATGCTCTGCCCCAAAGTCGAATCGATGCCGTGGCCGAAGATAACTTCAGCGTCCTGCCCGGCTTTGTCTTGGATGTACTCCGTAATTTCGGTCAGCTCATCCATTTCCAGCTCAGCCTGATCACCCGACATAATGCTGAGCAGAATTTTCTGCGCGCCATGAATATCAGTGTTGTTGAGCAGCGGCGAGGCCAAAGCCTCCTCGGCGGCGCGCTGTGCACGATTTTCGCCATCGGTGATGCTACTGCCCATAACGGCTGCCCCCGAGTCCTTCATGACGGTTTTCACGTCTTCAAAGTCCACGTTCACCTCGCTGGTTACCGTGATAATTTCGGCAATACTTTTGGCCGCTGTGCTCAGCACGTTATCCGCTTTCGCGAAAGCCGCCCGAATAGGCAGGTTGCCAAAAATCTCGCGGAGCTTATCGTTGAGAATCACGAGCACCGTGTCGCAGTTCTCGCTTAGCTCTTTAATGCCATGCTCGGCCTGCTGACGCTTCTTTTTACCCTCAAACAGGAACGGAGCGGTCACGATGCCTACGGTCAGAATGCCTAGCTCCTTAGCCACTTTGGCAATAACGGGCGCAGCGCCGGTGCCGGTACCACCGCCCATACCGGCCGTGATGAACACCATGCGCGTGCCGTTGCTGAGTAGCTCCCGAATCTGCTCGCGGCTCTCGATGGCGGCCTGTTTGCCGCGCTCAGGGTTAGCGCCAGCACCAAGGCCTTCTGTAAGGTCAACGCCGATCTGCAGTTTGGTAGGCACGGTGCTGCTGTGCAGCGCCTGCTTATCCGTATTGCAGATAATGAACTCCACGTCCTTTATGCCCTGGCTGAACATGTGGTTCACGGCGTTAGAACCACCGCCGCCCACACCAATTACCTTGATGATAGACTTTGAAGTGGAAGGAATATCGAATTTATAATTCATGAGGTGAATGGCTAAATGGTTAAATGGCTGTGGGTTGAATGGCTAAGTGGTTGAATGGCTGAATGGTTGGCTGTTCCCGAATCTCGTTGAACAGCCAACCATTTAACCTCTAACCCTTTAGCCATTTGGCCATTTAGTATTGCTTATCGTCAAAATCGTCGATCAACAGGCCTTTGGTGCGGCTGATGATATCCTGAAAGAACTTGCCGGCACCGGATGGCTTTTTGGGTGGTACGGGCGCCTGGGGGGCTTTTTGTGGAACGGCAGCAATAACAGGCGCTTCCATGCGCGGCTCAGGAGCAGCGGGGCGATAGGTTTGCTCTTCGGGCTCGTAGCTGCGGCTCACGCGCTCATCAATTGAACGGTAGCCAGCCAACACCAAGCCGACGGTAGTAGCATACATCGGCGACTTTACAGCCTCAATGCGGCTCTTGCCCAGGTGCTCATTGGGGTATCCAATGCGGGTATCCAGACCTGTTACGTATTCGGTGAGCTGCACTAGGTTTTGGAGCTGCGACCCGCCACCGGTTAGTACAATACCGGCAGCCAGCTTATCGGCGTGGCCGGTACGCTGAATCTCGGCATACACCAACTCCACAATTTCCTCCATCCGCGCCTCAATGATGTGGGCGAGGTTTTTTAGGGAAATCTCCTTAGGAGCCCGATCGCGCAAGCCTGGGATGCTTACAATCTCGTAATCAGAGGCTTCCTCCGCAATGGCCTTTCCAAACTTCACTTTCAGCTGCTCCGCTTGGTTCTGCATTACCAGGCAGCCTTGCTTGATATCGGAAGTCACGATGTTGCCACCGAAAGGCAGTACCGCCGCGTGACGAATGATACCATCCTTGAAAATCGCCAAGTCGGTAGTGCCGCCACCGATATCAATCAGGGCTACACCGGCTTCCTTTTCCTCTTCGCTTAGCACCGACATGCTTGATGCCAGCGGCTCCAGAATCAGATTATCAATTTCAAGCCCGGCTTTGGTAACGCACTTGTTGATGTTGTTGATGGCGGTGCTCTGAGCAGTAATAATGTGGAAGTTGCCTTCCAGGCGCACACCCGACATCCCAACCGGATCCATGATATTTTCCTCGTAATCCACCTTGTAGTCCTGGGGCATTACGTGGATAATCTCGGAGCCGGGCGGAGTTACCAGGCGGTACATATCGTTGGTCAGGCGGTTGACATCATCCACGGTAATCTCGCTATCCTGCGAAGCCCGCGTGATGCTGCCATTGTGCTGCAGGCTCTTGATATGCTGACCGGCAATACCAACGTTCACTACGCCGATATTGATACCAGACTGCTCTTCTGCCTGCCGAATTGCCTTCTTAATCGCGTCTACAGTTTTGTCAATATTGGATACAATACCGCGCACCACACCCTCCGACACGGCTTTACCCATACCGAGGATTTCAAGTTTGCCAAACTCATTTTTGCGTCCTACCAGGACGCAGATTTTGGTGGTGCCGATGTCGAGGCCGACTACAATTTTATCGTTTTGCATGGGGTAGGTACTGGCAGGGTTTGCGGGAAGTTGCAGTGTGTATCTAAAAAAACGCTATTTCGGGCGCTTAAAGGGCCTTTTTAGGCGTTACAGAGATTGTATAGTTATTCGCAAATGATCTGGTCTTTGAACTCGACATTGACGCGGTGGTATGTATCCCATCCTAAAACTGGGGGAATTTGCCGGTAAAATACCATTAGTTTCGCGAATTTTTCTGAAATATTCTCTGGAAACCCAAATTCTACTCGTTGATCTCCTATTTGCTGGGTAAAAGCAAGTTTGCCATTCTGCCCAATAAATACTTCAGCCACTTGAGCCCGCCAAAAGGGGTGCTCGTCGATGTAGCGCAATACTTCGAGGTAGCGGCGGCCCGTGGAGTCACGAAAAAACGTAGCGGGAATGGGAGCTCCGCCCTGACGAGCTACAGGCACAACGCGGGCTGTGAACAGAGGTGAAAGCGGCAACTCATGGCCCTCGGCGTCGAGGTAGCTGTCGCGGCGGGTGTCGGCGTGTATCAGGCGGGCGATGGGACGATTCTGGCGCACGTCGGCGTGCAGGTTGCCGGCCAAGTCGCGGTATACTTCTGCTTCACGCACAAAGCTGTGCGCTTTCAGTCGGGCTTCGAGGGCTTTCAGATTTAATTCTTCGGGTCGGGCACCTTCCAGGCGCTGATAGCCATTACGCGTGAGCAAGGCGGTTACCTCCTGCTCACTGATGAAATAGTTGTTGAATTCGTTACTGATGGTCACGATAACCTGACCCACGGGACGGTTGGCTTGGCGCAGGCCCGCAAACACGGCCAAGCCGATGAGCAGCAACAGGCAAGCCGCTGCAAACAGATAATTTTTGGCGTTAGGCTTGAGTTTCATGCCAGCGGCTGGTTAAAATGGTTCGTAGCTGAGGCACCAATTGATCTATATCACCGGCCCCAACGGTAGCCAGCACGTCAAAATCATTATCGGCAGCGGCCGCCGCTAAGACTTGCTCCTTGGTTTGCAATGACTTCTTGGGAGCTGTTATTTGAGACAGAATCAACTCGGAAGTAACTCCGCTAATCGGCAGCTCACGAGCGGGATATATATCGAGTAGCACCACCTCATCGGCTAGGCTCAGGCTCTCGGCGAAGCCAGGAGCAAAGTCGCGGGTGCGGGTAAAAAGGTGGGGCTGGAAGATGACGCGCAGACGTTTCTGCGGGTACAACGCACGTAGGGAACGAAGGAAAGCTTCGATTTCGCGTGGGTGGTGGGCATAATCGTCAACATAAACCTTATTTTTTGTGGTGACGATAAACTCAAAGCGACGCTTTACGCCCCGATAAGCCGCTACGGCAGCTGCAAGTTCTCCGGCATTTACGCCTTCCAGTTGGGCAGCAAAAATGGCCCCGAGCATATTTTCCACGTTGTGGAAGCCGGGCACAGTCAGCTGCAAATCAGTCAGGTTACCGTGTGGGCTATGCACATCGAAGCGAAACTGGTGGCCATGGGCCGTTACATTCGCGGCGTACAGATTTGCCCCCTGACCTACTTCCAGACCATAATGAATGACCTGCACGTCAGCAGGAACCGCGGTGGCTACACTAGCATCGGCAGTGTGGTTGAGCAACAGCGTGCCGCCGGGCTTTATCTGGCCCACAAACTGCCGGAAGGACTCTATTAGGGCATCCTGAGTGCCATATATATCAAGGTGGTCGGCATCCGTGCTGGTTACGATGGCTACATCGGGGTGCAATGTCAGAAAGCTGCGGTCATACTCATCGGCCTCCACTACAACAGGCTTAGAACCCGCGTCTGCGCCATTGCTTAAGAGTAGATTCGACCCAAGATTCACAGAAATGCCCCCCAGAAAGGCCGAGCAGTCGACGCCCGCGTGGTGGAGCAAGTGCGCCACCATTGACGAAGTGGTGGTTTTGCCGTGGGTGCCGGCTACGGCAATGGTGCGCTTGCCTTGAGTCAGCAAACCCAGCACTTGGCTGCGCTTGCGAATATCGTAGCCTTTTTCGCGCAGCCAGGCCCACTCCTGATGGCCCGCAGGAATTGCCGGCGTAAGCACAACCAGCGTCTGGGGGGCATTTTCACGTACCTCCGCCGGAATATTCTCTACTGCATCCGCATAATGCACGGCAATGCCTTCGGCCGATAAGGCTTCCGTGAGTGGCGTTGGCGTGCGGTCGTAGCCGCTCACCTGGTGACCATTGGCTTGGAACCACCGCGCCAGCGCCGACATACCGATGCCACCGATGCCGAGAAAATAGACGTAGGGAAATGCGGCTACAGGATTCATCGGCGGTCCATGATAGTGAGTAGTTCATCTACAATGGCGGCCGTAGCGTCGGGGCGGGCGAGCTGGCGCACGTTAGCGCTTAGCTGCCGCTGGCGCGACTCGTCGGCTAGTAAGCTCAGCGCCTCATCGTAGAGGCGAACGGGCGCTTCCGCATCCGTGACGAGTATGGCAGCCTGATGGCGAACCAGGGCCGAGGCATTTTTGGTCTGATGATCTTCGGCCACGTTAGGCGAAGGCACCAGCAAACTCGGCTTGCCGGTAAGGCACAGCTCAGACACGGACAAAGCACCAGCCCGCGAAACCACGACATCGGCGGCGGCATAGGCAAGGTCCATGCATTGCACGAACTCTAAAGCTTGAATGCCGTCGGCGGCGAATGGCGCGGCCTGCTCCAGTGCTTTCGGATAGTAGAGTTTGCCCGTTTGCCACAGCAGCTGAACTCCAGCCGCTTTCAGGCGAGGCAGAGCAGCGGCCGTAGCTTCGTTCAGGGTGCGGGCGCCAAGGCTGCCGCCAATCACGAGCAGCGTTTTCTTGTCAGGCGAAAGGCCGAAAAACTTTAATGCTTCGGTACGGTCTCCGGAGGCAATTTCAGTGCGAACAGGGTTGCCAGTCAGTACCAGCTTATCTTTTGGAAAGAACTTTTCCATGCCATCATAAGCCACACAAATGCGGCTTACCCGCCGACTCAGCAGCTTATTTACTAAGCCAGCGTAGGAATTCTGTTCCTGAATAAGGGCCGGAATTCCCCGCGAAGCGGCGGCCAATAAAATAGGAGCCGAAGCGTAGCCGCCAACGCCCACAACCGCTTCAGGGCGGAACTCCTCAATGATTTTACGTGCCTTTTTTACACTCCGAATCACCCGCAGCGGAAACAACAGATTCTGCGGCGTCAGGCGGCGCTGTAAGCCGCTGATATCGAGGCCCACAATGTCGTAGCCGGCCTCGGGCACCCGGGTCATTTCCATGCGACCATTGGCGCCCACAAACAGGATTTCGGCTTCCGGCTGACGCCGCCGCAGCTCGTTGGCGATGGCCACCGCCGGAAAAATATGCCCCCCCGTGCCCCCGCCGCTGATAATAATGCGGTAGGGCGCGGCATGCGAAGAAATAAACTGAAGATTCGACTTGGGCATGTAAGCGTAGGCTGTACTAAAGAATTGTGTAGAGTAACCTATGTAGTTACGCGTAGGCGGTTTTCTTGGGAATGCGTGCTGTGTCCTCAGGCTCACCCGTCATGGGGCGAATTTCCCGTTCACCACGGCTGACGCTCAGGATAATACCGATGCTAATACCCGTGAATATCAAGGAGGTACCGCCCATACTCAGCAAGGGCAGCGGCAAGCCCGTGATAGGCCCAAGGCCCACGGCCACGCCCATATTTACCATCGCCTGCAAAACCAGACTAAAGGTTAGTCCGGCCGATAAAAGCCCCCCAAAGGCCCCATAGCTATGGATTACGGTATTCAGGCCCCGATAGAGGAAAGCCAGATACAAAAACAGCACTACCACGCCCCCAATCAGGCCATATTCCTCAATGATAACGGCGTAGATAAAATCGGAATACGGGTGGGGCAGAATGTTGCGCTCGGTGCTTTTACCAGGGCCTTTCCCACTGATACCGCCCGTAGCAATGGCGATATAGCTGTGCTCCAGCTGAAAAGGCACCGGCTTGGTCTTGTCGGTAAAACTCTCAATACGAGTAAGTACCGTTTTGTAGCGCTGACCCGACGAAAGGCCAATACCACCCACAACCGCTCCAATAAGCACCATCACCGCCATCTGCTTGAGTGGCACGCGGCCGATGAACATGAGCAGCAGACAGGTGGCAAACAACAGCAGCGCCGTAGAGGCATTACTCATGATAATAATGCCGCAAATAAGACCCACCCACAGCATTACGGGCAGCAGCGTCGTTTTGAAATCCTGCACATGCTGCTGCCGACGGCTGAGCATACTTGCCAAATGAGAAATCAGGGCCAGTTTGGCCAAGTCGGAAGGCTGGAAGGTTTGGTTGATAACCGGAATAGTCAGCCAGCGCGAGGCTTCGTTGATATTCGAGCCCATGAAATAGGTAAACAGCAACAAGGGCACCGAGAGCAGCAGCGCATACAGCGACAGGCGCGAGTAGTACCGATAGTCGATGCGGTGCGCCAGCCACATAAAGGCCAGTCCCACGAAGATCAGACCCGTGTGCTTAACCAGGAAGTACTCCGTATTGCCCCCCATCTTCTTGTAAGCCAGCGTGCCGGTGGCCGAATACACCACGGCAATACTGATGAAAGAAAACAGCAGCACGATGCCCCACAAAATAGGGTCGCCTTTGAGGTTGCGTTGCAGCCAGAGTTTTACGGGTTCCATAGGCGAATGAGTGAATGGGTGAATGAGTGACGTAATTGAAGCGAGTAGAATGACCGAGCACTCATTCACTCATTCGCCCATTCACTCATAAGCTTTTCCACGGCGGCAGAAAATTGCCCCCCACGGTCTTCGTAGTTCTTAAATAGATCGAAGCTGGCGCAGGCAGGCGAGAGCAGCACCACGTCGCCGGGGGCGGCTAGCTCGGCGGCGCGGCGCACGGCGGTTTCTATACTTTGGGTTTCTTCCAGGTGCGGAACAACGGTGCCGAAGCTGGCTTTCAGCTTTTCGTTATCCACGCCGAGGCAGATCAGCGCTTTCGCTTTTTGCCTGGCCAGCGGCAGCAGGGAAGTATAATCGTTGCCCTTATCCGTGCCGCCCGCAATCCAGATGATGGGCTGCTGCACGCCATCGAGGGCAAACCACGCCGCTTCCACATTCGTGGCTTTGCTGTCGTTGATAAACTTAACGCCATTGATTTCCCCAACTAATTGTAGGCGGTGGGGGGCATTTTTGAAGGAAACCAAGCCCTTCTCAATCTGCTCGGAACTCAGCCCCACAACGCGGGCCGCCAAGATAGCCGCCGCCATGTTCTGCTGGTTGTGCTGACCAATCAGCGGCGAGTTGTCCACTGTAATGCTCTCCACCTGACCTTGGGCCCATTCGGGCAAATGCAGCTGAAGCGTGCCATCTTGCCCGTACCAAGCAGCTAAGTTTTCGCCCGCTTCACTATTCTGTTGCTGATCAAAGGCCAAAGCGGTTTTCTCGTAAGCCGAAGCGGCTACCGCTTTGCGCGTTTCCGGGTCGCCGGCATTGTAGATAAAATAGCGGCTTACGTTGCGGGCAACACGCATTTTGGCTGCCGCATAGTTTTCTAAGTTGTAACCGTAGCGGTCGAGGTGGTCGGGGGTGATATTGAGCAGAATAGCCAGCCAGGGGGCAAAATCGTGGGTATCGTCGAGTTGAAAGCTGCTCAGCTCCACCACGTAGTAGTCGTGCTTATCCTCCATAACCTGCTCAGCGAGGCTGTAGCCCACATTGCCGGCCAACCCTACGTTCAGGCCAGCCTCCTTCAGTAAATGATAGGTGAGCAGCGTGGTCGTCGTCTTGCCGTTCGTGCCGGTGATGCAGATGCACTTGGCCTGCGTATAGCGGCCCGCCAACTCGATTTCGGAGATAATGGGCGTTCCTTTGGCACGCAGAGCCTGAATGACGGGGGCCTTTTCCGGAATGCCGGGGCTTTTTACCACTTCGTCGGCGCGCAGAATTTCTTCCAGCGTATGCTGGTTTTCCTCGAAGCGAATACCAGCCTGCGTCAGCTTCTCCTTATAGGCTGGCTTAATAGCTCCCCCATCAGACACGAAAACGGCGTGGCCTTTGGCTTGCGCCAACAGCGCCGCCCCTACCCCACTTTCTGCTGCTCCTAGTATTACGATGTGCATATTTCGGGTTGAATTTCTCGCAGTGTTTCGCGGTGAAGGGCGCAGTGTCGGGCAGTGTGCTGACGATTGAACACTGCGCGACACTGCGCTTCAGCACTGCGTAACACTGCGAGAAATGTCATTAGCGTAGTTTCAAAGTGACCAGAGTAAACACCGCCAGCATAATGCCCACAATCCAGAAGCGTGACACGATTTTGGATTCGTGATAACCAAGCTTTTGATAGTGATGGTGCAAGGGCGACATGCGCAGCAAGCGGCGGCCTTCCCCATACTTGCGCCGCGTGTATTTGAAGTAGCTCACCTGGGCCATTACAGAGAGGTTCTCAATCAGAAACACTCCGCATAGCACCGGAATAAGCAATTCTTTCCGAACAATCAGGGCCAGCACGGCGATGATGCCGCCAATGGCCAAGGAGCCCGTATCGCCCATAAAAACCTGGGCCGGGTAGCTATTGTACCACAAGAAACCCACACACGCCCCCACAAAGGCAGTACAGAATATCACCAGCTCCCCCGAGTTCGGGATGAACATAATATCCAGATAATCAGCAAGAAGGGCGTTACCACTCACGAAGGCGAAAATGGCCAGCGTGATACCGATAATAGCAGAAGTGCCTGCCGCCAGGCCATCGAGGCCGTCGGTGATATTGGCCCCGTTGCTAACCGCCGTAATGATGAAGATGACAATAGGAATGTAGAGGAAGCTGTAGAGGCCGTTGAAGTACGGACCGGCGTAGGCGAACAGGTTGCCGTAGTTCAGTTCGTTGTTCTTGGCAAAGGGAATGGTCGTAATCATCAGCTTCACATCCTGATACACGGTGCTGGCATCCACGGCGGAAAGCTGCCCGTTGGGCAGCAGGTACTGGCGCACAGTTACATCGTTGCTGAAAAACAGTACCCAGCCGACAGTAATACCTAATCCGATCTGACCCAACACTTTAAAGCGCCCACTCAGGCCTTCTTTATTCTTCTGAAACACCTTGATATAGTCGTCCAGAAAGCCAATCAGGCCTAGCCAAACCGTACTCAGCAGCATCAGTACGATGTAGATATTATCGAGTTTGGCAAATAGGAGCACGGGCACTAGTATGGCCAGAATGATAATCAGGCCGCCCATGGTTGGGGTGCCTTTTTTCTCCAACTGCCCTTGCAAACCCAGGTCGCGGATGCTTTCGCCCACCTGCTTTTTCTGCAAAATCCGGATCAGGCTTTTACCAAAAACCTGCGCAATAAGCAGGGAAGTAATGACGGCCATAGCCGCCCGA
Organism: Hymenobacter qilianensis; assembly: GCF_014638675.1. Classification (NCBI taxonomy): domain Bacteria; kingdom Pseudomonadati; phylum Bacteroidota; class Cytophagia; order Cytophagales; family Hymenobacteraceae; genus Hymenobacter; species Hymenobacter qilianensis. The sequence goes on from NZ_BMFN01000002.1 coordinate 970,521, forward strand.
AACGAGATAAATTGAAACACGCCCGCCCCAGGCAGATTGTAGTGCTCACTGAGGTACGTAAAGAGGTAATAAAGCATGGGCGAGGGGTCAGCGGATAGAAAGTGGAGTTAGGCCAAGATGCAAAGGTTTAGTTTTTTAGGTTGGGGTCAAACGTTGTGTTTTCAGGATTTTTGCCGTAGCGCATGGGTCATTTATTCAGCAAGTCGAACATCTCTTGCAAGACTTGCTTGTCGTCAAATGCCCCCCGCACGCCTTGCACCTCCTGGTAAGTCTCGTGGCCCTTGCCGGCTACCAGCACAATATCGCCGGGCTGGGCCAGGGCAACGGCCGTTTTGATAGCCTCGCGCCGATCTGGAATCGTCAAAACTTTACCTAAATCCTGGGCTTGTACTCCAGCCTGCATCTGGCTTAAAATGGCGTTAGGATCCTCGAAGCGCGGATTATCGGAGGTGAGCACTACGCGGTTGGAGCCTTTAGCGGCCAGGTTGGCCATTACGGGGCGCTTGGCTGCGTCGCGGTTGCCGCCGCAGCCGACCACCGTAATTACCTGCTGGCTGGGCTGCCGAATCTGGGCGATGGTAGAAAGTACATTCTCCAGCGCATCGGGCGTATGCGCATAGTCTACGATGCCTGTCACGCGGGTGCGCTCGGCCACAATGGGCTCAAAGCGGCCCGGCGCCGACGTCAGGCCCGACAGCACGGTAAGTGCTTCCGTGGGGTCTTCGCCCAGCAACACGGCCGCTCCATACACGGCCAGCAGGTTGTAGGCGTTGAAAACCCCAATCAGCCGAAACTGCACCTCGCGCCCATCTATTTCCAGATGCAGGCCATGCACGGCATTCTCCAGCAGCTTCCCCCGGAATGTAGCCATACTGCGCAGCGAATAGGTTTCGCGGCGGGCGGCGGTGTTTTGCAGCATCACCGGACCGCGCTTGTCGTCGGCGTTGGTTAGAGCGAAGGCATCCTTCCCCAGCTGATCGAAGAATCCCTTCTTGGCCTTCAGGTACTCATCGAAAGTGCCGTGATAATCGAGGTGGTCGTGGGTGAGATTGGTAAAAATGCCCCCCACGAAGCGCAAAGCCGTGGTGCGGTGCTGCACTACCGCGTGGGAGCTGACCTCCATAAACACATAGGTGCAGCCGGCGCGCAGCATCCGGGCCAGCAACTCGTTCAGCCGAATAGCATCAGGCGTGGTGTGCGTAGCCGGAATTACCTCCTCGTCGATCTGATTCTGTACCGTGGAAAGCAAGCCCACGTGGTGGCCCAACTCCCGGAACAGCTTGTGCAGCAGCGTCGCGCAGGTGGTCTTGCCATTGGTGCCCGTCACGCCTACGAGTTGAAGTTGGCGCGAAGGATGACCGTAAAATGCTGCGGCCATGTGGGCCATAGCTTCAGCGCTATCAGGCACCTGCACGTAAGCGGTGGCCGGGTCGAGGCTGGGGGGCAAATTTTCGCAGACCACCACCGCCGTACCCTGGGCCACGGCTTTGTCGATGAACTGGTGGCCGTCGGTCTGGGCGCCGCGCAAGGCAAAAAATACCATGCCGGGGCCTGCTTGCCGCGAGTCTAGCGTGAGGCCTTGCACCACTACATCGGTAGGGCCATGCTGCGCCATCACCTTTACGGCGGGCAGCAGGTCAACTAGGGGGTGCGCTATGGGAGCTGAATTGGTCAATGTATTCCGGGTGCTGTTTGTACTAGTGAAGGCTAGTTATCAATACCTTCTTTTTATCCTTGCCTACTTCCGGCTTTTTAGCCTCTACTGGCTCTGTTTCTTCGCGGAGCTTCTTTTTCAGTTGTTCCTGGCGCAAAAGCAGCTTCGCTCTTTGCTTCACCGGATCCGGATCGGCGGGGGTTAGTAGCTTGTTTTCTACCAACTTGGTTCGTGCTGGCGGGGGCTGAGGCTTGGTGCCAGCCATAGCGCCAATGGGCTGCAACTCCAGCATAACCACTGTGCCACGGCGCAATGGCGTACCCGCTGCTACCGACTGGCGGTGCACGCGTCCGCTGCCTACGGCATGCACACGCAGCCCCCGGTTTTCAAGCAGAAACAGCGCGTCGCGCAGGGTCATGCCATTTACGTCGGGCACCTGGCCACGGCGCACGGGCTGCGCATGCCAGGCCAACGAGCGGGTATTGGTGTCGGCTCGGACCCATTCTTCGCCCGCCGCTTGCGACTGTTGGTTCACACCCAACTTTTCGCACACCAGCGTCAGCTCATCCTGCAAACCTGCTTTCACGACAGGCACCTGCGTTTTATTCAGCGGCACCCGAGCCAACAATGGGCGCTGGCTAGCAATGTCGCGGGCCATGGCTTTGTCGGCAACTTCGCGGAAAACCGGCGCGGCCACGTCAGAGCCATAAATACGGCCCCGTTTCGGCGAGTCGACTACCACGATGCAGCTGTACTTGGGCTTGTCGGCCGGGAAGTAGCCGCAGAAGCTGGTGGAATACGTGCGCGTGTACTGGCCATTCTTAAACTTCCAGGCAGTGCCCGTTTTGCCCGCAATGCTGAAGTCGTTCGATTTGATGGCTTTGGCCGTTCCTTGCAGCACCACGCCTTCCAGCATCGCGCGCACTTTACGCAGGGTCTCCTCCGAGCAGATCTTGGGGTTTAAAATCTTGGGCTCGAAAGATTCAATCACCTTATCCGCCTGCCGGATTTCCTTTACAATGATGGGCTGGATTTTCACGCCATCGTTGGCAATGGCATTGTAAAAAGCCAGCGTTTGGAGTGGGGCTAATTTCAGCTCGTACCCGATGCTCATGGTGGTGAGCGAGGTGCGGCTCCAGCTCCGGTCGGTGGGGTCTTTTACGTAAGGCCTCGCCTCACCGTGCATCTGAAAACCCAATGGCTTATCAAGTCCAAAGCGCTTGAGGTAATCAGTGTACTTGTCTGGCTTCTGCTGAAAATGGTCGTTTACTAGCTTCGCCACCCCAATATTGGATGATTGTTCCACCACTTTCTGCACCGAAATCTTACCATTGGCGTGCGAGTCGGTTTTCACGGCCCCGCCAATGTACATGCGGCCGTTGCCGGTATCCACCATATCGGTTAGCTCCAGGTCAGGGTTGTCTTCAAACAAAGCCATCATCGAAGCCAGCTTGAAAGTGGAACCCGGCTCGGTGCGGCCTTGGTCGGCAATGGCGTAGTTGTAGTCCTCGCGGTACACGCCATCCGCAGCCTTGCCTAAGTTAGCCACAGCCTTGATTTCCCCCGACTGCACTTCCATCAGAATTACGCAGCCGTATTGCGCATCATTATCCACCAATGACTTGTAGAGGGCATTTTCGGCCACATCCTGCAAGTTGATGTCAATGGTCGTCTTGATGTCGTAGCCGGGCAGGGGCTTTATTTCGGTGCCATCGTAGATGGGCTTATTGCCGCCTGGCAAACGCTCAAACAGTGCTTCGCCATCTTTGCCGGCTAGCTGGCTGTTGTAAGTAAATTCTAGGCCAGCGCCATTTTTGTCTTCATTCAGGAAGCCCACAGTCCGCTGGGCCAAGCCACCGAAAGGCCGAAAACGCTTGTCAACCTTCTCGAAGATTACGCCGCCTTTGTTCTTGCCCGACCGGAAAATGGGCCACTGGGCCAGCTTCTTTTTGTCCTGATAATTGATTTGGCGTGAATTCAGCCGCAGGTAGCGCACCGTCTCTTTCGAGTTTTTGGCGTTCATCAGCTTGCGCTTGTATTCCTTAGCCGAACGGTCGCCGAAGAATTGCGACAAGAGCAAAGCCAGCGAGTCTACGTTCCGATTCAACAGCTGCTTATCGACCACACTTGGGTCCCAGGCCACGCGGTAAAAAGGTAACGAGGTGGCCATGATGCTGCCGTTGTCTGACAGAATAGTGCCACGGGTAGCAAACACGGGCTGGTAAACCACGCGCCGCTCCTGCTCCAATGCCCGCCACCGGTCACCCTCCTTAAACTGAATCCGAGTCACCTTCCACACGATGGCCGCCGAAAACAGGCAGACGCCCAAAAACGCCAGCCGTACGCGGGTAACGATGGATTTTTTAACGTTGCCTTTCAAAGTATTCCGTGTGTATTGCGTTGAACAAGTACCTGGGGGGCTTTTTGACCCCCCAAAAGCATAAGCTGGGCTAAAGCCCGAAGTCGTTGATTACTCCTCGATTTCGCCCTCCGCCAGCGCCACCGAGTCAGCAGCGACGGTAGCCAACGAATCGCGCACAGCCCGCGCCATCAACGAATCGGCTGTGATGATGGGCAGTTTATCCAGCTCTGCTTCGTCGAGACGACCAGCAGGCACAGTGATGCGAAACGGTGGTGAGGAGCTTTCAACCAAGCCGTAAGCGGCCACCTTGCGAGCTACCTCACTCTGCTTGCTGGCCTCCATGTAGTCCGATTTCAGGGTTGTATAGTCGGCACGCAAATCTTCCGTTTCCAGCTTTAGCTTCTGGATGTTGCGATTCATGCGGTAGCCGTAGTGCGTGTTGCCGATGTAAAGCAAGGTCAGGAACATGATGAACAGCACGTGCGGCAGGTAGCGCACCGGCAAACCTTCCCGAAACAGGCCATCCATGCGCGTAATGCGCTCGAGCAGCGTAAACACGCTCCAGGAGCTGCGCGCCTTTGTCGGGCGCGGGGCGCGGGGGGCTTCTTCCTCCGCCGGTTCAGGCTCGGGCTCGGGTGCCGGGGGGGCAATTACCGGCCGGGGCACGTTGGCGCGGGGCGTCGCCGCAGGTGGTTTAATCGTATTTATAGCCATATCAACTCAACTCTTAGCTTTTTCCTGACTCCGCTCCGCAATGCGCAGCTTGGCACTGCGTGCGCGGCTATTCTCGGCTACCTCCTCCGCCGACGCTTCCACCGGGCGGCGCGTGAGCACCGTAAAGGGCGTATGTTGGTGGCCATAAAAGTCCTTCTCCACTTCGCCGAAAAACTTTCCCTTGGCCATGAAGTTCTTCACCAGCCTATCCTCCAATGAATGGTAGGACATGACCACCAGCCGACCGCCGGGCCGCAGTACCTGAGCCGTTTGCAACAGCATTTCCTGCAAAGCTGTCAACTCATCGTTTACCTCGATGCGAAGGGCCTGAAATACCTGGGCCAAATACTTGTTCTCTTTGCCGCGGGGTGTGCAAGGAGCAATTGCTTTTTTCAGCTCGCCGATGGTCCGCACAGCCTGACCGCGCCGCGCCGTCACGAGCGTGTTCGCTAGCGTGCGGGCGTTGGTCACCTCGCCGTACATCCCGAAGATGCGGTGCAATTCAGCCTCCGAATACTCAGCGACTACCTCAGCGGCTGTGCGGTCGGCCTCAGGGTCCATGCGCATATCCAAGGGGCCATCGAAGCGGGTGCTGAAGCCACGCTCGGCGGTATCAAACTGATGCGAGGAAACTCCCAAATCGGCTAGTATTCCATCGACGGGTAGGGCACCGTGGGCAGCTAGCTCCTGCTGCAAGTCGCGGAAGTTGGCGCGGATAAATGTGAAGTTGGGGCCGGCTAAAGCCGCAGCTTCGTGCTCAGCATCCGCGTCCTGGTCGAAGCTGTAGAGGTGACCGGTGGTGAGCTTTTCCAGAATAGGCTTGGAATGCCCGCCGCCGCCAAACGTGACATCTACGTAGCGGCCTTCGGGCTTAATATCCAGCGCTTGCAGGCACTCGGCCAGCATCACGGGGCGGTGATACACCGAGCCGTTGGTGGGCTGCGCAGTACTCATGCGGCCAGTTGCCCACCGGGGGGCGTTTCGGTGGACAAAAATTTCTGGGCCAGCTTAGAGAAGCTCTGCTGGTCTTTAATCAGGAACTCATCATAGCGCTCCGGGTCCCAGATTTCGCACCGGTTACCCAGGCCCACGATGATGGCTTCCTTTTCGATACCAGCATAGCGCAGCATGGTGCGCGGCAGCATAAAACGGCCAATGCTATCGAAATCGACTTCCGTCATGCCGCGAAAGAAGTTGCGCTGAAACTGCCGGTACTCCTCGTTGAACTCGTCGAGGGCCATCACTTTGTCGTGGATGATGCGCCAGGCGGCGCGCGGGTACAGCACCAGGCAAGGCTCGAAGCCGCGCACCAGCACCAGCTGGTTGCCTGACGCTTCCGGCAGATTTCCCTTCACTTTGGCGGGCAGCACCAAGCGCCCTTTCGGGTCAAGCTTGCACTCATATTCGCCAGAGAGAAGATTCATAGGGAGGGATCAGGCCGATAGGCCACGAAAAAGGGAGGTTAGCAAAAGTACAGATTGCCTATGAAAAGGCAACCACTATTTACCATTTTCTACCACAACGTAAAAACTCATTTTTTGAGATACTGGGGGGCTTTTTTGACTGATTAAACTCAAATGATTGAGTAAAGTGGTAAGCAGTGGTAGCGCTTTTGCCAAAATGTCAGTATCCGTTTTAAGGCGAATCGTAAGCTTTATTGCTGCATTTAATTGCTTCAGAGAGGCTTGACTCTCAGGCTGCCCATCTAATTTTCTGGCTGGAATTACAACTCACAATCCCGCGGGCTGTGTGCCCTATATCCTGCACCTTTCCCGCCGCATTTTGCAAGTGCGGTATCGTATCTTTGCACCCGTGAAGCGCCCACTTACTCATCGGATTTTTAGCGGTCTGCTGGCCTTGCTCATCCTCGCCGCTTCGGTGGGGCTGACGGTGCAGCGGCGCACCTGCAACGTGAGTGGGCGCAGCACGGCCAACATCACCTTCCGTGCTGCTGTCGATGCGTGCCAACCAAGCAACAATGTGCTTGATTGTGGCGCTTCTGTTGCCTCGCAGCTCCGGCAAGCCTGCTGCGACCTTGCTACCGATTTTCACAAGCTGAGCGCGCCTGCTCCCGCCTCGCTGGGGGGCAAATTTCTTGCTGGTCCGGCCATCAGCCCTTGGCCAGCAACCACGGTTTGGCCGCCCATTCCAGCTTCGCCCCTACTGGCGCAGGCTGCTTGCCGCTGGTATGCCTCCGACGCCTCGCCTCCTTCGCGGGCGGGTCGTGTGCTGCTTGCTTTCGGTTGCATTCTGGTAGTCTAGCGTTTCTCCTGATCACTGGGCCTGGCTGAACTGTATCGGCTCAGGCACGCGGGCCATTTGGCTCCGCCATTGTCTTTGGAAATACTTCTACCTCTTTCTGTTATGAATTCCTTTTCAGGGCGCAAGCTGTTGGCGCTGGGGGGCTTTTTGCTACTCCTCAGCGAACCAGCCGCCGCTCAAACTCCGGCTAGCTTGCCCGTACGTGGGCAAGTGACTGATGCTGCCGCCACGGCACCGCTGCCCGGTGCCATAGTGCGCTGGCTCGAAGACCAATCGGGCGCTACAAACACCGACGCGGGGGGCATTTTTAGCATCTTGCGGCCCGCCCGTGGGGCTTCTCATCGCCTCATCATTCAAGCACTAGGCTATCGGCCTGATACCGTTATTGTTGGGGCCACCGAGCAGTCCTTTGTGCGCATCGCGCTGCGCCGTTCTGCCGAGCTAGGCGAAGTGCGCGTGGAAGAGCGGGCGCCTTCTTATTCCGGCCTTACGCCCACCAATACCCAAGTCATCACGAGCCGCGACTTAACCAAGTCGGCCTGCTGCAACCTCGCAGAGAGCTTCGAGACCAATGCTGCCGTAGAGGTGTCGACCACCGATGCGGTGTCGGGGGCAAAGCAGATTCAGCTGCTGGGGCTAGATGGCGCTTACTCACTGCTTACCGTGGATAATCTGCCAGCCCTGCGCGGCCTGGCTACGCCTTACCGGCTGAGCTATCTGGCGGGCCCCTGGATCGAGAGTATCGACATTATAAAGGGTATGGGATCCGTGGTGAATGGCTACGAAGGCATGGCTGGCCAGGTGAACGTGCGCCTGCAGGATCCCGCCAAAACCGACCGCCTGCTCTTCAACGCTTACGTCAACGATCTGGGCAAATTCGACCTTAATCTTAACCTTTCAGCGCCCGTCAGCAAGAAGCTCAGCACGGCCCTGCTCCTGCACTCCGACCACCTCAGCCGCCGCGTCGACCGCAATAAGGATGGCTTTCTGGATTTGCCCCTCGCCACCCAGTACAACGTGTTCAATAAGTGGAAATACCAGTCGGGCAATGGCATTGTAAGCGAACTAGGACTTGGAGCGCTGCGCGAAACTCGCCAGGGCGGGCAGGTGGGGTTTCGGGAAGAAGCCGGCAACCCGTACTACGGCACCTCGCTCGCGACTGACCGCTATACAGGTTACTCCAAAACCTCTTACACCTGGCCCGGCCGCCCCTATCAGAGCCTGGGTTTGATGCTCACCGCCACCGACCACGCCTTTGACTCTCAGTACGGCCGCCGCACGTATGATGGGCGGCAGCGCACGGGTCTGGCCACCTTGCTGTTTCAAAGCGTACTGGGCAACACCGCCCATACCTACCGCGTGGGCCTTAGCTATCTGCACGATAATTACCGCGAGGTTTTACTACAGCCTGACTACGCCTCCGCGCCCTCCGAAACACCCGCTCAGCGCTACCAGCGCGAAAACCGTATCCGCCAGGAGCGGGTACCGGGCGCCTTCGCCGAGTACACGTATCAGAACGCTCGTAACCTGACGGTAGTCGGGGGCCTGCGCCTCGACCGCCATAACCTGTACGGCTGGTTTCTGACGCCCCGCCTCAATATCAAGTACGACGCCACCAAGAATACGGTGTTGCGCCTAGCCGGTGGGTCGGGTTTCCGCACGGCCAATCCCATTGCCGAAAACACGGGCATGCTCGTTAGCTCCCGCGACTTTGTGGTGTCGAATAATCTGCGGCCGGAGCAAGCCTGGAACGTGGGGGGCAGTTTTACCCAATACTTCACCCTGCTTGGCCGGCCCGCTACCTTCGTAGCTGACTATTACCACACCGAGTTCCAGAACCAGGTAGTAGCTGATGCCTATTACTCGCCCTATCAGCTTAACATCAGCAACTTGCTGCCGGGTGGCCGCTCATACTCGCGCAGCTTCCAGGCCGAAGTGCAGGTGGAGCTAGTGAAGGGCTTAGAGGCCAAAGCCGCCTATAAATACCTGGATGTGCGCACCGATTATACGGGCCAGCTGCTGCCTAGGCCGCTCACGTCACCCCACCGTATTTTTGCTAATATAGCCTACGCTACCGCTTTTGATAAGTGGCGCGCCGACCTCACAATGCAGGGTTTCGGCAAACGTCCCCTGGCTATGAGCCCCGGCGAGGGTGGGCAGCATGGAGGGCACGTACCGGGCCAGCCACTGCCTAGAGCGCCACGCTTCGCCTTATTCAACACCCAGGTTACCCGCGCCTTCAAGCACTGGGAAGCTTATATTGGCGTTGAGAACCTAACGAACTATCGTCAGCGCGACCCCATCATGGGAGCCAACGACCCATTTGGGCCGAACTTTGACGCCGCAATGGTCTGGGGGCCTGTGTATGGCCGAATGGCTTACGTTGGTTTTCGCTTTCGGCTGGAGTAGTTTACCAGCTAAATACTGTTGCAGCTAAAAAGCCCCCCAGAGGCTTATACTTTCGATTTTCACTCAACAAACACTCTTCATATGAATCGCCTTAAGTCCATCCTATTCACCTTCCTGTTCATTGCCTTAGCGCCGCTGGCCCACGCCCAAACCAAGGCAACTGCCAAGACAAAGACGGATGCTACGGCGCAGATAGCGCTCAAGACCTCCGCTGTGTGCGACATGTGCAAAACCCGACTTGAGAAGTCGCTGGCTTACGAGAAAGGCGTTCAGGCTGCCAACCTCGACGTACCTACCCAGATGCTCACGGTCACGTATCGCCCTGACAAGACCAACCCCGCCGCCCTCCGCACCGCCGTACAACGCACTGGCTACGACGCCGACGACCAGCCCGCTGACACCCGCGCCTACGATAAGTTGCCGGAGTGCTGCAAAAAAACCAACGCAGTTCACAGCGACGGAGCCAAGCACTAGTCACCTAAAATCCAGCAAAAAGCCCGGATTGGGAATGGTCCGGGCTTTTTGCTGGATTTGAATTTTAGAATTGCCTTATAAGCTGTTTATTACCAACAGTATATATATAACGCATCATAGAGGAAGGCTGATAAGGCACGCTCTAAAGACACTGCAAATTTTCCAGCAATACTTATAATCTAAGAACCCATCTAAATAAGGGCCACAACTTTTTTATTTGCGTGTTAATAGATCAAGAAGGTGTCAGAGTAGACCAGAATGCCCCTTTTACGGTTGAATATTTAATCTAGTCTACCAACGTTATTCCTAATTATCTAAATCTTATTATATTCACACCCTACTAATTATCAAATTTCCATTTATGAAGATCAGTTGTCTGCTTCTCGACGATGACCCGCTGGTGCTGGAGTTGTTGCAGGCGTATATAGCCATGACGGATGTGTTGGAAGTGAAGGCTGTCTTCACCGATCCGCTGGAGGCTCATAGCTATCTTACCAGCCACGATGTGCAGGTGCTGTTCTCCGATGTTACGATGCCCCACCTCAGCGGCCTCGACCTGGTGCGTGCCCTGCGCCAGCCTCCGCTGGTCGTCCTGATGACGTCCTTCCCACAGTACGCCATGGAAGCCTTCAACCTTGACGTAATTGACTTTTTATTGAAGCCTATCTCGCTCGATCGTTTTTTGCGCTCCGTAAGCAAAGTAGTGAGCCTGATTCGCAATTCTTCGTCGAGCGAGGCTGAGATCTACGACCAGATTCTGCGGCCGGGCTCCTTTTTCATCCGCACAGATTCCCAGTTCGTGCGCCTGCATTACCGCGAGGTACTTTACATGGAGGCCCTCAAAGACTTCACGAAAATCAATACTGCCGACGGACGCACTCACCTAACTCTGGTCAACCTCAAGAATTTGGAAGAACAATTACCCACCGGCATGTTTGTGCGTACCCATCGCTCTTACTTAGTCAATGCCAACCATATCGAATCGATAAGCGCCCAAGAAGTCAGGGTGGGCGGCCATAGCTTGCCTGTGGGGCAAACCTACCGGGAGCGCCTGACGGAAGGTGTTATCGGCCGCTCGCTTATCCGGCGGCAACACTAGTATTCCGGCTAATTGCCAGAATCTGAGTGGCGGCGGGTAAAGTAAACCGGAAGGTACTGCCCTGCCCTACTTCACTCTCAAAGGACAATTTTCCGCCGTTACGCTCGACAAAATCCTTGCAGAGCAACAGGCCCAGACCGGTACCTTTCTCGCGGGCTGTGCCGAGCGTGGTATGAGGCCCACCCTGCCCGAAGATTTTCTCCCGATCGGCAGCGGCAATCCCCGTCCCGGAGTCGGTGACCGTAATTTCCCACATAGTACCCAAGGGCTGCGCCGCTACGGTTACGGTACCAGCGGCGGGCGTAAACTTAATCGCATTCGCCACCAGATTGCGCAGCACCAGCCGAATCATGTTCAGGTCGGCGTGCACCACAACGGGCTCTTGCACATGGTTTAGCAAGTGAATCCCTTTTCGCTCGGCATCACTGAGCAGCAATGACAGTGTCTCTTCCACGATCTCATCCAGGTATACTGGCTCGGGCCGGGTCGCTTCGCCTCCCATTTGCGCCGCCGACCAATTCAACAGGTTGTCAAGCAGGCTCAAGGTAGTATCCAGCATACGACTGAGCCGCTCGGAGTGCACGGCGAGCCGCTCGGGCGGTAGTGCGCCCATATTCAGCAGAGAAAGCATGGAATACAAAGACCCCAGCGGACTGCGCAGATCATGCGAAATCACAGAGAACAGCGTGCTTTTGGTACGATTCAAACGCCCCAGCTCATCCCGCTGCGCCTGAATATCTACGTTCTGCTGCTGAAGCAGGCCATTGAGGCGGCGATGGCGTCGCCGACTGCGGTACAGTATAATAGCCAGCGCTATCAGTACAACTGTTCCTGTCAGGAGCACATTACGCAGCAGTTGCTGACGGCGCAGCTGGCTGGCCTGAATCTGCCGATCTTTAGTCAGGAGCTGGATCTCGCGCTCTTTCTTTTCGGTTTCGTAGCGCGTCTGAAGTTCAGCTACCTGCGCCGAACGCTGCTCCGCAAACACGCTATCCTGCAGGTCTGCATAGTGACGCAAAGCCTCCAGACTCAAGGAGTAGCGGTTGTCGCGCTGATAGAGATTGGATAACGATTGATAAATGCTACTGACCCGGCCAAGTGCGCGCGCTTTCCGGGCTAAGGGCAAAGCTTGCTGCAGATAAGCGCTGGCTTGCTCATGATTACCAATAGAATCGTGGGCGGTGGCCAGGGAGTGCAGTAAGTCGGCTACATAGCCCGGAGCCGTGGTGGGGGGCAAATTGGTGAGCGCCTGCGTATAAAAGCCCATTGCCACCTCCTGGTTGTTCATGGCCTGATATACCTGCCCAATGCTGGTAAGTGTCTGGCCGGTGCAAGCGCTATCCTGATACTCTAACGCCTTGCGATAAGCACGTTGCAGGTGGTAGAGCGCGCGGCTGTAATGGCGCTGTTGGCGGTGCACATGCGCCATGTTGTTCATGGCTACCACCGTCTGGTACTCATTGCCGGCTTTCTGCCAAGTCACCAGCGCCTGCTCGTGGCTTTTCAGGGCCTGGGGCCATTTAGCCTCGCTGGTATACAAGTGGCCCAGCAGTTCATATCCCTGAGCCACGCCCGCCAAGTTCTGGAGCACAGTGAATGACTTTAAAGCCAGCAGATAGGTTTCGCGTGCTTTGCCGGTGTCGCCTTGGCTAAACTGGGCACTACCTAAAGCATAGCGGACACTAGCAGCTTTATAGGCATTGCGCGTACGTACGTGGTAGCGCAGTGCGGCGGCAAAGTGTGGCACCGCTTCATCGTAGCGACGGAGTGCTTCATAGGCGCGACCCACCTGAAGTTGCGCGGCAGCAGCCTGGGGGGCATTTTTGGCGTTTGTGGCAGCTTTCAAAGCAAGTCTGGCTTGCTTTAACGAGTTCTGCGGGTCGTCTACGGCAATGGGGTGGCTGGCTTGCTGATGCTGCTGCGCAAAGGTGAGCGGTTGTGGACTGGCGGCGTGAGCCGCTGAAGCCGCGCTAACGCATATTACTAACCCAATAAATAAAGCAGCCCCAGATTTAAGAGACTGGCTTGAAAACTCATTAGCTTTCCCTTTTACCCAGCCTACATCCACCATTTTCAGGCATGCCCGCACCAGCCACCCTTGACGGGCGCTGGTCGTTAGGAGAGCGCTGAAAACGGTCGTAACTATCAAAATATCAACCCAGAACACTATATAGCGCTAAGTTGGTATTTTTTTAGTTAGAAAAAAATACAATTCAAATTCAGTATTCGGTAAATAGGCTTCATACCTATATGAAGCCTCAAAAACGCCGGTTTGGCGATAATAATATTCTAAACTGTAATATAATTATTCTTATTATAACAAATACTGAATACGCCTCTGATGTCATACACAAAGCGCGAATTCAGCCTACAATATCCTGCTAAGACCTACTGCGTGGCGGCTTCTTTGGCCTGCCATAGTCGCCACCAAGGCAAATAGGGCTGATCATGGTGCTCATAGTGGTAGCCGAAGAAATAACAGCTCATAAAGGCCCACACGTGATGACGAAACTGGCTGCGCGACTTATGCGGGTTGTGTTCGGCGTGCTCGCCGCGGTGGGGCAGATAGGTACCAAAGAAAAACAGCTGTACCGTAGCCAGAATAGCCGGTATCATCCAGAAGGCAATGACATTCGCCTGTGGGAAAAACAGTTTTAGCACATTGTAGGTCACCGCCATAAGCACGACCTGCCACCACGTGACGTAGTTCCAGGCAAAGCGCGCCAACCAAGGCAAAAAACCGGGGTGATGCCCATCATGAAAATCGGGGTCGTCGAGGGTGCCTACGTGGCGATGATGCTGGTGGTGCTTGGGCAACATTCCAGGAAACCAATTGAAGGCAAATAGCAGCGCAGCCACGGTGCCCAAACCGTTATTTAGGCGCTTATCAGCGCTTACCACACCATGCATCGCGTCGTGGGCGGTGATGAACAGGCCAGTGTATAAGTGGGTTTGGATCAGCAATAGCAGATATGGCCACGGCGTACGCCAATTTGGCTCATAAAAAGCCAGCAGAAACGTCAATAAAGCCCCCCAACTCAGCATAATTACCCCCGCAACGAATACGCCCTTATTACCAACCGGAGCAGGCTTGAGACGAGTAACAGAAGGTTGAGCAGAGGTGGTGGCGTGCATTAAGTAGTGCTAAATTTATGTAGACCAGACGTTTGCTCTCGCAGACGTAGAGCCTTTTAAAGACCAAATACTGGTTTATAGTTCTTTTGACTATGGGTTTAAAGCGCCAGCAGAGCATCGCGCACATCTTCCATCAGCCACATAGGCGTGCTGGTAGCCCCGCAAATACCAACCGACTGCCCCGGCTCAAACCAACTGGCGCAGATTTCTTCCACCTTTGAAATAAAATGGGTTTGGGGGTTGGTATCCTTGCAGACCTGATAGAGCACTTTCCCATTGCTGCTCTTCGTGCCTGACACAAACACAATCTGGTCGAACTGGGCGGCAAACTTGCGCAGATCTTTATCCCGATTGCTTACCTGCCGGCAAATGGTGTCGTTGGCATTAATGGCGTAGCCTCGCTCCTCCAGTTCGCCCTTAATGCGGTAAAAGCTGTTGGTGCTTTTCGTGGTTTGGCTGTAGAGCGTGATGTTGGGGGGCAATTCGTGACCCAGCAGTTCGTCCAGGTTCTCAAATACTACTGCGTTGCCGCTGGTCTGGCCCAATAGTCCCCGCACCTCAGCGTGCCCATGCTTGCCGTAAATGAAGATTTTCTCCTGCTTGTCGTAGCTGGTTTTGATGCGGTTTTGCAGCTTAAGCACCACCGGGCACGAAGCATCAATCAGAGTCAGGTTATTCTGTAAGCCGGTTTGGTAGGTGCTGGGCGGCTCACCGTGGGCCCGAATCAGCACCTTCTCGTCGCGCAACTGCGCTAGAGTATCGTAGTCGATGATGCGCAGGCCGCGCTCTTCCAGGCGCTCTACCTCCTCATCATTGTGCACAATGTCGCCGAGGCAGTACAGGTAGCCCTGTTCTTCCAGAATATCCTCGGCCATTTGAATGGCATAGATAACGCCGAAGCAAAAGCCAGAGTTGGGGTCGATACGGACGCTCAGATGGTGCGGCATAAATCGGTAACCAGGAAAACAGCCGGAAGGTTATTGGCCAAAACGTGTCATGCAGATAAGGTACGCAATAAGTTAGGCTTGTAGTTCAGCTTACGGCGCATAGAAGCTGATTATCTGTGTTCTACAATTTCGGAATTCCTGGCTTTTCTTCAAAAGGAAAATAACAAGATTAAGCAGTTGTGCACGTTAAAAGGCCTTGGGTGATGTAGCTTTGGGAGCCGATTTAGGTGAGCCTTCGCCCAGCCAACTGACCTTCCTTCTCTCCTACTGCCTCTTGCTTCGCTCCTTTTTTTCCATTACCCTGCTTCAAGTAATAGCATTCGTTTCGGCGGCCTCGGCACTCTGCTGTACCGGCACCACCGACTCCGATATGCCAGCCAGCCAGGCCATTAGCGGCAGCGTTACTAACCTGCGCAATGCTCGCGGCACCTGCTACGTGTCGCTTTATAATCGCAAAGAAGGGTTTCCGGGCAAAAAGTCCGTTGCCACTCAAAAAGTGCAGCTAACTGCCAAAGAGTGTGTTTTCGTCTTTGATAAGCTGCCCAAAGGCGACTACGCCATAGCTGCCTACCACGACGAGAACAACAACGGCCGCCTCGACACTAACTTTATCGGCCTTCCTACCGAAGGGTATGCCTTCTCTAATAATCCGCGCGCTCTGATGGGCCCACCGTCTTTTGCCGAGGCGAAAGTGGTGGTACACAGCAGCCGCGTGAAGGTGCAGCTAACGATGAAGTATTAGACTTCGGGATTAAGCTGCCAGTTGCTCTAGCTCTTGGGCCTGCTCAGCACTCACGTGGCCCCTGCCTATCAGGAAATTACGCACCGTATTGAACGCCTCTGCATCGAGGCCCGACTGTGGATGCTGCCGCAATGCATCCAGCAGATACTGCCGATCCTCTTCTACATGTGGGCTCAAACCCAAAAAAGCGGGTATATTACTTTCTACACTAAACCGTAAAAACCGGACCTCGGCACTGTTTGAGTCGGCAGCTACAGCTTGCTCGAAAATGCGAGCGGCCGCCTGCGCATAGGTCAACTTATTAAACATCGAAGCGTCGCGGGCCCTAATGGCCTCGGAGGCTGCTTTATAAGCCAGCGGCAAAGCTTCGCTGCCCTGGTAGCTGCTCATGAGCTTATAAAACTTCTCTCCGGCCGATTTATCGGCGGCGGCTTGCTCATAGTGGCTGCGTAGGGTAGCGAGGTCGTAAGAAGAATTCATAGGATGTGGGTGGGTTTCAAGTTCTGATGTGGAAGTGTCTGAAAAAGCCCCCCAACACCTAGCTGGGGGGCTTTTCTGAGATTATATAGCGCGAAGCCGGTAGCGGAAGTACGAGCCGACCAGCAGTAATAGTTTTGTATTGTCGGGAACGCGCACGCGGCCGCCAAGAATCTGCGTAGCTGGCAGCTGGCGAATTTTATGAAACAGCTTCAGGTAATACACATACGCCAGATATACGCCCAAGCGAGCCGACCGCGGCAACTGCACGATACCCGCGTAACCGGCCTCAAAATCAGAGCGAATGTCAGCCTCAATGTCGCGCTTCACGGCATCATTGAAATGCTCGTAGCTAACACCGGGGAAATACACTCGGCCCCGCTCCTCGTAGTCAGAACGGATGTCGCGCAGAAAATTGATTTTTTGAAACGCAGCGCCCAAGCGACGAGCCGGCTCGCGCAGGCGGTCAAACAAAGCAGTATCGCCCTCACAAAAGATACGCAAACACATCAGCCCTACTACTTCTGCCGAGCCGTAGATATAGTCATTATAGAGCGATTGATTGTAGTTGCGGTCCTCTAGGTCCATTTCCATACTCCGCAGAAAGGCCTCAATAAACTCCCGATCAATGCCGTAACGGTGCACCATCAACTGAAACGCGTGCAGCACCGGGCTCAGGCTGAAGCGCGTGTCGAGCGCCTCGTAGGTCTGGCGCCGAAAGTCCGCAAACAGCGCGGCTTTGTCGTGGTCATGGAAGGTGTCCACGATTTCATCGGCCCAGCGCACAAAGCCATACACGGCATACACCGGCAGGTGAAACCGCGGGTCGAGCGTGCGAATACCTAACGTAAACGACGTGCTGTAGCGCTTCGTAATCAGCTTACTACACGCCAAGCTGGTTTGATCAAAAAGGGCTACGTGGTCCAAGGCTATTGAAAGGCGAAGAGGTGAAATGGAGTGACTACCTCCCATAAGTTGGCTGGGGGGCAATTTGTTCGGGGCGGCTAGTCGATTGAGTATTCCTTGAATATTTCCCCTGCCACTACCTGCCCTGATATCAAAGAGGGCGGCACGCCGGGGCCGGGCACCGTAAGTTGCCCCGTAAAATACAGATTACTTACCTTTTTGCTTTTCAGCGTAGGCTTGAGAATGGCGGTTTGCTTGAGCGTATTAGCCAAACCATACGCATTGCCCTTGTAGCTATGGTAGTCGGCCACGAAATCGCTATGGGCGTAGCTTCGCTTGTATATCACCGCATCGCGGATGCTTTGGCCGGTAAGGCGCTCCAAACGGTCCATAATAAGATGGTAATAACGCTCGCGGGTTTTTTCCGGGTCAGCCAGGTCTGGGGCTACGGGCACCAATAAAAACAGGTTTTCGCAGCCTTCGGGCGCTACCGTAGGGTCGGTTTGGGAAGGCAGCGAGGCGTAAAACAGTGGCTTGCTGGGCCATTGTGGCTGCTCGTATATCTCCTGCGCGTGGCGGCCAAAGTCTTCATCGAAGAAGAGGTTGTGATGGCGTAGGTTCTTCAGGCGCTTATTTACTCCCAGATAAAACAGCAACGATGAAGGCGCCATCGTGCGCGAGTCCCAATACTTTTCGTCGTAGTGCCGATGCTGGGGGGCTAATAATTGCTGCTCCGCATGATGGTAGTCGGCCCCGGCCACCACAATGTCGGCCGGGCGGAAACCGGCAGCCGTTTGCACGCCCGTAGCACGGCCATTCTCCACCCGTATTTCCTGCACTTCCTGATTATACTCCAGCTTCACGCCTTGCTGCTGGGCCACCTGCACCATGCCCTCTACTATTTTGTGCATGCCGCCCCGCGGGTACCAAGTGCCCAGCGCTAGGTCGGCGTAGTTCATAAGCGAGTACAGCGCCGGTGTGTTTTCGGGCGTTGCGCCCAGAAACAGGACCGGAAACTCCATGAGCTTAATCAGCTTCTCGTGCTTAAAAAAGCGGCGCACGTGGCGGCTCATACTTTGCAGCACATCCAGACGCACGGCATCTACGAGCAAGCGCGGATCGGCAAACTCCAATAGGGAGCGGCCGGGCATATGCACGAATTTGTTGATGCCGACCTCATATTTATAAGCTGCCTGCCGCAAAAACTCATCGAGCTGAGCGGCACTGCCGGGCTCCAGCTGCTCAAACATGGCCCGAATGGCGGGCATAGCGGCCGGAATATCTAGAAAGTCGTTGTCGCCAAAAATCACAGCGTACGAAGGATCAAGGCGCACTAGATCATAGAAATCGGCTACCCGGTGCCCGAAGCGAGCGAAGTATTGCTCAAACACGTCGGGCATCCAGTACCAGCTCGGTCCCATATCGAAGGTGAAGCCCTCGGCCCGAAACACGCGTGCCCGGCCGCCAGGGCCTTCGTTTTTCTCCAGCACCGTGACCTGATAGCCGCGCTGAGCTAGGGAAGTAGCCGCTGACAGCCCCGCGAAGCCTGCCCCAATAACTAAAACGTGTTTACTCACAAAGTATCGATTATGCAGATCAAATGAGATAACCGAAGCCGAAGCCCCGCGTTTCCAAGCAAGTCAGAGTTCCTGACTGCCCTATCATACCGTTGAGTTGAGCAGAGGTTTACAGATTGCCACTTAAATCCGTGAATCGGCGACATTCTGCGAAATATGCGATAAAAAAAGCGGGCCGCAGACACGCCACCTTTCGGCTTTGTATTCTGCGGCCCGCTGTACGCCCGGGCGGCGGTATTATCTCTCCCTATACTCTACACACCGGGGGCGTATACTTTCAATGCCTGCTTTAGCTCTTTGCGGGCAATGTGAATACGGTTTTTAACGGTACCAATCGGAATCTGAAGCTTCTCGGCAATCTCTAAGTACTTGTAGCCGATGTAGTACATCATAAACGGCGTCCGATAATCGGGCGAGAGCGTCGCAATTGCCTCGTTGATGTCGGTTACTACGAAGTCGCTCGAAGCGCCGTTGTGCGTGATGTAGTTCTCGTCGGTATTAAAGTATTGGAAATACTCCGTGCTGTCAATATTGCTATTACGCTTGGTGATCTTGTTATAGTTGTTGATGAAGGTGTTGCGCATGATGGTATACAACCATGCCTTCAAATTGGTACCAGCCTTAAACTTGTCCTTGTTCAACAACGCCTTGAGTAAAGTTTCTTGTACCAAGTCCTTTGCATCGTCAGCGTCGCGGGTCAGGTTCATCGCCACGGGCTTCAGCGAATAGGAAATCTTCTGTACTTGATTTGTGAATTCCAGAGAGGTCATGTTGTTTAGCTTTTCGTGGCAAAAAGTTAAACAAATATACGAGAATTTTTGAAAGTAGGATAGCTCGGAAGCAATTATTTTTCTGCGTCTTCTGTACTTGTTTTGATTAACCTAATGTACGAATGCGCTGATAATCAGGGGGAATTACAAAAGCTAAAATCGCTCTTCGCCTGTTTTTGGCTGATGAACTGTACACTTTGCCAGATCAACTCCCGTTTTCTCACGTTGGAGATTTCAAACCAGACTATACGAAAAATGCCTCGTAAAAGCGGGGCATTTTTCGTGTATTTGGGGCAATAAATTTTCTAAACCGCACGCCTTCAAGCCATACTGTGCAGCTTGGAAGCTATGTTGCTCCCTAATGGCGTCGCTCGTCGGCGAGAGCCAGAAAGTCGGTCATCAGGCGAAGGCGGGCGGCCTTGGGGGGCATTTCCAGCTCCTGATGCTGAGCCTGGCTCCCATACAGGATCACCTCACTTTCGGGACATAGCCTGGCTAGCTCATTCACATACGCCTGCACATGGTCGCGCTCAGGCAGCGCTGTCATTACACAGCATACAGCATGAGGCTTATATGTATTGTAAACCAATTCAAGGTCGTTAAGCGGCATGTTCTGCCCCAGATATAAGACATGGTGGCCACGGGAGCGCAGGGCATGGTTCATAAACAGCAGCGCCAGCTCATGCAACTCCCCTTCGGGCAGAAACAGCACCCAGCGCCTCGTGGTGGCCGGTGCTACCAGCGGCAGGCTATCGGTAGCAACCAGCATTTTCTGCCGCAAGAGGTTTGTTACTAAATGCTCCTGCGCCGGATTAACACTACCCGCCTGCCACAAAAGGCCGATCCGCTGCAAAAAAGGATACACCACGTACATGATGGCCGTTTCGAAGCCCAGCTGCCGGATGGTGCTGGTAAGCACTTTGGTTAGCTGGTGCTCGTTCATTTCGAGCATGGCGGCTAACAGCGCATTTACTTGGCGGGCATAATCATGCGGATCATCGGAGCCGGCCAGCACGGCCTGGGTCAACTCTTCCTCGCTAAGGCGGGCAACCTGCGAAATGCGCTGGCCACGGCCACATAAAGTAGCCACGTTGAGCAACCGACGCAAATCGGCGTCGCAGTAGGTCCGAATGTTGGTAGCAGTTCGTTCAGGGCGCAGCACATTATAGCGCTGCTCCCACATGCGAATAGTGGGCGCCTTAATACCTGAAAGATTTTCCAGGTCACTTATTGAGAATTGTCCCACTTGGCTTAATTATCAATTACTAACTACTAATTAATAATTTTCTTTCGGCGGCGGGCCAATGCAAAATACTTTGGTGATACCCATAGCATTCCAAACTCCTCGGAGCCGTCGCGGGCGGTGGTTTTGTGATGCATCTTATGGGCCATATTGAGAGCACGAAGGTATTCGCTGCGCGATTTGCGCCAGAATCGCAGACGCCCATGAATCAGGACATCGTGCACAAAGAAGTAAACGGTACCGTAGGCTGCTATACCAATTCCTACCCAAAAAGGCCAGTCTTTGGTTTCTGAGCTGTACATGATAAAACCCATGGACAGGGACCCATAAAACAGAAAGAACAGGTCGTTGCGCTCAAAGCGGTGCGGATGGCGCACATGGTGCGAGCGATGCAAAAACCATAATGCGCCATGGAGCACATACTTGTGCATAAACCAAGCGACAAATTCCATTCCCAGAAAGGTGGCCGTCGATACGGCAGCGGCTGCCAGTGGTGTCATGTGGAGTTAACCGAGGACCCGGATGGATGTTTAAAACGTGCTTTTGAACCTCAGCTGCTGAGCTTTAGAACCTCCACATGCTTTCAACGATTCGCATCCGTATCGGCATCCTCCCAGGTGATTTTCTCCTTATTTAAAAAAGCGGCAATACCCCGGCGGCAGTCGTTGGAGCCGCGGGCTTCGGCGTTCATCTGGGCCGCGTAGCGCAAGCTATCTTCCAGGGGCATTTCCGGAATGCGAGCCAGCATCTCTTTGGTCATTTCCATGCTTTGGGCTGAGTTTTCGACACAAAGCCGGCGCGCAAACGTGCGCACTTTTTCAGCCAGCTCTTCTTTGGGAGCCAGGAAATTAATCAGACCAAATTCAACCGCCGCCTGGGCCGAAATAACGTCGCCGGTGAGCAGCAGGTGCTTGGTGCGGGCCTCCCCGATTTTACGCAGCAGAAACACACTCACAATAGCGGGCAGGAAGCCAATCTTGACCTCGGTATAGCCAAACTTCGCTTCGGGCACGGCAAAGGCGAAGTCGCAGATGGTGGCTAGGCCGCAGCCACCGGCCAGGGCATGACCCTGAACCTGAGCAACAACGACCTTTTTGAGCGTATAAATCTGATGGAAAAGCTGCATCAGATGGGTGGAGTCCGACAGATTATCGGTGTAGCTGAATCCTTGCAGATCCTGAATATACGCCAGGTCGGCGCCGGCGCAGAACGCGTCGCCGTTGGCGCGCAGCACCACTACTTTGCAGGTCTCGTCGTCTTCGGCGTATTCAAAAGCCAGCTTCAGCTCCGATACCATATCAGAGTTGAGGGCATTGCGCTTTTCAGGGCGGTTGAGCGTGATGTATCCTATGGCTTCCTGGCACTCATAACGAATGTAGCGCAGGGCTTGCAGGTCCTCGGTTGGTGTGTTTTCCATGGTCGTTGGGCTTAGCAGTGTACGGGCAGCGCCGGGGAGTTGAGAAAAGCCCCCCAGACGCCAAAGAGCCGGCGCGGTAGTCAAACCTAACAAAAATGGTGCGGTAAAAGAAACGGAACCAAGCGAAGCCGCCGCCCGCTTTCCGGAATTTACTGCCTCGGCTGCTGCCGAAAAGCCCCCTGCGCGGTCACGTCGTGGGTAAGGAATCCGGCCGCGCGCAGCACCGAATCCTGGCGGGCGACATACCAGCTCCGGCACGAAGAATCGAAGATGATGGGGGGCTTTTTGCCAAACACGGCCGCCAGCTCAGCCGGCCGCACGCGGGCATTGCGGCGCAGGATTACCACATCTACAGGCCAGGGCTGGCGGGCTGGGCTCAGATACCCCGTCACGAAAGCCAGCCGCAGGCCGCGCCACACTACCAGCACCAGTCCGTCATCGGCCTGCAAAGTAGCCGGAATGGGTGTCGCCTGCCAGCCCTGATGGTAGCTTACGCGGCGTGAAGCGCGCTGAATAGCGCCAGGCACGATGCGGTAAGTGCGCTCGGTTTCGGAAAGGGGCAGCGAATCGACGGATACGATGTCGGCGGCGGCTCCTTGCCAGAAGCCACACACCGAGCGGCGCGGAATACTGTAGATTATCAGCTCCTCATCGGTACTTGTGCGGTGGGCAGCCCACACGCGGCTGCCAGCAAATACACTCAGCAGCGCGCAGGCCAGCCCCAGCCAGGCAAGGCGTTTGACGGCCAAAAACAGGAGCAGCGAAAGGATGATGACAAACACCAGCCAGGTCTGGGGAGCCGTGAGCTGAACGCCGCTGATGAGGGCATGCGGCATTTGGCGCCCAATCCAGAAAATATATTCGTTGAACGCCCAGATTATATTTTCCAGCAGAACCGCTACCAGACGCGGCCCAGCTTCCACACTTGAAGCAAAGGCTGGCACCAATGCGCTGATGCCGTGCGTAATACCAGTCACGGCGAGCAGCCCCAGCCCCACATACAATGCCCCCGACGACAGCGGCACGGCCACCAGATTGGACAACAGAAAGCTAAGCGGAAACTGGTGGAAATAATACAGGCCCAGCGGAAACGTAGCCACCTGCGCCGCCAGCGTCAGGGCCGTGGCCTGCCATATCCATTCGGCCGACCAGCCGCCGGCCAGCCACAGATAGCGCACGGGGCGCGGCTGCCAGGGCCGTTGGCGGCGGGCTGCTAACTCCTGGAAGTCAAGCCAGCCGGCGATGCGCGGCTGTAGGTACACAATGCTGAGCACGGCCAGAAAGGAAAGCTGAAAGCCTACATCGGCCAGTAAATAAGGATCATAGCAGAGCAGCGCGAAAGCGGCCACGGCCAGTGTGTTGTACATCGTGCTTTGTCGCTCCGACACGCGCGCCACGATGATGAAGCTGAACATTACGGCCGCCCGCAGCACCGAAGCCGAGCAGCCCGTAATAAACGCGTAGCTCCAGATAACCGCCAAGCCCACGCCCGCCGACCAATATCGGAACCCCGGCGCCCCGCCAAACAACCGGCGCAACACCCAGGTAATCAAGCCAAACAGCAACCCCACCTGCAAGCCCGACACGGCCATAATGTGCGTGGTGCCGGTGTTGGCGTACGCCTGCTTGGTCTCTGAATCGATATCATTCTTGAGGCCCAACACCAGCGCCGAGGCAAGCGCATATTCCCGTTTGGCCGTGAGGTAGCGCCTAAAAACGCCATCTAGCACCTGCGCCACCCGCAAACTGACGGCGCGCACATAGCTGGGGGGCAAAAATGCGATTTGGCGGTATTGGTCGGGGTGAATAAACTGCTGATGATAGATCTGATGGTAAGCCAGATAGCGCCGATAGTCGAACTCGCCGGGGTTGAGGGGCGCTTTGGCCGGCGTGGGCTGCCCGCGCACCAGCCACACTTCGCCGTAGCGGGGCGTGGCTACGCCCACCTCGCGCGGCACCGAAACCCGAATGCCGCCCACCGCCGTTTGCCAGCGCCCGCCAACGCGTACCGCCGATACGCGCAAGGTAGTGGCGTAGGTAGCCGGCCGCACCACCGGGTTTTCATCCACCACCGCCCGATAAAACTCCACAGGACCCTGTAACTGACTTAAATGATTGGGCCTGCGCGACTCCGTGGCCAGCTGGGCGCTGGTAAGCCCCGCCAGAAACACGACCGCCAACGCCAACAACCCCATGGCATCGTTTGCACTAGCTGAACCGCTCTTGGCAGCCCACCATTGCCCAACAACAAAAAGAGAAATGCCCCCCAGAAGCCAAGGCAGCAGTTCGGGCAGCGTGTGGCCGACATACAAATAAGTCAGAATGCCCGCCGCCAGCGCAACGACCAGCCGCACAAAAGCAAGTGGCGCCCAACTAAGCCGATTCTGCATGATAAGAAAAAAGGGCGGTGCTCCACCAAGAAAAATTAATAATCACGGGCACTAGTAACTGATAAAAATTCAAATCACCAACTGAAAATATGTATAGCGTCTGGGGGGCTTTTTTGGAAAGCAAAAGTCCTTCCGACTTTACGTGGGAAGGACTTTTTACTGAAAGTGTGCAGGAGCAGCACAGCGGCTTACGCTGTCATTGTGCCGCGCCAAATCATCTTATAATGCTCAATATCACATTCCGTAAACTGCTCGCCCACTTTCTCAAACCCGTGGCGCTCATAAAAAGGAATGGCCCGCAGCTGAGCGTGCAAATACAGCGTGGCCTCGGGGTAAGCAGCGTGAGCATCTTCCAGCACCCGGTGCAGCAGCGCAGCGCCTACTTGCTGGTTGCGGTAGTCGGCGAGTACGGCGAAGCGCTCCAGCTTCACGCCTTTGTCGGTGGGGCGCCAGCGGGCAGCGCCGCAGGGCGTGCCGTCGGTAGCGCGGGCCAGGTAATGGGTGGCGTCGGTGCGGTCGTGCTCGTCGTATTCATCGTTCAGGGGCACGCCTTGCTCGTGCACAAACACGGTTTCGCGGATGGTAAAGGCGTCATCAAGGTCGCGCAGGTCGGTAATTCTTTCGGCGGTAATCATTAATCAGAAGTTTTGCAGATGCGGATAAGTCAAATTTCAGAGCTATTTGGCAAACAGCGTGATACCGGGCGTAGAGGCACAATATTTTGTGTCTCGTCATTGAACAGCTAATGCCTGCAACGACGAGACACAAAATATTGTGCCTCTACGCCCGGTATTGCAGGTTATTTTAAGTTGAACTACCAGGTCAGCTAAGGTACACGAAACAAAAAAGCTGCTTCCTGAGAGAAGCAGCTTTTTGATGCATTTCTAACTAATTACCGGCCAACAAAACTGGTCAGCAGCTATTAAAGCTACAACTGCTGCTCGTGGTTGACGGGCAGACTCGCATTGTTGGTTGAGGGGAAATCCGACTCAGGGCGCGAATCCGGATGCGGGCGGTACAGGTCGCGGAATGGGCGGGTGGCCTGCTCACGCTGCGTTTGCACGTCGTAGCGGTCGTAGGCGTACACGATTTCCTTGACCAAGCGGTGACGTACCACGTCCTCGGCCGTCATTTCCACAAACCCAATACCACGCACATCGCGCAGAATATCAAGTGCTTGCAGTAAGCCCGATTTCTGCTTGGTGGGCAAGTCGATCTGGCTGCGGTCACCGTTCACCATCACCTTCGCCGTGGGGCCCATACGGGTCAAGAACATCTTGAGCTGAGATGGCGTGGTGTTCTGGGCTTCATCAAGCAGCACGAACGCATTGTTCAACGTCCGGCCGCGCATGTAGGCCAAGGGAGCAATTTCGATGATTTTGTTTTCCTGGTAGAACTTCAGCTTTTCGGCCGGAATCATATCTTCCAGGGCATCATAGATCGGGCGCAGATACGGGTCGACCTTCTCCTTCATATCGCCGGGCAGGAAGCCCAGGCTTTCGCCGGCCTCCACCACGGGGCGCGAGATGATGATTTTCTTGACCTCTTTGTTCTTGAGCGCCCGCACGGCCAGCGCCACCGATACATAGGTTTTACCCGTACCGGCCGGCCCCAGCGCAAACGTCAAGTCGTGCTTCATGACCGTATCCACCAGCTTCTGCTGGTTGGGCGTCTTGGCCTTGATAACGCCACCTTTGGCCCCAAATACAATGACGTCGGCTATTGAGGCCGT
Source organism: Hymenobacter qilianensis (assembly GCF_014638675.1). NCBI lineage: Bacteria > Pseudomonadati > Bacteroidota > Cytophagia > Cytophagales > Hymenobacteraceae > Hymenobacter > Hymenobacter qilianensis. The sequence continues at coordinate 996,831 of NZ_BMFN01000002.1, forward strand.
GGCGATAATGCGCTCTTGCTGCTCATCATCGGCGGCGGCAATGTACTCGGTCACGTTGCGGTCGGTGATGGCGCCGTACTGGTGGTAGTGCTCAATGAGCGAGGATAGAATTTCGTTAATGCGGGCAATGACAGGCGTCTGGCCCTGGATTTTTATTTCGTTACCGCGGCTGATGATTTTGCTGCCGGGGAAAGCGGCCGCCAGCTGGCGTATGTTCTGGTTGTCGGGTCCGAGGAACTCGACGAGGGAGACATTTTCGAGGGTGATGATTTTCTCGACCAAATTATGAGTGCTTTAAGGCGAAGAAGATGATTAAAAAAACAAGCAATGGGGCGTTGGTAGGAGCAATTGCCTACTTTTGCCGCCCCCACCCCAGCTTATACCGGGGTCAAACAATAGTACGAAGAACTCAGGATTTCCGGCAATGGGGTTGATTACGTTTCTGTCCGATTTTGGCTACCGCGACCATTACGTGGCTGCCGTGAAGGCGCGCTTGCTACAATTAGCCCCCCAGCAGCCCGTACTGGACATTTCTCATGCTATCGAACCCTTTAACATCGCGCACGCCTTACACGTTCTAAATGCGGTGTTTCGTGATTTCCCAACGGGCACAGTACACCTGCTGGGCGTCAATGATTACGGTGGAGCGCAGGGGCGATGGCATGCCGTAAAGTTTGAAGGCCATTATTTTGTGGCCGCCGATAACGGCTTGCTTACCCTGCTTACTGATGGTGGGCCGGCTGATGTAGTGCGCCTTCGCAATATGGAGACCCCCTCTCCCACCCGCGATATTCTGGCGCCTGCCGCCGTTCACTTAGCACAAGGCCATCCGCTTGAGCACTTGGGCCCCACCACCACAGAGCTATACCAGCTGCTCAACCGCCAGCTACGCATTCAGGATCATCGCATCACCGGCCACGTGGTGCACGTGGATCATTACGGCAACCTCATCACCAATATCACTCGCACCGCTGTGGAGGCAGTAGGCCACGGCCGTACGTGTGCCGTGCATTTCGGTCGCGAAACCGTGCGCGAAATTGCCCCCCACTTTCAAGCCACCGCGCCCGGCGAAGCGGTGTGCATTTTTAACAGCCAGGAAGTACTTTGCATTGGCATCAACCAAGGCAATGCGGCCGAATTGCTGGGGCTGTATTTTGATTCTCAGGTAGATGTGCGCTTCGCTCCCGAGCCAAGCTAGAGATCGACATCAGGAATAGCCGATCTTATTTAAAAACTGCATTTGCAGGCTCTAAACGCACATAATATTCTGTTTATATATTATGTTAAGTTGAATGCGCCAACCTGTCATGCCTTCAAATGCCTCCCCTGGGGGGCATTTCTTGTTTCATTTTAACTATTTCTCAATGCTTATCCGAATCGTGCGCATGACGTTTGCGGCAGAAAATACGCCTGCCTTTCTACAGCTTTTTCGCGCTACTGAACACCGCATTCGACAGATGCCGGGTTGCCAGCACCTGGAGCTTTGGCAGGATACTCATACGCCTCATATCTACTGCACGTATAGTCATTGGGAGTCAGAAGTGGCGCTCAATGCGTACCGCAAGTCGGCGTTATTCGGAGAAGTTTGGCCAGCCACCAAAGCCTTATTTGCAGCCCCGGCCCAAGCCTTTTCCGTACACCCGGTTGCCCCATAACCAGTTTGGCTAGGCTAATTCCTGCTTCCTTTTGTTTCTAGAATGCTTTCATTCATAGTCACCCTTGACTAGCGAGTTCATGTCATTCTCCAACTCAGCAATTCATGACCGATTACTTTGAATTCTACGATTTACCCGAGTCTTTTCTTCTGGATGAAGCTACGTTAAAACGGAAGTATTACGCCCTCAGCCGCGAGTATCACCCCGATTTTCATGCCACCGCACCGCAGGAGCATCAACAGGAAATTCTGCACCTGGCCACCCAAAACACCAACGCGTACCGCACCCTCTCCGACCCCGATCAACGTATGGCCTACATTCTGGGTCGCCATAATCTGCTGGAAGAAGGCAAACAGGAAATTCCTTCCGATTTTTTGATGGAGGTAATGGAGCTGAACGAACAGCTGATGGAGTTGGAGATGGAACCCGACCCAAATGTGGTGGCAAGCGTTGAGAATGAGGTAAATGCCATAGCCGATACCCTCGACGCAGGCATCGAACCAGTACTGGCTGGCTACCCCGGTTTGCCCCCCGATGTGCGTCCCCAAGCCCTGCAACAAGTGCGCACGTATTATTTGAAACGCCGATACTTGTTGCGTATTCGCGAAAGTCTGGCTAAGTTTGCCACCCGTTCCTGAGTCGTGGGAACGTAGTGAAGCCCAGATGGCGGAACCGGTAGACGCGTTGGTCTCAAACACCAATACCGCAAGGTGTGCCGGTTCGACTCCGGCTCTGGGTACAGAGTAGCAGAAACAAAAGCCTGAGAAATCGATAATCTGGAAGCAGATGCGGTTTTTCAGGCTTTTTGCATTCAGTGATTTAAAGCATTCACTCCGAATGACTCATTTAGAGATTGGCGGTTTTCAGATAGAGCTAGTGCGCAAAAACATTCGCACGCTACGCTTGACGGTATATGCCCCCGATGGCAAAGTGCGCGTGGCTGCCCCCATGCGTATGCCCGCCAGCACTATCGAAGACTTCATAATAGCGCGCCAAGTCTGGATTCTGAAGCACCAGGCAAAATTCGCGGCGCGGGAGCGACCTGTCGCGCATGCCTACGTCTCGGGCGAAACCCATTTCTATCAGGGGCAAGGCTACGAATTGCAGGTGCTGGCTACGACGGGGCGGGCCCGCGTGGCGCTGCGCGAGGAACTGGGGCAGTTGGAGCTGCACTTACCAGCAGAAAGCACGGCCGCCCAACGCCAGCAACACTTAGTCTGTTGGTATCGGGCGCAGCTGAAAGAGCAGGTGCCAGCGCTGCTGGCTAAGTGGGAGCCTGTAGTAGGGAAGCAGGCTACTACCTGGGGCGTGAAGCAAATGAAAACTCGCTGGGGTACCTGCAATATTCAGGCAAAGCGGATCTGGCTTAATCTGGAGTTGATAAAATGCCCCCCACGCTGCCTGGAATACGTGGTAGTGCACGAGTTGGTACACCTGCATGAACGCTATCACAACGCCCGCTTCTGGGGCTTCATGGACCAGTTTATGCCCGATTGGCGAACCCACAAGGCAGAGTTGAGCCAAATAACACTGGGCCCGGCTGCGGGGGCGGATGCAGATTAAAATATTGTTGTCAGTATAGCTTACATACAAAAATGGCCCGGAAGCAGGAAGCTCCCGGGCCATTTTCAGGTATTTGACTTATTTACTAAGCGCCTTCCGGGAAATCAGCTGAGTTGCCAGTTTCGGCTACTTCTTCCAACTCTTTCACCAAGCCAGTAAACTTGTCGCGGGCACCTTTTACGGCGGCTTTGCCGAGGGGCAGATGTAGCGGTGGATTCTCCTGACGCACGAGGTCATACATGATTTGGGCGGCGCGGTCGGGGTTGCCGGGCTGGCGGCCGCTGTAGCTCTGAATGCCTTTCAGGTTTTCACCTACCGTGGCGCGGTAGTCTTCAATCTGGGTATCAACGAAGCTGGCGGAACGGCCGGCCCAGTCGGTACGGAAGCCGCTGGGCTCAATGTTGGTTACTTTTACGCCCAACGGACCAACCTGCTGGGCCAGGCTTTCACCAATGGCTTCGAGCGCAAACTTCGAGGCATTATAGACACCCACGCCGGGGAAAGTTTTCAAGCCTCCAATACTGGTGATGTTGATGACGTGGCCGCTTTTGCGTTCGCGCAGGTGTGGCAGCACGGCCCGCAATACGTGCAGAGGACCGAATACATTCACGTCGAATTGGCGATGTACTTCGTCAGCCGTGATTTCTTCGATGCTGCCAAGAGAGCCATAACCGGCATTATTTACCACAACGTCGAGGTGGCCCAGTGCTTGAATGGCGTCGGTTACAGCCTGTTTTACCTCGGACTCCTTCGTAACGTCGCAGACGAAGCCGCGACCATTTTCACCGGCTTTTCTAGTAAACTCGTCGGCTTGCTCTTGCTGACGGAAGGTGGCGGCTACTTTGTCGCCTTTTTGTAAAAGCAATTCGGCCAGGGAAGCACCGAAGCCAGTGCTTACGCCCGTGATAAACCAGTTTTTAGTGTTGGTTGGCATTGTTCAGATAGACTAAGATTGGATAGGTAACGACCGTAAAAAGTAGGGCCGGCTTCTTTAACCCATAGGGGCAGCTTGAAGTTTTAAGAGTTGCCTTTAAGTGGTAGAAACGCGTATTCGCGTCTGCCCGTTATGTCGCCAGCTCTACCAGCACCGCCGTGGAGCCGCCGGCATCGTCGTCGGTGACGAGCAGCAACTCGTAGCGCTGGGGGGCAATTTCGCGGCGTACGGTTATGCTTTCCACTTTGCCGCGGTAGGGCTGGCCATTGGGCAAAATCAGTTGTGTGAAGCGCGTCTGTAAAGGCTGGTCCGAACGTTTTGCCAGGTCCAGCACGCCAACGAAACTACCCATCACTTCGCCATCGGCTACGGGGTCGCTGGTATCTTCTACGGAGGCTGTCACGAACAGCTTCTCCTTGTACGTGGTAGCACCAGAAAAGCCGGCCGGTTTCTCTGCGATGGCAGGCAATTGATAAAACTGCGTTTGAATAACAGGCAGCTGGCTTGAGCGGTGTTGAATGAACTCTAACGCCTCTTGCAGAGGCAGGCGAAATAACAAATTGCCCGCCCCCGAACCCACCGTACGCTGAAACAGCAGCAGCTCAGTAGTGGTGGCGGCCGCAGCCTCCAGATTTAGCACTACGCTCTTGGGCAAAACCTTGCGCAGGGCAGTGTATAAAGAACTCAGCGACAATGGGTATACCGTCGCTCCAGCACCCGCTTGCTTGGGAAGCGTTACCCAGAACCCCTTTTCCCGTTCCGCCGTGGCTCCCGATCCGCACACGAGCAGGGCCGCGTCGCCGCCGGTGGCGGGCACAGCCGTAAGGCACTCCAGGTCAGGCTTGAGGTTTTTGGGCAAGCGACCGGAGCTGAAATGCACCGTTTCGAAGAGAGTAATGCGGCCGTTGGGCTTCAGGGCCCGCGCATCGAAACAATAGAGGAAAGGCGAGTCGTCGCCGATTATGTAGGCTGTATCGCCCACTACTTCTATCCCTGAGGCGGAGGGTAAGTCGGGCAAATCAAACTGGCGCAGAATAGTTGCTTTCATGTGATAAGCTGCACAGGCTAACGTTGTTCTCGCGCTAGCATACGTACCCGCGCCGCTGGGGGGCATTTTTTGACACGAAACAGCCAACACCTCCCCTCTTCTACTTACGCGTATGCGTCTGTAGAATGAGCCAAAAGCCTCCTGGTTGAAAACGGCTTACTATTTCGTAATAGTGAACTCCACCCGCCGATTCAGGCGGCGGGTTTCTTCGCGCTCATTGCTGGCGCGGGGTTTCGAGCCGCCGTAGCCAACGGTGCTGATGCGGTCCTCGGCTACGCCACGGCTTACAAGGTAGCGCTTCACTTCCGCCACCCTATCCTCCGATAGCTTCTGGTTGAGAGCCGCATTACCTTGGTTGTCAGTATGGCCTTCCAGACGAATATTTACCGTGGGGTTATCGGTGAGAGTGCCAGCCAGTCGGTTCAGCTCCGCGTAGGATGCGCCAAGCAGATTGTATTTGCCTTGGGCAAAAATCAGCGTTGGCAACTCTAGTCGGGAGCCGACGCCTGCCGGTACCAGAAGAAGGTTGCGTGTGAGTGGCGCCGTAACAGTAAGCGTATCGGTGGCCGTGAGGAAGCCGCCACTTACGGCCGATAGCCGATAGCGGCCGGGCGGCAACGTGAACTGGTAGGTGCCGGTGCCGGCCTCTACGCGGGAGGTGGCATTGTACGAAAAATTGCCCCCCAGACTCGCAATTTTCACTTCGGCGGCTACTGACTGCTGGGTTTTAGCATTTATAACGCGACCCGATAAGAGCGCCCGCGGCGGGGCCACCGCAAACGTAGGCGCGGGCACTTTTTCCACTACCGAATCGGGCGGCACGACGCCCACTTCCGCCCGAAACAGGTCGGCGGGACCGTTGGCGGTGCGGGAGGCAGCGTAGTAGGCCTGCTTGCCATCGGGTGTGAGGCTGAAATAAGCATCAAAGCCCGGACCATTGAGGGTGGGACCCAGGTTGCGCGGCTCACTCCATTTAGTCCAGGAGTCGTCGAGGCGGGTGCTGGCGAAGATATCGGCGCTGCCGTAGCCACCGTGGCCGTAGGAGGAGAAGTACAGGGTTTTGCCGTCGGGCGAAAGCCAGGGGGCAAATTCAAAGCCCGGCGAGTTCACTACGTCGCCCAGGTTGCGCGGCTCCGACCACGAGCCTTTGCCCACGGGCTGACTGATATATATATCGTTGCCGCCGTAGCCCTCGGCGCGCTCCAGGGAAAGCAGCAGAACCTTCTCGTCGTTAGTTTGAAAAAAAGTGGTGGCCGTACCGGTGGAGTAATAGTTGATAATATCCAGCTGCTCGGTGCGGCTGCCATTTTTGCCCCCCACATTACGGGCAGCCCGCGAAATACCATCGTCGTGGAAGGTCCCGTCGCGCTCGTAGTAGCCGCGCACCAGCAGGTAGTAGCCATCCTTTACCACGGCCATCACGCCGTTGTGCTGGGGCGTATTCAGCCCATCGAAGCGCGTGGCTGGGTTCCAGGTGCGGCCCTGATCCACAGAGCGGCTCATCCAGATATCGCCCGATTCGGCGTTTCCTTCCATGTTGCCGGCAAACTTAGTGCGCACAAAAAACAAGGTCGCGTTGTCGGGAGCCAGCACGGGCTGCAACTCATTGCCGGAAGTGTTCAGCGTATTCAACGCTTGCGGCGGCCCAAAGCCGGGCAGGCTGGCATCCACGTTCAGACGAAGCTTAAATAAGCGCCACTGCTGCGTAGCCCGATTTGCAGGCTTCTGCGACACGATGGGCGTACCATTGGCCTTATCGGCCGAGGCTACGGAAATGCAGCGGTCGTTGCCCTTGCTGATGAGTTGCACGCTGCCTGCGGGGCCGCCCGGCACCAGGCGCCACTGCTGATAGAGGCTGCCCGTGTAGGGGCGCTGCACCAGGGGGGCATTTTCATCGGGTTTGTCTACTGTCAGGCACTTACCGCTTTGGCGCCCTTCAATTCGAAAATAGTCGCTGCCGGGCATCACGCGCACGAAGCGCCACTGCTGGCTGGGAGCGTGGGTAAACTCCCACTGCACCATGGCCGCCCCCGACTCAAGCGAGGAATTGGCTACGTCCAGCGACCGGCCGCTACTGCGGGCGGCAATGCCGTAGTAAGCCTTCTCGTCGGGAATGAAAGGCGTATTTTGGGCGAAAAGTGGGCCAGCCGTAGCGAAGGCTAATAAGAAGAGCAGAAAACGAAGCAGCGAAGGGAGCATGCACGCAAATGAATGGACTGAGCCGCAAGTTAGCGTAAATCTGAACTGGTTAGCCCCAAACAAGAACCGCCGCTCCTGCCAGAGGCAGGAGCGGCGGTTAATAATGATAAGTAGCTATAATAAATATCTATAAGGTTAAGCTCGCATAACCATAAAGCAGTAGTTAGCTAATAGCATTGTTAATGTACTTGAAGCGAACAAACCGGTCGTTCTCATAGATGGCCGCAAAGTGGCCGGTCGGAGCAGCGCTCTTTGCTTCTGACTTGCGCTCTGCAGAGCGGGTGCTAGGCATCGTCGGAACCGATGGATACGACCCAGGCATCATACCCGGCGCGTGGCAAATGAAGGAAAGGATCTTGGACGGCATAGTAAGTTTGCTTTATAGTGTGAAATTTGGTGTGTAAAAATTGTGGGGAAAGTGCTACCGGGGCGGAGGCAAAGCAGTTAATTTTTTGTGGTAGGCAACTATGAAGATTGATACATCTTTTTGAACGATGCTAAGGTAGATCATTTAATAGGCAAATGTAAATGCGTATAAGCCCGTAATTTTGTGTCTGGGGCAGTACGTAACCCTGTCTACGTACTAGCCCGGATGCCTCCTACGAATAGTGCATTTAAAGCTTAATTAAGGCCTTTATTGTCGCCGACTAAGTAGGTGGTCATTATGTAACCTAAAATAACGATTTGGCGTAGCGGCTGATTCCTGCACCAAAAAGCATAAAAAAAGCCCCTACAATCTGTAGAGGCTAGGCAGTTAAAAGAGGTTGCATTTACTGAATAAGTCTGTGGCGCAACGCATAGCGAATCAGGCCGATAATCGACTTTGAGTTGGTCTTGGTTAAGATGTTTTTGCGGTGCGTTTCCACTGTTCGCTCACTGATAAACAGCTTTTCGGCAATATGATGGTTGGAGTACTCTTTACTGATCAGCTCCAACACTTCCCGCTCACGTACAGTCAGTGGCACAGGATCATCGGCGGCCGGGGCTGGCCTCAATGCAGTGAGTTCCAGATTTTGCAGCAGCATAGAGCCTACTTCCGAGCTGAAGTACGTGCGGCCCGCAGCCACTTGCTCAATGGCTTGTACCAGTTCTTCCGGGCCCAGACTTTTTAGCATGTAGCCACAGCCACCGGCACTAAGCACGTCGGTTACGGAAGCGTGATCATAGAACATGCTGAGCGCCACAATACGCAGCTTGCTATTGATTTCACGCGCCGCCCGAATAAACTCCAGCCCCGACATCTGAGGCATACTCAGGTCAGTGAGTACTACCCGCACCTCCGGATGCTTAACCAGCAGTTGCAGCGCATCGGCGCCCCGGTTTGCTTCGGCCACCACCCGGATATTGGGTCTGGATTTCAGCAAGGTCTTGACACCCTCTATCACCATCTGGTGATCATCGAGCACCAAAACAGCAATAAAATCATCGGATACTAGCTCGTTCATATGGCGCAAATGGTCGGGCAGACAAACAATCTACGCAGTTGCCACACATAATAGATTGCAACCTGCCCGGATAAGTTGCCTACAACAGTAGATAGAAATATACGATAAATCTTCTAGTGTAATACTATTCCACGAGCCCCTATACCTCGCCTCAACGGCACATATCTGGCCTTACTTGGAATAGAAACTGGCAACGTCACTGGTTTTCTAAAGAGCCTAAACCTAGCGAAACTTTACCAAAGAAAAGCCTTTTTCCCCGTCCAAATGGCTTTTTTTATAAAACAAGCGCTACTGTCCTGTTTAACTTTTTCTGTTAAAAACCTCAACCTTTCGAATAAGCTGCTCGTTAACCAAACCCAGGAGTTTAATTATTCCGCTTGTCTTGTTTGACTTAAGTAGTTTATATGACTGATGCTCAGAGCAATATTATAACATCCGAATACTTTGATTTTATAAATACCAAAGAATTCCCATGTGTAGCTGCCAAAACCGCCCTTACCTGGAATCAGGTAAAATGCCTGGTGGTTGATCATATGGCTTGCCCTAAAGATGATGCGGCCATTCTGAAGTTCGTCTACGATTTTGTGGATGAGTACCGGCAGTCGACCAAGCTGTATCACAGTGTAGCAATAATCTTTAAAGGTCCGGAAGACCCGAATGAAGCCCAGTTTGAAGAGTTTCTGTGGCAGCGCCTACAGGCCCTATCCAACCTGGATGCGCAGCGCTACGGCTACGACAAGCGTGTAGTGTCCGATCCTAACTCTCCCGATTTTAGCTTTAGCCTGAAGGAGGAAGCATTTTTCATCATTGGTTTGCACCCCGGGAGCAGCCGGCTGGCACGACGGTTTAAGTACCCAACTTTGGTATTTAATGCCCACGCTCAGTTTGAGCAGATCCGGGCAAATAGTCGCTATGATGGCCTGCGCAACACCATCCGCACTCGCGATATGGCTTTTTCCGGCTCTATCAATCCGATGCTGGAAGATTACGGTCAAGCATCGGAAGTGTATCAATACAGTGGCAAGGTGTACGACCAAGCCTGGAAATGCCCTTTTTTAAGTCAACATGCAGCAGCTAACCATCATTCCGCCGCGTAGCGGCACTTCCTTCCTAGTAAAAAAGGGCCAGCATTTGCGAGTGGTCGATATTGAGGGCGAGCAGGTAGCCGATTTTGTGTGCTATAATTTGGCTGATAAGGCTGAATACCTGTCGTCGGGCCGCACGATTGACTACGCCGAAACCATCTTTCTGACCAAAGGCCACCCTTTCTACTCCAACCGCAGCAACATCATGTTCGACATGGTGGAGGATACGGTGGGCCGCCACGACTTTTTGCTCACGCCCTGTAGCGCCGATACGTTTCGCATCATCTACGGGCACCAGCAGCCGCATCGGGGCTGCTTCGGCAACCTGAGTGAGGCACTAGGCCAACATGGCATCAGCCCCGATGCTATTCCCATCTGCTTCAATATCTTCATGCACGTGACCGTGGATGGCAATACCGGCAAGGTGGATGTGCTGCCGCCCAAAAGCAAAGCAGGTGATTACGTGGTGCTTGAGGCGAAAATGGACTTGTTGGTAGGATTAACAGCCTGCTCGGCAGAAATGTCGAACAACTACGCGTTCAAGCCAATCGGCTATCAAATTGAAGACTGAATTGGTGGTTCTATCTAGCCAGCCTTACATATAAGACCGTCATGCAGGGCGGTAGCGCAGCATCTCGCGTGCTGATGTGAGGTTACTAATCTTACTAAACACGCGAGATGCTTCGTGCCTCAGCATGATCGCCTTGTTTAAAATAACCACACAAAAAAGCCCCCAGAATTCTTCTGGGGGGCTTTTTTTGGCAGGTTAAATTAACTACTTCACTCCTACTGGCATTCCATACTTGCCCCGGAACTTCCGGTTCAGGTACACCTGCTTGTTTTCGGGACTGAAAGCGCGGCCCTCGATATAAGCGTGAGTGATGTTGTTGGTGCGCATGTCCAGCAGGTCGCCGCTGCTCACGACTAGGGTAGCGCTTTTGCCGTTTTCGAGGCTGCCGAAGTCTTTGTCGATGCCTAAGATACGGGCAGGGCTCAGCGTGACGGCTGTAATGGCCTGCTCTTGCGTGAGGCCGTGGCCAGCGGCCGTACCGGCAATAAAAGCTAAGTTGCGGGAGCCGGCCGTTTCCATACTTCCCTCATAATCAAGGCAGAAGCGAATACCGGCCTGCTGCAGCATCGCAGGCAACTTGTAAGGCAGATCGTAGTCGTCGCCGGGGCGGCGGGGCAGGGCGTGCGTGCGCGACAGAATTACGGCAATGTCGTGCTGCTTCAGGAAGTCCAGCATCATCCAGGCATCGCGGGCACCGATAACGGCAACTTTCTGCACGCCCAGGCGCTTGGCAAAGCTTACCGCTTCAATGATTTCCTTGCCGTAGTCAGCGTGGATAAACAAGGTCTTGGAGCCATCGAAAATGCCCCCCAAGGCAGACAGACGCAGGTTTTCGCGCCGGCTAGGGGGCAAATTCTTGTAAGCCGCCGCTTCCGTGAACATGGCTTCCAGCTCGCGCAGCTGCGTCTGCCGGTCCTTGATGCGCTTTTCCACCGCTTTCTCGTCTTCGGCCGGGTTCAGCTTCAAAATCATCTGCGGCCAGTTCAGGTGCATGCCATCATCGGTGCGCACGGCGGCATCCTGCCAGTTCCAGGCATCCAGTTGCACAATGCTGCTTTGGCCCGAAAGCATACCGCCGCGAGGCGTCACCTGGGCCAGCAGCACCCCATTGGTGCGCACCGTCGGGATGATGTCGGAGTCGGTATTGTAGGCGATGATCGAGCGCACATTGGGGTTCATCGTGCCCACTTCCTGCTCGTCCACCGTTGCCCGAATAGACTCGGTTTCGGTGAGCCCTAGTGTAGTGTTTGGCAAAATCAGACCCGGATAAATTTCCTGGCCTTTCACGTCAACTACCTCGTAGCCTTCGCGTTGGGTGAAGCCATTTTGGGCCCCAGCATACGTGATGCGGCCTTTATCGAAGGCCACGGCGGCATTGGGCACCACGGTGCCGTTGCCCACGTGCAAATTGCCCCCCACCAGCAAAATGGGCCGACCTTGGGCCGGTGCGGGCATCGGAACCTGAGCCGCCGCTGATACGGCCGTGAGCAGGCTTAAAGAAAGAAGTATATGCTTCATGGTTGAGTATTCTATGGATGAGTAAGGCAGTTTGCCACCACAGAGGCGGAGAAAACCGACTTTACTTACTATTTATCAAGTTCTTTCTCCTCCCCTACCGAATCGCAGTGGAAATGGCCGGTTGCCTTGGTTACGGGCGTTTGGGTGGGCGCGCCACCCTTCTTGGCAGCCAGCATTTTCTGCACGATGCGCAGGCGCTCTTTCTCCATTTCCTGACGCATCACTTTGTCTGATTCGATGTCGAAGAGTTGACGGCCATCAACGAAAGTGCGCTCGGCGTGGGCATAAATGCTCAAAGGGTGAGCGCTCCACAGCACCACATCGGCGTCCTTGCCTTCCTTTATGCTGCCCATCTTGTTGTCGACGTGGAGCATTTTGGCCGGGTTAATCGTGACCAGCTTCATGGCTTCCTCTTCCGACAAACCGCCGTATTTCATCGTTTTGGCGGCTTCCTGGTTGAGGCGGCGGCTCATTTCGGCATCGTCGGAGTTGATGGCGACGGTCAGGCCGGCGTCGTGCATGATGGCGGCGTTGTAGGGAATGGCGTCGCGCACCTCGTTTTTGTAGCCCCACCAGTCGGCAAAGGTGCTGGCGGCTGCGCCGTGTGCCTTCATTTTGTCAGCCACTTTGTAGCCTTCCAGAATGTGAGTGAAGGTGTTCACCTTGAAGCCCAGGCGGTCGGCCACGTTGATAAGCATGTTGATTTCACTCTGCACGTAGCTGTGGCAGGTGATGAAGCGCTTGTTGTTGAGAATTTCCACCAGCGCATCCAGCTCCAGGTCGCGGCGCGGGGCTTCGGCTTTTTTCTGCTTGCCTTTGCTGAGCTTATTGTAAGCCGCCCACTCCTTTTCGTATTCCTTAGCCCGCGTGAAAGCATCAACAAATACCTGCTCTACGCCCATGCGCGACTGCGGGAAGCGCAGCACGTTGGCCTCACCCGCGTTCGACTGCTTCACGTTCTCACCCAACGCAAACTTGATAAACCCATCAGCGCCGGCCACTTTCAAATCCTCGGGAGTACCGCCCCAGCGAATCTTAATTAGCTGCGACTGGCCCCCGATGGGGTTGGCCGAGCCGTGCAGCAGTTGAGCCGCAGTCACGCCGCCCGCCAGGTCGCGGTACAGATCTATATCCTCCGGGTCGAGCACATCGCCAATGCGTACTTCCGAGGTAACGGCCTGTGTACCTTCATTTACGCCACCGATAACGGCAATGTGCGAGTGCTCATCGATAATGCCCGGCGTGAGGTGCTTGCCCGTCCCATCAATTAGGCGGGCATCTTTGGCTGATAGGTTCTTGCCTACTTTGGAAATTTTGCCCCCCACCAGCAATACGTCGGTGCCTTCCAGCTTGCCAGCTGCTTCGCTGGTCCACACGGTGGCATTTTTAATTAATACTGTTTCCTGCTGGGGCATGGCCGCGCGCCCGTAGGCTGCAAACGGATACAGCATAGAACCCAGCTGAATAGGCTCAGGTGCTTTGGCCGAGTCGCGCTTGGCGGCCTGGCTGGCTACCTCCTGCCGCTTCGCCGACCACTTCACCAAGGTAGCATCGGGCAGCTGGCCATCGCCCTGAAACTGGCGGGTTTCGGGGGTGAAGTAGCCGCTCAGGCGCACCGAAGCGGCTTTATCTTTAGGCGTCGGATTGTACACGATGGTTGCCAGCTCGCCCTGTACCGAAATTGCCCCCCGGACGGTGTCTTTCGGCGCCATGGCTATTTTCAGCTCCGGAGCCTCCGGCTTACCTGCCACCCGCATTTGCACGGCCGGGCGGTTGCCTACCTGCAACGTGTACACGCCACGGTAGTCGGCGGGCAGGTTGCTAAGCTGGTAGCGCTCTCCCTGCACCCAGTTGTCGAGCAGCACGTTATCCTCGGCAAACAGCCGATTCGAGCAAACCAGGAAATTGGCGGTCAGGCCGGGCTTCAGGCTGCCTACTTTGTCCTGGGCCTTAATCAGTTCGGCAGGCGTAGCCGTGAGGGCGCGCAGGGCCTGCTCCTCGCTCAAACCGTACTGAATGGCCTTGCGCAGATTAGGCAGAAACTTCTTTTTGTCCTTCAGATCGGTGGCTGAAAGTGTAAAAGGTACGCCAGCCTTCGCCAGTAAAGCCGCGTTGGCGGGGGCCATTTCCCAATGCTTCAAATCTTCCAGCGGAATGCGTGAGGCGTCGTACACGTCGTCCACATTGTACGCATCCGGGAAGTTGAGATTAAGAATAAACGGCGCGCCGGTAGCCTTAATGTCGGCGATGCGCTGGTACTCGTCGCCGCGGCCTTTGATGATGAATTGGGTTCTGAACTCGTCGCCAAGCTTGTCGGCCCGCAGCGCGTTCAGCTTGTCGCTCACCTCAAAAAGCTGGGGCAGGCGGCGCTGTTCCTGAAACGCACGCAACGACAGATTCTGTTCTTTGGTGGGGTTGCGCTGGTTCCATTCGGCGTCCAGGTAGGTTTGGCGCAGCAGCGCGATGCTGCCCATCAGGGAGCCGGGGTAGTTCTGGGTGCTGGTGCCTTTGTTAAAGGAAAAGCCCGCGGCGGCCCGATCCGTCAGAATAACTTCGTTTTCGCGGCGGCCGGTGGTGGCCAGCGTTACGAGAGCGGCCGTTCCACGCGCAATGCCATCGGGCTGCTGCGTGAGCACGGCTCCGAAGCCCAGCTTACGGTACGCATCGGCTTGTTCTTCATTGATTCTGAAGTCGCTGGCGGCGTCGGTTTCGGGATGCACGGCTTGGTTCCAGTCGTAGGCACCGCCTTTTTTGCTCTCAAACTGCGGCGGAGGCCGACGACCGGTTCGCTCGGCGGGCTTTACTTCGGGCAGACCATAGCCAGATGCCAGATCCACGAAGCCCGGATAGATGTATTTGCCTTTCAGATCCTGCACCACGGCGCCGGCCGGAATCTTCACGTTGGTGCCCACCGCCTCTACCTTGCCATCCCGAATCAGAAGCGTGGCGTCGGTGAGCTTGGTTTTGTAGTCAGTGAAAATGGTGGCGTGGGTGAAGGCGTACAGGCCCGGTCGCTGGTCGTACACGCCGTTGCGCGGGAAGGTGCTGGTTTGGGCGTAGGCGCCGAGGCTACTCAGCAGCAGCCCACTCACCAGCCCCAATCGGGGAATAGAAGTATGCATTAAGGGTTTGGGTTGATGGAAGAACGAAAAAGCAGGCAGACCAGCTGCGCAGCTGGCATCGAATCAAATGTAGAAAATAAGCCCCGTTACCGAACTGTATTTCAAAGTACTAATGCACAGATGATGAGCCCGCGGCCGGCCGGCTTTTACCTTTCTCTGCGGCCTTCATCGGGGAGCGGCCAATGCCGGCCCGCTTGCCCGATATTCATCCTTGCCTGCTGCGAAACAATGTGCTGACTACCTGAGTACAAGCTTTACTGCTACCTCAGCACTACGTACCAAGCACTAAGCCCCAAATTCCCATGCGCAAAGGCACCACCGTTACCTGGAAATACGGCACTGGCACAGCCAGCGGCAAAATCGAGGAAGTTCATAAGGAATCCATCACCAAAAAAATCAAGGGCAGCGACATCACCCGCAACGGCACCGCTGACAACCCGGCTTTCGTGATTGTGCAGGAGAATGGCGATAAGGTCGTGAAGCTGCAAAGCGAAGTGACGGCCGCCACTGACAAGAAGAAGTAACGTAAAGTTGGCTTCCACAAAAAAGCCCCCCAGAGAATTTCTGGGGGGCTTTTTTTATGCTCAGAATCGATCCTACAGGTTGTCCTTGTCGGGCTCGATGAAGGCTTGCTCTTCCATCTCCTTCGGCACTACTACAATGCCTTGCTGGAGCTTGCTGTTGCGCTGCCCGTAGATGAAATACACAATGATGCCGAGAATCATCCAGCCTAAAGCTACTTTCAGGGTGAATAAGTCGAGGGCGAGAATCATACCCAGACACACCACAATACCCATAATCGGTACGAAGGGGAAAACGGGCGACGAGAGCGGCGCACGGAACGGACGATGCTGCGCTGGATCGGAGCGGCGCATAATCCAAACCCCCGCCGATACCAGCACGAAGGCCAGCAGCGTACCAAACGAGGTTAAGTCACCAGCCAAAGAGCCAGGTACGAAGGCGGCAAAACCACCCACAAACACCAGCAGCGCCAGGTTAGACTTGTAAGGAGTGCGGAACTTGGGGTGCAGCTCGGAGAAGGCTTTGGGCATTAGGCCATCATTTGCCATTGAGAAAAATACCCGACTCTGGCCCATGAGCATTACCAGAATTACCGACGAGAAACCGGCCAGAATAGCCACCGTCACGGCCGTAGCCAGCCAGCCGAAGCCCGGCATGTGCTGCGCAATAGCGTAGGTTACAGAAGCCTCACCGCCCAGAGCTGGGTCAGCGAATTCGCGCCAGTTAGCAACGCCCGTCAGTACGTGACCGAAGAGAATGTAAAGAATGGTACACACGGCCAGCGAGCCCAGGATACCGATTGGCATGTCACGCTTAGGATTCTTGGCTTCCTGAGCGGCAGTACTTACGGCATCAAAACCGATGAAAGCGAAGAATACGATGGCTGCGCCACCCAAAACGCCTCCCCAGCCGTGCTTATTCCAGGCTGTGTACTCGCGTACTACGGTGCCAGCAGCATTTTTCACTGGCTCCGCGTTTTCAGGAATCAGGTAAGGCGTATGGTTGGCGGGATCAATAAACTGCCAGCCAACTGCAATGAAGATCAACACGATAGCCACTTTCACCACCACAATAATGGCGTTGAACATAGCCGACTCTTGGGTGCCTTTAATCAGCAGCAATGACAACGCCACGATAACCAGCAAAGCCGGCAGGTTGATGATACCGTACTCCGTTACGCCATTTATCACGGCGCTCTCGAAGGGCGAGTGACACATGCTGTAGGGTATACTGGTGCCAAATTCTTCCAAGAGCTTGTTCAGATACTCGCTCCAGGCAATAGATACGGTGGCCGCGCCCAAGGCGTATTCCATAATCAGGGCCCAGCCGATAATCCAGGCTACAAACTCGCCCATGGTGGTGTAGGCGTACGTGTAGGCCGAGCCGGCAATCGGAATCATGGCCGCAAACTCGGCGTAGCACAAGCCCGCGAAGGCGCAACCAATAGCAGCCACAATAAAGGCCAGCGTAACGCCCGGCCCCGAGGCCTGCGCAGCCGCTGCTGCCGTGCGCACAAATAATCCGGCTCCGATGATGGCCCCGATGCCCAGCGCCATCAGGTTCAGGGCGCCCAGCGTACGCTTCAGCGTGCCTTCGCCGGAGGTGTTGGCTTCTCCCAGCAACTGAGCCAGGGGTTTTTTGGCGAAAATGTTTGCCATAGAAAAAGAAAAGAGGGGAGGTAGAAGGTGAGAATTGGAGTGAGAAGAGGCAATAGCGGCCTTAAAACAACGGCTGCGTGGCCCGAATATAGGCGATATTCCGGTTCAGGTAGCGCACGGAGGCATAATACCTCCTCGCTCCTACCCAATTAAACCATGGGGCGGCATCTGCATCCAAGCAGTAGAATTTCACCCACAGACTCTCTCCTAATGAAAAAGATGCTCATCCTGCTCGCCGCTTTCACATTAACTGCCGGCGCAGCTTCTGCTCAAACCCAACCTACCAAGCCTGCCCAAGCCCAAACCCAACGCGGTAAGAAATCGGCGGATCAGCGCACCAAAAAAACGCCCGAGCAGCGCGCCGAAGCACGTGCCGCCAACTTATCCAAATCGTTGGGCCTGAATGCCGAACAAACTGAAAAGGTGCGGCAACTGCATCTGACCCATGTCAAGGAAATGGACGCCGTACGGGCCAAGGATATTGAAAATCATCAGAAAGGTAAAGCCACCCGCGACCGTCATGAGGCCCAGCTCAAAACTATTCTGACTGCTGACCAATACGCCAAATACGAGCAGCAGCGCACCGAGCGCATGGCCAATCGCAAAGGAGGCAGAATGAAGGTCCGCGGCTAAGCCTGCACCATCGTAGCAAAAAAGCCCCCCAGTCAATTGACTGGGGGGCTTTTTTGTGTCGGAGCAGAACAGTATCTGAGCAGTGCAATCAGAACGCTGGAAACGAGCCAACATGCTGAATCAGTTAGTATTCAAGCTCATCCGAACAGGATCTTACACTTAATTTAACCAAGCATTCGCTTGACAATCATTTGCTTAGTGGTTAAACTTAGGTTGGTTTTTTACAGTTTCTGTCAGAGAAGACCGCGCCTTCTTATATTTGAAAATGAGCGCCGGCCTAACCGCCGGCCGCATCTCCGCTACGGAGGGCGCCGCCTCGCCACCACAACCTACCACCATGAGCCCCTTGCCCAGTAGTACCGGGTCGGTACAGATTCAACAGTTTTATGATAAGGGCCTTGCCCACGCCAGCTACATTATCCGCTCCGGCCGCCAAGTGGCCATTATCGACCCAGCCCGCGATCCGCAACCTTACTACGACTTCGCCGACGAGCACGACGCTTCCATCGTAGCCATTATTGAGACGCATCCGCACGCCGACTTCGTCTCCTCTCACCTCGAAATAGCCGAGGAAACCGACGCCACTATTTATTGCAGCAAGCTGGTAAAAGCCCTTTATCCACACCAGTCCTTCGACGATGGCGACCGTATCACATTGGGTAATGTGGAGCTGCATTCCCTGAACACGCCCGGCCACTCGCCGGACAGCATTTCTATTTTGCTGATAGATGAAATGGGCCAAACCCGCGCCGTATTCACGGGCGACACGCTTTTTGTGGGCGACGTAGGGCGGCCCGACTTGCGCGAGGAAGAAGCCGTGAGTGGCCACAAGCGCGAAGAGCTTGCCGGCCTCCTCTACCAAAGCACCCGCCAGAAGCTGATGACTTTGCCCCCCACAACGCGCGTGTATCCAGCACACGGCCCCGGCTCGCTCTGCGGCAAAACCACCAGCACCGACCTGGACAGCAGCATTGGCAAGGAGTTGAAAACCAACTATGCCCTGCAACCCATGTCGCAGGAAGAGTTTATTAAAGTGCTTTTGGAGGATCAGCCGTTTGTGCCCAAGTATTTCGGGCATGATGTGGTACTGAATCGCCTCGGCGCTCAGCCGTTTGAGGATAGCGTGCGGGCTGTACCGCGCGTGCATTCGGCCACCGAGCTGGTGCCCGGCACCCTCATTATTGATACGCGGCCGGCTGCTCAGTTTCGGGCCGGTCATTTGCCGGGGGCCATTAATCTGATGGACGGGGGCAAATTTGAAACCTGGCTGGGCTCTATAGTTGGGCCGAAGGAGAAGTTCTACCTGCTGGCCGACACTCAGATTGCCCTCGATACGGTGATTCGCAAATCGGCCAAGATTGGCTACGAAACCAACATTGAAGGCGCGCTGCTCACGCCCTCTCAGCTCCCGACCTCCAGCCCCGACCTCGACCTTGCCCGCGTGCGCGAGCGCCCCGACAATTTTACCATCGTGGATATTCGCAACCGTGCCGAAACTGAGCAGCCTATTTTCCCGGAAGCCCTAAAAATTCCGCTCCCGGAGCTGCGCGAACGAGCCCATGAAGTACCCACCGACAAGCCGATTCTGGTGCACTGCGCCGGTGGCTACCGTTCGGCGGCGGGCAGCAGCATTTTGCAAGTGGCCCTGCCGCAAGCTGAAGTATTCGATTTAGGCGAAGCCGTGACGGAGTTTCAGTCGCAGGCGGTGCATTAGTCGAGCCTTCTTAAAGACTTATTAGAGTAAAAACGCTGAGTCGCGCTGAGGTCATTTTATGATCTCTGGCGCGACTCAGCGTTTTTGTGCTGTGGGAACCTCCCGTTTGCGCTTTATCTTTGAAGTCTATGCGTGTACTACATACCGCCGATTGGCACTTGGGCCAACGCTTCAATGGCGGCCACGAGCGCACCGAGGAGCACCGTCACTTTCTGCGCTGGCTGGTCGAAACCATTCAGACGCAGCGCGTGGAAGTGCTGGTGGTGGCCGGCGACATCTTCGATACCGGCTCGCCCTCCAACGCGGCTCTGGAGCTTTATTACTCCTTTCTGCTGCAAATGCAGGCCACAGCCTGCCGCGACATCGTGCTGGTGGGCGGCAACCATGATTCCCCGGCTACGCTCAATGCACCGGCTCGCCTACTCCGCCATTTGCGCGTGCACGTGGTCGGCTGCGTACCCGATTGTTTTGAAGACCAGGTAATTGTACTGGATAACGCCGATGGCAAGCCGGGTCTCGTGGTGTGCGCTATCCCCTTCCTGCGCGACCGGGATGTGCGCCTGTCGGTGCCCGGTGAGGAAGCCGAGGAGCGGGAAGCCCGTATTCGCCAAGGCATTGCTGATCACTATTCGCGCATTGCGGAGGTAGAAATCGTGTGGCAGCTGAAAGCGGCCGGCGTGCCCGTACTGGCCACTGGCCACCTCTACGCGGCCGGAGCCTCACCCTCCGATTCAGAGCGCACCATTCATGTCGGGAACCTGGGCCAGGTCACCGCCGACCACTTCCCAACGGTGTTCGACTATGTGGCTCTGGGGCATTTGCACCGCCCGCAGCGAGTGGGCGGGCGCGAGCATATTCGCTATTCGGGCTCGCCTATTCCGCTGTCTTTTTCTGAGGTAGATCACCCCAAGGAAGTATTGCTGCTGGAATTTACCCCCCAGAGCCTTGCTATCGAAGCCGTGCCCGTGCCCGGCGCGCGGCGGCTGGTTCGCTTCCACGGCCCGCTAGATGAAGTGCTGGTGCGCCTGGCTGCTTACGAAAACACTGGCTACCAGCTACCTGCCTGGGCCGATGTAGAAGTTCGCTCTGAGCTTTCGCAACTGGAAGTAGCTGAGCAGCTCCTGGCCGTCATCACCCAGCTCGACCGCACCCAGCTGGAAGTGCTGGCGCGCCGCCACTTCCGCATGCTTACGCTCCGCCCTCTTGGCGAGGAGCCCGAACCGCTCACCCGCAGCCTCCACGATTTTACTGAACGCGAGGTATTCGAAAAACGGTTGGAGGAAGAGCCGGAAGAAGCACGGACGGAATTACTGAGCGCCTTTGATGAGTTGTTGGAATTGATGCGGCAAGGGTAGAAGGAAAGCGTATTATCCATACAATAAAAGGCTACACAAAAAGCAAAGTTTTACAAGAACATCATGCAGAGCGCCGCGAAGCATCTCGCATGCTTAAGTGAGAGTAGTAATCAGACGTCAGCACGCAAAATGCTTCGCGGCGCTCTGCATGACCGCCTGTCGACTGTCTGCTATTTGAGTTTATAAGTACATGAAAATACTCCGCGTCCGTTTTTCCAATCTTAACTCGCTGCGCGGACAGCACGAAATTGATTTCAGCCACTCGCCTCTTTCCGACGCGGGCCTATTTGCTATTACTGGCCCCACGGGCGCGGGCAAAACCACGATTCTCGACGCTATCACGCTGGCTTTGTATGGGCAGGTGCCGCGCCACGAGGGCGGCGTGGAGCAGGTGATGAGTCATGGAACGGGAGAAAGCTGGGCCGAGGTAGAGTTTCAGGTGAATGGGCGCCGCTACCGCTCGAAGTGGGGTCAGTATCGGGCCCGCAAGAAAGCCGAAGGCAAGCTCCAGGACTCGCGCATGGAGCTAAGTGAAGAGCCCATTGGTCCGACTGCTGATGCTTCTGATGAAAATTGGCCCATTATTGAGAGCTACAAATCCAGGGTGCCGGCCCGGGTGGCGGAGCTGAGCGGTTTGGAGTATCGGCAGTTTTTGCGCTCAGTGCTGCTTGCTCAGGGTGAGTTTACGCGGTTTTTGAAGTCAACCGCCGGTGAGCGGGCGCAGCTGCTGGAGAAGATTACGGATACGCGCAAGTACTCTGACATTTCGGTTTTTGCCTTCCGAAAAGCCAAGGAAGAGGCCCAACAGGTGGAGGTGCTGCGGACAGGGCTGGCGGGCGTTACGCTTTTCTCAAATGAAGAAGTAACAGCCATCGAAACCGAAATGGCGGCTATTGAGCAACAGGCGCAAACCAGCGCAGCCGCCCAGCAAAATCTACAGGAAGCCCAAACCTGGCTCACCAAGCTTGCTGACTTAGCTACCCGACAGCAGCGGGCCCAAACAACGCTGGCTACTCTCGCCGCTGAGGCGGAAACGTTAGCTCCTTTGCGTCAGCGCCTAACTGCGCACGAGCAGGCACTACCCTTCCGTACGCCGTGGGAATTGCTGCAAGCTGCCGATACCCGGTTGCAGCGGATGCAGCACGAAGCCACCCAAGCGCGGGAGCAGCGCCCACAGCTGCAACAGCAGCTAGACGCCGTGCAGGCTAGCCGAGCCACGACGCAACAGGCCCGCGACGAGGCTCTGGCGAATCAGGAGGAGCAAAACCCGAAGCTGCTGGAGGCGGAAAAGCTGGATGCCGTTATTCAGGCTGAGGAAGCCCAGATCACAAAGGAAAAGCAGGAATACGAACAGCGCAACGAGCAGTGCAAGCGGCAGAAGGCGGAATACGAGCAAGCCACTTGCCAGACACGCCGTCTGGGTGAGGAGCTGAAAGAACTTACCGCCTGGCTCACCTTGCATAGCCGCCGAACTGAACTACCCAACATCCGGCCCCAACTTGGCAGTCACCTGGAAGATCTGGCCGACGTAGACCGGGAGCTGCAAGAGCTGACAACCCAGCAAAAAGCTCAGAATTTGGCGCTGCAACAAGCCCGGCTGCTAGGCGCGCAGGCCACCACCCGCCAGGCCGATGCTGAAAAGCAGACCACCGAATTAGCAGCTGCCCAGCAGCAAACAGAAGCGGAGCGCGACACCTGGATGGCGCGCTTGCAACAGTTTGCAGCAGGCTTGCAGGCCCAGCACGCCGACCAGGAAAAACACCTGGCTGATTTGCGTAAGCTGCTTCAAGCCCAGCAGCTGATCTTAAGCCATGAGGAAGCGCGCCGCTACCTGGTAGCCGGCGAGCCGTGCCCCTTGTGTGGAGCCGCCGAGCACCCATTTGCGTTGGGCGCACTAGGTGTTACCACTGACTCTTTGCAGCGTGATAAAGAGCGGGAGGAATCGTTGGGCCAACAGGTTAGAGCCCTGAATGGACGCGTGCAGAAGCTGCTGACGGCGGCGGGCATGCTGGAGAATGCTGGGGGGCAAATTTCGGCGGAGAACCTACAAATTCACCGTCCGCTGACAACGGAGGAGGAAGAAATGGCCCCCAGGCAGGCGCGGGCCCTGGCGCAGCGCCTGCGTGAGTTGCAGGAGCAGCACCACGCGGCCATGGTGCTTCGCACCAAAGCCCACGGGGAGCAGCAGCTGGCCAGCGAGCAAAAGCGGCAGGCGGAAGCAAAGCTGAATGAGCTCACCGAAAAGCTGGAAGATGCCCGCGACCGGGCTCCCAAGATTCGGGAGCAGGTAAGCAGTATGCTGGCGTATTTCCAGCTCACCTTCACGGGCGATAATGGAGCAGCCCTGATGGGGCAGCTAGAGCAGCTTACCACGGAGTATGAGCAGCAAAAAGAGGCGATACATAAGGCCGAAAGCCAGCGCGCCGCTGCTCAGGCGCAGGGAGAAGAGCTAAAAAAAGCATTGGCCGAAACGCAGGAATGGCTTACTACCCGCAAAGCGGAGCTGGTGCGCCACCACGAGGCAATTCAGCGGCAACGCCAGCAGCGGCAGCAGTTCTTTGCCGGCCTGCATGTAGCGCAGGCACGCCAGCAGCTGATGGATACTGTAAAAGCTCTTACGGATGCCTACGAGCGGAGCCACCAAACATTCTGTGAGCACGAAAGCCAATTATCCCGCACCGATGAGCGGCTGCGGCAGTTGGAGCAGGAAACAGCCCGCGAGCAGCAGGAGCGCGACCAGCTCTACACTAAGCTGATAGCTGACCTGCAAGCCGCAAATTTACCCCCCAGCCCGGAGGAGCTACGCACGCGCCTCCTTCCCGACGCCGAAGCGCGCCGCCTCTTCGATCAATTGCATACGCACGAGCGCGCCTTGCTCACCACGCAAAGCACACTTACGGAGGCCCTTCAGCAGCTGGATCTGGAGCAGCGCAAAGAGCTAACGGCTGAATCAGCGGAGGCAATACGGGAGCAACTGCGCGCGGCGGAGCGAAACCTGGCTGACCTGCACCAGCAGCTTGGGCAGCGGCGGCAGCGCCTCCACGACCACCATCAGGGACTGGCTCGTCACGCTGAGCTGGCAGCTACCCTGGAAAAGCAGCAGCAGGAAGCCAAGCGTTGGCGCCAGCTGGCGGAGCTTATCGGTTCGGCTGATGGCAAGAAGTTCAGCGAGTTTGCCCAGGGCCTCACCCTCACGCGTCTCACGGAGCTGGCCAACCGCCACCTCACCCGCCTCACCGACCGCTACCGCATCGCCCGCAACCCGCACGAGTACCTCGATCTGCTGGTCGTGGACCATTATCAGGCCGACAGTACCCGCTCCATGAGCTCGCTTTCCGGGGGCGAAAGCTTTCTGGTGAGCTTGGCGCTGGCGCTGGGCTTATCGGAGTTGGCTGGCCACAAAACCCAGATTGAGACGCTGTTTATCGACGAAGGCTTCGGCACCCTCGACGCCGATGCGCTGGAAGTGGCCCTCACTGCCCTCGAAATTCTGCAAGGCACGGGCAAGATGATCGGGATTATCTCGCACGTGGAAGCCTTGAAAGAGCGCGTAACCACACAGATTAATGTGCGCAAAGGTGTAGGGGGCATTAGCACCCTGCGCGTGGTTGGGTTTGGGGAAAGTGAGTAGCCATGCGCGGAATTCAGCTGAGGAGGGGAACTAGCTCTAGCTTTCTAACCCTAATTTCGCAGCACCAAATTCAGGTCACTTATTTGCAGCTTTTTACTCCTTCTCGGCCGCTTTCATCTCGGCCCACGTCCAATAGCGGCGGGGCGTAATACTCGCATAGCCTTTTCGGAAAAAGGTCACTACTTCCCGCTCCATCGTTTCGGCATCAATAGAAGAAATTTCGATTGGCCGCTGGTCGGGGTCGGCGTAGCGCTGGGCTTTGCTGAGCTTTTTGCCCCCCAGGCGCAGTAGCGGGCCCGTATCGGTGATGGCGTCGAAAACCCAGGCGCTGGGGGGCTTTTCTTGGCTAGTCAGACGCTCAGCTAGGGCGTTGAGCGGCAGGCGCGGCAGCGTGGGCCGCGATTCCAGGTCAATCCAGGTGGTGTACTTGTATTCCAGCTCGTAGCGCCGGTCATTGTAGCAACTTAGCACGATATCGAAGCCAGCAGTGGGGCCGAACAGGGCGTAATACGGCAGCGGCTCGGGCGTGTGCACAACCACCAAACCCAGCTCCGGGTAGCGCACGAGGCGCGTAGCAGAGCTTTGCATCACCTCGATAGCACTGCGTATCCGCGCGTATTCAGGTTCCCAGGCGGCGCGCCCCAGCTCCGGGTTTTCCAGAATGTCGCCGAAGGCAGGCAGAAACCAGGCGAATTTCTCGGCCGAAGCTTCGGCTTCGTTGCGTCGCAGAGCCGGCGCACCGAAGGGCGGATAAAACAGCTCCTTTTCCCTGGCATTGAGCCAGCAAACCAGCTTCAGAGCATCATCGGCCAGCGGATTAGTCCAGTCCAGTTCGCGGAAGTCGCCGAGCGTGGCTACCAGACGCAGCAATGGCTCGTGGAGCAGAGCTAACGCGGGATTGAGTAAACTCCACACGCCCACGAAACCATCCACGTCAAAATGGTTGGCACTCACGGCCTGTGCTTCCATCCCTGGCGTGTGGGGCGCACGCAAAGCTTTGAGCACCGAGCCAGCGCTGGTATCGTCGCGGAGGGCGACGGGCGTGGCGGCTCCGCGCCAGTGGGCCAATACCAGCGCCGCCCGCAGGCCCGTACTATCGACTAAAATGGTGGGCTGGTGCTTCGCCTTCGCGTAGGGAACGAAATAATGCGCCAAAAGCAGAACCTGTTGAGTGGAGATTGAGGAATTTCAAGAGCGAGAACAACTTCTCTCCTGAAACGATGCGCGCAGGTTAGCGCCGCCGCCGACGATTGGAGATATGCTCTATACGACTACGACGCACCCAATGCAAATATTTTTGAAGCTCCTCCGCTTCCCGCAAAGCCTCAACTGAAAAATATTTTTTAGCCAGCTCCCGGTTGGTGAGCAGCAGGTGTACGGTACTATGGCAAGGTTGGCAGAGAGCCACTGTAGGCCCATGCCGACCGCCTTCTTCACGCGGAATGAGGTGGTGGCGCGACACAAAACGCACATGCCGCTCACATAACTCACACTGAGACTCAGGACTTGCCACAGAATTAGTAGCAACATTTTCAAAGCGCCGACGAGACATAAAATGCAATTATGTAAGAAGTTGGCCCGATGATAGCAGAGAGATTTAGCGGAAGCGTGTTGTAATAAACAAGTTTCACCCTGAATGCTTATACTCGAATAAATTCTAAATCTGGTTTCAGAATCTCAACAGTCAAAACAAGTTCTCATATTTGCTATATTGCTTCTTTTACCATTATTCAGGGTATAATCAACCAATTTACCAACAACTGAAGTTCAAAAATTCATTAAAATAGTTCTAAACACAAATTTTGTCTTTTTCACCTCTTTTACCAATTTCCCTATGCAAACTCTTACTCTTCGCTTACCTCGGCGCTTTGCACTTTTACTGCGGGTCGCTGGTTTTTTCCTGGCTTTGATCTTGCTGACGCCGACCAAGGCCCACGCGCAAACCTGGTTGGTTTCGACCGATGCGTACATCAAATTGGGTGTAATGGACAAATTTGGGCAGTTGGGTACGTACTCCGCTACGTTTATTGTAGTAGATCAAACATCGGGTAGGGAGTATTTGCTAACCAAGGAAGTGGAGAAGGGCAAAAATGGAATAGATGTGCTGTTCCCATCGGAGCCTTCCGAGCCCGAGTACTTTAAAACCGAGAAAGGTGAGGCCGCCCGTGCTGTACCAGGTAAGTATGCCTGGGAGTGCCGGGTAGCGGGAAAGCGGGTTGTTGGGGGGCGTTTTGAGCTTCCTGCGGTAGCCAACGATGTGACGGTAGTGGATAACCGCAAATAATTCGCTTTTTTTGTTTTCTCCTTTCCTCACTTAGTACTAGCCCGGCGTTGCAGCGCCGGGCTTTTTTTGTGTGTCTGTGGTAGCAACGCGTCCCTTTTTGGTCGCAATTGCGTAGTAACAGGTTGGGCTGGGGGGCTTTTTGCTCGCCTGGCGGTTACTTATTTTCATAGTTCCAGCGTCGTTTATACCTCAGATCATGCCTAAAAAGTCTTTCGCCGAACTCATCAGCAGCCCCGGAATGCCGGTGCTGGTCGATTTTTATGCCGACTGGTGCGGCCCCTGCAAAACAATGGCTCCTATTCTGGAGCAAGTAGCCAGTCAGCACCAGGGAAAAGTTAAAGTGATTAAAGTGGACGTAGATAAGAACCCGGCGGCGGCCCAGCAATTCCGGGTGCAGGGCATTCCCACGCTTATTCTCTTCCACAAAGGCCAGCCCGTGTGGCGGCAGTCGGGGGTGGTGCCGGCCCAGCAGCTTAGTCAGGCTATCGGGTCTGTGATTCAGTAACGCACCAAATTTGCCCCCCAGCCGCCTTTTTTTCTTTTCGGCTGTTATCCCGCTGTAAAGTGGGCTAGCTTGTTTTGTGGCTATTACTCTCAGACCGAGAAGCTTCGTTTGTCAACCTGCCCAGAGCCAAGCACTTGTCTTTTGCAGTTGTTATCTTGTTTTTGTCTCCAAATGCCTTCCAGCCCGCATAGTACATTTATGATCCTGTTCGTTGTCAAGCTATGCGTGTAGTAGTACCCTTTGTTCAGTCCTTACTCTTCTTACTGATTCTGTGCACGTTGCCCCAGCTAGCATTGGCCCAGGCCACCGTTACGCTGAGTGGCTTCGTGCGCGACGCCACTGATCAAGGCGTGTTGCCGGGCGCCTCCGTGGCCGTGCCGGCTCTAAATACGGGCGTAACGGCCGATGAGCGGGGCTTTTATTCCCTGCCCCTGCCAGCGGGGCGCTACACAGTGGTTATCTCCTTCATCGGGTACGAAACGGTGACGCGGGAGATAAACGTGAATCGTACGCAGCGCATTTCCTTTGTTTTGCCGCTGGCCGCCAATGAGTTGGGCGAGGTGATAGTAGAGGGCTCGGGCACTTTGGAGCAAAAGCTGCAAACCACCCAAATGAGCGTGGAGCGCCTCACCACCCGCGAGGCCAAGCTGCTGCCGGCCTTGTTTGGGGAAGTCGATTTGCTGAAAACCTTACAGCTCAAACCGGGAGTGCAGAATGGTGGCGAGGGCACCAGCGGTCTTTTCGTGCGCGGCGGCTCCTCTGACCAAAACCTGTATCTGCTCGATGAGGCAGTGGTGTACAATCCTTCGCACTTGTTTGGGCTGTTTTCGGTGTTCAATCCGGATGCCGTGCAAAGCGTGGATTTATACAAAGGTGGCTTTCCGGCACAGTTTGGGGGGCGTTTGTCGTCGGTGGTGGATGTGAAGCTGCGCGAGGGCAACACCAAAAAGCTGGGGGTGAGCGGAGGTCTTGGCCTCATTTCCTCGCGCCTCACAATGGAAGGGCCCATTGTAAAGGATAAAGGCTCTTTTATCGTGTCGGGGCGGCGCACGTACTTCGATGTATTTACGCGCCAGATCAATAAGCTGAACGTTGACGATCCGGAGTACAATCCCATTCCCAATTATTACTTCGCCGATTATAACGCCAAAGCCAACTATAAGCTCGGCGCCAAAGACCAGATTTTTCTAACTGGCTACTACGGCCGCGACGTGTTTGGCTTCAACAGCGCGGGCAGCTTCAACTTCGATTTTACCTGGGGCAATACGGTGGGCGCCCTGCGCTGGAATCACGTGTTTTCGCCGAAGCTGTTTGTGAATACCACGGCGTCGTTTACGCGCTACGAGTACGACGTCACTAACAAAATCGACCAGTTTAGCTTCAACCTCGCCTCCGATATTCGCGATATAGCTCTGCGGACTGACTTTGAATACCAGCCCAATGAGCGCCACACGCTTAAGTTTGGCGCCACCGCCACCGACCATATTTTTGGCGTGGGGCGCCTGCAAGCCGGCAGCGACGATGGCCGCCTGGATATTGGCTCCGATGTAAGCTACCGCGGCCAGGAGGCCGCCCTCTACGCCAGCGACAACTTCAAGCCCACCGACAAGCTGCAACTTGAATACGGCCTGCGACTGACCGGTTTCCAGAGTGGCTCCGACCGTTACGCGGGCCTAGAGCCGCGCGCGGCGGCGCGCTACTCGCTTACGCCCAATACGTCGTTGAAAGCCAGCTACGCCCTTATGTACCAATATGTGCATTTGGTCACTAATTCCGGCGCTTCGCTGCCTACTGATATCTGGTACCCATCGCGGGAGTCGGTGAAGCCGCAACGCTCCCAGCAGGTAGCTACCGGGGTGAGCTTTTTGCTTGGTGGGGGGCAATTTTTGCTAACCAACGAGGTGTACTACAAGTGGGCTCAGAATCAGATTGACTTCAAAGATGGCGCCCAGCTGTTCGTGAATCCGGATCTGGATGAGGAGTTTCTGTTTGGCAAAGGCTGGAGCTACGGCAACGAGCTGTATCTGGAAAAGAAAACGGGTCGAACCACTGGTTGGATAGGCTACACATTGGCTTGGAGCCAGCGCAGATTTGCCCCCCAGCGCGGCACGACGGGCATTAATAACGGCGACGACTTCTATCCTACTTACGACCGCCGCCACAACCTCACCGTGGTGCTATTGCATCAGCTCACCGAACGTCTGAACCTGACGGGCTCCTTCGTGTATAGCTCTGGGGCGCCCACTACCCTGCCCCAAGGTCGTTTTGTATTTCAGGAAGTGTACGGGGCTGAAGCCGTGGCCGTACCCATTTACCCCGCCCGTAACTCATACCGTTTGGCCCCCTACCACCGCCTCGATCTGGGCCTAGTTTGGAATATGAAGCCCAACCGCTGGTTCGATGAGTCGGACCTGACTTTTAGCGTTTACAACTCCTATAATCGGCGCAACCCTTACTTCGTGTATTTCGACCAGGTAAAGGACCCCGATACGGAGCAGGTAACCGGCTACCGCGCCCGGCAGGTGTCGCTGTTCCCCATCATTCCTTCCGTCACCTACAATTTCAAATTCTGACCGATGGCTGTGGTTCAATCTATGGGACTTTATTTGAATAACATGCTGACTTTCAGCATCCGGCGCTTATTGCCCCTGGTGCTGCTGGCAGGGCTCGCGAGCTGCGATAATTTGCAGCAGGACATTGACGTGGTCATTCCCGATGGGCCAGCCCAGCTGGTGGTGGAGTGTTATCTGGAACCAAACCAACGCGCCCAGCTCACGGTAAGCGAAACGGCTCCTTATCTGTCATCGCCCATACCGGTGGTGCCGGAAGACGTGACGGTGGTGATAGCGGGCCCAAACCGGCAGCGCGAAACCCTGCTCTATGACCCCGGTTTCAACTTTGTGACCGGCAAAGTGTACACGCACCGGGGCCGAAACCGCCTTCTAATTCAGCCCGGCGATGTATTTACGCTGGAAGCAAAGGATAAGAAAGGTCGGGTAGTGACGGGGACTGCTAAAATGCCCACCCCCGTGCCACTCGATACGGTTGAGTTCAACTTCAACGACCGGCCGGCTCAGCTGCGGGAGGCCATTGTGCTGGCTCGTTTCCGCGACCCGCTGGAAACGCTCGACTTCTACCGCTTCCAGATTCACCGCGACAGTATTTCCCAAGACCCGGAGGTAGACTACACCATTGAAGATCGCCTCAACGAGGGCAAGGAAGTGACGCTGGGTACTGCCTACATTTTCGACCCCGGCGACAACCTGATTATCTCGCTTTATCATTTCGATGAGCCGTATTACCGCTTTCTGCAATCGACTCAGAATGCGCGCAATGCCAACGGCAACCCCTTCGGCCAGCCCGCCGCCGTGCAGTCCACGGTGCAGGGCGGCATAGGCGTATTCACGATTCTGAGCTACGAAAGGCGCTCACTAGTGATTCCGTAAAGCAGCCATACCGCAAACCTTATCATATAAAAAAGCCCCCCAGAAAATATCTGGGGGGCTTTTTTGAAATGTTTAACCAGAATCTACTGGCGCTCCAGCACCGCCCGAATCAGGGCGGTGAGGCGGGGCTCGGCGGCGGCGGCGGCCCGCAGAATATCGGCTATGTCAACCTTCTTCAGCTTGCCGGGCGAGCACAAATCGGTGATGACGGAAATGGCCAGCACGGGCAAATTCATATGGCGAGCGGCAATGACCTCCGGCACCGTGCTCATGCCCACCGCATCGGCCCCGATGGTGCGCAGGTAGCGGTATTCGGCGGGCGTTTCGAGCATAGGGCCAGGCAAGCTGGCGTACACGCCACGGCGCACATAGTTGGTGAATCCCAGGTCGTGGGCGGCGCGCTGGGCCTGGGCCAGCAGCGTGTGGTCGTAGGGCTCCAGCATATCCGGAAAGCGCGAGCCCAGCTCGTCGAGGTTCGGCCCGATGAGCGGATTGGTGGGCAGCAAGTTCAGGTGGTCTTCAATGAGCATCAGGTCGCTCATCGCAAAGTCCGGATTTAGCCCCCCGGCGGCATTGCTCACAAACAGTTTCTGAATGCCCAGCAGCTTCATCACGCGCACCGGAAACACCACCTGTTGCATGGTGTAGCCCTCATAGTAATGAAACCGGCCCTGCATTACCAGCACCCGCCGCCCGGCAAAAATGCCTCCCAGCAGCTTCCCCGAGTGGCTTTCGACGGTCGAAGTTGAAAAGTGGGGCAAGTCGTCGTAAGAGAACTCGTGCTGGATTTCCAGCTCCTTCACCAATGCACCAAGGCCGGTGCCGAGGATAATTCCGAATTCCGGTTGGAAGTCGCCGAGCTGGCGGCGGATAAAGTCAGCGGCTTCGCGCAGTTGCTGCATGGGGGGCTTTTTTGAACAAGAATTAGGGTAAAACGAATAGAAAGCAATTTGCTCAATTTGGTATAATTAAGAATGTCATGCAGAGCGCAGCGAAGCACCGCGCGTGCTGATGTTGCCAAGCTAAACAACTAAACACGCGAGATGCTTCGCTGCGCTCTGCATGACGTTCTTTTAAGAGATTGCGTTACTCAATGTTCATTTCAAACGGCATGCGGGCCTGCACGCCTTCCAGCTTGGTGAGCTTCTGATACTGCTCATACATAGGATAGAGCGGGCCTAGCTCCTGCTTCACCATTTGCTGCCGCGCTTCCAGGCCGAAGCTCTCGAAGATGTTTTCGACAAACGTTTTCTGGCGGGGCAAGCTTTGCAAGCGGTAGTCGCCCTCGTCTAAGTTGGCGCGCCGAGCGGCGATGCTCAGGGCATCCTCAAACGAGCCAAGCACATCCACCAATCCGCGCTCCTTGGCTTCCGAGCCCGACCACACACGGCCGGAAGCGTAGCCGCGCAGCTTTTCTACGGGCATGTTGCGACCCTTGGCGGCTTTGGTGGTGAAGTCGGCGTAGATGCGGTTCACTTCCGCTTGCAGCTGCTGCTGCTCGTAGGCCGAGAGCGGACGCGTGATAGTGGGCAGATCGGAGAATTTGCCGGTCGTTACGCGGTCGGTAGTAATGCCGAGCTTGTCGCGCAGCAAAGGCTGAATATTGGGTAACACGCCAAACACGCCGATGCTACCCGTAATGGTGTTCGGGTGGGCTACAATGGTGTCGCAGGCCATGGCAATAAAATAGCCCCCCGAAGCCGCCACATCCGACATGGAGCACACAATAGGCTTCACTTTTTTGGTCAGCACCACTTCGCGGTAAATAATATCGGAGGCCAAAGACGAGCCGCCGGGCGAGTTCACGCGCAGCACCACGGCTTTCACTCTGTCGTCGAGGCGGGCCTGGCGGATGGCTTCGGCAAAACGGGTGCTGCCGATATCGTTGTTGCCGCCCTTACCGGTCACGATGTCGCCATCGGCATAGATGACGGCAATGCGCTTGGAGCCGCTGCCGCTGGTTTCGTCTTCGCCCCGCTGGTAAGTACCCAGGCTGACGAGGCCGAGCTTTTCGTCCTCGTCCACACCCACTTTCTTTTTCATAAAGCTCAGGGCCTGATCGTAGTAGCCGAGGTTGGTAACCAAGCCGAGGCGCTTGGCGTCGTCGGCGTTGTGCACCAGCATGGAGTCGGAAATCACGCGCAGACGGGCAGGCGCAATTTTGCGCGACTTCGCCACGTGGCTGAGCATGAAGTCGTTCATGGAATTGAGAAACGACGAGGTTTGCAGCCGCGCCGAATCCGACATGTTTTCTCTAAAATAAGGCTCTACCGCGCTTTTGAACGAGCCTACCCGGAAGATATACGGCTCGACGCCCAGCTTCTCAAACAGGTTTTTGTAGTAGTACGTCTCCGAGCTCAGGCCATTAAATTCCAGCGTGCCCTGCGGATTCAGGTAAATTCGGTTGGCGACGGAAGCCAGATAGTAGCTTTTTTCAGAAGCCAGATCATTATAAGCCACCACAAACTTGCCCGACTTTTTGAAGTCAATCAGCTCATTGCGAATCTCTTCCAAGGTGGCCATGCCGGCTTGCACCAGCTCCACGTTCAGGAAAATACCCTTGATGTTGTCGTCGTTTTTGGCGCGCCGTATGGCTCCTTTTATCTGATCCAGGCCACTGCTGGCACTGCTTCCGCCGCCTAGCAGGCTCCCGAGCGACTCCGGGTTCTCCCGCTCTGAAATAGGCTGGTCGAGCTTCAACTCCAGTACCGAGTTTTTGGCTACTTCCACCTCATCCTCGGAGCTGGCGGCCGTCACCAGGATGCCCACAATTATCAAAAAGCCGACGAAGGCAAACGCCATCAGACCGACCAGCGTGGCTAGTACGAATTTAAAAAACTGTCTCATTGGAAAGGGGATTATCTGAGTGCTTAACAAATGTAGAAGGGTTTGGTCAACGAAGCCTCACGCCTTCTTCTTCGCACCATCAATACTCGTATTTTGCCCCCCACCACTGCCGCAGCCGCTCGCGCAGCTTTTGCTCGCTGGCATTGTGGCCGGGGTCGTAGAAGCGGGTGCCGCTGAGGGCCTCGGGCAGAAACTCCTGGGGGGCAAAATTGCCCTCGTAGTCGTGCGAATACTGGTATTGCTGGCCGTAGCCGAGCTGTTTCATCAGGCGGGTGGGCGCGTTGCGCAGCGGAATCGGGACGGGCTGCACGCCTTGCTCCCGCACCAGCGCCCGCGCTTCCCGGATGCCTTTGTAGCTGGCGTTGCTTTTCACGCTGGTAGCCAGATACACCACCGTTTGCCCCAGAATAATGTCGCTTTCGGGCAGACCAATAACCGTGACGGCCTGAAAGCAGCTTTGGGCCAGCATCAGGGCATTGGGGTTAGCATTACCAATGTCTTCGGAGGCCAGAATGAGCAGGCGGCGGGCAATGAACTTCACATCTTCGCCGCCTTCCAGCATCACGGCCAGCCAGTACAACGCCGCGTTGGGGTCGGAGCCGCGGATGCTTTTGATAAAAGCCGAAATAACATCGTAGTGCATCTCGCCACCTTTGTCGTAGCGCGCTAGGTGCTGTTGGGCCAACTCCTGCACAATGGCGTCCGTAATGACTGTTTCGCCGGTTTTCGCGTCTGCCGGGCTGGCTTCTACTACAATTTCCAGCAGGTTGAGCAGCTTGCGCGCGTCGCCGCCGGATATGGTGAGCAGAGCGTTGTACTCGGCCACGCGCACGTTTTTGCGCTGTAGAATCTCGTCTTCAACCAAGGCTTTATCCACCAAACCCGTCAGTACTTCCTTGCTCAGCGGCTCCAGCACGTACACCTGCGCCCGACTCAGCAAGGCCGGAATTACTTCAAACGACGGGTTCTCTGTGGTGGCCCCAATCAGCGTAACTACGCCGCGCTCCACCGCTCCCAGCAACGCATCCTGCTGCGATTTGCTAAAGCGGTGAATCTCGTCAATAAACAGCACCGTACCCGGCCGCGACTTGGCTTTCTCAATCACTTCGCGCACGTCTTTCACGCCGGCATTTATGGCGCTCAGGGCCACGAAGGGCTGTTTTAGCTCGTCGGCCAACAAGTGCGCCAGGGTAGTTTTGCCCACGCCGGGCGGCCCCCACAGCACAATGGATGGCAAACGCCCCCCGGCCAGATAGCGCCGCAGCACACCCTCCGGGCCTACCAAATGCTGCTGCCCGGCGTATTCGGCGAGCGTATGAGGCCGCCGCCGCTCGGCCAGGGGAGCATTTTGGGAAGGCTTGGCGGGTTGGGTCGGAGTAGGTACGGGGTCGAAGAGGGAGCCGGTAGTCATAATAAGTGCGGGAAGAAGTAAAAGTACGCGCAAGTAGAGCGTGCGGCCGAGGTGGTACCACGACTTTTCTCGTCGTAGTACCACTATCGTTGCTGATGCCCGCCAAAGCGCTGGATTGTTCAACGATAGTAGTATTACGAGGCTCGCTGGGCAACTCGTAGTACCACATGGTTACCCGTACCTTTGCGGCCGATGAAAAATTCCCTGCGCGTGCACGCGGCTTTGTTTCTGGTGGCCCTCATTTACGCCGCCAACTACAGTCTTTCCAAGGATGTAATGCCCGAGTACATGGGCCCCTTCGGCATCGTGACGCTGCGTATCGTGGGGGCCGCGCTGTTTTTTGCCGTCCTCAGCCGCCTAATTGCCCCCCAGGACCGCATTCAGGGCCGCGCCGATAACGTGCGCTCCATCATCTGCGGAATCACGGGAATTGGAGTGAATCAGCTGCTGTTTTTCTCGGGACTGAATTACACGTCGCCCATTAATGCGTCTTTGCTGCAAACCATTGCGCCTATCGTGGTGGTCATTGCTTCGGCCGTTTTGCTGGGCGAAAAAATAACGAAGGCCCGCGTGGGGGGCATTTTACTGGGTGCTGTGGGCGCGGCCACACTCATCATGAGCCGTAGCCCCACCGATGCCATTTACCCGAACGCTACGCTGGGCAATATTCTTATTCTGCTCAATGCCACCGCATTCGGCGTGTATCTGGTGCTCGTTACGCCGCTCATGCGCAAGTACAATGCCTTCACCGTGCTGGCCCGCATTTTTCTGGTAGGCGCGATAATAGCGGTGCCTTTCGGCTGGCGCGATGCCCTTACCACCGACTACGCGCACTTCCCGCTTTACATCTGGGCCGAGGTTGTTTATATGGTTTTGTTCCTGACCATTATTGCGTATCTGCTTAATAACTGGGCGCTCAAATACGCCTCTCCTGCCCTGCTCGGCGTGTATATCTACTTGCAGCCGGTGCTGGCCGTGCTTATCGCCGTGAGTTTGGGCAAAGACCATTTCACCTGGGGCCGCGCCCTGCAAGCCGCGCTGATTTTTGGCGGCGTATTTCTGGTAAGCCGCAAGCCAAGGCCCCAGGTACCGCTGGAGCCTGTGTTGGATTAAATGTTAACAAAAAAGCCCCCCAACATTGTGCTGGGGGGCTTTTTTGTTAAAACTGTGTCGACTTACAAGTGAATCACCTCGCCATAAGCCGCCGCCGCCGCTTCCATCACGGCTTCCGACATGGTGGGGTGCGGGTGTACCGACTTGATGATTTCGTGGCCGGTGGTTTCGAGCTTGCGGGCTACCACTACCTCAGCAATCATCTCAGTCACATTTGAGCCGATCATGTGGGCGCCGAGCCACTCGCCGTACTTAGCGTCGAAAATGACTTTCACGAATCCGTCTTTTACGCCGCCGGCGCTGGCTTTGCCTGAGGCGGAGAAGGGGAATTTTCCCACCAGAATATCGAGGCCCTTGTCGCGGGCTTCTTTTTCGGTCATGCCCACGCTGGCAATTTCGGGCTGGGCGTAGGTGCAGCCGGGAATATTCTGGTAGTTGAGCGGCTCGGGGTGGTGGCCGGTAATGGCTTCCACGCAGATAATGCCTTCAGCCGAAGCCACGTGCGCCAACGCCGGGCCAGGCACGATGTCGCCGATGGCATAGATGCCGTCCACGTTGGTTTTGTAGAACTCGTCAACGATGACGCGGCCCTTTTCTACTTTGATGCCCAGCTCTTCCAGGCCCAGGTTTTCGAGGTTGGTTTGCACGCCCACGGCGGAGAGCACTACGTCGCACTCAATTTGCTGGTCGCCCTTGGCGGTTTTCACCGTCACTTTGCAGCCGGCGCCGCTGGTGTCCACGTTGGTTACTTCGGCGCTGGTGAGAATGGTCATGCCCATCTTCTTGAAGGACT
The DNA here is from genome assembly GCF_014638675.1 of Hymenobacter qilianensis. NCBI lineage: Bacteria > Pseudomonadati > Bacteroidota > Cytophagia > Cytophagales > Hymenobacteraceae > Hymenobacter > Hymenobacter qilianensis. The sequence goes on from NZ_BMFN01000002.1 coordinate 1,033,883, forward strand.
TTTCCATCTGCCGCGAAACCTCCTCGTCCTCTACGGGCACGATCCGGGGCATGAACTCCACGATGGTCACCTCCGAGCCCATGGCGCGGTAGAAGTACGCAAACTCAACGCCGATGGCGCCCGAGCCCACTACCACGAGGCGCTTGGGCATTTGCTCCAGCGTCATGGCCTTGCGGTAGCCGATGATTTTCTTGTTGTCGATGGGCAGGTTGGGCAGCTCGCGCGAGCGGGCACCGGTAGCCAGGATGATGTGCTTGGCCTCCACAGTTTCTTTCGAGCCGTCGGCTTTGGTAACTTCTACTTTGCCGGGAGCCAGCAGTTTGCCGGTGCCCGACACCGTTTCGATTTTATTTTTCTTGAACAGGAAGTTGATGCCCTTGCTCATGCCATCGGCCACGCCGCGGCTGCGCTGTACTACTGCCCCAAAATCGTAGCTCGGGTTTTCCACCTTCAGGCCATAGTCTTCGGCGTGTTTGAAATACTCGAATACTTGGGCGCTTTTGAGCAGCGCTTTGGTGGGGATGCAGCCCCAGTTGAGGCAAATGCCCCCCAACGATTCGCGCTCTACTACACCTACTTTCAGCCCCAGTTGGGAAGCCCGAATAGCGGCTACGTAGCCACCCGGCCCACTGCCCACCACGACCAGATCATATTGCAATGCCATATTCTTGTGCTTGAGAAGAGAAGAAAAATTTCGTCCGGAAGGCCAGCCGCCCGAGCCGGGCAAAGATAACCAGCGTTTGTTACTCTCAACAATAAGGTTTTGGAGAGCTGATTTTAAGTTAAAAGCGCGTGAATTTGCCCCCCAGCCGTAGCCTCACCGTACAATACACAACCACGTGACAGCTGGTCCGGTTTGAGCTCCATTTTTACTTTCTGGTGTTATGAAAACCGCCTTACTCTCTTTATTGGGGGCCGCCGCGCTGCTGCTCACTACGCAATGTACCTCCACGCCCGAACAGGAAGCGCCAACCAAGTATAAGTCGACTCCATCGGCGCGCCGGGCCATAGAGCGTGAGCCCGCCGCTCCCCGCAACCTCGACTCCCTCAACACCACCCCACCTGACTCGACGCCTTAAAATTGGCTTATAAAGCTGCCCTCTAGACCGTCATGCAGAGCAAAGCATCTCGCGTGCTGAGGTTGGAGTACTAATCTAATGTCAGCACGCGAGATGCTTCGCTTTGCTCTGCATGACGGCCTTTTTGTGCTTTTGGTGTTTGAATTGCACAATTATTTGCCCCCCAGCAGCAGCTTCACATAGAAACTGGGCTGCCGCAGCCGCTCGCGCAGATTCAGGTCGAGGAACATATTGCTGATGGTTTCGGCCAGCGTAGGATTGTTGGCGGCGCGATTAGCTACCACATTAAACAGCCACGGAAACGCCAGCAGGCGCTGCATCGCCCGGCTCAAGCGCAGTTCCTGCCATAGCCGATTGTATACGGCCGCGTCGTAGCCTTTGAGGAAATCAGCGGAGAAATTATGCGCGGCTAAGGCGCGGCTGGCCCAATCGGCAGCGTGGCGGCCGCTGACCATAGCGTGGCTGATACCTTCACCGGAAAATGGGTCGATGAGGGAGCCCGCATCGCCGAGCAGCATGTAGGCCTCGCCTGAGAGAGAGCGGCGCTTGGAGCCCAATGGTAAGCCGAACCCGCGCACCGGCCCCAGGCGCTCCGCGTCTTTGAATCGCTCGCGCAGGGCGGGGTGCGTTTCCAGGATTTCCGCGAGCCGCTGCCGTAGGTTTATCTTCTTCTGCGACACGGTTTTGCTCAGCATTCCCACACCCACGTTGGCCTGCCCATTAGGCAAGGGAAAAACCCACAAGTAGCCGGGCAAAAACTCTTTGATAAAGTGCAGCTCGATAAAGTTGTCTTTGCTCAGGCCCGTCACGCCCTGATAATATGCCCGCAAACCCGCGCAATGATGGTCAGGCTCCAGTTGATGGCCGCCAATCTGGCGTGCAAACGCTGATTGCGCTCCGTTGGCCACGAGTAGCAGCTTGGCTTTAATTTCCACCGCTCCATCCGAAGTGCGTAAGTGCCAGCGGCCGTCAGCGGTACGCTCGTGGTGGGTGATGTCCACAGATTCCAGCAGCTCGATTTCGGGACGCTGGCGGACTTCATTTACCAAGAAATTATCAAAATCGATGCGCTTGGCGATGTGGCCAGCGGCGGGGTCGGTGGCTTTGTTGAAGTTGGGCCGAAACGGAATACCAAGGCGACGACCGTTGGGCGCAAAAAAGTCGATGCCCCAGGCGGGTAGCTGCGCGGCATCGGCGGCGAGTCTGGGGGGCAAATTTTCGTTGATACGGCGCAGCTCGCTCACTACTTTGCCGCTGAGCGCATCGCCGCAAATTTTGTCGCGGGGGAAGGTGGCGCGGTCGAGCAGCAGGCAGCGCTGGCCGGCGTTGGCCAGGTGCAGAGCCGCCGTAGCGCCGCCCGGTCCGGCCCCCAGAATGCAGATATCAATTTCACGCATAAGTCGGGGGCGAAGGTACGATGCCTTTTGAATGACAAGTAGCTGCCTCGCTCCGATTGGTTAGCGGATAATGCCCAGCCTTACTACCTTCGCCCACATGACAAAACTGCTCGACGGAAAAACCGCCCTCATCACTGGCGCCTCCAAAGGAATCGGCCGCGCTATTGCTACCCATTTCGCCCAACTTGGCGCCAATATCGCCTTCACTTACCTTTCCAGTGTGGAGAAAGGCCAACAGCTCGAACAGGAGCTTGCCGCCCACGGCACCAAAATCAAAGGCTTCCGCTCCGACGCCTCCGTGTATGCCGATGCTGAGAAGCTGGTCGATGATGTGATGACGGAATTTGGCCGCCTGGATATTCTGGTCAATAATGCTGGTATCACGCAGGATGGTTTGCTCATGCGCATGAGCGAACAGAACTGGGACCAGGTGCTGGCCGTCAACCTCAAATCGGTGTTCAACCTGACCAAAGCCGCCATCAAGCCCATGATGCGCGCCAAAGCCGGCAGTATCATAAATATGACATCCGTAGTAGGTATTAAAGGCAATGCGGGCCAGGCCAATTACGCAGCATCCAAGTCGGGTATTATTGGCTTCACCAAATCCGTGGCGCTGGAACTGGGCTCGCGCAATATTCGCTGCAACGCCATTGCCCCCGGCTTCATCGAAACCGAAATGACCGACGCCCTCGACCCCAAGCAAGTGGACGAGTGGCGCAAAGCCATTCCGCTCAAGCGAGGCGGCACCCCCGAAGATGTGGCCAAAGCCACCGCCTTCCTGGCTTCCGATGACAGCAGCTATATCACCGGTCAAGTGCTTCAGGTTGATGGCGGTATGCTGACCTAAACGTTAAGCTCACAAGCTAGCTTTAGTTTAAATAACCGTCATGCCGAGGCGGAGCCGAAGCATCTCGCGTGCTGATGTTGGGTTATTAATCCAGCTAAACACGCGAGATGCTTCGGCTCCGCCTCGGCATGACGGTTTTTAGTTATCATAGCTAATCTTACTGCTTCTGTGAGTAGCGATTAATAAGTCAGCTATCTTCTCCCCTCTTTTAGCAATTCAACATCCCTACTCTTCAACTCCCTAACTTCGCCACCAATCCCAGCATTTTCGGAGCCTTGTCTAAGGCACGCAACTCTATAGCCTATTTCGGGGTTTTTGGTACTCACACTCGCTGCTATTCTTTCTTTGGTTTCTGTCGCTGCTTCTCCCTGGTTGATTTTGTTGTGCCTGGCCGTGGGCGCGGGCTACGCGGCCCTGCTCTACTCGGCTAAAGCGCCCTGGAGCAAGGCCCTGAACTATGGGCTGGCCGCGTTGCGCTTCGTGGTCGTGAGCTTTCTGTGCTTTCTGCTGCTCTCGCCCTTCGTCAAAACGACCACGACCACGACTGAAGCGCCCACCATTATCTTGGCCGTCGATAACTCTCAGTCGGTGGGGCTTTTTACGCCGGCGGCGGTGCTGCGCCAAGCTACTACTGGCTTGCAGCAATTGGCTACTACATTGCAAGAAAAGGGGTTTCGGGTCGAGACGCAGATTTTGCCCCCCAGCCCGGCCCGTGCTGTCCGGCCCGATTCGGTGCGGTTTCAGGCACCTGCCACCGACCTGGACGGCTTGCTGACCAACGTGCGTGAGGGCTACGAAGGCCGCAATCTGGCCGGTGTGGTGCTCGTGTCGGATGGACTGGTGAACCAGGGCCGCTCGCCAGTATATTCCGAATTCAACTTCCCGATTTACAGCGTGGCCGTGGGCGACACGGTTCCTAAGCGCGACCTGAGTGTGCCCACGCTGAACTACAACCGGGTGGCTTTCAGCGGCAACCGCTTCCCGATTGAGGCCGAAATCGGATACGAAGGTTTTGGCGGCGGCACAGCTACGGTGCAGCTGCGCGAAAATGGCCGGGTGCTGCAAACCAAGCAGGTGAATTTGCCCCCCGGTCGGCGCCGGCAGAAAGCCACCTTCCTGCTGACTGCTCCGGCTCCCGGTAAGCGTCGCTACGAAGTTGCTATTCAGCCTCAATCCGGCGAATTTACGCCCCTCAATAACAGCCGCAACGCCTACATCGAAGTAGTGAAGGGCAAGCTGAAAGTGCTGCTGGCAGGCGCTGCGCCCCACCCGGATATCAAGGCGCTGCGGGGGGCAATTCTGCAGAATGACAACTTCGACCTGACCATTTATCTGCCTGGCATTGCGCCTCTCAAAGCCCAGGATTATGATGTGGCCATTTTGCACCAATTGCCGGCCCGCACGGGCGAAGGCGCCGACGTACTGGCCCAGGTGCGAAATCGTCGCATTCCGGCGCTCTTTATCATTGGCGCGCAGTCCGATTTGAATGCCTACAATAACCTTGGTGCCGGCCTTACCGTCGCGCCGCGCGGGCAGCAGACGGATGAGGTGACACCCGTGTTGAATGCGTCATTTTCGCGGTTTTCGTTTGAAGAAGATGCCTTGCGACGCTTCGCGGCGTATCCGCCCGCGCCGGTGCCGTTTGGCGAGTATCGTTTGGGCGGCGGGGCCGAAGTAGCGCTGTATCAGCAGGTAGGGCGGCTGAAAACGCAGAAACCACTGCTGGTGTTTGGGGGCTCGCCCGAGCAGCGCCGCGCTACCCTGCTCACCGACGGCGGCTGGCAATGGCGCCTGCAGGAAGCCGCCGACCACGCCGACCGCCCCGACGCTTACGACCGCCTTATCACCCGCACACTTCAGCTGCTGACGGCCAACGCCAACAAGAAGCGCCTCGACGTGTATCCCACCCAGGATGCCTTCACCACAGCCGACGAAATCACATTTGGGGCCGAAACCTACAACGCCATTTTCGAGCGCATCTACGGCCAGCAAATAGAGCTGACGCTCACCGACGAGCAGCAGCGCACCCGCAACTACTCCTTCACGAATAGCGAGGACGGCGCGCCGTTGCGCCTCGGCACCTTGCCCGGCGGCGTGTACCGCTACGTGGCCCGCGCCACGCTTGGGGGGCAAAATCAGCAGGATCGGGGCGAGCTACTGGTGCAGGAGCAGCAGCTGGAAGCCCTCAACGCCCGCGCCGACCACAACTTACTCTACCAACTCGCCCGTCGCAGCGGCTCGCGTCTGTACTATCCGCAGCAGTTCGACCAGCTCAGCCAAGATATTCAGAAAGCCAACTACAAGCCCGTGATTTACAGCCAGGAAAGCATCAAGGACCTGATAAATCTGAAGTGGCTGTTTTTCCTGTTGATGGCGCTGGTAACGGCTGAATGGGCGGCGCGCAAGTATTCGGGGGGCATTTAATCGATCTGAAACTCCATTATTGGACCATAAACACTTCGTTTAACATGTCCATACCAGGAACGGTCGGATGCGAATAAGCGTCTCTATGGCTAGCTACAATATCTCCCCTACTTTGCTTACCCTATGAAATCCGCCCTTTTCTACACCTTCGCGCTAATTGCCTTACTGACCAGCTGCGAGCAGGCGCCCGCCGAACACGCGCAGGCCGCCGTTTCGGAATACGTGCAGCAGGGCATGAGCAAAACGGGCAACTACCGCTCCGAAACCTTTTACATTCAACCCTTTACCCGCCAGGACTCAATTGCCTATGTGGTGAAAGTGAATCAGCGCAACGAGGCCGCTGTTACGGCCGTGGCTAACAACGCGCAGGCCCCAACGGCGGACTTTACTCGTCGGGCTCAGGAGCGGCAGCAGTTGCTGGCGCGGCAGGCCGACACGTCGCGCATCGGTCTTTTCGTGCGCCATGTGTACCGCAGCGAAGACGGCGACGGAACCACACATCGTGACAGTGTAGATGCCGTGGTGTACCCGCCGCGCGACGTTGTGGTGCTGTTCAGTGGTCAGGTGGCGCTACAGCCAGCCAATCGCATAAAGGCCGAATAAAAGCCCCCCAGCCGCCTACTTTCTCCTTTTAGCTGAGTTCTAGCGCTAAAGCGGCTGCTTCTGCCGACCTTTGCTTTTTCGCTGCCTTTTGCGAAACTTGATTGAGGGCAGGGAAATCAAATCTGCTTTTACCTTTCCGCCTCATGCGCTACGTCCTGCTCAACAAACCTTTCGAAGTTCTTACCCAATTCACGGACGAAAACGGCCGCGCCACTCTTAAGGACTTCGTACCCATCCCTAAGATTTACCCCGTTGGTCGGCTGGATTTTGACAGCGAAGGTCTCGTGTTACTCACCGACGACAAGCCCCTGCAGCATCGCCTGTCGGAGCCGCGCTTTAAGGTGCCGAAAACATACTGGGTGCAGGTAGAAGGCGTACCCACGGAAGAAGCAATAGCTACTTTGCGGCGGGGCGTTGACATCAAAACCAGCTTCACGGCACCGGCCGAAGTAGAACTGCTGCCCGAGCCACCGGCTATCTGGGAGCGCGCTAAGCCTATCCGCTTCCGGGCGAATATTCCTACATCCTGGCTGCAAATCACGATTTCGCAGGGCATTAACCGGCAGGTACGCAAGATGACGGCCGCTGTAGGGTTTCCTACGCTACGCCTCGTTCGGGTGAAAATTGCTCATTTGGAAGTAGAAAATTTGGCCCCCGGACAATGGCGCGAGCTAACTGCCCCGGAAGCAGCCAAATTGAAAGCGGCTTTTTCGGCTACCAAAATGCCCGCTGAGCGTCAGGTGCAGTCGAAAGAGGCGAAAAGCAAAACCGCTTCCGGCCTTGCCGCACCCGGCCCTGGTGCGCCGGCCCGCAAAACCTTCAAGCCGGCTTCCTCTAGTTTTAAGCGCCCCGCCGGCTCAGATCAAGGCCCGAAAGGCTCCGGCGACCGACCAAAGCGCGGCCCCAAAACTTCCCGCCCCCGATGAAACGCCGCTGGCTGACCGCGGGTGCGTTGGCCTTCGTACTGGTCAACGCGGTAGCCTTCTTTCATGCCTGGCGCTTCACCCATTTCTCCGACGAAACCGGCGCCAAGCAGGCTAGTCCGGAGCAGCTTTCCGCTTTGCAGAAGGCGGCTTTGTTGCTCACGGGCGTTCAGAACCCCAAGCCGGTTAATCAGGCCACGCCAACCAAACGGTTGTGCTGAACAGCCCCAATGGGCGGCTGGAAGCCTGGTTTGGCCCCGTGTCCGATGCGCTGGGCCAAGTGGCGCTGTTTCACGGCTATACCGGCGACAAGTCGAAGCTCCTGACGGAGGCGGAGTTTTTCCGGAATCAGGGTTTTTCGGTTTTGCTGCTCGACTTTGCTGGCAATGGCGGCTCCGAAGGCGTGCAGACCACCGTGGGCTACCGCGAAGCCGACGACGTAGCCGCCGCTTTCGCGTTTTTGAAAGCGCAGCAGCCAGCGGCACCGCTCTTTGTGTATGGGGTTTCGATGGGCGCGGTGGCAATTCTAAGGGCGGAGAGCGAACTGGGCGTGCGGCCGACGGCGGCTATCCTGGAATGCCCCTACGGCAGCATGCTCCAGACTGCCAAAAACCGCTTTCATGCCCTGCAAGTGCCGGCTTTTCCGCTCGCTAACCTGCTGGTATTCTGGGGCGGCGTGCAAAACGGCTTCTGGGCTTTCGACCTCGATGCCCGCGCTTACGCCCGCCGCATTCAAACGCCCACGCTCCTACTCTACGGCCTCACCGACCCGCGCGTAACGCGTGAGGAAACAGACGCCATCTACGCCGCCCTCAGTGGCCCGAAGCAGCGCCGCTACTTTGCAGGCGTAGGCCACGAGCCTTATCACAGTAAGCACCAAGTAGCTTGGCGCAGCACTATTCAACGGTTTTTGCAGCGCAACATGCTGTAAAAAAGCCCCCCAGCCGCTTTCTCTGTTCTGAAGTAATGCAACCAGAACGTCATGCAGAACGCCGTGAAACATCTCGCCAGCGGTAGTCAGGATTATTAACTTTACATCAGCACGCGAGATGCTTCACGGCGTTCTGCATGACAAGCGATACTATAGGGGCGAGGCTCAGCTTTAATTCAAAACTACTCTAGCAATTCATCTACCTGACAGGTGCCGACAACTCTATGCTTACCACAAAGCCAGAGCGGCGGGAAATGGCTGGTTGAGGTATTCAAAAATGACAATGTGTCACGGAAATGGGCTGATTCAGCGGCTGGTACGCTGCTTGTCATTCACCCCACGCGAGCAAATCGCACGATACACTCTGACATTTCCACTTACTTAACTATACCATTCAGATGGGCAAAATAATTGGTATTGACCTCGGCACCACGAACTCCTGTGTGGCCGTTATGGAAGGCAACGAGCCGGTGGTTATTCCGAATAGCGAAGGCCGCCGTACGACGCCATCCATTGTAGCGTTTCTGGACGGGGGCAAAGGCGAGCGTAAAGTTGGTGACCCGGCTAAGCGTCAGGCCATTACCAACCCGCAGAATACGATTCAGTCGATTAAGCGCTTTATGGGCCGTGGCTTCGGCGAAGTAACTGAGGAATCGAAAATGGTTTCTTATGCTTTGGAGCGTGGCTCTAATAGCACAGTGGCTGTAAAAATTGGCGACCGGCAGTACACGCCGCAGGAGATTTCAGCAATGGTGCTTCAGAAAATGAAGCAGACTGCTGAAGACTATCTGGGCCAGACTGTTACGGAAGCCGTTATTACGGTTCCGGCTTACTTCAACGATGCTCAGCGTCAGGCTACGAAAGAAGCTGGTGCTATTGCTGGCCTTGATGTAAAGCGTATTATCAACGAGCCTACGGCAGCTGCGCTGGCTTACGGCCTCGATAAGAAGCACAAAGACCAAAAAATCGCGGTGTATGACCTCGGCGGTGGTACGTTCGATATTTCTATTCTGGAGCTTGGCGACGGGGTATTTGAAGTACTAAGCACCAACGGCGACACGCACTTAGGTGGTGACGACTTCGACCAGGTTATCATTAACTTCCTCGCCGACCAGTTCAAGAGCGACAACGAAGGCCTCGACCTGCGCCAGGATCCAATGGCTCTGCAGCGCTTGAAAGAAGCCGCTGAAAAAGCCAAAGTGGAGCTTTCCAGCTCGACTGAGACTGAAATTAACTTGCCTTATGTAACGGCTACCGCTTCGGGTCCAAAGCACTTGGTGGTAAAACTGAGCCGCGCTAAGTTCGAGCAGCTTGCCGACAACTTAGTGAAGCGCTCGATGGAGCCTTGCAAAAAAGCCCTCCAGGATGCTGGCTTGAGCACTTCGGATATCGATGAAGTAATCTTGGTAGGTGGCTCGACTCGTATTCCACGCATTCAGGAAGAAGTAGAGAAGTTCTTTGGCAAAAAGCCTTCGAAAGGTGTAAACCCCGATGAAGTAGTAGCCATCGGTGCTGCTATCCAAGGTGGTGTATTGACCGGTGAAGTAAAAGACGTGCTTCTGCTCGACGTGACCCCGCTTTCGCTGGGCATTGAGACCATGGGCGGCGTAATGACCAAGCTCATCGAGTCGAACACCACGATTCCGACCAAGAAATCGGAGACGTTCTCGACTGCTTCTGACAACCAGCCTTCCGTGGAGATTCACGTGCTGCAAGGCGAGCGCCCATTGGCTTCGCAGAACCGCACCATCGGTCGTTTCCACCTCGACAGCATTCCGCCAGCACCCCGTGGCGTACCGCAGATCGAAGTAACATTCGACATTGATGCCAACGGTATCCTGCACGTATCGGCCAAGGACAAAGGCACTGGTAAAGAGCAGAAAATCCGCATCGAAGCCAGCAGCGGCCTGACCGACGCCGATATCGAGCGGATGCGCAACGAGGCGAAAGCCAACGAAGAAAGCGACAAGCAGGAGAAAGAGCGTATTGAGAAGGTGAACGCTGCCGACTCGATGATCTTCCAGACTGAGAAGCAGCTTTCGGAGTATGGCGATAAGCTGAGTGGCGGCAACAAGACGGCCATCGAGAATGCGCTTGCTGACCTGAAGAAGGCGCACGAAAGCAAAGACCTCGGTGCTATCGAAGCCGCAATGACCGCTATCAATGCTGCATGGCAGGCTGCCTCGCAAGAGATGTATGCCGCTACGCAAGGTCAGGACCAGGGCCAGCCGCAAGGCTACCCCGGTGGCGAAGGCCAGCCAAACGGCAACGGCCAGCAAGGCCAGCCTGCTGATAACGTGACCGACGTTGACTACGAAGAAGTAGGCGGCAACAAGTAAGTTGCCGATGATAATAAAGCCCCCCAGCCGCTGGTTGGGGGGCTTTTTTGTTGTATAGTCTCACTGTGGAGACGCGATACTTCGCGTCTGATCGTTGCTGACCTTGTTTCGTTAGCGCATTTTTAGTTGTTCAACCATTAGACGCGAAGTATCGCGTCTCTACATCATTCACTTAAATTTCCGGAAATAACAGCGTCACTAACACATGAATTTCATCATCGCTGGGGCGGGAATTGGAGGATTGGCCACGGCTTTGGCATTGCGTCAGCAAAACCATGGAGTGCAGGTAGTAGAGGCGGCCACTGAGCTGCGCGAAATTGGGGCAGGCGTAGTGCTGGGCGCCAATGCTATGCAGGCGCTGGACCGCCTGGGCGTGCACGATGCCGTGCGGGCTGCCGGGTTTCCTATTACCCGCATCAGCCTGCTTGACCGCCACGGCCGCATACTCAACGATATTGACACCACGCCCTTCACCCGCCGCATCGGCTACGAAAACCTCGCCATTCACCGCGCCGACTTGCAGCGTATTCTGCTGGCAAATTTGCCCCCCGGCATCGTGCAGCTAGGCAAGTCGCTGGAACGGTTTGAGGAAAAAGACAACCACGTAACTACCTACTTCACCGATGGCAGCCACCTTAAAGGGCAGGCGTTGATTGGGGCAGACGGAATTCGCTCCCGCGTGCGTCAGCAACTGCTTCCCGCGAGTCGGGCGCGCTACGCGGGCTACACCTGCTGGCGCGGCGTAATCGAAGCTCAGTCGCTGGGGTTACCGGCGGGACGCTCCACCGAAACCTGGGGCGGCAACGGGCGCTTTGGCGTGGTACCGTTAGGCAATGGACAGGTCTATTGGTTTGCCTGCATTAATAGCGCGCAAGCTCAGAATCCGCACTATCGCGCCTTCCGGCTAACTGATTTGCAGCGCCATTTCGCCGATTACCACCCCCCTATTCCGGAGCTGCTGGCCCTTACCACGGACGAGCAGGTTATCTGGGGAGATATCATTGATTTGAAGCCGTTGAAGCGCTTTCACTTCGGTCGTGTGCTGCTGCTGGGTGATGCGGCCCACGCCACCACGCCCAATATGGGGCAGGGCGCAGGCCAGGCCGTAGAAGATGCAGCCGTATTGGCCAGCTGTTTGGCCCAGGCAAAAGGCATCGAATCCGCCTTTCAAGCCTTTGACCATCAACGGCGCCCACGCACAACCCGCATTGTAAATCAGTCGTGGCAGTTGGGGAAAGTGGCCCAAATGGAACAGCCGTGGCTGGTGAGCCTGCGCAACGCCGTCATGCGCCGCGTGCCGGCCTCGGTGAACAACCGGCAAATGGAGTTTCTGTACAAAACTGATATTTAAGTCGCTAGCTCTTTCTTTTGGCCTGCGGCTTCCTCTAATTCCTCTTCACGCTCCTCCTGGAAGCCCTCCTTTATCTTTTCAGCGGCCTCTTCGTGATCCTCTTCGTCAGCTTGCTCCGCATTCTCCTTCTGAATGTGCTTATCGTGCGGTTCGTAGCTGAGCTTGATGTAGATGGGAAAATGATCGGAGCCAACGTAGTTCAGGCGTTGAATATCGTCTACTTTGAAGTCAGGCGACACGAATACGTGGTCGAGGGGCCAGCGCAGAAGGGAATAATCGGCGTGGAAAGTAGGCAACAGACCGCGGCCCACGCGCGGGTCCATCAGGCCGCTGATGCGCCGAAACAGCTCAGACGTGTGTGACCATGCCACGTCGTTCATATCGCCAAAAACGACTGTAGGTTCGTCTTTCTTTTCTATTTCTTTGCCTACCAACAGCAATTCAGCATCGCGCTTGGTGCTGGTTTTGGCTTCCTGAGGCGCTGGTGGTTTGGGGTGCAGGCCATACAGCCGAATCCACGTTTTGCCGTCGGGAAGCTGCACGTGGGTGTGCAAGGAAGGCACGTCATCATCGAGCAGATACTTGACGTGACAGTCGCGGACGGGCAGCCGCGAGAAGAACAGCAGGCCGTAAGTGTTGTCGAGCGGCTCGTGGCAAGTATAAGGGTGCGTTTTCTCCAGCGGGCGCAGCTGCTCGAGCCACCATTTATCGGTTTCTACGGCCATAATAATATCCGGGTCAATGCGCTCAAGCTCGGCCAGGGCTTCTTTGCCTTGCTTATTGTACTGAAGCACGTTCATCACGGCCAGGCTGAGATGGCGCCCGTCGTCGGGCTGGGTACTATCGCCCACTTGCTTGCCAGCCAGCGGAGTGTAGGGCACGATACGAATCAGTTGGTACACCACGGCAACGGCTAGCGCTACCAACAGGCCTATGCCCCAATAGTCAGGCAATTTGTGCCATTCCAGTACCAATCCGGCGGCAAGGGTAAGCAGGGCCAGACCAACAATTTGCAGACGTGGAAAGTCAAAAACCCGAATCCACCAGGCCTCCTCGCGTAGCAAAGGAAGAAGTGTGGCCACGAGCGCCGCAACCGAGAGCAGCAGCACGAGGCCGTGCGCAAGCAAAATCCAAAGTGGCGCGTCGAGGTCAGGCATGGGGCAGAAAATGTTCGGAATTTAAAATTTAATTGGTGAAAGAAAAAGCCCCCCAGCCGCCGCTGGGGGGCTTTTTCAGCTATTCTTCATTGAAGCCGCCCTTCCGCAGCTCATCAATTGTGCGCATCACTTTATCCTTCAGTGAGGTACGGTATTTCTCCAGCGCATCTACCAGGCGGGCATTGGTCAGGCCCAGAATCTGCGTAGCCAAGATGGCAGCATTGGTAGCTCCGTCAATCGCAACGGTGGCCACGGGCACACCGGCCGGCATTTGCAGCATGGAAAGCACCGAATCGAGGCCGCGAATGGAAGTAGAAGAGTTGATGGGCACGCCGATAACGGGCAGCGTGGTGAAAGCGGCCACCATGCCGGGCAGGTGAGCCGCCCCGCCCCCACCGGCAATAAGCACGCGCAAGCCACGCTTGCGGGCCGATTCGGCATAATCAATCAGACGGTGCGGGGTGCGGTGAGCCGACACCAGGGTGAATTCATGGGGAATATTGAACTGCCGAAACAGCTCGGCGGCGGCCATCATTACTTTGATATCAGACTGACTGCCCATAATGATGCCCACAATAGGGTTATCACGGGTTTCTTCAACAGGGCTCGGGGTAGCGGGAGTAGCGGGTGCGTTTGGGCTCATAGAAACAAAAGGAAACGATACGAGCCTCTTACGGCTGTATGCGACTTGTACGCGGCATTACTTCCGCGGTTGGTTCGTCAAACATAGCACTTTCCCGCCTTGCACCTCTCCTGCCGCCTCGTACCTTTATTCGCCTTTACCATGCCCCGCGCTTCATGGAAATTCTGCTTGCCACGTTTACTACGCTGTTTTCGGTCGTCAATCCCTTCGGGGCCATGCCCGTTTTTCTGACCCTGACCGAAGAAGATTCGGCCCAGGAGCGTCGCCAAATTGGACTGCGGGCCTGCCTTTACATGATAGCCGTGCTGACCGTGTCGTTTTTTGCGGGCCAGTATGTGCTCAATTTTTTCGGCATCAATATTCACCATCTGCGCATTGCGGGGGGCATTTTGCTGATGCGTTCGGCCTTTGATCTGCTCACGCCCGGCGGCAACCGCGACCGGGTGTCGCCGGCCGCGCTGGAGGAGAGCATGCACAAGAACGACATTTCCTTTACACCGCTGGCCATGCCCATGCTTTCCGGCCCCGGCTCTATTGCGGTGTGTATCAGCTTATTCACGGAGCGCCTCAGCTACTTCGATATGGGCCTGATTTTCGTGGGCTTCGTGCTGGTAGCCCTGGCCGCTTATATTATTCTGATGTCGTCATTGCGGCTCACGCGCTTTCTGGGGCGACCCGGCATGGCCGCCTTGGCGCGGATTATGGGCTTTATTACGCTGGCCATTGGGGTCAACTTTATGGCTACGGCAATTAAGGCGCTGTTCCAGGAGTAGCTGAAACCAGCGGCTTTTGTTGGCTTCTGGGAAGCTGGTTGGCTAACAAGTTTGCGGGTTGTTGCAGCTATTGCCCTGGCTACGGCTGCATTCCTGCGTTGCTAACCGTACCTTTGCCTTCACGCCGCCTTCCGGCATAGCATCCGCTCAAATCAGCAAACCCTGTGATTAAAAACGACCTCTTACTTCGGGCCGCCCGCGGCGAACAAACCGAGCGTACGCCCGTGTGGCTGATGCGCCAGGCCGGCCGCATCTTGCCTGAATATCGTGCCCTGCGCGCCCGCCTCAGCGGCTTTAAGGAATTGGTTGAAACGCCCGAGCTGGCCGCCGAAGTCACGATCCAGCCCGTAGATGCCCTGGACGTAGACGCCGCCATCATTTTCTCCGACATCCTGGTAGTGCCCGACGCGATGGGCCTAACCTACGAGATGGTGGAAGCCCGCGGGCCCCTTTTCCCCGAGACCGTTCGCTCCGCCGCCGACATTCAGAAGTTGCGTATAGCTGATCCTGAGGAGCATTTGGGCTACGTGCTGGAAGCTATTCGGGTAACCAAACGGGCGCTGAATGGTCGGGTTCCGCTTATTGGCTTTGCCGGCGCCCCCTGGACTATTCTGGCTTATATGGTGGAGGGCCACGGCTCCAAAACCTTCTCCAAAGCCCGCCGCATGCTGTACGCCGAGCCCGCATTAGCGCACCAGCTACTGGAGAAAATCACCGCTACTACTATTGCCTACCTCCAGGCCCAGGTGCAGGCGGGCGCCAACCTCATTCAGGTATTCGACTCCTGGGCCGGAATTTTGCCCCCCAACCACTACCGCGAGTTCAGCACGCGCTACATTGCCCAAATCTGTGAGGCGCTACCCGATGTGCCCGTGACGGTGTTTGCCAAAGGCGCTTTTTTTGCGCTCGAAGACTTTGCCCAGCTCGATTGCCAGACCATCGGCCTCGACTGGAACCAGGACCCCCGCGCCGCCCGCGCCATCATCGGCGACAACTATACGCTGCAAGGCAACCTCGACCCTTGTGCGCTTTATGGCTCTCGCGAGCAGGTGCAGGCCGCTACCATCGAGATGCTTCGCCAGTTTGGTCCTCAGCGCCACATCGCCAACCTCGGCCACGGCGTGTACCCCGACACCGATCCGGCTAATGTGAAGGTGTTTATTCAAACCGTGAAGGAGTTCAGCGCTTTGGCCCGCGAGGGAACGATATAGTCTTCAAATTCATAAAAAAGCCCCCCAGACTATTATCTGGGGGGCTTTTTTATGAACCTATGCCTTAGTCACGTATTGAAACTGACCCTTCTTTCTGTACTATAACGCTCAATAAGCCTGCTTCCTGAGCTTCTTCCAGCAACCGGTCTTTCTCAATTGGCACCACGCCCACTTGCTCGCAAACCAACCCGCCACCCAGGTTGGCCAGAGCAGCCAACACTGGTGCCTCCAAGCCCAACGCCACGCATAAAGCAGCAATGCTGATAACGGTGTCGCCGGCGCCGGACACGTCGGAAATGGCGCGCAAGTGGGCAGGAATGTAGTTGCGGCCGGTGGCCGGAGCATCGCTGAACACGCCGCGATCGGAGAGAGTCACTAGAATGATGGCGGGCGTGAGCAACTCACGCAGACGCTGCACGGCGGCCTCAAACTGCGGACGGTCGGCGTCGGTATCATCAAAATCGAGCTTCAAGCCCTCACGCAGCTCTTTCAAATTTGGTTTGAAGAGCGTGCAGTGACGATAGGCTAAGAAGTTTTTACGCTTGGGATCAACAACAGTGGGGATGTTGCGCTGCCGGGCCTGCGCGATGAAATGCTGAATTAGGTTTTCATTGAGGACACCTTTGTCGTAGTCTTCGAACACGACCACGTCGGCTTGGGGCAACAGGGCTTCATAGCGCGCAATTAAATCGGCGGCTTCCGTGGCGTTCAGGTCCGTTTCTACCTCCGAATCAATGCGCAGCAGGTGCTGGCCGGCCGCCAGTATGCGCTGCTTTACGGTGGTTGGCCGGTGAGCGCTGCGCACAATGCCTTCCGCCGACAAGCTTTTATCTTCCAGCAAGCCCAGCAGTTGGTCGCCGCCAGCATCTTGGCCTACCACCGCGCACAGCAAAGGAGTCGCGCCCAGGGCCTGCACATTCAGCGCCACATTGGCGGCGCCGCCGAGGCGCTGCTCGGTGCGGCTTACATGCACGATGGGGACTGGTGCTTCGGGCGAAATACGGCCGGCTTTGCCCCAAACGTATGCATCCAGCATCACGTCGCCCACGATGAGGACCCTCAAATGGTTGAAAGCAGCAAATAATTCGGGCAGCGAGGTGGGCGGTACGGTGAGGGGCATTTTGACGACTTTCGACGAAGGAAGCCGCAAAGGTAGAAACTAGCCCGATGTAACGCAGTGCATCGACGCGGCCAATCGGTGCAGACGTTGCTTCAGGGATTCAACTTCTACTTCGCAAATCACCGAACAATTCGCTGGGGGGCTTTTTCACGAACGACCGCAACGAGACGCGAACAAAAGAGCAGCGCAACTAAATTCGGCGCTCCTCCATCATCCGGTTCAACGATTTCTCAAGCTGGAAACCTGCGGAGTTATTGCAGCTTTTCTAAACTGGCTTTGATGCGAATGAAGGCTTCGCGCAGCTTCTCATCGGCGGCAGCGGTGCTGAAGCGCATGCAGTTCGGCGCCCCAAACGCCTCACCCGAAACAGCAGCAACGTGCGCGTCATTCAGCAGAAACATAGCCAAGTCGGTAGCGTTTTCGATTGTCTCGCCCTGGGGGGCTTTTTTATCAAAATAGGCGCTCACATCCGGGAAAACGTAGAAAGCACCGGCCGGCGTTGGCGTCTGGAAGCCCGGAATTTCCTTAGCTAACTCCAATACCAGGTCGCGGCGGCGGTGGTAGGCGGTTACCATTTCATCGGCGGAGCTGCGGCCGCCTTCTAGGGCAGCCAGCGCAGCGCGTTGAGCAATAGAGCAGGTACCTGAGGTAATCTGGCTCTGCATTTTCTCACAGGCGCTGGCAATTTCTTTCCGCGCGGCCAAGTAGCCCACACGCCAGCCCGTCATGGCGTAGCCTTTGGAAAACCCGTTTACGGTAATTACCTGGTCTTTAATCTCATCAAACTCAGCTAGGCTCACGTGCTCGCCTTCGAAGTTGATGTACTCATAAATCTCGTCGGCCATGGCAAATACCTGCGGATGGCGCGCTAGTACGGCCGCAATGTCGGCTAGCTCTTCGCGCGAGAATACAGAGCCCGTGGGGTTGCAGGGCGACGAGTACATAATGAGCTTGGTGCGGGGCGTGATGGCCTCTTCTATTTGCGCAGCCGTGGCTTTGTAGTCGTTTTCCAACGAGCCCATCACACGCACCGACACTCCTTCGGCTAGGCGCACCATTTCCTCGTAGCTTACCCAGTACGGAGCTAGCACAATAACTTCCTCGCCGGGGTTCACCATGCTCATCACGGCATTAGCCAAGGCCTGCTTTGCGCCCGTACTCACCACAATGTTTTCGCACTGATACTCTAGTCGGTTTTCACGACGCAGCTTATCGGCAATGGCTTGGCGCAGTTCTACGTAGCCAGGCACGGGCGTATACTTGGTATATCCCTCGTCAAGAGCGCGCTTGGCGGCATCCTTGATGTACTGAGGCGTTTGAAAATCAGGCTCACCAAAGCTCAGGTTAATCACGTTGTGACCCTGAGCGGCTAGCTCACGCGATTTTTTGGCCATCGCAATGGTCTGCGACTCTTGCAGAGCGCTGATGCGATCAGAGAGAAAGGTAGTAGCAAGCGTAGCGGAAGCTGACATAGACTGACGGGCTTTGTAGATATACGAAAGTACGGATTCAAGTTGAACCGTTCTTCAAATGCTACACAACTCTGTTCGTTAGGTCGATACAGCTATTCCTGCCCCAGCCACCGAAAGCGTCGCACCAAGATATTAAGGTCAGTGGAGGGCGTATAATCTTTAGCGTAAAGCAACTCCAAGCGGCGGCGAGTAGCTTCAGGCAGCGGCGCCGCGGCAGTATCGGCAGAGTCAGCAGGAGAAAATACGGCGGGCGTGGTGCGGCGCGAGGCGTCGGCATGGCGCAGGCCCACCCAGGTGCGCTTACCCAATAGAACCCGCAAACAGTTGCGTAAGTAACCTGATTTTTCGCGGGTAAACCATACAAGCAATGGCGCCGCCAGCAGCAAACTCAGGCTCGTGAGTACATCCAGCAAGCGTTTGGTGCGGGCACGTTGGGGCTGAAACAGGTTAAGGGCAATATCGAGGGCGTAGTACTCGCCGGGCGCATCTTTTGAGGAGCTGCCGATGATATACTCACTGTCTTCGGGCAAAATCTTGTAGGCTACCGGCGGGTATTGGGGCAGCCGGATCATGAGGGAAATGATGCGGGTTGCCGACAAATCTTTGCCGCAGAAAATCAGCTCATCCAAGGCATGAATCCGAATAATTTCGTCTAGCTGATGCAGTTGGCCGAGTAAATAGCGGCTTGGTGGGGCAGTTGGGTCGGCTATGGGAGTCACGTGACCTACAATGCGCGCCTGTACTCCGGCCGTTTCAAGTAAGTGGCGCACACGTCGGCTTTCTTCCGCCGAACCCACAATGGCAATTTTTTTCTGGTGGCTTTGCATGAGGCGCAGATTGCGGTGCTGCACCACATGGCTAATCAGTCGCCGGCCAATGAGCGCCAGTATGCTCCAAATGCCCCCCAGCAAAATTAAAGCGTTGGAATAGCGGTACGATTCCAGAAAATTGGAGCCGGCCGAAATAAGCACCGTACCAATCACAATGCCCCTAATGATACGCCAGGCACTGAAAGGCTTATCGTAGCTGCCGCTGAGGTAGGCGCAGCCCAGCCACACAAGCACGTAAGCCGGCACTACCACTTGCATCAGCGGCGACGGATAATCGGCCGGCCCCTGCTTCTGATACTCTTCCCAGTAGTTTTTCAGCAAATACATGCCGCCATAGAGCAGGCTCGCATCCAACAGAACAGGTGCAACGCCCGCAAGCACACGGCGCCCCACGGCCATGCCCGCACGCAGCCAGATAGCCAGGTGAATGAGCAAGGAAAAAACGCCGGCCTGATTGGGAGCGAAGTGCTTGCGGGCAAACACAATCATGGCTCTATAAAACACGAACACGTAGTTGACGCTCGTGCGCTTGGTGCTTTCGCCTTTGTAGTGAATGATGCGGGTGCCGGGGAAATAATAGTTTTTCCAGCCGCCGCGCGTGAGCCGGTACGAGAGATCAATGTCCTCGCCGTACATAAAGTAGTCCTCATCGAGCAGGCCCACCGCATCCAGCGCCTTTTTGCGCAGCAGCATAAAGGCTCCGCTCAACACATCTACTTCGTGAGTTTGGTCTTTGTCGAGGTAGCCGAGGTGGTAGCGGCCGAAGGTGCGTGAACCGGGAAACAGGGCCGCTAGCCCAAAAACCTTGTAAAAAGCCACCCGCGGCGTGGGCAAGCCGCGCTTGCTCTCGGGCAAAAACTTCCCTTGGCCATCCAGCATCTTCACGCCCAGCCCGCCGCCCTCGGAGTGATTGTCCAGAAATTCGCAGCAGACGCGGAAGGTATCTTCTTCTACTACCGTGTCGGGGTTGAGCAGCAGGATGTACTCCCCCTGCGCTTGCCGGATAGCCTGGTTGTTGGCCTTGGCAAAACCAGGGTTATGCTTGTTTTCCAGCAGGATAACCTCCGGAAACCGCGCCCGTACCATGGCCACAGAGCCATCAACGGAGTTGTTATCGACCACAAAAACTTCGGCGGGAGCGTCCAGTTTCTCCAAGGCCCGCCGTACCGACAACAACGTCTGGCTCAGGAAATAGCTGACGTTGTAGTTGACGATGATAACGGAGAGCTTCACGGCGGGCGGCAGCGGGAGTAGGAGGGCCGGGGAAAGTTACGGACTAAACAGCATCCCCAGATTCATATTTCTCTTATCGAGGAAGCTGCACTGTGGAATTAGGCAAGAATTGCCCAAATAAAAAAGGCCTGCCGCGCGCGACAAGCCTTTCCAACTAAATCAGGCGGCCAAAAAAGCCCCCCAGAGCAGCTACCGCGCCTGGCGCTGCCGCTCCACAATGCTGCGGCCCAGGGTTATTTCGTCGGCGTATTCCAGTTCGCCCCCAACCGGAATGCCGCGGGCAATGGTGCTGATGTGCACGTCGGGGAACTCGCGGAGCTTGCGCGTGAGGTAGAAAGCGGTGGTATCGCCTTCCATTGTGGGGCTGATGGCGAGGATAACCTCTTTTATTTCCGACTCAGGAATACGCTTGAGTAGAGAATCAATCTGCAAATCGGAGGGGCCAATGCCCTCAATGGGTGAAATAACGCCCCCCAGCACGTGGTACACGCCTTGGTACTGGCTGGTGTTCTCAATGGCAATTACGTCGCGAATGTCAGACACGACGCATACCATGGCATGGTCGCGGAGCTTGTTGGCGCAGATGCTGCACTCTTCAGTATCGGCGATGTTATGACAGGTGTGGCAATAAGTGATTTCGAAGCGCATTTTGGCCAGCGCCTCCGCCAGTGAAGCGGTGCTGTCGCTCTCCGCCTTCAGGAGGTGCAGAGCTAAGCGCAAAGCCGTTTTGCGGCCAATGCCGGGCAGCTTAGAAAGCTCCGCCACGGCGTTTTCTATCAGTTTGGAAGGAAACTCCATCTAGGTTGAATGAGTGAACGGGCGAACGAGTAAGTGGGTGAATGTTTATCGCACTAATAATCACCGACTCACCCTTGCAGCCATTTATAAAATATCGGCCGAGATACCGCGGTCGTGGATGGCGGTGCACATGCCGGCCAGCTCATCGTAGGCGCCGTGCTTTACAGTACACTGACCCTTGTAATGAATCAGCAGGGTGCACTGTTCGGCCTGTTCAGGCTCGTGCCCGCATACGTCGATAAGGGTTTTGATTACATGATCGAAGGTGTTCACGTCATCGTTGTACACGATCAGGTCGCGCACGTCGATGGTTTCTTCGAGCAGTAAAACGTCCTCGTTATAGTCAATCTGCGGCTTGGTGTCCATGGCGCAAAAGTACGGATTATCAAGGAAAAAGGCGCAGATTTGGGCCCGCACCGGCCTAGTATAACCACCACGCGGGCAGATTCGTTTCGGGGGTTATACAATCATTTACCGTGTAGCGCACAGCGTCAGACAAGGCGGCCCGCTTGCCTCTCCTCCCTCCTATGCCCGTTCCCTCCACCGATTTTAAAAAAGCCCTCAAACAGCTCCCCGACAAGGAAAAAGAAGCCTTATTGCTGCGCGCCGTGCGCCGCGATGCGGAACTCTACGAAACATTTGCCTTCGAGCTGCTGCCCGATGTGACCGTGGAGCAGGTGTATGAGCAAACCGCCGACCGCATTCACGAGCTATTCAACGTGGCCGTGACGGGGCGCCTGCTGAATCGTAGCCTGAATAAAGCGCTGAGCAAAGCCACCAAAGAAACCGCCCGCGCCCGCCGCATCACCAAAGACAAGCGCCTCGAAATCGACCTGATTCTGTACACGCTGCGCCTGATTTTTGACAACTATACGGGTCAGTTCGATAGTCCTTACAACGGGTTTTACGTGAGCACCGCCCGCCTGACAACCCGCGCCGTACAGCTCGTGCTCACCAATCTGCACGAAGACCTTTGGCTGGAATACAAATCAGAACTCGATGACTTCCTGACCCAGCTCCACAACCGCAGCAAAAGCCGCAACCTGCGCTTCGATATGCCGCGCGAGTTGGTAATACCAAACTAAAAAAGCCCCCCAGACCAAGTCTGGGGGGCTTTTTTAAGCTTAAGAAATCAGGCTACTTAGTTAGCAGCAACACCATTGCCTTTCTTGGCAATCACGTTGAAGCTCAGCGTGAACTCATCGTAGATGGCTTTGTCGCCGATGCCTTCAAAGAACGACTTCGAGCCGTACTTGATGTCGTACTTAGTTCGGTCGATGGTAGCAACGCCGGTGGCAGCAGCCATACCGTTCTTCACGCCTATCTTGGCGGGGAAGGTGATGGGCTTCGTGATGCCTTTGATGGTCAGGTCGCCGGTGATGGTGGCGTTGTTGGCATCAGCAGCAGCACCTTTGATCGGGGTGATGTTCGTGATTTTGAAGATAGCCGTTGGGTTTTTCTCAACACCGAAGAAGTCATCAGCCTTCAAGTGACCTACCAACTTGCCGTTGCTATCAGCATCCTTTAGGTCGGTTACTTTCAGCGAATTCATGTCAACTGTGAAAGTACCGCCTACAAGTTGGTTGCCGCGCACGATCACGTTGCCTTCTTTGAACTGAACGGTACCGCTGTGCTCACCGGTTACTTTTTTACCTACCCAGCCCAAGGTGCTCAGCTGAGGCTGAACCGCATAAGCGTTGCCAGCAGCTTTGGCAGTGCCGGGAGTAGTTTTCTTAACAGCTGGCTGTTGAGCCATTGCGGGAGCAGTAAACAGGGCAGCAGCGAACAGGGCTGACAGAGCAATTTTTTTCATGATCGGGGAAAGAGAAAAATGGAGAATTAAGCTTGAGTTAACTGAGAGCCGTCAGTCACGGATTTTATCGAGCAGGTCGCTCAGCTGAGCGGCTTCTTCGGGGGTAAGATTATGTAAGCCGGTATTCTGGTGACTAACCACACTTTCCATATTGTGCAGTAGCTCCAGACCAGCCTCGGTAATATGAATATCGACGGCGCGGCGGTTGCTAGGGCACACAGTGCGGGTAGCGTAGTTTTTGGCAACCAACTTATCGACAATGCGGGAGGCGTTACTGGTTTTGTCGAGCATGCGCTCAATGAGCAGATTCACGGTGGCGGGCTTGGGGTGCTGACCACGCAGAATGCGTAAAATATTATACTGAGGCAGCGTGACGTCAAACTCGCGGAAAGCCGCTGCCTGACGCAACTGTATCCAGCCCGTAGTATATATCAGATTGATATGGGCCTTCTGGTACTCGTCTTTGAAAGTGGGCTGCTTGATTTCGTCTTCTATTTTCATGATCGGCGGCGTACTCTTGCCGAATGATGCTACAAATATATGTACATACATTTAATGTTGCAACATAGTTCGCAAGAATATTTTTTATTAGGTATTACAGATATTATTTATCCTCACATCAACTGAGTGTTTAGCAAGCCAGAGCCAAAACCTATAATTCAACGGCAAAGCATAGGCAAAGTCTCTGTAGCCATTTTATAGTTGCATCGTCACAAGCTTAATGGCCTTACTTGTGCTTTTGTTTATTTGAGGCTGATCGGAGAATTTAACAGGCTATCCAGCAAGAGAGTACTTGCCCAAAGCTACTGGCTCTTCATTCACCTGGGAGCAGAAGCACAGATGTTTGGCTACTATACCCCCGACGAAACATCTGTTAGTCCCAACGTATTCTTTCGTTGCCAGTCATGTCAACTGATACTGCTGCATCCTGCCTGAACACCGGCTTTCGGTAGCCCATGTGGCGCAGGAAGTATTCCACGTTTTTACCTACGCCCACATCTGTATGTAGTCGTTGGGATACTTTACCTAACTTTTTTAGGCAAGCACGCTTTTGAGCTTGGTTAGCCTGGCGCAAAGTGGCTTTCCTTCTTATCAATTCTGCTCAGTATGGCAGTCAGTTATGCAATTAATATCTTGGTATTCCGCTGTTATGTATTCGGATGAGGAAAGCAACTAAGTATGAATCATGGTAAATCCATTCTGCCAATTTTATCGCCCATGTCCTGCGCTTCAGCCCTTCATCAGCAATTACATGCTCATGCATGTTCAGTTGGATCCGCGTGCTCCTAGGGTAGTAAATCCTTATCCAACTAACCCAGAGCAATGCTTGTTTTTCTACGCCCGCGACCCGATTGAAGTATTTAATTACAGCAAGCGCCAAGAAATAACCAGCCCGCATAGCGTAATAGTTGGCCCACAGGTAGCGCGCGTAAACCTGCGTATGGGCTACAACCAGCTGACCATCAAGGTGGGTTTTCAGCCTGGGGGGCTTTTTCGGTTGTTCCGTACGCCCATGTGGCAACTCCTCGACCAGACAGTAGATAGCTACGATCTGGTAGGCCGCGAAATCAACCAAGTAAATGAGCAGCTGCGCGAGATAAACGACTATGCGCAGATGATTGTCTTGGTAGAAACCTACCTATTAAGCAAAGTAGCCGCCCACAAAATTGATGCGCACGCGGTAGATAAGGTAGCGCGGCTTATGCTTCAAAGCCATTCGCGGCAGTACTCCTTAGATTGGCTAGCCGACCAAGCCTGCCTGAGCCCTCGACAGTTTGAGAGGAGGTTTTTGGAGCGTATTGGTATGAGCCCCAAGCTATTTATGCGGGTGGTTCGTTTTGCTCAGGCCTACCGCTTAAAGGACCGGCAGCCGGAACTAGACTGGCAGGACATCGTTCATCAGTGTGGCTATTATGACCAGATGCACTTGATCAAGGATTTCAAGCTGTTTGCTGCCGTCACACCTACTATTCTGCTAAAAGAAGAAGCTGCCTCTCCCCTCCGACTCTTTGCGGGCAGCCCATTCTAGATGTCGTTTTTTTACTATTTCCCCCTTGGCTGAGCCTCTACCTTCGATTCATCACTTTTAAAACGATGAAACGATATGAAAAAGCTACTCAGCCTCCTCCTGCTTTTGTGTCTGACCAGTGTCGCTCACGCACAGATCCCTACCACAAAGTATTCAGCCGATGAAAAGGCTGTGCTGCAAGTAAATGAAGGCCTTGCCGAGGCATGGAATAAGCACGACTTAGACCTTTATTTCAGCTACTTCGCTCCTGATGCACAGTGGGTGAATGTAGTAGGCATGTGGTGGCGCAACAAAGCAGAGCACCAATACGCCTTGGATGTATTTATGAAGCTCATGTTCAATAAAACCAAGCATACGATCCTTCACACGGAGGTTAGAATGTTGCGGCCGGACTTAGCTATTGTGCGCCACAACTGGGAGTTGGAAGGCTGGGTAATGCCCGATGGCCGCGACATGAGCGATGTGTCTACCGGCGTAATGACGCTGATTGTGGAAAAGCGAAAGGGGAAATGGCTCGTCATCGACGGACATAACACATCCATTGATAAGAACGCCAAGGATCCCGTACTGACAATGAAGAAATAAGGGTAGTCAGAGATATGAACGCCGCTCGCTAGAATAGCTTAGCGAGCGGCGTTCATATCCTTATTGCTGCGCCTAAACAGTAAGAATATCTTTTGAGAAAAGTTATCTCTCAAGATCAGGCACGGATGTTTGAGCCCGGAGCAAGCCATTTTTCTCCTGCACCAGCCCAAACGGCTCGTCGCGGATAATGATGAACCCGTCTAGGTCACAGACTTGCGCCTGGCTGCTTACCTGAATTGCCCCCCAGATGCCTAGCGTCGTCTCCACCATGCAGCCGATCATCGTATCGAGGCCGTGGGCGCGGGTTTGCTTGAGCAGGCGCAAGCCATTGCGGTAGCCGCCGGCCTTCATCAGCTTCATATTCACACCATGAAATTGCTCAGCAATGTCGGCAAAGTCGGCTTCGTTGGTTACCGATTCGTCGGCGAAAACGGGATACGGCGAGCGGGCGCGCAGGTAGCGGTAGTGGTCGGTGCAGGCGGCCGGCAAAGGCTGCTCTAGCAAGCGCACCGCGAGGCCGGGCAGGGGGGCAATTTTTTCCAGAAACTGTAATAGCGCGTCGGCGTCGGTCCAGGCTTCGTTGCCGTCAATGATAAGCTGGCGGCCTGGGAGGGCGCGCGTCACTTCGCGCAGCAGGTCAAAGCCGCTGGCTTGGTCTACCTTTATTTTAAGGATAGAAAACCGCCCCATATCCTGCTCCCTAATAAACTCTGCCACGTCGCCGGGGGGCATTATGGGCAATGTTAAAGCGGTGAGCAAGGAAGCGGCCGGCTCCGGCAAGCCCAACACCGCCGCCACCGACTGCCCCGTGTGCGCGGCCTGCCAGTGCACGTAGGCCGACTCCAGAGCAAAGCTCAACGCGTGCGCTACGGAGTGCTGCTCTAAAAATTCTGTTAGTTCATCCAGCGAAGTTACGTAGGCCAGTCCTTTTGCTACTAACTGCTCAAACTCCGCTTGCAGCCCTTCCGGCGACTCGCCGTAGCGCACATTGGGCGCTGCCTCCCCCCAACCTACCGCTCCGCCAGCTTCCTGCTGCACCCGCACAAGCAGGTTGGTTTTGGCAGTAGAGGCGTTGCGCGATATTTTCCAGGTATAGCGCAGCTGCAGCTCACGCGTTTCGATGGTCCAGAGCATAGGAAGGATATTGGGAGCAGGCCGCCGGCATGGCACGACCAAGCGCAAAGCTACTTTTATAGAGCGCTAAAATCAGCGATGCAGCGCAGTATAAAAAGCCCCCCACCACGATTAATAAACTGCACACTATTCAAACTCTGCAACTGTTGACTGAAAACTTATCTTTGCTGACAATCCCCGGTAACCCCCACCCTATCCTGCATGAAGTTTTCGCGCATTGTTCCGCTCATTCTGATTTTGTCGCTGGTGGCCATTGTGCTCACCGTCCTATCAGCTTATAATATGGTGGCGCTGCCACTCGCCGTGCCCCGCATAGCCCGCTGGCTGGCACTGGCCGCGCTAGTAGTGTATGGGTATCAGCGCCGCTCGCTTACCTTCTGGATAGTAGTCAGCATGTTTGTGGGGGCCGAAATTGGCAATGACTATCCGGTCTTCGCCCAAAGCCTGAAGGTGCTCAGCGACGTATTCCTGCGCTTGGTGAAAACCATTATTGCTCCCCTCGTATTCGCCACATTGGTTGTAGGCATTGCCGGCCACGCCGACTTGAAGCAAGTAGGCAAAATGGGTATTAAAGCCTTGGTATACTTTGAAGTAGTTACCACGTTTGCCCTGTTCATCGGCCTGGCAGCCATCAACTTGAGCAAAGCCGGTGTTGGCATCAGCCAGGCCGGGGCCGATACGAGTGAGAAGCTTCAGGCCGTAGAGCAGTCCACCTCTGACATTATTCTGCACATCTTCCCCGAAAACATTGCCAAGTCGGTAGCCGAAGGGCAAGTGTTACAGGTAGTTGTGTTCGCTATCATTTTCGCCATTGGTTTGGCCATGGTGCACGGCAAGCATCGCCGGCCAATGCTGGAAGTAATGGAAAGCTTGTCGGAAGTGATGTTCAAATTCACTAACGTGGTTATGATATTTGCCCCCCTGGGTGTAGGCGGTGCGCTAGCTTATACCGTGGGCAAAATGGGCTTTGCGCCCCTCTTCAACGCGTTCCAGCTGCTGCTCACCCTGTATGTGGCGCTCATTGCCTTTATACTGCTGGTGCTGGTGCCCATTGCCTTTATTGCCCGTATCCCAATCAAGCGCTTCGTGCAGGCTATTGCCGAGCCGGTGAGCATTGCGTTTGCTACTACCAGCTCGGAGGCAGCGCTGCCACGGGCCATGGAAGCGATGGAAAGCATTGGGGTGCCCCGCCGTATTGTGGCCTTCGTAATGCCGACCGGCTATTCGTTTAACCTTGATGGCACTACACTTTACCTTTCGCTGGCGGCCGTTTTTGTAGCGCAGGCGGCGGGCGTGGAGCTGAGCTTTGGTCAGCAGCTGGTAATGGTGTTTACGCTGATGCTTACCAGCAAAGGCGTGGCGGGCGTGCCCCGCGCTTCCCTCGTAATTCTGCTGGCGACGGTGGCCTCCTTCAACCTGCCCTCCTGGCCGGTATTCATCATCCTGGGCATCGATGCCCTCATGGATATGGCTCGCACCGCCGTGAACGTAATCGGTAACTGCCTGGCAACAGCCGTAGTAGCCCGTTGGGAAGGTGAATTTGTAGATAACTACGTAGCCGAACCCATTGACGACCTCGCTGAGGAAGACAGCGCCCTGGCGCAGCATACACACTAATCCTCTATATCCTTAACGGTAGTTTGCTGCTCAAGCAGCACCAAGCATGTTCTTGCTTTATTGAAAAAGTAAAAGAGGCCTCCTTAGAAATAAGAAGGCCTCTTTTACTTAAATGAATGTCGTGCAGCTTATACATAGCCAATCTGGTATTTATTCAACTAAATGTATTATTTATTGAATAAGCATACATTATGCCTTATAATCGGTGCTAAAATTGTCTTATTTTTGATATAGCCATGTGCTTATCGCTCTGAATGACAACGTTTATGAAACACGCTCTACGGTGCTTAACCCTCTTGCTGCTGTCCGGAATTATCCTGTCAGGCTGCAAATCGGCGGATAAAGTATTGTTTAAAGCTTCGTCAGCTAGCCTCACCAGCCGTCTGCCGGCCCTGCAGGTCGATGTTGACAACAGCTTGCTCATGGTGACCGAGGCCACAGAGTATGACGATGCGCGCAAGATGTTTGAGCAGGAGTTAAATCAAAACATCATCGACGCCGGCGACAGCACCAAGTTTGGCTATGTGAAGCTGCAAATAATGGAAGCCTCCGTGTCGCGGCCAGGCCGGGCCTTGCAGGTTTTTCAGATGATGACCTTGCTTACTCCCTCTATGATAGGCATCCCACTCGGCTGGTATTGCAGTCGGGTGAGGGCCGAAGTGCAGCTGTATGATGCTCACGGTGAGCTACTGGGTACTTATGCCGGCACGGGCCAATCATCGGTGCGGGTGGCCATGTACCATGGCTATTCTCAAAGCGACGCCCCCCGCTTGGCCGATGTATTAGCCCTTCGCCATGCCCTCGACCAGATTCGGCCCCAGCTGGAAGTAGACGCCGCCGCCTTGAAAACGGAGTTTGCAAACCGTGGCCCCGTCGAAGTTATCATGGGCCAGACCGTGGCCACCAGTCCTAACTAAAAAAGCCCCCCAGCTACGTAACTGGGGGATTTTTTTATAAAAATCGTTGCCTGAATCTTACTCAAAAGCCAACTCCTGGGGCTGTTCGCGCAAGGAGCGTAGCCCCGACAGATCGACAATACTGAACCCCACCTTCGAGAGGATAGGGACCACGACGAATAATAGCTTCTCGGTGAAAGAATCGAGGACACCGATGCCGATGGGCCCCAGCGCCCAGATGACAGGGTAAGCAATCCAGAGAATAGTCAGAAAGCTGAGCGCCTTATTGTAAACAGCAGCCAGTGCGGGGCCCTGGCTATAAGCGCGGCGCCGTAGTGGCCCCCAGAGCGTCCACATGATGCCAAGAAAAGCCATTACGCCCAAGCCGTACCACACCCAACGCACAGAGCCGGTAGATAAGTCAGCAATGAGGCCGGTGAGAATCATGAATATATCGGCCAGCACCAGGCCGCCAATAATAACCCGGTCCTTTTTGATGTAATACATGCCCGTGGATGCCAGGGCAAACAACAGCAACGGTGTCGTTACTACCCAGTCGAGGTAGCGGGCGAAATGAGTGGTATCGCCTACTTCGGTGGTGCCTTGGCCTGTAGATAAAGCAAAGTAGGCCGTAGCCGACCACACCGGAATCAGAAAAGCCACCAGATACTCGGCCCGAGGTACGCCACGCCGGTCAGCCAAGCCCCAGTACAGAAATAAAATGGCCCCCAGAATCATGCAGACAATATAAATGGAGTAGAGCGTAGTGTCAGTCATAGTAGGAGTTTCGGTTGGTGTGTCTGCTTGCTAATACCCTAGCTTATTTGTATATGTTACAATTTAAATATAATTAATCCTATTTTAACCTCGACCAGGCAAAGCAGATTATTCCCTTTGATTTGTTTGAAAAAGCGTGGGTCCGCATAAATTTCAACCATTGTCCGCTGACTTTATAAAGCCTTGGGGAACATCTGTATTCTCATCTCACCCCTATCTTTACCGGCTATGAGGCGTAAATTATTTACCTGGCTGCTGGGGCTATTTGTAGCCATAGCGGTAAGTGCCTGCTGCGGCAGCGTATCCTGCGAGTGTAACGACACCTTCGAAGATGCGATCTACTTTCAGTTTAACCTCGCTGATTCACAAGGCACCAATGGCTTCCGTCCCGCCGATGTTGATACCGTTGTGTTGGTGCGCTACCCTTACGTTGATCCGTTGGTGCAGCTACCGCCAAACGCGCCCAAAGTGCCCAACGATACCGCCCGCATTATCCGCTCGTTAGATCTGGTGACTGAGCCTATCATACTCAATACTGCCGCCCCTTTCACGGCGGGCGGTGCGCGCAAGCTCGACGCTTACAAGTATCAGCTCTACGTCGTTCGACACTTCCCAGGGACCGCTACTCCTCCCGAAACCGTCTTCTTCTCGCTCGATTCTATTATGCTGGCGGGCCGTTTCGTAGGCGACGGGTGCTGCACCTGCTATCAGAACGAGGGCAAAAAGCTACGCGTGACGAAGGCCGAAAAGCCTGGTACCTCAGGCACTATTTTGGATATAACCCCTGCCGAAGGCGACGAGCCAAAGACTGTTGTGCTTAGCCGCTAAAATATTGGCAATGAACGCGCAACAAGCGGTATTCAGACTTACATATCTTACGTATACTAGCCTTGCCGGGCTAGATATAAATGGCTGCTGTTTGTAAATCAAAAAATCATTATCGGGGTTATACGCTTTATCATGCTGAAAGAATTATCACCCCACGTCGCCACGGCCTTTCCGTTTGCCACGACTCTGAGTCTGGAGCCGCTGATTGCGTATTGGCAAGCCCGCGAGACTGATCCTAATGCGGGTATAGCGCTGCTCGCGCGCTCCATCGGCGAGCAGGTGGCCGCTGCCGAATGGGCCCGCGGCCCCATCCTCGACCATGCTACCATTGAGTGCAACTGCGACTTGGTAGAAACCCTTATGCTGGCCGTCATTCCGGCTGCATCTTTCCAAACGGCTATTAGCGGCGTTATTCCGCCTTTCCAGCGCTACAGCTTCTACCATACGCCACGCTTTGCGGAGGTGCTGCTCAATCCACAGCAGAACATCAAGCAGCCGCTGAACGTGGATGCGCGCACCATGGAAGTATACATGGCGCGAATGGCTTATGCCCTGATTCTGGATAAGATATACGGCGTGCAGCTGCCGATTACGGGCTCTATCACGTTTACAGTACCCGATTATAACATTGGCCTATACCGTCACTACAGTGTCGATTTCGACTCTACATTTCTGGATGTGCGCGTGATTGGTGAGCGCCCCGCGCTTACGTCGGCGCAGCTGGACACGCTGACACACAACCTGCACCGCACCGACTTGTGGCAGGAGCTTTTGCCCCCCAGCAGCTTTGAACTGGTAGGTTTTAACATCCTGAACCTGGCTGATGTCACGGAGCAGGAAATTCTCTCGGAGCTGAAGTACGATCTGCTGGAGCGTGATGTTCTGCAAGCCTCCGACCGCCTCGAGCAAATTCAGGAAAAGCTGCGGGTGCTGTTCGGACGCCCTTTCTTGCAGCTCGGCATTGCCGCCTATGACGAGAAGAAAAAGGCGTTTGTAGACTTTGGGCGCAAAATCAACCACAGCTTTCTAACCAAGCAACTAGCTCACCAGGAGGCTGGTAGCGGCTTCCGCCAGATTTACTCTCAGCTCTGGCAAGACCGCCAGCCGCTGGTATTGGAGGACGTAGAGCAGGCCGACATTCCCGAAGATTTGCGCCAGCAGATTCTGGGCATCGGTATTCGCAGCGCAATTCTGGCCTTGCTCCCGTACGGCGACGACACGGTGGGTTTGCTTGAGCTGGGCTCGCCGAATGTGAACGATCTGGATGAGTTTTGCCTGGAGAAGGTTAATCAGTTTGTGCCCCTGTTCGCGGTAGCGGTGAAGCGCAATGCAGAAGAAATTCAGACGCGTGTACAGGCGATTATTAAGGAGAAGTTTACAGCCATTCACCCGACTATGGAGTGGCGCTTCACTGATGCAGCATTGAACCTGCTGGCTAAAGTGGAAGAAGGCAACAAAAACGCTGAGATAGAGCCCATCGTGTTCCATGACGTGTATCCGCTACACGGCTCCAGCGACATTCGCAGCAGCAGCACCGCCCGCAATGACGCTATTCAAGGCGACTTGATCGAGCATCTTACCCTAGCTAATAAGGTACTGAAAAAGGCTTCGGAGTTTCAGGCCTTGCCTATTCTGGACGAGCTCAAGTTTTACGTAACCAAGCACCTACGCCGCTTGCGCCAGGGTATCCTGACCGGCGATGAAGTAAGCATTTTTGAGTCGTTGAAGACGGAGGTAGAGCCCCTGTTCGAATACTTGTCTCAGAATACTCCCGATTTGCGGCCCGTCATTGCCAACTATTGGTCTAATATGGACCCTGATCTGGGCATTCTGTACAAGCGTCGTAAGGAGTTTGAGCAAAGCGTAACGCTGCTCAATGATACCGTAAGCGACTACCTTGATGAGGAAGAGGAAAAGGCCCAGGAGATGTTTCCGCACTACTTTCAGCGCCTCAAAACCGACGGTGTAGAGCACAATATCTACGTCGGTGCTTCGCTGGTAGAGAATAAGCCCTTCGACCTGGTTTTCCTGAAAAACCTGCGCCTGTGGCAACTGCTGGTAATGATAGAAATTACCCGCCGGACTGCGGAGCTTCGTGATAAGCTGCCCGTACCACTAGAAACCACCCAGCTGATTCTCATTCATGGTCAGCCGCTTAACATCCGTTTCCGCCTCGATGAGCGGCAGTTTGATGTAGATGGCGCCTACAACATCCGCTACGAAATTATTAAGAAGCGGATTGATAAGGCCACGGTGCTGGGCACTGGCGAGCGGCTAACGCAGCCGGGCTACATCGCCCTTGTTTACGCGCAGCAGCGCGAGGCCGATGAGTATCTTGAATACCTTGATTATTTGCAGGACCGTGGCCTTTTGGAGCCGGAAGTAGAAGAGCTGGAGCTAGAGGAACTTCAGGGCGTGAAAGGGCTGCTGGCCCTTCGGGTGAAAGTGAAGCTCGGATAATTTATTGGATGGAGAAGCGGGTCTACTCGGCCTCTTCCTCATCTAATAACGCCTCCTCGCGCCACCATAGGTGCAAGCCTGTGCGCAGCAGAATAAGCCACGCCAACCCCGCCGCGAAACCTGCCAGAACATCAGTGAAGTAGTGGACGTGCAAATACACCCGGCTCAGACCAATTACGAAGGCCCAGAACAATAGCGCTGCTGCCCAGGCCGGGTGGCGGCCATGGCGCCATAGCAGCCAGGCCAGACAGCCGTACAGCGCTAACCCAATCATGGAGTGGCCACTGGGAAAGCTGAGTCCATATTGCTGGAACAGAGCACTATCGGGGCGCAGGCGTTGAAAATGGGTTTTTAGCAATTGATTGAGCAGCGCCGCGCCCACAATGGCCCAGAACACTTCCAGGCCTTCGCGCCGGAAATTGCGCAGCGCCAACCCCGAGGGCAGCAGGATGGCGGTGGCCACCAAAAACGGCGCAGAAGCAAAAAATGTAATTCCGCGCATCAGTGGCGTAAGCACGGGCCAATTGGTTCGGTGCGCATCTATCCACTGAAACGCCGCCTCATCCATCGCCTTCGATTCATGCTCAAAGACGATGCGCGTGAGGTAAAAAAACACCACGAATGCCGTTATAAACAACACACTGACCAACACAACTTCTGCGGTCAGCAGCCCTAAGAGCTTCAAAAATCGGGCAGTGAGGTTTTTCATACCGGAAAATAGCGCTTCAACTGCTTTCTTTCCACTATTCTCTTTTCTAAAGAATAGGAAGATCAGCTTTCTAGCCTTCGGGTATAAACAGGAGC
The DNA here is from genome assembly GCF_014638675.1 of Hymenobacter qilianensis. Taxonomy (NCBI): domain Bacteria; kingdom Pseudomonadati; phylum Bacteroidota; class Cytophagia; order Cytophagales; family Hymenobacteraceae; genus Hymenobacter; species Hymenobacter qilianensis. The sequence continues at coordinate 1,067,957 of NZ_BMFN01000002.1, forward strand.
CTCATGCTAGTCAAAGCCTGAAATACTACTTCTGGGGGGCTTTTTGCTGGCCCGAAAACAAAAAAAGCTGGCCCGAAGGACCAGCTTTTTTGTTGTGCGCTCGGGGAGACTCGAACTCCCACACCTTGCGGAACTGCCGCCTGAAGACAGCGCGTCTACCAATTTCGCCACAAGCGCAGCATTAGCTAAAAGGCACTTTCCTCGTTGGAGGTGCTTTTAACGCTGCAAAGATAGGAGCCGCCGAGGCTTTCCGACAATTCTTTTCTCAAAAATTTCTACTCACTATCCGCCCGTTCTAGCTTGCGGGCTGTTCGTCAAGGGATTGCAAGGGACGACGGAGTCGCTTTTTTGTTTCAAACTCTACGCGCCGCAGCACCGGAATGGCAATTAGCAGCCACACGATACCGGCAGTGAAGCCCGCCAGCACATCGGTGGCGTAGTGCACACGCAGATACACGCGCGTGAGGCCAATAATCAGAATCAGGAGCCCCAGCACACTGATTAGGAGCCAGCGCCAGACCGGGCGGCGCACGTGGGTATACACCAAGTAAATCAAGAGGCCATAAAAGGAGGCGCTGATCATGGCGTGGCCGCTGGGAAAGCTCAGGCCCGACGCGGAGGTAAGCGGCAGCAAGGGCCTGGGGCGATTGTAAAAATTCTTCAACACCAGATTGAGCGAAATACTGCCCAGGGCTACCACCGGAATAAGCAGAGAGTACCATCGGTGACGGCGCAGAAACAGAAACCAGCCAATCAAAGCGAGGGCCACCGTGGTAATGAAATTGCGTGAGGCTAGAAACGTGATGGCTTCAACCCACACCTGCTGCTCGGCTCCCATCAGGTCGCGCGCCCAGCGAAATGCCTGCGCATCGAAGCTGGCCGCATCCTGGTCGAATACTTCCCGGCTGACGGCTAAAAAGACCACCACGCCCACGACCCCTAGCGTGAGCATAATGGCAAATTCGGTGATAAATAATAAGAAGCCCGCCAGCAAGCGGCGCAAAGCATTAGTCATAGAGAATGAGTACGGGTGCTGAAGTGAGTACGCTGCAGACTTTGGTATGTTTACGCAATCCAGGAAAGCACACCCTGAGCACCAGCCCCCAGCTAATGGCTGTTCTGGTGGGCTGCAACCTCAGCCGCTTGCTTTCAACAACTACACCATTCACTTCAAACACGGTACCCATCGAACGCAACTCAGCCTCTTTCGATTTTGTGGCGGCGTTCTACGATCCGCTGGCCCGCTTGGTGTTTGGCTCGGCCTTGCAGCGGGCGCAGCAAGCCGCATTGGCATATTTGCTCCCCAGTGCGCCGTCGGTGCTGATTGTGGGCGGCGGCACGGGCTGGGTGCTCTTAGAAACACTAAGATTGCGGCCGGCAGCGCGCATTTTGTACCTGGAAGCCTCAGCGGCTATGCTGCGCAAGTCGCAGGCTTTGCTGCAGCGGCATGCGCCGGCTCACGTGGCGCAGGTTGAGTTCAGGCTTGGTACGGAAGCGGATTTGCCCCCCGGCGCTCAGTTTGACGCGCTTATCACCTTTTTTCTGCTCGATTTATTTACTCTGCCTGATCTGAGGCGGCTGCTCCAGCGCTTGCAAGCAGCTAGCCTGCCCGGCGCGACCTGGCTAGTCGCCGATTTTTGTCCCCCAGAAGTGTGGTGGCAACGCGGGCTGCTGACGGTGATGTATGCATTTTTTCGCCTGACAGCGAATATTAAGGCCCGGCGCCTGCCGCCCTGGCCCGAGGAGCTGGCGCGGCTAGGGCTTAGTCGGATAAGTCAGGAGCGTTTTTTTAGCGGGATGATAGAAGCGGCGGCTTTTAGGTTTCCTCTATAATGCCTCCCTGCCCGAAAATTTTTGCCGCTTTTTTCATCCGAAACGCTCTTTGGTGCAAATCAGCAGCATTGGGGGGCTTTTTCATTTGAACAGCACAACACATTTTTCGCTTCGGGGTCTGAAAATCACCCATTTTTACCTTTCCAACCTCCCTGTCCACGTACCTGTTCCGATGCATAAAATTGCTACTTCCCTTCTCGTTGCGCTGGCTATTTCCGGGGCGGCACTGGCCCAGGCACCAATACAGTACAGCGTGGCTTTCCCGAATGCGGTACACCACGAGGCGCAAGTGACGGTGGTTTTCTCCGATCTGAAGCCCGGTCCGTTGCAGGTACGCATGGCGCGCAGCTCGCCAGGACGCTATGCCCTGCACGAGTTTGCCAAGAACGTGTACGCCGTAAAAGCCACCGACTCCAAAGGCAAAACACTGACTATCAGCCGTCCCGATCCTTCCGGCTGGGATGTAACCGGCCACGATGGCACGGTGCGCTTTAGCTACACCCTCTTCGGCGACCGTACCGACGGCACCTACGCGGGCATTGATGAGCGTCACGCCCACCTGAATATTCCCGCCACTTTGGCTTACGGTCGCGGCCTCGAAGATCGCTCCGCCCAAGTGCGTTTTGAGCTGCCCACCGGCTGGCAGGTAGCCACGCAGCTGCGCCCCGAAACGACCGCCAACACATATTTTGCCCCCCACCTGCAATACCTCATGGACTCGCCTACCTCGCTGGGAGTCCAGCAGGTGCGCACCTGGCAGGAGCAAGGCAAAACCATTGAGCTGGCGGTGCTGCACGAAGGCACGGCGGCTGAGCTCGACACCTACGCCGACCAGACGAAGAAGATTGTGCGGGAGGCCAGCGCCGTTTTTGGGGAGCTGCCGGCTTTCGATTTCGGGCGCTATACATTCATTGCCAACTATTTGCCCCAGACCAGCGGCGACGGTATGGAGCATCGCAACTCCACCTCGCTTACCAGTGCCCGCCCCTTGCGCGGGCAAGGGGCAATTGACAACCTCGGCACCGTATCGCACGAGTTTTTTCATGCCTGGAACGTGGAGCGAATCCGGCCGAAGTCGTTGGAGCCGTTTGACTTTGACCGCGCCAACCAGAGCGAGGCATTGTGGTTTGCGGAAGGATTTACCATGTATTACGGCGACTTGCTGTTGCGCCGGGCTAATATTCTGACGGAAGATCAGTACATGAAGGAGCTGACAACCATCGTCAACAGCATGGTAAACTCGCCGGGGGCCCGTTTGTATTCGCCGGTGCAGATGAGCCAGCAGGCGCCTTTCGTGGATGCGGCGGCGGCAATTGATCCGAATAACCGCGTGAATACCTACCTCTCGTATTACACCATTGGGGGAGCAAATGCGCTGGCGCTCGATCTGATGCTGCGCCAGAAGCACCAGACGGATCTGGACGCGTATATGCGGGCCGTATGGCAGCAGCACGGGCAGGGCCAGCAGAATTTTGCCCCCCAACGCCCCTACACGCTCCCGGATTTGCAGCGAATTCTCGGGGAAGTGGCCCGCGACACAGCCTTCGCGGGTCAGTTTTTCCGCACTCATATTACCGGGCACGAACTACCTAATTACGAAGAGTTGCTGGCTCCTGCCGGCCTGTTGGTGCGCCGTGCCCGCCCCGGCCAGCCCAGCTTAGGTTTCCTCGACTTAACTTTTGCCCCCCAGGGCGCTACCATTGCCGGCAGCACCTTGGTCGGTAGCCCGCTTTATCTGGCTGGCATCGATCGGGAAGACGTGCTGCTTAAGCTCGATGGCAAAAAGCTGAAGGATCGGGAGGCGCTGCAAAAACTGCTCAAAAAACACAAGCCCGGTGACGTGGTTCCCGTGGAGGTTCGGACCCGCGCGGGAGTGCGCACCGTGCAGGTCACGCTGGCCGAGGTTCCGTCGGTAGAAGTAGTGCCGGCCCCCACGGCTACGCCCGAGCAGCTGGCGTTTCGGGCGGCGTGGCTGGGAAGTAAAGTGAAGTAGAGAGGCTTACGTTTTGATTGAGAATCCCCGGCTCGCGCTTATTTACGCGGTTATTCTGCTCGATGTGATTGTGGGCTCGGCTATCGGTCCGATTCTGCCGGAGTATGTGCGCGCGTTGCCGCAGCCACAGCTGTGGCTGTCATTGGGTACGGGTCTGTTTTTGGGTGTGCAGCTGTTTTCGGCCCCGCTCCTGGGCCGCCTTTCCGACGGCTACGGCCGGCGGCCCATCCTGATTTTGTCGGCGGCGGGTACGCTGCTGGCTACGGCTTTGCTGCTGCCGGTGCGCACGGGCCTGTATTTCGTCAATCGGCTGAGCGACGGCCTCACCAACGGCATGTACGCCACCATCCGCTCCTCTATTACGGACATTTCGAATAAAGACGACCTGTTCAAAAATCTGGGAATTGAGGGGGCAATTATCTCCCTGGGTTTCGTGCTGGGGCCCATGGCGGCCGGCTTGCTCCTGACCACGCTGGAGGTGCCCCGAGTTGAAGAAGCGGCTTATGTCTCGGCCTTGGCGGTGGGCCTGGCGGCAGTGAATGTGCTGCTGAGCTTTCTTCTCCCCGAAACCCACCGCCAACGCTCGCCCGTGCGCGGAGCCGAGCTGCGCGCCGAGCTAAGCCGCGGCCTGAACCCCTTAACCCTGTGGACCCGCCTGCGTGCCCTGGATACTCCTAGTAGCGACCTGCGCCGCATTGTGCTCATGCAGTTGGCCCTCACGCTGAGCACAGGCTATTATTTTTACTTCGTGCCTTTCGTGAGTTTGGGCGAGCAGCAGATGAACGCACAGGAGATCTCCTACTTTTTCATGTTCTTCGGAGCCTTGAGCATTGTGCTCAACTATGTGTTTTACACCTACTTTGCCGATCGTATCAATCAGCGGCGGGCTATTTTCTGGCTAGCGATACTGGGCGTACCGGTGCTGGCTGGTTATGGTCTCATCGGCTCGTCGCGGGTGGGCCTATACGTGCTCGTGACGCTGGATTGCCTTACATTCTCCCTTATTCTGGGCTTGCTGGAAGGCTTGCTGGCCCAGCGCACAACTGAAGCAAACCGCGGTGAAGTATTTGGCTTGAATCAGGCGTTGCAGGGGCTGGCCAGCTTTGCTACTACGTTGGTATTCGCTGGCTTATCCGTGCTGGATCTGCGGCTGCCGTGGGCGTGGTTTGCGCTGTGCCTGGGAGCCGTAGCGTGGCAGGCCCGCCGCGGCACAACGCTGAGCCCGGCTACTCATCCACGAATCTAAAGCATGATTTGGGAGTTTTCTTCGTATCAAAGAGCAACCAATTCTCCCTGAGTGGGGTCTGGTAAGTTCCAGCTTCGTAACTTGAAGCTGCTTTCTGGTTTTGCGCTTTTCGCTTTGATCTATGGTTTCTAAAGTATCCGCTTTCCTGATTGGAGCCTGCCTTTGCCTCGCAGGCAGCGTGCTGGCCCAAACGCCCACTGAGGCAGAAGCTGGCTCGCCAACGCCCAGCTTACTTCGCTCGCGGGTTTCTTATAACCTGAGCGCTGGGGCTATGTTCGCCGGCCGCCTTGGCTCTGCCACTTACCTCAGCCCAACGATGAGCTACCAGGCTACCAACCGGCTTCGACTATTCACCGGCCTGACGTATATACGCTCCTTACCAGGCGTATACTACTCCCCTACTGCTATTACCGATGGCGGCGGCCCCATCACGAGTGCTCCGATGGCCACCAACCATTACCTGGTGCAGGCTGGCGCCGAATATGCGCTCAGCCCGCGCGTTTCGTTGACTGGTACCGCCTGGCGCGACTTCTCCAATTTGCCCCCCGCACCTGGTATCCGAGGTTTTAGCGGTGGCAACATGGGTTCAGGGGTCAATGTGCGGGCTGATTATCACATCACCGAAAACTTCTCCATTTCGGGTGGGGTACGCTACTCTACCGGCGCTGCTCCGGGTTATGGCATGGGTATGGGTCCGGGCTCGCCCTACGGGTGGTAACTCTTTGCACTGCTTAACAGTTAGTTAAAAAAGCCCCCCAGTCACGACTGGGGGGCTTTTTAGCGTTTTGAACAGGTTGTTTGTTTACCTTTCCACGCCGCTTTCCACTTCTATTTCGCCTATTATGGCCGCTCGAACCACGTATCGTCGCAACAAAAACCTGAAAACCATTCGCCCGAATTATCCGGGCAACAAGATGATTGGCGGCGAGTTCTGCAACGGCGAAGCGCTGTACGAGCCCAAGTTCAGCAACGTAATCCGCTGGCAGCTAAGCGAGAACCCACAGAAGGCTGAGAAGAAGTCCGACACCTGGACGCCGGCCGTAGTGCCGTGCGCCGAGGCCTTTACCTCAAATGAAGATATGCTGGTGTGGCTGGGCCACGCCACGTTTTTGTGGCGCGTGGCCGGCGTCACGCTCTTATTCGATCCGGTGCTGTACTCGTCTCTGGGCCTGCGGCATCGGCATGCCCTTCCCTGTCGCCCCGAAGAAATTACCGGCATCGATTATCTGCTGCTCTCCCACGGTCACCGCGACCATCTCGACGAAGCTTCCATAAAACTGGTAGCCCGGCAAAACCCCAACATGCAGGTGCTGGCGCCGCTTCATATGACCAAGCTGCTGCGCGGCATGGCTCCCAATATGTCAGTGCAGGAGGCGGGTTGGTGGCAGCAATATGATCTGGGGGGCAATTCTGCGCTGGAAATCACCTACCTGCCCGCCTCGCACTGGCACCGCCGCGGCCTGCTGGATATGAACCAGGTGCTCTGGGGCAGCTTTATGCTGCGCGTGGCGGATAAGCTGCTCTACTTCTGCGGCGACAGTGGCTTCGGCGACCATTTTGAGCTGATAGAGAAGCACTTCGGCCCCCTCGACATCTGCATTATGCCCATAGGCGCCTACAAGCCATCTTTCATGATGCAGCAGAGCCACATGGACCCGCACGAGGCCGCCAAAGCCGCCAATATTCTGCGCGCCGGCCATGTTGTTCCCATGCACTACGGCACCTTCGACCTGTCCGATGAGCCCGCCTCCGAGCCCCTACGCACTCTTCAGGAGGTAGCCCACGGCCAGATGCTGCGCGGCGAGCTGCACGCTCCGGCCGTGGGCGAAGTGCTGCGCTGGCAGGACTGGGAATAGGGTAGCTGCCGGGGCCACCAACCTATATTATTGCTGTAAATAAGGCATTGCTGCTTAGCTTTACTCTTTATTACGAGCCGGCCGGCCGACGAAACCCAGCGTTTTTACCCGGCAACATCCTTCGTTCAATCTCAGCACTTCCGAATGTCGCCCACCCTTATTTTGAGCCTGATTGCGGGCTACTTTGTCATTCTTATCGTCATTGCGCTGCTTACTTCGCGCAAAGCCACCAGTGAGAGTTTCTTCGTTGCCAACCGAAATGCCCCCTGGTATATGGTGGCCTTCGCCATGATCGGCACCTCGCTATCGGGCGTCACGTTTATCTCGGTGCCGGGCATGGTGCAGGCGCAGTCGTGGAGCTACATGGCGGTAGTGATGGGTTATACGGTTGGCTATCTGGTTATTGGATTAGTATTAATGCCCTTGTATTATCGCTTGCGGCTGATGTCTATTTATGGGTATCTGGAGCAGCGCTTCGGGTTTTGGAGCTACAAAACCGGGGCGCTTTTCTTTTTGATCTCGCGGGCGGCGGGTTCTGCCTTGCGCCTGTATCTGGTGGCGGGCGTGCTGCAACTGGCCGTATTCGACGATATGGGCGTGCCTTTCGTGGTCACGGTTATTGTCAGCATCATGCTTATCTACCTCTACACCTTTCGTGGGGGGCTAAAAACCATTCTCTGGACCGATACTTTCCAGACGCTGGCCATGCTTACCTGCGTGGGCGTAAGTATTTATCTGGTGTCGTCGGAGCTGAATCTGGGCTTCGCTGATCTGGTGCGCACGGTGAAAGAAAGCGACATGTCGCAGATCTACTTCTCGGATATCAAGGACGACAAGTTTTTCTGGAAGCAATTTGCCTCCGGGGCCTTCATCACCATCGTCATGACCGGCCTCGACCAGGACCTGATGCAGAAAAACCTGAGCTGCCGCAGCCTCGGCGATGCGCAGAAGAACATGTTCTGGTTTACTATCGTGATTGTATTCGTCAACATCTTGTTCCTGACGCTGGGCGTGCTGCTGTATAAGTTTGCGGCCGAAAAAGGCATTCAATTGCCAACCAACGCAGCAGGCAAGATTATCGGCGACGACGTATTTCCGCTGCTGGCCACCGAGCACTTCACCTTGTTTGCGGGCATCATCTTCATCCTCGGCATCGTGGCCGTCACCTACGCCTCCGCCGATTCTGCCCTCACGGCGCTTACTACGTCGTTTTGCGTCGATTTCCTTTCCATCCAGCAGTATCCGGAAAAGAAGCAAACCCAACTGCGCCAGCTTACACACCTGGGCTTTTCGGTTGTGCTCATTGTCATTATTCTGATTTTCCGCGCCATCAACGACCAGAGCCTTATCACGGCCGTGTTTAAGCTGGCGGGCTACACGTACGGGCCGCTGCTCGGCTTATTTTCCTTCGGCATCATGACCAGCCGCATGCTCCGCGAGCCGCTCGTGCTGCCGGTTTGCATCGCGGCGCCGTTGCTTACTTTGCTCATCAATGCCAATTCGGAGGCGTGGCTGGGGGGCTATAAGTTCGGATTTGAAATCCTGCTGCTCAACGGCTTACTTACATTTCTGGGGCTATTAGCTATTTCGCGGTCAGCAGTGCCAGAAGCAGTACCAGAGTTGAACCCTGCGCGCTAATAGTTGTTGGAAAAAGGATGGCCCGCTAACTGGTTTGTACCTTTGTCGTACGCCGCTAGTTGGGGTATTTTGCCCCCCAGTCTGGTTTTATCCTTTTCGCCCCGTGAAAATCTTTCCTCTTCTGTTGCTGCTTGTGGGTTTACCGACGGCCGTATGGGCTCAGCAGCCGGCTAAAGCTCCCGTTGTGTTAAAGCCCGGCCAAATGCAGGCTCAGGCCAAACCGGCCGCTAACCGGCCCGATGTGCCTCCGCAGTTTCCGGGTGGCGCACAGGCAATGAATGATTTTTTTCAGAAGCAGGTAAAGTATCCGGCCGTCGCACGCGACAAGTCTATTACGGGCAACGTGGTTACCACTTTCACCGTGGAGGCCGATGGGCGCGTCAGCAACTCGGCGGTTACTACCAGTCTTTCCCCGGAGTGCGACGCGGAAGCCCTGCGCGTGCTTTCGCAGATGCCGGCCTGGAAGCCTGCCACCCGCAAAGGGCAGCCGGTAGCCGTGCAGGTGCGCTTGCCCGTGCCATTCGGCAATTCAACGATTATCGAAGTGGAGAAGCCCAAGGGCAAAATGAAATACGAATAAATAAGACATGAGTACAGAGAGGTGAGAAGTGAGACTCTGTTCCGCCATAATCACGGAGACAGAACAAGGTCTTACTTCTCACCTCTCTGTACTCACTTCTAAGATAGAATGGCCAGAAGTGGAATGAATACCAGCGGCACGACCCTTGATCCGGACGTGCCCAAGAAGAAATTAACGAAGGAAAGCTTCCGACAGGGCCTGCGAATATTTCGCTATGTGCTGCCCTACCGCACCAAATTCATTGTGGGGATGGTGCTGCTGGCTTTGTCCAGCGCCACGGTGATGGCCTTTCCCTGGGTTATCGGCAAACTAACCGACGCGGCCAATGGTCAGCCGTTTGTGTTGCCGAATGGCGGCGCGCTTACGATCGATACAATCGCGGTGGGCCTGTTTGTGATTATCCTGTTTCAGGGCGTTTTCTCTTTTGGGCGGATCTGGTTTTTTACGCAGGTCAGCGAGTTTACCGTGCGTGATATCCGGCAGGCCTTGTACCGGAAGTTCGTAACACTGCCTATTCCTTACTTCGAGAAAAATCGCGTAGGTGCTATCACCTCACGCATCACCTCCGATGTGGGCCATATTCAGGACACCTTCTCGCTTACGCTGGCTGAGCTGTTTCGCCAAATCACGACGCTGGTTGTCGGCACCGTGTTTATCATGATGGTGTCGGTGAAACTGTCGCTGTTTATGCTGGCGACGTTTCCGCCTATTGTGCTGCTGGCCATGTTTTTTGGCCGTAAAATCCGGATATTAGCCAAGGCAACGCAGGATGAGCTGGCCAAAACCAACGTTATCGTAGAAGAAACGCTTCAGGGAATTAATACGGTGAAGGCGTTTACCAATGAGCAGTTTGAAACCAACCGCTATACCGCTTCGCTCACCAATACCGTCAGAGCCGCTTTGCGCAGCAACCGCTACCGCGGCGGCTTTGTGTCGTTTGTGATTGTGGGCCTTTTTGGGGGCATCATTCTGGTGCTGTGGCGGGCTGCTTCCTTGGTGGCGGCGGGCCAGATGACTATTGGCGACCTGACGTCTTTCGCCCTTTACACCATCTTTATCGGTGCTTCGGTCGGGGGCTTGGGTGAGCTGTATGGCAAGGTTCAAACTACGCTGGGCGCCTCAGAGCGCATCCTGGAAATCCTGGATGAGCCCTCGGAGCCCACGCACCGCCCCCGCATGGTAGGCATGGCCCCCCTGCAAGTGCGCGGCGACATCGACTATCAAAACGTAGCCTTCAGCTATCCTACCCGCCCCGATTTGCCGGTGCTCAAGGATATCAGCTTCGATATTCAGGCCGGCGAAAAGATTGCGCTGGTGGGCCCCAGTGGTGCCGGTAAAAGCACCATCGTGCAGCTGCTCATGCAGTTTTATGAGCTGAGCGCGGGCAAAATCCTCATTGATGGCCGCGACGTGCGCCTGTTTGACCTCACGGAGCTGCGCGGCCACATCGGCATTGTGCCCCAGGAAACTTTGCTGTTTGGTGGCTCTATCCGGGAGAACATCGCCTACGGCAAAACCGACGCTACCGACGCCGAAATAACGGAAGCAGCTCGCAAGGCTAACGCCTGGCAGTTCATCTCTTCTTTTCCCGAAGGTCTGGACACGGTGGTGGGCGAGCGGGGCATTAAGCTTTCGGGCGGACAGCGGCAGCGCGTAGCCATTGCCCGCGCCATCCTGAAAAACCCCGCCATCCTCATCCTCGACGAAGCCACTTCTTCCCTCGATTCGGAGTCGGAGAAGCTGGTGCAGGACGCGATGGATGAGCTGATGAAAAACCGCACCAGCATTATCATTGCCCACCGCCTCAGCACCATCCGTAAAGTGGATAAGATTCTGGTTATCGACGGGGGCCGCATCGTGGAGCAAGGCCGGCACGAAGAGCTTTCGAACAGCGAGAACGGGCTATATGCGAATCTGCTGAAGCTCCAGTTTGAGTTGTCATAGACTAGCGGGGCGTTTGTAGTCGTTAACTTCTATATTTAGAAGAAGCTACCCGCAACCGCTCTACCCATGACTTATCGTATTTTAGCAAAGCTTCAGGCAGGCCGGAAGTCACGCATTAGCCTTTCCGCGCCCAACGTAAGTATGATTGGGGGGCTTTTTGTTTGGCCCTTGCTGTGTTTTTTCTTAGCTACTGCCCGTTTCAAATCCCCTGAACCTTATGTGCAATTGCCAACCTCTAGCGGGAGCGGGTGCCTTAAAATGCCTGAAGGAAGACTAGGTATCATAAGTATTGACAAGCAGAAACGTCTGTACTTTTCGTTTGATGAGCCCTATCAATCAGAAATAATTAAACGGGTTGCTGCTAGACGTAGAGTTCGTTTCACTGCTACTCAATTAGCTGAGTTGGATAAAATGCCGTTCCTTTTTATGGATGTTCGGCAGCTTCCATGGTACTTGTCACTTTCTTTACTTAAGCGTAATAACATCACCCTGTTGGGTATCCCATCTAGACTTGATAATGATGTGGATGACCAATTGGCTGAATGCATTGCAGCAGCTCAGTCTGCTCTTCACGATAAGAATGGTCTGTACCCTTTCTTTTCCATTCGTGCTGATGCTAATCTTGAATTTCACGAAGTGCAGCGTGTATTCACTTTGTTGCAGAAGCATAATGTGAATAGGATCAACCTTGCAACTATTATGGAAGAGAAGGATTCAGCTCTGCTTTTCTAAAGCTGTACCATCAGGCAGTTTTGCCTACTTTTACTGCATTCAAACACCCATCTATTCCCTTCCATGACCAACATTTTCAAGACTGCCAGCGCAACGTTAGCCCTGAGCGCCTTACTGCTGGCCGGCAACGCCCAAGCTCAGATTAATACCCCCCAGCCAAGCCCGCTCAGCACCGTGACCCAGCGCGTAGGCCTGACGGATATCACGATTACGTATTCGCGCCCCAGCGCCAAGGGCCGCACCGTAGCTGGCAACCTCATTCCGATGGGAAAGCGCTGGCGTACAGGCGCTAACGCCACCACCAAAATCAAGTTTTCGGACGAGGTGATTCTGGAAGGCAAAAAGGTGCCTGCCGGCGAATACGGCCTGTACACCATCCCCAACAAGGATAAGTGGACGGTGGTACTGAGCAAGAACACCAAGCAGGGTGCCAACGTGGACGACTTCAAGGATGAGGACAACGTGGCTTCCATCTCGGCCAAAACCTACAACCTGGCCAACAAGGTGGAAACCTTCACCATCAACTTCAGCGACCTTACGCCCGCTACTGCCAACGTGGATATGCAGTGGGAAAACATCGGCGCCAAGTTCCGCATCACGACGGAGGTTGACGCCAAGGTGATGGCCCAAATCAATGAGAAAGTAATCAACGGAGCAGCCACCGCTACTCCCGCCGATTATGCTGCCGCTGCCGTGTACTACCTTGACAATGACAAGGATATGAAGCAAGCCCTGGCCTGGATGCAGAAAGCCAACGAGAAAGATCCTAAGTTTTGGAACATGCACACGGAGGCCAAAATCCGCATGAAAATGAAGGATTACAAAGGTGCTACCACCGCCGCTGAGCAGTCGAAGAAGCTGGCTACCGAAGCCAAGAACACTGACTATGTAAAGATGAACGACGAGCTGATTGCCACCGCCAAGAAAGGCGGCACTACCAAGTAAATCTGCGTTCCATAAGTTAAAAAAGCCCCCCAGACAGTTTCTGGGGGGCTTTTTTTGTATTGGTATTCAGCGTATCAAAACGGCTAGCGGCCTGCCTGTGGACCTCTGGGCAGAACTTGTTGCCCTAGCGTAGCCAGCAGCATCACCAGAGCACATCCAATAATATTGTACCATAGATAGGCAATGTTGGTGGTCTGGAAGAGCAGAAAAATCAACGCTTGCGTAACGACAGCAGCCCAGAAAACGGCGTTTCCCCCGATTTTCTTCATAAAAAAAGCCACCACGAAAATGCCCAGAATGGTGCCGTAAAACAGGGAGCCCAGAATATTAACCGCTTGAATCAGGTTTTCCAGCCGGGCGGCGTACAGGGCGAAGGCGATGCCCAGCACGCCCCACGTGATGGTAGCCCAACGAGACACGCTTACATAATGCCGCTCATCGGAGCGCGGGCGGGCTGGTTTATACAAATCGATAACGGTGGTGGAAGCCAGAGCGTTAAGTCCGGCGGCGGCGCTGCTCATGGCCGCACTCAGCACCACCGCAATGAGCAAACCCACCAGCCCGCGAGGCATGTATTGGAGCACGAAGGTTAGGAAGACATAATCAGTGTCTTTGGCTTCGGCTAAAGGAGCCGCCTGCTTGAAGAACGTCTGCGCTTCTGTGCGCAACTCGCGAATAGCGGTTTGAGCGGTTTCTAACTTGTTTTGGGCAGCGGCCAACTCTACTGCGTTATCTTCTTGTTGAAGCGCAGCCACAACTTGTTCGGTGGCGGCGCGCTTCCCTTCAAAAAGCGAAGCGTGGCGCTGCTCCAGACCCTGAAGCTGGGGGGCAAATTCGGCCTGATTCGCGATTTGCTCGCGTACAGGCCGGTTGAAGGTGAGAGGCGGCTGGTTGAACTGATAAAAGACGAACAGCAATACTCCAATCAGCAAAATTCCAAACTGCATGGGCACTTTCACCAAGCCGTTCATGAGCAAACCCAGGCGGCTCTCAGTGATGCTGCGGCCCGCCAGGTAGCGCTGCACCTGGCTCTGGTCGGTACCGAAGTACGACAAGGCCAGAAAAAGCCCCCCAGTCATGCCCGTCCAGAAATTATAGCGGTCGGAAGGGTCGAAGGTAAAGTCAATGAGGTTGAGCTTGCCTTGGTTGCCAGCTACCTGCATGGCCTCGCTAAATCCCACGCCGGGGGGCAAATAATGTACGAGCAGATAGCCAGCCACCACCATTCCCGTAAAAATAACCGCCACCTGCCCCTGCTGCGTTACAGCTACCGCGCGGGTGCCGCCCGCCACCGTATAGCTGATCATCAGGCCCCCAATCAGCCAGACGGTGAGGTTGATATTCCAGCCCAGAATAGCCGATAGCACCAGCGCTGGCGCGTACAGGGAGAGGCCGTTGCTCAGCCCGCGCTGCACCAGAAACAAGCCCGCCGCCAACGTCCGGGTGCGCCGGTCGAAGCGCGTTTCGAGGTATTCGTAGGCCGTAAAAACCCGCAGCCGGTGATAAATGGGCACGGCTACGGCCGCAATAAGCACCATAGCCACCGGCAGCCCGAAGTAGAACTGAATGAAGCGCATCCCGTCGTCGTAGGCCTGTCCGGGCGTACTCAGAAAGGTGATGGCGCTGGCTTGGGTGGCAATAATGCTCAGGCCGATGCCCCACCAGTTAGCCTGGCGTCCGCCTAACAAATAACCGTCGAGGGTGCGGCCGGCGGTACGCGTGCGCCACGTGCCATAGCCTACAATAAAAAGCAGTGTGCCCCCGAGTACCAGCCAATCGAGTGCACTCACGCGAACCAGTAAGTTAAAATCGTGAACCCAATCAACTCTATCACTAGTGCGCTAATAACCAGCGTGTACCAGCCGCGCCACGTAGCAAAAAGCGGCGGTTTGTTCGTATCAGTGAGCGGCGGAGCGGATGGTTCGGGGGTGGGGGGCATTTTTACTGGTGAAACGTGGGGCGGGAAGCAGTAAGGAGCGAGCGGACGACAGAAGGTTGCTTTTGGGCGCGGGAAATGGGTTATAGCATCTTACTTACCCAATGAAATCATATTCGTGAGCAGGCGGTAAGCACCGGGCACACCAGCCGGCAGCTCTCTGAAAAACGACAACCCAGTGTAGATATAGTGGCCCTTGCCGTAGTCAGCGACCAGAATAGCGCCGTCTTTGGGCGACTCGCCGGGGTCGTTGCTGCTAATGATGGGCTGATACTTCGCGTCCCATTGGCTCGGATAGTACAGGCCCTGCTCCTGCACCCACCCTTGAAAGTCGCGACTGGTAATTTTGTTCGGCGTGTTGAGCAGCGGGTGCTGGGGCTTCAGGAAGCGGACTTCGGCATTTTCTACAGTCACCCGGTCGTTGGACAACTTAAATGGATACGGCCCGATTTCGGGCAATACGGTGCCCCGATTCACGGTGTACTGCACAATCAGATTGCCACCGCCCTGCACGTATTCCAGGAGCACCGACTGCAGAAACCGCAGACGATTCACGGTATTATAGGCGCGCACGCCCAGCAGCACGGCATCGAAGCGGCGCAGGTTAGCGGGCGTGAGGTCGGTTTCCTTGAGGGTCGTTACCTGGTAGCCAATCTGGCGCAACGCATCCGGCACTTCGTCGCCGGCGCCCATTAGGTAGCCTATCTCATTGCCTTTGCGCTTGAGGTCCAGCTTAATAAGCGGCGCGGCGGCCTCAGGGAAAAGGGTTTGGGTGGGAATATGGGTATACACAATCGGCTGATAACCGCGAGCGTATGTCTGCCCGTCCACGGTAGCTACCGCGCGCAGCTGACCAGCGCTTTCAGTAGTGCCCGTAGGCCGCACCCGAAACTCCAGTGTTTGCTCCTGCTCCTTGTTTTGCAGGACGAACGGCAACGAAGCAGGCTCAGCTACCCAACCGGGGGGCAAATTCAGCGCGACGGTGCCCCGCACCCCGGCTCGGCCGGCTTTCACCGTCACGGGTACCAGCTTAGGCTGGTTATCCGCAAACACATAGGCTTTGCCTCCTATGTTTACGGCTACCGGCGGCACTACCGTCAGGGGCCGATATAGCTCGCCTTCCACTGGATCAGTACGCTTGTACTGCACCGGCACCGAATAGAAAATGGGCGTACCCGCTACGTTCAACAAGCAACCAACATAGGCGGTGGCGGGGTTCTCGGGCGTCCCAATGAGGTTTTGCCGATTGATCAGCAGGGCAGCAGGCTCTTTTTGCCCCCCAGCCGGCACTATGCGCTGACCAGTTACAGGACCAAGCAATGCTGTGGAACTGCTTTCGGCTACCAGCAGCTTTTCAGGCACCGTATACATTCCCACCGTACCTGGCAGCCGTAACCAGTAAGGCTGCGACGCCTCTACCTGCGAGCTAACCTGGAAGCGCAGCCGAACCCGGTTCAGCTCATTCACGACCAGGGGCTTATTCAAAGTAGTATCGCGCTGGTAAGCTATCAAACCAGTTCCCACCCACGTCACAGGCACAGCAGAGCGATTAATAGCTTCCACCGTCACGGTAACGGGTTGGCCGGGCGAGGTGGTAGCCTCGGCAGCTGTAGCCTCCAGGTATAGTCCCAGGCAGGCTTTTATCAGTTGTTCTACCTGCTCCTGCTTTTCTTTTTTCCAGAATCCATCATCCGGGGCCTTCAATAAAGCCTCGCGCACTTTCAACAAACCGGCTACGCTGGCGGCGGGGTTGGCCGGGTCAAACTCCTTTATAGCTTGGCTCACCAGTTTGCCGACGGGCGCACCACCTTTTATGCGGTTCCAGCTCAGATCAACGCCTTCCAAAAGATCCTTCTGCGCCTTCTCCCCTTTCAACGGCTCCAAATATTCGATGGCTTCCCCCCGCGTGGCGGCCGAGCCAAAGCCCTGGCTTTTATGCTGAGAGCGGCTGGTAGCTGCAATTTCACCATAGCTTTTGCCCAGTAAGGCGTTGTAGCTGCCTGCATCTACCACGATTTTGCCAGTGGCGTCAAACTTCTGGCCTGGCTGAATAAAAAAAGAAGAAGTGTTCCAAAATAGCCGCTTGGGCTGCCACGCCTGCACATATTGAAGCTGCTCCGGAAAGCGCTTGGGGTCGCCGGCTGCATCAAAGGCATCGAGGGCGAGCTGGGCGCTGGCGGTATGGTGGCCATGTGTGCCGCTGGGCTGAGGCGAGAAGCGCGTGATCAGTACATCGGGGCGGCGCTGCCGAATAACCCAGACCATATCGGCAAGTACCTGCTCCCGGTCCCAGATAGTAAAGGTTTCCTCGGGCGTTTTGGAAAAGCCAAAATCGTTGGCGCGGGTAAAAAACTGGCGGCCGCCATCCGTACGGCGGGCCGCCAATAGCTCCTGGGTCCGAATGACACCCAATCCTTCCCGAATCTCCGGACCCACCAGATTTTGCCCCCCATCGCCCCGCGTGCAGCTCAGGTATCCAGTCTCAAGCAGGCGGCCGTTCGCTAAGTAAGCAATCAGTCGGGTATTCTCATCATCAGGGTGGGCGGCAATATAAAGTGCCGAGCCCAGCACATTCAGTTTGCGCAAGCCCAAAGCGATGTCGGCAGCTGAATATGATTTTGGAGTTTGGGCTGAAGCCAACAGCGGCAAGAACAGCAAAAGCAGCGCAGCGCGCGAAAACACGAAAGTCATTGTGTGATAGTTAGCAGCAGAAAGCCAAAGGTAGCGGATAAAAAAAAGGAGTCGAAACACACAATCCAGCCTATCTACAAAACTCACATTTGATTAAACAACTTCTCACCAATAGCACTTTAATTATATTTATTAATTTTTAACACAAAAATTATACAAAATAATATAACTTCTTACCTACATTTGCCCGTATCAGGACTTTAAAAAACAATTCTGCCTATATGAAATCTTTACATATTGCATTAACGGCTTTAGGGGCCGTTTTTCTCTCGCTGGGGGTACCTGAGAGTGCGCAAGCTCAGTTCCGTACACCTGTTGTTGATGGGGCCTCAAGCCTTGCCGAATATGGCAATCAATATGCAAGCCCCAATGGTGATGATCCGAATCTCCTTTGGCGTATGACCTGGGATGATAACAACCTTTACGTTGCGGTTCAGGAGGCTAACTTACAAGAAGGAACTGCTCTATACATAGATACTGATCCTCAGACGCCAGTAAACGTAGGAGGTGGTAATGTCCTTAAAGGCTATCCTGTCTTCAGTATAAATGGCAACCTGCCCATTCAGGCTGACGTCTATATATATATTGAAAAATTCTATCGGGAGTACCGCATCTATAACAAAGAGTCAGGCCAGTGGGGCCCTGCACAGGAGTGGGGCAAACCGTTAGAAGCAGACAAAAACATTGGCCAATATGCCGATAATGGTGGAGCCGACGGTGAACGATGGAGCAGTCAAGAACCAGAGACAAACTTTCCTGGTACGATAAAAGAGTTTTCCCTTCCCTGGTCCCGCATCAGTACTACCCTTGCACGCCCAAAAAATTTCAACTGGTTTGGTTACAACATTTATGGCTTTGACCCAATCAGCTTAGAACCATTTATTCCTAATCCAATTCGGGGCGGTATATATGGTCAAGTACCTAGAGATAATGAATCCTCCTTTCGCTTTAACGACGTTGGGGACGGGCGGTATGAGGACTACAACTGGACCCGCTACTTCACGGTTTTAAATACTGACACAGAAGGCGCTACCACAGCTTTTGGCCCCAATGGCCTTGACAGCTATGCCCATACTGGTCCTCTTACCAGTACTCTACAGAGTATTTCAGTTTATGACTTTACGCTGAATACAGCTGGTGCTCTTATCACCCGCACCGGCGACGGTGATGGTTCTATCTGGAATATTCAAAACAACTTAACTGTTGCTAGCAATAGCACTCTTAACTTTGGATCTACAACTGCGCCTGTCATAGTAGGTGGTGATGTACTTGTTGTAGGAGAAGGTACACTCCGTTATCCTGTCGCTGCAGGAACCCTAAGGGTTGGTAGAAATATTCGATTAGCTACTGGAAATTCGCTCCTTGTCAATGCTGGTGTTACATTAACAGGAGCAGGTGCCCAGACAATTTCTACGGACAATAGTGCTCCTGTAGACTTCCGTTTGCTGACGGTGCAAGACGCTGGCGTTAAGACAATAGCTTCTAACCTTGATATCAGGGAAGCGTTAATCATAAATAATGGGATTTTGTCTACCGGTGCCAATGAGGTTCGGCTACGAGGAAGTGCTCGCCTGACTGAAAATGCAACTGGCTATTTGCTAGGTAGAGTTTCGACCTCAGCCCTTATTACTAATACTCCAGGAGCTACCTCTGATTTTGGCGGTATTGGTTTGAGAATTACCCAGCGTGGCAATGATCTTCCGGGCAATATAGATGTACTGCGCATTACAGGCGGCAGAGGCTTATTACAAAGTGGTACCCAAAATGCTCCTCTCCAGACGATTGCCCGTCGCTTCTTCATCAATAACAACCCGACGAATAATAGCGGCACCAATGTCACGCTGGAGTTCACCTATCGTGATATTCCTCCTACGGAGCTGAATGGTAACTCAGAATCTCAGTTGCGTTTATATGAGTCGAATAACATCATATCTGATCCTGTAAACGGTTATCAGTTGGTAACTCCTAGTAGCTCAAGTGTTCCTAGCCCAGAGACTAACACCTTAACGTACACAGGTCCACTGCGGCTTAACCGCTACTTCTCGCTCGCCGATGGCACTACGCCTCTACCAGTTGAGCTAATCAGCTTTACGGGTAAAGTTGAGGGGAATAACGTACGCCTGAACTGGGCCACTGCTTCGGAGCTACAGAACAAGGGCTTCGAGATCGAACAACGCACGGATCTGAGCGAGTGGAAGACCATTGGCTTCGTGAAGGGCAATGGCACGACCAACCAGCGTAATAACTATACTTACCTCGACCGCTCGGCAACGGCCGGCGTGAATAACTACTACCGCCTGCGCCAGATCGATCTGGACGGTAAGTCAGTATACTCGCAGCCAGTAACGGTGCAGCTTCGTGGTACTGGTCCGGTGGCCTTCTCAGTAAGCCCGGTGCCTACTACTGATATATTGACCCTCAATGGACTGGGAGCCGGCAAGCATGTCGCGGAGATTTATAATGCGCGTGGTCAGCGGGTAATGAGCCAGGAATTCAATGATTCGGCTCCTGCTACTTTATCTGTGCGCGCCTTGCCTGTTGGCGTATACATGGTACGCGTGCTGGATGCTAATCGGAGCGTAAAAAATGCCCGCTTCATAAAGCAATAACAGCTTCGCTTCATTTTCTTATAGCTTCGGCGCAATGGCTTCCATTGCGCCGAAGCTTTTTTTATAATTGCCCCACACGCTAATCTGGGCTACATTTAATTGTCTGAGCTTACCTTCGCCGCATGTCCAACACCCTGCATCTGCAAGACCTTTATATTTATCCTGTTAAGTCGCTGGGGGGCATTCGTCTTCAAGAAGCTACAATCGAAGCCCGCGGATTACGCCATGACCGTCGCTGGCTGATTGTAAACGAGCGTAACCAATTTATGACGCAGCGCCAAACGGCTGAGATGGCTTTGCTTCAGGTAGCGCCGGCACATAACGGTTTCATTATTACGCACCGCAACCGTCCAGATCTATTACCGCTATTCGTGCCGTTTGAGGCTACGCCAGAGCGCAGCTTGTTCGTTACTATCTGGGATGATTTTGTGTTTGCCTGGCGCGGCGAGCTGGCAGCCGACGAATGGCTCTCAGAAGCGCTCGGCTGCATCTGTCGCTTGGTGTATATGTCTGATATGGCCATGCGACCTGTTGATCCTGAGCTTAATCCAGCCGACGCAGTGGTGAGCTTTGCAGACGCTTATCCTTTTTTACTTATTGGGCAAGGCTCCCTAGATGAGTTGAATAATCGCCTTACGGAGCCGGTACCAATGAACCGCTTTCGACCCAACCTGGTGTTTAGCGGCGGCCTTGCCCACACCGAGGATACCTGGCAGGAGTTCCGAATTGGCGACCTGAGTTTTCGGGCTGTGGAGGCCTGCGGCCGATGCGTAGTAACAACCATCAACCAGAATACCGCCCACAAAAACCCTGAAACGCTACGCACACTTGCCTCCTACCGCACGCTGGGGGGTAAAGTTATGTTTGGCCAAAACGTGACAGGTCCGGGTTATGGCCAGCTACAAATTGGTGACGAACTGACGGTAGTCACCTATAAATAGTAGTTACTTTCTTGCTCGCTTTTCTCTTTGCTACAATTAAGTAGTAAGGGGAAAATGAGCGCATAAAAAATTATTAGGCTTAGGCTTATAAGAAGTATATAAAATCTACCAAAATTGGTACTTATAGAAGAATATTTATTATATATGATTTTCCAAACACAACCTTATCTGGTTTACAATCTATATTAGCGCATCTTATAAACATAATAAATATTGCCTATATGGAATTTTTACCTAAAGTATTAACGGCATTTGGAGCCGTATTTTTTTCATTGAGTACGTTGCAGGTAGCTCAGGCACAGGTTCCGGTTCTTGATGGACAAATCGCCCCCGGTGAATATGGCAGTTCGTATGAGACTGGAGGACAAACGTGGTACATGACTTGGGATGACACCAACTTATATGTTGCTACGATTAATGCTAGTGTCAGCGAAGCGTCAATTCTTTATTTTGACACTAATCCGTTGCCAATCGTTAATGCGGGCGATGCAAATAGTGGAACAACAACAGGTGTTACGTACGATAATACTAATGGCACTTTACCCTTCCGCGCTGATGCCGTTTTCTCTATAAAGGCTGCTAGCAATTCAACCGATAGTGGTAATAACGGTGGCCCTACGCGCCGGGTGGCCCGAAAATTCAACACAGAATCTGGATTATGGGGAGACGAAACACCAAACGTTGGATCAGTAGAACTTGGTCCTGGTGGGGTCCGAGAGTTTTCTATCCCTTGGTCAGCCATCAGCACTACCAATGCTCGGCCAGCAGCTTTCAATTGGTTTGGCTATATCGCGAATGGTAATGGCTTTGTATATGCTCAGGCTCCACGTTTAAGCACAAGTGGCACCATTGGTACCAATGCTTACTTTCTTCGCTACTTCACTGTACTGAATACAGTCGCCGGAAGTAATAACAGGGCTTTTGGTCCGAACAATATTGATAGTTATTCATATTCTGGTTCTGGCTTGCCTGAAAATATCTCTGGGCCTATAACTGTCTATGATTTTACCCTTAATAGCCCCAACGGTTTACTCACCCGAATTGGCGAAGGTTCGGTGTGGGACATTCAAGGAAGTTTACGAGTTGAAAACGGCACTTTAAACATTGGGGCTTCAAGTGCTGCAATTCGTGTCGTTGGGGATTTAACTTTTAGAGATGCAACTGCTTTCAGTGCTGGCAGTGCTCCTGTTATTCTTACAGGTACTGGTAACCAGACTATTAGTGGAGATACTTATAATTCCCTAATTATTCAGGGTCCAGGAGTAAAAACGATAACGAGTAACCTCACTATCAATGAATCACTTGTAATAAATAGTGGCACCTTAGCAACCGGTCCAAATACAGTTCAACTCGGAACAACAGGTCGGTTAAGCGAATCGTCAAATGGTTACCTGCTGGGAAGAGTTTCTTCATTAACGCCTATTCCTTTAGCCAGTGAGGGTAACTCCCATGACTTTGGCAATATTGGCCTCACCCTAACTCAGGGCCGGACCCAAGGCCAGGGTAATATTCTAAATACTGTCAGCGTGTTACGTGTAACAGGCTTACCGGGTACTCTACGAGGAGGATCTGAACTCAGAAGAACTATAAGTCGGCGCTTCTCCGTCAATGCCAATCTTAATAATAATGCTGGTAATCAGGCCTATAATGTATCAATGGACTTTAGATACCGTACGGACGCATTCGATGAGTTAGGCGGCAACAATCCATCTTTGTTAGAACTGTATCAATCTGAAAATGCTTCTAATTTTACTGGTTCATATACAGGTGTCAGTAATGTTCTATACGACCGTACTGTTCCTAACGTACTGAGGACTACTGGCTCCCTACGCCTTGATGGCACTTTCTTTTCGCTTGCTGATGGTGTTACCCCCCTCCCCGTTGAGTTAAATAGCTTCACGGGCAACGCAGAGAACAACGCGGTGCGTTTGACTTGGGCGACCGCCACGGAGCTCCAGAACAAAGGCTTCGACATTGAACACCGCACGGATTTGAGCGAGTGGAAAAAGCTGGGCTTCGTCAAAGGCAATGGCACGAGCAACCAGCGCCACAGCTACACCTACATAGACCGCGCGGCCGCGGCGGGCAACAACTACTATCGTCTGCGCCAGATCGATCTGGACGGTAAGGCAGTGTACTCGCAGCCGGTAACGGTGCAGTTAGGAGTTGTAGCCTTTACTTTGAGTCCGGTACCAGCTACCGATGTTTTGACCCTCAATGGATTGGGAGCCGGCAAACACACAACTGAAATCTATAATGTCCGCGGTCAGCGGGTGATGAGCCAGGAATTCTCGAATGAAGCGGCCACTACGCTCACCGTGAGCATGCTGCCCGCGGGCGTATATATGGTGCGGGTACTTAGCCCCGACCGGAGCGTGCGCCAGGCGCGCTTCATCAAGCAGTAAGTTCGCTTCCCTCTCTTGCTAGCTTCGGCGTTCTGGACTATCCAGGACGCCGAAGCTTTTTTATGGAACCTTACGACTTTACAGACTATTGATTGCTCGACAGTAATCCGTAAATCACTCTCCCATCTGGAAGGAAACGTATCTGACCGGATGTCCATTGAAATTTGCCCCCCATGAATCTTGCCCCCGTCCTGAGTTTTCTGCGCGAGCTGGCCAACAACAATAACAAGCCCTGGATGGATGCCCATCGGGGCGAATACCAGCGGGCGCGGGCCGAGTTTACCGAGTTGGTAAAAACGGCGCTACAGGGTTTGCAGCAGTTTGAGCCGGAGCTGGCGGGCCTTACCGCCGCGGCCAGCCAGTATCGCATCAATAAAAACGACCGGTTTCAGCAAAGCGATGAGCCTTACAAAAAACACATGGGTGCAGGCTTTGCCCGCGATGGGCGGCACTCCCCATGGGCCGGATATTTTCTGGCGGTTGGCCCGAATGGCACCAGTTGGGTAGGAGCCGGCAAGTGGCGCCCCGAAACGCCGGCCGTAGCCCGTATCCGACAGGAGATTCACTACAATGCCCCTGCGTTTCATGCGTTGCGCGAAGAGGCAGATATGGTCCGCTTCTATCCCGACGGCTTGGAAGGCGAACGGCTACAGCGCCCGCCCAAAGGCTACGACAAGAACGACCCCGACCTGGAATGGCTGAAGCTGAAGGATTTTTTTGTGTCGCGCTCTTTCACCGATGCGCAGGTGCTGAAGCCGAATTTCGCGCAAGAAGTAGTAACGTCTCTGAGGGCTGCCCAGCCGTTGGTTCGCTTTCTGAATCAAGCGCTTACTGAAGGCTAAGTGCTTGTCGGTTCCGTGAGGATGTTCTACTTGTGTTCAAACACAAAAAAGCCCCCCCAGATGTGCTCTAGGGGGCTTTTTTCATACGGATGCTTATAACTAGAACAGACCAAACAAGGTGCTATTGATCCGGTCGATGATGACGCCGAGGTCCTCAGGGTTATTCACGTAGTCGAGGTTGTTTACGTCAATAATAAGCAGCTTGCCATCCTTATAGCTGCCGATCCACTGCTCGTAATGCTCGTTGAGGTGCTTGAGGTACTCGATTTTGATGTTGTTTTCGTAGTCACGGTTGCGGCGCTCAATCTGCTGGATGAGCTTGGGCAAATCGGCGCGCAGGTAGAGCAGCAGGTCCGGCGGATCGACCATGCTGATCATGGAGTCGAACAGGTTACGATAGTTGTCGTAATCGCGCTCGGCCATCAGGCCCGACTGGTGCAGGTTGGTAGCGAATATATGCGCATCTTCATAGATCGTGCGGTCCTGAATAACACCTTTATTTGCCGTCTGAATCCGCTTGATATGCTGGGTTTGGCGGAAGCGGCTATTGAGAAAATACACCTGCAAATGAAACGCCCAACGGGGCATATCATCGTAGAAATCCTTCAGATAAGGATTATGATCAACGTCTTCGAGAAATACTTCCCAATTGAAGTGATGCGCTAACTTATTGGCCAGTGTGGTTTTGCCGGCTCCAATGTTTCCGACGATGGCGATGTGCATGAGCGAGGGGGACAGCTAAAATGTGAGGCGCAAAAGTAGCGCATCGGCACCGAAGCCCACCTACAATCTCCCACGAACCGCCTCAACTTGCTCAAATAGTAGCTCAGCGGTTGTCAATGATTTCTTTTACGTCGCGGGCTTTCTCCAGCGTCCTAAACTCGGCCTGCCACGAGCGCACGTCTAAGCGGTCTTTGGTGGGCAATTGGGTGCGTACTTCCTCGTAGCGCGCATTGAGGCGAGAAAGCACGGCGGAAGCCTGGCTCCATTCGGCGGCAGTCCAGCGGCGGCGCTGGTCGTGGGTAGTTTCCAGCAGACGAGCGTACAGACCAGGCAATTCCGTGGCGCGGGCCCGATTGATGTTCACGTTTTCCCCCAAAAGGCGGCTCTGAACCTGGGCCACTGTTTCGGGCTGGCGGGCAGCGCTATCGAGGCGCTGCTGCTCGGCGGCCCAGGTTTGGTAGCGGGCTTTCTGGGCGGCGTACTCGCGGCGCGACTGCACCGACAAGCTATCGGTGGCGCGGTCGAGGCGGGCACTTTGGCGGTCGTAGTCGGCCATCACGCTGGGCCACTCGCGGCGGGCGCCTTCTTCGGCGCGGGTTACTTTCTCACTTACCCAATCGCTGAAGCGGCGCAGGTCGCGCTCTACGGCAGAAACGGGCTTGGTAGAAGAAACAGGCTCCTGCGTCTGCTGAGCGGCGGCGGTCAACGGAACGAGCACTAAGCTAGCGGCTCCGAGGAGAGTTGAAAGCAAAATATTTTTCATGGTGACTGAGTAGAGAGTGGCCTGAAAACGCCCCCCAGGGGGCAATTTATTGCTGGCACAATACAATTTCCGTCCCAAAATGCCTCCTACCAGCAAGAATGCACGTTTGTTATCTTAAAATTTGCGTTTTTGCAGCTTATGCCCGCCACCGATACCGCTTCCGTCAGCATTCAGCCGGCCACCTTGGCTGATATTCCGACTATAATTCAGCTGGCCGAAGCCACCTGGGAACCCACTTACCGCTTCATTATCTCGAAGGAGCAGATTGACTACATGTACCGCGTGATTTATACGCCGGCTTCGCTGGAGCGGCAAATGACGACTGAAGGGCACGTGTTTCTGCTGTTGCGCACCGATGGCCACCCAGCAGGCTACGCCTCCTTTTCCCGTTTGCCGATGCCAGCTGAAGCGGTGTTTAAGCTGCACAAAATCTACGTTCTGCCTTCTCATCAGGGCCAACGCCTGGGGCAGCAATTAGTGCTGGCGGTTGAAGAAGCTGCCCGCGCCGCTGGCGGCGAGGCCCTGGAGCTGAACGTAAACCGCTATAACCCAGCCATCAGCTTCTACGAGCGCCAAGGTTTCCAGCAGCACCGCGAGGAGGATATTGCCATCGGGCCCTACTGGATGAACGACTACGTGATGCGCAAAGAGCTGAAGTAAGCTTTTCCGTTTCCGGCATTCCATCGTATAGAGTATGGCTCACTGCACTGAGATACCCCTCAGCGCATCGCGCATCATCAGATAAAATTCATCAACCAACCAAGACATGGCTACTAAACTCACTGTACTAAGCAACGGCTCTCTTCGCGTAGAGGGCGACATCGAAATCGTTGATGCTCAAGGCAATACCTATGGCCTCGGCGGCCGCGAGCGTGTTAGCATCTGCCGCTGCGGACTTTCCAGCAACAAGCCTTTCTGCGACGGCTCGCACAAAGGCCACTTTGAGCACGATGCCGTTGCCTTCGACCTGCCTGCCCCAAAAGTATAGAACGCCCTTTTTCGACCACTAAAAAAGCCCCCCAGAACTATTCTGGGGGGCTTTTTTAGCTAATTAGTGCCAAGGGTTTATGCGTCAGCCAGAAAATTCACCAAATCCACGTACTCCTTGCGGGCATCGTCCTGCGACTTGCCGCTGATGCCGGCCCAGGCGTCGTATTTGGCTATGGCCTTAAAGTCGAAGCCGCCGGGACGGTCGCCGGATACGTCGCCTTCAGTTGCTTGTTTGTAGAGGGCGTAGAGCTGGAGCAATACTAAGTTGGAGGGCTTGGTGGGCAGCTGTTGGGCGCGCTGGGCGGCAGCTTCAAACTCTTCGGTAGTGGCCATGAGGGTCAGGTTTTGAGGTAAGAATATTTGGTTATCAATTGGGAGTTGCGAGTTACGAGTTTTCTGCTGCACCTTGCAAATAGTGCGGCGGCCCGATATGGATCGGGGCAGCCGGCATTAGCCCACTCCCAACTACCAAAACCCCTACCCCATGCGTCTTTTTACTGCGCTCCTGGGGGGCTTTTTATTGAGCCTCTCTTCTGCTCACGCCCAAAAAACCTACGTGCAATGCGGTCGTCTGCTCGACGTGCGCACCGGCCGCATTCAACCCGAAATGACTATCGTAGTCGAGAAAGGGCGCGTGGCTGGCGTGCAGAACGGCTATGCGGCCGGCAGCGGCACCGATAAAGTGATTGATCTGAAGAATAAAACCGTGATGCCCGGCCTGCTGGATATGCACGTGCATTTGGAGCACCAAACCAGCAAAACCAATCAGCTCGACGAGTTCATCAAGAACCCAGCCGACGTAGCGTTTGAATCGCTCGAATATGCCCGTAAAACCCTTATGGCGGGCTTTACCACCGTTCGCGACCTGGGCGGTTCAGGCGTGAACGTGGCGCTGCGCAACTCCATCAACCGCGGCCAGGTAGCCGGGCCGCGCATCTTCACGGCTGCCAAGTCGCTCTCCGGCACCGGCGGACACGCCGACCCCACCAACGGCTACCGCCAGGATCTGATGGGTAATCCCGGCCCTAATGATGGCGTAGTGAACAGCCCCGACGAAGGCCGCCAAGCCGTGCGACAGCAGTATAAAAACGGCGCCGACCTAATCAAAATAACGGCTACCGGCGGTGTGCTCAGCGTGGCCAAAGACGGCAGCAGCGCCCAGATGACCGAAGCCGAAATCAAGGCTATTGTCGAAACCGCCCGCGATTTGGGTTTGAAAGTGGCCTGCCACGCCCACGGTGCCGAAGGCATGAAGCGCGCCATCCGGGCCGGCGTAAACAGCATTGAGCACGGCACGCTTATGGACGACGAAACCATGAAGCTGATGAAGAAATACGGCACCTGGTATGTGCCCACCATCACGGCCGGCAAGTCGGTGGCCGATTCGGCTAAAATCGTGGGATATTATCCGGCTTTGGTAACGCCAAAAGCCCAGAGCATCGGGCCGAAGCTGCAAGCCACGTTTGGGCGGGCGTATAAGGCGGGCGTTAAAATTGCCTTTGGCACCGATGCCGGCGTATTTCGCCACGGCGCCAACGGGCTGGAGTTTGCTTACATGGTGGAGGCTGGAATGCCGCCTATTGAAGCGCTACGCGCCGCTACCGTTTACGCCGCCGACCTGCTCGGCCAGAGTGATCAGCTAGGTACCCTCGAAACCGGTAAGCTCGCCGACATCGTAGCCGTAGATGGCGACCCGCTTCAAGACATTACTGCTATGCAGCGCGTACGTTTTGTGATGAAGCAGGGCATGGTATTTAAGCAGGAATAGGCATGAAGCTTGCCTAGCACCTCTAGGCACTGAAAACCGAGGATGAATCGGCTATGACGAGCTACTGGAGCACGTAGTATAGCCGATTCATCCTCGGTTTTCTTTTGCATTAAATTTATCTTCTACCTTTTTTATCGCATGAAAATTTTTACTACAGTAGCCACGCTATTGGCCTTGTCTGCCGGGTTGCCTGCCCTGGCTCAAACGCAGTTGAATACCCAGCCGCCGGCTCAGCCCTCTTCCCCCATGGCGCCCGCTAGCCGTCCTACCATCTATGCCGGGCAGGAGGCACCCGTTGCCGGCCCTGCGCTTAGCCGCTACCGTACGTCCTCGCTGGGCATCGACCTGGGCTGGGGTGGGCCATACGGAGGCATCGGTTTTTACTACGCGCACATGATTGGCGCCGGCACAGATGTGAATGCAGGCATTGGCTTGGGCGTGGGGGGCAAAATTGGCGTTGGCGTGCGGCATTTCTTTAGCCCGGCCAAAACCGTTTCGCCTTATATCGGCGCCAACTTGTCCCGCTCGGGCAAAATCAATGATGTGCGGATTGCGCTGAATGAAGGCACACCTTCCGAAGAAGAAGCATATTATAACTTGTCGTCGAGCGGCGTGCTTAACCTGCGCACGGGCTTTCGCTGGCAGCCGGGCCGCGTAGGACTCATTGGCACGCTCGGCTACGGCGTGCGCTTCACTGGCGACCCCGTTACGTACACCAACGGCTACCGCCCCTCCCAGGAAATGCGCGATTTAGTTGATGCCGTGAGTCCTGGCGGCGTAGAGATTTCCTTGGGCATGAGCATCGGCTTTGGCCAGTAGTTACTCAGAAGCTTCCCATAAAAAAGCCCCCCAGAAACGTTTCTGGGGGGCTTTTTTATGGAAAATTTATTCGGGGCGAGGTCGGCCTAGCATCAGCCGCAGATTCAGCCGCACGATGTCGCCCATGGTGCGGCAGCGGTTAAACTGCGTGGTGTGGTGATGCTGATTCAGCTCCTGCTGCAAAATGCTCGTCTTCTCGGGCGTCGATAGCTCGTCGGGGCGCATACAGTCCATCAGGTCCTTGAGGCGGTAGCGCTCGGCGCGGGCCCGGCGGGCCATCAGGGTGCGCTCTTCGGTTTGGTACTGCCGGATGCTTTCGCCCGTAAGCAGCTTGCTGCACAGCTGCACCACGGCCCGGTTATCCTTGAAAAACTGCGGCAGATACATGGTCTTTTTGCCCTCGTAGCTCTGCTGATCGAAGTCGATGGCCCGCACGCGATACTGCTCGTCCTCGAAGTCAGGCGTCACGTCAATCACGTAGTTGTAAGCGCGCATATCGCCCAGCAAGCGAGCAAAGCAGCGCTCATTAAACTTGACAAACTCCTTCGCAATCCGCACCTGATTGAGGTGGGGCCGCTGCAAATGGTCGCGAATGAAATCGTCGCCCGGAATGCCGGCAATGTGCTCTTCAATCAGCGAGTCGCCACTGACCAAGTAGTTGATGCTGTTGGGCGACAAAATATGCTCCAGCTCCAGCCCGTACACCCGCGAGGCGTCGGCGCGCTTCACGTAGAAATAGTCATAGTTGTCGTTAAACTGATTGACGATACGCACCCGAAATGGATTAGAATTGCCAAACCGGCAATAGTCAATTCTATCCGTGAGCAGGTGCTCGCTGAACGACAGGTCGCCGTCGGTTTTCAGCAGCGCATACACCTCCGTGAGGCCCGCCGCCAACTCCTGCAACGCGGAGGGTTCGTAGTAAACCGTTTCCCAGAGCGTATCGCGGCCGTTGCGGTCGAGCAGCGGATAAGCCCCGCTGAAGCGCGTCAGGTCTTTATACGTGACGGGCAGGCGGGTTTCGCGATCGAACTCGTGCAGGTAGCGCCGCAGCGGCTCCCCGATGGGGTAGTAAAGTTTCTTCTTGGAGATATTGGTCATGGGTGGGGCGGCGGAAGAAGCGAAGTTACTAAAAGGCGGAAGGTGGTCATGCAGAGCATTCCGCGCATGAAGCGGCGACGAAGCATCTCGCATGTTTAACAGGATTAGTAATCCAACGAGCGCTGGCGAGATGCATCGCTGCGCTCTGCAGGACGTTCTTTTATAACAAGCCGTTTTTTCATCTACTGACTCCGAAAAATACCGAACTTCGCGGCATCCTTCTATTTGGCTTTTCGCTGCCGTTATGAAAAAACTCTTTATCACACTTACGTTGGTGCTGGTGCTGCCGGTGCTATCCAATGGCTGGGGCTTTTTTGCCCACAAAACCATTGCCCAGGTAGCCGTGTATGCCCTGCCTGGCTCTATGCAGGCTTTTTACTTTCGTCATCTGAATGAGATAGTGAAGAAGTCGATTGCGGCGGATGAGCGCCGCGAAGCCGACCCCGCCGAGGCCCCACGTCACTTCATCGACATGGACCACTTCGGCGACGACCCGTTTGGCGACATGCCCAAAGCCTGGGATGACGCGGCCGCCAGATATACCGCCGACACGCTGCGTAAGTACGGCACCGTGCCGTGGACAGTGTTGGAGGTGAAAGAGAAGCTAACCGAAGCATTTCGCCAGCGTGACACAACTGCTATCATTGCCCTGTCCGCCGACCTTTGCCACTACATTTCGGATGCGCACGTGCCGCTGCATACCACCATGAACTACGATGGCCAGCTCAGCAACCAAACCGGTATGCACAGCCTCTGGGAGTCGAAGCTGCCGGAGCGCCACATTGCGAAGTACAAGCTGGACAGCAAGCCTGCTAAGTATATCAAAGATCCGCAGGCGGCTATCTGGGCCGTGGTGCAGGAGTCGTACGGCTTTTTGGGGGCTACTTTCGATCTGGAAGAAGCCGTAACCCGCAACTTCACGCCCGAGACGAAATACACGTTTTCGCACCGCTACGGCAAAACGCGCCGCTCCTACTCCGATGCCTTCGCCGATGCTTACCACGATAAAGTAGGCG
Organism: Hymenobacter qilianensis; assembly: GCF_014638675.1. Lineage (NCBI taxonomy): Bacteria > Pseudomonadati > Bacteroidota > Cytophagia > Cytophagales > Hymenobacteraceae > Hymenobacter > Hymenobacter qilianensis. The sequence continues at coordinate 1,099,328 of NZ_BMFN01000002.1, forward strand.
GCATGGTGGCTTACCGGCTCAAGCAGGCGCCCACGGCCGTAGCTTCTATGTGGCTCACCGCCTGGCAGGATGCCGGCAAGCCCGACCTAAACGCCCTCATGGCCCGCAAGCCCGGCAAGGAAGAGAAAGCCAAGCTTGCGGCCGAGCTCAAGCTTTGGGACAAGAACGAGCTGGTGCCGCAGAATATGCTGCTGGCCATGCAAAAGGAAAAAGTAGTAGAAAAGGCCGACGAGATTAACTCAGCCGACCAAGCGCCCGCCGCCCCTGCTGAGGCGGCTCCGGCTCCGGCCGCTGCGCCAGCTATTGTGCCAGCACCTACGCCAGCGCCAGTGCCAGCCGCTCCCGAAAAAGTAAAAACCAAAGTAAAAACGGAAGCTGGCAATGTGAAGCAAAAAGCTAAAGCCAAAAAAACCGACGACGGCTGGTAAAATTGCCTCAGCGCCGCTTTTAGCGCCCCTCCCGACCTCCCCCACTTATTTGCCCAGGCAAGTTGGTGGGGGAGGTTTTTTTGTTCCAATGAGGAAAGGAAGGTCTTTGCGGAGTTAAAAACACGGGCGGCAGTGGCGCTGGCAGGGTTATACTCAGGTAGTTAGCGCCCAAATGACATAATTATATAGTTGAGCTTCAGCTAATTACAACGAACTAAGGGCAGACAGAACCGTAAGGTTAATAGGCTTTGCCGCGCTTTTGAGCCAGACGAGGTACTATATTCTTTCACTTCCATCCTTTACCACACTACCGCTATGATCTTACGCTATGATCGGCTGGCCGTTGAGCTGCCCAAGCCCAAAAATCCCTCGCCCAATGATGCCGCCGCCATTCAGGAGCTGCTGGGGGGCAAATACGGGGAGATGTCGACTCTGATGAACTACACGTTTCAGTCGTTCAACTTTCGGGGCCGCGACCGGCTCCGCCCCTTCTATGACCTAACGTGCAGCATCGCGGCCGAAGAATATAGCCACATCGAAGCCGTATCATACGCCATCAACCTGCTGCTCACCGGCCAGACGGTGCGCGGAAAAGACCCGGTGTCGGGCCCGCTGAAAGGTGCCGTAGATGCCCGTAATAGCTACCATTTCTTGAGCAGCGCGCAAACCGCCATGCCTTTCGATTCGATGGGCAACCCCTGGACCGGCCAATACGTGCACAGCAGCGGCAACCTGAAGCTGGACTTATTGCACAACTTTTTTCTGGAGTGCGGCGCCCGCGCCAACAAGATGCGGGTGTATGAAATGGTGACCGATCCCTGCGCCCGCACCATGGTGGGCTATCTGCTGGTGCGCGGCGGCCTGCACGTAGTAGCCTATGCCAAAGCCCTCGAAAAGCTGACTGGTGTGGAAGTAACCAAGCTGGTGCCCGTACCCGAGCTGAGCAACGATGCTTTCCCCGAAGCCAAAAAGCTTCAGGATCAGCAGAAGCTGCACCTCAAGCTATATACATTCAGCCCAGATGATTACAAGCAGGCCGGTATTATCTGGAATGGCAATCATCCGGAAGATGGCCAGCCGCTGGAACTGATTCAGGGTGGTTTCCAGGGTGTGCCGTACCCCGAGCTGGAAGAGGAGCCCCAGCTCAACTCGCCCGGCGCCGACGACTACGACCCGCAGATGTTCAAGGACATTGCCAAGAAAATGGGAATGAAAATGTAGTCGTTCGCTTTTAGCGCCAGCTACTTAGATTTGGGTGTTGTCTTCCTGAAGGGAGGGCAACACCTTTTTTTAGGCTTCACCCAACGGGCCACAGGCTGAATCTGGTCCGTGCATCAGCGTAGTTGTATGCCGTTTTTCTTTACTGACCTAAGAATTTGCCCCCCAGGAAGGCACTGTGCGGTGCTGGCTTGCTGGCTGACCATCGGGCTACTGACAGGCTGCGGCCAAGCCGAAAAAAAGCCCCCCACCGAGCCTGAAACGCCCGCCGCACCCAGCCTTCCCGGCCCCGACCTTACGGCCCTGGCCGACAGCAACGTGGCCGCATTGCTCACCCCTTACCTAAATCAATATCCTGGCGATGAAGTAGTTATCCGCACGCGCCACGGCAATATGCGCGTGCGCCTCTACGATGATACGCCAATTCATAAAGCCAACTTTCTGCTATTGGCGCGTCGGGGCGTATTCGATGAAACGGTGTTTAATCGCGTAGTTAAGGGCTTCGCGATTCAGGGCGGGCGGGGCGAAAATCGCACCATCCGGATTGCCCGCTACCGACTGCCGCCGGAGTTTCGGCCCCAGCGCTTTCATAAGCGTGGCGCCCTGGGCATGGCCCGCTACGACGACGATCAGAACCCCGACCGCCGCTCTTCCTCCACCGACTTTTACTTTGTGCAAGGCGAAAAGCTGACCCCCGACCAGTCGCGCCAAATGGCTGGCCGCGCCCTCACTCCCGAGCAGGTGCGCACCTACGCCAGCGTAGGCGGCGTGCCCGCTCTGGACGGAAAGTACACTGTGTTTGGAGAGGTAGTGGAAGGCTTGGAAGTGATTGATAAGATAGCCGCCGAGCCCGTCGACCCCTATAAATGGCCGCTGAAAGACGTACCGATTAAGGTAGAAGTAGCAGAGAAGTAGCTTAAATCTTAAGCTAATAACCCCAATCCGTCATGCAGAGCAGCGCGAAGCATCTCGCGTGCTGATGTTGTGGTAGTAACCCCACGAAGCGAGCTAGATGCTTCGCTCCGCCTCTGCATGACGGTCTGGTAAGGAGGTTCCGCTTATTCACGGCGAATAGCTGTGAGCAATATCTTGTAGGCGTCGCCTTGCTGCGCTTGGGTAAACTCTCGCAGTTCCTGGCGTGAGAAGCTTTTAATATCATCAGGGTTGAATAAATCAGGCTCCTTTTCCAGGCTTATATCAGCAGAAGGCACCTCGCGGCGTGCAGGATGAAAGAAAGCGCTGTCGGCAGTGAAGCGGACGAGTTGATAGTAAAAGTAGCTCGGCTTGGTAGTGCCCGCAGGCTGGTAGCTCACCACATACACATCCCCGGCCTTCGGATTGGCCAGATGATCCTGCAGTTTTTCCTCGGCACTCTGACAGCCGACCAGCAACATAAGCCAAACGAGAATACTGGGCAAAAAATGCCGTAGCCGCGACGATTGATTTTTCATAAGCTTCTGGGGGCAAATTTGATGACGACATCTAGCTATTACGGACACTAATATGGCTCGCTTATTCCAGCAATAAAAAAGGCGGCTCGCATCATGCGGGCCGCCTTTTTTATGTAATTCAAGAGCCAAAAGCTCTACCAGATAACGGCACGTCTGGTTTCAGCGCGCACCATTTTAGCGTCGTCCTTGCAGCCGAATGCCTCATAGAATTGGGGCATATTCTGGAGCGGACCATTGGTACGGAACTGACCTGGGGAGTGCGGATCAGTGAGCACCTGCTGGCGCAGAGATTCAGGCCGGGCGTTAGTACGCCAGATCTGGGCCCAGGCCAGGAAGAAGCGCTGCTCGGGCGTGAAGCCGTCTATCTTGGTTTTAGGCTTGCCTTCCAGCTGCTTCTGCAAAGCGGTATAAGCAATGCTCAGGCCGCCGAGGTCGGCCAAGTTTTCACCCATGGTCAGCTTGCCATTCACAAAAACCGAGTCGAGGGGCGAGAACGCGCTGTACTGCGCCCCTACAATAGCGGCGCGGGCTTCAAACTTCTCTGCATCTTCCTTCGTCCACCAGTCGCGTAGGTTGCCTTCAGCGTCATACTGACGGCCTTGATCATCAAAACCATGGGTCAGCTCGTGGCCAATTACTGCGCCCATACCGCCGTAGTTTACCGCGTCGTCAGCGTTGGGGTCGAAGAAGGGCGGCTGCAGGATACCGGCCGGAAACACAATCTCATTCATCGACGGGTTATAGTAGGCATTCACCGTGGGCGGCGTCATGCCCCACTCCTTCCGGTCGATGGGCTTCCCGAACTTGCTCACGTTATCATTAAATGCCCAAATGCGGGTATTAATAAGGTTCTGAGCGTAGGAATCGCGGCTGATATTCAGGGCCGAATAATCTTTCCACTGATCAGGATAGCCGATTTTCACAGTGAAGGCATCCAGCTTTTTCTGGGCTTCTGCTTTGGTGGCCGCGCTCATCCAAGTGTTCTTCTGAATGTGCTCCGAGAAGGCCGCGCGCAGGTTGTTCACCATCTCCAAAGCCTTGGCCTTGGCATCGCCGGGGAATGCTTTGTCAACATAAAGCTGACCGAAAGCTTCGCCTAATGCCCCATCGGTAGCGCGTAGCATGCGCTTCCAGCGAGGCTGTTGCTGCTTAGCGCCGCTCAACACCTGGTTGAAGCGGAACGACTCATCCACAAATGACTTTGGCAGCGCCGAGGTCATAGAGGTCACGAAGTGCCAGCGCATGTAGGTCTTCAGGTCAGCCAAGGGCGTGTCCTTCATGAGGGAACTAGCCTCCTTAAAGAATGCAGGCTGTCCTACGATAACTTCCTTTGCGGCGCCCAACTTATTGTTAGCCAACAGAGTAGGCAAACCCAAATTGGGGAATTGCTTATTCGCTTCGGCCACCGTCATTTTGTTGTAGTTGGCGTAGGGGTCGCGCAGATCCACGCGGGCTTTGCTGGCTTTGGCAAGGCGCGTCTCGATGCGCATCACCGTGGCCGCATTTTTCGCTGCGGCAGCCTCACTATCACCGGCGAGCTTAAACGTATTGGTCAGATACGTCTGGTAAGCCGTGCGGATAGCTTTAGAGCGAGCGTCGTCCTTCAGGTAATAATCGCGGTCGGGTAAGCTAAGGCCGCCTTGGTACAGATTGACAGCATATTGGGTGCTAATCTTGTCATCCTGACCCACATAAGCGCCGAAGAAGGCACCCGTGCGCAGCATCTGATGACGAGCCAGCAACGTTTGCAGTCCTTTTAGGTCCTTCACGGCCGCAAGGCGGTCCAGCTCTGGCTTCAGAGGCGTCATTCCAGCCTTCTCAATCGCCATTGAGTCCATGGCAGTGAAGTAGTAGTCGCCTACTTTCTGCGCGTTGGAACCCTTGGTGGCGCTAGTGTTGGCAGCAGCTTCGTCCAGAATCTGCCGCATTACGGCATTGTTTTTATCAAACAACTCATTGAAACTTCCCCATGACGACTCAGCCGCCGGCACGGGGTTGTTTTTCATCCAGTTACCGCTAGCGAACTGGTTGAAATCTTGGCAAGGATCAACCGTCTTATCAATGTTCGCAACATCCAGACCTACTCCTTTTACCATAGGCTCTTCGGCCGGGGCGGTAGTAGTGGTGGCGGTTGTGTCGGTGGTGGCTGGCGGAGTGCTGGTTGCACAGCTAGCCATGGCTAACCCAGCCGCGGCTACCATAGCCAGGGTCAGGCTTTTTTGTTTTTTCATAAGTGGGTGGAAATGCGAAAAAAGAGGGGGAAATAGACAATTCAGTGAAGAAAGATAAAGAAAAAGCTGGAGCGCAATAGTAATGCGAACAACAACAAGGCACAAAAAAGCCCCCCAGAGGTCTCTGCGGGGCTTTTTTTAAGCTTTAATTAACGAAGCTGCTTCTTACCAAATACGGGCGCGCTGATTCTGAGCGCGTACCATTTTAGCATCTTCTTTACAGCCGAAAGCCTCGTAGAACTGGGGCATGTTCATCAGCGGGCCGTTGGTACGGTACTGCGCTGGCGAGTGCGAATCGGTGAGCACTTGCTGACGCAGATACTCGGGGCGGGCGTTGGTACGCCAGATCTGAGCCCACGACAGGAAGAAGCGCTGCTCGGGCGTAAAGCCATCGTACTTAGGCACATCGCCGTTCGGATACTTCTTCTTTAACTGCTTCTGTAGGGCAGTAAACGCAATGTTCAGACCGCCAAAGTCAGCCAGATTTTCGCCCATCGTCAGCTTGCCATTTACAAATACCGAGTCGAGGGGCGAGAACGCGCTGTATTGGGCTCCCACCATGTCGGCGCGCTGCGTGAACTTCTCCGCATCTTCCTTCGTCCACCAGTCGCGCAGGTTGCCTTCAGCATCAGACTGACGACCACGGTCGTCGAAGCCGTGGGTGATTTCGTGACCAATTACGGCACCCATGCCGCCGTAGTTTACCGCGTCATCGGCCTTCGGATCGAAGAACGGCGGCTGCATGATGCCAGCGGGGAACACAATCTCATTCAGCGAAGAGTTGTAGTAGGCGTTCACCGTGGGCGGCGTCATGCCCCACTCGCCCCGATCGATGGGCTTGCCAAACTTGCTCACGTTGTACTTATAATCCCACTGGCGGGCGTTCAGCACGTTTTGCACATACGAATCACGCGAGATGTCCAGCGCGGAATAGTCCTTCCACTTATCAGGATAGCCGATTTTCACTACGAACGCGTCCAGCTTTTTCTGAGCCTCCGTTTTGGTGGCCGCGCTCATCCAGTCCAGCTGCTTGATATGCTCAGACATCGCTTCACGGATGTTGTTGACCATTTCCATGGCCTTCTCCTTGGTTTCGGGCGTGAAAGCCTTGTCCACGTAGAGCTGGCCGAAAGCTTCGCCCAACGCGCCGTCAGTCGCACGCAACATGCGTTTCCAGCGGGGTTGCTGCTCTTTAGCCCCGGTCAGCACTTGCGTGAAGCGGAACGACTCATCATTGAATGACTTCGGCAAGGCATCGGCCACCGATGATACCACGTGCCAGCGCAGATAGGTTTTCCAGTCGGCAAGCGGTTCCGACTTCAGCGCCGTGCTGGCTTCTTTCAGGAACTCGGGCTGCCCAACAATTACTTCTTTCGCCGAACCTACGCCAAGCTGCTGCAACAGGCCGGGTACGTTCATGTTCGGGAATTGCTTGTTGGCCTCAGCCACCGTCATTTTGTTGTAGTTGGCATACGGGTCGCGCATGGCTACGCGGTCCTTCGAAGCTTTTGCCAACCGCGTTTCCAGACGCATCACGGTGTTTGCGTTCTTGGCAGCGGTAGCTTCATTATCGCCGAGCAGCTTAAACATATTGGTCAGATATGTCATGTAAGCCGTGCGGATGGTTTTAGAGCGGCCGTCCTCCTTCAGATAGTAGTCGCGGTCGGGCAACGTCAGGCCGCCCTGCGACAGATACACCGCGTACTGGGTGCTGATTTTGCGGTCTTGAGCCACACCTGCGCCGAATACGGAACGGGTCCGCAGCATCTGCTGCCGCGCCAACGACGCCTGCAGACCTTTCAAGTCTTTGATGGCCGCAATGCGGTTTAACTCAGGCTGAAGCGGCTTCAGGCCGGCAGCATCAATAGCAGCCGAATCCATAGCGGAAGCGTAGAAGTCGCCTACCTTTTGCAGGTTGCTGCCTTTTGGGGCGCTGGTATTGGCGGCGGCATCCTGCAGAATCTGGCGCATCACGGCCTCGTTCTGGTTGATGAGCCCGTTCCAAGAGCTCCAGCGCGATTCGGCGGCCGGGATGGGGTTATTCTTCAGCCAAGTGCCGGAAGCATACTGAAAAAAGTTGTCGCAGGGGTCTACCGACGTATCAATATTGGCCGGGTCCAGGCCCACGCCCTTTACTACGGGAGCCGCAGTAGTAGTGGTAGTCGCGGTGGTAGTAGTCGAAGCGGTATCCGAGGTGGTCGGCGTCTTCGACGAGCTACACCCGGCCCAGGCAAAACTCGCCGCGGCCACGGCGGCCAGCGTCAGACTGTTCAGGTTTTTCATATGAACTTGGATGAGTGAAAAGTAGGTTGAGGCAAGAAAGATAAGCGAAAGCGTGCAAATGGATGAGGGCTAAGTTCTACTTTCTCAAATTCAGACAGCTATATACTCCACGGCTTTTCCTTGCTCCCGCCGCCCTCAATTGCGTACTTTGCTACCTATGCCGCCGCTCTTTAATCGTCGCCCCGAGCCAAATTTGCCCCCCAGCCGTCCGCCGCTGGCTTTGCCCCTGGCCGAGCTGCTGCTGCGCGTAAAGCAAACCCTCACTGACCGCTTTGCCGAATCATATTGGGTACTCGCCGAAATTGCGGAGCTGACCCCGCCTCGCCACGACGGCGCCCACTGCTACCTCACCCTCACCGACCAGCACCGCACCGGCCGCGGCGCCGAGCTGAAGGCCCAGGCCCGCGCTACCATCTGGAGTCAGCGCTATCAGGCGTTGGCACCAGCTTTTTATGAAGCCACTGGCCAGGAGCTACAGCCGGGCCTGAAGGTGATGCTGCGGGTGCAAATCAAGTTTCATGAGCAGTACGGCCTGAGCCTCGATGTGCTGGCTCTCGACCCGACGTATACCGTCGGCGACCTGGCCCGCCAGCGCCTTGATACCGTGCGCAAGCTCACCGCGAAGGGCCTGCTCGATAGGCAGAAGCGGCTGCCACTTGCCATTGGTCCCCAGCGCCTGGCCGTTATTTCGTCGCCCACGGCCGCTGGCTTTCAGGATTTTATGCAGCAGCTCAGCGAATCGGTGTTTGATTTTTCCGTAACGCTGGTGCCTGCGCTGATGCAAGGCACGGAGGCGCCCGCCAGCATTCGGGCGGCGCTCGACCATATACGGCCCCGGCGACGCTACTTCGATGCGGTGGTTATTATTCGGGGCGGTGGGGGAAAAACCGACCTGCTGGCCTTCGACGATTATGGGCTGGCGGCCGCCGTGGGAGCTTTTCCCGTGCCCGTTATTACCGGCATCGGCCACGAGCGCGACGAAGCAGTAGTTGACCTGACGGCGCACACGGCCCTGAAAACGCCTACGGCCGTTGCTATTTTCTTCCTGGATCGCCTGGCTCGCCTCGATGCTGCTTTTGATGGCTACGCCGAGCGTATTCGGGAGCTGTCATTAGGTCAGGTTCAAACCGCTGCCGACCAGCTGCACCGGCTTGTGCGCTACACGCACCAAGCGGCTCAAACGCAGTTTATAGAGCAGCGCACCCTCCTGCATCAGCGCATCCGGCAGGCGGCCACGGCTCCGCGGGCACAGCTGAGGCAGCAGCACCGCATTCTGGATCGGACCCGTCATGTAGCGCAGCGGGCGGCCCAACAGGCGCTGGCTGGTCAGCAACGACAGCTGCGCACGTTTGGCCGGGCCTTGGCCCAACGGTTTCGGCGCCACCAGCAGCGACGCCAATTACAGCTGCTGCGTCGGCGCTACCAGTTGCAGCTGGCCACTGAGCGCCTGCTGCATCGGGCCGAGCTACGACTGGCGCAGTTGCGGCCCGCAGCAGTGCCTGAAGCGCTGGGGGGCTTTTTGGCAGGCACTGCAACCGTACTTCCATCACAAGACACTGCTGCTTCCGGCTAAACTCTCAACCCTGGCTTAGCTAGCGTAATACAGTATAAAAGCAGCATAGCCGGCTGTAACGATGCTTTTACTTATAAAAAAAGCCCCCCACTTTATATTTCCATTACTGTGCGGCCTACTTAGTTTGCTAAGCGCTGCCTGACACCTTTCCCCATGACCAACGACCTGACTTATCGCCAAGCTATTGAAGAGCTGGAAACCATTCTGCGAGCCCTCGAAACCGATACAATAGACGTGGACGACCTTACGGCCCGCGTGCAGCGCTCCGCCGAGCTGATCCGGCTGTGCAAGCAAAAGCTCCGCTCCGCCGAATCGGCTATCGACCGTGTGTTTGAAAACCTGGACGACGAAGACGAACTGCAAGAAGATTTCACGGACGAAGATGATGCGGATCAGACTCCTCCCCCGCCCGTTTCAAGTGGTCGGGTCTTGCGTCCTCGTCCTATGGCTCCGCCGCCCGATGCCTCTGGCCAGCTGCCTTTCTAAGTGGCCCTGAGGCACTCCGAATTTGAGTGTGATATGTAATAGCTTATTTTCAAATGATACAGGTGTGGCATGTTTTAATCCAACAGGCCATACTTATATTTGGATCCGCCAATATGCTTATGGTGTATCTGGCTTCATTTCTATTCCTAACACACCTATTTCACACTCACTTTTATGGACGTTACTATACCCCCATTTGACCCCTGCGCCGGCAAACGAATGAAGCTAAAAGATGCGGTTCGCTGGACTGAGAAATTTCGCCGGGACCACAACCAACCAACCGACAAGCCTACATTATCGCACTATTTCGGCAAAGATTTTCTGCTTGATATGCTAAATGAGAAGCCTGAATGTGCCGGTTTGCGCTTCTATCAGGCCATCGATGATTTGGGCGTAGGCCGGGTGGTAGTAGTTGGCGTCGATGACAAAGGCAACGACTTGCTGCCTCACCGTATGAGTGACGGTACTTTACCAGACGACGGAGACGATGCAGTGGGCGATACCCCTATGGGGTGCCCTGATAATTGCGACCCCAATAGTCCGCTGATGCAGTAGCACTACTGTTATTTACGACCAATCAAATTACTATGGACTCTTGGGCGCGGCTTCATCTCGTTAATCGGGTTTTAGAGGCCGCGCCTTTGTTGCCGTTTGCGGTGGCTTTTCTAAGGCGGCGCAATATTCCTTACAAGCTCAAGCCAGTCTACTACTACATTGGCGCCGAAGCATTTTTCTTTTTTTTAGATAGAATAAGTCGAATCACAATTCATAACAACATCTATATCTATCACTTAGGCACGCTTCTGCTCGTTTTTTTCGTAGCTCAGACATACCGCCGCCTGCTACCTCCTAGTCGCGTTCGAGCAGCTATTCCGATAAGCTTAATTCTCTTTTCAGGAGTTGCCTTCCTAGATGCCGCTTTCTTAAGTGGCTTGTTCACTTATCTCAATACCTATTCGCATTCTTTTGGCTGCACTATTCTTATTGTTTTGGCATTGGTTCATATTTCCCATTTAATTAACTCATCCCCCTATACTGCGCTGGAAAAACAACCAGACTTCTTTTTGAGTGTGGCGGTGCTACTATACAGTTCGTGCTCAATTATCTCTTTTGTAGCAGTCAAAACAATCTATATTTCTGACTATGACTATCATACAAGGCTGAATTTAGACAGGCTTTTTACTACGCCAGATGTACTGCTTTTTGCCATTGCTATGGCGCTATTAGCTTGGATGTTCGCCTTTTATCCGCTTAGCACTGCTCCCCGCCGTGCCCTGCCTAAATGGCTGCATTACAGTAGTTGGCAGCCGCGCCCTTTCCGCTTGCTGTACCAGCCGCTTTCTGAGCAGCTACGGAATGAGGAACTTCGAAAGTGTTAGGTATTTAACATTCGCTCTTAGTTACCTTTATCCGTACTATGGGGGGCATTTCTCCATATTCTTGGCTGTTGTTTTAATCTAATACTTTCTTCCCACTAAGTACGCGTCTGTTAGCAGATGGTGAGACTTGGTGAAGTTGCCCATTATGTCGAAGGAGCTTATTGCCCTCCTGCTTATCACACCCATTCTGCTGCTGCTGGCCGGCGGCATTGTGACGTTTGTGATCCGGGATCAGCGGCGGCGCATGCGACAGCAGCTGGAGTTGCAGAAGATGCGCGAAGATGGTCAGCAACAGGCACTTGAAGCCGCTCTGCTTGCCCAGGAAGAAGAGCGCCAGCGCATTGCTGCCGATCTGCATGATGGGGTGGGCACCACACTGGCCATTGCCAAAATGCACTTGCACTCTCTCGGCGACCCCGCCCGCACAAAGGAAGCCACCGATCTGCTCGACCAGGTAATTACGGAGGTGCGACGGATTTCTCGTAATCTGTTGCCGGCAGCTTTACAGAAGTTCGGGCTGCCCTTCGCGCTGGATGCGCTGGCCCGCACCGTACCGCCTGATGCGCAAACGAAGGTCTTTATAGAGCAGGAAGGCACCCCCCGCCGCCTCGATCCTGCCCTGGAATTGATTGTGTACCGCATTGCGCAGGAGCTGCTGGGCAATGGCCTCAAACATGCACAAGCCGATACGTTGCGCATTGCTGTTAACTTTCAAGAGCAGCAGCTCAGCTTACATTACAGTGATGATGGAATAGGATTTAACCCCATTGCCAACGAGAGTGTGCCCGCCCCCGGCACCCGTACTGGGCTGGGGCTTACCAACTTACGAAGCCGGGTGGCCGTGCTGCGCGGCACCCTTCACCATGAGTCTGCTCCGGGCGATGGTACTCGGGTTTGGATTACACTCCCAATTCCCTATCTTGTTAATGATCAGGCAAATATAAATGCACATATCCATGAATAGTGATATTATTCGCGTCGCGGTTGTTGATGACCATTTGTTATTTCGTAAAGGTTTACGGGCTTTGGTTAGTGGTTTTACTGGTATGGAGGTCCTGTTCGAAGCCGGCGACGGACAAGAGCTTCTGGAGCGATTGGACTTTGGGGTAGTGCCCGACGTGATTCTGATGGACTTGCAGATGCCCGTGCTCGACGGTTTGCAAACGATTCGGCTGCTTCGGGTTCAATACCCGTATGTGCGGGTCATTATTATTTCTATGCATGATGAGCCTGAATTGATCGACAATCTGCGGGCCGAGGGCGCGCATGGCTATCTGCTCAAAAACGCGAACCCGGAAGAGGTGCGGAAGTCTATCGAAGTTGTTATTCGTCAGAAGATAGCCCGGCCTGCTTCGTTGCTTAAGAAATGATTCATAATATATTACTGCTTCACTAAAAAGCCCCCCAGCAAATATCTGGGGGGCTTTTTAGTGAATTCGCCAGCTGATTTTGCGTGGTCAGCGGCTGGCGCTACATACTAGATTAACTCCTGCGCTGGGTCCCAGAAGACCTTTTTAAAATCCTGCACCTGATCGTCGGCTACCCGTACGCCTTCGGCTTCCAGTGTTTCCTGCATGGCGGTAGGCGTAGCAAAATGGTGGCGCCCCGTAAGCAAACCGTTCCTATTGACGACGCGTTGGGCCGGTACCTGCTCCAGTCCGCGGGCCGGCACGGCAGCAATGAGGGCATACCCTACCATACGCGCCCCGTGGCGGGCACCGAGGTAGTGCGCGATAGCGCCGTACGTACTCACCCGGCCGGGCGGAATCAGCCGAACAACTTCGTGCACATCCTGAAAAAAATTGCGCTGGCTGTCTGCCTGTTCTTTGGGTGTGTTCATAGGGCAAAGTAAACGGAAAACCGCGTCCAAACCGGCCAGCAAAACAAGCTCCACTGTAGCAAAATACCGTTTTTTTATACTAACCCGACTCCCCTTACAGTCGTACCATAGCAGGACGAGGCTTAGCAAGAGCCTCGTTTTGTTTCTCGTTTTAATTCCTCAACCCATCCAACCTAACAAACTGCTATGTTCGACAAACTAGAAAGCCTCGACGATTTATTCGAAATGCAACTCAAAGACCTTTACAGCGCCGAGAATCAGCTGGTGAAGGCCCTGCCAAAAATGGCGGCTGAAGCTAAAGATGGGCGTTTGCGCCAAGGTTTTGAGAAGCACCTGCAGGAAACCAAAAACCAGGTGGCCCGACTGGAGCAAATCGGTAAGGCAATGGACCTGAAGCTGAGCGGCCACACCTGCAAAGCAATGGAAGGACTGATTGCCGAAGGCAATGAAACCATGTCGGAGAATGCAACCGACGAAGTAATGGACGCTGCCCTGATTGCCTCCTCCCAGCGCATCGAGCACTACGAAATTGCTGGCTACGGTACGGCTGCTCACTACGCCGAGCGCCTGGGCCACAGCGAAGCGGCTTCTTTGCTCCGTCAGTCATTGCAGGAAGAGCAACTGACTGATACCAAACTCAACGACCTGGCGAAGAACTACCTGAACCAGAAGGCGATGTAAGCTTTCTGAATATTTTTACAAAAAAGCCTGCAACCTGCAGGCTTTTTTTGTGTCATAAGTGGCTAGGCGAACCATTTTAAAAAGGGCAGCTAATGCCACTGGGGGGCAAAATCGGCTTGCGGATACTTTATCTGAACCACTTATTTACCCCTCCCGACGGCTACAACTAAACTTACGAAGGGGCCGCGGCGTTGATATACATCGCTGCCCCCAAAGGTCTTTATAACACTGATACTGAGTTGGGAATAGCTCCCTCATCACATGCAAACTAAGGAGAAAGAAGTACTTGTGCCCGAAGAGATAGAAGAGTCGCGCCCCGGGCGCAGAATACTCTGGATTGTCCTGACTGTAGCAGCCATTGCCGCAGCGGTTTTTGTTAAGATGCGTTACTTTCCTTCCCCCACGGCGGGTGGAAAAGGAGGTCCAGGGGGCAAAAGTGCTCCGGGCGGTGGCCGTGGGGGCGCGGGTGGCGGTGGAGGCGCTAAAGCTCCAGTGCAGGTGTATGTGGTACAACCCACCAATTTATCTGATCAGGTGGCCGCTACCGGCTCAGTTCTCCCCGACGAATCGGTAGTTATTAAAAGCGAGCTTTCTGGCAAAATCACCAGCCTGAACATCAGGGAAGGCCAGCCGGTGAAGAAAGGCCAGTTGCTTTTCAGCATCAATGCCGATGAAGCGCAGGCAGCTATTCGCAAGCAGGAATACAATATTAAGCTCTACCGCGACCAGGAGCGGCGCCAGCGCACGCTGCTGGAGAAGGAATATATCAGTGCTCAGGAATATGAGCAGGCCAATAACCAGTACCTCACGGCCCAATCGGACTTGCAGGCGCTACGGGCCACCCTCGACCGCGCTTTCGTACGTGCTCCCTTCGATGGAGTGCTTGGCCTGACGACTGCCACCGTTGGCACTTATGTGAGCCCTGGCTTTGAAATCACGACGCTTTCCCGCGTGCGGCCCGTCAAGATTGACTTTGCCGTGCCCGGCCGCTTTGCTAACAATGTGCGCGTCGGCGACGTGGTGAAGGTGACTGATGAAGGTACCAATAAGCAGTACGACGCTAAGGTTTACGCCATCGATCCTCAGATTGACCCCGTAAGCCGCACCCAACCCGTGCGTGCCCGCTACGCCAACACCAAAGACGAGCTGCGTCCCGGCGCTTTCGTAAAAGTGAACCTGCAGCTCGGCGCATCAACTGATGCTTTGCAGGTGCCCACCGAGGCCGTGATTCCGGAAGCCAGCGGCTACAGTGTGTACACGGTAGAAAACGGGAAAATGGCCCCCAAGAAGGTAAAAATCGGTATTCGCTCTGATAAAGTGATTCAGATAACCGATGGCTTGGCCGTAGGTGACTCCGTGATTCGAACCGGTATTCTACAAGTGAAGCCCGGCGACGCTGTACGCGTGATTAAGTAAGCCTACCTCTGCTTTTATAAGCGGGGGGCTTTTTTACTCTTCCAATCCTTATGAGCTTATCCTCAACCAGTATCAACCGGCCCGTTCTCGCCATCGTGATGAGCCTCGTCATCGTGATATTTGGCGTTATTGGGTTCCGGTATTTAAGTGTTCGGGAATATCCCAGCGTTGATCCGCCTATTATCACTGTTTCGGCCAGCTACACCGGTGCTTCGGCCGATGTAATGCAGGGACAGGTAACGGAGCCGTTGGAGGAAGCCCTGAACGGCATTGCCGGTATCAAAAACCTGACTTCTAACTCCCGCGACGGTCGTACCCAGATTACGGTAGAGTTTGACCTCGATGCCGACCTGGAAACCGCTGCCAACGACGTGCGCGACAAGGTTTCGGGTGCTCAGGGCCGCCTGCCCCGCGATATAGATCCGCCGGTAGTTAGCAAGGCCAACGCCGACTCGCAGCCCATTGTAATCACTTACCTGAGCTCGAATCGGCGCAACCTGCTGGAGTTGACTGACTATGCCAACAATACCCTAAAGGAGCGCCTCCAAACCATTCCGGGCGTATCGGAAATCCGGGTGTACGGCGAGCGCAAGTACTCTATGCGTCTGTGGCTGGACCCAGTGAAGCTATCGGCCCTGGGCGTGTCGCCTGTTGACGTGCAAGCGGCCCTTAGCCGTGAAAACGTGGAATTGCCCAGCGGTGCCGTAACGGGCCAGAATACGCAGCTCACCCTGCGGACTATGGGCCGCCTTACTTCCGTTGAGGAATTCAACAATCTTATAATTCGGAAAGACGCTTCTTCCCTGGTACGGCTTTCCGACATTGGCTACGCTGAACTGTATCCAGAGAACGATCAAACGATTTTCCGGGTGAACGGAACCCCCGGAGTAGCCTTGGCCGTGGTACCACAGCCGGGTTCCAACCAGATCGATATTGCCGATGAGTTCAACAAGCGCATTGAGCTTTATAGCAAGGATTTGCCGAATGATTTAAAACTTCAAACGGGTGTTGACTACTCTATCTTCATCCGTCAATCTATTGCCGAAGTAGAGCACACAATTATCGAAGCCTTTGTGCTGGTGGTTGTTATAATCTTTCTATTTCTGCGCGATTGGCGCTCCACCCTTATTCCGGTGGTGGCCATTCCGGTGTCCTTGGTGGGTATATTCTTCGTAATGTACTTGCTAAACTTCTCCATCAATGTGCTCACGCTACTGGCCATTGTACTGGCTATTGGCCTGGTGGTAGATGATGCCATTGTGGTACTGGAAAATATCTATTCCCGCATTGAAGACGGCGAAGACCCTAGAACGGCCGCCATCAAAGGCTCCGAGGAAATCCTGCTGGCTGTAGTCAGCACGACGGTGGTGCTGGCGGCGGTATTCCTGCCCGTGGTTTTCCTGACAGGTATTACGGGGCGCCTTTTCCGCGAATTCGGGATTGTGGTGGCCGGTTCGGTACTGATTTCCGCTTTTGTCTCGCTCACGCTTACGCCCATGATGTGCTCGGTGCTACTGAAGCGTCAGGAAAAGCACAACTGGTTTTATCGCAAGACGGAGCCGTTTTTTGAGCGCATGACTTCCGGCTATGAAAACAGTCTCAACACCTTTCTGCGCAACCGCTGGATGGCGTGGGTGATGGTGGTAGGCACGGGCGTCGGTATTTGGGGCTTCCTGCAACTTATCCCTTCCGAATTGGCCCCCGTGGAAGATCGTAGCCGGATCAACATCAACGCTACCGGGCCAGAAGGAGCCTCGTTTGAGTACATGGAGGATTATATGGCCGATCTTACGAAGCTCATTACCGACTCGGTCAGCAAGGAAAATTTAAACAGTGTCTATACGGTCACCTCTCCCGGTTTCGGCGGTGGTAGCAACTCAGGTATTGCCCGCGTGATGTTGGTTGAGGCCGATAATCGGCCGCTAAACCAAGACCAGATTGCGGCTACCTTATCGAATGGAGTGAAACGCCTTTCCGCAGCGCGTACTTCGGTTTCGCAGGATCAAAGTATCGGTAATGGCGGGGGCGGCTTACCGGTTCAGTTTGTTATTCAAACCCAGGATTTTGAGAAGCTGCGGACGGCAGTGCCGAAATTCTTGGCGGCAGCCCGCGAAGACCCTACTTTCCAGTTTGTGGACGTCAACCTGAAGTTTAATAAGCCAGAGCTTCGCATTACCATTGACCGCGAAAAGGCGCAGAGCTTAGGCGTATCGGTGCAGAGCATCAGCCAGACTCTTCAAGCGGGCTTGAGCGGACAGCGTTACGGCTACTTTATTCGGGGCAGCAAGCAGTACCAAATCATTGGTCAAGTAGCCCGCGAAGATCGGAATCAACCCTTGGATGTGCGTCTGCTGTCGGTGAAAAGCACCGACGGCACACTGGTGCAATTGGACAACGTGATTCGCCTGACAGAAAGTAGCACGCCGCCGCAGCTCTACCGTACGAACCGCTACAACTCGGCTACTTTTTCTGCTTCGCTGGCACCTGGCCAGACACTCGGTGGTGGTATTGCCGCCATGCAGGCAATTGCCGATAAGCAGCTGGACGAAACCTTTTCTACCGAGCTTTCAGGTGCTTCCCGCGACTTCCAGGAAAGCTCTTCTTCCCTGGTTTTTGCTTTCGGCTTAGCGCTGGTACTCATTTATCTGGTGCTGGCGGCGCAGTTTGAGAGTTTCCGCGACCCACTGATTATCATGGTGACGGTGCCGTTGGCATTATCGGGGGCCCTGTTGAGCTTGTGGTACTTCAATCAGAGCCTGAACCTGTTTTCGCAAATCGGTATCATCATGCTTATCGGGCTGGTGACCAAGAACGGTATCCTGATTGTGGAGTTTGCTAACCAGCGCGTAGAGCAAGGGGCCGACTATATGACGGGCTTGATAGAAGGCTCGACTGCCCGTCTGCGGCCCATCCTGATGACCAGCTTATGCGCCATCCTGGGTATTCTGCCTATTGCCATCGCTACCGGTGCGGGCGCGCTTAGCCGCCGGGCCATGGGTATCGGGGTGGTTGGGGGGCTTTTTTTCGCCACTGGCCTCACGCTGTACGTGGTACCGGTAATGTACTCGTATTTTGCCACGGCTAAGAAGCACAGCAAAAAGCAGGAAGAGGTTGAGAAAGCCTTAGCCGCCTGATAACTGCCCCCCAGGGTGCTCATCCGAGGTAGCGGTTGATACGTAGCCCTGACGGCCCATATTTTTTAGTAGTCTGCCTTTTCTTGGTAAGAATGTCCTTGTTTTCCCGTTCGCTGTTTTTCTCTTTTTTGCTGTTCAGTATTTCGCCGCTGGCGTGGGGGCAACAAGACCAGACTGCTAAGCCCCAAACCGTAGCTCCTGCCCCGCCGCTCACCTTGCAGCAGGCCATTCAGATTGGGTTGGAAAACAACTACGGCATTCGGCTAGCGCGCACCGACGAGCAGATCGTCAGCAATAACGTGACGCGCGGCAATGCGGGTCAGCTGCCGGCCGTGAACGGAAATTTCACCCGCACCTTCAACATTAATGATGTACGTCAGCAACTCGGTGACCAGCCCCCGCGGATTTCCAACGGGGCCGAGTCGAACTTTCTTAACGCCAACGTAGCGCTCAACTGGACTATTTTTGATGGCCTCGGCATGTTCATCGCCTACGACCGTCTGAAAGCCTTGGAGCGCCAGCAGCAGATAATCACGCGGGCGACCATTGAGGAGAGCGTGGCCAACATCACCGACGCGTACTTCAACGTAGTGCGCGAGTCGGGCAAGATTCGCTCGCTGGAAGAAGCGCTCAACATCGGACAGCAGCGCATTGACCTTACGCAGGGCCGCGTAGACGTGGGCGTGAGTGCGAAAGTAGAAGTGCTGACGGCCCGCGTAGACTATAATGCCGACCGTTCCTTGCTCCTGCAACAGCAGGAATTGCTGAATACCGCAAAAATTAACCTCAATAGTCTCATCGGCCGCACCACCCTTACCGACTTTCAGCCCATCGACTCGATTGTGGTGGTGACGGGCTTGCAGGCGGAAGAAATTGTACAGGGCGTAATTGACCAAAACCCACGATTGCAGCAGGCACGCCTCGGCGTGGACGTGGCCCGCTACGAGCGGCGCCTGGTGCGCTCGGCGCGCTGGCCCCGCGTGAACCTCACGAGCGGTTACGTTCTGTCGCGCAACATCAATAACGCCGCTTTTTTCGGTACACAGCTGGCTACCAACATTAGCCGCAACGCGGGGCTGAACTACGGAGTGACGGCGACTGTGCCTCTTTTCAACGGCTTCGAGCAGCGCCGCCTAGAGCAGAATGCCCGCGTAATTGAGGAGCAAAGCCAGCTGCTGCTCGATCAGACCCGCCTGAACCTAGATGCTGAAACCGAGCAGGCCCTGAACCGCTACCAGAACCGCCTGCAACTGTTACAGCTGGAGGAAGAAAACATTCTGCTGGCCCGCGAAAACATAAACATTGCCCTGGCCCGCTACCGCCTGGGTCTGCTCACGCCCCTGGATTTGCGCGTGGCTCAGCGCAGCCAACTCGATGCCGAAGTGCGTTTGCTTGACATTCGCTACCAAGCTAAGCAGGCCGAAACCGCTCTGCGTCGCCTTAGCGGATATCTGGTGCAGGAAGCTACTTCCCGACCCTAGCCGAGCAGAAGCCCAAAAAAGCCCCTAGATTGAATCAGGCGCAAATACAAGCGTGTTTAGGGATTTGATTTCCCTGTCATGCTTCGACAAGCAAATGCCAGATAAAACACGACGCAAACGACGTTGCGTGAATTCTCTGATACGCTCTAAGCAAACAGCCTGAGGGCAACACGCGTTGGGTCTGTTTACCGGCTAAGGCTTCTCTTCCTTCACTACGGGCGCCTGCATGTTTCGCAGCTCTTCGAGTGCTGCGCGGGTTTTTTCCAGGTTCTTGGCTTCCTTTTCCTCCTCATCCACGGGCAGCTTCGACATATCACCAAAGAAAGCCAGGATGTTCTGCCGCTGTGGGGCCGAGATGTTGTCGAACTTCTTGTCGGCGAGTTTGCGCACCCATTCCCCGTAGGTTTCGTCGGCGAGAGCATACTCGCCCGCGCGTGTGGGACGCCCGGTATCGAAGTCGGCATTCGGCAGTGGGGGCGATTTAGCCGTTTGTTCCTGCTGCGCCAGGTTGCAATACTCCCTCATCACGATGCGGACGCTTTTCTTAAACAGCTCTTGCGCCTCAGGAGTAGGCAGTTTGAAGGCGAAAGGCTGCAGGGGGCCAATTTTGGGCAGCACCCGCACCACCAGCGATAACATCCGGGCTCCAAACCCAGGCTTCTGGTAGTCAGTGCCATACTGGCGGCGATATTCCCGCTCACTTTGCCGGTACATATAGTCGCGGCGCCGGGCCCGGGGGCTCAGCTTCCTGATTTCGTCGCGCTCGGCGTGCCAGGCCGCGCGGGCGGCAATCGGAATGAGCTGGCGCACGGCAAAGCGGTAGCTGCCCACCGCCAAGTCTACATTGGCTAATACCTGCCCCAACTCCAAGCCATAGGTTTTCAAAAAAGCGCGCTCCAGAACGGGTTTGCTCACCTGAAAACCAATAAAGCTTTGGTAGTCGGCCGAGCGATACCGACCACTGGCCAACTGCACCACATCGAAGGCAAACTCGAGCTGAGTATGCTGCACGGGCGCTTCGTGGTAGGTAATAGCCGAACCAAACTTAGCCTTCAGATCGGGGTACACGGAGGCCATAGCTACGTTGGTACCCGCCGGATGGCCTTTGATATCAGCTACATAATGAGCCAAGGCACCCAAAGCGAAAGCATACTCATTGCGGTCATGGGCCTCATCGAGCAGATTGCGCACGAAGTCGCCGCTGCGTACGTAATGTGTCAGATTGGTAAATAACTTAGAGCCAAATGGATAAAAGCCCATATCCTGAATAATTGCCCCCCCGTAGGCGTATGACTTGGCCTCTATCCACTCCTCGCGGGTGGCAGCGCCAAAGCGGCTTTTAATAAGCGGCACTAGGCACACGTCAAACGTCGAATCGATGTTGGCCTGATGAGTGAGTACAGAGTAGGCAGAAGCGGATGGCGCACAAAACAACAGAGCTGCCAGAGCGGAAAAAAGCCATTTCAGCATAGTAGTGTTTAGAAGCAAGAGGTAAGGTGCTGAAAGTTGGACTTTTAGAATAGGCAGTACGCGAAAGCTGAACAGGAGTTATCTAACCCCTACACCTATTTCGCTGCTTTGTCTATTTGGCTTAAAAAGCACTGGGGGCATTTTTATCTAAAGATACCGGCCTTCTTGATTTGTGCGCCATATGCCGCTTTTATCGACTACGAAGAGCAGAGGTTTATTCCACTTTATCAGCAATAACCTCGGGTACGCCAAAGCTGCTGAGCATGCCATCAACCACGGCCACGCGCCACACCCGAAACACCGAGTAGCGTAGGTCGCGGTCTATCTGTACCGGGCCGGGCTCCAGACGCTGACTGGGTTTGCGCGGATTATTATCGCGCACGATGAAGGTGTTGGTCAGCAAGGAGCCCGCGCGGGTGAGCAGATTTTTCTTATCGGGGCCCGGTTTCTTTTTCAACAACGAAACTTTCAGATCTGAGTAGCGCGCCCACAGCGTGCCATTGGCGCCCTGCTTAGTAAACTGCACCTTACACAGAATTCGCTCCACGCGGCCTTTGTCAAAACGAATGAACGCCGCAGGTTCGCTCACGGAATTCAGAATAGCAAAGGGCGCCGGCCCGAAGCTCCCGGTAAAGCTGTGCCCACCCTGGGGGTCGCGCAGATTGAAGCGAAACACGCCTTCCACCAGACATTTATCTTGCAGCCATCCTGACACGCGCCCGATACTTGGGTGGGCAGCAGCAACGGCGGGAACATTGGTCAGATGCGTAATGCTGGCGTTGAACCGGGTGAGAGTAAATATGCCCGGCACGGAGCCGCCCTTGACGATTTCGGCGCTGCGAAAGTTGAAGTTGACGATTCGGGCCAGCGCTACATTCAAGCGAAAAGGCAGCTTTTGCAGCTGCTCCGGCGTAACGGAGGAAGGCCGCGCCGGCTGCGGATAATTGGCGTTGCTGGTTACCTGAAAACGCGGGTTGCGCAGCTCCAGCAAACCCGCCACCAGGTTTCCTTCGCGTGCTAATAGGCCATAATCGAGGCCCGCGAGCCGTAGCTGCGGAATCTGGACGACCATGCGGGGCACAGACTGGGCTTTGCGGAGGGCAAACTCCGGCGTACTCATGGTGGGTGTAAGCGTCAGGCCATCAGCCTGGGCCAGGCCCGTGCTAGTATCCAACACCAGCTTTTCGTAGCGGGCCCGGTAATAAGGAGCATCGATCAGGCCCGTAGCAGGCCCGGTGCTTACCCGCCAGGCGCGGGCATAGAAAATGCGCTTTGTATCGAGGGCGCTCAGCGAATCAACCCATAAATCATTGCCTTTTACTTCAATGGCCCGAACTACAGGCGCCACGCTCAGGCCGGGCAGCCGCATTTGCCCCCCAGATAAGGCTACGTAGCGCAAAACGCACCGACGCAACCAAGGCGGCAGCTGCTCATGTATCGCTTTGGTTTTGGTGGGCTGCTTGCTGGTGCTGGCGATAAAAGTAACGTCGGGAGCCGTGAGGATAAGCGAATCGGCTTGTAGCTGCTGCCGGGCTAGCTGCATTGCTTTCAGGCCCGTGAGGCGCAGGCGGGGCAAAGCGAGCGTAAGCCGTGGCGCGGATCCAGTGCTGGTATTCTGCACCGGCTGCACTCGCAGAGAATCCAGTTCCAGCCGCTGCCGATCTGTGGAAAAGCGGAGGGCTCCGAAGCTCCCTTTATGCTGCCGGGCCTGCCCCTCCACATTGGCGAGGTGAAATGCGAGGCTGCGCGCATACCCTAGTCGCTGCGAGTCTTGGGCACCGGCCGCGCTAATAAGAATATCGCGCGCTATCAGATCTGCGCGGCGCAGTGTAGCTATGGGTTGTTGAGCAGGCGAATAATTGCCCCCCAGATTAATCAAAACAAGATTTTCTACCCGAATCCCTTCCATTTGCAGCGGCAGCTGCTCGTGCAGTGCTTTAGATGAACCGGGAGATCTGGGGGGCATTTTACCAACTCCCAGACGCGCGTTTTGCACGAGCACGGTATCCAGGGGCACTTCCTTGCGCCGCAACAAAGCCAGCAGCCCGATTCCTTGCAAACGCACCAACTCAACATCGGCCCGCAGGCGGGGAAGCCGGCTGTGGTTGGCAGGTGTGGCAGCAGAGCGCAGCCGGAGCCCCCGCAAGGTCAGTGAGCGGTGCCATAAGCTGGTTTTCAGCTCTCCTATCTGTAGTTGGTAATAGCCTTTAGAAGCCGTTGTGACCTGACGCTCCAGCGTGCGGCGCAGCCAGGGATCAAGCAAAAAAAGTACGGTGCCAACCACCGCCACAAGTATGACGGCTGCTATAAGCAACCCTTTGCCCCACCGCCGCGACTTTTTCTGGGCTATAGGTGGAGCCAGGACGGACGCAGAACTGGTGTTATCAGGCACAGTTTGGTTTGTAAAGCTCACTAAACGGCAAACTCCACGTTTGTGGCCATTGTTTACATTAAAATACTCAAGGTATCATCTAGTATCTTAACCGGATAAGACAAAAATTTAGCAATCGGCCACGCCAGATGCGACTCCCTAATTTTCAGTTGTGCTTCGTACCAAAGCCGCACCTACCACGTTTAGTCACTATGTCATTCATCAAGCTCCTTATAATCAGCTCATTCTTGCTACTAGCTACGCCGGGCCAGGCCCAGCAAGTGGAAGTAGTAAAGTTTCCGGCCTTGCAAAAGCGCCTGAGCCAGCCCAACGATACAACGTATGTGGTCAATTTCTGGGCAACGTGGTGTGGCCCCTGCATTAAGGAGCTGCCATATTTTGAACAGGCCAATAAAACCTACGCCGGCCAAAAAGTAAAGGTGCTGCTGGTAAGTTTGGACTATGCTTCTCAGCTGGATAAAAAGGTAAAGCCGTTTGTGCAGAAGCGTGGGCTTAAGTCGGAAGTGCTGCTGCTCAACGAAACGGACCCGAACACCTGGCTCGGTAAAGTAGATGATAATTGGTCGGGGGCAATTCCTTTTACGCTGATGCTCAACAACAAAAAACAAAAGCGCGCCGGCTTCGAGCAGGAGTTTACCCAAGCCGAGCTAACCGCGCAGCTCACCAAGTTTTTGCGCTAGCCAGGTGGTCTGGCGCGTATTTTTCCACTTTTAACCCGTTTGCCTCCCGATGAAAAAGCTAACCTCCTTCTTCGTCCTTTGCTTCGGCCTCGTGTTGCTGAGCGCTTTTGTCCGGCCTTCCGGCGGCTATCAGGTAGGCGACACCGCCACCGACTTTAAGCTAAAAAACGTGGACGGCAAGCTCATGTCGCTGGCCGACAACAAGGCGGCCAAGGGCTTTATCGTGGTGTTTACCTGCAACACCTGCCCTTACGCTCAGGCCTATGAAAGCCGCATTATTGATCTGCACAAGAAATTTGCCCCCCAGGGCTACCCCGTAGTGGCCATCAACCCCAACGACCCAGCCGTAGCGCCCGGCGACTCGTTTGAGAAGATGCAGGCCCGCGCCACCAGCAAAAAATACCCCTTCCCCTACCTGCTCGATGAAACGCAGAACGTAGCGCAGACTTATGGTGCTACGCGCACACCTCACCTCTACGTGCTCACCCGCCATGGCAACGCTCTAAAAGTGGCCTACATCGGTGCCATAGATGATAATTCGGAGGAGCCTACGGCCGTGAAAACCAAGTACGTAGAGAATGCCCTCACCGATATTATGGCTGGCAAACCTGCTGCTACCAACTCAACGAAAGCCGTTGGCTGCACTATTAAGTGGAAAAAAGCTTAAAAAAAGCCCCCAGCGATAATAAATACGCCTACTTTAGAAGTAAAAGAAAAGCCCCCCGCTTCCAAAATGGAAGCGGGGGGCTTTTTGTAGAGAGCGAGGGATTCGAACCCCCGGAGGTTTAACCCTCAACGGTTTTCAAGACCGCCGCAATCGACCACTCTGCCAGCTCTCTAGGTCACGCGTACTAACTGTTCTTGCAGAGAGGGGGGGATTCGAACCCCCGATACCGTTGCCGGTATAACGGATTTCGAATCCGTCGCATTCGACCACTCTGCCACCTCTCTAACGTTCCCCCAATTAGGCGGTTTGGGGACGGCAAAAGTAAGAGGCAATTGACAATTAGCAATAACTACAGCGTAATTATAGTAGAAATTTTACGCTTTGTGCCTTTTATGCTTTTCCAACCGCTGCCAGATGCCGGCCGCTCAGGGCTACTGGCAGGTTTGCAACGGTTCGCAAACGCCCCGTAACGGCATCAATACTGACGTTTACCTCGAAGCCCAGAATCAGAGTCATGCACACAAAATCCAGCCACACCATAAAGCCCACCAGCGTACCTATAGAGCCATAAAAGTGGTTGTAGCTGTCAAAAATCTTGATGTATAGAATGAACAGAAAGGACACCAGAAAGATCAGCAGCGTAGCTACTACAGCGCCTGCCGACAGGAAGGGCCATTTGTCGTGCACGGGCGGCACGTAATAATAAATCACGCATGTAACGAGAAGAAACAGCCCGGCCACTGACCCATATTTCAGTAAACTAATGAGCTGATTAGTCAGCTCAGCAGGCACTATTTCGTAGAATACCAGCGTGTCGATGATGTAAGTGCCGAAGAAAATGCCCGCTATGGCGAACAATAGCACGAACGACAGCACGATGGTCAGCAGGGTGGCAATGACACGCTTGCGCACGTAGGTTCGGCGCTTGAACGACGGATATTTCTTCTCGAATGCATCCAACAGGGCCATAATGCCATTGGAGGATAGCACCAGGGCCGTCAGAAAACCAAAAGACAGCAACCCGCCGTGCGGAATATTGATGATATCTTCAATGGTATCGGCGGTGGCTACATACATTTCGCGGGGCATGATATCGCGCAGAAACTGCAGAATATCAATGTTTAGCTGCGGAATAGGGATATAGGGAATGAGCGTGAACAGGAAGATGATAGTGGGAAAAATGGCGATGGTGAAGTTGAACGCCATATAGCTGGCCCGCTTGGTAACGCTGTCCAGCTTCAACTCCTGAATCATACGGTCGAGCACATCATATACCGACGCCTGGCCGTGGTTGAAGCGCAGGCGCTTGAGCCACACGATGAACTTGCGGTATGAACGCCGGCGGCGCACCTCGGAGTAGTGGTAGCGGCGAACGGGGTTTCTCATAGATCAACGGTCAACGTACAATCGGCATAACAATTTGTCCCCCAGAAGGTGTTCATTGCTTCTTACTTTCCTTCTTTGCCGCCGTTTTTCACAAGTAGAAGCTGCTTGGAAATGAGAGCTATTACTTATTCTTTTTGGGAGCAAATGCCGCTGGCGCAGGCGCGTCGGGGGGCAATTTGGACGATGCAGGCGTTAGCGGCCCAGCCTTTTCGTCGTCGGTAAAGTAAGGCGCGAGCTTGTTTAGGATAGCCTCCGGGATAGGAACCGGCCGCCCCGTCGCTGTGCTTACAAACACCATCAGCGTGTGGCCTTCGGTGAGCAACTCCAGGGCTTCATTGTAAATCTCGTACTCGAATAACACTCTCGACCCTTCCGCCGGCTGGCGCAGCATTAGTCGCACCGTCAGCAGGTCGTCGTAGCGGGCGGGCCGGCGAAACCGGGTGCGTATCTCTCCTACCGGCATGCCAACTCCATCAGCCTCCAAATCTTTATACCGGATTCCTAATTGCCGAAAAGCTTCCGTACGGGCTACTTCGAAGTAAGCGGCATAGTTGCCGTGGTACACGTAGCCCATCTGGTCGGTTTCGGCATAGCGGACGCGGATTTGGATGTCGGAAGTGTACATAGTTATTCCTCTGTTAAGCTGTACATCTCAACTAAGTTGAGTAAGTAATGACCTTGAATTTTCAATTCGCTTGTGTTTATAATAATTACCAAAAACACGTTTTTGTCTTGCGTCCCAATGAACACATGCTCAAAAAGTCCATTAGGATTTAGATAAACATATACTACATCCATAATTTCAAATCCATCCAAATCAATAGCTGGTATCACGTCAACATACGGCCATATATCTACTATTTGCTCTGCCGTACTAGTAACATCTTGCATTGGTGATTGAAAGGTTTGATTGTAATCTTCCAAACTCAACTTATTCGTAATCACCTTAATCCCGAGTAAAAAATATTTACTTATTGTTTACCAAAACGAAGCTCAGTTACTTCATAATGCCGCTCCGCGTGAGAGCAGCCTGATAACGGCGGGCATTCAGTAGGTGGTCGCGCTCGTTGGTGGCGAAGGCGTGGTAGCCGCTGAAGTCCTCTTTGGCGCAGAAATAAATGTATTGGTGCTTTTCGGGGTTGAGCACGGCATCGATGCTAGCAATGCTGGGCAAGTTGATGGGTCCGGGGGGCAAACCTTTGTATTTGTACGTGTTGTATGGCGAGTCTTTGGCCAAGTGTACGTTGAGTACGCGTTTGATGCCGAAGTCGCCGTTGGCGTATACCACCGTGGGGTCGGCCTGGAGCAGCATGCCGCGCTCTAAGCGGTTGAGGTAAACACCAGCCACGCGTGGGCGCTCGTCGGCGTGCTGCTGCTGCTCGGCTTCCACGATGCTGGCCAGGGTGCTTACCTGAGCCCGGGTCAGGCCCAGCGCTTTGGCTTTGGCGTCGCGGGCCGGGGTCCAGAACTTTTCGTACTCCTTTTTCATGCGCTGCATGAGGTTTTCGGCCGAAGTATTCCAGTACAGCTCGTAGGTATTAGGGATAAACATGCCCAGAATACTTGTCGTGTCGAAGCCCAGGGAGCGGGTGTAGCTGGGGCTACTGAGCAGGCTATCGAACTCGTGCGGCCGGGCGTCGATGGTGGTGCCGAGCTTCTTGGCCAAATCTTGGCGCAGACGGATATTCTGAAAAGTCAGGCTGAGCGGCGACTGAATACCGCGCCGTAAGTCGTTGATCATTTCGCGGTTAGTGTAGCCATCTTTCAGCTCGTAGCGGCCGGGCTTCACCAGTTCATCATACTTCATCAGCTTGGCCACGAAGCGAAAAGAAAGCCGGTCAATGATGACGTTCTTGGCGTCAATCGAATCCATCACGGCCTTGTAGCTCTGTCCCTGCCGAATAAGCAGATACGTCGGCTGGCCTTTCGTTTCGACGTTGGGCGTGTAGAAAACCTGGTAGAAATAATACGAGAACGACACGAACAGCACGCCCAGCACCGCTACCACGGCAGCGTAGCGGTTGCGGCGTTTCTGGGCTTTGGCTTTGGATTCGGCACGGGAAATTTGGGACATAAGCGAAGAGAGATACGGCTAATAAGAATAAACCGGCGGCGCGCAGCACGCCTTTAGCCAGCTTGATTTTTCGGGCCCAAAAGTACACGTTCTAGACTTCCGGTTTTGCTAACGCGAAAAAAGCCCCCCAGTGTTCGATTACGTTTGGTTGGGGGGCTTTTTTTGGATTTAAAGAGTGCAAACAGCAACCTTCAGCAAAAAAAATGCGAAGGAGTGACTGTTAATTAGCGCCCGCAGTATCTTGCCTGATCCCGGCCCGGCGCCAGTTTCTTTTCGTTTTTCACCTTATATCCGCCCGCTCATGTCCGCTACCCTGCTTCGCATCCACCCCGATAATCCGCCCCAAAACCGTTTGCTGCAAGCCGTAGAAGTGTTGCGCAAAGGAGGAGTAATTATTTATCCCACGGATACGATTTATGGCCTGGGCTGCGACATTCACAACGCGAAAGCCGTCGAAAAGCTTTGCCGCATCAAGGGCATTCATCCTGAAAAAGCCAACCTGTCGTTTATCTGCAACGACCTTTCGCACATCACCGATTACGCCCACGGCATCACGACGCCGGTGTACAAAGTGCTGAAAAAGGCCCTGCCCGGTCCGTTTACGTTTATTTTTGAGGCGAGCCCAA
This sequence comes from Hymenobacter qilianensis, assembly GCF_014638675.1. NCBI lineage: Bacteria > Pseudomonadati > Bacteroidota > Cytophagia > Cytophagales > Hymenobacteraceae > Hymenobacter > Hymenobacter qilianensis. The sequence goes on from NZ_BMFN01000002.1 coordinate 1,128,224, forward strand.
AAGCCCCCCGCTACGGCGGCGTAAAGCGCAAAACGGTGGGCATCCGCGTTCCCGACCATAATATTTGCCTGGGTCTGGTGCGCGAGTTGGGCAATCCCATCGTCAGCACTTCCATTCACGATGAAGATACGCTGATTGAATACTCTACCGACCCGGACCTGATTTTTGAGAAGTATCGCCCGCTGGTAGATCTGGTTATTGATGGCGGCTTCGGCAACAACATCGCCAGCACCGTCGTCGACTGCACCAATGATGATTTCGACATCATCCGCCAAGGCGCCGGCGATATTGAGCAGTATCTGTAAGGTAAAATTGTGAAGTGGTGAAATGGTGAGTTAGCTGTTCTGAAGGCACAAACTGCGCCGCTGCAACAGCTAACTCACCATTTCACCACTTCACAATTTCTCCCTTTTGTGTTTCCAGCGCCGATGCGACCAGAGGTAATCAGCCGGAGCAGCTTGTATATCAAGCTCCAGCTGGCGGGCAAACGCTTCGGTTATTTGGTGGCCGTCTTTGGGTAGCGGGGTTTCGCCATCGTAGAGTTCCGTGAGGTGCATCTCATAATACCCGCGCCGCTGCCGCCGAATGCTCACGTACACGACGGGGCACTTAAACTGGGCAGCCAGCTTATCGGCGCCGGTATAAAAGGCGGTATCCTGGTGCAGAAACGTTGTCCAGTATTGCTGGTCGGCGCGGCTGGGGCTTTGGTCGCTGAGCATGCTTAGCACCCGGCCTTGGTTGCGGTGGCGCACCAGGTGGCGCAGCGTATCGCGCATGGGCACCAGTCGGGCTCCCGTTTGGGTGCGCAGCCGGTACACAAAGTCTTCAAAAAACGGGTTTGTAAGCGGCTTATACACCCCATCGGCCCGCGGCCCCAGCCACACGGCGCCAGCCGTAATAATCCATTCCCAGTTGCCGGCATGCGAGCCCAAAGCCAGCACCGGGCCCCCTTTGGCCAGCAGCTTCTCCAGCACTTCCGGGTTGGGCATAAATACCCGTTGCTTCAACTCAGCCGCAGAAATGCCCCCCAGCTTCAGAATTTCGATCAGCAGTTCAGCAAAGTGTCGGTAAAACTTCTTCGCCAACTGCTGAATCTGCGCCTCGGTTTTCTCCGGAAAAGAATTACGCAGGTTTTCCAGCACCACCCTTTGCCGATAGCGCAGCCCGTAGGCCATCACCAGATAAAACCCATCGGCCACCACGTACAGCACTGAGAGCGGCAGATGCGCCAGGCCAGTCAGCAGCCACTCCAAGGGGCAGTAATACCACGGATAGGTGTTCTGGGGGGCTTTTTTCATCGGGGCAGGGTAGCCGCGGCGGGCGCGTATTCGTCGGGGCGGCGTTGCAGGCGCGTGGTAATTGAAGTCAAAAGTTTGCCTTTGGCGTCGCGTACTTCCATGATCAGATCATAGTCGCCGGCCATCAGGTTGGCAATATTCATATCCCCTAATACCAGATGCGGTCCACCAGCCACGGCGCGGGCCAGGCCGGCAGAAGTTAGCACATCAGCGCCGCCCGCTGCCGGGCGTATGCGGCAGCGAGTAGCCAGCACAATGGGCGAAGGTGCATCGTATAGTTCGGCGTACCAAGCCAAGCGGTCGGCACCGCGGGCGTATAGGCCGTTGGGCGTACGCGCAAGGCTATAGCCGCCACGGGTAAAATTATCTCCCGGCACGGCAGAGCGGCCGGCTGGTCGCGCTAGCAGCACAATGTCGCTCAAGCGCGTTTTAGATTCATTAAAGTCCAGCACAAGCGGTTGCTCGATGGTGGCGAGGTTCTTTTTACTCGTTTGATCCTGCACTTTAGCCCGAAGTGTATACTGCCCATCGGGAAGTTCGATGCGCTTCTGGAAACTGATCGGGTTTTTCAGCGCGATACTCGTGTCATTCAGCACAGGCGGTTTCAGCGTAATGGTTTCCTGATAGGCCGCCGAGCCATCCGCGCGCACTGCTTCCAGCGTAACCGCCGCCGCCGCCTGAAATATTTTGGGAGCCCGTTTACGATAAATCAGAGCGTTGCCGGGCACCGTCACGTACAATTCTACTACGGCGCCTTTCGTAACGGTATTTTCATTGCGAAAGCGGACTACATCGAGCAGTAAGCCCGTTTTTTGAGCTTGAGCTGCTAAGGTATTGCTGAGCATAAGCAATGCTACAAGCAACCGAAGGGCAAATGATTTTGTCATTTTGGCTGATTAATGGCGGTCAAAAGTACTCCCGATCTGCTTACTATTGCAGCGTTTCCGCTTTCCGCGCCCGACTTGCCAGCATCATGCCCGTTTTATCTGAATTACCATATAATCCGCCGATTGCTTTCTTTGCCGAACTAGTAGGGACCGACTCTTTGTTAGTAGAGAGTCAGGAAAACTATCGCAAACAAACCTATCGTAATCGGTGTCTTATACTTACTGCTCAGGGCGTAAAGCCCCTGACAGTGCCTGTAGTAGATGGTAATCGCAGCAAGAAAGTCAAAACCGCGGAGCTAGAGATAGATTATCGGCAAAATTGGGTGCACCAGCACTGGCGCACCCTGCAAACCGCGTATGGCGGCAGTCCGTATTTTGAATATTACGCCGACTATTTGCACGATATCTACGTACAAAAACCACCGCTGCTTTTTGACCTCAACCTTAACCTACTGCACTTCTACCTACGATGCCTGCGGATGCGAATTCCGGTGGTATTTACTACAGAGTATCACCCCTCCTACCCCGACCCTACGGTGCGCGACCGACGCGATTGGCTGACACCCAAAGCGCCCGCTTACCCCGAACCTGACACTCCGTCCGAACCCAGCCGGGTGCGGGCTTATTCGCAGACCTTTGGCCTGCAATTTGTTCCTGATTTAAGCATATTGGACCTGCTCTTTTCGCAGGGTCCTAACGCCGGCAGCTATCTCGCGTAGATTTCCTTAGCGCTGCCCCCGAACCTTCGCCCGCCCTTTCCTGTTTTCAGGTTGATCCGGCCCAACCCGCTTTACCCGGCGGGGATCTATATTTTCTTCACTACCTTATCTGCATGGAAGCTAAATTCTCAAATCGAGTCAAAGAGGTCATCTCTTTGAGCCGGGAAGAAGCCATCCGGCTCGGGCACGATTATATCGGCACCGAACACCTGCTGCTGGGCATGATCCGCGAAGGCGAAGGCACTGCCATCGGACTGCTCAAGAAATTGGGTGTGTCGGTGGAAGAGCTTAAGTACGCACTGGAACAAGCAACCCGCAACACGGCTACGCAAGGCACGAGCATCACCGGCTCTATTCCGCTGACCAAACAAACCGAGAAAGTACTCAAGATTACCTATCTAGAGGCTAAAATCTTCAAGAGCGAAATTATCGGCACCGAGCATCTGCTGTTGTCGATTCTGCGCGATGAAGACAATATTTCTTCGCAAATTCTCAGCAAATTCAACGTGAACTACGAATCCGTACGCGACTCGCTGGACTATCACGGCAACCCTGCCCCCACCGACCGCGCCCCTGACACCGACGACGACGACAACGACAAGCTCTTTGGCGGCTCCAGCCGTGGTAGCAGCTCGGGCAGTAGCTCAGCTGCTAAAAAGCCCGGCGAGAAGTCGCGCACGCCTGTGCTCGATAACTTCGGCCGCGACCTGACCAAACTGGCCGAGGAAGATAAGCTTGACCCCATCGTAGGTCGTGAGAAAGAAATCGAGCGCGTAGCTCAGATTCTGTCGCGCCGCAAAAAGAACAACCCTATCCTCATCGGTGAGCCTGGTGTTGGTAAAACTGCTATTGCAGAAGGCCTCGCTCTGCGCATTATTCAGAAGAAAGTATCGCGTGTACTGTTCGGCAAGCGCGTGGTGACGCTGGATCTGGCTTCGCTGGTGGCTGGCACCAAGTACAGGGGGCAATTTGAGGAGCGCATGAAGGCCGTGATGAACGAGCTGGAAAAGTCGCCCGACGTTATCCTCTTTATTGACGAGCTGCACACGATTGTAGGCGCTGGTGGAGCTTCCGGCTCACTTGACGCTTCCAACATGTTCAAGCCGGCTCTGGCCCGTGGCGAGATTCAATGCATCGGTGCTACTACGCTCGACGAGTATCGTCAGTACATCGAGAAAGATGGTGCCTTGGCACGTCGTTTCCAGATGGTAATGGTAGACCCCACTACACCTGAGGAAACGATTGAAATCCTGCACAACATCAAGGACAAGTATCAGGATCACCACCACGTTATCTATACTGATAAGGCTATTGAGTCGTGCGTGAAGCTTTCTGATCGTTACATGTCCGACCGTTTCCTGCCAGACAAAGCCATCGATATTCTCGACGAAGCTGGTGCCCGCGTGCACATCAACAACATTGTGGTTCCCGAAGATATTCTCAAGCTCGAAGAGCAGATCGAGAACATCAAGGTGGAGAAAAACCGCGTGGTAAAGTCGCAGAAATACGAGGAAGCCGCTCAGCTTCGTGACAAAGAGAAGAAGCTTCTGGAACAACTCGACTCAGCTAAGAAAAGCTGGGAAGATGAGACCAAGAAGAAGCGCTACACTGTGAAAGAGGAAAACGTGGCCGAGGTAATCGCCATGATGACCGGCATTCCGGTAGTACGTGTTGCCCAGAATGAAAGCGCTAAGCTGCTCAACATGGGTGAGGAACTGCAAGGCAAAGTAATTGGCCAGGATAAAGCCATCAAGCAATTGGTGAAAGCTATCCAACGTACGCGTGTAGGCTTGAAAGACCCAAAGAAGCCTATCGGCTCATTCGTTTTCCTTGGCCCAACGGGTGTAGGTAAGACGGAGCTAGCTAAGGTCCTGTCTACTTATCTCTTCGACAAAGAGGATTCACTCGTGCGTATCGACATGAGTGAGTACATGGAAAAGTTCAGCGTATCGCGCCTGGTGGGCGCACCTCCCGGCTACGTGGGTTACGAAGAAGGCGGTCAGCTGACGGAAAAAATCCGTCGTAAGCCTTATTCGGTTATCCTGCTCGACGAGATTGAGAAGGCTCACCCCGACGTGTACAACCTGCTTCTGCAAGTACTTGACGACGGTATCCTAACTGACGGCTTGGGCCGCAAGGTGGACTTCCGCAACACGATTATCATCATGACCTCTAACATCGGTGCCCGCGACTTGCAGGACTTCGGTGCGGGTATCGGCTTCGGCACGAAAAACCGGATGGAGAACATGGATGATATCATGAAGGGCACCATTACGAATGCTTTGCGCAAGACCTTCTCACCGGAGTTCCTCAACCGTTTGGACGATGTGATTGTCTTCAACTCTTTGGAGAAGAAAGACATCCACAAGATCATCGACATCTCGCTGGCTAAGTTGCTGTCGCGTATTCAGACACTGGGCTACAAAGTTGAGTTGACGGAAGCCGCTAAGGACTTTGTAGCTGACAAAGGCTACGATCCGAAGTATGGTGCACGTCCGCTGAACCGGGCTATCCAGAAGTACATCGAAGATCCGATTGCGGAGGAAATCCTTAAAGCTGAGATTGCGCAGGGTGATATCATCACGGCTGATTACGCAGAAGGTGCTGAAGAGCTAGTCTTTGCGGTAAGCAAGAGTGGTGAAAAGACGAATCTGGCCAGCGACGAGCGGCCAGAGGAAGCCCCCGAGACAGACGCCGATGACGTGACCGACAAGGGCAAGGGCAAGTAAATTGTAGATTACCGAAAGGGCCGACTTCTTCACAGAGGTCGGCCCTTTTACTTTATCAATCATTTTCTGCTTAGATCTAAAAAAGCCCCCCGAGTTCTGTGCATCAATTTTGCGCCCTTCGGTTACCTTTGAGTTCACAACCTAAGTAGCTACATCAATTCCCACCCATATATGTCCGATCCCCACGCCGACGCCCAACTCAGCAAACTTGAAGTACTCGACCGAAAAAATGCGGAAGCATTGCTTGGTGGGGGGCAAATTCGCATCGATGCCCAGCACAAAAAAGGTAAGCTGACCGCTCGAGAACGGGTAGATTTATTGATGGACGAAGGCTCATTTGAGGAAATCGGCAAGTTTGTAATGCACCGATCCAAGGATTTTGGCCTCGACAAAGAGTATTATCTCGGTGATGGTGTCGTGACAGGATACGGTACCGTAAATGGCCGCTTGGTGTACGTTTTCTCTCAAGATTTCACGGTTTTCGGTGGCTCTCTGAGTGAGACTCATGCCGAGAAAATCGTGAAGATCATGGACTTGGCCATGAAGAATGGGGCGCCGGTTATTGGTTTGAATGATTCGGGCGGGGCCCGAATTCAGGAAGGCGTCGTGAGTTTGGGCGGGTACGCTGATATATTCTACAAGAACACGCTGGCTTCGGGTGTCATTCCGCAGCTGTCAGCCATTATGGGGCCGTGCGCGGGTGGTGCAGTGTATTCGCCGGCCATTACCGATTTCATTCTGATGGTGGAAAACACGAGCTATATGTTCGTGACGGGCCCCAACGTGGTGAAGACGGTAACGCACGAAAACGTGACCAGCGAAGAGCTTGGTGGCGCCAGCACGCACTCAGCCAAAAGCGGCGTGACGCACTTCAGCTGCGCCAACGAGGTGGCCTGCATAACTCACCTCAAGCAGCTGTTGAGCTATATGCCGCAGAACTGCGAAGAAAATGCCCCCCACCTCCCCTACGAGCCTCAGGGCGACGAATCGCGGCCAGCGCTGAACACCATTATCCCAGAGAATCCTAACCAGCCTTATGATATTCGGGAGGTGATTGAGGGTATTATTGATGCAGATTCCTTTCTGGAGGTTCACCAGAATTTCGCTGAGAATATAGTAGTTGGCTTTGCCCGGTTAGGTGGTCGCAGCATCGGGATTGTGGGCAATCAGCCGGCTGTGCTGGCTGGCGTGCTTGACATTAATGCCAGCACCAAAGCAGCTCGTTTCGTACGTTTTTGCGATTCATTTAACATTCCGCTCTTAGTGCTGGAAGACGTGCCCGGCTTCTTGCCAGGTACCGATCAGGAGTGGCGAGGCATCATCACTAATGGAGCGAAACTGCTTTATGCTTTCTGCGAAGCTACTGTGCCGCGTATCACGGTTATCACGCGCAAAGCATATGGCGGCGCCTACGATGTGATGAACTCTAAGCACATTGGGGCCGACATGAACTACGCTTGGCCTACCGCTGAAATTGCGGTGATGGGAGCAAAAGGCGCAGCTGAAATCATTTTTAAGCGTGAAATAGCCACTGCTGATGACCCAGAAGCCAAGCTGGCCGAAAAGGTAGACGAGTATCAGCAGAAGTTTGCGACACCTTACCGCGCGGCACATCGCGGCTTTGTAGATGAGGTGATTCTGCCAGCCCAAACGCGCCAGAAACTGATTCGCGCGTTTAAAATGCTGGAGAACAAAGTAGATGTGTTGCCGCGCAAAAAACACGGCAATATTCCGTTGTAAGCCAGCCTTCAACCCTTTACCTCATTTGGAAGCGCATTTAGTTTAGCCATCCTGAATGCGTTGACTACAAAGTATTTATGATTGCTCAATGAGTATTCACACTCTTTTGGGCCATTTATATTTCTTCCCGGATGGCAGCTATTTCAATCTGATCCACCCATGCGTAACGAATCATTCGATTTTCTTCAGAAATACCTAAATAACCCTTCCCCTACTGGTTTTGAGAAGGAAGGGCAAAAGCTGTGGCTCGACTATATCAAGCCATACATCGACGAGTATTTCGTGGATACCTACGGCACGGTAGTCGGTGTAATTAACCCGGAAGCCAAGTACAAAGTCGTTATCGAGGCGCACGCCGATGAGATTTCTTACTTCGTGAACTACATCACGAAAGAAGGCTACATCTACGTGCGGCGCAACGGCGGTTCAGACGCTTTGGTGGCTCCATCCAAGCGCGTGAATATTCACACCGATAAGGGCATTGTAAAGGCCATTTTTGGCTGGCCAGCTATCCACGTGCGTAAGGTAGAGCAGGACAAGGCGCCTACTATCGAAACCATTTTCCTGGATTGTGGCGCCACCTCCAGAGACGAGGTCGAACGCATGGGCATCCACGTGGGCTCGGTCGTCACCTTCGAGGACGAGTTTATGGTGATGAACCGGCAATACTTTGTGGGGCGTGCGCTGGACAACCGTATTGGTGGTTTTATGATTGCGGAAGTAGCCCGGCTGCTGAAAGAAAACAAGCAAAAGCTGCCTTTTGGCCTCTACGTAGTGAATGCCGTACAGGAGGAAATCGGCCTGCGGGGGGCTGAAATGATAGCGCACCGCATTCAGCCGGACGTTGCCATTATTACGGACGTAATTCATGACACGCAGGCGCCGATGTACGAGAAGAAAACCAGCGGCGATTTACATTGTGGCAAAGGCCCGGTGGTCACCTACGGTCCGGCTGTGCAGAATAACTTGCGTGAGCTGATTATAGAAACCGCTAAAACCTCTGACATTCCGTTTCAGCGCGCTTCCGCAACCCGCGCCACCGGCACCGATACGGATGCCTTCGCTTACTCTAACGCCGGGGTGGCTGCTGCGCTTATTTCATTGCCACTCAAGTACATGCACACTACCGTAGAAACGGTACACCAGGACGATGTGGAGAACGTAATTCAGTTGATCTACCAAACTTTGCTGCGAATCGAGGACGGCCACGATTTTCGTTATTTCAGTTAGCAGTACACAGTAGACCAAAAAGCCAAGACGCCGGTTTGACACGATATTGTCAGGCCGGCGTCTTGGTTTCGTATAAGGCTTTATCGTGTTTTTGACTTTGTATGTCTCAGTTCCTTCCTTCCCCTCCTGCTCTGCCCCTCACGCTCACCGACCAGATGGGGCGCCGCGTGGTGGTGCCGTATCCGCCACGTCGTATCGTGTCGCTGGTGCCTTCGCAGACGGAGTTGTTATTCGATTTGGGTCTAGGGGCAAGAGTAGTTGGGGTGACAAAGTTCTGCATACACCCAGCCGAAGCGCGGCAACAGGCCACCATAATCGGCGGCACCAAAAACTTTGATTTTGAGAAGATTGCCGCGCTAAAGCCCGATCTTATCATTGGCAATAAGGAGGAGAATTATCAGGAAGGCATTGAGCAGTTGGCTGCGCATTATCCAGTGTGGCTAAGCGACATTAGCAACCTCACCGATGCTTTGCGCATGATTCGGCAGGTGGGCGTGCTGGTAGGTGCCAAGGCCAAGGCGGACCAACTCGCAGCAAATATTAAGCTTGCCTTTGCGCAGCTTTCACCTCCCCAGAAGCCCGTGCCAGCCGCTTATTTTATCTGGCGCAAGCCGTATATGGTGGCGGCGGCGGGTACCTTTATTGATGATATGCTGGGGCGGGCGGGTTTTGCCAACGTATTTGCCCCCCAGCAACGCTATCCGGAGGTTTTGGCTGAACAGTTAACTGCGGCCACGCCGCGCGTTATTCTTTTATCATCGGAGCCTTATCCTTTTGGGGCAAAGCACATTGCGGAGTTTCAGGCAATTTGCCCCCCGGCCCAAATCCAGATTGTTGATGGAGAACTATTCAGCTGGTATGGCAGCCGATTGCAACACTCAGCCGCTTATTTCACTGAGTTGAGGGCGGCTATTGTGTCATAAAGCGTAAAATGCGGTCATGCTTCGCTTTGGCTCTGCATGACCGCATTTTACGCTTTATGCTTTAAATCCTGCTTGCTCTAACTCATCCCAGAAGCTAGGATAGGACTTGCGGACAACTTGGGGGGCATTTATGGTCAGCGGGCCTCGTAGCGCTAGTGGGGCGAAGGCCATAGCCATGCGGTGGTCGTGGTAAGTGGCTACGGTTTGCCCATTCACCTCAAAATCGGTGGTAGCTACGCGGAATACATCTGGTTTTTCTTCGGTGAGGGTAGCGCCGAATTTGGCAACTTCCGTTTGCAGGGCCAAGATGCGGTCTGTTTCCTTAATGCGTAAGCTTTCCAGGCCGGTCATTTCTACGCTTATGCCTTGGGCAGCAGCTATTACGGCCACGGTTTGGGCTAGGTCGGGGCAATCGGTGAAATCCTGGGAGAAAGCACCGGTTGGGGGCTGCTGGGTAAGCAGTACGCCATCGGGCACGAACTCGGTAGCTACGCCAAGCTTTTCCATTATGCCGACAATTGCCTGGTCGCCTTGCAAGGAGTGGCGGCGCAAACCCGGCAAATGAATTTGCCCCCCAGCAGGCGACAAAGCCACCATACTATACCAATAGCTCGCCGCCGACCAGTCGGCTTCAATGGCGTAATCGGCGGGCTTATAAGAAGTGGGGCGAACTTCCAGCACGGAGCCTAAATCCCGGCAATCGGCCCCGAAGTGCTGCATGAGCGATAGGGTCATGCGGATATAGGGGCGCGAACCGACTTTGCCCGTCAGAAATAACCGCAAGCCACCGGGTAGTTGGGGCCCGATCATGAGCAAAGCTGAAATGTACTGGCTGCTGATGTCGCCGCGTACGGTTAGCTCGGCCATTTCTTCGGCGGGCAAATTTGCCCCCCAGCCCTTGATATTGAGTGGTGGATACCCTTCCTTTTCCGCGTAATCAATCTGCATTCCGAGCTGGCGCAGGGCATCGACGAGGACGCCAATAGGCCGCTCCCGCATGCGGGCAGTGCCGGTGAGCAAGGCTTGTCGGTTAGTAACGGACAAATACGCCGTAAGAAAGCGCATCACGGTGCCGGCATCTTCCGCGTCGAGGGTATCGGCGATGGAGTTGGCCAGCAGGCGGCGCATGAGTTGGGTATCGTTGGCGTCGGAAAGATTCGAGAGAGTGCCATTGCCGGCCAAGGCCTGAATAATCAGGGCGCGATTGCTTTCACTCTTGGATGCTGGTAGTTGGGCGGTGCCCTGTAGGGGGCCGCCGGGCCAGGCTAACGTTATTGAATCGGGCATTTGGAGTACTTAATAAGGAACACGCAGCGCGTGGCAGTCTTGATTTATTTAGCTCAACAGGCGATGATAGTAGCGCAGGGAGCTCGCTATTTCATCCACGCTAACGGGCTGGTCGTAGATGGCATTGCCGATGCCTTCCAGCAACGTGCAGTTGATGGTGGAGCCGGCATTTTTCTTATCCTGTAAAGCCAGTTCCGCAATTGCATCGGTTTCGAGCGTAACAAACTGAACCTTCTCGAATACGGAGAACAGGAAAGTCTCAATCTTGTCCAGCTCTTCTTCGGTTAAGATGCCTCTTGTTATGGAAATCCAGCTTTCGCAAATCATCCCAACGGCAACCGCTTCGCCATGCAGAATTTCGCGGCCGGGCTGGCTGAGCAGGTAGCTTTCGAGGGCGTGGCCCACAGTATGGCCGAAATTGAGCACTTTGCGCAAACCACTCTCCAGCGGATCGGCGGCCACAATGCGCTCTTTGGTCAGCACTGACTCGTGAATAATTGGCCCCCACTCATCCACGAAAAAACCGGTGCGCCGATGGTGTTCAAACGCGGCCGCGTCGGCAATCAGCCAGTGCTTCACCACCTCCGCGTAGCCCGACTTGAGTTGGCGAGGTTCGAGCGTATTCAAAAATCGCGGCTCGATAAACACAGCCGCCGGCGTCTGAAAAACGCCGAGCTGGTTCTTGAAATTCTGAAAATCGATGCCGGTTTTGCCCCCCACGCTGGCATCTACCTGCGCCAGCAGTGTAGTGGGCACCTGCACGAAGCGAATGCCGCGCTTGTACAGCGCCGCGCAAAAGCCCCCCAGATCGGTGACCACGCCCCCGCCCAGGTTTACGAGCACGGCAAAGCGGTCGGCGCGGGCTTCGGTAAGCGCTTCCCATACGGTTTCGCAGGTAGCCAGCACTTTATATTCTTCCCCGTCCGGAATCTCGATAGTAATATGATTCTCAGGCAGAAACTCGCGCAGACGCGGGTAGCAGAGCCGGATGGTGTTCGCGTCGGCTAACACAAACACCTGACTTACCGCCGGCTGGCGCAAGAGGTCGGCGAGTTCGATTAACGCGTGAGGACCGATGGCAGGAGTGTCTTGCAAGGGATAAAGGGGTTATCGAGGAACAAATGATAGAACAGCTGTAAAAGACGGCTATTCGGGGTTCTGGTTCATAATCTCGGTTTGCTTGCGAATGCTTTCCAGATGAATCAGCTCGTAGAGCTTGGCCACAAACGGATCATTCAGGCGCAATTTTGCCCCCCAGTCTCGCCGCGACGCGAATATTTCCTGCCAGCGGTCCATCTGCAAAATCTTCACGTTGTTCTCCTTCTTGTACTCGGCCAGCTGCTCTACCAGCGCCATGCGCGCGGCCAAAGCCTCCATCAGCTCGCGGTCAGCCGTATCGATTTGCTGCCGCAGCTCTTCCGCTTTATTCAGAAAATCGGCATTGTTGGAGGAGCGGTAACGGTATTTCAGCTCGGTGAGAATTTCGGCCAGTCGAGCCGGCGTTACCTGCTGCGCCGCGTCGGAAAGGGCATGATCAGGATCCGGGTGCGTTTCAATCATCAGGCCGTCGTAGTCCAGGTCGAGGGCCTTTTGCGACACGGGCAGAATCAGGTCGCGGCGCCCACTGATATGGCTGGGGTCGCAGATGAGAGGCACTTCGGGAAAGCGTGCTTTCAGCTCGAAAGCCAGCTGCCAGGTAGGCGCATTGCGGTAGCGTGAGGGAGCAAACGTGCTGAATCCGCGGTGAATAGCGGCCAGATCGGTGATGCCCACGCGCTCCAACCGCTCCAGCGCCCCGGCCCACAAGGCCACATCCGGGTTCACCGGGTTCTTGACCATCACGGGCACGCCAGTACCAGCCAAAGCATCGGCTAACTCCTGCACGGCAAAAGGATTAACCGTGGTACGGGCCCCAATCCAAAGCACATCAATGCCATGGCGCAGAGCATCTTCTACGTGGCGGGGCGTGGCTACTTCTATGGTTACGGGCAAGCCAACTTCCTCCCGTACCCGCTGCAGCCATGGCAGCGCGGCGCCGCCCATGCCTTCAAACCCACCGGGCTTGGTGCGCGGTTTCCAGACGCCCGCGCGAAACAGGTCTACGTTGCCCATCGCCTTCAAGGCGCGGGCGGTGGCAAGCACCTGGTCTTCGGTTTCGGCGCTGCATGGCCCCGCAATAAGCAGCGGCAGCCCTTTGCTGGCCAGCAAACGGGCAAAAAAAGTAGTGGCGGAGGACGTATTCATGAAAATAAACGCGGGTTCGGTAGTGAGCGGGCGCAAAAAGCCCCCCAGCTCCTCCGGTAAGGGTACAGGAAAAAGAGCGGGCTGCAAGGTAACTCTACCAGTCAAAACGTTGTTTAAAACCTATCTTCGCCCACCCAAAAGCGTTGTTTAAAAACCACCCGCTCTATGCTAGCTACCCACGCCCCGTCGCTTTCCTTCAACGATACCGCTGTTGCCTTTGCCTCTAAGTCTGATGCCGAACTGCGCCAGATGTACGCGTTGTTTGCGGCTATGAATAATAATACGCTGGTGAAAGCCGGCGGCGGCATGATGAAAGCGGCGCTGAAATGGGGCCTGCCGGTGAAGTTTCTGATCAAGAAAACCATCTTTGAGCAGTTCTGCGGCGGCGAAACCATTCAGGAGTGCCTACCCGTAATTGAGGAGTTGGGCCGCTACAACATCGGCACCATCCTCGACTACTCGGTGGAGGGCGAAGGCAGCGACAAAAGCTACGACCACACGCGCGACGAGATTCTTGCCACCATTGATCTGGCTCATCGCTCCACCCATATTCCCTTCTCCGTATTTAAAGTAACGGGCCTTGCCGACAGCGTTATCCTGGAGAAAGTGCAGGCCAAACAAACGCTTACCCAAGCCGAACAAGCCAGCTTTGAACGCTCCAAAGCGCGGGTCGATGCCATCTGCGGCCGCGCTCACCAGTATGGCGTGCGGGTGTTTGTGGATGCGGAAGAAAGCTGGTTTCAGGAAACCGTCGACAACTTGGCGTATGAGATGATGGCCAAGTACAATCGCGAGTCGGCTATTGTCTGGAACACCTACCAGCTCTACCGCCACGACCGTTTAGAAGCCATTCAGCAAGCCTGCGAAACCGCCAAGCGCGAGGGCTACTATCTGGGGGGCAAATTGGTACGGGGCGCGTACATGGAAAAAGAAAGCCGGACCGCGGCCCAACGCGGCTACCAGAACCCGATCAATCCCACCAAAGAAGCCACGGATCAACTCTATAATGAGTCGTTGCGCTACTGCGTGACCCACGTCGACCGCATCAGCATTTGCGCCGGCACCCACAACGAGGCCAGTTCTTTACTGCTCACGGAGCTGATGCAGGAGCACAATCTGCGGCCCCAGGATACGCGCATCTGGTTTGCTCAGCTCTACGGTATGAGCGATAATCTGAGCTACAACCTCGCCAACGCAGGCTACAATACCGCCAAGTATGTTCCCTACGGCCCAGTAGAAGCGGTTATGCCTTACTTACTGCGCCGCGCCGACGAGAATACCGCCATTGCAGGGCAAAGCAGCCGGGAGTTTTCGCTTATTCAAAGAGAAATGACTCGACGTAAGAGCAAAAAATAGGACGTACAAAAGGAGCCCTTACGTCGGCACAGTTTTGGTTTGCGCTCACATGACTGCTCAAATATGTTAGTTTTGAACAGTACATTGCCAAATCTTTCCCGCCCGACTACTCCCGTTGCTCCAATGAATGCTCGTGTCCGCAGCCACTTAATTCGATTTGCCCGTAACCAGGTAGGTACTACCAGCTACCTGAATCTGGTACAAGAAGCCGAGTTAGGCCTCAATCTGGAGATTTCGCACGAAAAGTCACGGCTGAACGAGATTCTAAGTGAGATATCAGAGAAAGAATATCAGAATGGGCGCCCTATCCTGAGCTGCTTGGTAAAAGTGGCTGGCTCAAAAGGGCAAGGTGATTCCTTCTTTAAGCTGTGCGAGCGATTGGGTTTAGGCGAATGGCGCACCCTAAAGCAGGACCCGGAATTTTTAAAAAATCTTCGGTATGAGTGTCGGGAGTTTTGGCAGATAGATGCCAATTATGAGAAATTTGGCTGATTTAAGCTGAGCAATCAGCTCATCTGTAGGCTGTAATAAGTTAGAATCTGAAGATAGAATAGCAGCTATACTGAAATTTCTGTAACCCCTGCATGAAACGCGCCGTTTAGCTACTCAACTGGCTAGTCGAGCGCTTTTCTGTTTTAAAGCATTCGTAGCCAGCCAAACTCTCCCTTAATCACAATCTAATCTACCCTACCCAAATGGAAACGAACAACAGCAACAACCCGGCGAACACTGGAACAGGCTCAGGCGCTAACTACGGAACTGGCTCAGCCGGTACTGGCACGAGCAACAGCACGACGGGTAATACAACTTCAAGCGGTAACATGGGCAACTCCAGCACTGGAAGCTCTAATGTAGAAGGTGATGATTTCAGCGCTACTGCTAAAGGTGCCTCTATCGCTGGTACTCCTGGTGCTGTAGTAGGCCGTGGCATTGATGCAGTACAGAACACTGCTGACCACGCTGCACACGCAGTAACCGGCCAGCCTTACGACTCCAGTAAGAGCAGCGGCATGATGACTAGCTCATTCCGCGACCGTGATAGCGCTGAGCGTGCTTACAGCACCCTGTCTTCACGTGGCTACAGCAAAGATGACGTCAACTTGTTGATGTCGGATGAAACCCGTAAGCGTCACTTCGGCGAAAACACTCCTGACACTGACCTAGGCGACAAAGCTATGGAAGGTGCTGGTGTAGGTTCGGCCATTGGTGGTACTGCTGGTGCTATTATCGGTGCCATCGCCGCTATTGGTACTTCAGTTGCACTTCCTGGCTTAGGCCTTGTAATCGCTGGTCCTATCGCAGCAGCTTTGGCTGGTGCCGGTGCTGGTGGCCTGACTGGTGGCCTTGTAGGTGCACTAGTAGGTTCAGGTATTCCTGAGGAGCATGCTGCTGAATATGAGCAGGACATTAAGCAAGGCGGCATTGTAATGGGCGTAAAACCCCGCAACGATGAAGATGCCCGTTATTTCGAAGAGGAATTCCGTCGTCATAACGCCGACCGCGTTCGTCGTTACTAGTAGCTCCTTTATAGCTAGCTAGGTTTTTATAAAAAGCCCCCTCTAACCTAGAGGGGGCTTTTTTGTTGTATATGATGATTGAAGTAGAACTGTCGCCTTATTTTAACTATAATGCTTTGGTTTCCTTATCCAAATGGCATCATGTTGCGTAACTGTAGCTGTTTGGTGAGTCCGGCTTATGTGGAGTAGTGCAACCCTACCGGCAAAGCCGCTTCCTTTCCTGTGATTTTGGGCACTTATTTGCCAATAGCTAGCGTTTTAAGCTCGTAACCGGCTCCAAGCTTGATAGCTGATAAGTGGCTCGCGGTTCATTTCCTTTTGATTTCTCCATTTCACGCTGATTTCCATGTCTTCTCCCCGCTTAAGAATAGGGCTCTATGCCTCGCTGGTGATGGCCATCTTTGTGCTTGCTTCATACAAGCTCTACCGGCGAACCGATGCCCGGGCGCCGCAGAAAGATGAAGTCCTCATCAAAGCCATGCTTCAGGGTTTGACTGTGGCCCATTACCAACCGGAAAAAGTGGATGACGCTTTCTCCAAGCGGGTGTTTGACCTATACCTGAAGCGCATTGATTATAATAAGAAGTTCTTGTTGCAGTCGGATGTAGCCCAGCTTCGCAAGTACCAAACGTCCATCGACGACCAAGTAAAGGCTGGTACCCACGAGTTTCTGGATATGAGTACGCAGCTCATGAACCAGCGCATGAAAGATGTGCAGGTCATGTACCGCGAGATTCTCACGCAGCCCTTCGAATTTTCGAAGGAAGAGTCGTTTGAAACGGAACCCGAAAAAATGACTTACGCAGCCGACAAAGCGGCACAGCGTGAGGAGTGGCGCAAGTATCTGAAATACCAGACGATGTCGCGGGTTTCGGAGATGATGGACGAGCAGGCCAAGCGCAAGGAGAAAGCTTCCGCCCCCACCGCTTCTATCAGCAAAACTGCCGTGGTAGCTCCCAGCGAGCCAAACCGCACACCCGCCGAGATGGAGATTGAGGCCCGTAAGCGCGTGTTGAAGTACTTCGACAGCCAGTTTCAGGATATGATGCAGACGGATGACAGCGAGCGTTTGGCGCTCTATGCCAACGTTATTGCAAACACTTATGACCCGCATACCGAATATTTTGCCCCCCGGGACAAAGACAAGTTCGACGAGCAGATGACCGGCCAATTTGAGGGTATTGGCGCTTCCTTGCAGGAAAAGGATGGCCAGATCAAAGTATCTGATCTGATTCCTGGCAGTGCCTCGTACCGTCAAGGCGACTTGAAAGCCGGCGATATCATTTTGCGTGTAGCGCAGGGTGCCGCCGAGCCGGTTTCGATTGAAGGCCTGCGCCTAGATAAAGCCGTAGCGCTGATCAAAGGCAAGAAAGGCACGGAAGTACGCCTTACGGTGAAGAAAACCGATGGTAGCACCCAGATTATCCCCATCATTCGGGATGTGGTAATTATCGAGGAGACGTTCGCCAAATCAGCTACCATTGATGACAACGGTAAAAAGATAGGTTATATCCGTCTGCCTGGTTTCTATGCTGACTTCAACGACAATGGCGGCCGTAGCAGCGCCACCGACGTGAAAAAGGAACTGGAGAAGCTTACCAAGGAGAACGTTCAGGGCGTTGTGCTCGATCTGCGCTCCAATGGCGGCGGCTCGTTGCAGGATGCGGTAGAGATGGCCGGTCTTTTCGTAGAAAATGGCCCTGTAGTGCAGGTTCGCTCCAGCCAGGGCGCGCCAAATATCCTGAATGACCGCGACCCCCGCGTACAGTATTCTGGTCCGCTGGTTGTACTGGTGAATAAGTACAGTGCTTCCGCCTCTGAGATTTTGGCCGCAGCCATTCAGGACTATAAGCGTGGCATCGTAATGGGCTCGGCCAGCACGTATGGTAAAGGCACGGTACAGCGCATCTTCGACTTAGATGATGCAATGCCAGCCGAGTTCAACAACATCAAGCCTTTTGGCTCGCTGAAGTTGACGACGCAGAAGTTCTACCGGATCAATGGCGGCTCTACGCAGTTTAAGGGCGTGGTGCCAGACATTATTCTGCCCGACCTGTACAGCTACCTCGACCAAGGCGAGAAAGAGCAGGATTACCCCCTGAAATGGGACGAAATCAGCCCTGCCCGCTACCGCCCGTGGAGCGGTGCTCCGGCCGTAGCTAAGCTAACTGAAGCCAGCAAGAAGCGTGTAGACACTAGTGAAAGCTTTAAGCTGATCAACGGTATGGTGCAGCGCATGATCAAGCGCAAGAACGATACAATGGTCAGCCTGAAGCTGGATACCTATCGTGCCGAGCAGCAACTGGCCAAAGCCGAGTCAGATAAGTATGAGCAGTTGCAGAAAGCTGCGCAGCCGCTTAACATTGCTCCTTTGACTGCTGACCTGCGTCAGCTAGGTTCCGACACGGTACAAGTAAATCGGGCCACCCGTTTCACTCGCAACCTGAAGAAGGACATCACTTTGCGTGAAGCTGTAGCTGTCGTGAAGGATCAGATCTAAGCACCTTATGTGAGAGCCGTCAAATCTTACTAAAAAAGCCCCCCAGAGCGATTCTGGGAGGCTTTTTTTATGCGCTTAAGTTGATGACAACTAAATTAGTAAATCGACCCTGAAAAGCATTACTAAAAATGCTGCTTATTAATTATGCAACTCATTGATTTACAACATACTAAATAGCTATAATATTTGCGATTATTTTTAGTAAATATGCAACTCAGACCACCCCTTTACTGTTTACTTAGCATGACGACGATATTAGAGAACAACATCATTCCGCTCGTTACAGACGAGCAGCGGCAAGCAGAGGAAACGTGGCGCAAATCGATTCCTGCCCAGGTTTTTCTCAATTACTTCTTTGCCATAAACTACCACATTCAGGAAAACGACGACGCGACTGGCGGCTTGCAGCATCTGCCCTATTTCCGGGCGCATCAGGCCGAGCTAACCGACGCCTACTTCCCGAATATCACCAAGCTCCTGCACGCCTGCTGGAGCACGGAGTACGCGCTGCGTGCTACCGCTGAGCTAGGCGACGAAGATTACCTGCGTAACGCCCTGCACTGGACGTTCCCGCAGGCTTACCATACCATTCTGTCGGGTTTGCAGGCTTTTCTGTACACCACCGGCGTACGCTCCAACAACTCTTCGCTGATTCAGCGTGAGGTAGGTCGTTTGGTTGTGCGCAATGCCTACCCACGCCCGGTGTCGTTCTACGCCGCCGGTGCCTACGGCGACTTTAGCATCCATCGTCTGCCGCTGGCTGGCTACAAGGCGGGCTTGCACATTGCCGGCAAAGAGATTGAAGCCCAGGCTCAGATCGGCCAGTTTCTGCGCACTACGCGCAAGATGAAGGCTCAGATCACGCGTCAGCAGGTGCAGGCTAACCCCAACACCGCGCTGCGCAGCCAGAAGACCGGCAAGGTGCTCGACAAGTGGACTCCGCAGCATTGGCAGCAGATTACGTGGCGCTTAGGCTACACCACCATCTTCGATCTGCTGAGCCGCCTGCGCATTTCGCAGACCAGCCGCGAGATCGAGCGTTACGTGGAAGCTGAGATTGACTTCAAGCTCTTCCATCAGTCGCTGCTCAACATTGTGAGCTACCTCAATGGTATTCACGAGAGTTATGTGGCGAAGGCTATGGGCTTGGAGCGCTATCAGCAGCTTATTGCTGATCTGCCCAAGCACTTGCAGCACAGCTTCGTGGCTGATCGTCTGCGCAATCGCATCGAGCCGCTACTGACCGGCGAGGCACCTGCGCAAATGAACATCGCGGCTTAATCCGCTCTATTTACAGTCTTACTCCTAATACACGTAAGCGCTGCTCCCCTGGGGCGGCGCTTTTTGTTTCTGTATAATCCGGGCGGCGGGCGTAACTTCGCGGCCTTATTTTTAAGCCCTTGACCATGCACCATCTCAGCGAACAGGAACAGCAACGCCGCCACAAACTCGATGAGCTACATAAGCTCGGCATTGAGCCGTATCCGTCCGAGCTGTTCGACGTGAATTTCTCAGCGCAGGAAATCCATGACAACTATCACGTTGAACTCAATAATTTCCAGGAAGTGAGTCTGGCGGGCCGCATCATGTCGCAGCGGGTGATGGGCAAGGCTTCGTTTGCAGAGCTGATGGATTCGTCGGGTCGCATTCAGCTTTATATCAACCGCGACGAGATTTGTCCCGGTGAGGATAAGGAGCTGTACAACACGGTTTTCAAAAAGCTGATTGACCTCGGCGATTTCGTGGGCGTGAAAGGCCGCGTGTTTAAAACCCAGGTGGGCGAAACGTCGGTGCACGTGACAGAGTTTAAGCTGCTGTCGAAAGCTCTCCGTCCGCTGCCAGTGGTAAAGGAAAAAGACGGCCAGATCTACGACGCATTCACCGACCCGGAACAGCGCTACCGCCAGCGCTACGTGGATATGGTGGTGAATCCGCACGTGCGCGAGACGTTTATGAAGCGGACGCTGCTGGTGCAGGCCATGCGCAACTATCTGAACGACAAAGGCTACTTGGAGGTGGAAACGCCTATCCTGCAGCCCCTATACGGTGGTGCGGCGGCTCGTCCGTTTAAAACCTTCCACAACACCCTGGACATGACGCTGTATCTGCGCATCGCCAACGAGCTGTACCTGAAGCGCCTGATTGTGGGTGGTTTTGATGGGGTGTATGAGTTCAGCAAAGACTTCCGCAACGAGGGCATGTCGCGGTTTCACAACCCCGAGTTTACCCAGATGGAGCTGTATGTAGCCTACAAGGACTACTACTGGATGATGGACCTGGTGGAGGAAATGGTAGAGCGCGTGGCCTTCGAGCTGCATGGCAAAACCGAAGTGCAGGTAGGCGACAACCTCATCAACTTCCAGCGGCCGTGGAAGCGCTTCACCATGTTTGAAGCCATTCAGCACTTCACCGGCGTCGACATCACCAATATGGACGAAGCGGCGCTGCGCGAAACGGCTCAAAAGCTCAACGTGCACCTGGACCCCAGCATGGGCAAAGCCAAAATCATCGATGAGCTGTTTGGTGAGCTATGCGAGCCTAAGCTCATTCAGCCCACGTTCATCACTGATTATCCGGTGGAAATGTCGCCGCTGGCGAAGAAGCACCGCTCCAAGCCCGGCTTGGTGGAGCGCTTCGAGGCAATCTGCAACGGCAAAGAAATCTGCAACGCCTTCTCCGAGCTAAACGACCCCATTGACCAGCGTCAGCGCTTCGAGGATCAGCTGGAGCTGGGCAAGCGCGGCGACGTGGAGGCTATGGTGCTCGACGAGGACTTTCTGCGGGCCCTGGAGTACGGAATGCCCCCCACGGCTGGCCTCGGCATTGGCATCGACCGCCTGAGCATGATTATGACCAACTCCAATTCCATTCAGGACGTGCTCTTCTTCCCCCAAATGAAGCCGGAGAACAACTAACAGCACAATCATTCAGCAAAACAAAAAAGCCCCCCAGATACATCTGGGGGGCTTTTTTAATTAAAACAATCACAGCTAGCGACTCGCCACGCTTCAATTCAGAAGATATAAAAATCAGAAAGCCTCCCGCAAAAATCACGAGAGGCTTTCCTTTATAACTGACTTACCCTTCTAATCGGGGTGATAGGAAGAAGCTTGCGATGAACAATCTGATTTTGCTACTAAGTCTGTTTGACCAATACTTAGCAGAAGCTCCTACTGTCGGCAATTTTACTTCCGATACTTCTCCGATTTTCTTTCAAGCCAGTTACGCTTTCTTCAACGTAACCAAGTAGTTAAGGTTTCAAAAAGCGAAAAAACTTTTCAGTTTTTAAAGGCCGCGAGTCGGGCCTTCCTGGTTGAGGATATCATCGGCGTTGGTGCCACCGATGGCGCCGCCACCTACCGAACCGGTACCGGTAATGTCTTGGCCGCCCCGACGACCGGCGCTAGGTGCGCTGGCTACGTCGCCGCTTTGGTCGCCGCTCAAGCCAACCGTTGACTTCAGGGAGTTAAGAATGTCGTCGGCGTTGGCACGGTTGGCCAAGTCCTGACCGGTTTGCACAACACTGCCCTTCAAATCATTAACCTTCGCCAGGCTATCCTGGAATAGCTTGGTCAGGTCGTCGCTGAACTTAGAAGCCGATTTTTTGAGTGTGGTGCGCGTTTCCTCGCCTGTTTCGGGCGCCAGGAGCAAGCCTGCAATGATGCCAGCACTTGCGCCAGCCAACAGGGAAAGAATGATTTTGCCGTTTTGGTCTTTCATGAACGTAAGCAGTAAAAAATAGAAAGATGAATACGGATCGGCCCTGCGGGCTGCGTAGGCCGCAGGGCCGATCCGCCACTTGTAACGCTATTGCGCGGCGAAGGTTATCACAAAAAAATCCCCTCCTCTAGTGTAGAGAAGGGGATTTTTTAGCGTTCAAAAGCCAACGTTGGCTTACAGATCGTTCAGCATTTTGGTGATTTCACGCTTGCCTTTGCCGAGCTTCTGCTGCAGGCGGCCTACGAGATCTTCTTCCTGACCTTCAGCATATTGCAGGTCCTCGTCGGTGAGCTGAGCATATTGCTGACGCAGCTTGCCTTTGCTCTCGTTCCAGTCACCTTTCAGCTTCAGGCTGCTGCCTGCGCCCGTGATGCCCATATCTTCGAGCTTCTCTACGTAGCCTTTAAACTGAGAATCAAGCTGTTCGCCATATTTGGAAAGCTGCTCGCCCAGCTGGCCGCTGTACTTAGCAGCAGCGTTCTTCAGATTGCCACGAGTAGCAGTGCCTTTGTCAGGAGCCATCAGCAAACCTGCGATGATGCCGGCGCTAGCGCCAGCTAATACGGCTAGAAGAATTTTTCCTGAGTTGTCTTCTTGTTGATACGACATGTTGGTAAGGAGAGAAAGTGAATACTTGAAAACAGGCGGCAAAATCGTTGGCTCCAAAAGGTGGAAACAGCGAAGTGAGGGCGCGCCTGGCTTGCTAAGCTGATTGCCTATACGAACACTGTTAAGCTGGGTTATATTTAAGGAATAAAAAATAGCTAAAATAAAATATACCGTTAGTCAGGAAGGCATTTTGCCCCCCAGCCCGTACTTTGACTTACCTACCCAAGTTGGGCAGGCAGGTTATTTTCCTTTATTCGTACATGAAAAACCTACTTTTTGCAGCTGCCTTTCTGCCACTGCTGGCTATGTGCAGCCAGCCGCCAGCCGCCACTACCGCTACCACTCCGGCTGCCTCTACCGCCGCCTGCATCGATTCTGCCAAAATCGATCCGGCCGGTATCTGCACCATGCAGTACGACCCCGTGTGCGGCTGCGACGGCAAAACCTACAGCAACGACTGTGTAGCCTCCAATGCGGGCGTGCTCACTTTCACGAAGGGCGAGTGCCCCACCACTCCGAAAAACTAAGAATTTGCCCCCCAGCCTTATGTCTGAACAGAAAAAGTACTTCCGCCAGCAAGCACCCTTCCGCGTGCCCACCACCGACGGCAAGCTCATTGAGGAGCACATTGGCCTGGCTAGCACGCACACCGCCCAATACAGCGTGGCGCACATGGTGGCGCCGCCCCAGTGGAGCGAGCCTCACCAGCGTCCCGAGTTCGATGAAATAACCATCGTGGTGCGCGGCCGCAAGCGCTTTGAGGTAGATGGCGACATCATTGAGTTGAGCGCCGGCGAATCGCTGCTGATCAAAGCCGGGGCGCGGGTTCGGTATTCCAACCCGTTTGATGCGGAGTGCGAGTACTGGTCGATCTGCGTGCCGGCCTTTTCCATGGACACCGTTAACAGGGAAGCGTAGCGCTGAGATATGAGAAGTAAGATACACGTCTGCTTCTTTCCCTCGAAGTTGTTTATCTTATAATCACATCTCTCATTCTCACTTCTCCTATATCATGGACCAGCGCATCATTAACCTCTTCGACGAGTACACCCACGCCCCGCTCAGCCGCAAGGAATTTATGGAGCGCCTGCTGAAAATAACGGGTGGCGCGGCGCTCGCCACGGCCGCGCTGGCGGTGCTGGAGCCCGGCTATGCCAACGCCGCCACCGTGCCCGTGCAGGATGCTAAGCTGGAAGAAGAAACCGTGAACTGGCCCGGCGACGGCACCACCATGCAGGGCTACCTGGTGCACCCGAAAGGCAAAAAGAAGCGCGGCGCCGTGGTAGTCATTCATGAAAACCGCGGCCTCACACCCCACATCAAAGACGTAACGCGCCGTGTGGCCCAAGCTGGCTACCTGGCTCTGGGCGTCGATGCGCTTTCACAATTCGGCGGCACGCCCACCGATGAAGACCAGGGTCGTACCCTCATCGGACAGCTCGACCCACAGAAAACGCTCAATAACTACCTCGCTGCCCTCACTTACCTGCGTCAGCGCCCGGACAGCAACGGCAAAACGGGCTGCGTGGGTTTCTGCTGGGGTGGCGCTATGGCCAACCGCCTCGCCCTCAGCGACCCTAAGCTAAATGCCGCTGTAGCCTACTACGGCACCCAGCCCAAAGACGCGGACGTTTCCAAAATTAAGGCGCATTTGATGCTGCACTACGCCGCCCTCGATGAGCGTGTAAATGCTGGGGCTGCCGCCTATGAAGCTGCTCTGAAAGCCGCCAATGTGAAGTATCAGCAGTTTATGTACGAAGGCGTAAACCATGCTTTCAACAACGACTCGTCCCCTGCCCGCTACAACGCCGAAGCTGCTAAGCTGGCTTGGGAGCGGACGTTGGGGTTGTTTAAGAAGGAGTTGAGCTAGGCGATTCTAGCTACATGACACTTCTATCCAATTTTAAGGTGAGACTATTAGCGGTTTTGTGCTGGACGGTATTTTTTGCAGGTTGTCAGGAAAAGCCCTCCACGCAAACCCCTACGGCTCCAGTTGGCACTGTCTCACCAGCCCTTGATACATCGGCAGTCAGTCAGGCACCCGAAGCGGTGGCAGCGCCGCCAGATTCGGTTGACGAATACTTGGATTAGGACGCTGCTAAAATTAACGGAAAACTGCCACTGGTTAGCAAAACGGAGGATCTGTATAAGCTGTTAGGCCAGCCTGATAGTTTAGCAAACCCAGACTTTCGGGATGTGTGCGTTAACTACTTCGATAACAAGGTTTTTCAGTATGCTTATTTCAAAGAAAGCCGGGCAGAAGTATATGGTGATACGGCAGTTATTACCTCCATTAATTTCCGCCAAAACCCGGCATTAGAGCTAACAACTCCTACTCTTACGCTAAACAGTAAGACCACTTTAGCGGAGCTTGCTAAAATTTATCCGCTAGCTGTAAAAAATCAGGGTGAACTGGACGTGCATAGAGTCGGCAAGCGAACTCAGGTTTCTCTGGCAATGAGTAAAATCATGAGTGAAGAATCTTGGCTTTTACTTTTCGATAAAGGACTATTAGTAAAGATACTGTGGACAATGCAGTGCTAGAGTGAAGCTACACTGAACTCTCATAGGAACAGAGATTTACATTGACTGCGTATACACCCAACCTCTACTATGAAAAGGTATTGCTTACGATTCTTATTAGTGCTTGTGCTTCTGCATCAGCTACCGCAGCTTGTCTGTGCCCAAACGGTGACGCCAAAGCCCAGCAGTTATATGCAGATCTTCTATCACGGCACGAAAAGCTTTCCTGGGTCTGCTTACATGAGCTTTGCTCCGGCTTTTCGTAATCAAACAGATATCCGGTTGAATGAACCGGATTTAACGAGAGCGACGGCTAATTCTAATCTTGGCAAATCAGATCAAATAGTCGAAGTAAGAGCGACTAATGGAAAAGACGATCCTAAGTTGAAAGTAGCTGAACAAGAGCAGCAAAAGGAGCAACAGAGTAGTCTGGCAACTATGATAAAAAAACAGGAAGAGCGCGGACAGAAAATGCGTGCTCAACTAATGGTATCATTAAATGAGGCCGCCTCAGAAGGCTGGGAAGTTGTACAGATGAGTTCGTACGGAGACGGCGGCCTAGTGTACCTGCTTCGTCGAGCCAAGTAATGCAATCTGGCGCTTAATGCCACATATCTTTGAACTAAGTAAAAAAGCCCCCCAGAAACAGTCTGGGGGGCTTTTTTCGACTTAATAACCAAAGTTTACGACTTCGGAACGGCTGCGGGCAGCGGCTTGCGTGGCAGCTTCTGGTCGCGCATAGCGGTGTGGTACACGAAGGAGGCTACAATGACGGAGGCCTGCTTAAGGTCATCGGCCTGCAAACGGTCGAAGGTATCCTGGTTGGTGTGGTGGGTGCGGGTGTTGTAGTCGAGGCCGTCCTGCACGAATTGGAAGCCGGGCAAGCCTACTGCGTCGAAGGCCAGGTGGTCGGTACCGCCGGTGTTGCGGGGCGTTACGGTCGTGGCACCCATGTCGGCGAATGGCTTTAGCCACGCGTCGAAGATGGGCGCAACGCCTTCGTTGCCCTGCAAATAGATACCGCGGATTTTACCGCCGCCGTTATCGAGGTTGAAGTAACCAGCCAACTTTTCGTGGTCGGGCAGCAGCTTCATAGTAGCGGGGTCGGCGAAATGGTTCTTCACGTAGTTGCGCGAGCCGTGCAAGCCCTGCTCCTCTTCACCCCACAGGGCAATGCGAATGGTACGGCGAGGCTTTACGCCGGTAGCCTTCAGGATGCGCATGGCTTCCATCATCACGGCGCAGCCTGCTGCATTATCCGTAGCGCCAGTGGCAGCGTGCCAGGAGTCCAAATGCCCCCCAAGCATCACAATTTCCTTTTTCAGCTTCTTGTCGGAGCCAGGAATCTCGGCTATAACGTTGTAGCCTTTTAGGTCGGTGTTCTGGAAGCGCGTCTTGGTTTCCATCTCTACTTCTACCGGAATACCAGCTTCCACCAACCGAATTAGACGCAGTTGGTCCTCGGGCGACATTTCTATTTCGGGCAATACAGGCTTCGCGTCAGCGGCGTATGGAGCACCATTGCTAGTGAAGAAAGTGCCGTGCGAACCACCACGCGTACTTAGCACCGCGGCAGCGCCTTCGCTCATCAGCATTTCGTTGAGCTTAGTACGCAACGCTGCCTGAGCACGACGGGCGTTCATTCGTTCCGTCATAGCTGGGTCTTCGGTCGTTGGGCGCGCGGGCTGAGCTTCCATCATTTTGGTTAGCTCATCATCGGTGTAGCGCTTTGCGTCGGCCTCAAAGGTGGTTTTGGGCGGTGTGGCTACGGCCGTCAGCACAATTTTATCGCGCAGCTTACCTTGAAACTTAGCTAAATCAGCTTCGGTAGTAGCATTCACATATACTACCTGCTTTTTCACGTTGCCGGTAGTAGAGGGCGTCCAGGCTTTGGGCGCGCCAATCATGGCGTGGTAGTAAGGCGCCGTCATAGCCACATACGACTTCTCGATGTCCCAGCCGCGGCCGAAGTCGCCCCAGGGCTCGATGTTGGCGTTGCTCATACCCCACTTGGTGAGCTGGCCTTTGGTCCACTCGTTGGCACGCTTCAAGCCGTCGGAGTTGGCTAGGCGCGGGCCGCAAACGTCGGTGAGGTAAAAGGCCGTTTCCATTACCTTGGAGCGGTTCATGCCTTCATCTTTGATCTTGGCAATCATAGCCTGATCAACTTTTTCGGCTTGTTGGGCCAAGGTAGGCGCGGCCAGAGCCAGGCCCCCGGCCAAGGCTAAGAGTCGGAGTATCGTCATGTGGTTTGGTTGGTGGTGAAAGATAGTTTAGGGGTTAAAGTACCGAGAAAAGCTTAAGAGTTGCAGACAGTCATACTTTAGAACGTCATGCAGAGCAGCGCGAAGCATCTCGCCCGCTTCGTTGAACTGGCGTTGAGTACTACTCAGTAGAGATACTTCGGCTTCGCTCAGCATGACCGCCTTTTTACAATCTGACGACCGCGAGCGAGATGCTTCGCTACGCTCTGCATGACATTCAATTTTATGCTTTTCTATTTAGAGCACGACGGACATAATAATACTATTGTGTCCAAAGGCCGATAACCCCACTCCCATCTCTCGCGTCTAACTCAGCAGCTTCCACTGTTCCGCTGCTGCTATGAGTCTTTGGCAAATTATTCGCCGCCTGTACCCGTACGTGTTGCCTTACCGCGGACTGGTTATCAGCACGTTGCTGCTAACGCTGGTGGGGTCGTTGGCGGCGCAGGTCAATCCATTTGTGCTGCGCTACACCGTGGATACCGTGCAGGGACTGGTGGATAAAGGCCTTGGGTTGGCGCAGGGGGCAAATTTGCTGCTGGCGGTAACCGCGCTGCTGTTGGGCAAGGAGGTAATCAACACCTTTATTCAGTTTGGGCAGAAGTTCTACGGCGAGAAAATCCGCATCAACGTCTCGAGCACCCTGCACCAGTCGGCCGTGGATAAAATTCTGAGCTACCAGCTCGGCTTCTACTCCGACAGCGGCAATCAGACCGGCAAGCTCCAAACCCGCATCGACCGCGGCGTGGAGAGCCTGATGAAGCTGGTCCAGAACTTCTTTATCGACATCCTGCCGCTGTTTGCCAACTCCATTGTCGCCCTCATCATCATGTTCATGGCCAACATGTACGTGGGGCTTGTGGCGCTAGGCATCCTTCCTATTTACTTCTGGATCAGCTACCGGCAGGCCGATAAGCTCAACGGCGTGCGTCGCAGTCTGCGCGGCTTGCGCGAGCAGCGCAGCCAAGGCCTCATCAACATCATCGACTCTATTGTGGTGATTAAGAGCTTTGTGCGCGAAGACTACGAGGGCGAAAAGCAGGCCGGCATGCAGCGCAACCTCGTGACCACCCAGCTCGAAACCCGCAAAACCAACTTCCTCTTCGACGGCCTAAAAACCTTCGTCGAGCAGATTGGCGTGGTGCTCATCATCATCTTGACCGCTTACCTGGTGCTGGATCGGCAGATTTCCATTGGGGCCATCATGTTTCACATTCTACTCTTCAACAACGTGTCGGCGCCCATCCGCCAGCTCCACCGCATCTACGACGAGATGAACGAGGCTCTCACCTACTCCGAAGGCTTTTTCGACATCCTCGACGCCACCACCGAAACCGAGCGCACCGGCCCCACCCCGCCCGACCAGCTCCGGGGGGCTTTTTCGCTGCGCCACGTCGACTTCACCTACCCCAGCGGCACCCAGGCCCTCCACGATGTCAGCCTGACCATTGCGGCCGGCCAAACCACTGCATTGGTAGGCCTCTCAGGGGCGGGCAAAAGCACTATTCTCAATCTGCTGTGCAAGTTCTACGAGCCCAACAGCGGCGAAATGCTCCTCGACGGCCGCCCCCTCTCCGACTACGACACCCACGCCCTGCGCCAGCGCATCGGGCTGGTGCTCCAGAAAAACCACATTTTCAAAGGCAGCATCGAGGAAAACATCCGCTACGGCAACTTCGAGGCGACCTTAGACGAGATAAAAGCCGCCGCCAAGCAGGCCTACCTCCACGATCAGATTATGGCCCTGCCCCAGCAGTATCAGTCCGATGCACAGCAGCTATCGGGCGGGCAGCAGCAGCGCATTGCCATTGCCCGGCTCTTCCTCAAGAACCCGCCCATTATCTTCCTCGATGAGCCCACCGCCTCCCTCGACGCCATTGCCACCGAGCAAATTAAGAACTCGCTTGACGCCATCAAGCAGGGCCGCACGGTGGTCATCATCTCCCACAGCCTCGCCCAAATCGTGGACTCCGACTGCATCTACGTCATGAAGCAGGGCCGCGCGGTAGAAAGCGGAACCCACGACGAGCTATACGACAAACGCGGCGCCTACCGCGAAATCTTCGACGCCTCGGCTCGCAGCCTCAATATCGAGAAACTAGCGCGGGTGATGGTGGATGATGGGGATGAAGTGGAGGATACGGCAGCGTAAGAGAGAAATTAATTACTAAAATTGGTATAGTCTTAAATTTAGTAGTTTCACACTTCACTGATTTGTAAAACCGAATACATGGCTTGGGAAATCATAAACGATCCACCCATTATAGATCACAAACTAATAGCAGATAGTATCAAAATTGGTAAAAAGGTAATTATTCAATTTTCTAACCCACGATATAATAAAGCGCTGTTAAAAGATTTAGACAGTTTATGTGCTGTTAGTGACGCTAATCTTGCAATCAGATTCTATGGGCATTATCAATCAGGATTTGATTGCAAAGCACTTAAATATATACCACAAGTCAAATCTTTGTCGATTGATTGCCTTCAAAAGGCAATCAATATCCCTGAACTATCCAATTTAAGCAATTTAGAATCGCTAGCAATTGATATTTTCGAGCTTCAGGAAGATGATATAATAGGATCAAATAATTTTAAAACAATTAAAGAACTAAGAATAGGCGACACCAAGACAAGAAAACTAGACCTGATTCATTTAAAAGAATATACAAAGCTTGAAAAGTTATCAGTGACTGGACAAACCAGAAATATAGATGTAATAGGCGACCTATGTATCCTTGATAGCCTTAGACTCAACTCGATCAGTAAAGTACGAGTTGATTTTATTAACAGATTAAATAGACTAAAATTATTAACATTCTTACTGGGTGGCAGAAATAATATAGATGAAATTGAGCGTAACCACATCGAACACCTTGAAATAATAAGAGTGCGCGGCTTTAACAGTTTTAATAATTTAGATAATTTTGAAAAACTTAAATTCTTACAAATAGAAGATCAAATACAATTAAAAAATCTTTACTTCTCTAAACAACTAAAAGACCTCCAAAACCTTAGGATTCTAAACTGTAAAAATCTTTCATCAATCACAGGATTAGAGAACACAGGAAAATTAAATAGTTTGATAATATATAAAACCATGATTGAATTTAATGCCTTTATCGTAAATGCCTTACCTAAATCATTACAGCATCTAGGGTTTTATACAGATAAAGAAACAGTTAACAAAGAGATAAAAAAGCGCCTTGAATCATTAGGTTATAATAAAGCTGCGTTTTTGCCCCAAACTGGCGCGAGCTTGTAGCTCGTGACCAGCCATGAAGATGAGATTGTATCTCATCGGCCGCGCTAGCGGCAAGACGGCTTCGGAATCGTTGCAATGGCAATGTTCTGGCGGGGAGGCACAGCCTCCCATCATAGTTGGTCACGAGCTACAAGCTCGCGCCAGTGGTGCCATTGATTGAGCTTGTAGAGATTAATTGTTGCGCGTCGAGTGATATAACCCAAATTAAGAAGCTGGGGGGCATTTCTAGTTGCTTGTGTCCAGCTTACGTACACAGAATACACGCGGGCCAGTCCCGCCCGTGGCCAACGCTGGCCACACCACGTATTCCTGATCATGCAAAAATTCACCGTAGAGCGCCTTTCCTTCGACACCCTTACGGAGCTGCCGAACGCTTGGCAGCCCCAAGACTACAAAGCTCTCTTGCTCAAAACCGGCTACGATAACCCCGACGAAATAGCCTCCGACGAGCTCAAAACCATGTGTCACATGGCCCTCACCGACCTGGAGCCCACGGAGGCGGCCCAGCTCGTATTGGAGTACCTTTTCGAGGACCAGCTCACAGCCGGCCAGATAGAAAACCTGGCCCACCAGATGCTCACCGAGAAACTGTGGGAAGAAAACCCCGAGCTAGACCAGCACGAAGGGTTTTTTAAAGCCACCCAACTGCTGTACACTGCCTACAACGGCAAGTTTCCGCGGGCCGAGGCCGTGCAGTTTCAGGTTAAGGTCACCGCCGCCGACGCCGAAGCCCTGGCCCTGCTCGAGACGCAGCCGGAAGCCCCGCTTCTGCGCCTCCTGGCCCAAGGTATGCCCGACAGCACCCTGCTCAAGCGCCTGTTTCACGAGCAGCTCGACGGCACTAGCTTCCCCGAAGCACCGGCTATCATCTGGCAATTGAAGCCCCTGAAGCGCGAGGAAAAATCCGTCGTGTTTGACGTGGTTAGCTCCGCCTACTGGCTCGATGATTTCAAGTACGCCGACACCTACGAAGCCACTACCCAAGCTGACACGTTAGTAGAGGAAGAAGATTAATAAACGAAATATAGCAGGCCCCAACGCCAAGCTACCTGAAGGCAAAAAGCCCCCCAGCAGAGTAAAATACTCTCTAGGGGGCTTTTTATTAGTTTAACACTAGTTACTGATGCTTTTTGAAATAGCTGAAGTACTGAAAACGAAGCGCTGGAAATGAATCTCTGTATCGGTCTTTGGTGCGGGGAAACAGGAGAAAATAGCCCGCGTCGATGGTCCAGCCTCTATTCGCTTTTTTTGATTTTAAATCGATACCCAACGACAATACGCCTGCGCCTTCTTCACCTTCTGTAAAATAAGTAGCGCCTTGGCGGAAGAATAATTTTCGGCGGTTGGTACTCGCTTGCACGTTCCCAAAATACAGGCGGTGCTCTGCACTTAGCGCCGGCCACACGCCACCCATCGTAGGCCCCACCCCAACGGTAAAACCCAGTTGATTGTACGTAGTTAAATCGAAGCCAACGCCAGCATGTAGCAACTCAGGCACCGATGCGCCAATCACGAACTTGGTTTTGGACAAGCCCGCATCTTGGGCAAAAATCCCTAGCGCCACCAACTGAAATAAGAGCAGTAAACCGAGCTTTTTCATTTGATTAGGCTATAGCGGTTAGACGGTCAACTTGGGTTTAAGCTGACCGTCAGGCAGAGCAGCGCGAAGCATCTCGCTCGTGGTAGTGAGATTACTACTCCTGCGTCAGCACGCGAGATGCTTCGCGCTGCTCTGCATGACCGCCTTTTTTTCGCTCCGCATGACCGTCTATTTATTAAGTGTTAATTCACTTGACTTCCCTATCCCTCACGACGAAAAAGAAAACACACGATTCGAGGGGTTGTGGTGCGGTCGTCGTCGTCAAACCACTCTTGCAGGGTTATGCAGCTAAAGCCGTGGCGGCGGGCCGTTTCGGTGAAGTCGGAGATGTGGTGCACGTAGCATTCCAGCTCAAAAATGCCCCCCGCAGCCGTATCAAAGCGGGCTTTGCTGCCCTGGTATTGCTTCAACGGGTGCAGCTCACCGATGTAAAAATGCCCTTGTGGTTGGAGAGCTTTGCTGGCCTGGGCAAATACGTGGTTTAGGTCCTGGATGTGCTCCAGAATAAGGCTGCACGTAATAAGGTTGGCGGGCGTGCGGCTGAACTTCCATGCCTGCGTAATATCCGCCTGATGGAAGGTAATGTGCGGCTGCTGCAGCTTCTCCTGAGCCCTGCGCAGCATTTCGGCGGAGAAATCGACGGCGGTAAGATGAGTGGTGCGAGCAGCCAGCCATTCGGTGTTTTTGCCGGTGCCGCAGCCCAGCTCTATTACTTCATCAAAATGCCCCCCAGGCACTAAGGAGCGAATGGCTTGCGCTTCTAAGTCGCGGGTTTTGTTCTGGACATCGTCGTAGCTGTCGGCCCAGGAGTTGTAGGCTTCTTGAATATTCATGGTTGAAAATTACTAGTGATCCTGGCGGTTTTAAAGGACGTTTTTTGCTTGGGATGGCCCTCATTTTCGTGCTTTTATAACGCTAGCATTCTGTGAGTTTAATGCTGATATTCATTCTCTTAGACGGCTTTTCTCCCATTCTACTCTTATTCTACAGCCATGCGTACTTCTACTGCTATTCTTTCTACGGCGTTGTTCACACTTTTTCTAACCAGCTGTCAGCAGCAAGCCGATGACCAACTGAGCCCACAGCCCAAAGCGGACCCCACCGAAGCGCTGACCACTCAACAGCTCGACTCGCAGATACTCAGCCGCCTGCGCGAAACGGGTCGGTTCGACTGGAATCAGGCGTCGGAGCACTTTGTGTGGAGCGCCCTCACCCGCTCCGACTACGTGCTCTCGGTGGGCTATAAGCCAGCGGGATTTGTGGGGGAATTGCCCCCCGATGCTGCCTCGTCGCCGGCTTGGCAAGCCGCCCGTGCGCAGGTGCTGGAGCTGATTTTGGCCGAGGAGCGCAAAGCCAATCCCGACTTAACCCAGACACAGGTAGTTGCTTTCGAGGAAAATGTGCTGCCCGTACTCGACGTGACGGTGCGTGAGCTGAGCACGATTCAGAAACTAAGGGCCTCAGAGCTGGTGCGCTACGCTGAGCCGATAGGCTACGAGCCCAACCGCCGCCAGGCAGTGACAGCTAACAGCAGCGCGGCCATTCTGAGCAGCAGCGGCTGCGACAATAATGTGCCGAACCCCGATTTGGTGGCCGGCTCCGACTATACGGTGCTTGCCAACGGCAGCAAATCTTCCTGGAATCAGTCCGATCAGTTTCACGGCATTCGAGCTAGCTGGAGCCAGAGTACGGGCCAGGGCATCAAAATCGTTATTATTGATTCGGGCTCCTCCGATGCCCAGGAAAATCTGGGATCCGCTTTCAATCAGGGGTTGAGCCAGGGTCGCACTATTGAGCGACTGGTAACGCTGCCGCGCGCTTCCATCTTTGGCATTCCTACGGGGCCGGTAGAAACGCCCAACGACGGTTGCGGACACGGCACTAGCATGGCCGGCGCAGCTGCTGCGCCGCGGGGCACCGATGGTGCAGCCGTGGGCGTTGCCTACAATGCTAATCTAATTACGATTCGCGCCGCGCAGGATGTATTTCTTGATGCCAGCCGTGAAGTGAAAGGTGTGTCCGACGCTTACATTCTGGCTGGTAACCGCACCGACGTGCGCATTATCAGCATGAGTATGGGCCGCCTGACCAGCTCGTCGCAAATGACTGACGCGATACGTTATGCCTACAACCGCGGCAAGCTCATCTTCTGCGCCGCTGGCACTTCCTATGATTGGTCGTCGGGCTTTGTAGGAGTTACTTACCCGGCCACGCTGCCCGAAGTGGTGGCCGTGACCGGTCTGCAAGACAACCTTACTTCCCGCTGCGATGATTGCCACGTAGGAGCCAAGGTTGAGTTTGCGGTAGTGATGCAGAAGCCCAGCAACGACCGCGCGGTGCTATCGTTGGCCATGAGCGGCGACGCTCCGAGCACCGTGGGGGGCTCTTCGGTTGCTACGGCTACGATGGCTGGCATTACGGCCCTTGTTTGGGCACAACATCCTGCCGAAACCCGAGCCCAGATTATGAGTCGCCTGGTAGTCGCCAGCTCCAACCGGACGGCGCGTAGCAGCAGCTTCGGCTGGGGCCGCGTGAATGCGGCGGCGGCCGTGGGTGCGCTGCCACTGTAGAGACGCATACTTGCGTCTCGTCGTTGTTTAGTTGGTTAGGCTATAACAGATTATCCAACGACGAGACGCAAATATGCGTCTCTACAATGTTCAGCTTTCCTAGTTATTTAAAAAAAGCCCCCCAGCTCAACCACAGCCTACTTCCTGTCGGGCTCGTAGTAACTGGGATGGAAACATATGCCCTTGGTGACATTCACGGTGCCTTCCGCGCGCTGGAGCAGGTATTGGAACGCAGTCCTTTTCGACCCGGAATTGACCGTCTAATTCACTTAGGCGACGTATCTGACGGCTGGCCCGACACAGCAGAATGTGTGGAGCGCCTGCTCAATATCCCCAACAGCATCTGGCTACAAGGCAACCACGACTGGTGGACGGCAGAGTGGATGGCGACCGAGTCGCCACGGGAGGAGGTAAATATGCTGTGGTATCAGCAAGGCGGAAGGGCAACTTTTGAATCGTATGAGCGGAAACCGAAAGAGCAGACTGAACGGCACTTTCGCACTTTCTTTGGCAAGCAGCTGCCATATTTTGAGGATGAAGTAGGCAACCTCTACGTGCACGGCGGCTACGACCCCGACCTGCCAATAGCTGAGCAAGACCCCTACAGCCTTATCTGGGACCGGACGCTGTGGCGCAATGGCATGTTCGCCGAAGACTACCACGAATGCTTCATTGGCCACACGCCTACCTGGCCCGCTAGCGCAGTGCCCTGCCAGCGCGCCAACGTGTGGAACTTGGACCAGGGCGCGGCTTACGGCGGGCAGCTAAGTCTTATGAATGTGCGCACCAAGGAGTTTGTACAAAGTGATGTAGTTCAAACACTTTACCCCGGCGTGAAGGGCCGCTGACAAGCACTCAGCGCTACTTCACCGTAGGCGGATTGCGGTTGCCTCCCGTTGGTGCGCCACCGGCAAGCTGGGTTACCATGTCATCCAGTATTTCCTTGCTGTAGCCGATGCGGTTGGCGTATTCCATGCACAGGCCGTACTCACGAGGGTCAATCTGGCCGTCCTGCAACATCATCTGCACCAAAGTTTGCAGTTCCAAGGTGCGCTGCATGCCTTCGGAAGCCACCACGAAGCTGAGCACACTGAGGTTATCGGCAATGGGCTTCACGTCTTCGGCCGTCAGGCCAAGTTTCTTGCCTATTTGCAGCAGAAATTCTCCTTCACTCTTATCAAGTATGCCGTCGGCGGCGGCAATCAGTACCAGGTTTTGGAAAAAGCTCAGCTTCTTTTGCTGCGTATTCAGCAGCGTTTCGAGGTTGTGATAATCTTGCATGAGTGATAAAATAGGGTGGTTTTATAATCCCGACTAGCCTTGAGTGAATGAGCATGTACCACTCAGCTCCAGCACAGAACGCGTACCTTGCCGGCCCCACATGCTGGCAGCGGGGTGGTTGAGCCACTAGTTCTAAGAGAGTTGCAAGTGTAGCGAGGCATGAGTGGAATAATACATACTGCAGGCACCTGCCTGGGTTTCAGTGATCCTTACGTAGCATTTATGAAAAACGCTTACCTATTTCTGATCCTTTTTGCCTTGGGCTGCACAACCACCAAAATGCCCCCCACGCCTTCGCAGGACTTTTTTGGGCGCTTGAGCACCCTATGCAACCAGGCGTATGAGGGTAAAGTGGTGTTTCCGGAAGGCGGCAAAGACCCATTTGGGGGCAAAGCGTTGGTGATGCGGGTGCAGAGCTGTTCACCCACCGAAATCCGGGTTCCTTTTCAGGTAGGCGAGGATAAATCCCGCACCTGGGTATTCACCAAAAGTGACCAGGGTCTCCTGCTTAAGCACGACCACCGCCACCCCGATGGCACTCCCGATTCAGTGACTATGTATGGGGGCTACGCCAAGGCCGGCAGCACCCTGTATAGTCAAAGCTTTCCGGCCGATGACTACACGGCTAAGCTAATCCCAGCAGCGGCCACCAATGAGTGGTCAACGGTATTGAGCGAAGACCGCAAGACGTTCAGCTACATTTTGAAACGCGATGGGCAGCTACGGTTTCAGGCCGATTTCGACTTGACAAAACCACTGAGTCAGTAGATTGTATAGAAGTAGTCTCAAACTACTTGCTGATGCTGCGCATTGCCTTCTACCTTTTTTGATTGCTGGTGGGAGCCGGGAGCATTCAGGCCCAACAGCTGAAACCTGGTTTTGATAAAGCGGAGTACGTAGAGCTGCAGCTGCTACGCCTGCACGCACGCATCGCCGATACTACGTTTTTTGGCGCGATTCCGCGTCCGGCCCAATTTCGCATGGTGTACCGCTCGCCCGTCGTGGGCCTCGATAACCGCTGGGATTTGTGGACTAATACCAACTCGGTGGCTGTTATTAGTCTGCGCGGCACCACGGCCAACTCGGTAAGCTGGCTAGAGAATTTTTATGCCGCTATGCTCCCGGCCACGGGTGAGCTGCGCCTCACTCCCACTCGCACCTTCAAATACGCGCTGGCTACCAATTCGCAGGCGGCCGTACACACGGGCTGGCTGCTGGGCACGGCGTTTCTGGCCGATGATATTCTGGCCAAAGTCGATTCTCTGTACAAGCGCGGCACGCACGATGTCATCATTATGGGCCACAGCCAAGGCGGCGCGCTGGCTTATTTGCTCACGGCGCATGTGCGCTCCCTTCAGAAGCAGGGACTCCTTCCAGCTGACATTCGATTCAAAACCTATTGTAGCGCCGGCCCCAAACCAGGCAACCTCTACTTTGCTTACGATTATGAAGCTGCAACACAAGGCGGCTGGGCCTTCAATGTGGTAAATCCGGTCGACTGGGTGCCGGAGTTCCCGCTCTCCGTCCAGACGTTGAGCGACTTTAACCCTGTCAATCCGTTTGTGGGGGCCAAATCAATGATTAAAAAGCAGAAGTTCCCTCAAATCCTGGCGATGGGCTTTGCTTATAATCAAATGGAAAAGCCTTCGCGACGGGCACAGCAGCGGTATCAACGCTATCTAGGCAACTTTGTAATGCGGGCTGTAAAAAAGCAGGTGCCTGACTACCAAGGACCTGCTTTTTATTCCAGCAGCCACTATGTGCGGGCTGGCACTAGCATCGTACTACCCGCCGACTCGGCCTACCACACCAGGTTCCCGGACAATCAGGAGCAGCTATTTATGCACCACCTTTTTCAGCCCTATTATTATCTGGCTGAACGACTACACTAAGGCAAAAAAGCCCCCCAGCCAACAATAGCTTACTATCTTAAAAAAAAGCCTACTCTATTTAAAGAGTAGGCTTTTTCAGGATTTCTGGTTACCAGAAACTAGCTATTCATTTTCATCAAGGCCTCCACTACATCTTCCGAAATTCCGGTGCTACTGAAGCCACCGTCGTGGAGCAGGTTCTGCATAGTTACGTAGCGGGTCAAGTCGGAGAAGAGGGTAATGCAATAGTCGGCGCAAGCTTCAGCGGGAGCATTGCCCAGCGGCGACATCTTATCAGCGTAGTCGTAGAAGGCATCGAAACCGCCTACACCGGTGCCGGCTGTGGTTTTGGTCGGCGACTGCGAGATGGTGTTCACGCGCACCTTTTTGAGCTTGCCGAGGCGGTAGCCGTAGTTGCGGGCGATGCTTTCGAGCATGGCTTTGGCCTGCGACATATCCGTGTAATCGGGGAATACGCGCTGAGCGGCAATGTACGAGAGGGCCACAATGCTACCCCACTCTTTCATGGCGTCCTGACGTTCGGCTACAGCCATCATTTTGTGAAACGACAAGGCCGACACGTCCAGAGTTTGCTGGAAGAATTTATAGTCCAGTTCGCCGTAATGTTTCTTCTTACGAATGTTCGGGCTCATGCCAATGCTGTGCAACACGAAGTCCAATTTGCCCCCCAGGTGCTCTGTAGCCTGCGAAAACAGGTTTTCCAGTTCCTCCACAGAGGTAGCGTCGGCGGGCACGATAAGAGCGCCGCACTCCTCGGCTAGTTGCTTGATTTCGCCCATGCGCATGGCCAGCGGGGCGTTAGTCAGCACAAAGCGGGCACCTTCGGCGTGGGCTTTCTGGGCTACTTTCCAAGCAATGGACTTGGAATCAAGGGCGCCGGAGATAATGCCGACTTTGCCAGCGAGTAGGTTATTGGACATGTAAGGGAGATTGGAAGTTTAGTTGGGTCAGGTTGCGAAGGGTTCTTATCACGAAATAGGGTTATCCCATTTCCGGACAAGTGCCGGCAATTTAGCCAATCCTTTTCCTTTTGCCTCCTACTTCGAGTGAGCTATATTCTTATGATAAAACTACTCACTTATGGAGCGACTGTTCACTCTGTAGGTTATGAATGAGACCTGTAGCTATAAAATGTAGTCGCGCTTACTTATCTAATTGCATATGATATGCAATTAGCCATTTAATTGAAGATACTATTTGTAGATGCTTATAAAACATGAATGATAAGGGGAGCAGCATAAATAGAGAGACAAAGACAGTTCTTTTGGTATTACCGGAATAATATGGAAATAATATCACCCCGAATCCTGCAGCCATAAACAAGCTTGATAACATCTCCAACCTAAGGAATAAGATAGTATTGTTCGCTGGGTGATTGAGGTCGATGAGATGCTTAAAATAGTAGAATCCAATAATCCCTAATAGCCAAGTTATCTTGCCAAATAATTTAATTCGCTTGCCTTTGACGATTTCCATGTTAGTAAGGTGCGAAAAAATAAAGAGTTTCTATCCCTAATATTTAGTTTAGGCGGCCATTGGCTCACCACGCATAGCCAGCAACTCCCGTGCGCTTTCGAAGGCATTCTCACTAGGCTTGGCGCCGGCAATCATGTGAGCAATTTCGCGGATGCGCTCCTCAGTGCTCAACTGACGGATGCGGCTGATGGTACGGTCGGCACGGTCTTCTTTGTACACGAAGTAATGTGCGTCGCCGGCGGCGGCCATTTGAGGCAGGTGAGAAATAGCGACGAGCTGATGCTTCTTGGCCATCTGCTGCATCATACGGCCCACTTTCACCGCAATTTCACCGGAAATACCGGTATCAATCTCGTCAAACACAATTGTGGGCAAAGCCGTCTTATCGGCTAGCATGTACTTGATGCAGAGCATAAGGCGAGAAAATTCGCCCCCCGAGGCTGCCTTGCTCAGCGTTTGAGGTTGGGCACCTTTGTTGGCCGTGAACAGAATGCTCACCACATCGGTGCCGCTGGCGCTGGGCTGACTAGTGCTGTGCTGCACCACAATGCGCGAATGGGGCATTCCCAGCTCAGAAAGCAAAGCCGCCAGCTCTTTCTCAAACTTAGGAAATGCTTTCCGCCGACTTTCGGAAAGGCGCGCGGCTTGCTTGGTCACAGTAGCCAGGGCGCCGTCGGTGTCTTTGCGCAGGCGGGCAATTTCTTTGTCAAGGTTCAATACCGAGCCGACTTGCTGGCGCAGCTGGTCGCGCACTTCGATAAGGGCCGTCAGGTCGCGGACCTGGTGCTTGCGCTGGAGGTTATATAGCACGTTCAGGCGGCCCTGAAGCTCGTCGATGCGGGCCGGATCGCCTTCGGTGCGGCGCTCGGCGGCTTCTACTTCATCAGCAATATCGTGCAACTCAATAAGGCAGCTGTCGAGGCGGGCTTTCAGAGCTTGGAAAGAGTCAGCGTAGGCGGCAATCTGGCCCAGCATTGTAGCGGCCTCTTTCATACTGCCCGTAGCGCAGTACTCGCTTTCCGACAAGCTTTGATACGCTTGGCTGAGCTTGTACTTGATTTCCTCAGCGTGTTCGAGCTGCTTTATTTCTTGCTCCAACTCCTCTTGGTTTTCCTGATCTAAGCGCGCTTCTTCCAGTTCACTGAGCAAGAAGCTGTGGTAATCCAGCTCCTTGTTGGCCTGCGCTACCTGATTTTCCAGGGTTTTCAGGTCAGCCTCGAGCTTGCGGTATTGACGATAGGCATTGGAGTACTGACCCCGCGTGGGCACCAAACCGGCGTACAAGTCAAGCAGATTAAGTTGAAATACGGCATCACCCAGCAGCAGCGTGTCATGCTGGGAGTGGATGTCCATGAGGTTGGCGCCAATTTTCCGCAGCGTTTCCAAGGTCACCGGCGTGTCATTCACGAAGGCCCGCGACTTGCCCGTGGGACTGATTTCGCGGCGCAGAATACACTGAGCGTCGTAATCGAGGTCTTCGGAATCGAAGATATCCTGCAACTGGTAGTTGGAGATGTCAAACTGGCCTTCAATCACGCACTTGCTACCCGTATTGAACAGCATACGTGAGTCTGCCCGATTGCCAAGCAGCAAGCCAATGGCGCCCAGCATAATAGACTTGCCCGCGCCCGTTTCACCAGTAATTATATTGAGAAGGGCCGAAGGCCGCAGCTCCAGCGCCTCAATCAGCGCGTAGTTTTGAATGCGAAGATCAACCAGCATACAAGTTTGAATAATAAAGACAGCAGCGGCTCAATCTGAAACTTCACACGAAACGCCGGTGCTGGGGGGCTTTTTTTAAGAGTATGCTATAATGAAAGAGGCAAAAGATGACCTTCCACTTCCTTTCAGAGCATTAACACAAGAATCAACTAATAAAATTAGTTGATTCTTGTGATTCAACAAAAATAAGCCAAATTATTTAGCAACACCCACTTAGCTACAGTTCACCAACTAGCGCTGCAAAATCGCCTGATACTTGGCCGTGTTGGTAGGGTCAACTTCCGTGAGCAGGGCTACTACCTGCGCTTTCTGCTGAGGGTCGGAAGCGGTGCGGAAAATGTTCGCTATTTCGTCGGCTTTCGTATCGAAGAAAGCGCGGGCCAATAGCGTGCCTGGCCGGCGAACGGTGGCAGCTTGTACACCTTGAAGAGCCTTGAAAATACTAGCACGGGCATCCTCCGGCTTCTCTACAAAAATATCCAGGCCCTGCCGATAGTAGGCATACACCCCATTGCGGAAAGCAGATAGTTGTGGGTCCTGTAAATCATTGAGCAGCCAATAGCGATTGCGTGGCTCTGTGTTGCGCCAGCCTTGGTCGCCCTCCTGGGTTTGGGAAGCGGCTGTAGTCAGTATGTTTCGGGCGCGGTCGTAGTAAGGCGAGCCTCCCAGCGGCGAAAAGCTGTCCTGATCCATCCCGATCACGATATAAGCGTAATAGCTCAGCAGCGACGACAGATTCGACACAAATACATTGTCGGAATAGTCGAGCGGATTTTGCGGTGAGTAATTGAAAGCCCACCCTCTGTCGGCAAATGACAGCAAATTGGTTTGGTACCCCGTGCCATACACGGGACGCTCCGTAATGATGCGGGCAGTAGCCTGGTAAGAGCCGGTTTGGGGAATCCCAGTAATACCTATAAACAACCGGAAACGAATACGCTCTTCGGGTCGATACGTGATGCTGGTCCAGGTACGCGTGTTCAGAAACGACTGGATGTCCGTCCGCATTTGCTGCACGAGCTGCTGATCGGCAATGGTCACGTTTTCGGTAGTCACGCTTACTTCAGCCAGTAGCTCTTGGGCTTGAGACGGGCGCGCAAGCAGCGAGAGCAGACAGCAAAGTGAGAACAGCAGGTTACGCATGGGGAGTAGATATAGCAGAGAGCGAAGCCAAAACGGTTTGCACAATGTCGCGGGCCACTTCAGCTTTCGGCTTCAATTCAAAGATAGTCATTTGCCCCCCAGCGGTCAGCAGCGTCACTTTGTTGGTGTCGTGGCCGAAGCCGGCACCGGCGTCGCGCAGGGAATTGAGCACGATGAGGTCGAAATTCTTGCGCTGT
Source organism: Hymenobacter qilianensis (assembly GCF_014638675.1). Classification (NCBI taxonomy): domain Bacteria; kingdom Pseudomonadati; phylum Bacteroidota; class Cytophagia; order Cytophagales; family Hymenobacteraceae; genus Hymenobacter; species Hymenobacter qilianensis. The sequence continues at coordinate 1,170,916 of NZ_BMFN01000002.1, forward strand.
AGCTTGGCGCGAGCGTGGGCTTCCTCATCATTCGTCTCCAACGCAAAACCCACCGAAAATTGTTCAGGCCGCTTCTGCTTGCCCAGTGTAGCGGCAATGTCAATGTTCTTAACTAGTTCCAAGGTCAGCGTATCGCCGTCCTTTTTGATCTTGTTTGTGGCCATTGACCGCGGCTTATAATCGGCCACGGCGGCGGCAAACACCCACACATCCGCCTGGGGGGCAATTTTTGCAGCCGCAGCGTACATCTCGTCAGCCGTTTGCACCGCAATCACCTCAATTCGCGGATGTTGAATATGGAGTTGCGTTGGGCCACTGACCATCGTCACATCTGCCCCCCGAGCCGCAAATGCTTCGGCCAGCGCGTAGCCCATCTTGCCAGTTGAGCGGTTGCCGATAAAGCGCACCGGATCAATGGGTTCGTAAGTAGGGCCAGCCGTGATGAGAACGCGCATAAAGAAGATTTTGAAAGAACGTCATGCAGAGCGCAGCGAAGCATCTCGCGTGCTGATGCTAGGTTACTACTCCTACTATCGTGAGCGAGATGCTTCGCTCCCGCTCTGCATGACAAACGTTGGCCTAGTTACCAAAAAACTCCTCCAGCTTCCGCATAATGTCCTCCGGCTCCAACATCCGGCCGGGCCCTGAAAGGCCGCTAGCCAGCTCACCGGGAGGCGAATCGAACACATGGTTGCCGAAACTGCGGAGGCGAGCGAGGTTTTCGGTTACGGCAGGGTGCGCGTACATGTCCAGGTCCATAGCTGGCGCCAAGAACACGGGGCAACGGGCCGATAGGTAAACGGCAGCCAGCAGATTGGGGCAGTGACCGTTCGCTAGCTGGGCCACGGTATTGGCACTAGCCGGAGCAATCACTAGCGCATCAGCCCACAAGCCTAAGTCCACGTGGTTGTGCCACTCACCCGCCGCTTCGTTCTTTAAAAAACCCGTCAGAACCGGATTTTTAGACAGCGTACCAAGCGTAAGGGGCGTGACAAAGGCCGAGGCCGAGGCAGTCAGAATGACTTGCACCTCAGCCCCGGCCTTAACAAGGAGCCGCACCAATAGGGCGGACTTATACGCAGCAATGCTCCCGCACACGCCCAGCAAAATTTTACGGCCTTGCAGCGCCATTGTGCGGTAGTTAGGAAGCGAAGTTTACTCGGCAGCGCGGGCTGGCGTTTCGCCTTCAGCGGGCATCGAGAAGTGTACTTTGCCTTCCAAAAACTCTTCTACAGCCAAATTGGTGGGCTTGGGCAGACGCTCGTAGTACTTGGAAATCTCGATTTGCTCGCGGTTCTCAAATACTTCTTCCAAGTTGTCAACCGTGGTGGCAAATTCGGCCAGTTTGCTGTTCAACTCTTCTTTCAGCGTGACCGAAATCTGGTTGGCCCGCTTAGAGATGATGGCCAGCGACTCATATACGTTGCCGGTCTGGTCAGCAAATTCCGACAGGTTGCGGGTTACGATGGAAGCGGGGACGTTATTCGGAGTTTTCATCTTAAATCAAATGGTTTACTGGTTGGATGGGTACATGCATGGCTCATGTACCCATTAAAATCTAGTTGACAGCAGCATCGGCGGCAGGTTTGAGCCTTGCTACCTCGGCGCGGGCATCATCATAGAATGATTCAGCCTGTTTCAGGTTTTTGCTCTGCGGATATGTATCAATGAAGCTCTGGTAGAAGGCAATAGCCTCCAAATAGCGCTCCCGCTGCTTTTGCTCAACACTTTCTTTCGCGTAGTAATACTGGGCAGCTACCTTCAAATAAGCCGCTTCCTCATTGTAAACAGAAGCCGGAAACTGCTGCTGAAAAGCTGTAAAAGCAACTACCGCCGATTGATAATAGCGCAGCTGATAATAAAGCCGGGCGCTCTCAAAGGCTTTGATATCCAGCTTCTTCTGTAGCTCCTGCGACATGCTCTCTGTCTCGGGGCGGAACTGGCTGGTGGGGTAGCGGTTCAGGAAATCCTGAATAGCCTCCAGCGCCGTGAAGGTGTTGGTCTGATCAAGCTCAAACTCCGGTGAGTCACGAAACAGCGACTTGGCGTACATAAACGAAGCCTCTTCAGCGTAGGTCGAATTGGGATACGTCTCGAAGAACGACTTGAAATAATACGAGGCCAACGTATAGTTACGCTGGCGGAAGTTCGTGTTGGCGAAGTAAAACTGGGCCTTCTCTGCCTCTGGGCGGCCACGGAGCAGCGGAATTAGCTCTTCCAGCAAGGTGCCGGCTTTAAAGAAGTCGCCTTCCTCATAGTATTTGAGAGCAGCGGTATATTTTTTATTCACGTCGTCGCTCTTGAGCAGCTTTTGGTAGCCGCTGCACGAGCCGAGCAGCAAAGCGCTCAGTAACAACAGAAAGAAGGTAGGGCGAAACAAGGGCATAAGGACGCAAAGGTAACGGAATACGGAGCCGAATCAAACGGCAGGAAGCGCGGACGAAGCTAGCAGTAGCGGAGCGCTTCTTTTAATTGACGGCCGCACGAACGGGTGTAGGGCGGCTGGGGGGCTTTTTGGCGTTCGGAGCGGCTTTTGGTTTTGCCTTTGGGGGGCTTTTTTTGGTCTTAGTATTCGTCTTTTTTGGTTTTGCCTTGGCGGGCAGATTGAAGTGCTTTCCTAACGTAGCCCGGCGGCTTGGTCGTTCCTTGATGCGCCACTGCATGCCTTTCAGAGTCTTGTCTTCCTCTTTGAGCTCGTGGGGCGGAATGAAGCTAGCGTCGGGGTTGGTTTGGAAGGTGATGGTTTGAAGTTTATTGTCGGCAAAGCGTAGCGCCATCGTGGCGCTAACTGCTTTGTTCATGCCGGTCGTGGTGGTGTCACCCTCAAGAGCAAAGTAGAGGCTCTCCGCGTTGCCAACCACATCAACTTTTTTTATTTTATTATCCCCGAAGTAGGCCACCATGTTGCGGCCTTTCACTTGATTAAAGTTGAGCAAGGTATCCTGGCCCACGATGAAAGCGTTGGCATACAGGCGCATCTGATCAATTTTGCCGCGGCGCTGCTGTATTTCCATGCTATCCGAGGTGAGCTGATTTTTATCGCTCCACAGAATCGGATTGCGGTTCAAGTAAATAATCGAGTCCTGCCGGTCGTATGTTAGCGAGTCGCAGCGGCCCTGCAAGTCGGCGCGGAAGATGCGCACTTTGGGAAAGGCATAAATAATGCCCCCCGACGTTTGTCCCGGCTGCCCTTCCACGCTCATCAGCGTATCGGCGGCCAGAAACAGCGTGTCGCGGTCAGAAATATTGCGCATCACGGGCGCGCCGTACACTTTGGCCTTGCCCAAGGCCCGCCAGTAGCGCCCCACATCGCCCCGAATCAGGATGTTGTCCTTCTTGGAAGTCATGGACACATTGCCCGTGGCTACGCCATACTGTCGGGCCTCGTCGTACACTAGCTTATCACCACCAAGCAGATAATCCGGGGTTTCAATCTTCGCGTTACGCTGAAAGTTTGAGACCCGCGTAATCGTATTGTAGTAGCCATTCTCGGCGTATAAGCTCCGCCCTTCCTGCCCCGTAATGCGCGTTGGGCCAAAGAAGTAGGCAATCTTCGACACCGTGTTGTACTGCAAAGAGTCAGTGGTGATAAGGTTGTCTTTGGTAGTCAGGCGCACATCGCGCCGAAAGCTGAACACCTTCGATGCTGTATTATAATATCCCCGTTGGCTGGTCAGCGTGTTTTCGGGGTCAGTCAGGCGGCCGCCGTTGGTATAGTAGGCCTGCTTGCGGTTCAGATCGTAGTCGAGGGTTTGCGTGATTAACGTCATCCGCGGGTCACGCATCACTACGTTGCCCGTCATGCGTGCCTTGCGGGTGTCGCCGTCGTAAAAGGCTTGGTCGCCGGTAATTGTCAGCGTATCGTTTTCAACAATGCGCACATTGCTGAATGCTTCCAGTGCATTACGCCCGATATATTGGTAAGCCGAGTCGCAGTAGATAAAGGTGTTCTGCTGCTTAAAGCTCACATTGCCAATCAGCTTGCGAATTTCTACCCCGTTAAAATCACCGCCCACCAGCTCGCCCGCCGTCAGTAGTTCAATACGTTGGCCTTTGGGTGGAGTGCCGCCTTTTGGGGCCGGGCGTTGCTGGGCCAGTACAGCCAGGGGCAGCAACAACAGAAAAAAGAGGAGTCGTAGAAAACGCATTTCACCGCAAAGGTACAGAAGGCCCGGTGGTAACGCCCATCTTTGCAGCGTAGTGCCTTCGTAGTAGATTTCGCCCCCCACCAGGAGCTTTCACCGCTGCTAAATTATTGACATTTCATGCTCGACCGTGTCCGCCAGTTCATCGAAGAAAAAAACCTCTTCTCCCCCACCACCGATCAGCTGCTGGTCGCGGTGAGCGGAGGCATAGATTCCGTAGCCCTGGCCGATGTGCTGCACCGGCTGGAAGTGCCGTTTGCCATTGCGCATTGTCATTTTGGGCTGCGCGGCGAAGAGGCCGACGCCGACGAGCAGTTTGTGCGCAAGCTGGCTAAGAAGTACGATGTCCCCTATTTTGCTGAGTTCTTTCAAACCAAAGAATTTGCCGCCCGAGAAGGCATTTCTACTCAAATGGCAGCCCGCGCCCTGCGCTACGAGTGGTTTGAGCGTATCCGCCAAACCCAGCAGCTTAGCTACATTGCCACCGCTCACCACCAGCGCGACGCCGCCGAAACCATGCTACTCAACCTAACGCACGGTACTGGGCTAGCTGGCCTGCACGGTATTCAGGCTAAAAATGGCTACGTGGTTCGCCCTTTCCTCAGCATTGGCAAGGAAGAGCTGTTCGAGTATGTGATGGAAAACCGCTTGGTGTGGCGCGAGGATGCCTCCAACGACAGCACCACGTATCAGCGCAACCGCCTGCGCCACGATGTGCTGCCTGTGCTGCGCGAAATCAACCCTAACCTCGACCAGACCTTGGAATACACTGCCGAGCGTGTGGGTGGCGCTGAAGAAATTGTGCGCCGCTACGTGGCTGATACTGCTGCCCAAGCCCGGAAAGAGGAAGACGAAGTAACCTACTTCAACATCGCGACGCTACAGGCTACGGCGGCCATTACACTGGTTTTGCACGAGCTGCTGCGACCGTTCAACTTCTCCTTTCCGGTTACGAAAGAAATTGTGGCTGCCTTCAAAGCCACTGCCGGCCGCCGCTTCGAGTCGCCGACGCATACGCTGGTGAAGGACCGCGACCAACTGGTTATTACCCGCAAAAACCTCACGAGCTTCGGTACCTACCAGCTTCAGGCGGGCCAAACCAAGCTTGTTGCCGAGGGACTACACCTCACCGCCAACTTACAGGAAGCAGAAGGATTTGAGGTTCCCCGGAAGAAAAACGAAACCGCCCTCGACGCCGACCGCCTGCAATTTCCGCTCACCGTGCGCCGCTGGCAGGAAGGCGACTGGTTTATGCCCATTGGTATGAAGGGCAAGAAGAAGATCAGCGACTTTCTCATCGACCAAAAAGTGCCGCTTAACCTCAAGGATGACGTGCGTGTGCTGGTTACGGCCGACCAGCGTATTGCCTGGGTTATTGGCTTCCGGCCCGATGAGCGGTATAAAGTGACCGAAGAAACCCAGCGGGTGTTGGTGCTGCGCCGGATGTAACCTTTACCTTCGCTTAACTATATCAATACCTATGAAATTATTGTTGATCAGCTTATTAAGCTTGTGTATTTCTCTCTCCGGGTGCAGCATTCTTGGCATTGACCAATGCGAAGGTCCACGCAATGCACGGGAGACATATTTTTCAATAGTCTACCTCAATTCAAATAACACTCAAAGCATATTCATTCCGCCGCTAAGCTACTCTCGCGACTCTGTGCGTGTGCTTGATGAAACCGGCAATATTGTCCCCCAGGATCAGCCAATAAATCCGTCAACCTACACCTTGATCTTCCCCTTGCTTGAACCAGGAAAAGACCATCAATTAGGCACCCCTATAACGCGTCAGTTTATTATTTATCTCACTCAAGCTGATCAGGATACTATACGCGCATCATACGAGCTATTCGAAAACGACTGTAACAAGCTTGATTTCAAGGTCTTAACAGTTTTTACAATAACGAAAAGGTACATGATAGCAATAATCCATACGTAAACGAAATAAGAGTTTTCAAGCCATAGATATGAAAGCAGTATTTGAAAAGACTGCAAAAACCTCCGGCATGGAAAGCGTTTTCGCTTACTTTTACCACGCGAATCCAATATTTCACTCCCAATTCCTCACCCGATGAAAGTTACCGTAGTTGGGGCTGGCAACGTGGGCGCAACTTGCGCTGATGTACTCGCCACCCGCGAAATCGCCAACGAAATTGTTCTCGTTGATATTAAGGAAGGCTTCGCCGAAGGCAAAGCGCTGGACATCTGGCAGAAGTCGCCCATTATCGGCTACGACTCCCGTACCGTAGGTGTCACCGGCGACTACAGCCGCACCGCCGACTCGGAGGTAGTTGTTATCACCTCGGGCCTGCCCCGTAAGCCCGGCATGAGCCGCGACGACCTGATTTCGACCAACGCTGGCATCGTAAAATCGGTGACGGAGCAGGTAGTGAAGTACTCGCCCAACGCTATTATCATCGTCGTTTCTAACCCGCTCGACGTGATGACTTACCAGGCCCACCTCACCTCCGGTTTGCCCCGTGAGAAGGTGTTTGGTATGGCCGGCATCCTGGACACGGCTCGCTACCGCGCTTTCCTGGCTGAAGCGCTGAATGTGAGCCCCAAAGACATTCAGGCCGTACTTATGGGCGGCCACGGCGACACCATGGTGCCCCTACCCCGCTACACCACAGTGGGCGGCATTCCGGTGACGGAGCTTATCGGCAAAGCCGAGCTTGACGCTATCGTGCAGCGCACTGCTGTGGGTGGTGGCGAGCTAGTGAAGCTAATGGGTACTTCGGCCTGGTACGCTCCCGGTGCTGCTGCTGCGCAAATGGTAGAAGCCATTGTGCGCGACCAGCGCCGCGTGTTCCCTGTCTGCATCAAGCTGGAAGGCGAATACGGCATCGACGGCGTGTACCTCGGTGCACCTGTTATTCTGGGTAAAAATGGTATCGAGCGTGTTATCGAACTGCAACTCAATGATGAAGAGAAGCAATTGCTCGAAACTTCGCGTGGCCACGTGAAAGAAGTAATGGAAGCTCTGGACAACATGACCCAGACCGCTTAGTCTCCATTCAGCAGATAAAAAAGCCCCCCAGACCAAGTCTGGGGGGCTTTTTTATTGCGTATCATGCAGAGGCGCAGCCGAAGCGTCTTGCGCGTTTGCTTGCAAAAGTACCTGTCATGCAGAGCGGAGCGAAGCATCTCGCGTGTTTATCAGGATTACTACTCCCACATCAGCACGCGAGATGCTTCGCTCCGCTCTGCATGACAGGTACTTTTGCAAAGACGGCACGTATGGTTACTTCTGACTTGCCCTGAACAGCTTCTGTTTTTCGTCCTTCGACAAGCTCTCGTAGCCGGAGCGGGAAATCTTATCCAGAATCAAGTCAATCTCGTCTTGCTCGGGCTTAACGATAGTGCCTTTGCGCGCAGCAGCAGGCGAAGCAGGCTGACTACGGTGCGTAACCTTTAAGCGCGGACGGCCGCTGAAAAGCCCCCCAAGCCAATCACCGACAGCCTGTACTGGCCGCCCCAAATCGGTGCCGCGCTGCAGCATCTTGATGAAGCTAAAGCCAAAGATTGCCCCCCCGATATGAGCGATTTCGCCCCCTGCATTACTTCCATCAATACCGGCTAGGGATATTAGCACAACTACAAAAGCGATGTACTTGATCTTAACCGGCCCAATCAGGATCAGACTGAAAGTGTAATCGGGCAACAAAGTGGCGGCGGCCACAATGATAGCCGTAACCGCCCCAGATGCACCCAATACTTCAGCCAACGGGCCATTGCGGTAAGCCGGCACCAAGTTATAAGCCAGCAGGAACAACGCTGCGCCCGCCAAGGCACCCAGGATATACAGGCTCACGAGCTTTCGGTCGCCGAGGTATTCGCGTACCAGGGAGCCAAACCAATACAGGTTCAGTAGATTAAAAATGATGTGCAGAAAGCCTTGGTGCAGAAAAGCATACGTCAGCACCGACCACGGCCGGCGAACCAGCGCACCCAGGTCGGCAGGCAGGCTGAACAAGCGCACGATGCTCTCATAGATGCCCGCGCCCCCAGCCAAAAACGTTACCGCCTTGATCAGAATCAACACGACGAATACCAGGATGTTGATCAGCAGCAGCTGATTCAGGGCATTGTCGCGGCGGCTAAAGGCGGTGCGGATATCGTTTACAATACTCATGAAAAACGCAGCAGGTATTAACCGTTATTAGTACATCCGGGTGCGGTTGCGCTCCCAGAGTTTCAACAAAATGAACCCTATCAATATTCCACCCAAGTGAGCGAAGTGCGCCACATTGTCGCCCGGCACCCGCTTGAAGCCCGCATAAAGCTCATAGATGCCATACAAAGCGACAAAGTATTTGGCCTTGATAGGAAAAGGAAAGAACAGAAGCATGAGCTCCGTATTGGGGAACAAATAGGCGAAGGCGAACAAAATACCGAACAGCGCCCCCGAAGCGCCCACCATGGGTGAGTTGAAGCTGCGGCTAAAAATGGCATCAATGGTTTCATTAGCTGAGGCTATCAAGCCAGCATCATCAGGGTTGCGCTGCAAGGCGGCGGCCACCACTTCAAAGCCTCGGGCCTCGGGCGCATTATCGCGGAAGAAGTCGGCGAAAGCCACACCGGAAGGCTCCTGCTGAAAGGCAAGCCGCGCCTCGTTCATTTTATTCAGCTCATAAAACCGCACGCCCGAATACAGAATACCAGCTCCAATTCCGCAGATCAACCAGAATGTCAGAAACCGCTGCGGCCCCCAGCGCTGCTCCAATAGTGGCCCAAAGGAAATAAGACCGAACATGTTGCCGAAAATGTGCCCTAGGCCGCCGTGCATAAACATATAGGTCAGAAACTGCCAGGGCTGAAAGCTTTGCGAGCCTACAGGATACAAAGCCAGCCAGCCGAGCCCAAGCTGCGTAGCGAGCAGAAACACGCCAATATTTATAAACAGTAGAATGCGAACTGTAGGAGTCAGATTGAACATGAAGCGTAGGGAGGCAAATGAAATGAGTTGCGCTACTAGTAACAGCAAACCGCGGCTATAGTCAGGCAGATTATTACGGCTTAAACGGTATTATCGCCTGAAACGATAACCAGGCTGAAAGCAGCGTAATTTATTTGCCTATCGGGTGAAGAAAGCTTGCAATTGGTCAAGCTCCAAAAGCACCAATGTTTTGCGGCCATCGGGCGTGTAGCCGGGCACGGCGCAGGCAAAAAGCCGATCAACCAAGGCGTTCATCTCTATTTCTGAAAGGCGGGCGTTGACAGCGACGCTGGCAACACGGCGCGCCAGGGCTCGTGCCATTTGCTCCCGTCGGTCTAGCTTTACGGGGCCAGCGTGGGTGCGAAACTGCTCAATCAGTCCTTCGAATAGCTCCTTTTCGTCGCGGGCGGGCACATCGGCCGGAATGCCTTCCACGGCAATGGTGTGGGGGCCAAATTCGGTGAAGCGGAAACCCAAAGCGTGCAGCGCATCCGTGACTTCGCGCAGCACGGCAAAATCGGCGGGCGAAAAAGTGACGGTGCGCGGGAAAAGCAGGGTTTGAGAAGCGCCGCCTTCCCGCTCCAAAGCTTGCGTATACTGCTCATACAGAATCCGCTCACGGGCCGCCAGCTGGTCGATCAGCATCACCCCCGATTTCACCGGCACCAGCACGTACTGCTGATGCACCTGAATAACCTTGCTGCCCGGTCCCGCCTGATTTTCTCGCAAGGGCAGCTCAGGTGTGGCAGTCTCTACCAATGCCAGCGCATCATCTGAAGGTGGGAGCGCGTCGGTGGCTTCGGCTTCTATATCAGGAAGGGCCGTCTGGCCGAGCGAGCGGTAGAAGTCTTCCAAATCCCGTTTGGCCTGATCGGTAGGTCTGGGGGGCAAATTCCGATCTTGGGGGGCAAATCGGTCGGGCTGCCGCTCACGTGGAGAAGGCGAGGCCGCCTGCGCTGCCGCTGCTGATAAGGCATCGGGCCGGTACTCGTCGGAAAAGGAATTATGGCTGGCGCCCGAACTACGCAAGGGACGAATCGGAGCGAAGTTCACATCGCCCTCGAAGTCCAACGACGGCGCCATATTATGTATCCCTAAGGACTGCTTCACGGCGGCCCGCACAATGGCATACACCGTTTTCTCGTCCTCAAACTTTATTTCCGTCTTGGTCGGGTGCACGTTGATGTCGATGGTCTTGGGATCAAGCTCCAGAAACAGCACGTAAAACGGATGAGTATCGCGAGGCAACAGGCCTTCGTAGGCAGCCAGCACCGCGTGGTTGAGATAAGCCGAACGGATAAAGCGGTTGTTCACGAAGAAAAACTGGTCGCCCCGGCTCTTCTTCGCCGACTCCGGCTTACCGATAAATCCTTTGATGGTAATAAAGGGCGTTACCTCCTCGCAAGCCGCCAGTTGCTCCTTGTAGCCATTGCCCAGCAAGGCCACAATGCGCTGACTTAGCTTGCCGGCCGGCAGGTTGAACACCTCCAGCTCATTCTGATAAAGCGAAAATGTTGTCTGCGGATTTGCCAAGGCTACATGCTGAAACTCATCCAGAATGTGGCGCATCTCTACCGCGTTGCTCTTCAGAAAGTTACGCCGCGCCGGCACGTTGTAAAAAAGATTCTTTACCGCAATGCTGGTACCATCCGGGCAAGCCACGGGCTGCTGGCTCATCACTTGGGAGCCTTCTACCAATAACAAGGTGCCTGTGTCGTATTCGCGTTGTTTAGTGCGCAATTCCAGCTGAGCTACGGCGGCAATAGATGCCAGCGCCTCTCCCCGAAAACCAAGGGTACGAATTCGAAACAAATCTTCGGTGGAACGAATCTTGCTCGTGGCGTGGCGTTCCAAACTCATGCGGGCATCGGTAGGCGACATCCCGGCTCCGTTGTCTACCACTTGCACGAGCTGCTTGCCGGCATCTTTGATAATTAGCTGCACCTGCGAAGCACCCGCGTCCACGGCATTTTCCAGTAATTCCTTCACCACGGATGCCGGACGCTGGACCACCTCGCCGGCCGCAATCTGGTTAGCGAGGTACTCGGGTAGCAATTGAATCACGTCCGCCATCGACCGGGAACTGAGGAGGTTAAGAATGAAGTTAGCAGGAGTAAAAAGGCCTTAAATACCGCTAAAACAGTCCAAGGCCGAGAAATTATCCGTAAGTTCGCGGTCAACTTCGGTTTGTGCAACCCCGTCCTGGGAAGCCAAACCAGCTACCTGAGCAGTGCGAAAACCGGGTGCCCTGGGTCAGCCAAAACGACTACAGCCCCACTCGCCAGTGCTTCCTGAAAGGGACAAAAGTAGGGCTATTTCCGCTCGTTTTCAACGCTACTATTACACCAGCCGAGCCAATGCTCAAGGATTATTCGATTAGACTTTTGCTGCTACTGCTGGCCATCACGGGTCTGATCATTTCGTCTTCGTCTCCGATTGACAAAGATGTACGCCCCATGTCGCCGGCTGAGCAGAACTGGGTGGACAGCGTGTATAGCTCTCTCACCCCTGACCAGCGTTTGGGTCAGTTATTCATGGTGGCCGCATACTCCAACAAGGACCGCAAGCACGTACTCCAGATTGAGGAGTTGGTGCGCAATTATCACATTGGGGGGCTCATGTTTTTGCAGGGTGGTCCGCGTCGGCAAGCCTCTCTTACCAATCGATATCAAAAGCTAGCTAAGTTGCCCTTGCTTATCGCGATGGATGCTGAGTGGGGCCTTGATATGCGCCTCGACAGTTCCATGCATTTCGCCAAGGCCATGACCCTGGGTGCCATGGACGACGATCAGTATGTGTATCAGATGGGCCGCGAAATTGCGCTCAACATGAAAGCCCTTGGCGTGCATGTAAGCTTTTCGCCGGTTATCGACGTCAACTCCAACCCCGATAATCCAGTTATTGGCAATCGTTCTTTCGGAGAAGATAAGGAGCAGGTTTCCAAGCGCGGCGTGGCCTATATCCGGGGCTTGCAGGACCACGGCATCATTGCCGTAGCCAAACACTTCCCCGGTCACGGCGACACCGACACGGACTCCCATGTGGCTCTGCCAGTGGTGAATACCGATATGGCGCGCCTTACCAATGTCGACTTATATCCCTTTCAGCAGTCCTTCGAAGCGGGTGTAATGGGCGTGATGGTGGCTCATCTTTACATGCCGCTCTTCGATACGTTGCGTACGCAGACGACAACCCTGTCGCACAACCTGGTGACGGGTCTGCTGAAGGAGAAGATGGCCTATAGAGGGCTCGTTTTCACCGATGCTTTGAACATGAAGAGCGTCTCTAACCTGTACAAGCCAGGGGAAGTAGATGCGTTAGCGTTGGCGGCGGGCAATGATGTGCTGCTCTTCTCTGAAGATGTGCCGGTTGCCCTGCAGAAAATTCGCGAAGCCATCGCGGGGGGCAAAATTCAGCCGGCTGACCTTGAGTACAGAATACGTAAGATTCTGCGGGCCAAGTACTGGGCCGGACTTAACCGCTACCGCCCGGTTGAGCTAACCAATTTGATGGCCAGCCTCAACCGGCCGCTGAGCCGAATGGTGCAGCAGCAGATTTATGAGCACGCCGTTACGGTCGTTAAGAATCAGGACAACCTCTTGCCTTTCCACCGGCTTGATACGCTGCGCATTGCCTCTGTCACCATTGGTACGCCGGCCAGCGGGACGTACGCTACGCTGATGAATAAGTATCAGGGTGGCACGGTGTATTCAGTACCCAACCGCTACGCTCCCGACTCAACTTACGCGCGCATTCTATCGCGCCTCGGGCCCTATAATACGATAGTTGTAAGCTTGCATGGCATGAACAGTACGCCCGTGCATAAGTATGGCATGGGTGATGGAGCCTTGAAATTCATTCAGCAGCTACAGGCCAACCCGCGTGTAAAAACGGTGGTGGTAGCCATGGGTAATGCCTACTCGCTCAAGTACCTGGAGGCGGCCCGAACCCTGGTTTGTGCTTATGAGGATAATTACCCTTCCCAGCTGGTAACTCCGCAGGTATTGTTTGGGGCTTTGCCTGCCAAGGGCCGTCTGCCCGTCACGGTATCGCCGACACTGAAGGCTGGTACCGGCCTGCCTACGCCCGACTTCCGTCGTCTGCGCTATGCAACGCCGGAAAGCGAAGGATTAGATTCCCGTGTTTTAGCCCAGATAGATAATATCGCCCTCGAAACGGTAGCTTATGCTGCGGCCCCTGGCTGCCAGGTTTTGGTGGCCAAGAATGGCGCCGTGATATTTGATAAAAGCTATGGCTTCAATACCTACGACCGCACTCAGCCAGTTAATAACAGCACGCTCTACGACCTAGCCTCGGTAACAAAAGTGGCCGGCACGTTGCAGGCGGCTATGTATCTTAAAGATCAAGGCAAGCTCAGTCTCGACGAAAAAGTATCGACGTATTTGCCGGAGCTACGCAATACCAATAAGAAGGACATCATTGTGCGCGACTTACTGCTCCACCAAGCAGGCCTGAAGGCGGGTATTCCGATCTGGGAGCGCACCGTCACTAAGACTGGTCTTAAGCCGACTTTCTATGCCAGCACCCGCACTTCTGACTTCCCTAATGAAGTGGTGCCCGGTACTTACAGCGTCAAAACCGCCGAAGATTCTGTGTGGTTGTGGACGATGCGCTCGGGCTTGTTACCTAAGATTAAAGGCAAGTATCCCTTGGAGTACAGCGACCTGACCTTTGTAATCGTGAAGCGCTTGTGCGAGAAGCTATTGCAGCAGCCGATTGAAGAGTTTCTGGCCAAGCAGTTTTATCAGCCTTTGGGACTGAATACCATGACTTACAATCCGTTGCAGCGGTTTCCGAGCTCCTGCATCGCCCCTACCGAAAACGACACGTACTATCGTCGCTCCCAGCTGCGCGGCACGGTGCACGACCAGGGCGCGGCTATCGTAGGCGGCGTGGGTGGTCACGCGGGTTTGTTTGCTAACTCCAACGATCTGGCCATTCTTATGCAGATGAATCTGCAGAATGGTCGCTACGGTGGGGTGCGCTTCTTTCAGTCGCCGGTGGTAACGGAATTCTCACGGCCGCAGATTGCGGGCAACCGTCGCGGGCTGGGCTGGGACCACGGTACTCCTGAAAAAGGACCGGGCCAGGGCCCAACATCAAGCATGGCGCCGCCCGCTACTTTCGGCCACACCGGCTTCACGGGTACGTGCGTGTGGCTCGATCCTGAAAACAAAATCGTCTATATCTTTCTTTCCAATCGAGTGTACCCCGATGCGGGCAACAACAAATTGATTCAAAACAACGTCCGCACACGCATCCACGACGTTATTTATAAGTCTTTCAGCAAAAGCATTTCCAAGACATGACCTGTTGTCCGTCGTTTTTACACAACCTCTGATCCGTATGTGGCGGTAAGACATCTACCTGATGGCTTACCGCCAATTTTTTGCCCCCCACACAGAGTAACCTACTGCCTAGGCACTCGTTGAGCAATAGCATACCCGCGTTCGGGCCAACTACCCGACTTGTGTCTGCTCAAGAAGACTGCTGGGGGGCTTTTTTAAGAATTATCGCACCACTCCAGCGCTGATTGCACTGCCACTCTCACCATTCACCAACCAATGACAGTCCACCTGAATTTTGGTGAAACCTCCCCTATCATGAACATCGGCATTGTTTGTTATCCCACCTTTGGAGGTTCCGGCGTAGTTGCTACGGAGCTAGGTAAAGCATTGGCTCTCAAAGGTCATCGTGTCCACTTTATCACGTACAGCCAGCCCGTCCGCCTCGATTTTTTCAATGAGAACCTCTTCTATCATGAGGTGTATGTGCCGCCGTATCCGTTGTTTCAGTTTCCGCCTTATGAGTTAGCCTTGGCTAGCAAAATGGTGGACATTGTGCAGCACGAGAAGCTGGATGTGCTACATGTGCACTATGCCATTCCGCACGCGTCGGCGGCTTATATGGCCAAGCAGATTCTGCGTACCAAAGGCATTCAGATTCCGGTCATAACGACTCTGCACGGCACCGATATCACGCTTGTGGGCAAAGATGCCAGCTACGAGCCGGTGGTGACATTCAGCATCAATCAGTCGGATGGGGTGACAGCGGTATCCGCCGATTTGCGGGCCGAGACCTATCAGTACTTTGCTATTGAAAAGGACATTGAAGTCATTCCCAACTTCATTAATCTCGAGCGTTTCAAGAAGCAGAACAAGTCGCATTTCAAGGCCGCTATTGCCCCCGAAGGCGAGAAGCTGCTCATTCATACGTCTAACTTCCGCTCCGTGAAACGCGTGGAAGACGTGGTGCGCATTTTTGCGGGCGTGCGCAAAGAAATTCCGGCCAAGCTCTTGCTCGTGGGCGATGGCCCCGACCGGCCCCGCATCGAAAAGCTGTGCCGCGAAACCGGCTACCTCAGCGACATCCGCTTCCTGGGCAAGCTTGAAGCCGTAGAAGAAGTACTCAGCATCAGCGACTTATTCCTGATGCCTTCAGAAAAGGAAAGCTTCGGCTTAGCGGCGCTGGAAGCCATGGCCTGTGAGGTACCAGTTGTCAGCACCAATGCGGGGGGCATTCCGGAGCTGAATGTGGATGGCGTAACGGGCACCACCAGCGCCGTTGGCGATGTGGAGGCGATGGTTAAAAACGCCCTCTTTATTCTGGCTGATGAAAACCTGCCCCGGTTCAAAGCTGCCGCCCGGGCCCGAGCAGAGGAGTTTGCCGTGGAAAAGATTGTGCCGCTGTACGAAGCCTGTTATCAACGTGCCATTGATTCTCAGTTGGCAGTAGTGTAGTTGTTATTAACTCACAAAAAAGCCCCCCAGAGAACATCTGGGGGGCTTTTTTGTGAGCACTAACGGAATTTAAAATAGACTCGCTGCCTCTCGCTTTACTACATTCAACGCCCGGGCCGTAGGATCTACTTCTTCGGCAATTAATGTTTCAAGCACACGCTTAGCGAGTTCGGTGCCACGGGCCTGCTGGGGCGCTGGCAGTGCATGGTATGATTTATTGATCATGGTGAGCACATTTTCGCGGGCCTGCTTTACGTGGTCCCAGGCGTCGGGGCTCATGTATAGCTGCTGAGAAAGGTTGTGCTCAAACTCGGCGCGAATTTCCTGGAGCAGCAGGCGGTGAAACTCAGGAGCCGTTTGGCCGGCGCTGCTCAGGCGCACCAAGATATTATTGGGCGTGATTCGCTCCAGCAGCAACGTTACACGCTCATAGGCTTGCAGACGAATGGGCAGCGTTTCTTTGCTGCTTTGCAAGCGCAATTCGATCAGCCGCCGCTGCTGCTCCTTTTCAAAATATTGCTTGATGAGCAGAAACACCGAACCGGCCACAATAATGGCGGGCAGAATGATTTTGAGTAATTCAAAAATATAGGCAGTAGTATCCATGCGAGAGTATCAGGCCAAATTTGGCCAGGTGTAAAGGATAAATGGCTGTAAATGTTGACCGTAACTACCAAGCGACTGGCGTGGTCTTTGGGCAAAGATAACCAGTGAACCGGACCGGCCAACCGGCTGTTCTAACACTATACGAATCCTATAGTCTTCGTATCTTTGCACCAGTCTTCTCTTAACCACGAACTCATTATGGCAACGGCCGTTTCAACCAAAACTGCTCCCATCAGCCTCACCTCGCGGGCTTTGGTAGAAGTCAGAAATATCATTGAAGAAAAGAAAGTGCCCACCGAATACGGTTTGCGCATCGGTGTGCAGGGCGGCGGCTGCTCGGGCATGAGCTATTTGCTCGGTTTCGACAAAGCAAAAGACAACGATGAAGTGTACGACCTTGACGGTCTGCGCCTTATCATGGACAAGAAGCACGCGATGTACGTGCTAGGCATGGAGGTAGACTTCCAGGACGGCCTGAACGCTCGCGGCTTTGTCTTCAATAACCCACAGGCTAAAAGCACCTGCGGCTGCGGTTCGTCGTTTTCAGCTTAAGAAACGAACAGCTTCGCTTTTATCGTAAAGCCTTGCTTACATTCTGTAGGCAAGGCTTTTTGTTTGTCCTTATGCTGTTAAAAGCCGCGTAATCAGCAGGATCATTTCTTCAAAATAATGTCCCGGCGACCCGTCCAGCCTTTTGCTGTCCGCTTTAACTCGACTACACCGGTACCACCCACCGCCACCGACGGTATTGATGCGATATACTTCGGTGTTACCAACGGGTCGTCTTCAAACACAAAGTCGGTGATATAATACGGGGGACGGCCCCCTGGCTCCTGAATAACGGCGTGAATATGAGCCGGATCCGTGCGGCTTGGGTATGATGCCGGCCGGACGGAGCTAATGACGTACCGGCCCTGCTTGTCTGACTTTGCCCAGCCGTGCAAGTGCCCATGCCACTTTTGAACCCCTCTTTCACCGCCTTTTTTGGTGTAACGGCCCGTGTGGTCAGTTTGATACGCGTAGAGGATTACGCCCGCATACGGGCTTTTGCCATCGGCCTGTAGCAACGTACCGGTAATTAGTAGCGGGTCGCCCGGCTCATTTGGCCCGCCCATTGTGAGGGTAGAGCTTAATGCGGCCGGCATGTTCACGAAGCTACACGCAATGGCAGCATCCGGACTGTCGCAGGAATCTGCTGAGTCAGCCATACCACTAGTGCTGCCCATAGCCTGTGCGCTCGTTTCGGACTTCGTTTCGCTACACCCATTAGTCAGCAAGCCGACGCCACTGAGCAGCAGCGTGCCAAGCATGTATTTGCAGAATTTCATAACTCTGACCAGCTAGTTAATTGCCTCTGAGTTACTTAAGTTACGATTTTACTTACATACTTTTTTGATAACCAAAGATCAATACGTTTTGGTCATATCCGTCGGCACAACCAGCACAAAGTCGGCCTTGCGCAGGTGCTCCTTCTCCAGCTTCTTCAGCTGCTCCTGCGACACGGTGGAGATAGTACGAATGCGCAGCTTGGGCTCCGCTTGCTGCAGATACCAGTTGATGCCATCGTGGTTGTCGGAGTGGTAGCTGCCGTTGAGGTGAAGCAATAGCTGGCCGGGCTGACGATTTTTCAGAATAAAGTGCGCCATGGTAGCGTCTTTAAGCGCTTGGGCCTGAATAATATTCTGGGCACCTGCACCGCCGTGGGCCGCGTCGCCAAACATCTTCGCCATGTTGGCATAGCCGGGCAGCGTGTAATCGACCGTGATGGGCAGTGGCGCCAGCCATTCGCGCTCGTTGGGGGGCAAATTTTCAAGGGAAGCCAAACTGCCTTTCGCCACTTGAGATGCGTAGCGCCGCGGCACATTTGTGCCCACTACGCGCAGCTTGTTTTGCCGCGCCAGTTGGAGCAAGGGCTTATAATCGGTGGCGTAATTGGGCCAAGGGCGGCTTTGTTCTTCAAACGCTTTATCGTCCAGCTCACCGGTGTTGTATTGCTCCACGAACGGCTGTACGTCGCGCTCAAACATTTCCAACCCCAGCACCAGCTGACCCGCTTTGCGCTGAGCTAAGTCGCGGGCTACTTGCAACTGTAGCCAGTGTGCAATGGGGTCGTTGTGTTGCTCGCCGAACAGCACGACATCGGCCTCGGCTAGCTCCTTGAGCATCTTATCGTAGCTGGCCGTTTTGCCGGCGGCGTTGTAGAGGCGGTAAGCAGGACGGTCGTCGGTGCGGAAGCTAAGCAGGCTAAGCAAGATTGGCAGGAAGAATAGTCGGCGCATAAGCAAGGTAAGTAATGTACTAGCAAGTCAGTTAGCAGGCTTCTTGTTCCTCCTAAAGCGCAAAAAGCCCCGTCGATGTTGCCGTAGGGCAAATGACGGGGCTTTTAAAGAAACCGCAACTATCCGTTTGGCAGTTACGCAGTGCTGGGGGGCTTTTTGGTCGGTTTACCCTTTATAAAACATCCAGCGCGACAGCTCCTTGTAAGTCACCTTCTTGCCATACAGCAAAATACCCACGCGGTAAATGCGGGCGGCTATCCAGATAGTAGCCACGAAGCCCGCCACCAGCAGCGCCATAGAAAGCAGCAATTGCCCCGCTGTAACGCCGCCAAACGGAATGCGAATGACCATGGCAATAGGCGACGTGAACGGAATCATCGACATCCAGTAAGCTATGGGGCCGTTCGGGTCCCGAATCATCACGCTTTGGGCTACAATGAAGGTCAGAATCAGGGGCATCGTGATGGGCAGCATAAACTGCTGCGTATCCGTTTCGTTGTCCACGGCGGCCCCAATTGCCCCAAATAAAGCGCCATAGAGTAAATAGCCCCCCAGGAAATAAAACAGAAAGCTGCCGATGATAAGCGGCAAATTCAGGTTAGAAAAGCCTTCCATGGCTGATTTATACATTACGGCGGTTTTGTCTTCCGTCTCTTTGGGAGTGGCTCCGGCCGACTGAGCTACGGTTTCTAGTTGCTGCGTACGCGAGGCAGCCACTGTATCTATCCCCGCAACAGCCGAAACGCCGGTTATAACGATGCTCGACAGCGCCACCCACAACAGCAGTTGGGTAAGGCCCACGGCGGCAATACCGATTACTTTGCCCATCATCAGCTGAAACGGCTTCACCGACGACATAATCACCTCTACGATGCGGCTGGTTTTCTCCTCAATTACCCCACGCATAATTTGTACGCCGTAGAGGAAAATGAACAAGTAAATCAGGAAGGCCATGAAATAAGCCACTCCTGACGTCACCATCGAATTGCTCGATTTCTCGCCTTCGTCGCTCAGATTCACCGTATCCATATCGACGTCGGCTTTCAGATTGTCGAGCACTTGCTGGTCGATACCTGACTTTTGCAGGCGCGCAGCCTCTACCTGCCGGTTCACCGTCCGCTGTATGCTGGTTTGGAGCGTCAGGCTCAGATTTTCGCGGCCAAAAAGCTTGATACCCGTTGGGTTAGCCAAGTCGAAAGGCGGAACGTAGAGCAGCGCTGAATTTTTACTTTTCTTGAACTCGGCTTTGGCCGCTTCCAGATCAGTGGGTGCGTGCACATAGCGAATGCTGCTCTTCTCATCCTGAGGCAACTTGCCGGAAAAAAGCCCCCCAGCATCGGCTACGGTCACTATTTTCTTTTCATCCGATGACATCTGCATCAGAAATATCGGCACCACAAACAGAGCCGACATAAGCAGCGGCCCCACAAAGGTCATGATGATGAAGCTCTTTTTGCGCACCCGCGTGATGTATTCACGCTGCACGATAAGCCAGATTTGATCCATTGAAGTAAAGGTTTTTGATGCTGATTAAGAAGGCGGTCATGCAGAGGCAGAGCCGAAGCATCTCGCTCGCGGTAGTGAGGTTAGTAATCCTGCGTCAGCACGCGAGATGCTTCGGCTCCGCCTCTGCATGACGTTCTACAAGTTCGTATGAAACGCTACACGTTCTCTTCTACCAATGACTCTGGCATCGTCTCGCGCACGCGGCGAATGAAGATCTCGTTGATGCTCGGAATCTGCTCGCGGAAAGCATGGATTTCCACTTGCCCGATGAGGTAGCGCAATAAGTCGTTGGGCGTCACGCCCTCGTGCAGCCGAATACGGTCGTAGAAGTAGCCGTTTTCGCGCTCCTTGTGCTCCAGCACTTCAAAATCGGGGTGAATGACCATCAGGCGGCCTTTGCCTTCTACCTCGTAGGTGTTTGTTTTGAAGGTGTCTTTAATGGTGCCTACGGGGCCATCGAGCACTTTGCGCGAGCGGTTTATTAGCGCAATAGAGTCGCACATCTCCTCCACCGATTCCATGCGGTGAGTGGAGAAAATGATGGTTGCGCCTTTTTCGCGCAGCTCCAGAATCTCGTCTTTTATCAGGTTAGCGTTAATTGGGTCGAAGCCCGAAAACGGCTCATCGAGAATGATCAGGCTCGGCTCGTGCAGCACCGTGGCAATAAACTGAACCTTCTGCTGCATGCCTTTCGACAGATCTTCCACGTTTTTGCTAACCCACGGCCGCAGATCAAAACGATCAATCCAGGCTTTGATGCGTTTGGTCGCGTCGGTTTTGTTCAGGCCTTTCAATTGGGCCAGATAGAGGAGCTGCTCCCCTATCTTCATTTTCTTGTACAGCCCGCGCTCCTCCGGCAAATACCCGATTTGGGCAATGTGGCTGGGATTGAGCCGCTCGCCACGAAACCGGATTTCACCCGAATCAGCCCCCGTAATCTGGGTTATAATGCGGATAAGAGAGGTTTTGCCTGCTCCGTTGGGCCCCAGCAGCCCGAAGATGCTGCGCTCCGGAATATCGAGGCTGACTCCGCTCAGGGCTACGTGCGCATCGTAGGCTTTGCGCACATCAATTGCTTGTAGAATGTTGCTCACGGCTGTTGGTAAGGTTTGTCGACGTTAAATGTATTCATTTATAGCTATTCTACTGTTCTGTTTCTAAGCTGGGGGGCAAATTTCACTCGGCCTGAAGCTCATGCAGGTAGCCTTCGAGCCGGTCGAGGTGCTGACCGTAAAGCTTTTGCAAATACCATTTGGTAAACTTGATCATCAGCCAATACAGGACAGTGCCGGTCAAAAACATGATAATGACCGTCAGTCCGATGCTCCAAAACAGCTCCCCTCCGTCGTATTTCAGCGTAAGCCTGTATGCCCGGTAAGAGGTGGTAGCTATAATGGCGGCAATGGTAACCCAGAGCGAGAGGCGCAAATAAATGGTAAGCAGGCCGCGCAACCCCAGAATCAGCGTCTGCAAATGCCCGCGCACGTCCTTGTCTACATGATCCATCCGGCGCAGCAGCTTAAACTTGCGGTAGTAGTAATATAGAAAAGCGACCGACAGCAGCTCAAAAGTCAGCAGGTAGCCCTTAATGAATTGATTGTTAAAGTAGTCAATACCAAAGGGTAAGGCGATGATTACGTACACGATAGACCCCACTTCCCACCATGCGTTGCGGCGCAGCCTCGTTACTACACTATCTGACTTGCGCGCCACCATGCGCGCCACGCTGTGCGCGCTGAGCGGAGTAGGCTCATCTGTGGCATGGCGGTTCCACATTTGGCGGAGTTCGTTTAATTCCATTGCTCAGAGCGGCTGAAGATCTTGCGTAGTTTTTCCTGAATGCGGTGCATCTTAACCCGCACATTGTTCTGTGTAATTCCCAGAATGTCAGCCATTTCCTCGTAGGTGTGCTCTTCCAGATACAGCAGCACAAATGCCTTTTCCACTTCCGAAAGCCACTCGATGGCCCGGTAAAGCGTGGCGATTTCCGTGGAGTCCGTTCCGAGATCGGGGGCTTGAGCTACTTCCAGTACCTGCGGGTTGAGGCGGTCGGGAGCGGGCTTGCGGGTGCGCTGGCGCAAGTCCGACACGGCCACGTTCAGCCCAATGCGGTACATCCAGGTGCTGATTTTTGCCCCCCGCACCTCATAGCGCGGATATGCGCGCCATAGCTGCAGCACGATTTCCTGAAACAAGTCCTGCTGATCGTCCGCGTCGGCGCAATACAGCCGACAAATTCGCCGGAGCATGGCCTGATGCGCATTCACGAGCGTCAGAAATTCAGCGGTATTCGGATCGGGAGCCAAGTGCGAGAAGATAGCCAGGATTCACTACATATATCGCCGCTATGAGTAAGGTATTACAGCGTCGGCAAAAAATATTTCGGGTGTGCTATATGCCGCTCGTTGCGGCAATACTGAGGGAGCACAAATTGGGACTTTACTTAATTCTCTTAACAAAAAAGCCCCCCAGAAATGCTCTGGGGGGCTTTTTAAACTGAGCTAAATCAAGCTCAATGGTTACTTATTGGAAGTACTCCTTTACTTTCTCAAAGAAGCCTTTCTCATTCTTGCCCGGATTAGGCGAAAAATTCTGCGAGTCGCGCAGCTTTTCCAGTAGCTCACGCTCCTGGCTATTCACCACCTTGGGCGTCCAGACGTTGATATGAATTAACTGGTCGCCGCGGCCGTAGCCGTTAAGATCCTTGATGCCTTTACCGCGCAAACGCAAAATCTTGCCGGGCTGAGTGCCGGGGTCAACCTTGATCTTCACCTTGCCTTCGATAGTCGGAACCTCAATGCTCGCGCCCAAAGCGGCATCAACAAACGTGATGTACTGGTCGAACATGATGTTGTTGCCATCACGCTTGAGGAATTCGTGAGGCTCCTCTTCAATCTGAATAAGCAGGTCGCCGGGTACGCCGCCGCGCTCGGGGTAGTTGCCTTTGCCGTTCATGCTCAGCTGCATACCCTCAGCCACGCCCGCCGGAATGTTGATCGGGATGATCTCTTCCTGTAGCTGGCGTCCGTCGCCGTGGCATACGTCGCACTTGCTGGTCACTACTTTGCCTTCGCCGTTACAGGTAGGGCAGGTTGAGCTGCTCACCATCTGACCCAGCATCGTGTTCACCACGCGCTTCACCTGGCCTTGGCCGTGGCAAGTGCCGCAATCCTTCAGGTCGGTGCCGTTTTTGGCACCCGTACCCGAGCAGGTGTTGCAGGCCACGTAGCGCTTCACCTTGATCTTCTTCTCGATGCCGTTGGCCACTTCCTCCAGATTAAGCTTGAGCTTGATACGCAGGTTGGAGCCTTTTTTCATGCGGCGTCCGCCACCGGAGCGGCCGCCACCAAAGAATCCCTCGAAGCCGCCGCCACCGAAGATGTCGCCGAACTGCGAGAAGATGTCTTCCATGTTCGGGCCACCGCCGTTGCTGCCCATGCCCTGATGGCCAAACCGGTCGTAGCGGGCGCGCTTCTGCTCATCCGACAATACTTCGTAGGCCTCAGCGGCCTCCTTAAACTTGTCTTCGGCCGTTGGGTCGTCGGGGTTTTTGTCGGGGTGAAACTTGATGGCCACCTTGCGGTACGCCTTCTTTATCTCCTCAGGCGACGCGGTTTTGGCTACGTCCAACACCTCGTAATAATCTCGCTTCTGCGCCATATACTTTAATCTGTGCGTCGTTTATTGGCCCAGCACCACTTTGGCGTGGCGGATTACTTTATCACCCAAATAATATCCCTTCTCCACTTCGTCTACCACTTTGCCCTTCAACTCCTCACTTGGAGCCGGAATCTGGGTGATAGCCTCGTGCAAGTCAGAATCAAAATCGCCACCCTTGGTTTCCATCGCGGTCAAACCTTTCTGCTGAAGAGTTTTGACGAGCTTGTTGTAGATGATGTCCACGCTCTCACGCACTACCTGCACATCTTCCGACACTTGGGTGTGGTTGCGAGCGCGCTCAAAATCATCAAGCACGGGCAGCAAAACCGCCATCAACTCCTGATTGGCAGATTTGAACAGATCGGAGCGCTCCTTAGCAGTGCGGCGCTTGTAGTTATCAAACTCAGCCGCTAAGCGCAGGTATTTATCTTTTAATTCCGCAAGCTCGGTCTCAGTCCGGTTCACTTCAGACTGGGGGGCTTTTTCAGTTTCAGCAGTTACTGTAGCCTCACCATCAGCCATTTCGCCAGCTATGTGGTCGGGGTCAACGGTCAAGTTGTCGTCCTGCGGTACGTGTTTCTCGTCAGCCATCTTATCGAATATTCGTCGAAACGGGTTTTTCACTTCATTTTAGCCGATTGGCAAGAAGCGGGAACAATGAGTTTGCCAAAGGCAGAAGGGCTGCCATAGTGGCACTGAAACCACTAAGGAGCAATGATTAGTTCAGCACAAAAACGGGCATGCTTGCACCGCCAGACTTATCTCGAGCTACTCCTTCGCGTTCAGCTCCTGCCAAATCATATCCTTCAACCGCTGGATATTCTTGTTCGCCAGGCTGGAAATAAACACGCTGGGCAGGTCAGTGGGCAGCGTGGCCCGGATTTCGGCTTCCAGCTCGTCGTCGATGAGGTCGGCTTTGGTGATGGCCAGCACTCGGCGCTTTTCCAGCAATTCCGGGTTGAACTGCGTTAGCTCATTGAGCAGCACCTGATACTCAGCGGCAATGTCGTTGCTGTCCACCGAAATCATGAACAGCAACATAGAGTTGCGCTCGATGTGCTTCAGAAAGCGCGTACCCAAGCCGCGGCCTTCAGCGGCGCCCTCAATAATGCCCGGTATATCGGCCATTACAAATGACTTGTAATCGCGGTAAGCCACCACGCCCAGGTTGGGCACCAAGGTAGTGAAAGCATAGTCGGCGATTTTAGGCTTCGCAGCCGATACCACGGAGAGCAACGTGCTTTTGCCAGCATTCGGGAAGCCCACGAGGCCTACGTCGGCCAGTAGCTTTAGCTCCAGCACTACCCACTCCTCAATACCGGGCTCGCCGGGCTGAGCGTAAGTAGGCGCTTGGTTGGTAGCGGATTTGAAATGGTCATTGCCGAGGCCACCGCGCCCACCGGGCGTGAGAATAATGCGCTGGCCGTGCTCCGTGATTTCTACTTTCTTCTCACCGGTTTCCGCATCACGGGCAATGGTTCCCAGCGGTACTTTCAGGATAACATCCTCACCCTGAGCACCGGTACGCAGACTTTCAGCGCCGCCCTGCCCATGGCCGGCAATTACGTGCTTCTGATATTGCAGGTGCAATAGGGTCCAGAGTTGGGAGTCGCCTTCCAGAATAATATGCCCCCCACGGCCGCCGTCGCCGCCATCCGGACCGCCGTTCGGCAGGCCTTTGGCCCGAAAGAAATGAGAAGAGCCCGCGCCGCCCTTACCCGAACGGCAGCAGACTTTAACGTAGTCGATGAAATTATTAGAAGCCACTGGTAATGGGTATTGAATGAAAGGGATTGGGAAGAACCCAAAAAACGTCTGTCATCCTGAGGCACGAAGGACCTTACCGGATAAGAACAGGCTGTTTAGGGTAACAACCGTTCTTACGTGATAAGGTCCTTCGTGCCTCAGGATGACAGATAAAGGCGGTTTAGCCTACAAAGTTACGCTTTTACTTCGTCTGCGGCCTGCTGACCATCGGAGATGGAGGGCGCAACCTGTTTCTGGTCAATGATATCGCAGATTTGAGTAAATATTTCTTCAATAGCGCCAATGCCATTTAACGCGTGAAACTTTTGCTGCTCAGCATAATAGCCGGCCACCTGAGCGGTTTCGGTGTTGTAGACGTTTACGCGGCGGCGAATTTTGGCTTCGTCCTGATCATCGGGGCGGCCGCTGGTTTTGCCGCGCTCCAGTAGGCGCTTTACCAACTCTTCCTCAGCTACTTCCAAGGCAATCATGCACGACACACCGGTATCGTAGCGCTGGGTAAGCTCATCCAGGCTTTGGGCCTGGGGCACGGTGCGCGGAAAGCCATCGAAGATAAACCCAGCAGCCGTTGTATTATTGGCCAGTTGGCTTTCAATCATACCAATTACTACTTCATCGGGCACCAATAGGCCTTCATCCATCAGTTTTTTGGCGCGCAGACCCAGTTCGGTGCCTTGCGTGATTTGGGAGCGAAGCAGGTCGCCGGTCGAGAGGTGTACCAGATTATATCGGGCAATCAACTTCTGACTTTGCGTTCCTTTGCCGGCGCCGGGCGGGCCGAAGAGCACGATATTGAGCATAGAGCGAGGATTTTCGCAGGGAAAGAAAAGAAGGTGTTTGGGAAAGATAGCGAATCGAGGCTAAAGTGCCCCATACGGCAGGGGGCAAAAGTAGGCTGAACCCAGCAGATTACAACGCTTTGTACAGATCAGGGTAGTTTCGGCCTAAGCCGTCATAATCAAGGCCGTAGCCTACCACAAATTCATTGGGAATACTAAGCGCCGCGTAGCGGATATCCAGTTCGTGCTGCAGGCAATCAGGCTTAATCAACAGGCAGGCCACCTCCAGAGAAGCCGGGTTTTTGCCCCCCAGCGTATCGAGCAGGGCCCGAATGGTATGGCCAGTGTCTACGATATCTTCCAGCACCACCAAATGCCGGCCCTGCACTTCTTCACGCAGCCCCAGCAATTCCTTTACTGCCCCGGTACTGCTGGTACCTTCGTAGGAAGCCATTTTGACGAAAGATATTTCGCAGTCGATGGTCAGCTCTTTCAGCAAATCGGATGCAAACATGAACGAGCCATTGAGCACCGCCACAAATAAGGGGGTCTTGGTGGCGTAATCCGCAGTAAGGCGGGTGGCCAGCTCCCGCACGGCGTCTGCCAGCTGCTCTGAGGTGAGGTAGGGGGCAAACTGCTTGTTGTGCAGAGAGATAACAGATTGAGGCATACCGGGCAAGGTTGAAAACCGTACGAAGGGATGGCCAAAGGTAGGACAAAAAAAAGCAGCCTCTTCCGTGTGAAGAGGCTGCTTTCCAGACTTTGATCAACTCAATGTGAGTGCTACGATCTTCTCACAGATGCAAAAGTGAATGAACTACCCCCTATTTCTGCGTGCGTTGAGGTAGTACGTAAGCCGTTTTGGTGGCAGCTACGGAATCATCGGCATATGCAGCTTTGGGCTCCATTACTCGCTCCACAGGCTTTACTCCTACCGGGGCCACACCCTCGCGCACCGTATCATCGGTAACGGCAATGTGGGGGGCAATTACCAGCGACACGATGCTCATCAGCTTGATCAGAATATTCATGGAAGGACCTGACGTGTCTTTGAAAGGGTCGCCTACAGTATCGCCCGTTACAGAAGCTTTGTGCGCATCGGAGCCTTTGAACTCCATTTTACCGTTTACCATCACACCTTTCTCAAACGACTTCTTAGCGTTATCCCAGGCACCACCAGCATTGCTTTGAAACATTGCCATCAGCACCCCTGATACTGTTACGCCGGCCAATAAGCCCCCCAATACCTCCGGACCGAAGGCAAAACCAACGATAATGGGAACGATGAGCGCAATTGCGCCCGGCAACATCATCTCACGAATGGCGGCCTGCGTCGAAATGGCTACGCACTTCTCGTACTCCGGCCGGCCCGTACCTTCCATGATGCCGGGAATCTCACGAAACTGCCGACGCACCTCCTGCACCATTGCCATAGCCGCCCGACCCACCGCCGAAATTGCCAGTGCTGAGAAGATAAATGGAATCATTGCGCCAACAAATAGGCCAGCAAGCACGCGGGCATTGCTAATGTCGATGCTGGAAATGTTGGCCGTGCCCATAAAGGCCGCAAACAACGCCAGCGACGTAAGCGCAGCCGAAGCAATGGCGAAGCCTTTGCCGGTAGCCGCAGTGGTGTTGCCCACCGCATCCAGAATATCGGTGCGCTCCCGCACTTCCTTGGGCAGCTCGCTCATTTCGGCAATACCACCCGCGTTATCGGCAATAGGTCCGAAGGCGTCGATTGCCAGTTGCATGGCCGTAGTCGCCATCATGCCGGCGGCGGCAATAGCTACCCCATACAAACCAGCACACTCGAAGCTAAGCACAATACCAGCCGCTAACACCAGAATCGGCAGTACCGTTGACTCCATGCCCACGGCCAAACCACCAATGACGGTGGTAGCGTGGCCGGTGCTGCTTTGCTGCACAATGCTCATCACGGGCCGCTTGCCCATTGCCGTGTAGTACTCGGTGATGATACTCATCAGGGTTCCTACCACCAGACCCACCAGGATAGCGTAAAACACGTCCATAGAATCGAAGGGAACAGAGCCGGGACGGTTGATGACCAACTCGCCCGATGGCAGCATCCAACGCACCAGAAAGTACGACGAAATCGCCGTCAGCACCACCGACACGTAGTTGCCAAAGTTCAGCGCGCCCTGCACGTTACCACCTTCCTTTACCCGCACGGTCAGAATACCAAGCAGCGAAGAGATGATGCCAATACCGGCAATCACCATTGGCAGCAGGATGGGAGAAAGGCCATTAAACTGGTCATTGGTAGCAGCAACCTCGCGACCCAGCACCATCGTAGCCAGAATAGTAGCCACATAAGAGCCAAATAAGTCGGCGCCCATACCGGCCACGTCGCCCACGTTGTCGCCTACGTTGTCGGCAATAGTGGCAGGGTTGCGGGGGTCATCTTCCGGGATGCCAGCTTCTACTTTACCCACCAAATCGGCCCCCACGTCAGCAGCTTTGGTGTAAATACCTCCACCTACGCGAGCAAAAAGCGCGATGCTTTCAGCGCCCAGCGAGAAACCCGTCAGCACTTCTAATGCTGTTTCCATTTCAATACCGTTGGCGCCGGCTCCTTTGCTCAGTACAAACATATTGTAGAACACAATAAACAGAGAGCCAAGGCCTAACACCGCTAGGCCAGCTACGCCCATGCCCATAACTGAGCCACCTGAAAAGGATACATTCAAAGCTTTGGACAAGCTAGTGCGGGCGGCCTGCGCCGTACGCACGTTGGCTTTAGTGGCAATCTTCATCCCGATGAAGCCCGCCAGCGCCGAAAACACAGCCCCAATCAGGAACGCAATGACAATAACAGGGCTCGACTTTTCGCCCGTGGTACCCAGGTACCCTAAAAAGGCGCAGGCAATAAGGGCAAACAAAGCCAGCACTTTGTATTCAGCTTTCAAAAAGGCAATAGCGCCATCGGCTATGTAGCCGGCAATGGTGCGCATGCGTTCGTCGCCGGCATCTTGGCGGGCCACCCAGCCCGAGCGCAACCACGTGTACAATAGGGCCAGCACGCCAAGCGCGGGAGCTACGTAAAGAATTTCCATCATAGAAGCGGAGGTGAGAAGTAAGCGTTTGGGTTTAAGATTGATGAATGAGGGTTTTGGGTTGGTAAAATAGAGTTTATTACCTAATCCTCAAGTTCTCATCCTGCAAAAGTGGGCCGAGACCCATCCTTATATTTTACAATCAACTCTCAATTGTTACCTATTGCGTTCGACCATATGCTTACCTCCTTGCAAAAAAGCCCCCCAGAGGATTTCTGGGGGGCTTTTTTGTTGAGTAATGATTGAGTGGAAAGGCTACAGCTCTTGCATGAGCACCTGATACAGCGCCAGCATACTAGCAATGTCGCGCTTGTCCACGATTTCGTCGGGTGAATGCACATTGTCTTCGGGGGCACCTACAAAGCACCAATCCCAGGGCTGAGCGCTGTGCTGTAGCTCCTTGGCATCAGAGCCGCCACTGCCCTCCACCTCCAACTGATGAGGAATGCCCGCCGCCTGAGCAATTCGACGAATACGCTCCACGTATGAACGGCGCGGAATCAGCGAGTCGCGCAGGGAAATAGCTACCCCTTGACCGGCATGCACGCCTTCCGTTACCCAGGTAATATCCGAAATCAACGCCTGTCGCACCCCATATTTCTCGTAGATGTACTTAGCCAGATACGCAACGGAGCCCCCACCGTGCTCTTCCCAGCAGCTAAACACCAGAATACCATGCTCCAGCGTTTCGGCCAGACGCAAGGCATTCCACACACCCAACCGATTGTCGAGGTAGCAGGATTGCACGGTATCGACCGTTTCGCGGAAGTCGCAGGCGAAGGTTAGCTCAGTGCCCCGGTCGATGTCGCGAGTGAACTCATAGCTTAGTTCCCCCGTTTCGTCGTCTACTGCGAGCGTACAGGCAATATCGCCCTGCGTATCGTGACCCACCAGCCGGTAGCCGGTTTCAGCATGTGGCCCTCCGATTCGCACCAGTTGACGTCCGTACCGAACCGTAAATCCAATGCTGTCCAGATGAGCAAATACCGCTGTTCGCGGCTCTCCAAACACCAATAGTATGCAATCCTGCCACTCTTCTCCCTGTATTACTGTTGGTTGCACACGCCAACTTGCCTGATTTTCGTTAATGTAGCGTAGTAAGAATTCTGTTAGAGGAGCTTCGTTGCCTGCTGGTGCCGAAATCTCACATAAGGTTTTTAGCAAATGCATATGCAATAGGTTGTTTGTCCAAAACTAGGATAAAAGCCATACTTTAGCCCTCTTGTCAGCCGTATAGCCTCCAAACCTAGCTTAGCCGACGATTGCAGTAGTATATCCCATGATCCGAGAACTTCGATTAATTCTGTTACTCCTTTTTCTGGCGACTGGTGTCCAGGCCCAAAAAAAGGGTAGCACTCCTACCCCACCTCCTATCCGCACGATCGAAGTAGAGAATGTAGATGTTCTGCCTACAGCCAATACCAAAGGCTGGCTGCTGCTGGATAAAGACATTCAGACCGAGCTTGATGGCGCTGTACAGAATCTGTACAACTTCAAGTATGATAAGGCGGAAAAGCAGTTCCGTTCGCTGCGGCGGCGCTACCCCGAGCATCCGATGCCGTACTTCCTGCTTGGCTTAAGCACTTGGTGGAAAATTGTACCCACCAATGTTCAGACGAAACAGTATGACAAGCTGTTTTTCGCCTATATGGATACAGCCATAACCTACGGCGAGAAGTTGTACAAAGCTGACAAGAAGAACTACGAAGCCTGCTTTTTCCTCTCCGCGGCCTACGGCTTCGATGCTCGCCTGAATGCAGAGCGGGCCAATTGGCGCAAAGCGACCGTGAGCAGCCGGCGTGCCCTTGAGTATCTGGAAAAAAGCAAGGAAGCAAACGGCCTAAGCCCAGAGTTTCTGTTTGGTCAAGCCCTGTTCAACTACTACGCCGTCTGGATTTCAGAAGAATATCCGCTTTTGCGGCCCGTTCTTTTATTCTTTCCTAAAGGCAACAGAGAACTTGGGCTGCAACAGCTCAAAAACGTGGCTGACAACGGTTTTTACACCGGCATAGAAGCGAAGTTCTTCCTGATGCGCATTCTCAATAATGAGGAAAATAAACCGGCTGACTCTATGCCTGTTGCTCGCTTCTTAGCCAGCAACTACCCCGACAACGGATATTTCCAGCGCTTCTACTCCTTACTGTGCTTCAACGAAGGTGATTTTCGGGAGTGTGAGCGCGTAAGCCGCGACATTCTGGACAAGCTCAACCGTGGTATGCCGGGCTATGAAGGTATTAGTGGTCGTTACGCCACCTATTTCCTAGGTTGGCTAATGCAAAACAAATACAAGGACCTTGAAAAAGCCCAAGACTATTATCAGCGCTGCATTGTATTTGCAGAAAGCACCGATGAAACTAGTGGTGGCTTTTATGTTTACGCCAACTTCAACCTAGCCCGCATAGCTGCTAAAACTCCAGATGTAGCTGCTGCCCGTCGTTATTATGAGGTCGTTCGTGACAAAGCCAGTCACAAGTCAGAGCAGTATCGCGAAGCGAAAGCCTATCTAAAGAAAAATAAAATTTAGCCTCCTGGCTAACACCAAAAAATGGAGCTAAAAGATCTTTTTCTGACACCACTCTATCTGGGCATTTTCTATGCTTTAGCATTTGCCTTGCGGCCACGTTTCACAAATGTTCTAACCAAAAAATATTTTATTCCTGCCCTATCGCTCAAATTTCTTGGTGCTATAGCATTAGGTCTTATTTATCAATTTTATTATGATGGGGGTGATACCTATAATTACTTTTATCACTCCACCATAATGCATGAGGCATTTGACAAATCATGGTCGGTTGGGATGAAGTTGCTTACCTCTGATGGCGTCAGATCTTCAGATATTGCGACCTACGCATCAAGGATGTATTGGTTTGAGCCGGGCTCGAGCGAAATGGTTATTGTACGCATAGCTACAGTAATAGGCATGCTGTGCTTTAATACTTACACAGTAGTAGCACTGATTTTTGCCATCATTAGCTTTAGCGGCATGTGGGCTATGTTTCTGACCTTTATGAAGATTAGACCGCAGGTTTATAAGCAATTGGCAATAGTCGTGTTTTTTATTCCCTCCGTCTTTTTTTGGGGATCCGGACTAATGAAGGATTCCTTATGTATAGGTGCTCTTGGTTGGATTTTCTACACTTTTTACGAGGGCGCAATTGAGAAAAAAAGAATATTACGAAATATAATAATAGGTGGAATTGCAGCGTATTTTTTATCTACCACCAAAGTATATATTTTATTATCCTTTTTGCCTCCGGCCGTACTTTGGGTTTTCAACGAGAATAGCCAGCGAATTCGCAATCAATTAATTAGGATTTTAGCAAAACCTATTCTGCTTGGAATTGGTGCTGTCATAGCCGTATATGCTATGACGAACCTGACGAAAGGGGACGAAAAATACGACTTAGATAAAATTGGTGAACGCAGTAAAATAACGTCCGATTATTTATATGAAGTATCGGTGAAGCAGGATGGATCTGCTTACACGCTAGGTGAACAGGACGGTAGTATTGGCGGAATGGTAAAGCTTGTGCCTCAAGCAATAGTTGTTTCGCTGTTTCGGCCTTTTTTGTGGGAGGCCCGCAATCCGGTAATGTTGCTCTCTGCTTTAGAAGCTACTTTCTTTTTGGTTTTTACACTTCGAATGCTATTCAATATCGGCCCTCGCCGCTTTTTAAATTATATAATACGCACTCCAGTACTAAGCTTATGTATTGTTTTTGCGTTAATATTTGGAGCCTCAGTCGGTATTATTTCTTATAATTTCGGCACACTCGTTCGGTATAAAATTCCGCTGATTCCGTTTTACTTGGCGGCGCTTTATATTATGCAGAGCTTAAGCCAACAGCCTAGTAAACCCAAAATACGCCGCAAAATTCCACCTACTCCGCGTCGTCTGGCAACTGTTTCCTAACGACTAACACAGAGACGACGGCGTTTAGTAACATCACTAAACGCCGTCGTCTCTGTGTTAGTCGCTATTGCTATTGAGTGCCATTCATGCGACGGTAGCGCAGATACTCCGCTAACGTCGGATGCGACCACAGCCGCGATTCACCCGTGGGGGGCTTTTTTAATTGAACTTCTCCACGAAGTGCATCATAAACAGCCTGCTTTAGCAAGGGAAGACCAGCAGCCAATTGCAATAAGGGATACGTCACAAAATTATCCTCCGATGTGGGCTCAATTAAAGCCTGAGCGATAATAGCTCCAGTATCAATGCCGGGGTCAACTAAGTGTACAGATACCCCACAGTGCGCACGGTCGTTCTGAGTCAGCGCCCAGTAGCCGCCATGCACTCCGCGGTAAAGCGGTGTAATACCAGCATGCGTGTTGATAAATGGGCACGAAACGCTAGTAAGCACTTTCTTACTAATAATACGTGTGCCATTTACCACAATTACATCCGCCTGTAATTCCTGGAGAGCTGCTATGCACTCTGCGGAATTTACCGAGGCAACACTCAGCACACGGTCATCAGGAACCGGCCGGTTATCAAGTTTAGCCTGAAGGCGAATATTCTTTAAGCGTAGCTGAGAAGCTTTGGCCAGAGGCACAGCTATCAGCAGCTTGAAAAGGATTTGGCCTGCTACGGTGGCATACCCGAGTTTCTGGGTTCGCCGCTTTAGTAACTGCTGCTGACTTATGGGCGTCTCAATAATGACTCGGTGTACGCCAAACTCCTCATCAAGTGCGTGAAACAGAATATCTGTCGACTCTCCTGGGCCCGCCAGCAATACGATTTTTTTGCCTGTAGCAACAGCACTCATGCGACGGTAGTAGGATGTGAGGTCCGAGCCTGTAACAGTTCTGCTACATCGGCCATTGTTTGGCTTTCAAAACCATATGCCTTATGCAAAGCCTGGTAGTGGTCAGCAATTCGGCGTAGTACGGCCATATTTTGAGAAAGATTCACCCCAAAATTATGTGGGTGCCACCACAGATGAAACACAAGCCCATGCTGTGCGGCGTGGGTCATACCACTCAAAATCCGACTTAACCGCAGCTGCTCCAAAGCCTGCAAGCGCCCCGACCAAGGACGCAAAAAGCGGCTAGCCGGAATATTATACGGAAAGGTCTTGGCAATATCCGCTAAAGCATAGCAGTTGTGGCCCGACACATTCAGATAGGCATCCAACAATCGGGCGCCGCGCTTGTATAGGCTTTGTTGCTCCTCGGTGCGCTCCTTATAAATCCAGGAAGCTTCATTACCACGATAACTCGTAATACCAAGCTCTGCACAGATAGGCAGGTACGCAGGATTAGCTTGGTTACGTGGGAATACCAAGCTACGCATCTCCAAGCCTTGATTACGCGCTACTCGAATGGCCGCTTCTAGGTCCGCCCGAAACTCTTCGGCTGTTTGGCCTCGCTCTAAGCAGTAATAGTGGCAAAAGGTATGAGTAGCCATTTCTTGGCCAGGCGTCTGGCGAATCTGAGCAATCAGAGAGCTACCAAAATGGTACGGATCATTCTCTTCATCCTCGCCTACTACATCAAGGGCCAGATAAGGTGATAAATTAGAATCAGCGTATTGGGGCCGGACGGTGGGCAGGTTTTCCAGAAGCGTCTTCTTATCCTCAAAAAACAGTAAGCCAACTGTAGCCCAGGTTACGCGCAGGCTGTATTCTTGGAAGAGGGTTAGCAGAGCGGGCACCACTTGCCGAACGCCCCGCAGATTGGCCCCATATTGCGCCAATGTCTGCTGGTCACGTACGCCCCAGTTGATTTCAAAGTCAAGCGAAATGACGAATCTACCCGGCTCTTTTGACTTTTTTTCCATTATCTGCTCGTTCGTACTTAGCCGCTTCTACTGGAAGAGAGCCAAGAAGTTATTTTTATTTGAAGCCACTGAGTAGCGCTCTACAATGGTTTGGCGAGCTGCTCTTCCCTGACTTGCCCTCAATTCCCCGTCCATCAATAAGCTACGCAATGCAGTGTACCATTGTCCATCGGTAGCGCAGATAAACCCATTAGCGCCATCCTGTACTACTTCTGTATTCATGCCTACCGGCGACACTAGCGCGGGTATACCCAATGCCATGTATTGCAATGCTTTGAAAGCACATTTACCTCTCGCCCATGGATCATCTACTAGCGGCATCAGGCCCACATGAAACTGGAGTAAGTCCTGAATTTCACTAGCCTTGCGCCAAGGCGTGTAGCGGAGCGCTCGTAGGTTTGTATACTCTGGGGGCTGATTCGATATGACATGAAAAATGAAGCTGTGACCTTCGCTTTCCAGTCGCTCCAATACGGGCCACACTATATCCAAATGGCGCAAAGTAGTGTGGGTACCCGTCCAGCCAATGACCGGCGTAGAGGCCTCATTCTGGTCCCGTACTTGGTTGTGCAGATTGTCAGTATCCAGTGTAGTTGGATTAATGATAGCATTAGGATTGAACTGCTTTGCATAGTCTCGCAGATAGGCATTGCCACAGCTGATTTTATACGCCCATCGACAGATACTTCCAACTTTTTCCTGCCACTTTAGCTGACTAACGAGCGTACGCTCTCCAGCCGGGTCCTTCATCCAGATAGCGTCGTCAAAATCATATACAATCCGCTTTCGCAGCACATTCGCCACGATCCATTCAAAGAATGGTGGTCCGATGGGAGTTGCCTCCCGGTGAATGAAAATGAAATCGTAGCTGGAAACTGAAAACAATAAAGCCAAGCGGCGTAAAAAGCCCCCCAGAATTCCAGCTACCTTGGCTAAAGTATGACCAGGCTTATAAAGAATAGCCCAAGTGCTTGCGGAAATAAAGGGTGCCAACTTATAAGTATGTCCAGCTTCGGTTAAGAAATGTAGATACTGCTCAAAACGAAACCGTTGGGATGGTGCCTGACCGTGTGGGTAAGGAACAACAAATAGAATACGCATAGGCAAAATTAAGACGCTATTACCACCTGAAATGCACTTTATCTCTTATCCTTTCAGCGGAAGCAGTATCCGTTAAGAGCGAAAGCCAGAGGGCCACTTGATGCAGAAACGGATATAGGACTGGTAAGTGCTAGACAGCTTGGGGGGCAAAAAACTTTGCGTAAGCCAGCGTGGCACGATCTAATGAGCGGTGACGCTCTGCCAGTTTTACCGTGTGCTGTCGGTAATTGGGGCTCTGCAGCAAAACCGCAATTTGCTTAATAGCTGCAGGAACGCTGGAAGGCTGATCGAGATTGAAGACAGCACCTCCTCCCTCCTGCCGAATGATAGCGCTGTCGTCGCCAACACCCTCCGTAAGCAACACAGGTAAACCAGCCGCCCAATATTCACCCACCTTAATTGGTGAGCAGAAAAGCCGACACGGTGCGGGCTTTATAGGAGCAAAAGCAAAATCAGCTGCCGATAAATAACCTGGCACATCGGCGTGGGGGGCTTTTACTACGAACACCTCGTCTTTGCTAAAACCAACCCTTGCTAACTTAGAACGAACCTCGGCTGGCGGATTGGGCGTCAGGATAATCAAGCGAAAAGCTGGTCCGAAATGATCAGCTGCTGCTTTGAATAAATCAAATGCTTCGGTATCGTAATAAATATCTCCAAACTTGCCCACATAGATTCCTACAGGAGCAGTAGATGCAAACCCTAGCTGCTCACGTACCTGTTTGCGCCTTGCTTCATCGAATTTGAAGGCCGCAACGTCTACCGAGCAGGGAACGGTCACGATACGTTCCCCAGAAACTCCCTCACGAATAAGTTGCTGCCGGTAATTTTCGGCTACCGGCAACAGGCCAAGAGCTAACTGCTTTTGCTTTTTCTCCCAATAACGCTGGAATAAATAGCGCGGATCGTAGGATTTCCACACACCCGACTCAAGCATATAGTCAGCATGCGGCTCGAATGACTCCACATAGAATGGAAGCTTATTCCGCTTCCAAACCAGATAGGCGAGTGCTCCAGCTGGTGCCCCCCGGGCTAATAGGAAGTCGCTTCTGTGTTGTGTCGCCAGTTCTACTAGCGTCTTCGGAAACCGTAGGAAATCGTCTGTTTTTGTAACTAACACGTTTCGCCCTGGCTCCGAAATTAGTGGCGCGTACTCTACTTTGCTTATAGGAAAAGGTGGGTTAAATACAGGCTTCCTTCCATCTCGCTCGATAGTGACAAGAAGAATAGACTCTATATCAGAACGCTGTATAAGCAGTTGCAGATGCGGAAAAACGGTAGAAATGGTAAGCGGATCGTCTAGTCCCCAATAACTCAAAAACAGAATGCGCATTCAAATAGGAAAACGACGAAGCAAAAGCGTCAGGTGCGAATCTTCTTTAAC
The DNA here is from genome assembly GCF_014638675.1 of Hymenobacter qilianensis. Classification (NCBI taxonomy): domain Bacteria; kingdom Pseudomonadati; phylum Bacteroidota; class Cytophagia; order Cytophagales; family Hymenobacteraceae; genus Hymenobacter; species Hymenobacter qilianensis. The sequence goes on from NZ_BMFN01000002.1 coordinate 1,208,705, forward strand.
CATTCCACAGCGCGTAGTCCAATCAAACAGCGAATCAGGAGAGTTATCGCCTGACCTCTCGGCAGATTAGGAGCAGCACGGCGTGCATAATGCAAGGCCTCTTTCCGATGATCGTCGGCGTATGCATGAATGGCACAAAGATAATACACTCGTCCTATCAGTGTCCGCTGTTGCTCGGGTGTCAGCGCCACCCGAGCTAGCATCCAATCTAATGCTAGTTGTAGCTTTCTAACTAAAGCAGTATTGTCGGAGCGCATAGAACGGGCATCATGGTCGTTCATTGTGAGCGTCAACGCATCCACAATATAAACCCGATCACGTTGCATATTTTCCAGCATAAACATCCAGTCTTCCACAGCAGCATAGCGTCGATCTTCTTCGAAGAGCCGCAAATCTTGGTTCTCACGACGCACACAGATGTTACAAGCTAATGCATTGCCCCGAACGAAGAAGTCCAACCCATACCACCCTTCAGCTACTGACGCTAAGTCGCTATCAGCTAAAGTGCCATCTCGATCAAAGTTGTATTTAGTGGCAATGAAATTTGGGTGATTTAATTTCTGAATGTTATCATGTAGCACCTTCAGATGATTAAACAATAACCGATCATCCGAATCCAAAAACAATACATATTCGCCTTTAGCACGCGCTAAACCATAGTTGCGAGCTGCTCCTCTTTCCCCGTTTACTTTAGCTATGTATTGAATACGAGTATCAGATAGAGCGTTTACTCGCTGAGCTGTCTCGTCAGTACTACCATCATCAATCACTAATACCTCCCAATTAGCAAATTTCTGTTGCACTACCGACTCCAAGGTCGTGGTAATAAAACCAGCTCTGTTATAAGTAGGAATAATGACGCTAAAAAAAGGGCTATTCAATGTATTAGTGTTCATTAAAAAATTTGCAGATAGCAAATAGAATTAAATTAGTTAGGCATCTTGGCTTTAGCACCATAGATAGAATTGGCCTAGCGATTTATCCGTACATCCGCTAGCTAAGTAGCAGTTCTGCGCTAATACGTATACTTTTAAGTATAACCAAGGTAACACCAACAATCAGGACAGTGCGTAAAGCAATTTTCCAAACTGGTAGATTAAGCAATGACAGTACCTGTAAGTCAATCAAGAAAGTTGCTACTAAGCTACCCAAACCAAAAAGCAGTAAGGCTAAATTTAAGTCGTTATTAAGTAAACCAATAGCTAGTCCAAGCCCACGCATTAACAGTAGAAATACGTTACTCCAAAGGATATAGCGCTGTTTGCTTAAAATATTATAAATTGGCGAGGTAGCCAGGGACATCAATTTAAATACATAATAATACCCTAGGTAACCAGTATATAAGCCAGCCATTTCCCAGCGATGACCAAATACTAGCTTAAATAGCACATCGCCATATACCGTAATTATACCGAAGGGGATTAAGCCCATGTAAAGGAGCTTATAGAAAAGGCTTAAAGTGATTACAGAAAGGCGTTCTGGTTCATTCTGATATGTTTCAGTGGCTTTCTGCCAGAACACAGGTAAAATTGCATTTCCAATTAAGTTGATCGGCAATTCTAATAAACTAACGGAAAACGAATAGAGACCTACCGGTGTAGGACCGAATCCTGTGGTTAGAGCAAATATGGGTAGTTGAGCCGACAGGACATTAATGAAGCTCGCTGGTAGGTTGTATTTCGGAAAGTCTTTATACTCTATGGCAACCTCACGCATAGATTGCCACGAAATAGTACGCCAAAGCATACCCAATGAGTGCCGCAAAGTACCAGTTACTAGACTGATCGTGCTTGTTAGGCGATTAAAAGCCTCGCCTAATAGTAGCCCTGCTACGTTACCACCCATCCACCACCCGTATCCTATGGTAAAGCCACGACCAGCTAAAGCTGTTGCTACCTCTACACTAGACCTTTTTACGAATTGTTTTTCACGTAGATACCAACCATTCATGATGGTATTAAAATTAAAGAGCATCAATAGAATTGGTAACGTGTAAAACCAATTTCCAAGAGCTTCAATTTTAAGGAAATGCTGTATTGCTGGTCCGCTGATTAATAAAGCACCTACTAGAAGCAATGACATTGCAAGCGTTAGTGCTACTGTAAGTTGTACTAACGCAAAAAATCTATCTTGCCGTCGGGGTAGAAGAAATGCCCCAGTGTAAGTGAGAGTAGTCAGCATGCTTAAATTACTACTCAAGGAATTAAACACCGCAAATTGTCCATAAGCCGCCGGTGGATAGAGGCGCGACATCACTGGTGTGAGCAAGAAGCCAATAACCGTAACTGCAGCTGAGCCCGAAAGGGTTACGGCAAAATTTTGCGCAAATGACCCTTTCTGTAATAAAGAATGCAGATTGTGCTTTATGAATTGTTGAATGCGTTTTTTCAATTATTATTTGAGAGAGATACTTTTTGATTAAAAATTTTACTAATTTCTTTTTGTTTATACAAAAAGTTTATTGGTCGATTTGCATTCTGAAAATGCAGAAAAGAATCACAAACGTTGAACGCCGCTTCTATCGCATCTTGGCCAGGTTCAAAGACATACCCCGTATCAAACCGTTCAGGATCTTGATACTGTTTCCAACCCATATTATTAAAGAAATCCCTTTTAACAGGACGTAAGGGACGCTTAATAGCTTCAACTGTATCGCGGACCACAGTAGTAATACTCCTGCGCGTGTGCTTAGTAATAAAGAAATTTCTAATGCGATTGTATTCTGCCATACGGTCTTTCGAATTCATGCGATTAAAATTACCGTTGGGATTACTTACATGCATACTTAATACAGCAGTACACCAAGCTATATTTATATTTAAGCTAGTAATACGATATACAAATTCTAGGTCAACTAGCACTACTCCAGTATTAAACATACCTGTGAGTGCTAGAGTTGAACGACGAATCAGAATAGGTAACCCGATCATCCAAAAGGGGTCTCCATATTCCAGCCAACGCTGATAATCATTAGATGGATCTTCCTTTATTTTGGCGAAAGTCAGGTCATCTGACTGAGTAGCCGCATTATACCCCGTTACCACATCAATCGCAGGATTTTTAATCATGAAGCTAACCGCTTCCCGGATAGCCGGGTAATAGAAGGCATCATCATCGGTGATGAGTTTGATGATCTCCCCGCGCGCCATTAGCATGCATTTATTAAACCCGTGCGCCTCGCCCTTGTCCCGCTCGGAGATGAATTGCTGGATCCGACCGGCGGCATACAGGCCCTGCAGATACTCGACCGTCCCATCCTTGCTGCCCCCGTCCGCCACGACGATCTTCATCCTCCTGACGCGCCGCCATCAGCCGCTCCAGCACCTGCTTCACGTAAGGCAGCTTGTTGTACGTGGTCAGTATGTAGGAAAGGGCGTATGCCATAATGCGAGAAGAAAAGTGACTACAGGCTAAGAAATTGCTTTGAACAAAAATCTTTACCTATTGAGATTTATTACTGTATGAATCGCTTGCTTAAGTAATACTAGGTCAGCAGTAATATCAGCATAAGCTTGCTCAACATTTAATGGTGATCCTAATCTGGAAGGAACCACAGAGTAATAGATTCCAACACTTGATGCCATGGAAAGGTAGCTTGGGTTTAGATACGTTTCGCTCATCATTTCAATAACATTGGTTTTAGGTGCCATAAACATTAAATTAGTCATGTTTGCGCCATGTATACCTATGAACACTGCTGTCTCATACATTGTCTTTACCTGTTCAATGAAGCTCAGATCCTCAAAGTATACAGTTTCAAAGTTATATTTTTGAAGTAATTGAACTACTTCGTCTTCATTTGTTAAATGCCGCCACTGTTGTCGGTTTCTCGACACATAAATGCGGCGTGTAGCTTTAAGTGATGGATCAAGATAATGCTTTAGATAACTCATTATTGCCTCACGCACTTCTCGTACCAGCGCAGGCACCATGTACCCATGGCGACCTGGACGTACAGGCATCCAGAGTTCTGGCACTTGCACCATCTCCCCTGGTTGTATGACGTATTTATTCTCAAAGCCGAGTGCATCTACCGTGTGAGTAACATATTCAGGCGGCGTTGGTCCGGGCAATAAAATTAAACAGTTGGGGTGCTGCTTGCGGAGTAGCGCTAATCGTGGCAATACTTCTGCTATCCAATGGAAGTAATTACCTGACCAACTATCAAAAGCTAAGCCTACAGGCCCTGCTTTTAATTTTGCAATTTCACGACTGCGTAGCTGTCTTAATAAGAAAGTTCCTGTAAACTCCGCTTCCAAATGCGGCTGCGGCAGGCTGGCAACCAACACTCTCAGTCCTTTCGACACAGTGCCATTCCATGCAACATTCACGTTTTGTGCACGATATATAACTTGTCGAAAATTTGGTGTTACTTCAGTAAATACCGCTTTATAAAATTGAAGAAAGTTTGGTGGTACCATTGCAATGTTCAATGGTAATGGACAAATAGCATCAGTAGGAATAGGCGCTACCTCGTGCTCTGAAGCCTTCAGTGGACCACTTAGTGATTGTCCTATTCTACTTAACTGAAAATCGATAATCTTCTTAACTCTTTGGTATTTACTAGGGCGCGGACGAGGCGGTGTAGCCATTATAGTAGAAGCCTATAAAGCATATGCCCCCGACTTACCAGTCAGAGGCATATAGGTGACAACGTTAAGAGACTAAAGCATTCAACTACTTATTCGTGGTAGTTAAATACTTTATGGCCACCCTTCATTAGATAAGCATCTCGCTTAAATAAATTCAAATCTGCCTGCATCATGTCTTGAACAAGAGCTGGCAAATCGTAAGTGGGGGTCCATCCTAGCTTCTGCTGGGATTTTGTAGGGTCGCCAATTAGCAATTCAACTTCTGTTGGGCGGAAGTACTTCGGGTCTACCTCTACCACTACTGTACCTTCAGCTACTTGATAATCAGGGTTGCCGCAACGTACTACGCGAGCTTTTTCATTTGCTCCTTCACCTTCGAAAGCTAGCTCTATTCCAACTTCTTCGAAAGCCATCTTGACAAAATCCCGTACGGTCGTAGTAACACCTGTTGCAATAACGAAATCTTCAGGCTCGTCTTGCTGCAATATTCGCCACATAGCCTCTACATAGTCCTTCGCGTGTCCCCAGTCACGTCGTGCATCCAAATTGCCTAGATAGATTTTCTGTTGTAATCCCATAGCAATACGGGCAGTACCACGAGTAATCTTACGTGTTACAAAAGTTTCACCACGTAAGGGGCTTTCATGGTTGAATAAAATGCCATTACAAGCGAACATACCATATGCTTCCCGATAGTTTACCGTGATCCAATAGCCATAGAGTTTGGCCACAGCGTAAGGAGAGCGAGGATAAAAGGGGGTAGTTTCCGATTGCGGTACAGCTTGCACCAAGCCATATAATTCGGAGGTAGATGCTTGGTAAATTCGCGTTTTCTTGGTGAGACCGAGCAAACGTACAGCTTCTAAGATGCGTAACGTACCGATACCATCTGCATTTGCCGTGTATTCAGGTGTGTCAAACGAAACCTTCACGTGAGACATGGCACCGAGATTATATATCTCGTCTGGCTGTACTTCCTGAATTATACGGATCAGATTAGTTGAATCAGACAGGTCACCATAATGAAGCTTAAAGCGAACATTTTGGTCATGTGGATCTTGATAGAGATGGTCGATCCGATCCGTATTGAATAGCGATGAACGTCGCTTGATTCCATGAACCATATAGCCTTTCTCTAGCAGAAGTTCAGCCAAGTAAGCACCATCTTGTCCGGTAATACCAGTTACTAAGGCTACTTTCATATGAGCAGTTGTTGAATTAGATACCAAAATTTGTTGTTGCAATTTGTAATGCGAAGTCAAACCAAAGCTATAAGAAGCAGCAAAAGTACTCTCTCTCAGCTTTGTAAGCAAAGTAGCATGTTAGATTCTCTATTCTGCACCTAGTTGTGCCAGCCGAATACGCTTATCTACCACTTTATGTTATGGTTGTTAGGTCTCCTGTTTACAAAACTTTGTTCACCTCTGCCTTGCGATAGAAATATTCTATTGTATGCGTTTTGTTATAATTAGCCATAAATGTATCGGCTACCTCAAATGCCTGAGGTATCATTGCCTCCATGCTTTCGATAGGCTTTATGGCAGTGCTGTCATAGCCGGTGGGCAGTTTCTGGTTCCCGTTATACTGTTCCCACTTTAATACTTCAAACAGTTTGCGCTTTATTGGTCGTATTGGTGCTTTTAGCATCTCAATCCAGCCTGATTTATATCGCACGAAATCCTGAAAACTATTACTGATAGACTTGTCATAGTAGAAACGCATACGATCAGCTTCCAAGTCACTAGTACTACGCCCTTCTTGTTGATTCATCACCCGATAGTTACTCTGGGGGTTTTCAATGCGAACACTAAGCATAGCCGTGCTCCAAGCAAGATTCACATTCAGACTAGTAATTCGGTATGTAAACTCCGTATCTACCTGTACAACGCCTGTATGAAATAAACCAGTAATGGCTAACGATTTACGTCTTATCAAAAATGGTAAGCCAATCATCCATACTACTTCTTTATTGTCTAGCCAGCGGCGAAAATTATTGGCCACATCTTCATATATAGTGGCTTGGGCTAAATTCTCCAGATGAATCAAACCTGTGTTACCCGATAGTACATCTATTTCAGGATGCTCTAACATAAACTGTTTACTTTCCCGGATAGCTGGGTAGTAGAAGGCATCATCATCGGTGATGAGTTTGATGATCTCCCCGCGCGCCATTAGCATGCATTTATTAAACCCGTGCGCCTCGCCCTTGTCCCGCTCGGAGATGAATTGCTGGATCCGACCGGCGGCATACAGGCCCTGCAGATACTCGACCGTCCCATCCTTGCTGCCCCCGTCCGCCACGACGATCTCTTCATCCTCCTGACGCGCCGCCATCAGCCGCTCCAGCACCTGCTTCAGGTAAGGCAGCTTGTTGTACGTGGTCAGTATGTAGGAAAGGGCGTATGCCATAATGCGAGAAGAAAAGTGACTACAGGCTAAGAAAGTTCTATGTGTGGCTTCCGATTCAACCTCATTGCCAACTAGTAACCCAGCTGCTTTGCATATTCCAGCATCTTCGCACGAGGTCTAATCTTGATAGGCCGTGCTGGCACTCCCACATATATAGTCCAAGGCTCTGTATCCTTAGTCACAAGTGAGCAAGCTCCTACAACACTACCTTCAGCAATCGTTACGTTGGGCATAACTACCACATTGGTGCCAATACCGGAGAATCGAGCACAACGAATTGTTCCGAAGTCAACCGTATCCCGGTATTGTTCGGGCGCGGTTACACTTGTAAAGCCATCGCCCATAAACTGATCTGACCCGCAAATAAGACGACTACCAGCAGCTATAGTCACGAAATCTTCTACGATAAGTGTACTCTGCGCGCCACCTATGACAGTAATATAAGGTGACAGATGTGTGTAGTCGCCGATCTGTGCAGCAGTTGTTATATAAACTCCTGAATCTATCGCAACATGGCTACCTAATGTTACCAGGTGAGGCCGGCGTATTTCAACGTTAGCACTTACAAACACATCTTCACCACAGCCTTTTAACAAGGTAGTATCATACTGCGCGGATTTAATTGGTTTACTCTGATCACTCATACTTGATGAAGGGGAATTTCTTAATAAGGGAATACTGACTCGTAATAGGCAATCGTATTGGCAATACCCTGCTCAAAGTCGGTAAATTTAAAGTCAGGGAACACTTGCCGAAAGCGGGTATCATCCATTACTTTCTTTGGTGCGCCATCTGGCTTGCTATGATCCCACACTACTTTGCCTTGGTAATCAAACTTTGACTGAATGATATCTACCAACTCATTTACACTAAGACCATCATTCTGAGCTAAATTCAAAGGCTTTTCTAAACCCGCCCTATCAGGAAGCAGCATAATTTCCCATACCAAGCGGGCAAAATCACGAGCATATAACCACTCTCGAATAGCTATACCAGTACCCCAAATAGGTAATTCAGGCTGCTTTATTTTTTCAGCCTTTACAAACTTCGATACCAGAGCATTTAGCGCATGAGCCTTATTAGGGTCAGTTGAATCGTGGGGACCATACATATTGGGAGTAAGCAGGTTGATGCTACGTACCGCGTATTGCATCTGAAAGCTTTCAGCAACTGTCCATAGTAGGCGACGCGTAGAGCCATAGGCCAACACCGATCGATGTATATGACCATTCCACCACTCCTCCTCGCGGTATATCTCAGCACTACCTGGGTAAGCGCAGTTTGCAATGGGGTTGATAACAATGGCTAGTGGACAGGCAGCAGCCACAGCCTCATACATACCCATAATCATGCGTGTGTTGTCAGCAATAACAGTTGCAGCCTGCTCTGTCACATAATTAAGACTGCCTACATGCGCAGCGCAATTAATAATGAACTTAGGTCGATGCTTGCTTAAAAACTCCGTTACCTGCTGTGTATCACGCAGATCTAAACCAGTACTTCTGGAGGCCTCAATTGGCTCTACTCCATTTTCCCGCAATACTTCTACAATATTGCTACCCGCAAATCCACTCGCGCCAAATACTACTACTTTCATCTCTACCAGCCTTGCTTAATTGTATTAATAATATAATCTACCTGCTCTATGGTCAATGCGTCATGCAATGGCACATGAATCTGCGTTTCGTCGAAACGACGCTGATTAGTTAGATCCATTCTTTTACCGCCAAAGAGTGTATTTTTATCAATACCGTCGTGTACTACAGAACTGGCTATACCTTTCGCTTTTAAAGTTCGGATGAAGTCTAATCGGTTCTCAACGTGGAAGCCGAATAGCCAGTGCGCGCTTTCTCGGTCAGCTTTGTGATCAAAGAGAGTTACCCCTTGCACATCGCGTAGCCCATCCCGATACTGACGCACTAATTGACGCCGGTAGTCCATGCGTTGCTGGAAACCCTCCAGATTTGCTATACCTAATGCTGCGGCATAGTCACTCAAATGATACTTATATCCAACGTCAGTTAAATCATAAACCCGCTCACCTATTTCGGATACCGGCGAGTGAGCACGGTCAATACCAAACCAGCGACGACGAAATACTTCACGTGTATGAGTTGGGTCAAGCGAGCATAAAGCACCACCATCACCGGTGGTCAGATGCTTAATTGCTTGAAATGAGAAACAGGTAAAATCCGAAATCGATCCAATGGCCCGACCCTTATAGGTGGCACCGGGAGCATGGGCAGCATCTTCGATCACCAGCAAATTGTGCTGCTTAGCTAACGCGTGGATTTCATCCATATCACATGGATATCCTCCCCAGTGCACAGCCATAATAGCTTTCGTACGCACTGTAATTGCCCCTTTTATTGAAGCTGGATCAATGTTGCCATTCTCATACTGAATATCAGCGAAGACGGGAGTAGCTCCTTCCTGTACAACTGCTATAGCAGAAGCAATAAAAGTCTGGGGAGACATTATTACCTCATCACCAGGGCCAATACCCGCTACTGCCATGGCTAAGTGAAGGGCACTGGTGCCACTGTTTAGAGCCGCTGGGCTTACCATGCCTAGCTCAGTCGCCAATAGTGCCTCGAACTCTTTCACTAATTTTCCTTCACTGAGGAAAGTAGTACTCAAAACTTCCGAAACCCTTGACTGAGCTGAGGGATGAACGAAAGTGTTAAACATTGAAATCGAACTTAAAGAAACTGATGCCATAAAATAAGGAACATTGCATTAAGTCTAGTAAACTTAATGTCTATTAAAACAAGTTGTTAAACAGGCATGAGTAATACCTCAGCCATAGATCGGGCATTTACGTGCTTAGAAAACATTTTAATCTGCGATCCATTTAAAAAGGACTCTATACAATCTAAGTATTTTGTGTATTGTTGATAGGTCATTGTTTTCGTGTACTGGTATAATTCCTCATGGTTTTTAAAGTCGCGACGATTAATAAAACAATCTGATGGTACCAGTCTATCTACCTCTTGATGACCCAAATAAATTGGAACGCATCCTGCGGCGAACGAGTCGAATATTTTCTCAGACAAACAGCCAGGAGTATCACCGGTATTTTCATAAGAAATGGAAAAACGATAGCGTTGCAAGGTTTGAATTTTTTGATCTGGTGCAGCACTCCCACGATCAACCCTAGCAAATATTTTCTTGCGTTGGGCCGCTATCAAATTCATGATACCTTGTGGCATCACCTTTCCTAATAGCCCTGCTCCTCGAAAGCTTGAATATACGCTAGAAGAGATGCCACGAGTGTAAAGATCGAACTCGTCAGGGTGGTGCTTAGAGAACCATCTCAGTGTCAGATATCTTTCGTGTAATAAAGATCCTGATCCTTTTGGTGGCTTTGCTACGCCGAATGCAGCAGCCATTAACACACATAGCCTACGATCATTAAAGTCTTGTTCGCTAGGCCGTTTATAAGGAGGGAAATCCTCAAAATCGATAGAAAAATAGAAGTGAAAATAACGTTTATTATCTACACGACTATAATCATATGTGAGAATTTTATCAAAGGACGCGTGATTTTGGGATAACCAATTGTCAGGATAGTAAGTCGCTGGCTCTGTTAATATCAGATGTAATTTCTGACTAGGTCGAGTACGGGTAAAGTTTTGAAAATACAGAGGTTGATCTAAACTTATAATAAGATCAGAATCCTCAGGGGGGTGTATATCTTGTGTAGCGAGATCAACTCCTTTCTTGGCTAACTCATCCCTTAAAGCGACATATAAATACGTATCGCTTTTCATGCCATACAGAGACTCGCCCGAAAAAATCCTATTTTCAAGAAGAACTGGATCCTCTCGAACGTATAAGGTTGCTTTCAAATAAGTTAATTTAGGGAAGGATTCTCTACGAGAAGAAAGCAATTTTTTCACTCTCTAGAGCCCCTCAACGTACAAAAATCTCAAATACTCTCCTTTAAACGACTACTTCCCATTTGACAAGTAAAAGTTTAAAACATTACTACAATTTAGCATATCGCTTTGCTGGAGGAGCCAAAACAAAGTGAATGCAGTGTTCAGAAGAATTGCTGAAGCTGATGCAAATTTAGCATATTTTATCTAGCCTCTACTCAGCGAAGCTAGATTAACCATCAATCATTTAGTATCTAACAGAACAGATCGCCTTCATAATCACTATTTTATCTAGGCGTATTCTCATTAAACATCCTGATAAATATTAGATTAATTATAAATCAGTCAGGATGTTATTCAGTAATGATATATCCGCTACTAAATCAGCTTTATTTGTTACATCACCTTCCATTGCTTGTTTGCAAGGCACATTATAGTAGTGAAGCTGCATATTAGAAGCCATACGATAATAGATAAGGTTCTCAAAGTCGCGATTATCAAGTGACACTAGTTTATCCTCATTAATTAACTCTATTACAGTGGTATTTGGCTGCATAAACAGGATATTGGTCAGGTTTGCGCCATGCATGCCCATAATTACTGAGGCTTCCTGCATAAGCCAAACTTGCTCAGAGAAAGACATTCCTTCGAAATAGATTATCTCAAAATTATATTGTTCCAACAATGGAAGAATAGCTACCTCATTTGCTAAACGCCGATTGCGCTGGCGTGCGCGCGATACATACAAACGTCGGGTTGGAACTGGCGATGGCTGCTGGCCTATGGCCTCAACCACCTCTGTTCTGATTTGGCGCATCAAAGAAGCATCTTGAAAACCTGGAGGTGCTGCGTATTCAGGGAGCAGTAACAGTGGTACTTTAATGATCTGTTTTTCCTTGATTGGCAACAAGCGCTTAAAGCCTACTATATCAGCGGTAATTTTCACATATTCTGGAGTGGGCTCCGGGGTTATTAATAAGCAATTGGGATACAGCTGACGCAAAATCAATAGACGCGGCAATGAATCTGCCATCCAGTGATAGTAATTGTCAACTGACCAAAGATCATGTACTAATGCTGCCTGAGTATCGGTTGAGGGCAGCTGAATATGCGGAACCAACCATTGCTTAAGCAGATAAGAATCCGTGTAATGCTGTTCTTCTCTTATGTGCGGAAGGCCTTTCAAAAAAATCTTTAGGTTTTTGAAAATGATGGTTTGCCAAGAGACACTGACGTTTTTGAGTTTATAAATACTGCGTGCTGGCAGGCCCGTACTTTCTTGAAAATACCTAGCTAGGTTGAGAGGCATATCATTAAAGTTAACTGGCAATTCAGGGGATGATGGGGAAACGGCTGGTAATACTTCGACTCCTTTTTCTTTCCATGCGGGCAGAAACTTATACATTCTCTTTACAGAGGAATCAGCAGACCGCTTAAAAAAAGAATAAATGAAATTAAAAGCCATTATGAGAGTGATACAAAAAATTAGTAATTACTATTTATTATCCATGTACAATTAAATAAATTACAAAATCCTAACACTTTAATAAACACTATTTACGCAAGATGTATTTTACTTTGCTTTTAAATTCTTCCACTATTTTATAGTAATCTATTATATCAGCAAAATTCATTACATAATTAATCACGGTCATTATCTGCTGTTTGCTACTCATCAAGATCATTATATCATTTGTAAGAAGAGCCTTCGCATAACGCAATGAAAGTATCTGCCGAAAAGCCCCCCAGCTCATATATAGAAAGTCTTTAATCAAATTTAGAGTTGGGGTAGATTGTTCTGCGTCGCGTTTCATTAGGGCGCTACGATAAGCGCCCAGTCGGGATGCAGCCCAGACAGGTGAATAGTAAAGCCGGTTCCTATAGTCGGTGGTTAATCGATTAGCTGTCATGTAATGCTCTAGCTTCAGGCTAGAGCAATACCACACTTCATAGCCCAAAAGCTGCGCAACATAGCACAGTTCGTCATCCTCCCCAGCTGTTAGCGTCTTGGTTCCCTGACGACCAGCAAACAGGCTTTTAAAGTTCAGATGCTCCAACTCACGCCATAGCTTCAAGCGAACAAACATCCCTGCTCCCCACAAAATGTTGGCCCCAATGTTTCCGTCGGGTAATGGCTGAACATTCTTTCCAGCCTTGTATATCGGTACTCCAACCGCATAATTGGCCTGAAAAAGCGGGAACCAGCTAGGGGGAGGCACCTCGAACGAGCCTACATTTTGCCCCCCAACTATCGCTACCCGCGGATTAGACTCCAATAAATCGAATCCGATTTGCAAATAGTCGGGCGCCAAGCGGTTATCATCGTCTACAATACAAGCGTATTGGTAGCGTGCTTGGCTAAAAGCAAGCTTAACGGCAAAGTTCTTACCCGGACGTGGTTCCTTGTAAAGGCGCAGTGGAATAGTGGTACCTAGCTGCTTCCAATGCGCTTCGGCCTGTTCGCTGGTACCGTCTGTACAGGCATTATCTACTAAGATAACCTCCCATGGGATACCCGGTTTAACTACCTGCTGGGCCAAACGATTCAGGGTTTCCCCTATGCGTGAAACACTATTATAGGTGCATATCAAAAACGAGACACCAGCCGGCAGTATTTCTACACTTTTATCCTCCGGCTGCATAGGCAACTATTTTGTTTTTATATGGTCAGCATAACATAAGCACTGCACGAAGATAAGCGGGAGAAACAAGTTTATGCTGTAAGTCAGGGATTAAACAAACCTCTTCTTCATCGTATACAACTTATTATTAAATAGTTGTCGAAATAAATTCACCCAAATGCATCTGTAGTTGAGCTTACTATCAGAGCTTCACCCAGGACGTTGGTACAATCATCTCTGATGTGACATTGATCTTGGGAAACCACATATGTGGGGCCACTACCACCTTTTCGGGATTGCGGCCCAGCCAGGCCCCCCACCAGCTATAGGTGCTGTTAGCAATTATATGGTGCTGGCACAGGCTCATCAGGTGCATATCCTCGTGACTGGGCTGCTGGGGGGCATTTTTTACAAATACGCATGGGTATGGAACCTTCAGGTGTTGCTCTGCCCATGCGATATCGTCGGAAAACACATATAGTGTAATACCTTTTCCAACTTTTGCAACTACTTCATTCACAGCGCGCTCATAATACTCGAGCGAGCATACGCTGGCGTACTTCGCAGCTTCGGCTTCGGTCAGATAGTCACCGCGCCTGATGTGCAGAGAAACTGAATCGGTAGCGCGAAGCTGGAGGGCAATTTCCTGCGCAGTTGCGCTAACAAAAGCCGGAAAAACGAAGTCGTTGCGGATAGACTGCCCAATCTCATCAAACCACTTTTCACTTTGCCACAAGCCGTCTATATACACCAGATGCCCCTGAGTTTGCAAAAACTCCGGCTTATAGGCCAGCGAATAATAATCGGTAGTCAGGGAAAAAGCCGGCACCATACCCAGCAATTTCCGGCCTCGGTTGTAGGCTTTGTAGAGGCTCGACTCAAGGTATTGATCACACTGACGCAGCTGTGGCGAGGAGGCAGCTACCATGTGAGGCCCAACAGCCGGGAATATATTCAACTCCAGGGCACGGGGGGTGCTGGTAATCTGGCTACGCTCCAGAAAGCGGAAATCAAACCGCAGCTCCTCTTGCTTCTCCAGTGCCAGTTTTCGGCCTAAAGCATACTGAAACATTTGGTTACCTAGACCACCAACCAACTTTACTATAATCATTTGACTCGTATTATTAGAAGAAGCAGCTAAAATGTTACAGAACTTACTCCTCTGCCAATCCTATTATAGACTCTTCAGACTAATACTTTTATTGGTACAGTTACGCTTTTCTTACTGCGTAAGAATGGCTTTTCAACCAAGTTCCAACTTATATATCCTAATAGGCTAGCGAAGAGCAGGGCTAGTGGAATTAATAGCCATAATGAAACACTAGGTAAATACCAATCTAAAAGCTTCTGTATGGGCCACCCATATAAGTAGAGGCCATAAGAAATATCGTCTATCTTCTGAAATGAGATAAGTGATGGAATGCTTGCAAAAGCGAACCAAAACAGGGCATATGCACCAACAGTCGCTAAACCTAGCAAAGCTAGATCGTGTTGTGTTGTCAATAAAAACAATAAGACTACTGCGGCAATTACTGCCCATCTACCTCGAGCTACTACACCAAACAATTTAAAACAGGCTCCTGCGCTAAAGAAGGCTACAAAATTTATAAATTCTGGAGGGCTGACCAAATACCACTTTTGACCAGGCAGGTTCAGTGTTCTTACTTGATCAGACATTAGCATCAGGCCTAATGCTACAATATATACTATCAGCCAGACACCTTTCTGACGGCTAACCCCAGCTAAACCAAAGAGTAGAGCCAATGCGTAGCATCGCACCTCAAACTCGATGGTCCACATTGCACCGTTCACATAGGGGTAAGCAGTTCCTACAAAGTTAGGAGGAAGCTCCAATGGGTGTTTAAGCTGCACAGCCATGCTGAAGAGCGCTCGATAATTCAATTCATGAAAATATGCCGCTACATCCTGTGCCCCCAGTGGAGCTGCAACAAAAACTGAGACAGCAAACGCAATTACAAACCCTGGAACAATGCGTCGGATACGCTTTTCTATAAAATCTGCTATTTGGGGTCGACGTTGCCAACTCCCTACAATCAGATAGCCACTCAAAATAAAGAATCCTGCTACTGCGAACTCACCAAAACTAATTGTACCAAAAACGCGAGTTAGGAGTTCTCGGGAACGGTCACCATACCGGAGTTCTGGCCCGTGTGCTACTAGTACTAACGAAGCAAAAAGTAGGCGCAGAAAGTTTAAGTTATTGCTATGCGACGCTGTAGGGATCGTATTAGTAGCAGTTTCCATTAATTAAACACCAAAAAATAAAGGCAATAAAAAAAGCGAAGATAAGTAGCGCGTTGCTATTCATGTTCGCTTAATGGTAATACATTGGTAATGCATTACAGAAAGGCTAGCCCATCGTTTTAATCAGTTCCTTGGTGTAAACCTACTTTTGTCTCTCGTCTATACTACTCTACTGTAGCTTAACTATTGGTGCACTATTTGTTAATCTGCCAATAAGTATATCACTTTCGTTCAATCGTATCATTTAAACACACAATCTCATGAATACTATCAAGCACAAACTAGCAAGTGTTGCTTTCCTAGTTAGCTTATGCCTAACGGGAAGCTCAGTACTCGCTCAAAATGCCGTACGAACAGCTGTGCAACAAGGTCATGGTGCTTTCGTTAGCAAAACAGACAAAGAGTACGCAATAGGTAATGCTAGCCTTGGGATTCCAACTTTAGCTCCAGATGCAGTGGTAATGCTCAAACAAGTAAAGTTTGTAATTACACCATCAGGCAATTCCACTTCTGTATTGACTGGTATGTTACCAGCGAATCAGCGCCCAGCGCAACGTATTGTTTTTAATTCTACTCATACAGAAACAGTAGATGGACCAACAAAAGGACGTGTGTATGATACCGTAGCGGTTACAGAAACGGATGGTAGCATTACCTATACTGGTACCCTGAAAGGTAAAGGCAAGGGCAAAAAGTAAGTTACTTGCTAGCCTACTAAATAAAGAAGCCCTGACATATGTCAGGGCTTCTTTATTTAGTAGGCTAGCAAAAAGGTGTACTCAGACAAACTTATATGTCATCTGAACGGTCAGTACTTAGATTCCAGTTCGTCCGCATGCTGACGTTTCCATTTGTTTCAGCTACTGTATGAATTTGATAGGTGTAGCTTTCACCATCTATGACAAGTGTAAATGATTTATTTGACATATGTTTTGTGGTAGGTCTGCAACCAGTAGCTGGGATTGTTCCTGCCCATGTATCGATTTCCCCTTTGGGTGTTACTTTGTGAGTAAGCAATGTCATAGTCACATTGCACCCCAAGTTAGTGGCGTCTGGTCCCTGTTCCCATGTACCACCTATCGCTACCGGATTTAAAGTACCAGGGATATACAGGTTCGACGACTGCACAGTTTGTAATTTAGGAGACACATTTTCTGACTCTTTAGCACAAGCACTAGCCAGAATTCCGCTACCAAAAAGCATAGCAATGCGAAGTAATTGTAGAGCTTTTTTCATTCTAGTAAAATTTTAAGATTTTTTTGAATTATTTATAAATCGAAAGTACAGTACAATTGCTTAATTTAAAATAGATCTTTAAACATTTATATAAAAAAACAGCTATACTAGTTGCATTAGCAATATGAACTATAAAAGATCAAATTGTCCATTTACAACTTACCAAAAAGATTTGTCCTCTACCAGCTATTATACTATCTCTCCACTCACACTCACTGAGGTATAACTTACGGGACCTGAAAAGATCGTCAGCTATAAAAGATGGACTAGTAGTAGCCTACTATTATGGTGATGTATGCTCTACAACGCACCAAGATGAGGTTTCCGCACGCTCCAGACTTTAAAAAGACTTGACTTTCAAAAGTCGGCCAGATACTTATAGGAACCTATAAAACGCTGATTATGTCCAACGTGTCTCATAAGCAAGAGCAAGAAGCCACTCACACAAAGTGTAAAGGCTAATAAGCCTTTAGTAAGTCTGGCTTGGTTGTCTGGGGCCTCTAACCTTTATCCAGCATAGTCTATTAGTACAGCCTTTACTATACCCTAACTATACAGGCGCTTGCACTTTATAGTACATAATATTCTATTCTCCAGAATCTTACGTATTCTTTCTAATTGACAAATTGAAAAAAAGGTCTGCTAATTCAACTAGCTTATTGTGTATGGCCACTTAGCCAGCTGCTATCTTCTGCTTACAAGCGCAGGATTGGATTAAGCTCTTATTAGCTTTCTAACAGTCAGGCTACAGTAAGCACACTTGCTACTGTATATGTTGCTTCCAGAACTCAGGATCGTACTTCTCCCAGGCATGTGATGCCATAGGCAATTGCTTCTTATTAAGCATATATAACACCCTCGGATTAACCTCAAACGCAAAAGCTGTGGCATCCTCCACAGTTGCGATAGTAAACCAAGGGAAAAACGTCTTGACTATAGTTGCCCAATAACCATCTTCATACAGGGGTGTTTCCCACGGCAAAGCGGCATCGTAAGCTCTGGTGCGCCGTTGATACTCATGTTTGGCCACCCGCAATACAGACACCCAATGTTGCGCAACAGTTTTAACGGTTTGAAAAGTCGGCTTACGACCACTAAATATCTCCAGAGCATACAGAACCGTCAGAAAAGACTTTACTTTCCTTAAGGAAAAGCCACCATTACCAACTCCAAGGATGGGGCTTTCAGGGATAGCAGCGTGATAGCCCTCAAACCACGGGGCCCCAATATAATCGTACCCCTTCCTGATGAAGTAATCGAGCTTGTCAGCAAAAACAAAAACGTCGAGCTGGCAAACCAGCATATACTCATAGTTGGCAAAGCATTTATAGAACTCCAGACTTAATAACAGCTGGCTATAGCTTACAAGACCAGTAAAATAGCTTGGGGCAAAATTGAGCGTTCTTATTGAATAACTTTGCTCCAGTTTCGGATAATAGGCTGCCGTGTCGATGCCTTTATGGGCGACCAAAACAATATCATAAGCTCCTAAAACCTTGTACGTTGTCTGTAAGGATTTTATTTCACCAACGCTTAGCTCTGCGTATTGCTTATATACCGGAATAACAACGACAACATTACGTTTCATTTGAGAAAGAGGATCAACTTATTCCAATGACTTCTTAAGTAATAACAAATTCATACGGGTAAACATCTTAATTCCTACCCGAGCTATCACATTAGATTTCCATATCACCTTTAACGCATCTAGGCAGAGTTGCCGCTTACCAGCTAGCTTAGGTAGAATAGCATAAAAAGCTTTCGTTTCTTCAAGAGCTATAGCATCAGCAGATAAATTATTGAGATTAACAGGCAATACATTCTTCCACTTATTATGAAGTTTAATAGTATCGCTGAGCCAGCCATCATTAAAACTACCTTCAGAAAAGTGATTTAATAAGACTTCGTATGTAACAGCTACATCATATTTCTGAAGTACGCTCAACGAGAAGTCAACATCGTAGCAATGGAAACCATTAAAGACGGTATCATCAAACTTTATTTGATTAACAACTTCTCTGGTAGTGCAAAACCAAACACCGTCAACCGCTGCTACTTTAGATAATGATTCGTTTCGTGGATTACTATAATCGTGAATGCTGGAGCCATCCGCTTTATAATGCTGAACAACATTCATATATAAGGTCTTATCTGTAGCCGTAGAAAAGGACCATCCAGAAGGTAATAAAGATTTATAGCTACTACCTGCTACTCCTAGTAATCCTAATTTAGGATTATTTTGAAAAGCATTTACTACCTTCTCTCCCCACCCATTCGTAATAAAGCCAACGTCTTCATGCATAAAACATAAAACATTGAATTGGCTTTTTGAAATTCCTAAATTATAAGCTTGGAATATTGAATATGTGCCTTTGCTATTATCGATATCAATTATCTGGTATGGTAAACCAATAGTTGCTTCTATGCTTTGAGCAGCGCTACTTAGCATTTCTGCGCTACGAGAGCAAATAATAATTGATATCATATCAATTTCGCTGTTGTAATATTCTATGAATGCTACAGAACATTAAGCAAAATCCCTGCTTAGCATCATATCCTGCCAGTATTGTGCCTGAATCTCCGCATCAAACTCATTGGCCCTTGCAATTGATATCTCCTTATTAAAATTGATTTCATTATTACTAACCTTGTGCATAGCCTGGACCAAATCTAAAGTATCAAATGAATCTATTACGATACCCATACCATCTTTAACGAATTCTTTAACTCCCCCCGAATTAAAAGAAACAATTGGCAAGCCCAGTGCGGCAGCTTCTATCATAACTAATGGGAAAGGGTCTTCTCTGGAAGTCAACACTAACCCGTCTGCTAATGCTAAATAATCATAATAATCATCGGACTTAGAACCAAGCATAAATACATTTTCAATTCCATAGTATTTTAGTTCTTTTTCTATATAATAGGAATAACCTGATGAACCAAGTCCAAGCCACAATATAGATACTGACTTACCAAGTGATCTAGCAATTAAAGGTATAAGGTCTGTTCCTTTACGATACTCAACAGAGCCTGACATGACCCAAATGAAAGAGCTATTTATATTTAATTTTTTCTTTAATTTTTCTGTATTTTTTTTATCTAAGGCTATTTTACTTGTATCTATACATTCATAATGTAACGCGATATTTGTTCCTCCCATTATCCTAAGTTTATCACAGACTACTTCTGAACAACCTACTAGTAATTTAGCACCTTCTACTGCATTTTTTAAATTATTATACGTAATATGCTGATATACGAAAAGCATGTCGTGAAAGTGAACCACATAAGGCACACCTAATTCTAAAGCTAATGATACTGCCTCAGGACAAAGAACTGTATTTATATACCAAACATCAGGCTTGAACTTATTATGTGCATCGATTACAGATTTTTTATAAGGATCATCAACTTTATTCTTTCCAAATATTCTATTTTTTGCTTTTATAATTACTCTTTGTCCTAGAGTTTGCTTTAAAGGAACATGCGGCAGAAAAAAGGGAACTGACTTAGGCAATTCATCAATAAGAGGGCCTTTCTGCCCACTAAATAATGCACACGAAAATTTATCCTTATTAATGTGCTTAATAGTATACCAGAGCATCATTTCAGCACCATTCCGACCAGCAAAGGGAGTGAAGAATAAAATTCTCATTTAAAATATTTTAAGCAAAACTATTTCTTAATACCAAAATCATTTCCTTTTAAGCGCCTCAGGAAAGGATAAACTATTCCATCTCCCATTACTTGCCTTAGGCCACTAAAGTTGTTGGAAAATAAAAATCTATTAAGTTGAAACTTAGTTTTTCTCTTAATCTCCGGGCTCAAACCAATCATATTTTTATAAATCATATAATGCCTACTTAATGGTATATCGTACTCTATCATGCTTTTTAACCACATTTCTAAAATACTATCTACCATTATACCAGAGAAAAACCTATCAGGCTCTCCATATTTTTTTATTATCCCTAGTAGCTTACTTAGCTCCAAATAATACACACCATTAACGAGAGTTCTACTACGCACATTATTATGATGATGTCTATAAAAATTTAACGGCTCAACAACAAACGCTACTTTTGACACAGCCATAATGCTTGCCCAAAACAACCAGTCGCCCACTAATCTCATTTTCTCATTAGCTGGTTCTACTTGTTGAATAATACTTCGCCGAATTAATACTGCACTAGCATTAGGAATTATATTACGATAAGACATAAATTTTTTTACTAAATAAATGCCATCAATCACAAAATTTGCAGCCCACAAATTGGAATCTAGTTCCGAATACAACTCAGTATTTCTTTTAATCGAATTTTTCTCTTCAAACACATGCCATGAATCACAATAAGCAAGCCCTACGTGAGCATCGGCATCAAGTAGGGCTATTAATTTTTCTAAAAAATATAAGTCAGCGTAATCATCGCTTTCTGCTATCCAAATGTATTCTCCTTTAGCTAGATTAAAACCCTTGTTCCATTGTTTAAAAGTAGTACCACTGTTCTGATCGTTATATACAACACGTATACGCTCATCATTTTTTTTATAGCGTTCAATTACCTCACGACTATTATCAGTAGAATAATCATCCAGAATTATTACCTCAAAATCACTATAGCTTTGATTTAACACAGTTTCAATCCGCTGCGGCAAGTACCTAGCGTGATTGTAATTAGGAATGATTACTGTAACCTTTGGCGCCACTTGATTCATTATAAAATTTACCAAAGATTTTTTTAGTAATGGCTTCTATATGCGAAAATATTCAGCTGCAGATCATTTACAATATTACTACTATTATATTTTTTATAATCGATGAATGGAAATTCCATATAATCCCATGCATGTTTTATATAATAGCGAAATCCAGAGTCAGTCATTATTTTCAACAACTTATCTAACTCTTGTTCTTGCGAAATCGAACTATGATATTCAACAAACATAAGTTCGACATTCTTCAATTCGCTCTGGCAATCAGCTAATACTTCTAACTCAGCTCCTTCAATATCGATTTTTAAAAAATCAACTTTCTCACGCAGCAGATTCTTCAAACGAACTGCTTTGACCTTTTTAATCTCACCTATCAACGTGTCATCACTCACTACCATACCTCCAAGAGAATTATTTGGCAAGAAGCTCAACTCACCATCAGTATTCCATACTGCTGCATTATGCATAACCACATCTGTAAAGCCGAAGGATTTAAGATTACCCTTGCACACTTCATAGATTTTATCATCCGGTTCAAAACCAACTATCTTTGCATTAGGATACAATCTTTTGAAATATATTACACTTAAACCTATATTAACTCCACAATCGATAATATAAGGGTTTTGCTTATCTGCCTTAAATTTATATACCTCGTCAATTAAAACCTCTTCAACATTCTGTATAAAAGAATACGTCCCAATACGATTAATTTCTACCCCGAATATTTTTGATTTAGTAAATCCACTTCTATTCTCACTCAAACCTTTATAGATATAATCGCTGTACTCCTCAAAAGTAATTCCAATAGGCTTGAAGTTTTTGACGTAGTTATATCTACCAATGGTAGTGCGATGCAATAAACTTTTTAAATTCATGGACCTTAAGATTTACTTTCTCAACTACAACCAGTTGTAGCGACCAAATACTACTCCGTAATCATGTTCTCCATGCTTTGACATTATTGAGCCAGCATCGATAACTTTAAAATTACATACATCTTCAACTACATCAAGTTGAGCTATTTTAGGAAGGTTTACAAAAGCATAAAGTGAATAATCTCCCCTAACTAATGTATTTGCTTCAATAACGAGGGAGTAATGCGACTTTTCAATTCTGGTTTCACAGGAGAAGACTGGTCTTTTTCTTCCGTCAAGAATTGTCACAAATATATCACGCCCTTTATTTATGCTTGTTTCACTGGCGTGAAACTTAAAATCAATAATTATCGCCTCATCGTATTGGAAGCTTGCTGAAACTTCTCCCTTAGTATTTCGAACGTGTATTTCGTCAATATAAATCTCACTAGAGTCTTTCTCTATTGAATTTACATATGATGGCGATACTTGGTCATGATTCAAATACCTAGCTACTGTTTCCTTCATAGCACCATCATATTCAACGGTTCCATGTTTCATTATTATGCCATGTGTGCATAACTGAGAAACTGCGTTTAAATCATGGCTAACAAAAAGCACAGTTCGACCATCATTGACACTTACATCCTTCATTCGTCCCAAGCACTTTTTCTGGAAATCGGCATCGCCCACAGCAAGCACCTCGTCTATAATTAGGATTTCGGGTTCGAGAAACGCAGCTACAGCAAATGCTAAGCGCACATACATGCCACTGCTATAGCGCTTCACGGGCGTATCGATATAGCGCTCAACACCGGAGAAGTCTACAATCTCATCGAATTTACTATGAATCTCGGGCTTGCTCATCCCTAAGATTGCCCCATTTAGGTAGATGTTCTCGCGGCCAGTAAGCTCTGGATGAAACCCGGTACCTACTTCGAGTAGAGAAGCAATGCGTCCTTTGATCTTTATGCGCCCGGTGGTAGGAGCAGTTACTTTAGAAAGGATTTTGAGCAACGTGGATTTACCAGCTCCATTACGTCCAATTATGCCTAGCACCTCGCCCTGTTTGACCTCAAAATTCACATCTTTCAGTGACCAAACGTAGTCGCTTTGTCCTTTTACCGTGCGATCGTTGCTTTCGCCTATTTTGGCAAAAGGATCTTCCTGACCACGTAAGCGCGCCCACCAACGATTTAGGTCGTGGGTGAGGGTACCTGTGCCAATTTCGCCCAGACGGTAAAGCTTCCCTAGCTCCTCTATTTTAATGGCAATATCACTCATGAACAGCGAAGCAATCATTACCAGGAAGCTAATTTGCCCCCCAGCCTTGTTTATACAGTGTCAGTAAAGCTCTTTTGAACCTTGTTGAAGATGATAGTGCCTAATAAGAGCACGAGCAAGGATATGAGCAGACTATAACCCAGGCCACCCCAGCTAAATGTACCAGAACCCAAAAACGCATACCGGAATGTTTCGACGATAGATGTCATTGGGTTGGCTAGAATCAGCCAACGGTACGCTATAGGAAGGCTTGACAAAGGATATATTACAGGAGTAGCATACATGAGCAACTGCACTCCGAAAGTAAGTAGAATAGCTAAATCGCGGTATTTGGTAGTCAGGGCGCTAAACGTCATACCAAGCCCTAATGATAGTAGCGCCATGATTACCACGAGTAACGGGGTAAGCACTATCAACCAGTTAGGCTGAACCTTATCACTAAAGATTAAATAATATCCCCAGACAACGATAAACAAAGTAAACTGCGTACCAAAGCGAACGAGGTTGGAGATAACAATGGCTAGCGGCATTGTAAGGCGTGGAAAATACACCTTACCGAAAATGTGGGCATTGTCGCGAAAGACCGTAGAAGTAGCCGTTAGACTTTGCGCAAAGTAATTCCAGATAGTAATACCAGAAAGATAAAACACTAACATTGGCAGCCCATCAGTAGATAGCTTGGCTACGTTGCCAAAGATGATGATGAAGGTGAGCGTAGTAAGTAAGGGCTGAACAAAAAACCAGATAGGCCCCAGGATAGTCTGCTTATAGGTTGACACAAAATCCCGGCGCACAAACAGCAGCACCAAGTCGCGGTAGCGCCAGAGATCTTTAAGTCCCAGATCGAGCAGACGAGTCTGGGGGGCAATTATTTCCGTCCACTCCTCTGCCTCCGTTTTGGTTACGGAGTTCGGCGCTTTCATCACTTCTGCTGTTTCCATCGCGCTGATTAAATCACGGAACGTTTACGGTGTATTGATGGCCTTATTTTACCTAAGGCTGACTATTTCCTTGTTAGGAGTTTGGCCAAGACTTAAGCAGATACTGCGGTCATGTTCTTTTGCTCATGCTGCATAAAGTCTTGATATACAGCCTGAATCCCTTCTTCCAACCCAATAGTGTAGCGCCACCCCTTGGAGGCTAGCTTGCTCACATCCATAAGCTTGCGGGGCGTGCCATCGGGGTAGTCAGTATTGAAGCGAATGGTTCCCTGGTAGCCAACAGTGCGTTGAACGAGCTCGGCTAGCTCACGAATGCTAAGATCTTCCCCTGTACCAATGTTCACGAGGCCTGGCTCATCATAGGTTTGCAGCAGGTGGAAGCAGGCATCCGCCAGATCATCCACATGCAGAAACTCGCGGCGTGGGGTACCGGTTCCCCACACTTCTACCTCGGGAGTGTTCTGGAGCTTGGCTTCGTGAAACTTACGAATCAGGGCTGGCAGTACGTGTGATTTTTGCAGATCGTAGTTGTCGTGCGGGCCGTAGAGGTTAGTAGGCATAGCCGAGATAAAATGGCTGCCATACTGGCTGCGGTATGCATCACACATTTTGATACCTGCGATTTTGGCAATCGCGTAGGGCTCATTCGTGCTTTCCAGCTCCCCGGTCAATAAAGACTCTTCTTTTAAAGGCTGGGGGGCTAATTTAGGATAGATACAAGATGAGCCCAGGAACAACAGCTTCTTTACCCCAAATACATGACTTTGATGAATTACATTCACCTGAATCATCAAGTTACTGTATATAAAGTCGGCGCGGTAGGTATTATTTGCATGAATGCCTCCTACCATAGCGGCGGCAAGGACAACATACTCTGGCTTCTCAGCTGCAAAAAAAGCTTCCACAGCGGCCTGGTTACGCAGGTCCAGCTCAGCTGATGTACGTACCAGCAAGTTGTTATAGCCAGCCTTTTCAAGGCGACGGACGAGAGCAGAACCAACCATACCGCGATGGCCAGCTATATATATTTTGGCGTTTTGGTCCATTTAAGATTTCGTGCAGTAATGCAGTTATAAAGAACGAGGAAGGCAGGATGTGCTAAGTCTAGATGAGCAGGAAGTGACAAGCTATTTGCGCCACCAATCAAGATCGGGTAGCCGCCCGTTGCTTAGCGGGGCCATTTCGGGTTGCAGGCGCTTAACCATACTGCCAGGCAACAGCTTTTTGATGAGGGGATTGACAGTAGCCCCCAGAATTACCCGTCGAGTGCGGGGGCTATAGCTGAGCAGTCGGGGCAGCTTGCGCATTGCCAATGGTCTGGCTAAGGCCGGATCAACCTTGCCGGCCCAGTTTACTTCCCAATAGGCATATAAGTTTCGTCGCTCAACGCTGGTGAGATGAAACCGTTGGCCATACACCGCATCAGCTTCGCAGCTTTCCACCATTTTCACCAAGTTGGGGTACCATTTTGGCGAGGTAGATGTGCGCTGCTCGGGGTGAAGCTGGTATACTGCCAGCATAGCAGGAATGGACTGCCCAGCAGAATGATGTGCTAGCCGATACCACAAATCAATATCGGCGCACATATCTACTTCTCGGCGCATAGCTCCTACTTTTTCCAGCATATCACGCCTTACAAACGTAGCGTGCTGCGGAGGTATGAACTGAAAGAGTATGCTGTGCGGAGTAATAGAGCCCGTAAAAGAGTTGGCGTATGTTACCTGATTGTCCAGATCAATGGCATATTCGCCCCCCGAGATAAATCCTGCTTCCGGGTGCTGTTCAAAGCCAGTTGCCATGTGGCGAAATGCATTCGGCAAATAATAGTCGTCACTGCTCTGAATAGCAATGACTTCACCCGTAGCCTTGGCCAAGCCTTTTGTTACAGCGTCAACGTACCCTTCATCCCGGGCCGACCACCATATAATCTGATTATCGTATTTCTGGAGCACATTAACGGTAGAATCAGTGGATCCACCATCCGAAACAATAATCTGCACTTGGCCGGGGTAATCCTGCCGGAGAATGCTCAGTAAAGTCCGCTCAATAAAATGCCCCTGGTTCCAGGATGGAATAATGACGGAGATGGAGGGGAACTGCTGCATCCAGATTACATTTCTAGGTCAGGGACTTTACATCTGCCAGCCACAGACTAAGCAGTTCGAGTTCATCGGGCAGCACGATGCCTTCTTTCTCCAAAGCAGTATATGCGTTATAGAGATTATCGGCTACGGAAACGGCAGGGTCCAGCGCGGCCTGTACAGTAGCAATTACGCGATTAGGATGCAGGTAGCATGGAATCTCCGATTCAAAGTCCTTCACATAATCATGAGGATTACGCTCCTGAAGCACAGTGGCTTTAGTAAAACCTAAGCGGTAGCCGTGAAGCCACATGATGGGCTGCGCTACCAGACCGCGCAGGATATCGGTAAAGCGAAAGGTGACGTAAGCCGGCAAGTAGAGCAAGGGGAAAAGCTCTTGCCGAAAGGCTGTATTTTGAGAGTTAAAGGGGCAAAGCGTGCCTTCTGCCAACACCACCGGCTCGTGGTTATCAAAAAAACATTCGGTGTTGTCTACTAAGCGGTAAATAGCATCCACATCCGGATCGCCATCAGCGAGACCTTGCCATACTCCGATCTTACTGGACTGGCTTTGAAGATCTTCCTCTTGTAATACGTGTGCTTTAGAGTTAATCAGATCCAAGGGCAAACCCCGCGGCCAGATATGCTGTTTGGTGAAGGTCTTGTATATATTAACAAACCCTTTTTCACTCTTCGAAGTCAGAAAATTGCCTTCCATTGCTGGAAAGTCCCAGCCTTCATAAGGAATGTTATCATCGTCTGTGTCGATAATAACCTGGGCACCCTGCTGCATAGCATGCAGATAGCCCATCATTTTACGCCCGTAGTGGTTGTAGGGCAACTTAGCCGACATCTGCATACCCATTGCCTCCTGATCGGCTACGGATAAATAGGTTACATTATCAGTGCTCCAATGCGCGGGAGACTTTTTGTCGCCGGCAACTACCAGTTGATAGTCGGCCAGAGTAGCGAATTTTTTTACTGCCTTCGTTGGGGCGAAAATAGAAGTGATGACAATTGAAGACTTCAACGAAGACATAAGCAGGTATAAGATTATACAAAAGAAGTTTACGATTTAAGACCTTACGGGTATTGCTCGCAACTCATATTAAATGCTGGTTTTGAGGCGCAAAGGTACAATGTTTTTATTTACGCATTATTTTGTACTGCTAGGGGCAACCTACGCGTAACAGAAACACAACAGGCTTTTGCCCGCCGGATAAGCCTGTAAGATAGGTTCTCGCTTTGATTTTACAAGTGTTCGAAAAAGCTTCGGATACCTTCTACTACAGCTGTTACCTCTTCCTGCCGCATACCCGGCCACATGGGCAAGCTCAACGACGTTTTAGCTAACTCCTCTGCAATGGGGTAGGCTCCCTCC
This sequence comes from Hymenobacter qilianensis, assembly GCF_014638675.1. Lineage (NCBI taxonomy): Bacteria > Pseudomonadati > Bacteroidota > Cytophagia > Cytophagales > Hymenobacteraceae > Hymenobacter > Hymenobacter qilianensis. Next base: position 1,236,966 of record NZ_BMFN01000002.1, read on the forward strand.
TGAATGCCTAAGTGGGTATAAGCTCGTTGGAGATGAGGCGGTACTGGATAATGAATCAACGTACCTATACCCTGTTCCTGCAGATAATGCTGTAGCCTGTCGCGGTGGGTAGTACGCACCACGTATAGATGATACACGTGTGTTGCTCCTACTGCAGTAACCGGCAGAATAAGGTCTCCTACTCCAGCTAAGTGCTGGTTGTAAAGTGCCGCCACTGTACGGCGCTGCTGTGTCCAATCCTGTAGATAAGGCAGCTTCACATTTAATACTGCTGCCTGCAGCTCATCGAGGCGAGAATTATAGCCTATAACCTCGTTGTAGTACTTTTGCTGAGAGCCGTAATTGCGCAGCGTGCGAATTTTGCCCCCCAGAATCTCGTCATTCGTTGTCACGGCACCCGCGTCGCCGAGGGCCCCCAGGTTTTTTCCTGGATAGAAGCTGGTACCGTTTACATGGCCGAAGCTGCCCGTCATCTGTCCTTGCCAGGCAGCTCCCTGCGCCTGCGCATTGTCTTCGACCACCCATAGACCATATCGCTGTGCCACTTCCATAATGGCAGTCATCTCACATGCCTGACCGTACAGATGGACTGACATAATGCCTTTTGTTTTGGGAGTGATGGCCGCTTCCATGCGCCTAGGATCTATGTTATAAGTCGCGGTATTAGGCTCTACCGCAACTGGTGTTGCGCCAACAAAAGAAATGGCCAGCCAAGTAGCGATGTAGGTGTTGCTGGGCACCAGTACTTCGTCACCTGGCCCAACATTCAAGGCCAATAGTGCCAGATGCAGGGCATCAAGACCGTTCGCTACCCCTACACAGTGGTTCACCTCATTAAACGCGGCGTAGGCGGCCTCAAAAGCTTTTACCTGGTCCCCTAGAACATACCATTGCTTATCATAAACGCCTGCAATTGCAGCAAGTACTTCCTCACGAATGGGGTCATGCTGAGGCGCAAAAGATAGAAACGGAATATTCATTATAAGTTGAAGTTAGCAATGAGAAAAGCCGAATAGCTGCAGAATAAGATGAAAACTTTGGAAATCTGTAAGGCAATTACCAGAACCAAAGGCTGCTCCCAAGTAAAGTACCCTCTGATATTGAATTACTTCCTAACGCGATACCTCATTCCCATAGGTATTTTTTACTACGTATAATGGTCGGCTGCGAGAGGCATCCAGCCCGCGCCAAACGTATTCCCCTATTATTCCAAGCGCAATCATCTGAAAAGCCGAAACAAATAGTACGACTACCATTAAGGTTGTCCAACCAGTAGGCGCCTGGGGGGCAAAAATGTTCAGACCGATAACGTACAATCCGTATAGCATGGCAACTATACCTAATAAAAGGCCTACGACTGAAATAGCCCGAATTGGGAAGTAGGAAAAAGAGAGCAGTGAATCGATAAACAATTTTATCTTTTTCTGTAACGTCCAGCGCGACTTGCCCACTTCACGCTTACGGCGCACATACGGGATATTCACATACGGATATCCCAGCCACACCATGAGGTAGAATACATTGCTATTGCGCTCATGCATCTTCAATACCTCCTCGGCTACCTGACGATCAAAAAAGACGAAATCGAAGCCTCCATCCGGGATATTGCTCAGGGCCAGATGCTTCATTAACCAGTGGAATGTTTGGGCAAACGTCTTTGCTAAACCAGTTTCCTGTCGGTCCTGTCTATTACCAATAATTAACTTAAAGCCCTTCAGCCAGTGGTCATACATCTGCACCATTAGCTCCGGTGGGTCCTGCATATCGGCGGTAATAACGGCCATACAGTCACCAGTCGCGTGGGCCATGCCGGCCACAATAGCATTATACGATCCTACATTTCCCGCTAGCTCCACGACACGAACTCGATCGGGGTATTGGGCGCGGGCTTCCAATAATACCTCCAGTGTCCGGTCACCAGAGCCATCATCTACAAAAACGTACTCAAATTCGACTTCAGTGGGAAACCGGGCTTCGTTGGCAACCAATTCTCGCACTGTAATCGGAATATTGTCCTCATTATAGTAACAAGGAACGATGACAGATAGCCTGGGCATTAAAAGACGGGGAAACGGTAATTGTCGTACAATTTAATCACCGTGGAAAGATAATATGTGACTACTGCCTCCCAGCTTGAAGCCTAATTTCTCACACGTGCGGAATACGGCCCGGTTGGTTGCTTGCGTAGTCATCAAAACAGCCTTATCTCCTTTTTCACGAGCTCGGTGCACTGTTTCAGATACTAGCTTCAAATGCCACCCCCGATTTTGAGGGCCTACAGCTGTGAGTACCACTCTGGACAACCCTACTCCTATTAAAGCGGCATCATCCTTCAAGTCACTGATGGCTAGGAAAGATTGAAGTGGTAAGCCGGGTTCATCGGGTACAAGAACATCATCGCAGTAACCGCGTACCGCAGCGCCTGCATAACGCGCCAGGAAAGCGTCGGCACGTTCAGTACCAAACCATGGATCGGCATGAAACCGATCAAAATCATTTCGATTCTCCGCAGCTATCTGCGCTATTTGCGCCTCTTCCTCTGCCTTAGCCAAGCGCACCGGGTAGCGCTCTTGGTCGAACGATTCCAGATTATCATGATAAAACAGCAAACGTGTCTCTACTAGCCGCCAGCCGCTGGCTGTTAATGTCTGAAGCAGCACAGTATCCTCACTGGGTACTTCACTAAAACAGTAGTAAGCACCTGAAGCTGCCAATTGAGTCTCAAATGCTTTTACAGCGGCTAACCGATCAGCTGGGGGGCTTTTCTCATGAAAAAGCCCCGTTAGCAAACGATAAGTGGGGATAGCAAAGAATTGTGTATCCCAAGGCAAATCAGAAAATAAGAGCTGACTTGATTTGTGGTTAAATACCTTATTATGAGCAGATTCGTTGATAAACCGTGACGCTTTGCCTACTCCAAATAGCTCTTGCTGGCGCTCAGGGGAAATTATATTGTGAAGAGAAATATACGGGGAATAAAATATTAGTGCTGATGCTCGTTGCGTAAGTAATGTTGGATTTACTTCTTCCATATCCTGCGAAATTGCTCATACTCGCGTATGTAGTCTTTCTCGTCGTAAGGCTGAGAAGCGAAGATCAATTGCACAGCTGAATGCGAATACTGCATTGTATGCCAAGCATTTGGTGGCACATACAAGCCAATGTATGGATCTTCTAAACGATATACGTCAATCGTACCATCCGACATCTCAGTCGTCACGGTGATGCGGCCTGCCGCCGCCACGAGCACTTGTTCAGTCAGGTGATGCGCGTGGCGGCCACGGACGATGCTTTCTGGAGTGTAATATGTCCAAAACGTCCGTTTTACCTCAAAGGGAATGGGACGTAGCTCCTCTGTTACAGATATAAACCCAATAGTAGAGTCTCCTATTTTAGGAAACTCTATTAAATAAGGCTTCATCATGTGCAACGCCTAAACTTTATCTTTGAAATACTCCAGCGTCCGCCGCAAGCCCTCAGCCCGGTCAATTTTAGGCTCCCAGCCCAAAATCTCTTTGGCTTTTGTGATGTCAGGCCGACGCTTCATTGGGTCATTCTCAGGCAGGGCCTGATACGTTGGCTTAAACTCTACACCTGTCAGCTTTGCGATTTCCTCACCGAATTCCTTGATCGTAATTTCTGATGGGTTGCCAATATTCACGGGCAGTGGATAGTCAGAGAGTAGCAGACGGTAGATGCCTTCTACTAAGTCATCGACGTAGCAGAAAGAGCGCGTCTGGGAGCCATCGCCAAATACAGTCAGGTTTTCGCCCCTTAGCGCTTGCGAGAGGAATGCTGGCAGTACGCGGCCATCATTGAGTCGCATGCGCGGGCCATAGGTATTGAAGATGCGGATGATACGTGTTTCCAGCCCGTGATGCGTGTGATACGCCATGGTAATGGCTTCCTGAAAACGCTTGGCTTCATCGTAGCAACCGCGCGGACCTACAGGGTTTACATTGCCGAAGTATTCTTCCACCTGCGGATGAACCTCTGGGTCACCGTATACTTCCGAAGTGCTGGCAATCAGGATACGTGCATTTTTAACACGCGCCAACCCTAACAGATTATGCGTGCCCAATGACCCAACCTTCAAAGTTTGGATCGGAATCTTTAGGTAGTCGATTGGCGAAGCGGGTGAAGCAAAATGCAGAATGTAATCCAGCTTGCCTGGTACAAACACATACTTGGACACATCGTGATGATGAAACTCGAAAGCTTCCTGGCCAAACAAATGCTCGATGTTGGATAAGTCACCTGTGATGAGATTATCCATGGCAATAACATGGTAACCTTCTGCCAAAAACCGGTCACAAAGGTGAGAACCCAAAAAGCCGGCACCACCGGTAATGAGTATGCGTTTCTTATCGGACATGCGCGCTAACTGATAAAGTGCTTGTGAATGTATTTGGATAGGTATTAGGCCTGAACTACTGGTTCCTTATGATTAGCCCGAATACCGATGCAATGGTAAGTGAAGCCTACCTCGCTAAGTTCTTTCGCATCGTAAATGTTACGACCATCGAATATGGCTTTCTGCTTCATCAAGCGGCCGAGAACTTCAAAGTTTGGTGAGCGGAACTCAGGCCATTCCGTTACGATAAGCAATGCATCAGCATCAATCAAAGCCTCGAACTGATCCTTGGCATAAGTGATCCGGTCGCCCAGCGTATGCTTCGCTTCTTTGATAGCAACCGGGTCGTAGGCCGATACAGTGCAGCCAGCCTCCAGTAAGCGCTCAATAATAACCAAAGAAGGTGCCTCACGCATATCATCAGTCTTGGGCTTAAAGGAAAGGCCCCAGATTGCCATCTTCTTGCCTTGCAGGTCGCCACCGAAGTGCTTATTCACTTTGTCGAATAGCACCGACTTCTGCGCCTCATTAACATTCTCAACTGCTTTGAGCACCTGCATATCATAGCCATTTTCAGCGGCCGTTTTGATAAGTGCTTTTACATCTTTGGGAAAGCAGGAGCCCCCGTAGCCAATACCGGGATAAATAAATTTAGTACCGATGCGAGCGTCGGAGCCAATGCCTTGGCGGACCTTGTTCACGTCGGCACCCATTATCTCACATAGGTTGGCGATATCATTCATGAACGAAATTTTGGTCGCTAGCATGGAGTTAGCGGCGTATTTCGTCATCTCAGCCGAAGGGATATCCATGAAGATAATAGGATGACCATTGAGCAGGAAAGGCTTATACAGCTTGGTCATTACCTCTTCGGCACGCTCTGATGCCACACCGACTACAATACGATCCGGCTTGAGAAAGTCATCAATGGCGGCACCTTCCTTCAGGAACTCAGGGTTGGAGGCAACATCAAAATCGATGTTCTCACCGCGCTTCTCAAGGGCTTTTTCGATCTCGGCACGCACTTTTGCAGCTGTACCTACGGGCACGGTGCTTTTGGTAACGATAACACCGTAGCTGTTCATGTGCTCACCAATACCGCGGGCTACCGCCAGCACATACTTCAGGTCAGCAGAGCCATCTTCGCCGGGGGGCGTTCCTACCGCAATAAATGCCACATCAGCATCGTGAATGCTTTCGGCAAGACTAGTGGAAAAGTGCAAACGGCCCTTCTCTACGTTTCGCGAGACCATTTCCTCCAAGCCAGGCTCGTAGATTGGTAAAATACCTTGCTTGAGGTTATCAATCTTTTTCTGATCGATATCAATGCAGGTTACATCAATACCAACTTCGGCGAAGCATGTGCCTGTAACCAGACCAACGTAACCGGTGCCTACTACTGCGATTTTCATAGTCTATTGAAAGCGTAAGAAACTACTGAGTTTATGTTTTAAATTGTTGCTGGGGGGCAAATTAACCCATCATCCATTTTTTCCACCAATGCTGGAATACAATAAGCGCCCAGATACGAGCATGAATATCACCAGGGTTACGAGAAAACAGTTGTGCCTTGAGCGCACGCACGGCTTCTACGTCAAAAACGCCTTGGGATTCAATAAAATCGTCAGAAAGTAGATCGTCGGTAATTAAGGGGCGCAGCTCATTGCGAAACCATTTGAGCAGCGGGACCTCAAAGCCATGCTTCGGACGCTTATACAGCTCTTCCGGCAGCATCGGGCGGAAGGTATCCTGTACAATGCGCTTTTTCATGTTCGCATTGATTTTACTTTCTACTGGTAGTGAGAAAGCAAAATTGACGACGTTATAATCCAGAAACGGCGTCCGCACTTCCAGGGAGTTCGCCATGCTCATCATGTCCACTTTAGTGAGCATGTCGTTGGGAAGCACCAAGTTCATGTCGGTGAGCAGCACTTCGTTCAGGTCGCCATCTGCATGCAAGTGCTGTAAGATGTCGCGCCGACGTTTTTCGGCCAGCTTCTTCCCTACTTTACGCCGGGAGGCTGGACTCAGCAAGTTGCGGGCGTCACGCTCGCTTACAAAGGAAGCCCAGTCCCAGTAACGGTCTTTCGGACCGCTGAGCATGCCCCGGGAAAACCGCTGAAACTGACGAATACGATTGCCAAAAAACGAGTTGCGCGATTTGGGCAGAATGTCCCACAGGAAATCCAGACCAGCCACAGCTTCGGCCTTGAAGCCGCCCTGCCGTATCTGAAACTCGCCCATGTGCTTGTTGTAGCCGGCAAACAGCTCATCAGCCCCATCGCCAGATAGCGCAACGGTCACTTTTTCGCGCGTGCGCTTGCTCAGAATATATACTGCCAGCGCCGAGGAGTCAGCGAAGGGCTCGTCGATGTATTCCAGCACATCAAAGATGTGATCGTATAGGTCCTGATTCGTGAGAGAAAAGACCGTATGGTTCGTCTGGTGCATTTTGGCTACCAGATTGGCATATTTCGTCTCATCGAAAAAGGGCTCGTCCCGAAAACCTATGCTGAAAGTATTCAGGTGGGGAGTATGACGAGCTGCAAGAGCAGTAATAGCGGAAGAATCGATGCCACCACTGAGGAAAGAGCCCAATGGTACGTCAGCAACTAGGCGCCGTGCTACGGCATCATCCATCAATTCCAGCAGCTTCTTTTGCTGCTGTTCGTAGCTGAGCTTATTCTTTTGCGTCTTTTTTGGATCGTAGGGAATACGATACCACGCCTTGCCAACTACCTTTTGGCCCTTGACATAGAGGTAATGGCCGGGCAGTAATTTCTTAACTCCTTTAAAGATAGTGGCAGGGCCAGGAATGTAATTGAGCTGCAAATAGTGGCTCAGGGCTACATAATCCATCTTGCGAGGCACTCCTAAAGCCAGCAACGACTTCATTTCGGAGGCAAAGAATAGCTTGTCCTCGTCGCGGTAGACCAGCAAAGGCTTCACTCCCATTCGGTCGCGGGCGATGAACAGCGAATCCTCCTCCTTATCGTAAATAGCCAGGGCGAAAAAGCCGTTGAGCTTTTTCAGGCAGCTGCGGCCTTCCGTGATGTAGAGACGCAGAATAACCTCGGTATCAGTTTGAGAGTGAAACTGATGGCCCTTACGAACAAGCCGTTGCCGCAGCTCGCGAAAGTTGAATATCTCACCATTGAAGACAATCGTGTACCGCCCCGACTCATCGGTCATAGGCTGATTGCCGTCGCAGGAAAGGTCAAGAATAGCCAGGCGGCGGAAGCCGAGGCCTACATTGTCATACACATAATGCCCTTGAGAATCAGGCCCACGGCTGATAATGGCATCGGTTGAAGCGGGCAATGCGGCGAGCGAATTGCGACCAGCGTCAGAGAAAGCGAATATTCCAGTAATTCCACACATAATTGGCGGGCAAAAGTACAAACTATAAAGACGTGTGCCCAAAAAAGTAGCCGCAAGCATCTGCAACCAAAGCCGTGCCACGGTAGTACACAGCTTAGCTTACCGCTTTTTTCCACTCATTTTTGTCATGAATCTTCAGCAGCAAATGGACTTACAGCAACAATTCGAAGCCGCCGTCGCGCGTGTAGACAACCTGCCGGGCGATAAGGCCGCCGCACATATGACAGAACTCTATGGCCTATATAAGCAAGCAACCGAGGGCGACCACGATACCAAAGGTGAAGTTGTTGGCGACGACAGTCCCGACAATCCTAGCGGTACGCCTGGCATGTCGCAGGCTCAGTGGGACTCTTGGAGCAAGTTCAAAGGCGTTAGCGAGGACGATGCGAAACGTCAATATATCGACAAGGTGAATGAAATTGCCGGTCCGGTTGGCGAGCAAGCCTCCGTTATTACGGGCACTGGTCAGCCAGCAACTGGTTCGCAGGTGAACCCGGAGAATACTACCGTCTCTCAGCAGCCTGGCACTGGCCCAGGCGTTACTACGGGTGGCTTGCGCGGTGATATCACAGCAGGCGCACCATACGGCGGCGAGGATAAGCTAAAGGGCGACCAAGAATCTATTTAGGAATTTCAGAAATAGGAGAGCCTTGAGATTGGTTGACTCCACCTTCTAAAACACGCACGAAAAAAGCCCCCCAGATTCGTTCTGGGGGGCTTTTTTTGTGCGTGTTTTAAAAAATCTTGCCGGGGTTCATGATACCGTGCGGATCAAATACGCTTTTGATGCCACGCATCATATTCAGTTGCACCTCCCCCAGCGCAATGCCGATGTATGGTTTTTGTACCAGCCCGATACCGTGCTCACCGGAAATAGTACCTCCCAGCTTTACACAAAGCTGAAATATCTCCCGGATTGGCGCGGCCAGTCCTTCGTGCCACATCGTATCATCCAGGTCGCCCCGAATGATATTTACGTGTAGATTGCCATCGCCGGCGTGGCCGTAACACACGGAAGTAAATCCGTAGCGCTGACCAATTTCTTTGACGCCTTTTAATAAGGTCGGCAATTCGGCACGGGGCACGACGGTATCTTCCTCCTTATATACAGAGTTGTAGCGAACGGCATTACCCACGTTGCGCCGTATTTTCCACAGTTCCTCCTTTTGAGCGGCCGTGTCGGCGAGCAGGATTTCGCCGATGTCATACTTTTCCAGCACGCCATACACCAGCTCAGCATCTTTATACAGCTGCTCCAGCTCATTGCCATCCAGCTCAATAAGTAGGTGAGCGGTGATGTCGGGGGGCAAATTGAGCGGAATATTCAGGTAGCGCGCCGACCACTCAATAGCTTCCCGCTCCATGAACTCCATTCCGGAAGGCACAATGCCAGCCCGAAATATCTCTGATACTGCCGCTGCCGCCTGCGTTTGGTCGCGGAAAGGCACAAGCAGCACGATATCCTGCTTTGGATGCGGAATCAGCCGAAAGACGACGCGCGTGATAATGCCCAGCGTCCCTTCCGACCCCACCATCAGCTGAGTCAGGTTATAGCCAGTGGCGTTTTTCAGAACATTGGCGCCGGTCCAGATGATATCGCCCGTGGGCAGCACTACCTGCAAATTGAGCACGTAGTCTTTGGTTACGCCATACTTGACGGCCTTCGGACCACCACTGCTCTGGCTCAAATTGCCCCCCAGAAAGCAACTGCCCTTGCTGGCCGGGTCCGGCGGATAGAATAAGCCCTTCGCCTGCACCGCCTCCTGAAACACTTGGTTGATGACGCCCGGCTCGACGGTGGCCTGCAGGTTGCGCTCGTCAATCTCAATGATTTTGTTGAGCCGCTCCGTGCTGAGCACTACGCCGTGGTGTATCGGCAAGGCGCCCCCACTCAATCCAGTGCCTGCACCTCGAGGCGTGACCGGAATGTGGTGCTGGTGGCACAAACGAACAATTTGGCTGATCTCTTCAGCGTTAGCCGGACGTAAGACGACATCAGGGGCAAAATGCAGATCCTCCGTGTGGTCGCGGCCATAGTCGGCGTAGGCATCAGCAGTAGCGGCGGCTTCAGCGCGTTGAGCCGTGAAAAGGTGTGCAGGGCCCACGATGGCCTCAAAAGCCACCAGTAATTCGGGGGTGAGCGGTTGAAAATTCATCGAAATTTGAAAGCAAATGACTGATTCGAGTATCTTTGCGCCAATGCAGAAACACCCTACGAAGGTACATGTTTCGAGACAGTATAGCCGTCTGATTGCTATGCTGCTACTAATAACGCTGGCGTGGCTGGCAAGCTGCGGCGGCGCAAAAAAAGTGAACTATCGCAACGGGCGCTATTATTCGGCCCGGGAAATGGCCCGCATGAAAGCCGCTGACCGGCGCAAAGGCGGATCCAAAACGAAAGGCAAGTACGCTTCATCACGAGGTAAAACCAAGATAGTTTCAAAGCGTGGGGCTCGCCGGCCGCTGCCTGCCAATATCAGCCGGGAGTTAGCCACTGTTATTCAAACGGCGCGCTCGTACGAAGGCACACCTTACAAATGGGGTGGCACCACCCGCCTGGGCATGGATTGCTCAGGGCTTCTTGCCACTTCGTTTAGTGCTATTAACGTAGATATCCCGCGTTCCTCTAATGAGCAAGCAGAATGGGGCACTCCAGTTCGCTCCCAGGAGTTGCAGGTAGGTGATCTGGTATTTTTTGGTGCTTCTCCGGGTAGCAACCGCATTACACATGTAGGCATGGTAACTGAAGCCACGGCCGAAAGCGTCCAGTTTATTCACGCTTCCAGCTCTTTAGGGGTCACTGAGAACAGCCTGGATACTGATTACTACCTCAGCAGATTTATTAAGGCTGTACGACCTAAGTTGTGAAATTGCCTTCTACCTTTGCGGCCGCAAATTGGATCTATCAACTTTTAGTAGAATAGTTAATGATTCGGTAATGCACAGCTACAAAGTCATCAGTACTTTTGCAGCGCCGTCGTCTGGCTTCTTCTTTTTTCACCTTTTTTTCTCTCTATGAAACAGTTACGTTTACGCTACTTGCTGTTGTTTCTGCTTAGCGTCTGTACGGCGCGGCTGGGATGGGCACAGGGCACTACTACATCAGCCATGACCGGTATTATTACCGATCAGACTGGTGCCGGACTACCTGGAGCTACAGTTATTGCCGTTCATACTCCGACCAACACGCAGTATGTAGCTCCTACTAACGCTGAAGGACGCTTCAACCTCCAGAATATGCGCGTAGGTGGTCCTTACAACGTGCGTGTCACGTTTATTGGCTATCAAGAAGCTGTACGGGAGAACATTACCCTGACTTTGGGCCAGGTTTTGCGCTTAGACGTAAACCTGAGTGAAGCTACCACTCAGCTTGCTGGTGTAGTTGTTACGGGCGAAGATTCCCGTTCTGTGCTCAGCGCTGGCCGTGCTGGTTCTACTACGAACGTAAGCACCCAGGAAATTGAGCGTCTGCCTACTATCAGCCGTAACCTAAACGACTTCACGCGTCTGACGCCGCAAGCCTCATCGACTTCGCAAGGGGCTATTGGAGGCGGTAACTACCGTCAGAATAACATTACTATCGACGGCTCCGACTTCAACAACAACTTCGGTATTGGTGGCAACCTTCCCGCCGGTGGTAACCCCATCTCCCTGGACGCTGTGTCTGAAATTACTGTAAACGTAACTCCCTTTGACGTTCGCCAGTCAAACTTCATTGGTAGCGCCGTGAATGCGGTAACTCGCTCAGGTACCAACGACTTTTCTGGTTCGGTTTATACTTACTGGAGAGGTGATAAGCAACAGGGCAATAAAGTAGGCGACGAAACCTTCCCAAAGCAGGAGCTAGATGAAAAGCAATATGGCTTTCGCTTAGGTGGTCCGGTCATCAAAGACAAGTTGTTCTTCTTTGTGAACGCAGAGCAAAGAAAAGCTACTACTCCTGGCCAGCAGGATCTACCCTCTACCCCAGAGTTGCCGTTTGGCGCACCAGGTACTCCTTCTAACATTGTACGGCCTACCGCTGCGTTCTTGGACGAGGTCGGCACGTACCTGCGCGACACCTACAACTACGAAACCGGTGGCTACGGAGCCTATCCTTTCGAGAGAGAGCGCACGACTCTGCTGGGCCGCTTAGACTGGAACATCAGCAACAATCATACTTTTAGCATTCGCTACAACCAGGTAGAGAGCAAAGATCCAATCTCGGTTAGTACCTCCCGTAGCCCGTTGACAGCTTTCCCAAACACGCGGACGAGTAATTTCGCTCTTCCTTTCAAAAATTCGAACTACTATCAGGAGGCTAACTTCTACTCGCTGGCCGCTGAATGGAATGGCACCTTCGCCAGTAAGTTCTATAACACCCTACGTGCTACCTACACTAATCAGAATGACCCACGTAGTTCCGACAGCGATGCTTTTCCGTTCGTAGACATTTTGGATGGCAGTGTTAACCCAACTACCGGTGCTATCACCCCAGGTGTAAATCCAATTACTTCATTTGGCTACGAGCCCTTCACCTTCGGTAACCTGCGCGATGTAGAAACTTACTCGGTTGTCGACTATGTGAACTTCTCAACTGGAATTCACAATCTCACAGGTGGTTTCCAATTTGACTTGCAAAATACCAGAAACGGTTTCCAGCGTTTTGCAACCAGCTATTATACGTTTAACTCTTGGGATGAATTCAAGAGCGGAGCAAAGCCACGTGATTTTGCCCTTACCTATTCTCTCCTTCCCGGTTTTGAGCAGGCTTTCCCTCGCTTCAAAACTGCACAGGGCTCCTTGTATGCCCAAGATGAAATCAACGTGACCGATAAGCTGCGGGTAACCCTTGGCTTGCGGGCTGAATTGAACTCCTATTTGGATGTACAAGAGATTCAAACGCACCCGATAGTAGCTGGGCTGGCATTTGCTAACGGCGAACAAATTGATACGGGTGTGCTGCCTAAGAACCGCGTACTATGGTCACCACGTTTGGGCTTCAACTATGACGTTAAAGGTGATCGCACGCTGCAGGTTCGCGGTGGTAGCGGCCTCTTCGCTGGTCGTGTTCCTACCGTATGGATTGTGTCCCAGTCCGGCGATGCTGGCTTGATTCAGTTCACTACTACTTCGTCTGGCGCAAGCACTCCTGGTCCGTTTAATCCAGATCCAGCAGCTTACCGCCCTGATACTCCTCCAGCAGGGGGTACTCAAGTGCCAGGTACGCTCAGTGCTACGGATCGTAATTTCAAGAATCCACAGACTTGGAAGAGCACCTTAGCTGTTGATGCTCAGTTGCCTTTCGGCATCGTAGGCACCTTGGAAGGTATTTACAACAAAGACCTTACAATCGCATATGGCCGCAACCCTAACTTAGTGGAAGCGCAGCCACTTAACGTAGCTGGCTACCCTGACAATCGTCCGATCTACCCAAGTGCCGTTCGTGACAAATTTATTAACCCATTGACGCCAGCCAGTGCTGTTCCTAGCGCTACTAACCCTGGTCCTAATCAGCCAGTACCTAATGGTAGTGCTTTAGGCACACAGGCTTTTAATACGGTTGTTCTTGATAATGGTACCGAAGGTTACTACTGGTCAGTAGCTGGTAAGCTGGAGAAGCGCTTTGAGGGAGGCTTATTTGCTACAGTAGCTTACGTACGTAGCAATGCGAAAGTCCTTTTCGACGGCGTTGGCGACCAATTATTGAACACTTGGTCAATTACCCAAATTGTTAACAACGCTAACAGCCCAGAGCTTAGCTACGCTAACTACGTAGTTCCAGATCGTTTAATTGCTTCTTTGTCTTACCGCAAGGAATATTTTGGTCACCTAGGCACTACTATTTCGCTGTTCTACGAGGGTTCCAGACAAGGTCGTTTCTCGTACATCTATGGTGGTGACTTCAACCGTGACGGACAGAGCAATGATTTGATTTACGTGCCAAAAGACGGGTCGGAAATCGACTTCACTGATTTCAACTATGGTGGCAGTGTTGGTACTGTTAGCGGAGCTCGTCAGGAAGACTTGTTCTTCCAGTACATTGAGCAGGATGACTACTTGAGAGACCGTAAAGGTCAGTACGCTGAGCGGAATGGTGCTCTGCAGCCATGGCGTCATCAGGTAGACGTGAAGCTTACGCAGGACCTGTTCCTGAATATTGGTGAGAAGCGCAACACGCTACAGTTCAGCCTTGACATTTTCAATGCTGGCAACCTGCTCAACGAAAACTGGGGCATCGTGAGATCGATTAATAACTCCTCTCTCCTGGTTCCAACGAACACGGCTGCTCTTAACCCAGACGGTGCTGTTCGCCCAACTTTCCGTTTGGCTACGGACCGCGGTCAGCCTATTACTTCTACTTTCAGAAATAATAACGCTCTGGCTTCGACTTACTACATGCAGTTTGGCTTGCGCTACATCTTCAACTAAACCAAGCTATTACTAGATTCTAAAAGCGGCCGGAGAAATTCTCCGGCCGCTTTTTTTGGGTGGCAATGGAAAAGATTTCCCAAAAAAAGCCCCCCAGCCTTGCAGAATCCGAAACGCGCCGTACTTTTGTCCCACCAAACACGAAAGGTGGCTGGTAAAATAAAATGGGGGATTAGCTCAGCTGGCTAGAGCGCTTGCATGGCATGCAAGAGGTCATCGGTTCGACTCCGATATTCTCCACTCATTTGAAAGGCCCGGCTGAATAAGCCGGGCCTTTTGTCTGAACCACGGATTTGTCGGATTCCACGGATTTTGTGAACGGCGTTTGTTTGAACGTAAGTTTTATACCATAAAAAAGCCCCCTAGAAATGATCTGGGGGGCTTTTTAGTATCACAATAAAGTCGTCTGCGAAATCCGTGGAATCCGACAAATCCGTGGTTCAGACAAACAAACCTTCCACAGACAGATATCGCTCGCCGGTGTCGTAGCAGAAGGTGAGCACGCGGCTTCCGTGGGGCATTTCGGGTAGCTTTTGAGCTACAGCGGCCAGAGAGGCCCCAGATGAAACGCCCACAAAGATTCCTTCCTCGCGGGCTGCCCGCCGGGCCATATCGAAGGCGGCTTGCTGGCTTACCTGAATGGTACCGTCCAGAATATCAGTATGTAGATTATTAGGGATGAAGCCCGCGCCGATGCCTTGAATAGGGTGCGGACCAGGCGCGCCGCCACTGATAACCGGCGACAATTCGGGCTCCACGGCGAAGGTCAGCATCTTTGGGAATAAGGGCTTGAGCACCTCCGTTACGGCGGTAATATGCCCCCCAGTGCCCACGCCGGTGATATGGTAGTCGAAGCCCTCGGGTGCGTCGCGCAGAATTTCCTGGGCGGTTGTTTCGGCATGCACCTTAATGTTTGCGGGGTTGTCGAACTGCATGGGAATCCAGGCGCCGGGCGTGCTTTGCCGGATTTCGTTTGCTTTCTCAATAGCCCCTTTCATACCTTTCTCCCGTGGCGTCAGCTCCAGATTGGCGCCATACGCTGCCATCAGACGGCGGCGCTCAATCGACATTGATTCGGGCATTACCAAAGTGAGCTTGTAGCCTTTTACGGCAGCCACCATGGCCAGACCAACGCCGGTATTGCCGGAAGTTGGCTCCACAATCAGACTATCGGGGCCAAGTAATCCGTCTTTTTCGGCCTGCTCAATCATGGAAAGGGCAATGCGGTCTTTGATGCTGCCACCTGGATTAGCGCGCTCCGCTTTCATCCAGACTTCCACGTCGGGCCGGTCGGCAAAAAGTCGATTGATGCGCAGCAAAGGAGTATTACCGATGGTGTCGAGAATGGTATTCGCTTTCATTAGGGTATGTGGTTAAATGGTTTTACAAGAAAGGCGGTCATGCAGAGCGGCAGCGAAGCATCTCGCGTGTTCACCAAGGTTACTAATCTCTCGTCAGCACGCGAGATGCTTCGCTTTGCTCTGCATGACGTTCTGGATAACCATGTAACTAAATTGAAAAGGAAATATCTGCGCTGGGATCTTCGGTGCGCGTAACGTGGAGCTGCGCTTTGTGGTAAATGCGGGAATGGGACGGGACGCTATCCGTCAGCCAGACGTTGCCCCCGATAATGCTGTGGCTGCCCACTACCGTACTACCGCCTAAGATGGTCGCGTTGGCATAAATGACTACGTTATCCTCAATAGTTGGATGGCGCTTGATGCCTTGCAGCTGCTTAGCCACGCTTAAGGCCCCAAGCGTAACACCCTGAAATAGTTTGACATGGGCTCCAATGACGGCCGTTTCGCCTATCACAATGCCGGTGCCGTGGTCAATGCAGAAGGAAGAACCAATGCGGGCTCCGGGGTGAATATCGATGCCGGTGCGGGCGTGTGCATACTCACTGAGCAGGCGAGGCACACGAGGAACCGCTAGCTGGTGCAGCGCGTGGGCCAGCCGGTGCAGCGCAATAGCGTAAAAGCCCGGATACGTGGATATTACCTCAGCTACACCCTGAGCGGCGGGGTCGGCGGCGACAATAGCATTCGCGTCGAGCAGCAACAGCTGGCGCAGGTGTGGAAGCTGCGCAGCCAAGGCGGCCACTACGGCCTCGGAGGACTCCCGCAACGGAACCGGGCGAAGCAAGGCCGTCAGCTCAGCCCGCAGGTGGCTCAGGGTGGCGGCAACGGCATCGGCGCTGGATAACTGCCGATCGGCACGCTCGGGGAATAGTAAGGACAGTAACTGGTCGGCCAAATGGCAAAATGCGTGCGCCGGCAACGGAACGGTGGCTTGCTGATGCGCTAAAGCCAGCGTCTGAACAAATTCTTCGGACATAAAGGGTATGCGTAAAGGCGCTACATGCCGGTTTCTGGTGCAGCCTACGGGCCTCCTGGGCCTAAGATAACGTCATTCGAAGTAGCAGCAACAATCGGCGGCGGTGAAGGTTTGGGGCAGCACTGCGCAGGCAACCGCAGCGCTGCCTTGCTCGTTATGAAAGCACAATCCCTGACATTTCACTCCAAAACGCCCCTTTTATGTCCGATTCCACTGTTATCAAAGTCGACTCTCATCACTCGCCCAAGGGCAATGATGGAGAAAAATATCTCGCTTCCGGCAAAAACATATCGATGCGCCTCTGGGAAAATGAGCAGCCCAGCGACGATAAAGAGCCCGTATCGCGGCCCTACGAAACGGTAGGCTACGTAATCAGCGGGCGCGCCGAGCTGCACTCCGAAGGCCAAGTGGTCATATTGGAGCCCGGCAACTCGTGGGTAGTGCCCAAAGGTGCTTCGCACACCTATAAAATTCTGGAAGCTTTTACTGCCGTAGAAGCAACTACTCCCCCCTACCAGGTGCACGGCCGCGAAGACAAGCAGGCGTAAACCCGCGCTTTCTTGGCCACAAAAAAGCCCCCCAGTCAGCCTACAGATTATTGTAAGCTGACTGGGGGGCTTTTTTATAGGCTAGCGAACCAGCTCAATGCGGTCAATTTTGTCGCCGATGTCCAAGCCGCTTACTACATCGAGCCCACTGACCACCTGTGCAAAGATGGTGTAGCGGCCATCGAGGTGGGGCGTGGGGGCGTGCGTGATAAACCACTGACAACTTTCGGTGTCTTTGCCAGCCGAGGCCAGCCCGACGGCCCCCACGCCATAGCGCAGGTCGGCAAATTCGGAGCGCAGGTTATAATCGGTGCTGCCCCAGCCATCGCCGCGCGGGCACCCACCCTGCGCCACAAAGTTGGGCACTACCCGATGGAAGTTCTTACCATTATAAAAACCTTGCTCAACCAGCTCCACAAAATTGGCCACCGAGCCCGGCGCGGCTTCCACCAGCAACTGAAAGACGATATCGCCTTTACTCGTGTGCACCGTTGCCCGCTGTCCGGCTGGAATTTTATTTACCGTTGCCCAATTGATTGGATGTGATACGATAGAGGAGGTTACCAGCGGCGTGGGGGGCTTTTTATTCAGGTAATCAATAGTCTGCTGCAAGGATTGCCAGGCTTCGAGGTCGCGGGGCATTGCGAGCTTATCGCGGGCTTGCGTCAGGAAATCGGTGGAGGTTAGCAGGGGTTGCACGTTTAGCTTGGGGTCGCGAATGGCTTCGGCGGCAATACCCATAATCGCCACGTCGCCGCTGCCCACGGCTCGCTGCAACAGCAAGGCAAAGGCCGGATATTGGGATTCCGGAAAGTCGGGCAAGCGCCGCATAGCTACCAGCGCCTCCATGCCATACGTCCCGATTACAACTGACTGCTGGGGGGCAAATGTGGCCGTAGAAACAAATTCATACGCATTCGGGTCTTCGCCTAAAGCCTTCAGCAAGTAGCCCTTTTCATATGGATCGGTAGCGGCGGTATAGCGCTCCTGCACGGCCCCGCGAATCGCTTCCCGGCCTTCGGCCCGCTGCTTGAGGGCCGCAGCCAGCAACGTTGCCCGCACCCGCCACTGTGGTAGCTTGTTGGCTTTCTCCAGAAATAAGGTGCCCGGCTCCTCGGCGGCATGAGTCAGAAAAAACTCTGCGGCGGTAAGCGCTACCTGATCATTCTTGTCGGTTAAGGCCGCCCAGGCTGCCTCTTTTACGGGCACATACATGGCCGCATTCATAGCCCGCAACGCACTCACGCGCACCTGATACTCGGGGTCGCGGCGCGTAATGGCGGCCAACACGCCGGGCACAGATGGCGCTTCGGATGCCTTGCCTAATGCAGAAGTAGCGGCGCTGCGCACGGCATAAGCCGGATCGGCCTGGGCTACTTTGGCGAGAGCAACAGCATACGTAGTCAGATCGAGGCCGCGGGTACGTGCTAAGGCATTGGCAGCGGCCATGCGCGCACCACGCGGATTCGGAAGCTCCAGCAGCTGCATGAGCCGCGCTACAGCCGCGTCAGATGTTACGCCACGCAAGCCAGCCCGGTATAATCCCCAGGCTTGACCTGTAAGAGTAGCCGTATCGGAGGCAAGGCTGGAGGGCAAACGCAGCAGGTTGCTCAACTCGCCTTGGGTGAGACAGCGGCCGAGTGCTTCGAGGATGGCGCGTCGCGCAGCTGGGTCGGCCTCCGCACCCATGCGTTGATGCAGTACCGGAGCGGCGGTGC
Source organism: Hymenobacter qilianensis (assembly GCF_014638675.1). Taxonomy (NCBI): domain Bacteria; kingdom Pseudomonadati; phylum Bacteroidota; class Cytophagia; order Cytophagales; family Hymenobacteraceae; genus Hymenobacter; species Hymenobacter qilianensis. Next base: position 1,255,715 of record NZ_BMFN01000002.1, read on the forward strand.
TGTCGGCGGTCTGGCCAAGGGCGTAGGCTGCGGCCCGGCGCACACCTGGGTCAGTGTCGCTGAGGCAAGTAATTAAGGCTGATGTGGCGGCTTTGTCCTGCACGGAGGCGAAGGCCAAAGCCGCCTCGCGCCGATAGATAGCTTCGGGTCGCTGCAGATACGGCAGCAGCAACCGTGTTTGGCGGGCATCCTGGGCAGTGGCAATTCGCCGCAGAGCTGAGTCAGCCGCAAACTTATTGGTGGAAGTAGCGGATTTAGCTTCTACGACACTGGTACGCGGCGTAGTGCAAGCTCCCAACCAACAGCTCAGGCAGCTAAAAGCGAGCAGTTTGGTAAGGTGGGAAAGGAAGAGTGAGTGGGTCATCGTTGGCCAAAATAGCCAAAATATGACGCTGACGCTAGTGTGCGCACTAAGCTATTGCTACTGAAGGCTCTACAGTTCTAAATAAGGCTTTCCACTGCGTTAGCGCCACCCTTCATTTCTTTATTCTGCAATAAAGCACCCCACGGCTTCGGTGCGAGCCTTGGCCACCGGCTTACCGGTGGTAATAGCAGCTAGTGCATCGCGCAACTCATGTTGGGTAACGACGGTGCGGCGCTGGCCAAGGCGCTCATAGCTATTATCTATGCGGCCTTGGTAGAGTACGGTACGGCCATCGGCGGCTGCCACTACTACCTCCGGGGTAATACTGGCCTGGAAACGACGTGCAAGGTGCTTTTTGCTGTCCAGCTTCAGTGGGAAAGGCACTTTAAACGTTCGGCCAAACGCGGCAATATCGGCTGCAGCTGTTTGCTGATCGGGAAACAAGCCAACAAACTGCACGCCGCGGGAAGCGTAGGTGGTGTAAAGGTTGCGCAGCGCCAGCGTGGCCTGTTGGCTGATTGGGCAGGTTTCGGCCAGAAATATATACACCGTGGCCACCTGATTCGGGCGCCTGTCTGGGCTCTGACTAAATGCTGGCAGCGTAGCTAAAACCAAGCACACATAAGCAAGCATTTGTATGAGCCTCCATGTAATACGAATCATCCGGCGTTAGCTTAAGTGTGTATTTGGAAACTGAGCCATCGGACTCACTGCTAGTAATAGTCCGTTGGCAAACGGAAGGTTCGCCGGCAGCAGTTTATTTCTGACCGCCAGATGTTGCTGTAACTACTCAGGTGCTTCCAGACAGCACATGAGGCCAGACGGGACAGGTGGCGGCCGAAAGCCCTGAGTTAATGTGGGCCCGCGCATTTCTACCTCAATCTCCGGGCAGGTGGCACATGGCAGCGGAGCATTCCAGCACTGAATACCAACCTGCGGCACGCGGACCACGAAGTTCTTGCCTGGCTTTAGGGGCAGCGTAGGCACAGTCGGGGCCGGAGCGGGCCACAGCAGGCGGTGCGCGAAAGTCTGCGGCTGCGTACGGAGTTGGTACCATGGATCACGCAGGGAATGAAGCCCCCACGCCAATGTGAGCAATACCGGCAACCATGCTACGACTCCGCTGCGCGGCCGCGTCGGAGCAAGATTCAACCAGGGCCATAAGCCCGCTATCAGCAGAAATCCAACCCCAAAGCGGTAGTCAGGCGCGGCCCAGAACCAAAAAAAGCCCCCCAGCCAGGCGGTTAGCCAGCCAATTGCCCAGCCTATTTCGGGGCAAGTAAATTTGCGCCAGCGTACTATTGCCGGCACCACCGAACCGGCGGCCAGCAGCATAACGCCCCGCATGAAGTTGCTTTGCGTAAGCCACCAGTGCGGCACCCACTGGCCCAACGTCTGGTGGGGCGGCAAACAGGTAGAATGCGTTGTCCATTGCCCCACGTTGGTAATCATGTATTGCTCTTTTTGAACCGAGGCCAGCGGAATTTTCCAGTCTACATTAATCCAGTCGAGGGCGGCGACGGGATAGATGAGGTAGCCCGATAAGAGGATGCCGCGCACCAGCCAGGGCGTGAGCATACAGAATACGAGCCCCGCTACCAGTAGCCAGTGGCGACGGGCCATGGCGCGTCGGCTGGCCCACAGGCTGTGCAAGGGCAGCAGCAACGCCGGCAGCGCCGAAAGCTTTATCGTAACGGCCAGCAGAATGACCAGCCCAACAAGGACAGTATCAGCGTCGAAGCGTCGGCCGTAGCCTAGCTCCCACTTGCGGGCATAGCGCAGGAAAGCAAAAATCAACAGCAGGGGCAGCACGTAGTCGGGAGTTGGCGACGACAGCCAGATCTGAAAGCTCCAGAGCAGTAGAAAGAACAGCAGCGGCAGCGCCCAGGCCGCGCGCGAGCCGCGCCCCGCTCCTACCGCTGCCCGCACCAATGCTACCAGCAGCATCACATACAAAAAGCCCCCCAGCCCATACATAGGCCCCGCCGGACTGCCATAGCGAAACAAGGACAGCAGCGGAAACCAGCTGGAATTGAAGGCCAGCCGCCCGTGCAGATTGCCCAGGCCCGGCACTGTTGGGTATTCATTCAGCCACTTTAAGGTCTGGAAATGATACAGCCCTGAGTCGAAATTGGCGGGAGCCAACGTGCTTTGATGGAGCAGCCGAATGCCGAGCACGGCCAGTATAGAAAGGCTGGCAAGCAGTAAATAGCGGTTGCGCGGGTGCCTAAACGCTTGCCAGCTTCGTCGGAAATCGGCGGCAATTTCTTTTCGCTGCGTTAGCATCAGCGCCAGAGCACTGCCGGCAATTACCAGTTGAATACTCGAACTGATAGCCCAACTCAGCGAAATGCCCCCCACGATAGGCGCCAGCACACACAAGCCCAGCAAACTGAGCCACTCTAGCGGCAATGTCGCTTCAGTGCCAGCCAAACCCTTGCTCCGCAGCCAACTCCACACAGCCCGGCCCACCGTCGTCGTTACGGCAGCCATTATCAACCAGGATAGCAATAGAGTCAGCATGGGAGGCAAATATGCCAGGATGCGGTGATAAACCAGCAAGTACTCCCAAATCAGATGAATGCGGAATCATTATGGTACTCTGATTCGATTAGTTAGGCTTCCGGCCTGATTTTGGCGCTGGGGGGCTTTTTCACCAACTTCGCCCCGCTCTTTACTTCTCCTTCCATGACTATTCACCGCCTGCCCCTCCTTCGTTATCTACCCCTGCTGGCGCTGCTAGCTACGGCTTGCACCGCGCCGCGCACCTTCACCAGCTCGGGCAAGGTTACGCCCCGCGGCGAGTTTCGGGTGGGCGGCAACACGGCCTTCAACGTGGCCACCTCAACCCTCGACCAGGCTGGCTCAACACTGAAGGACGCTGCTTCGGCTGCCGCCCGCAAAGACACCGTGCAGTATAGTGCCGCCGTCGACCGACTACAAGCGGCGGCGCTGGCTTACGTGCTCGACCCAGTGCAGCCCACCGCCGACCTGTACGTGCGCTACGGCGTCACCGACCGTGTAGATGCCGGCTACAAGTACGCTTTCGGCTCGCACGTTTTCGACGCCATGTATCAGTTTATGGGACCAACGGGTACACCAGAAAGCCCTGGTGGCCAGGCGGGTGCCATGTACGGCAGCATCGGACTGCAGTTTGCCACGCAACGCGCCAAGCTGCCTAACCTCCCCTTCCTCGACAACATTGCGGATGTGCTCAGCTTCCGGGCTAACCGCAACGACCTGATTGTGCCGCTGGTTTTCAGCAAATCGTTTGGCCCCGAAGAGGAAATTGGCGCGTTATCGTTTGGCGTGGTGTACACGCACACTTTCGTACGCTATGGCTTCGATTCCAATAAGGTATATCAGATCGGCACCAATAATCTGTTGGCTGGCTTAAGCCAGAAGCAGGATTTTGGCTCCTATGGTGGTTTTATCAATGCCAAAATCGGCTACCGCTACGCCTATATTATTCCGGCCGTGTCGGTGTTTTACCAAAACTACGGCACGTATCAGTTGCTGAATAATCGCTCCACGACCTTGAAGGGAGTAACTATTGTGCCTTCTATCGGCCTGCAATTTCGCATACCTGGCAGCCGCCGCTAACTCCTTAGCGGAGCAGCAATACGCTTCCAGACGCAGCTTCTTTGTCTCTTAAGCCGTAAGCGTACGTAAGCCAGCACCGTATGCTTACGGCTTGCCGTTCCCAACCCGCAATCAAACCAGTCTTGGGGGGCAATTTTTAGCTTAACCAATGAAGCCAATTCGTTCTTCTTTCCTCGCAATGCTGGCCCTTCGCTGTCCGCGCTGCCATCAGGGCCCATTGTTTAAGTACCCCACGTATCGCGTCACCAAGTTCTCCCAAATGCTGGATTCATGTCCGGTTTGCGGACAAGCCTACGAGCCGGAGCCTGGCTTTTACTGGGGGGCAATGTTTGTAAGCTACGGCTTCTCAGTCGCGATTTTTGCGCTCAGCGGCGTGGGTCTCTACTACTTAGCTGGCGACCCAGCGGTGTGGGTGTACGTGCTGACCGTAGCCGTAGCCACGGTACTGACTATGCCGCTGGTATTCCGCTATTCGCGAGCGCTGATGCTGTATTTGTTCGGCTTTGTTCGCTATAACCCACGGTGGGCCGAGCCCGCGGAACAACAGCCTCGCAAGGCATAACGACAGACCAGATAACTCTCTAGAAGTTGGTTATTGCCGGTTATTCTCCAGATAACCTTCGGTGAAGATCTGGTAGCGGTCGAAAATGGAACGCACCGAGCGCTTTAACACCTGTTCGCCTTGCGCGCCGGGGGGTACCGTCACGCCTGAAGCGTAGCCGTTCCAAACGGCGCGGTTGGTTTTATTGTCGATGAGCGTAACCAGCAACGTACCTTCGGTAAGCAGCAGCTTCACTGGCTTGTAGCCCTGCCGCTCCTCTTTCGGAGTCTCGTCGTCCTCTACAATGCCGGTCGTTACCCAGCGCGTGAGGTCTTCCTGGGCATAGCCACGGAAGCGCATGTCGCCTTCAAACACACGAAAATTTACCAGCAGGTCGGCGCGGCTGCGCGCGGGCCGGTAGCCCTGCACCCGCATACGGGTCCGAATAGCCTCGCGCAGCACTTCGCCCAAGCGACTGGTATCGGCGGCTAAGCCTTGGCCGGTAATGAAATCATAGGTCCGATAGCGGCGAAAATTGCCAGTATAGCTATAGTCCGATTCAACTCGGGCCTCACGTGAGGCAAAGCAGCCTGACATGGCTAGAGCCATCAAGCTCAGGAGAAGCGTAAACGATAGTTTCATGGGTGTTAGCTATTGGTGATACCTATACCCAAGATACGAAATGGAATTTGTTTACGGTTTGATAATCAATTGAAAAGGAGCAAAAAAGTTGATAATCGCCACTGATGCGGCTGTTGCTTGCTTTCCAGTTGCTCTATCCGACTTTGAGCCTAAACTGTGGCCTTATCTGTACCCCGCAGCCTGCAAGGCAAACAGCTCGGCATAACGCCCCCCACGGGCCAGCAGCTCCGGGTGCGAACCAATTTCGACGAACTCGCCATTCTCAATAACCAGGATGCGGTCGGCCATACGCACGGTGCTGAAGCGGTGCGAAATAAGCACTGCGGTTTTGCCCTTGGTCAAATCAGCGAAACGCTGGAACACCTCGTGCTCGGCACGGGCATCGAGGGCGGCGGTGGGCTCATCCAGAATCAGGAGCTGGGCATCGCGCATGTAGGCCCGGCCCAACGCAATTTTCTGCCATTCGCCCCCGCTTAGGTCTACGCCGCCAGCAAACCGGCGACCGATAATCTGGTCGTAGCCGCCGGGCAGCTTTTGTACCACCGTATCGGCCAGACTTTGGGCAGCCGCGGCCTGAATCCGGTCCTGATTTCCTTTCTCCTCAATGCGGCCCACCGCCAGGTTCTGACCCGCCGACAGCTGGAAGCGCACAAAATCCTGAAAGATGACGCCGATTTCCTGGCGCAGCTCGGCCGGATCGTACTCGCGCAAATCGTGGCCGTCGAGCAGAATGCGTCCTTCCGTAGGGTCGTAGAGGCGGGCCAGCAGCTTGACCAAGGTCGTTTTGCCGGCCCCGTTTTCGCCCACCAGCGCCAGCTTTTCGCCGGCTTGCAGGGTAAAGCTCAGATTGCGAATGGCCCATTTGCCGGCATTACGGTATTTGAAGCCCACATTTTCAAACTGAAAACCCACCTGAATTGGCCGAGGGAATGGCCGCACAACGTGCGCTTCGTCGCGAATAATGCGCGGCTGAATGCGGAAGAAATCAAAGAAGTCCTGCAGATACAGCGCACCTTCGGCCACGCTGCTAAAGCGGCTCAGAATACCTTCCAGCAAGCCGCGCATCCGGGCAAACGAACCCGCCAAAAATGTAAGTTGACCAATGGAAATTTGCCCCCTGACGGCTTGCGAAATGATATACACATAGGCTGCGTAGTAACCGGCTGCGCCCACTGCCGCGAAAAAAGCCCCCCAGCCCGCCCGCCGTAGCACCAGCGCTTTATTCTGCTGATAAAATTGATCCGACAGTAACTTGAACCGATCAATCAGGAAGCCCGACAAGCCGAAAATCTTAACTTCTTTGGCCGTGTCGTCGCTGGCGCCGGTTTGGCGCAGGTAGTCCAGTTCGCGGCGCTCCGGCGTCCAGCCGTGCACCAGCGAGTAGCTGCGCTCATTGAAGTGCGACTCGCCCAGAAAAGCCGGAATTACGGCCACCAGCAGCAACAGCAGCAGCCACGGATTGAAGGCCACCAGCCCGATGGCCAAAAACGCCATCGTAATAGCGTCCTGGGCCTGGCTGAGCACCTGGGCCATCAGCACGGTGCGCGAAAGCGTTTGGCGGCGCGCGCGTTCGAGTTTATCGTAAAATGTGCTGTCTTCGAACTGGTCCAGATCGAGCTCGGCGGCGTGTTCCATCAGGCGCACGGAGGAGCGGTTGGCGAACAAATCGCCCAGCAGACTATCTAGTAAGGCCACGCCGCGCCCGAGCGTATCCGACAAAATGGCCAATACGAACTCCAGCGCCACCAAGCTCAGCAGCGGCCCTAAGGAAGCGTCAGAATTGCCCCCCGACCGCGCCAAACTCACCACGGAGTCCAGAATAAGCTGGCCCACATACAGCATGGCCACCGGCAAAGCCGCCCGCAACAAGCGCAGACCAATGTTACCAAGCGTGAGGCTGGGGCTGGTTTCCCAAATGAGCTTCAGGAAAGCCGGAATGTTTTTTAGCGCCGAAAACCGCTCGCGCACTGTGAGGGCTGGCTTACCATCGGGGCGGGGGCGTTTAGCGGAAATTTTATCGAAAAGATCAGAGAACCAAGGCATAGGAAATGGCACCGACACACTTCGCGCCGAACTATAGAGACAGCCTTTTTGGCATACATACTTTCAAGGCATAGGCAGCAGCAACTTCCTGGACTTTAAGCAACGCTGAGAAAAGCAGGCGGCCGCTGGGGAGAACGAGCTCAGCCATGGTATATATCTGATAGATTTAATATCTTCCTTAACACGATAACAACTTGATAAATATGAAGGCAGAAGCTAAAATTTTGAAGCAGGAAGAGGGAACTCGGCTCACTGTACTAGGTGATCATCAGTGTATTAAGCTAAGCGGGAAGGATACCAATAATCAGTTTACGCTGATTGAACAATGGAACGACCCCGGGATAGGCGTTCCGAAGCACGTACATGCCAATGAAGACGAGGTGTTTCACGTGCTGGAAGGCACGGTTGAGTTTCAGATAGAGGATACGGTTCAAACCCTGAAGGCCGGCGAGCTGACGTACGTGCCGCGCGGTGTGGCGCACCGCTTCACGGTAGTTGGCGATACAAAAGCCAAGGTTCATTTATCCATCTTCCCGGCTGGAATAGAGCGCATGTTTGAGGAATTGAATCAACTTCCGGCCGGCCCGCCAGATTTTGCCGCCGTGACGGCAATCTGCGCGAAGCATGGCGTGACGATTCTACCTTAAAGCTCGGCTACTGAAGCTGTCTAAGTAAGTAAAAGCGATATTGTAGAGCTTTGCAGCTCTGCTTGCCCGTGGGGGCAAAAACTTAAACCAACTGGCGTTAGCAGGCGTACCTTTGCCCCTATGCGCTTCTTCAAGAACAGTATTTACTCGGCTGGCTTTTGGCTGATGTGCCTGAGTTCATTCCTGTTTTTTATCAGCTTCAATATGCTCCTGCCGGAGCTACCCGATTATCTCACGCGGCTGGGCGGGGCCGACTACAAAGGCTTTATTATCGCGCTTTTCACGCTTACGGCGGGCATTTCGCGGCCGTTCAGCGGCAAGCTGGCCGACACCGTGGGGCGCATTCCGGTGATGGTGTTTGGGTCGCTGGTGTGCTTTCTGTGCGGGTTCTTTTATCCCTGGGTCACCACGGTTGCGGGGTTTCTGCTACTGCGTTTGCTGCACGGGTTCAGCACAGGCTTCAAGCCCACGGGCACAGCCGCGTTTATTGCGGATATCATTCCGCTGCAGCGGCGGGGCGAGGCGATGGGCCTTCTGGGCGTGGCGGGCAGTTTGGGCATGGCGGCGGGGCCAGTGGTTGGCAGCCTGATTACCAACCAGTTTTCGCTCGAAACCATGTTCTATTGCTCGTCGGGGGCGGCGCTGCTATCGTTGGCGGTGCAGGGCACCATGACCGAAACCTTACCCCAAGCCCAGCGCGAGCGGTTTAGCTGGCGTCTGCTGCGTCTGGAGTGGAATGAGGTACTGGAGCCTCAGGTGCGGGCGCCCGCCATTGTTACGCTGCTGTGCCTGTTTCCTTTCGGCATTGTGCTCACCGTTATTCCCGACCAAAGTCAGCTGCTGGGTATTGCTAACAAAGGGCTGTTTTTTACTTTTTTCACTACCGCCTCCTTGCTGGTTCGTCTGGTAGCGGGCCGCGCCTCCGACACTTACGGCCGCGTACCGATTCTGCGGGCGTCGGCGGCGCTGCTGGCTTTCTCCATGATCCTGCTGATTGTGGCCAACTCAGTACCCATATTCTTGGCCGCCGCCGTGATCTTTGGATTGGCAGCCGGTCTTAATTCCCCCACGCTCTATGCCTGGACCATCGACCTGAGCCACGAGCAGCGGCGCGGGCGGGCTGTGGCTACCATGTACATCGCGCTGGAGGCCGGCATTGGGTTGGGCGCGCTTCTTTCTGGCTGGCTGTACGGCAATATTGCCAGCCATTTGCCTTACGTACACGCGCTTGGAGCCATTGCTACGCTTGCCGCCTTGGCTTATTTGCTATGGGGTGTGCGGGCGGAGGAGCGCGTGCGCGCCACTGCTTAATGTAGGTACAAATCTATATAGCAGAAAAACTTGGAAGAGATGCGCCAATCTTGCACTTTTGGTTGCCGGATTACCGGCCTCTTTCCTACACGGTGATTTTGGCTTATTTTAAGGAGCTATGCATGAAGGAGCTTAGACTATTCTTATCTCCTTTATCGTTTCCTTATGCCTTCGCCGATAGGCCGCTCCTTAGCTCTGGCTATGTTACTTCTTGCTGGGGGGCATTTTTGCCGGGCCCAGCAAGCTCCCATCCAGTTTGGCGATGTAAAGTCCGCTGATTTTGCCCCCCAGGCTAAAGCCGATACCACGGCTGCCGCCGAAATTCTCTGCGACTTCGGCCAGTCGAAGATCAAGGGTGGTGATGAAGGGTTTGAGCTGGTATTCGAGCGCACTACCCGCTTGCGGATTCATCGCAAAGCTGGCTACGCCTGGGCTACGGTGCAAGTGCCGCTGTACCACAAAGACGGGCGCAAGGAAGAACTCAATGGTCTGAAAGGCTTTACCTACAACCTGGTGAATGGCCAGGTAGTGAAGGAAAAGCTGAACAAGGATGCCATATTCGAAGAAAAGATAGACGCGAACCATCTTCGCCGTTCTTTCACCTTGCCCAATGTGCGCGAAGGGTCGATTATAGAATACACGTATACCATCAAATCGGACTTCCTGTTCAACCTCCAGGACTGGCAGTTTCAGTACACGATTCCGGTGCGCTGGAGTGAGTACCGAACTTTAGTACCACAGTTTTTCATCTACAAATCTACTGTTCACAGCTATTTGCCATTTGCAGTAAAGGAAAGCCAGGCTGTGGCCTACGCCACCAGCATTCGCATGGCCAAGAAAGACTCTTATGGCTACCAGGTGGCAAATAGCGCCACCAATACCATGCAGATCAGCGCGCAGGCGCTGAGCTCACGTTGGGTAATGAAGGACGTAGCGGCTTTCCGCGACGAGCCCTACATGACAACAGCGCGGGACTACATCAGCAGCCTGGATTTTGAATTGGATGGTATTCAATACCCTGAGCAGAAATACCAGCAGATAACCAGCACTTGGGAGAAGATAGCCTCTGAGCTGCTGAATGACGAGCAATTTGGCTTAGGGCTGAGCAAGAATACGCCGCTCACGAACCCTGCAACAGCCCTAGTCGCGCAATATCCCGATCCCACGGAGCGCTTGAATGCGGCTGTGGCGCTGGTGCAGCGGACGGTGCGTTACAACGGACAAAACCGTTTGTACACTACCGCACCCCTGAAGCGCATATGCGAGCAAGGCGCCGGGAATGCGGCTGAGCTAAATCTGCTGCTCATCAACACGCTGCGCGCGGCTGGGTTCACAGCAGAGCCGCTGCTGATCAGCACCCGCAGTCACGGCCGCATTCAGACTGATTTGCCCGTACTCAGTCAGTTCAACTATGTGGCGGCCCTCGTTACCATGCCCAATAAGCAGGAGGTGCTAGTGGATGCTACCGATCCTCTGACTACCGCTGGCCTCTTGCCCGAGCGCTGCCTTAATGGACAAGGTCGGCTTATAGATAAAACGGGCGGACGCTGGGTGTCATTGGTGCCAGCCCAGCGATATATGCGCTATACCACGGCGCAGTTGGCGCTGGATGAACAGGGCGCGCTGGGGGGCAAAATTAAGCTGGAGCACACAGGCTATGCCGGCCTAGAGGCCCGCGAGCAGCTGGCCGGCAGCACCGAACAACAGTTTATCAAGAATCTGCAGCAGCGCTGGCCCGAGTGGACGCTTACAGGCCCAATATTTAATAACGTTGCCGCCTCGCAGCAACCGTTTAGCGTAGAGGTTGGCGTAAAAATTCCGGGCGGAGAGGCAGCAGCTACTACGCTGTACGTACAGCCGTTGCGCCACCTGGGCGAAGCTCAGAACCCGTTCCGTCTGGAAGACCGGCAGTTTCCGGTTGATTTTGGAATGCCCCACGAGCATAGCCAAACGATAGTACTGACTTTACCGGACAGCTATGAAGTGCAGGAATTGCCCGCCAACCTACTGCTGACTCTGCCCAACGACGGGGGGCGTTTTCAATTCAATATCACGCCGCAGCAGAATACCCTGCACATCATCAGCCGCCTTCAGTTGCGCAAAGCCGAGTATTCAGCCCAGGAATACGCCTCCCTGCGCGAGCTGTATAGTCGGGTGGTAGCTAAGCATGCTGAGGCAATTGTGGTAAAGCATAAGTAACTAAGCATTTATATTATACAGCCCTTAATCAACGGTTGAGCTTATTGCATTTTTTGATGACCCGAGTCAAGAAAAAGCATTCAATTCTCTAGTTGTAAAATTTGACTTTGCCCAGTATTCTCCCGAAGCATTTTCTCCTGAATAATCTTAATCTAACTCAATAGCAATACTTTATGCCGAAAACATTACTCCATCGTAGCGCTCTAACTTTATTGCTACTGACGGGCGCATCCCAACTTCCCGCTCTTGGCCAAGCCGATCCGATCAAGTTTGGTAAACCAGACTTGGCTGACTTTGACGCCAAAAATTTTGTGGCCGATAGTGCTGCTGAGGCCGTCGTGCTCTGCGACTTCGGCCGCACGCGCTTCGAAACCGGCAGCGGCGACTTTAAGCTAATATTTGAGCGCGTAACCCGTATCAAAATCCTAAAAAAATCGGGGTACGACTGGGCCACGGTGAAGGTGCCTTTGTATAAAAAGGGAGCCAACGAGGAAAAGATTTCGGCGTTGCGCGGCTTCACTTATAACATGGTGAACGGGCAAGTGGTGAAGGAGAAAATGGCCTCCGACGCTACGTTCATGGAGCAGCAGACTACCAATAACTTCATTCGCAAGTTTACGCTGCCCAACGTGCGGGAGGGCTCTGTAATCGAGTACACCTACACCGTCAACTCCGATTTTCTGTTCAACTTCCAGGACTGGCAGTTTCAGTATTACATCCCCGTACGCTGGAGCGAGTACCGGGCTGCTATTCCGGAATATTTCGATTATAAGCAGCTATTTCAGGGCTATGAGCCTTTGGCTGTGCAGGAGCGCAACGAGGGCATAACGCAGTTCACCTTTAGTCAGGGTGGCTCTTTCAATAATGACGGAGGAAGTGGTATGCGGGCAGGTAGCGGACGTACTGGCCCTAGCTCCACCACTGTTACGCCTCGGGTTACCAATTACCGTTGGGCAATGAAGCAGGTTCCCGGCTTTCGCGATGAGCCTTTTATGACCACTTCCAAGGACTACGTTGCCCGCGTAAATTTTGAGTTGGCTGGGGTACAATGGCCAGGGCAAGCCTACGAAAGTGTGGCCGGTTCCTGGCAAAAAATTGACGATGAACTGCTTAATCACGAAAGCCTGGGGTCTCAACTCAAGCGCGGCGGGTTTCTGAAAGCGGAGTTGGCGGCCATCACGGCCCAGCACCCCGACCCGGCGGCCCGTGCGGCGGCGGTACACGCAATGGTGCGCAAAGCCGTGAAGCACAACGGCACCGACTGGGTGCTCAGCACTGGCTCACTCAAGCACACCTACGACCAGCACACAGGCAATTCGGCCGACGTGAATCTGCTGCTCATTGCGGCTTTGCGCGATGCTGGCCTGGAGGCAAACCCCGTTGTGCTCAGCACCCGTAGCCACGGCCGCCTGACGGAAACGCTGCCTTTGATGTCGAGCTTCAACTACGTGGTAGCCCATGTAGCCTTGCCCGGCAACCAGGAGCTGCTGGCCGACGCGACGGATGCCTTACTCCCTTTTGGAATGCTCCCGACGCGCTGCCTAAGCGGTACAGGTCGCCTACTGATGCCCGGCGCTGGCAAGTCGCGCTGGGTCAGTCTGACGCCCACGCAACGCTACGTAAACTATCATCAGGTGCATCTCACGATGGATGACCGTGGAGGCATGAAGGGCAAAGTACACCAGGAAAATGGTGGCTATGCGGCTTTGGACCAACGCGAAAACCTGGTAAAAAAGGGCGAGAAGAAGTTTATTGAAGACATGGCCAAAACGCACGAAGGCTGGAGCATTCCTACTTATGCCTTTAAAGAGCGCGAGACTTTGCACAAGCCTCTAATACTTGATTACGAGTTTGCCGCCCCCGGCGCTGATGCCCCTGCTCCTACCCTTTATCTGAACCTGCTTCGGCATTTCAGTGCGAAGCGCAATCCTTTCGTGCACGAAGAGCGTCGCTTCCCGGTCGATTTCGCGGCTCCTTTTGACGAAACAGTACAGCTAAACATCAGCCTACCAGCCGGCTATGAGCCAGAGGAAATGCCCAAGCCAGCGGCTGTAAAGCTCCCCGAAGATGGCGGCGTATTCACCTATCAGGTGGCTGCCTCTCCGGGCACTATCCAGATTATGAGCCGCATGACGCTGCGGCGGGCTGTGTACTCGGCAGAGGAATACTCTTATCTGCGCGAATTTTATAGCCGCATGCTAGCCAAGCACGCCGAGCAGATTGTGTTGAAGAAGAAATCATGAGCTACTTTCTACACATCCTGCGCCGGGCAGGCCTCGGTTTTGCGTTGAGCGGTTTGGTTGCCTCTTCGGCTATGGCCGGAGGGCAGCCCCCGAAATATGCGCTGTCAGATTTGCCCCCCAACTTGCTCGAAAATGCTCACGCCGTGGTACGCGAGTATGAGGAAACCCTGCTGGTAAAGTCGGTAGGGCGCACGGTGCAGACGGTGCGCCGGGCGGCTACCATCCTCGACGACAACGGTAAGCATTGGGCTGGCGAGCTGGTATCATATGATCAGCTAAACACGGTGAATTACCTGCGGGGCGCGGTGTATGATGCAAACGGCCGCCTCATTCGGCAACTGAAAGCTTCGGATGTAAAAGATTACAGCCTCGCCGATGGCTTTAGCTTGGCTACTGATACTCGTGGCCGACTAGCGGATTTGCGCCAAGCCAGTTATCCGTACACGGTTGAGTTTGAATACGAAGTTACTTCGGACAATCCGCTGTTTTATTCTTCCTGGCACCCGCAGGCCGGTGAGCACGTAGCGGTGGAGCACGCTTCATTTCGGGTAATAACGCCGGCTGATTTGCCCTTACGCTATCAGGAGCGCCACTTGCCCGGCAACTCGGCTGTTGCCCGCAGCAAGCAGGGTGCGCTGGATGTATACCAGTGGCAAATAGCCAATTTGGTGGCGCTGGAACAGGAGCCAGCTGGTCCGCCCCTCGAAGAACTGATGCCCGCCGTCCTGACGGCCCCCACCGCCTTTGAGGTGCAGGGTCATCGGGGCGCACTCACTTCCTGGCAGACGCTGGGCCAGTGGAATTACGATCTGAACGCGGGCCGCGATATGCTGCCCGCCGATGTTAAAGCGCGCATCGCGGCGCTGGTGAAGGATATCCCCGACGAGCGGGCGCGTATCCGGAAGGTGTATGAGTATTTGCAGGCCAATACGCGCTATATTTCTATTCAACTAGGATTAGGGGGTTGGCAGACGTTTCCGGCCAGCGCCGTGAGTGCAACCGGCTACGGCGACTGCAAGGCCCTGACGAACTATTGTATGGCTCTGCTCAAGGCCGCCGACATAACGGCCTACTGCGCCCTAGTCCGCGCCGATGAAGCGGATATTCGGACGGAGTTTCCGAGCAATCAGTTCAACCACGTTGTGCTGTGCGTACCGCTCAAAGCGGCTAAGGCAGATACAGTGTGGCTGGAATGCACGAGCCAGAACGAAGCATTCGGATATATGGGCAGCTTTACCGGCAACCGTCATGCATTGCTGCTGACGCCCACGGGGGGCAAAATTGTGCGCACGCCTCGTTATGGCGCCATTGAAAACCGACGCGAGCGGCGTGCTGACCTCTACCTGGATGCCCAAGGTACGGCCACGGTCAGCGTTCGGACGGTGCGCACGGGGCAGGAACAAGATGCCCAGAGCCAGCTGCTTCACGGCTTCTCCCCTGCCGATCAGAAAAAGCGAGTTGCTGAGTCGTTGCCTTTGCCCAACTTCAGCATCACGAAGTTTAACCTCGTCACTGACCGACGCACAGCATTGCCGGCTGTAGTAGAAACGCTCGGTCTTACTTTACCCAATTTTGCCCCCCCGAGCGGTAAGCGTGCCTTTCTGACGCCCAACCTACTCAGCCGCCTACCGGCCCTGGCAGCGCCCGTGGGTGAGCGCCGTGCCGATATCTGGCTCGATCACGCCTTTTCGCACGCCGATACAGTGCGCATTCACGTGCCAGCCGGCTTCCAGGCAGAAACTTTGCCAACTCCGGTGCAGCTTACAACCGCCTTCGGAACATATTCCAGCCAAATTCAAACCTTACCCGACGGCACCCTGCAATACGTGCGGCGTTTGCACATGCCGCGCACTCGCTTTCCCCACACCGACTATCCGGCCTACGTCGAGTTTCGTCGCAAAATCAACGCCGCTGATAAGGCGCAGCTGGTGTTGTTGAAGAATGACGCGTAAAAGACTTTGTATTAGAGAAAAGCCGGCCTCAAGCCGGCTTTTTTTATGCCTGGGGGGCAAATTATGCGCTAGATACTATGGCCAGAAGCCTATGATTCGCGTTCCGTAAAGCGGCACTTAAAGTACGCCCGCTACTCATGGAATATCTTTCGTAAATGACAGCGTAACTTGTTTGCCGATAATTGCTTCCGGATACGATATGCCCTCAACATTTCCCTGGGCTGGCCGCCCTGCGGGGCGCTGGCTGCTTTTATTTTTGCTGTTATGTACGGTTGCGGCAGTTGCGCAGGCGCCTAAAACTACATGGGTAGATGCTGCACCAACCTCTGGCGCTACTCGGGTTTCGGTTTCCGGGCTAACGCAATTTCGAGCCGTTCGCTTCCAAACGTTGGCCATGCGCGCGGCGCTGCAAGCTGCTTCGGTTCCTCGTAAAGGCGCGAAGGCCAGTCAAGGCATAGTGCTTTCACTTCCTCTACCAGATGGCTCCAGCCAGCGCTTTCAAGTAACAGAAACTGCTGTGCTGCCCCCTCGGCTGGCCGCTCTTTATCCGCGCATCAAAACGTACTCCGCCCAAAGCCTGGACGACCCGAAGACTACGGCCCAACTCGACCTTACTCCGGCTGGATTTCACGCACAGATACTGATGGGTGCGACTACTGTTTACATTGACCCTGCTGCGCCGGGTGACACCGTAAACCATCGGGTGTTTTATCGGTCGGCTATGCGCCGTGGCGGGGAGGCCTGTCTTACCACCGATGTGAAGCGAAAATTGCCCCCCACAAATCAGCTTCGGGCCAATGGCGCACAGCTTCGAACCTACCGCCTGGCCGTGGCTTGTACGGGCGAATATGCGATTACCAAGGGCGGAACGAAGGCTGATGCTCTGGCCGGCATTGTAACGACTATAAACCGGGTGAACGGAATTTATGAGCAGGAGCTGGCCATTCAGCTGCAACTGGTGCCGACCAACGATGCCCTGATTTTCCTCGATCCGGCCACCGACCCTTATACGAACACCAACGCATCGGATTTGCTCACCGAGAACCAGCGCACTACGGATGCGTTGATTGGCTCAGCTAACTACGACCTGGGGCATGTATTTGGTACGCGAGTTGGCGGTTTGGCTTACGTAGGGACGGTATGCGATGCCTCCTTTAAAGCGGGCGGCACCACGGGTCAGGCCGACCCCAGCGGCGATGCTTTTGCTGTAGACTTTGTGGCGCATGAGCTAGGCCACCAGTTTGGGGCTGACCACACTTTCAACGGCACGACCGGGTTTTGCACCAGCAGCCGCGCGGCCAGCTGGGCGTATGAGCCGGGCAGCGGGGGCTCAATTATGAGTTATGCGGGCCTTTGCGCGCCCCAGAATATCCAGCCGAGCAGCTTTCCTTATTTTCACTCCCGCAGCCGTGATCAGATTCTCGATTATGTTACGGCGTTCGGTACCTGCGCCCAAGCAACGGGCAGCGGCAATCAGCCACCGGTAGTAGATGCGGGGGGCAATTTTCGCATTCCAGCCCGCACACCTTTTACTCTTTCTGGCAAAAGCTCTGACCCCGACGGTGACGCGGTGTCCTATACCTGGGAGCAGAACGACCTCGGCCCCGCCGGCAACCCAGCTGCTCCGGTCGGCGATGCGCCGTTGTTCCGCTTTTTGCCTCCCAGTGCCTCTGCCAGCCGCACTTTCCCGGACCTCGCTGGTTTGCTTTCGGGTAACGCACTTCCGCCCGGCGAGTTGCTGCCTGCCTACGCCCGACGTCTGCACTTTCGCCTGGTGGCCCGCGACCAGCGCCGGCCGGCCGGGGGCACCGATTACGATACGACCAGCGTAGCTGTGGTAAGCACCGCTGGTCCATTCACGGTCGCCCCCGAGGGCACTGGTTGGCAACCTGGCAACGACCAGCAAGTCAGCTGGGCTGTGGCCGCTACCGATCAGGCTCCTATCAATGCTACCCAGGTAGATATTCTGCTTTCCACAGACGGCGGCCTTACATTTCCCACTACTCTTGCCGCCGCCACTCCTAACGATGGGTGCCAGATTGTAAGGATTCCGGCCGGCCTGAATACCACCACGGCCCGCATTAAAATACAGGCCACGGAAAACATATTTTTTGCGATTTCTCCACAGAATTTCTCCATTCAAGCCCTTAGCGCACCAACCTTTTATTTAACGCCTGCTTGCTTACCGGGGGGCTTTTTGGCGCTCTGCCCAGGCACCTCCACCACGCTGAGCCTCAATGTGGGTCAGACAGGCGGATTTGCGGGTGACGTTGCGCTAAGCGCTGCTGATGTGCCAGCAGGTGTTACAGTCGATTTTGCGCCTAGCCCAGTGGCGGTCGGTGGCACTGCGGCGGTGAGAATAGCAGTGGGCACAGCGGCACTGCCAGGTACTTATTCGCTGTTGCTAAAAGGCACAAGCGGCAGTCTGGTTCAGGAGCAGCGGGTGAGTCTGGTGATAGAGCAGGTCGTAACCCAGGCGCCCCAGCCTACAAGTCCGGATGCTACGCTTCAAACCAGCCAGCGGCCTCGCTTTGGGTGGAATAGTTTGCCTGGTGCTATAGCCTACGAGGTGCAAGTCGCCACTGATGTTAGCTTCCTGAATATCGTAGCTTCTCAAACCAGCCTGTCTGAGCTTGCTTTCACGCCAACGCAGGAGCTAGCGGCCGGGGCCCGGTATTTTTGGCGGGTGCGGGGCCGCAGCGTCTGTGGCGCGGGCCCTTATTCCACACCGATTCTGTTTCAGACCAGCCCTAGCGTGTGCCAAAGCATTGTGGCTACCCGAATACCGGTTTCTATTGCGGCTGGCCCAAATGCGGAAGCGACGGCCGTTATTACGGTGGCCAGCACGGAGCGGGTAAGTAATGTTCGGGTTCGCAACGTGGCTGTTACCGCTCCTAATGCAGACGGTTTGATACTCACTTTAACCAGCCCAAGTGGTCGGGAGGCGACGTTATTGGCGCGGGCCTGCGCTGGTACTTCCAACCTGAATATCAGCTTCGACGACCAAGCTGCCGCGCTGATTTGCCCCCCAGCGTCAGGCTCAACAGTCCGGCCAGTGTCGCCGTTGGCAAACCTGATAAACGACCCGGCCGCCGGCGACTGGACTCTCGCCATTCGCAATCAAAGCACCGGCCAGGCAACTCTGACAGGCTGGACGCTAGAGCTTTGCACCATTCCTACCGTGCTAAGCAGCACAGTAGTCAGCACCGCTTTTGCTAATCTTGAAGTATTTCCGAATCCCAGCGAGGGCGTTTTTGAGGTAAATCTGAACAATGATCAGAGAGGCCCGGTCATGATGCTTGTCACGGATGCCATTGGCCGCACCATTCGCTCCGAGACGCTCCTCAAAATGGCTGACCAGCTCTCCTACCGTCTCGATTTGAGCACTGTTAGCCGGGGCATTTACCACCTACGCCTTACCAGTGCCCAAGGTACCAGCATGAGAAGGTTGGTGAGGAAATAGCGTATTGAGGCAGATTGGCGCGGCTAAAAAGTGTATCGGGCCTGCGCTTTTATATCAGATCGGAGCGAGCCTTCGATTTCTTCCAAACCGGAGCTGATTACTCGCTGGTGGCGGTATTGGGTGGCAGCATAGCGTAGCCAGAAGGTAAGATGACGGGTACATTTGACCTCCGCCAAAGCATAGGTGCGGGTGCCGCGGCCAAAGAGCGCGGGCACCGAAAACGCGTAAAGCACATCCTGCTCAAAGGCATACTGGCGGGTATCGTAGTCGTCGGTATCGAAGAGGGCGTAGCGGGCACTCAGGCGCAGGTAGCGGTTGAGGCGCACGGTAGCATCCTGGACCAGTAAAAAACCCGTGTGCGGAGTGGCGCCGTCTTCGCGGTAATGCGTGCCTTGCAGGCGCGTGCGCAAGCTGATGATGGATGAGGGCGCGGCATCGTAAAAAAGCAGCAAACTTCGGCGCTCGGTGGGTACTGGCTGGGGCACCGGACGTGAGGGCGCAAGGTCGGCGTTCTGGTCTTTGGTGCGAGAGCGAACCTGCACGTAGAGCTGGCTGGTTTTGTTGGGCGCGAATGACAAGCGCAGCAAGTAATCGTGGCCGCGTGAGGGCGCATCAACGCGGTATTTCAACCATGGAAACCAGAATTGATCGTAATAGCCCGTGATTTCCCAGCGCGCCGCCGGTCGCACTTTCAGGCCGATATACACGCCGCTTTCGTTGATGTTGCGTGTGTTTTCGCCGAAGGCCTGCCCGTAAAAGGTGTGAAAGTTTCGGTCGTAACGACGGTACAGGATGGAAGCCTCCACATTGGTAGCCAAGCTGGCCAGCAGGCCGTTTACAGTGCCCAAGCCACCGCTGCTGGAGCGCGCTGTTTCACCGAAAAAGAGCGCATTGCCAAGCACATAGCTATAGTGAACTCCCAGAGCCACATTGGCTTTACCCCGAAACTCAAACTGATTATATGGCTCGGGCCGGCGCTGCAAGGCCATGTCGTAGCGGGTGTCCACCACCGTGGCGCCGGCCGCAAAATTGCCCCCCAGACTCGTATATGTCACGTTGCCGCCAGCTATAGCTTCGTGCAGACGCTTGCGGTTAGTCAGTTCGGTAGCGGTACGGTGCAAGCCGCTGGTGCTGATACCAGATGAAAACGTATCAAACCGGGCCAGAGAATCGGTGGCAAACTGTTGATTTGCGTCCACTTTTTTGGCCGAGAAAAAAGCCGTCGCGCGCACGGTCTTGTGTAAGCTCACCGTTGCCGCTGCTCCGCGAAAAAAGGACGTTTCCAGCACCGAGGAATAGGGCCTGACGCCTAAGCTGCTGCGCCGCAGGGTAGTTATGGTTTCAGCGCCCTTGCCCACCTGCAAGCCCGATGAGAGCAATAAGCCCTGGCCGAATTGCAGCTGATAATCGCCTAAGGCCAATGTTTTGAGCCGGCCTCGCTCCTGCACCACAAAGTGCGCGGAGTAAAAATCGGCCCCTAGCCGTCCCTTGTCAGGTTGCCAAACCAGGGGCTCGCCTGCATCTTTCTCAGCAGTGAAACCCAGGCTGAAGTCGCGCGTGTGGCTGACGCGGTAGCGCAACAAGAGCTTATCGGGCGAGCCGAGGTAGCGGCTGAGCGGCCGGCCGGTGCTGGTGGTATCGGCAGAGGCATAGCCACGCCGAGCCTGCAAACCGCGCTCGTAGCGTAGAAACAAAGCATTATTGTCTTCGTGCAGTATGCGCTGCCAGAGCGGGCCCCGAGCAGCATTCTGGTTTCCAGGCTGTACCGTTACGAAGGGCGCCACCCGATAAATACTACGCGCTTGCTCAAAGCCAGCAATACTTTGCAGCTCATACAAGCTCAGCAGGGGCCCGAGTTGCTGCCGATGATCCAGCAAGGCCGAAATCTGCGTTTCTGAGAGCAACAGCAAGCCCCGCAGCTCCTCGCGGCTGGCTGTATTCAGGTTTAGTGGCGTCTGATAATAAAGCAGCAGCGTTTCATATACATCTTCAAAAGCTACCTCATCGCTCTGTATTTCGGCAAACAGCTCCTGCACCAGCCGGTCCAGATCGGCGGTGGGGCGCACGTAGTCCTGCGCCTGGAGGTTGAGAGGTAAAAGCAAGCACAGGAGCCCGCAGGTGAGCACTATCGCGCGCCACCAGCTCTGCTTGCTGGCTGTTGTGTGCGTAAAGGTTTGGGGGTGTGCGCCATGCAGCATTGGGATATACCGGGGGGCTTTTTTGTAAGCTATTCTCACTTTTTCGCCCACTGCAAGCTCACTCCTACATGCTGACTCAAGCCCAGCGCTGATTGCCAGGCCGCCGCGTAGTCAATCTGAAAGCGGCCGGCTTTAAAGCCTACTCCGGCGGTAGTCTGCTCCACGAGCGAGGCAAACCCTGCCCGAAGCGCCAGCGCCTCCAGCAGCTGATACTCGATACCGGCCTTAAAATCAGCATCCTGCTCCACATCTTTCTCCGTTTCCACGTTCAGCATCAGCTTACTGGTGGGGCGGTATGAGAGGCCGGCTTTGAGCACGGTGGGCACACGCTCATTTTCATAGGCAGCTAAGCGCGCCTGGTTCAGGTTATATAAATATCCCCCGAAAACCAGCCGGTCTGGGATCAGTTCAGCTTGTCCTCCTAGTGAAGCCGCCACCACTCTTTTACTACCTAAACCCTGAATACTGACCTGCAGCATATCCACGCGCCCACCCACGCTGATCTGTCCGCCTCGGTATCCGTAGCCCAAGCCCAGACGCTGTTCAGCGTACAGATTATTGCCAAAACGCTGCGCTTCAAAGCCTATTACACCACGACTGGGGGGCTTTTCTGAGCTTACAGAACCGATCGGCAT
This sequence comes from Hymenobacter qilianensis, assembly GCF_014638675.1. Taxonomy (NCBI): domain Bacteria; kingdom Pseudomonadati; phylum Bacteroidota; class Cytophagia; order Cytophagales; family Hymenobacteraceae; genus Hymenobacter; species Hymenobacter qilianensis. The sequence goes on from NZ_BMFN01000002.1 coordinate 1,277,556, forward strand.
AGCCGCCACAAGCGCCACCGTATTGAATGCGGAGCTTAAATAGCGGTTTTCAGCATAAAAGCCGACATTGGTTTGACTTACCTGACCGAGTCCGGCCACGTTGTTGCCAACCGCCCAAACATCAGCAGTTGTGACAGACGCGTTGCCCAGCGCCGCTGCCCGCGCCCCACGCACTCCGGGGCCGTTTCCAGCACTTACAGTCGCAATAGTAACGGAAAGAAATAAGGCTACTAACGCTAAGTACCCGTTTAGCATAATAAGGGGATAAGAGGCTAATTCATGCCTCGCACGCCCAAAGCAAATTTCGCGGCAAATCTGTGGCTACGTCTGTTTATTGCAAGCCGAATGTAAAGCCAGTTCATCACGGCCTCATTACGGTCATTCCGCTGGATACTATTTACCCATAAAAAAGCCCCCCAGACGAATCTGGGGGGCTTTTTACATTAAACCAAAATCCTGGACCTACATCTCTGCGGTGGCCTCGGCTTTCTCTTTGTTCTTTTTCTTCTTGATTTTAACCTTACCAGCCGCAGGCGACTTCGTTTTCATTTTTCCGGCTTCACCAGCACCATCTACCTGGCTGGACGTGGCGGCAGCCGTAGCGCCTACGCCCGGATTAGGGCCTTTATTGACCACCGTCATTTCATCAACGAGGTGCTTGGCGCCGCCGAGCTTATCCACGCAGAACAGCACATAGCGGATGTCCACGTTGATGCAGCGCTTCAGATCGGGGTCGTAGGCCAGGTCGCCGGTCATGGCTTCCCAGTTGCCATCAAAGGCCAGCCCGATCAGTTCACCACGGCCGTTGATGACGGGCGAGCCGGAATTGCCCCCCGTAATGTCGTTATCCGTGATAAAGGCTACGGGCAGCTGTCCGTCCTTATTGGCATAAGGCCCGAAGTCTTTGGATTTCAGGAGCGCTACCTGCTTGGCCGGCACCACAAATTCCGGGTTTGTTGGATCTTCTTTCTCCAAAATCCCCTTTCCCGTAGTCTGATAGTCATAGCTCACCGCGTCGCGGCCCTCGTAGGAGCGCACGGTGCCGTAGCTCAGGCGCAGCGTGGAGTTCGCATCGGGCGAGTACACTTTATCGGTGTTCTTGGCCCGCAGACCGGCCACGTACTGGCGATTAGCCCGGCTCATAGTGGCCTGGCTGGCCTGAAGCTGGGGGGCAATTTTCTGCACATAGTTCGTGTACACCGAGTTCATCGTCTTGAACGCCGGATCTGCTTCCAGCTTAGCCAAGGTAGGCGCCGCCAGAAAAGCGTTCAGCTTCGTGGGAGAAGTCAGGAAGGTGTTGCCAAACACGTAGTCAGCGTACTTTTTCATGGAGCCGCCATACTGTTTGGCCACCGTCTGAAACACCTCCGGATGCTGGGCTTTGGGCACGTCGGTGTAATAAAGGCCCATTAAGGCGGCAAACACCTTCTTATCCGTGGTGGCACTGTAATCTTTAAAGAACTCGGCGGCCGGCTCCTTCAAATCGGCTGTAGCTTTCTGAATGGCAGCTTTGTCGGCGTTGGGATCTTTCAGCAACGAATACAAAGGCAGCATCCGAGCCGCAAACGTCATGATTTCAGTGCCAAACGCGGCTTCATTCAGGTACACATTACTGAGGTTGAACTCCCGCAGAGCCGTATAGTTCTGATTGATATCCTGCAACGCACTGCCGTAGAGCTGCTGGCGGGCCGGATCGGCCGCAATCCACTGAGCAAACTGCACCTCTTCAGCCTTCTTCTTGTCCACCGTTTTCAGGCGCTTCATGCCCTCATTCTGCCCGATGAAGTACTTCCAATAGTTGGCAATGCTGGCATATTTGGAGGCGTATTTCAGGCGCAGGGCCGGGTCAGCATCCATGTCTTCTTTCCACAGTTTCAGGCGGGTATCGCGCAGCTTGATGCGGGCTGGGTTGCTTTGGTCGAGGGTTAGCTGAAGGCCGGCGGCGGGCAAAAAGCGCTGTGTGCGGCCCGGAAAGCCGAACACCATGGCGAAGTCGCCTTCACTCACGCCTTGCAGGCTCACGGGCAGGTGCTTTTTGGGCACGTACGGCACATTGTCGGCCACGTAGCCGGTGGTGGGCTTGTTGTCTTTGCTGGCGTACACCCGAAACATGGAGAAGTCGCCGGTGTGGCGGGGCCACATCCAGTTATCGGTGTCGCCGCCAAACTTACCCACCGACTCAGGCGGAGCGCCTACCAACCGCACATCGCCAAAGCGCTGATACACGAACATATAGTACTCATTGCCGGCAAAGAAATCGCGCACGTAGGCTACGTATTGGCCATTCTCTTTGGCTGCGTCGGCCAGCTGCTTCTGCCGCTGCTGTACCAGCGCGGTGCGCTCCTGCTCCGGGGTTTGGGGCGTAATTCCTTCCAGCACCTTGCCCGTTACGTCTTCCATCCGCACCAGAATATCCACGAACAAACCCGGATTGGGCTTTTCCTCGCTTTTATTAGCAGCAAAAAAGCCGTCGGCAAGCAGATTTTTTTCGGGCGTACTGTGGCTCTGAATGGCATCATAGCCGCAGTGATGGTTGGTGAGCAGCAAACCTTGGCTGCTCACAAATTCGCCCGTACAAAAGCCCCCCAGCTGCACCACGGCATCTTTGAGGCTGGCATTATTGATATCATATATTTCTTCGGCCGTCAGTTGCAGGCCTTTCTTCTGCATGTCTGCGTAGTTGAGGCGCTTCACATACATCGGCAGCCACATTCCTTCATCGGCACGAGCGGCTATTGGTAGCAAGAGCGCCAGAAGCAGCGCATTTGCCCATATTTTTTTCAGCATAAGGGGTGGGTAATGGGAATGAAAAAGAGGAATGAGCGTGTAAGAAAAGTGCTTGTGTAAAGCAAAGGTTAAACTTACTCAGGCGAGGCGAGTAGTGGGCAGTTTTTATGAAAGCATTGCCCTATAATTCTCAATCGGTAAACTACATCCGGCTTCTCTACGCACTAAACCAATTCTTCCTTTTGGTTTGTTGCTCAAGAGAATAAACACAAAAAGTAACTTGCCGTTGCTTTTTGCTTAACCTCAGCCATGGCCTACCTGTTTCGGCGCTTTTTTCTTGCTCTAATTTGGGTGTATCGGCACTTTATCTCGCCACTCACCCCAGCCAGTTGCCGATATCAGCCTACCTGCTCGGCCTATGCCGCCGAAGCTATCGGCAAATTTGGCCCTTGGCGAGGTGGCTGGCTGGCGCTGCGCCGTATTGGGCGCTGCCATCCGTGGGGCGGACATGGCTACGACCCCGTACCCTGAGCCGCATCTTGCGTATAGCTGACCACAATCGTTGCTTGTGCCCACTGGGTCAGGCAGCGCTTTTCAGTTTTTTATACTCCCGACCATGCGTTTAATTCCCATAATCACACTGTCAATCAGCGCTTTGCTCAGCTGTGGCTGTTCGCAGGCGCAGTCCGATGAAGCGTCGGGGGGCAAAAAGGGCAAAAAGAATAACAAGAAAGAAAGCCTGGAGAATCGTCTTATTGAGAGCTCAGTGCCTGGCTTGCGCCGCATGGGCTCGCTCAACAAAGCAGTGCCCGAAAGCTCAGGCCTGGCCCGCGCCGACAAATCTGGCACCTTCTACACGCATGGCGACGCCGGCAACTCCCCTATCATTTACAAGATTGACGAGACGGGCAAGCTCCTGACCGAAATGCGGCTTACAGTACCGAACCAAGACTGGGAAAGCCTGGCGCAGGATAACCGCGGCAACATATTCGTGATAGATGCGGGCAACAACAACAACAGCCGCCAGGACCTGGCTATTTACCGCCTCAACCCGGCCAGCCCCAAGCAAATAGGCGCCATCCGCTTCACTTATGCGGATCAGCGCGAATTTCCACCTGCTAAAGATGCGCGTAACTTCGACTGCGAGGCCGCGCTATGGCACAACGGCACGGTTTACCTCTTCACCCGCGACCGCGCCAACCAAACAACAAGCAAGGTTTATGCTGTACCGGATAAGCCCGGTCAGCAGACCGCCCGCCTCCTTACCAGCCTGTCTGTCAGTGGTGAAGTAACTGATGCTGACCTGAGCCCTGATGGCAAGCGTCTGGTGTTAATGGGCAAGGAGGAGTTGTTTTTGTATGAAGGCAACTCGTTTGAGTCTTTGCTTAAATCAACGCCCCGGCGCATCGCATTGACGGGCGCGGGCCAAACGGAAGGCGTGGTTTTCACCGACAACCAAACCTTGGTTATCAGCACAGAAGAAGGCTCTATCTACCAGTACTCGCTGCAAGGTCAGTCGAACTCTGGAGCAAATGTCGGAGCCCAGTAATCTGCATACCTAAGCTCATAAAAAAGCCCCCCAGAGCAACTCTGGGGGGCTTTTTTATGGGTGTAAGAACGGGTTACTTTGATTTGACCATTTTTTGGGCTTGCTCGGCGGCAGCTCTTGCTTCCAGATCTCGGGGGGCAAATCCGAAGGGGTTATTAGGCCATTTGCCGGCGCGCAGCAAAACCCATAAGCCCATAAAAATCAGCGGAATACTGAGGATCTGGCCCATGTTCAGCACCATTCCGCTTTCAAAGTCAGACTGGTCTTCCTTGAGAAACTCCACCAGAAAGCGGAAGGTGAACAGCAGCACCACAAATAAGCCGAACAATTGCCCCCTGGGGGTCTTTTCCTTCGTGCGGTTCCACATCAGGTACAGCAGCACCAGCAGAAACACGCAGAACAGCGACTCATAAATCTGGGTTGGATGGCGCGGAACGGCTACGCCGTTCACCAGGTGCTCCGTGTCGCGCACGAACTTAAAGGCCCAAGGCACCGTGGTTTCGTGGCCGAAAATTTCGGAGTTGAACAGGTTGCCTAAACGGATGAGCGCCCCGCCCAGCGCCACCACAATCACAATCCGGTCGAGGGTCCAGAGGTAGTCGAACTTATTATTGCGACTAAACAGCCACACCGCCAATAAGATACCGAGCGTAGCGCCGTGGCTGGCCAGTCCGCCTTCCCATATCTTGAGAATATCGAGCGGGTGCGCCAGGTAATAGCCCGGATCATAAAACAAGCAATGTCCGAGGCGGGCGCCCACGATGGTGCCTACCAGCATATAAATCGTGATTACGTCGACCCACTGCGGCGATACGCGCTCGGAGCGGTAGATATGCGACAGCACGAAGGTGCCCAGCACGAAGCCAGACATAAACAGCAGGCCGTACCAGCGCAACGTGAGCGGTCCGATCTTAACAATTTCGGGCGCAACGTCCCAGGTAATGTAAGCGAGCAGCGAGGTCATGCGAAGGCGGAAGAGAGGTACACAGGCAAAGGTAGGAATTCAGCGTTGGCAAGAAAGCAACTCGAAATTGCGCTTCATTCGGAGCAAAACAAACGGTAGCGCCACTTAGAAATTATAGCGAAGCCAATTCCTGCGTGAAGCCACCGCTCAGAATAGGAAAGCGCAGCCAGGAACGCGGATCGACATTATAGTCGTCGAGGTGAAAAGCGGGCGCGTAGCGTTCGCGCTTCCATTGGTTGCGCGCCCACAGCGAGTAGAAGCGCTTAACGTAGGTTTTCAGCTGCTCAGGATCAGTTGTGGTTTCTTCGTGCACCAAGGTTGCCAACACCTGACGCGGACTGAGGCGGTCGTAAAAAGCCAGCCGCTCGATGCGGTTGAGCAACACGTACGGCATGAGGTCGCGCTCGTCGGTTTGCTTGTCTTCCAAGGGCCGCAGCTCAGCCGTGGGCTGCAAAGCATTCACGTGGCGTAAAGCCTGGTAGCCGAGTTCTTTTTCAGCCCAGCGCAGCCATTTCTTCACAAAATCTTTGTCGACGCCGGCAATGGGCGAAATGCTGCCGGCCGTGTCGCCATCCATGGTGCAATAGCCCACGGAAGCTTCGGAGCGGTTGGACGTGGTGAGCAGCAGGCAGTTTTGCACGTTAGCCAATAGCCAGATGCCGGGCGCCCGTACCCGCGCCTGAATGTTCTGCAAAGCCAAATCGTCGGTTTGCCACGTCAGCGGCCGCTTCAGAGCATGCTCAATTTTGGCCACATAGCCTTCTACTTCCCCATCGATAGTCCAATCAAAGAAAATGCCCCCCAGCTCGTCGGCCAGCTCCTTCGCCGACTGAAATGTATCATCGGAGGAGTTGACCGTACCTTGATAAGCGGTAGTAAGTAAGCGGCCTGTCAGCTTTTGATTGATTGATTTTTGCTCCTGATTCAGGAGGCTAAGGGAGGCATCTTTTGGACCGGGTGCATTCTGGTCGGGTACAGGCGCAACAGGGCCAGCTAGTGTCGCTATTTCTTCAGCAGTAAAACAACCAGCGCGGCGCATAAACTCGGCCGTGCCCAGCTCCGCGGTACCCAAACGCACCATTTCGGCCACGGCTACAGCGCACATACAGGAGTCGGCGCCGCCACTGAGGGAAAGCACAAACCCACGGCTGCGCGCCTTCCGCATATAATCAAACAGGGCTAAGCTCAGAGCCTGATTCAGCTCGCGGTACTCATCGGGCGCCGGCAGGGGCACAACATCCGTGGGGGGCAAATCAGCACCAAAATCAACATCTGTGCACTCCAGATCTACTTCTTTGAAACTCAGCAGCTGGTTACGGAGCAGCAAATGCCCATTGCGCGCCACCAGTATTTCGCCATCGTAAATGATACGACCGGCTTCATTACCGAGCAGATTAGCGTAGAGGTACGTGCAATTATACTTGCGCGAAGCCTGTAGTACGAGCTGGTAGCGTACATCGGTCTTACTCATCGCAAAATGGCTGGCCGATGGATTCACAATGAGCTGCACGCCTCGCTCCATCAACCGGCCAGCGGGCCGATCAGCAGCCGGGCGCCACGCATCCTCGCATATCTCGAAGCCAAAACGTACGCCTTGGTGCTCGAAAACCAAATCTCCCAAAGGCCATTGCTCGCCTTGCCACTCAATGGTGGTGGTTTCGCCGGCTCGCCAGGAGTTGAAAAAGCGCGGCTCATAATGCACGCCGTCGTTGGCCAGAAACTGCTTGGCTGCAAAACCCAGAATTTCGCCGTCGCGCAGCACGGCGGCGGTGTTATATGTGCGCCCATCAATGCGCACGGGCAAGCCTACACAAACCAAAATGCCCGTCGTCCAAGGCCGGATTTGCTGTAGATATTCTAGTGCCGAGGCCGAAAGCCAGTCGCTCAGAAACAAGTCTTCGCACCCGTAGCCCGTCAGGCTTAGCTCCGGCAGGCATAGTAAATCGACACCGGCTGCCTTCGCTTGCTCAATAGCTTCGCGAATGGTACGCAGGTTATGGTGCCAGTCAAATGGAATCTGGTTGAGGGCAGCGCCAGCTAATCGCATGGAAAGAGAGAATAGTTTAGCCAACAACTACTTTTTGCCCCCCAGAGTTGTCTTAGCTGCCTAAAAGCGCTGATGTTGACAGCTATAGAAGCTACACGCCCAGGGCTGTAAGCGCGCGCTCAGCAGCTGTTTGCTCGGCCTGCTTCTTTGAGAGGCCCATGCCAGTTGCTACGGCTTCGTCGTCCACAAATACGGTAGCTGAAAACTCCATTACACCCCCCGTTTGGGGTTCGCCGGCTAGCTCGTAGCGAAGATGCTTCCCCTGACGCTGCGCCCACTCAATTAGCTTACTCTTGAAGTTAGCGGTCGTTGTGGTGAGCGACTTTACATCTACAAAAGGCTTAATCAAGCGCGCCAGCACGAATTTGCGAGCTGCCTTATAGCCCTGATCCAGATAAACGGCCCCCACTAAAGCCTCCAGGGCATTACCGTTTACGGAGCGGGAGCGCGCAGCCCGGCCCTGCGTTGGGTCGAGTTGGACTAGCTTATCCAACCCTATCTTCAGAGCCAGCACATTCAGGCTTTCACGATTTACAATACGGGAGCGCATTTCCGTGAGAAAGCCCTCCTGCTCGTAAGGATACTTGCGAAACAGGTACTCAGCCACAACGGTACCCAGCACGGCATCGCCCAGAAACTCCAGACGCTCATTGCTTTGAGTACGGCTCTTATCATTCTGCTGGCGCACCAATGAAGAGTGCGTGAACGCCAGCTGATACAGCCGAATATTATCCGGCGCTCGGCCTGTTACCGTGGCAATGGCCTGGCGAAAAGCCCTATCCTGCCCCAGCAACCGCCGGAAAAATCCGAACAGTGGAAGTGGCTGCCCCGGCCGCGTCATTAGCCTTGAAATTTGCGAAACAGAACCGAGGTATTGTGTCCACCAAAGCCAAAGGTATTGCTTAGTGTCACGTTTATATCCCGCTTTTGAGCTTCATTAAAAGTAAAATTCAAGCGCGGATCTAATTCTGGATCGGCAGTAAAATGGTTGATGGTGGGCGGAATCACACCATGCTGCAAAGCCAGAATACACGCAATTGCTTCAATACCACCAGCGCCGCCCAGTAAGTGGCCGGTCATGCTTTTGGTAGAGCTAATATTCAGGTTGTAAGCATGCTCACCGAATACCTTTTCAATGGCTTTCACCTCGGCACCATCGCCTAGAGGCGTGCTGGTACCATGGGTATTGATGTAATCTACATCCTCCGGGCCAATGCCAGCGTCACGCAGGGCATTTTGCATTACCAACACTACGCCGTTGCCTTCAGGGTCGGGAGCCGTGATGTGGTAAGCATCCGAAGACATACCGCCGCCGATAATCTCAGCATAGATTTTTGCCCCCCGAGCTACTGCGTGCTCATACGCTTCCAGAATGATAGCGCCACCACCTTCGCCCAGCACAAAGCCGTCGCGCTCCTTATCGTAGGGGCGAGAAGCCTGCTCGGGCGCGTCGTTGCGCTCACTCATAGCCTTTAGAGCGTTAAATCCACCTACGCCAGCTTCCGTAATAGCTGCTTCCGAGCCACCTGTTACCATTACATCGGCCAGATTGAGGCGGATGTAGTTGTAAGCAGCGACAATAGAATCGGACGACGACGCGCAAGCGGAAGTCGTTACGAAATTTGGCCCCCGGAACTTGTGGCGAATGGAAATATTGCCCGACGAGCTGTCGGCAATCATCTTCGGAATGAAGAAGGGATTGTAACGGGGTGTGCCGTCGCCCTTAGCGAAGCTGAAACACTCCTCTTGGAATGTCTTGAGGCCACCAATACCGGAACCCCAAATCACACCTACCCGGTCGCGGTCAACACCGTCCAGCAAGCCGGCATCCTTGATAGCTTCGTCGCTGGCAATGATGGCGAACTGCGTGAAGAAGTCCATTTTGCGGCCTTCCTTACGCTCGAAATAATCGTCCGGATTATATCCCTTGATTTCGCAGGCGAAATGGGTTTTGAACTTGCTGGCGTCAAAGCGGGTGATGGGCGCGGCACCACTTACGCCCCTCGACAAACCATCCCAATACTCGGTGACGGTTTTGCCAAGAGGCGTAAGGGCACCAAGGCCGGTCACAACAACTCTCCGAAGAGACATAGGCTAACGGGAGAAATTAAAAAGCAAAACGGCCGGCGGCGGGCCGGCCGGTAAGCAATAGAACGGGTAACAGCTACAAAGCCGTCAGGTTATTTGGCGTGCTCCTCGAGGTAGCTGATAGCTTGACCCACGGTGGCGATGTTCTCGGCCTGATCGTCGGGGATAGACACGTTGAATTCTTTTTCGAACTCCATAATCAATTCGACAGTATCGAGCGAATCAGCGCCCAGATCGTTGGTGAAGCTAGCTTCTGGAGTTACTTCCGAGGCTTCAACGCCAAGCTTGTCAATGATAATGGCTTTTACTTTTTCTGCAATTTCAGACATTTCCGTGGGGGTTTAGAGAAAACTCGGCACAAATAACACTAACTTCCCTAACATTGTCAAACCAACCACCCCTAATCTTGCAGGTACAAGATTACGGCCGAGCCAGTTCCCATTGGCCTCTGCAGTCCGTTGTTTTGTTCTGCTTAAGCCCGCAAGCACCCTATGAAAATGCTAACGCTGGACGTTGAGTATGACTGTGATTTTGAACTGTTTGGCCTCGTTTCATCGAGCCGGGAACATACCTTGGCCTGGACGCTGAATCAGGCCCTACGGTTGCGCTTGGTGAAGCAGCAAGACCTGATATATGACCTGCTAACAAAGGGCCGTTTAGTTATCAGCAATTATTTGTACGCCACTGAAACGCTTACTTTGCGCCTGCTGCGCAACCGCTCCGTGGACCCATCGCCATTGAAAAAGCCTTTTCTTGCTCCCGATATTAAGGAGTACGATTATCTGCTGCAGGTTAGCAATGGTTCGGGCGCCTTGGCAGCCAGCGAATTGATAGAGCAGCTTACGGCCTTACCTGCTGTTCAGTACGTATGTCAGTTCGATCCTAATGAATTGAAGTTTAAAGAAAACCTGCTGTTTTGAATAAGTAACACCAAGCTCCAGCTTGGTGTCTTGCTCACAAACATCATTCAAATTGCCCCCCAACTTACTGTTTAACGATTCACCAAGCTGGAGCTTGGTGCTACCTGCTTATGGAACCTCGTCCGCATTTCAATAAAACCAAAATTGTGGCCACTGTTGGCCCCGCCTCTAGCTCTTACGAACGCTTGGGTACGCTCATCCGTGAGGGTGTGGACGTGTTTCGCCTCAACTTCTCGCACGGCGCTTACGAGGATCATCTGGCGGTAATCAACAATGTGCGTCGCCTGAACAAGGATATACGCACAAATGTGGGCTTACTGCAAGACTTACAGGGCCCCAAAATTCGTCTTGGCGACGTAGAAGGTGGCGGTGTTGAGATAAAGCCTGGCGATAAGATTAAGCTGGTGTGCGGAGAAAAAGAAATCAGCACAGCTACGCGCTTAAGCACTATTTATATGGGTCTGGCTCGCGATGTGAAGCCTGGCGATATGATTCTGATTGACGACGGCAAAATTGAACTGCGCGTGCTAGCTACCGACCGTGAGCAGGAGGTAGATGTGGAAGTAGTATACGGAGGCCTTGTGAAGCCGCGCAAAGGGATTAACCTGCCTGACTCGGACGTATCAGCGCCTTCGATGACTGAGAAGGACATCGAGGACTTGAAATTCGGGCTGGAGCACGATGTGGATTGGGTTGCCCTTTCATTCGCACGTCGGGCCGAGGATATCCGCTTTATTAAGTCGTTGATTGCAGAAAGTGGTAAGCAGACGCGCGTGGTTGCGAAAATCGAAACACCGGAGGCCCTACGCAACATCGACGAGATCATTGCGCTGACAGATGCTGTTATGGTAGCCCGTGGTGACCTTGGTGTGGAAATCAATGGTGGCGAGGTGCCGCTGGCGCAGAAGATGATTATTGAGAAGTGCAATAAGCTCGGTAAGCCAGTCATCGTAGCTACTCAGATGATGGAGAGTATGATTACTAACCCTCGCCCAACGCGTGCGGAAACCAATGACGTGGCCAACGCTGTGCTCGATGGAGCTGATGCCCTTATGCTATCCGCTGAAACAGCTGTTGGTGAATATCCGGTGGAGGTTATCCGATCGATGGTGAATACCGTTCGGAGTGTTGAAACTCATGCTCACAATATTTTCCACCGCTTCCATCCTATCGACCCAGCCGCACCGTCCTTTATGGTTGACAGCGTCCTGTCAGCGGCTGTTCACCTGGCCCGCAATACGAAAGCCAGTGCCATCACCGGTCTGACCCACCGCGGCTACACGGCTTTCCAAATCGCCAAATACCGTCCTAAAGCCGATATTTTCGTCTTCACCGACACACGCGACCTGCTGACGGTCTTAAGTCTGGTGTGGGGCGTACGCGCTTTCTACTACGACCGTATGGTGAGCACCGATAATACCGTTTCTGACATTAAGTACGTCCTCACCACTACTGGTAACCTTAAGCCAGGGGATGTATTTATTAATACTGCTTCTATGCCTATCAACGAGAAAGGCAAAACAAACATGGTGAAGGTGAGCGTGGCCTAAACTAGGAAAGCAAAAACGGAAGCTGAGCGCACCATCTCAGCTTCCGTTTATAGCTTAGCTTAATAGAAACATGAAAAGGCCCTGCACTTGCGCGCAGGGCCTTTTCTATAAAAGAGCAGAAAGCCTCTTAACTAAATTAAGCGGCAGCCAGCGAGTTCACGAACTTGGTCAGGCTCGACTTGTTGTTAGCCGCCTTGTTCTTGTGAATGATGTTCTTCTTGGCCAGACGATCCAGCATCGACGATACTTTCTTCAGCAGCTCTTGTGCTTCGGTAGCATCGGTGGCAGCGCGCAGCTTCTTGATAGCGGTGCGGGTAGATTTGGCCTGGTAACGGTTCAACACGCGCTTGGCTTCGTTGGAACGGATGCGCTTGAGGGCCGATTTATGATTCGCCATGGTATGGAAATAGTGACGTTCTGCTCGATTTAAATTTCAGTTCGGGTGGCAAAGGTAAGGCTTTTGATATAAATACCAAATACCCCCCTCTCACTTTCTCTGTGTATTGGAGTATCCGCAATACACAAAACGTGCCCTGCCGGATCATAATGGTATGCATGACGAACTTTTTCTTTCAATTATATTTTAAGAAGTGGATTTTGTCTATTTTAGAGTAACACCGCCGGGCAAACGCCATTCTATAACTTTTTGGTCATGCCGCTTATTCAACACTCGCGCTATCAGCCGCCGTTTTACATGTTTAACGGCCATTTGCAGACCATTGTGCCCAGTCTGTGGCGCACGGTGCCCGATGTACGCTATCAGCGCGAACGGGTGGAAACCGACGATGGTGACTTCTTGGACCTTGACTGGTCGAGAGTAGCGGAAGGGAAAGCGGCTGACACGTTGACTATCGTCTCGCATGGGCTCGAGGGCGACGCTGGCCGGCCTTATGTGCGTGGAATGGTGCGTGCTCTCAACCGTGCTGGTTTCGATGCCTTAGCGTGGAATTACCGTAGCTGTAGCGGCGAGATGAACCGACTGCTCCGCTCCTACCACCTCGGCGACACCGACGATCTTGATTTTGTGGTGCGCTATGCCTTGGGCGTTGGCCATTACAGCCGGGTGTATCTCACGGGCTTCTCTGCTGGCGGCAATGTAACCCTAAAATATCTTGGAGAAAAGGCTGATCGTGTACCTGCTCAGGTACAGCGCGCTGCTGTGTTTTCGGTGCCAACTGATCTAAAGTCTAGCTCTCAGCATATCGCCCGCCCCGAAAACCGAGTGTATCTAAACCGATTTTTAAAAACGTTGCGAGCTAAGATGCGCCAAAAGGCTGAATTACTGCCGGGACAAGTGGATATTGAAAACTTGGAGGAGTTACGCGACTTTGTGCAGTTTGATGACCGCTTCACGGCTCCTATGCATGGATTCAAATCGGCCGACGATTACTATGAGCACTCCAGTTCAGGCCGCTATATCGAGCATATTCGAGTGCCTACCCTTATTGTGAACGCCGAAAACGACCCATTTTTGCCCCCCGCCTGCTTCCCCCGCGACGCGGCCGCAAATAGTCAATTCGTGTTTTTGGAAACGCCCCGCGAGGGTGGCCACGTAGGGTTCCCCGAGGGTACTCCGGATGGCAACTACTATTCGGAGCGACGCGCTATTGAATTTTTGACTGCGGAAGTGCCAGCTTAAGCAAGATGAAGTGCCATACACCTATACAGTAGTTGCGGGCACGAAAACAACTTTCTTCGTCTCGAAAAACTCTTCCGCGAAATAGTCGCTCAGATCAAATAATGTGGCAGGCAGGCCTGCTTCGGCTATTTCTTCTGTCAAATCGCCGCCTTTTAGATAGTACAGGCCACTGGTAGCGTCGCCGGTGCGCTTGTAGCGCTGCGCAATCCAGGTGTGAAAGGTGGAGAGGCGAGCTACGGCCCGGCTCACCACGTGGTCAAATTTATGGCGTACCTGTTCAGCGCGGGTTTGCTCTGCTGTGACGTTGTTCAGATGCAAAGCCAGCGCCATTTCCTGCACGGCGTGAATCTTCTTGCCAATGCTATCAACGAGGTGAAATTTCACTTCAGGAAATAAGATGGCTAGCGGCAAGCCCGGCAGACCACCACCAGTGCCCACGTCCAGAACTGAGCTACCAGGCGCAAACTCTACCACTTTCGCAATACCCAAGGAGTGCAGCAAGTGTCGCTCTTCTAAGTTCGCTACATCCGTGCGCGCTACCAGATTCAGGCGCTCATTCCAGCTCCTGAACTCGACTTCGAGTTGCTGAAAACGCTGCCGCTGCTGGTCGGTAAGGTGCGGAAAATAATGGTTAATCAGGTCCATAGGGGGCAAAACTACAATGATGGCACGTGTGGTACTACGACTTTTTTGGTCGTAGTACCACTATTGTTAAACGACGCACACTTAAGCAAACAGCAACAACGATAGTGGTATTACAACTTTAGAGTCGTAGGATCACCCGGATACAATAAAAAAGCCCCCCAGAATTACTCTGGGGGGCTTTTTTTTACTAAATGATGTGCTTCTTGTTCTTCACCATGTCATACAGCAGCTCGCGGGCGCGGTGTAGCTGGGCTTTCACGGTGCCGAGCGGGGCTTTTAGCTCGGTGGCAATTTCTTCGTAGCTCAGCTCATCGAAGTAGCGCAACGTTACGAGGCGCTGATATTTATCGGGCAGCCGTGACACCACGTGCTGCATGATTTCGATTTTCTGGTTCTTAATGGCCGACTCCTGCGGGTTCAGGTTCTGGTCGCGGAAGTCGATGGTGATTTCGTCGCCGTTGTCAATCTTGATGGCCGAGTCGATGGACATCGTCTTGATCTTATTCTTGCGAATAAAGTCGATGCAGTTGTTGGTGGCTATGCGGAACAGCCAGGTACTGAAGGCGTACTCCGGGTTAAACTTGTGCAGGTTGCGGAATGCTTTGGCGAATGCCTCGATGGTTAAGTCCTCGGCGTCGTCGGGGTTGCGTACCATCTTTAGCACTACGTGGTACACAGGCTTCTTGTAAATCTGCATCAGCTCGGCGTAGGCTTTTTCGTCGCCCTGCTCAACGGCGGCTCGAATTAGCTTGAAGTCATGCTTGGCTTTGGCGGAGAATTGTTTCTGTATTTCCTGGTTGTTTACTTCCATCGGAGGGTGCGGTAGAGGAACAGTGAAATTCCCAGAGCGAGATAATTTAAAAAATAAACTGCGTCCAGAACTGGTAACAGCCAAAAAGGCAGACGGTCGGCTAAATGACGGCCGAGCTGAGCGTAGGTTGCGCTCATCGCCCCCGTGCGCACTGCCCATATGACGGCCAAAGGTATCCAATCGGGCCGGGAAAATACGAGCAAAGTTGCTGTGAAATAAAAAAGTAGATTAGTACCAATAAACGTTCCAATTCGGACCTTATCTTTCCATGAGTAGCGTGGCCCGGCCGACAAATGACGCCGCTTTTGCCGCCACCACGCCGCCCATGTCTGGGCCGGCCAACTCACGGTTTGGGCTTCTGGCCGCGTCTGCACGGCCACTCGCTGCCCTTGAGCCACGGCGTCCTGCACCAGCAAGTCGTCGTCACCGCCCAGGCGCCGCAAGTGCGACGCAAATCCTTTGGTAGCCTGAAAACAGCTTTTGGTGTAAGCCAGATTTCGCCCTACTCCCATATAGGGATTCCCTCGCCACGCGAACGACAGATACTGTGCGCCGGTCAGCAAGGTTTCAAACCGAATCAGCTTATTCAGAAAGCCCGGCGCCGGCGCATACGCTGAATAGCCGAGTACTAGGTCGGCGGGCTCAGCAAAGCCTTGTTGCATAGCGCTAATCCAATGATTTGTAGCCGGCCAGCAGTCAGCGTCGGTAAAAAGCAGGTGTTCGTAGCGGGCAACTTTAATACCCAGTGTAAGAGCATATTTCTTCGGCGACAGGTCGGCAGGCGTGGTCAGTACCGACACGAGTCGTATGTGCGGATAAAGCTGGGTGAATTGCTGAATTAAGCCGGCGGTACCGTCGTTGGAGCGGTCGTCAACTACGATTATCTCGAAGCCTGCCGGATATTCTTGCTGTACTAAAAGCGGCAGCAGATGGCGTAGGTTTTTCAGCTCATTGTGAGCACATACCACCACCGAAACCGGCTCGGCATCCTCGGCCGGTCCACTTGCAATAGGGCGGCGGGTGAAAGGCAGAAAATAATAGCCGGCGTAATAGAGCTGAACCAGCGCGCATGCCAGCAGCAGCCAAACCGCGGGCGAAAAAGGCAGTGACAAGGCGCGGGGGGTCAGTGGGGGGCAAAATTAGGTATTAATCACGGGCAGCGGGCTACCTTTGTAGTCAGGAGTTAGGAGCTGGAAGCGAGGAGTTAGGAGCCAGAAAGAATACTGGCGACCAATCTCCGGCTTCTACCTCCTAACTCCTCGCTTCTAGCTCCTTTCTAAATGACCTTCGATTTAGTAGCCCACGATCCGCAGACCAAAGCCCGCGCCGGCGTGGTACATACTGCCCACGGCGCCATCGAGACGCCCATCTTTATGCCCGTTGGCACGGCTGGCACCGTGAAAGCCGTGCAGCAGCGTGACCTCACCAACGACGTGCAAGCCCAGATTATCCTCGGCAATACCTACCATCTGTACCTGCGACCCGGCCTCGACATCCTGCGCCAAGCTGGTGGCCTGCACAAGTTCAACGGCTGGGACCGGCCCATCCTCACCGATAGCGGCGGCTACCAAGTGTATTCCCTGAGCAACACACGCAAGATCAAGGAAGAGGGCGTCAAGTTTCGCTCCCATATTGATGGCTCCCAGCATTTGTTTTCGCCAGAGGGCGTGATGGACATTCAGCGTACGATTGGGGCCGATATTATCATGGCCTTCGACGAGTGCACGCCGTGGCCCTGCGAGTACGACTACGCTCGCCGCTCCCTGGATATGACGCACCGCTGGCTCACGCGCTGCATTCAGCGCTTCGACAGCACCGAGGGCCACTACGGCTACGAGCAGACGCTTTTTCCCATTGTGCAGGGCAGCACCTTCAAAGATTTGCGCATCAAGTCAGCGGAGTTTATAGCTGAGCAGCAGCGCGAAGGCAACGCCATCGGCGGCCTGAGCGTGGGCGAGCCGGCCGAGCTGATGTATGAGATGACCGAGCTGGTCTGCGATATTTTGCCCCCCGACAAGCCGCGCTACCTGATGGGCGTAGGTACGCCGGCCAATATTCTGGAGAACATTGCGCTGGGCGTGGATATGTTTGACTGTGTGATGCCTACGCGCAACGCCCGCAACGGCATGCTGTTTACCACGCAGGGCATCATCAACATCACCAATAAGAAGTGGGCCACCGACTTTGAGCCGATTGATGCCGAACTT
This sequence comes from Hymenobacter qilianensis, assembly GCF_014638675.1. NCBI lineage: Bacteria > Pseudomonadati > Bacteroidota > Cytophagia > Cytophagales > Hymenobacteraceae > Hymenobacter > Hymenobacter qilianensis. The sequence goes on from NZ_BMFN01000002.1 coordinate 1,294,703, forward strand.
GGGGGCTACGTAAGTACGTTTTATACGCGCGCTTACGTTCGGCATTTATTCCAAAGCCAGGAAATGCTGGGTCCGCAGATTGCGTCTATTCACAACCTTACGTTCTACCTCTGGCTGGTGAAGCAGGCGCGAGCCCATATCATCGCCGGCACCTTCCGGGAGTGGAAAGAGAAGATGGTGAAACAAGTAATGACCCGCCTCTAATTCAATTAGCATTTAACAGTGAGCAATACCGTTCTAATTCATCACTGTTCCTGTTCATTGCTAAATGTTAATTGATTGATCCGTGAAACTCCTCGATAAGTACATCCTCAAAAAATTCCTGACCGCGTTTCTGTTCACGGTGGTGATGTTGGTGGCTGTAATTTGTGTGATTGACTTCACCGAGAAGAACGACGATTTTATCAAGCATAATCTGCCGGCCAAGACGATTATCCTGGATTACTACGTCAATCTGTTTCCTTATTTCGCCAATCTTCTTTCGCCCATTACGGTCTTTATTGCCGTCGTTTTTGTGACGGCGCAGCTCGCGTCGCGCACCGAGATTGTGGCGATTCTGGCCAGTGGTATCAGTTTTCCTCGCCTGCTGGTGCCCTACGTGATGGGGGGCATTATTATCGGCGTGGCCACGTTTGGGCTGATCGGCTGGGTGATTCCGATTACCAGCAAGACGCGGGTAGAATTTGAGCGCAAGTACACGAAGCGGCAATTTCGCTTCGACCAGCGCAACGTGCATATCAAAGTAGGGCCGCGCAGCTACGCCTACATGGAAAGCTACGACAACACCAATAATATCGGCTACCGCTTCGCCTTGGAGGATATTGAGGGCACCACGCTCAAGCGCCGCCTCACCGCCGACGCCATTACCTGGGACTCGGTGAAACGCGCCTGGCGCCTCTCGCCCCAATTGGTGCGCACCTTCAGCGGGCAGAATGAAAGTCTCAAGTCTTATCCCGCCCGCGACACCACGCTCAACCTGTATCCCAAGGATTTTGCCAGCACCTACCGTCTGGCCGAAACGCTTACGCTGCCCGAGTTGAATCGCTTTATTCAGCAGAAAATAGACCGCGGCGCCAGCGACACCCAGACCTATCTGAGCGAGAAATACGAGCGTTACGCGTATCCTTTTGCCATTCTCATACTTACCGTTATCGGCGTTATTCTGAGCGCGGGCAAGTCGCGCAGCGGCGTGGGGGGCAAAATTGCGCTGGGCTTTGTGCTGGCTTTCATCTTTATCATCTTCGTGATTCTGAGCCGCAATCTGGCGGCGGTAGGCTCGTTATCGCCGTTACTGGCCGCCTGGATTCCCAGCATGGTGTTCACCGTAATCGGCTTTGTTTTGTATCGATTGGTGCCCAAATAAACAGGCGTTTATTACCGCCTCCCGATAAAAAAGCCCCCCAACCTATGCTCAAAGATTACCTGCGCCTACACTTTATTGTTTTGCTGTGGGGCTTCACGGCTATTCTGGGGAAGCTTATATCAGTGCCGCCGGTGGAGTTGGTTTTCTGGCGTACGCTGCTGGCTACCACGGGCTTAGGGCTGTTGCTTACCCTTAAAAAGCAAAGCGTGCGCATACCACTCGGTCAGGTCGTACGGCTGCTTAGTGTGGGCTCGTTGGTGGCCGTGCACTGGATTACCTTTTTCCTCGCCGCCCGCCTTTCGTCTGTGAGCGTGTGCCTGGCGGGCATGGCTACGCTGGCGCTCTGGACCTCGCTGCTGGAGCCCCTATTGCTGTGGCGCCGCATACGTGGCTACGAGGTTTTTCTGGGTTTGCTGACGATGGTGGGCCTGTATCTGGTGTCGCAGGCCGAGTTCGATCAGCTTCTGGGGTTGGCTGTTGCTATTCTCTCGGCGGGCTTGTCGGCGTTGTTTAGTGTGCTTAATGTCAAGCTGGTAAAGCAGCACTCGCCCCTGCGCCTGACGTTTTATGAGATGATGGGCGCCTGCTTATCCATCGTGCTGTTCTTCCCGATTTACAGTTTGTACTTTACCGAAGGCGCTGGCTTGCAGCTGGCCCTGGTTTCCTGGGATTGGCTGTGGCTGCTGGTGCTGGCTGGCGTATGCACCGTGTATGCTTTCTCGGCTTCAATTGAGCTGATGAAGCGCCTATCGGCTTTCGTTATCAACCTGACTACCAACCTGGAGCCCGTGTACGGCATCGTGCTGGCCGTTATCATTTTTGGGTCGGAAGAAAGGATGTCGGGGGGCTTTTATCTGGGTACGCTCGTCATTCTGTTCAGCGTCCTGATTCATCCCGTGCTCGACCAGTGGAATCAGCGGCGCCAGCGACCAGTTACCGTCGTGTAGATCCAGGTTTTTACAACACCCCGCTCCACACCAGATAATCGGACGCAACGGGCATGCTGGGGGGCATTTCTTTACCCGGAAACAGCCCATACACCGCCGAGCCCGAGCCTGACAGGCTAGCGTAAGCAGCACCGGCCTCGTACAATGCCGCCTTCAGCTCGCCCAATACCGGATAATGCGGGGTTAGGGCATCCTCAAAATCGTTGCTAACGGTATCGCGCCACGTTTCCATGGGCCGCGCCAGACTCGTGCGCAAATCGTGGCGCGGCGTTCGGGGGGTTACACGGGCGTAAGCTTCGGCCGTGCTGATGTGCAGATTTGGGTAGATAACCTTGCAGGCCACACCCGCCAAGCTTAGACTTATCGGCGCGAATACGTCGCCTTTTTCGTGGGCAAATACGGGTTTGTTTTGAATGAAGAAAGCACAGTCGCTGCCGAGGCGCCGGGCGTAATCTTCCAGCTTTGCGGGGGGCATTTTCAACTCAAACAACTCGTTCAGCGCCCGCAGCGCGAAGGCTGCATCGGCCGAGCCGCCACCTAAACCAGCGCCAATGGGCACTATTTTATGCAAATGCATCTGCACGGGGGACAAATTGAAATCGGCCCGCAGCAACTCGTAAGCCCGCCAGCACAGGTTGGTGTGAGGCTCGCCCGGAATGGGAATGCCAGTCAGCGCCAGCGAATCCGATTCGGCAGGCAGCACTTCCAACGCGTCGCTCCATGGCAGCGGCACGAATACCGATTCGAGGTCGCGAAAGCCGTCGGGGCGCAGGCCAGTGATGTATAGGCCAAGGTTGAGCTTAGCATTCGGAAAAACGAGCATAGAGAGTAGCGTTGGCGTTGACTGCCGGGTTCATCAGTTTGTTGGAAAAGCTTTAGCGCTTTCGAATCGTTGGCAGGAAATAAGCCAAGGCCCAAACCTACTTTAAACCACGAAAGCTTACGCTACGAACGCCCCAGAAAACAATAAATTTGCCTTAGCTCAACTCCTTCTTCTATGCCTCACCCGCCGCCCACCGATTGGTACCAAGCCTGGGGCAAGCGCCTGCTCGATGTGGTGCTGGCCGCGCCGCTGCTGCTGACCGCGCTGCCGCTGCTGCTGCTGGCGGGGGGCTTTTTGGCCGTGCAGAACGGGGGGCCATTTCTCTTCCGGCAGCAGCGCCCCGGCTTGGGTGGGGGGCTTTTTTGGCTGTATAAACTCCAGACCATGACCAGCCAGCGCGACGCTCACGGCCAGCTTCTGCCCGATGCCGCTCGGCTGCCGCGCCTAGGCCGCTGGCTGCGCGCTACTTCCATGGATGAGCTGCCCCAGCTTTGGAATGTGCTGCGCGGCGACCTGAGCCTGGTTGGCCCGCGGCCGCTGCTGCCGGATTATCTGCCGTTGTACTCACCCGAGCAGGCCCGGCGCCACAGCGTGCGCCCCGGCCTGACGGGCTGGGCCCAAGTAAACGGGCGCAACACGATCAGCTGGGAGCAGAAATTCGTTTACGACGTATGGTACGTTGAACGCGTATCTTGGCGCTTGGACCTGCTTATTTTAGCGCGCACTGTGCGTCGGGTGCTTGGTGCTCAAGGCATTAATGCTCCCGGTCAAGCCACCACCGAAGCCTTCCGTGGCTCCCCCGCTCCCACCGTTGCCGACAATTCAGCCTCATGACCAAGCTTTTTTTCTCTGAATACGAAGAAACTGACCAGCATCCCATTACGCGTCCTTTGGCTATTTTCGGTGCCGGTGGGCTAGGCCGCGAAGTGCTGATGCTGATTCATCAGATCAACGCATACGAGCCCACCTGGCACATTACCGGGTTCTACGACGACGTGCGCCCTCCGGCAAATTCCATTCATGGAGTACCGTACTTAGGTACCGCCACCGACCTGAATGCCGTAACCGAGCCGCTGCACGTGACGATAGCTGTTGGAAACAGCCGGAGCCGGGCCAACGTGGTAGAAAGGCTTACATCGTCACAACTCTCCTTCGCTACGCTCGTTCACCCGGCGGTCGCCCGTGAGCCTTACCAACAGGTTGAGGTAGGCGTAGGCTGCATTATCAGCCAGGGCTGCATTCTCACTTGTGATATTGTGTTGGGCAAGCACGTGCTTCTCAATCTCGGCTGCACCATTGGCCACGATGCCGTATTAGGCGATTTTTGTTCGCTCATGCCGCACGCTAACATTGGCGGGGCAACTTACCTGGAAACGGGCGTTTATTTGGGTACCAATGCCACCGTTATCGACCGGGTGCGTGTGGGTGCCCACGCCATAATCGGGGCTGGAGCAGTAGCTGTCCGCGATTTGCCCCCCAGCTGCACTGCCGTTGGTGTTCCGGCCTCCGTGATTAAGAGGCACTCTGTTTGAGTGCTTACTAAATAACTCGGCCCGCATACAGAAACGAACGTCATGCAGAGCGGCAGCGAAGCATCTCGCGTGTTTACTAGGTTGCAAATCCTGGGTCAGTACGCGACATGCTTCGCGGTGCTCGGCATGACTGTCGTTTGAACTTCAGCTGAGCTCTATCATTACATTAATTTCCGCCGTTGTCACCCTATGCGCAGCCAAGATCACGACCGTATTTTTCTTTCCCCGCCCCACCTTGGTCGTCACGAGCTGAACTATGTGCACAAGGCTATTGAGGATAACTGGGTAGCCCCAACGGGGCCCAATATCACTGGTTTTGAGGCTGATATCTGCCAGCATACCGGCGCATCGCATTGCGTAGCGCTCAACTCAGGCACGGCCGCAATTCACCTCGGCCTGATATTGTTGGGTGTAGGCACCGGCGACGAAGTGCTTTGCTCCTCTTTCACCTTCGTAGCCACCGCCAACCCCATTGTATACTCGGGGGCCACTCCAATATTCATTGACAGTGAGCCGCAAACCTGGAATATGTGCCCGGTGCACTTGCGCGAAGCTATTGAAGACCGCCTGCGACTAGGCAAAAAGCCCCCCAAAGCGCTGCTGCTGGTTCACTTATACGGCATGCCGGCCCAGCTGCGTGAGATTCTGGCCATAGCCGACGAGTTCAACATCCCGGTACTCGAAGACGCTGCCGAAGCATTGGGTTCCTGCTACGACAAGCGGCCGCTGGGTACGTTTGGGGCAGTGGGTGTTTTCTCGTTTAACGGAAACAAGATTCTGACTACCAGCGGCGGCGGCGCGCTTGTTACCAATAACGCCGACTTAGCCCAGCAAGCCCGGTTTTTGGCTACCCAAGCCAAAGATCCGGCTCCCCACTACCAACATTCCGCCACTGGCTACAACTACCGCCTGAGTAATATTCTGGCGGGCATCGGGCGGGGCCAGATGGAGCTGCTGGACGACCGCGTGAAAAAGCGGCGCGAGATTTACGCTTGGTATCAGCGCCACCTCGCCGACTTGCCGGCCCTGCAATTTGCCCCCCAGGAGCCCGCCGGCAGCCGCTCCAACCGCTGGCTCACTACCGTCCTCCTCAATCCCACTCACACCAGCGTTACGCCCGAGCAGGTCCGCCTACACCTCGAAACGCGCAACATCGAAGCCCGCCCCCTCTGGAAACCCCTGCATCTGCAGCCCCTCTTCCAAAATGCCCCCCAATACGGCGGCAGTGTCTGCGAGGATCTGTTTGACCGCGGCCTATGCCTACCCTCCGGCTCCGCCATGACGGACGAGGATTTGCGGCGTGTAGCAGGAGCCGTGCGGGAGGCGGTTGGTATTGATTAGCCTATCTTAATGATTGGTAACCAACCTAATAGAGTTATAAAAAGCAGGGGCAATTACAGAGGGAAAATCATTTATCTTTTATAGTTAGCAGCTATAGATTCGATTACGTTAAGCAATTTTTCCGGGGAGAGCGCCTAGCGTATGAGTAGCCGCCGCCCCTAGCTTTTACCTACTTTCCACCCGACCGCCTGGCTCGGGCAAAGAGTGCGAGCGAATGGAAGTAGCTGCTGGCGGGTAACGTGCGACATTTAGCAGGGCCATACCCCGATAAGGCTTGATTCAGGTTAATGTTTGTGAGGCGCTACACCGGGTTGAGTAATCTGAAAGCCTGTTTTAGCTTTCTCTTCTTCAACCATTTTTTTCACCTGGGCAAGCAGATCTTTTGCATCGTAGATAATGCCATCCTTGATGGTGTACTTTACTCCCCCTACCCTACTCACCTGGTTGTTTTCTGCCAGTCTGATGGTCCCGGTACCATATAAAACTTTGAAGTCCTTGAGCGGATTCTCCTCCACAATTACAAAATCAGCCAGCTTCCCGATCTCTACACTCCCAATTTCCTTTTCCATGCCTAACAGCTCCGCTCCGTTCAGGGTGGCAGCTTTTATAACCTCCAGCGGGTGAAATCCTGCCTCACGTAGCAGCTCCATCTCGCGAGGATATGCAAACCCAAACAGCTCATAAATAAAACCCGAATCGGTACCTACTGTAACCCTGCCACCACGGTTTTTATACTCATTGATAAAAGCCATCCACAACCTGAAGTTTTCTCTCCACTGCACCTCCTGCTCCGTGCCCCAAGAGTGCCAGTAAGAGCCGTGCGCATTCCAGCTGGGGGTGTAAAACTTCCAGAGTTCGGGCATGGTGTAGTCCTGGTGCCACTCGGCGGTGCGGGCCCTCATCAGGTCTCGGTTGGCCTCATAAATATTAAAGGTTGGGCAAAGGGTAAAGTTCAACGCAATCAGCTCATTCATCACCTTATTCCATTTCGCGGAGAAAGGCGCGGCAGTTTGTTTCCACAAGGTGCCGGCTTCCTCGAAACGGTTCTGCTCGTTGGTATAGTTGTAGTCCAGGGAGTAATGCTGCACCGTACGGTCCGTGAACATGGCTTCGGGCAGGCCATACCAGTGCTCCAACGAGCTGATGCCAGCTTTGGCACTGTGCATCGCATTCCAGCGACCTACATCCGTCTGCGAATGGTGGATAGCCGATTTCAGGCCCAGCTTCTTGTTTTCCTCGGCGGCAGCCTGCATGATTTCCGGGGCGGCCCCAAAGAACTTAATCCCATCTGCGCCGGCTTTGGCGTTCTGCCTTACCCATTCGCGGGCCTGCTGGGGCGTGGCAATGGGTTGTTTGCTGCCCATGCCAAACCGGGTATAGGCCCGTATGCGCGGGGCAGTAATCGCGTTCTGGGCGCTTTTCTTTTTCTGCTCCAGCGTCCAAGCCAGGCCATTACCCGCCGATGGCTCCCGAATGGTAGTTACGCCGTGCGCCATCCAAAGCTTATAGACATAGCTGGCATCGGAGCCATTGTTGTTGCCAATATGGGCATGGGTATCCACGAAGCCCGGCATCAGGTACATACCCGATGCGTCCAGTTCCTTGCCGCCTAGCTTCAGTGGGGGGCGTTTTGTGGCATCTATGGGCAGGGCCGTGGTGCCCACCACCCGGACATCAGTAATGCGGTTGTTTTCCACCACAATATCTACCGGGCCCAGGGGCGGCGAACCCGTGCTGTTAATCAGAATAACACCCCTGATGATAAGCTGCGGCCACGGACCTTCCCCCTCCTGCCGGTTGGGCACCGCTGCGGGCTGCGGCTGCGCGGCTAGGCGTAATTGAGCCAGCAGGCACAGCAGCAGAAAAAGTGTTTTGTGCGACTTCATGCGGATGTTGCTTTTAATACAAAGCTCTGCCTCCTAGCGGAAACAGAGCTTTGAATGGGGCGATAATGCGGCTAAGGTTCTGGCTAGCGTAAATCAAAACGGATAGGTAGCGCAATGTGCAGCCGGTTATCTGTTTGTTTGCCCTGTTGGCTTTCCTCCCTCCACTTTCTTGCGGGTATACTGGGCCGGCTGGCCGGGCTTCGGTAAAGAAGCCCGGATAAACTCCCGGATATCCTCGTTGGAGGTGGCCAGATCTTCGCTGCGCAGGTACATCATGTGCCCGCTGCGGTAGCCTTTGAAGCTCATGCGGTCCTTCATTTTACCGCTGGGGTCCAGTTGCCACATGTTGTATTTGGCATTGAAGTAGTCGCAGGCTCCATCGTAGTAGCCCGACTGTACCATCAGATGCAGGTTCGGATTCTGAGCCATGGCCTGCCGCAGGTTGTCACCGGTGTTATCGTCGCTGTTGTCCCAGGGGCGCACCGGCCCGAACATATTGTATTTTATGTCGGTCTTGTATTTCAACTCCTCGCTTATGTACATGTTGATGGCTGGGGTAAAGGAGTGCAGCCACGAAGTAAGCTCCGGCGCATAATCCGGCTGCAAGCCTATCTCCTGCTTATCAATTCCGATGTAGCGGGAGTCGAGTCGGCCAATGGTGTAGCCTTCCTTACGCAGCAGCTCTTTCCAGAAAAAAGCTGGCGGCACGTTCAGATTTTGCTGTAGAATTACCTCTGCTGATAAGCCGGAGTAGTGGGCCATTTTGCCGGCAATTTCTTTTTTCTTCTGGTCTCCGAGGCTCCATCCTCTGGTAATAGCCGGAATCAGCTCGTTAATCGTGAATTCCTCTACTTCAGGCAGCATAGCCGTCAAATCTTTCTGTTGCAGATCGGACGCCAGTACCTTATGATGCCAGGCAGTTGCGGCATAATACGGCAACATGTTGGCGGCGGCTACCGGGCCTTCGCGCTTGATGCCCAACTCGGTGGGCGACACCAGAATCACCCCGTTCAGATACATCCAGTGGGCATTCTGCAGTTCCAGGGCCAGCCCCGAGACCCGGGTGGTACCATAGCTCTCGCCAATCAGATACTTTGGCGAAGCCCACCGTTTTTTGCGGCTAACAAAGGTGTTGATCCAGCCGGCCAGGTACTTAATGTCGGCATTGACGCCAAAAAACCGCTTGGCAACCGCCTCTGCCTTCAGCGTATCGACCGCTCGGGAGAGCCCGGTGTTTACCGGGTTTACATACACGATGTCGGCTACATCCAGAATGGAGTGTGGGTTCTCCTTTATCCCGTACGGCTGCAAGGGGTATCCTTCCTTATCAATGTTAAGCAGCCGGGGCCCGGTATAGGCAATGTGCATCCACACCGAGGCGGAACCAGGGCCGCCGTTGAAGGAAATAACCAGTGGCCGGTTCGCCTTGTCCTTCACATCAGAGCGCTCGTAGTAGGTGTAGAATAGCCCAGCTACCGGCTTGCCCTTCTCATCCCAAACGGGTTGGGTGCCGGCGGTGGTGGTGTACGGAATACGTTTGCCTTTTACCGTCACCTCGTGTTTGGTGACTACAGTCGAGTCCAGTTTCAGGGCCAGCTTCTGTGCCGCTACGGGGGTCAAAGCAACTGATAGTAGAAGGAATAAGGATAAGAGTCGTTTCATTTTTTAGTCTTTGAGCCAGAACTAGTTATTATGTTCAGGTTAGCTTTCTGTTTTCGTTTACAACGTCAGCATGTTAGTTTCCAGCGCGAACTTCCACCCTATTGCAATTCCTGACTCGGGTAGCGCCGCGCCACGGCGGCTCGTTGAACAACCGACTGGGGGGCAAATTCTACCCCTGGGTTAAATTATACTGGCTGGGGGGCAAATTCTGCCACATCAGCAAGGAGCTGCCGCGTGTGGCCACATACCCTAGCCAATGGCTTGAGGAAATATCGGCAGATACTTACTGTGAAGAACTAGAAAGCGGTGCGTTTGCGGTGGGCGGTCATCAGAAGCGCATAACCGCTTGCAGCGTGATGCGCTCCTGAATTTCTATGGCCGCGTGTCCCAGAATACTCTTTCCAGCAAGGTTGCTTTTTGCTTGATATTGGGATTGCTGCTTACCTCGTTGAACGGATAGAACAGCGACCTGGGTACGCCATTCCAAACGGCCACGGGTGTCGGGATGGGTTTAATATTGGGGTAACCTGTTCTTCTCCAGTCGGTCCAGTTTTCCATCACCACGCCGAAATTGGCAATGTATTTCTGGTTGATGATCTGCTCCAGCCTCGCCGCCTGCGTGCCGGCCAGGGTGCCATTCGCAGCCAGATAAGCCGTAATGGCGGCCGGTGTTGTTCCGGCACTACTCATGGAAGCCCGGATTCCTTCGCGGAAGAATGTTTCGGCGTCGCCGGGAGCCCCGAAGCGTAACGCGGCTTCGGCTCTGATAAAGTTGTACTCGGAGTAGAGCAGCAGCCGGGAGGGCGCGTCGCCGCCGTAGGTGATGGCCGTGCCCTGTATGCTTCCGTTCGCGAGCACGCCCGCGGGGTTGACGGCCGAGGCAGTGCCCTTGAGGTAGCTGTGCAGCCGCGAATATAGCGCTGACGGCGTGGCGTCCAGAATGGAAGAGCCCTTATACGAGGTGGAGTTGAACGGGAAGGGGATGAAATAGGCCGTCCGCCGGGGGTCTTCCTTGGTATTCATCAGGTCCACCAGAAAGCGGTTGGGGAAAAACTGATCCCTGAACTGTCCCCCCTCTATGCTCGCCAGTGGGTTTTGCCGCTGCGCCTGGTTCAGGAACATCATCTGGAAGTTGTCGTCATTGGCCTTCATAAACTCTGCGCCACTGCTGATGAGAGCCCTGATCTGCTGGGAGGCAAAGGCCGGATCAGACTCACTGTAGTGCAAAAACATCCGCAGCTTCAGCGTATTGGCCAGCCGCTCCCATTTTACTTTGGAGGCCGCCCAAGTTGGGGCGGCATAGATGGTAGTAAAGCTGTTGGGCTCCAGCAGCGAGGTCGGCGCATTCAGATCCGCGATGCCTTCATCGAGGAGAGCAATCAGCTGGGGGTAAATGACGGCGTCGTCATCGTACTTCGGGTATTGGACCTCCCCAAATTTAAGCCCTTCGGTGTACGGCACATCGCCCCAAGCATCCACCGTTACCTGGTAGGTATAGGCTTTCAGGATTTTAGCGACCCCGGTGTAGTGGGGGCTGCCATTCTCCGTGGATACTTTAATCAGCTGCTCCAGATCGGCGAGAATACCCGCAAAAATAGAGTTCCATGTATTGTTTACATCTGAGTCGCTGATGGAGTAGCGCTCGTAGTTGGTGAAGGTGTTATTCAATACCGGCCCCTGCGCAGAAAACTGCTGCATGATCAGGTTGCTGTAGCGCATCAAATCGCTTACCCCCATGAAGCCAATATTGGTAGTGGCGGCCGGAAGTATCTCGGTAGCACGGGCTACTGTGATGTTGTTCGGGTCATCGTTTACGTCGAAAAAGCTGTCACACGAGGGGAAAATCAACCCGGCCGACACCAGCGCGATGGATAGGATTTTAGGGTATTTCATGAGTGTGCGGTAACTGCAGGAAAGGAAAAGTTAGAAGGTAGCCCGTAAGCTGGCCCCGACTGTCCGGGCTACTGGCTGAATACCAAACTCCAGCCCGCGGGAGTTGCTCACTCCTTGCAAGTTCTGCTCCGGATCGAGGTGCGGATAGTTCGGCGCATGCACAAACAGGTTGCGGCCGTACAGCGATACCTGAAGCGCATCGATAAAGCCTACTTTGGACAGCAGCGGCTGGGGCAGGCTATAGCTCAGGTTCGCCTCGCGCAGCTTCACAAACGAGGCATCGTGTACGTAGCCGGCCCAGGCGACATACTTGCCGCGCAGGCCCCAGTAGTCCTGAGCCGTCACGTACACATCGTTGGGGCGGCCATCAGCCAACACCCCTTCGAACAGATAGGGCTTGTTCGGGGTGCCATCGGCGTTAAAGCGGGGGGACTCGGCCGTTTCCGCCGCCACCCCCTGAATCCGTAAATCACCCACCGTGCGGGACAGGATATCGCCTTTGTATTTCCAGTCGAGCAGGAAGGACAGGCTCAAGCCTTTGTAGCTGAAGGTATTGGTCAGGCCCATGGTAAACCGCGGATTCGGGTTACCAATTGCCGATACGCCGGGCGCCGTCAGCGGCAGCCCATTGGCCCCAATCCGGAGTCTTCCCTGCTCGTCCTTAAGGTAGTCGGTCGAGTAGATCAGGCCGTACTGCTGGCCGGCCACGGCCTGGGTGTTCGGGGACGTAAAGCCCCCAATGGTCAGTCTTTCCACGCCCGGGGCCAGCTCCTCGACCACGGTGCGGAAGGTGGTGAAGTTGAGAATAGACTCCCACTGGAAATTCGCCATTTTAATCGGGCTGCCCGACAGCAGCACCTCCAGCCCTTTGGTCGACAGCTTGCCGGCGTTGGTGATGGAGCTGGTAAAGCCAGAGGTCGCCGGCACGGGCACGGCGAAGATTAGGTTGCGGGTGTCTCTCTGGTACACCGAGGCATCGAGGTACAAGCGCTCCTTGAAGAAGCTCAACTCCGTGCCGAGTTCAATCTCCCGCGTAAACTCCGGCTTAATGTTCGGATTGCCGGCGGAATTGTTGTAGGTATAACCAGCTAAGCCATTAAAAGGAAAGTTAACCGTGGTGGAGCCCCAGCCATCGGCGGCGCTGGCCTGGCCCCAGTAGGTGCTGGTGCTGTACACGGCGGCCCCCTTGCCCACTTCGCCCACGTTGGCCCGAATCTTCGCGGAGGACAGGATGTTTCCTTTCAACTGGGGAAAGGCATCGGTCGGCACAAAGCTCACCGCTACCGCCGGATAGAAGATAGAGCGGTTGTCCTTGGTTAGGGTCGAGGAAAAGTCGTTTCTGCCTTTGATGTTCAGGGTGAGGAAGTTTTTGTAATCCAGAATAAAGTCACCGAAGAAACCCATCAGCCTCCGTTCCGTGATGCTGCCGGAAGGGTTATAAGACAGGAAGTTCTTTAGGTTATCAAACCCCGGCACCACGATACCCAGACCAACGGCGTTTATCGTGCTGCTGTAGTTGGATATCACCTCGTTGCCCAAGGTGGCTGTGAGGCGGAAGTTTTCCCCGAGGTTGCGGTTGCCCGTTACCGTGAGGTAGGAGTTAATGTCGCGGGAAAAGAGTTCGGCGTCCCGTATGCCTCCGGCGCCGGCCGAGTTGGTGTTGCCGTTGCTTCGGATGCCTTTGTCGTCAAAGCCTTTGCTACGCGTAGAAAACACGTCGCCTCCAATGCGGAAGTCGGCCCGCAGCCAGTCCGTAAAGTCATAAGCCAGGTTCACGTTACCGAATACCCTGTTCGTCTCGTCCGAGTAGGTCACGTGCTCGATGGCCCAGTAGGGTTGATCCTCGGCAGCAAACCAGCGTTGGTTGCCCAGCTCATCCTGGTAGGGCAAACCCGACAGGTTATAGCTGCGGGGCGTATAGATGCCGCGCCAGAGGGGATTGGAGCCTTGGTTGCCGGCCTGGGTGCGCTCCGAGCGGTTGTTGATGTAGTTGATGGAGGTGTTGACTGTCAGCTTGTCCGTTAAGCTCGTGCCCAGGTTGATGTTGAAGGAGTTTCGCTTCAGCTCATTGCCCGGGACCAGCCCCGTTTCATAGGTGTTGCCGTAGGAGATGCGGTAGTTGCTTTTGTCGCTCGCCCCGGAGAAGCTCAGGTTATTCTGCAGAAAGGCCGAGGTCTGCAGAATGTCGCGCACATTATTCGGGTAGGCTTGCAGCACCTCTTCCTCCCCAAACCAGTTGGTGACGGTCTGCCCGGTGATGCGCGGCCCCCACGAGCCGGGGACATTGTTAGCGTAGGTGCCGTTGTTGCCCTGGGCGTACTCATTCTGAAAGTCAGGAAACCGGTTTATCCGCCCGGCGCCGTAGTTGGAGGAAAAGGTAATCAGGTTCTTGGTACCCGCCTTCCCTTTTTTGGTGGTAATAAGGATAACACCGGACGCCGCCCGCGACCCGTAGAGCACGGTGGCTGCGGCGCCTTTCAGCACGCTGATGCTTTCGATATCGTCCGGGTTGATATCCGCCGCCCGGTTGGAGGTCGCTACCCCGGAGTTCACACTGTTGGCGCCCCCGCTGTTATCAATGGGCACGCCATCGATCACGAACAAGGGCTGATTGCTGCCCGTAATACTGGAAAAGCCCCGAATGGTGATGTTGGAGCTGGCCAGCCCCCCCCCGGTACCGGAGATCTGCACCCCGGCCACTTTGCCCGCCAGCGCATTGGTCACATCGGCTACGGGGGCCTTGGTGATCTGCTCGGCGCTGACCCCACTCACCCCGTACCCCAGCGATTTCTTGTCCCGTTCAATGCCGAAGGAAGTAACCACCACTTCCGAGAGCAGCTTCGAATCCTGGGCAATGGCGATATTGTACATGCTCTGCTGCGTGACGGGTATTTTCTGCGTCAAAAAGCCAATAAAGGACACAACCAGCGTGGCGCCCTCGGGGGCCTGCAAGCTGAATTTGCCCCCCACGTCGGTTTGAGTGCCTCTCGTGGTGCCTTCGATCACCAGCGTGACACCCGGCATGGGGGAGTTGTCTTCCTTGGAAACAACGGTGCCGGTAATTTCTTTGTCTTGGGCTAGTGCCAGACGGCAAACGCTGAAGAACAGAAAAACCAAGAGTAGATGTCTTCTCATCATAAAATTCAGGTTAGGTTCTTGGAGGGAAGATATAGGATTAAGGGATATAAATGAGAAAATACGCTATATAAATAAGATCTATGCTTCCAGCCTGCTGCCCTGAACCTCTAGCTGTTTGCCCTCCGGGCTGAGGCGTGAGCGATTCTAAGAGAGCGTGGGGCAGTCAGGTGAAGCGACTAGTGAGGGGTAGCGCCGGATAGGCGTTCGGGGGCATACTGAGCCCCACTGGTTCATGCTTTTTGATGCGCTATCCCTAGTTCGATCTGAAGTGGGCCGGCATTTGAGGCCATTCCGGCAGCTCAGCCTATTTACATGCTCCTTGTCGTCGAGGTGATCTAGTAGGTTCCCTGCAGGGAGTTCTGCAACAACCACAGAAGCTTATCGGACCCTACCGCAAAAGGTAATTTTACACCTCATCCGCTCGCGCGAAGTAGTCAACAGTCGTCCTTCCCTAGTCCGTCAGAATGAGCCCTGGCTGTAGAGTGGCCGTTCAGCGCAGGGAATCCTTCGGCGTTTTATTATAGAGAGCCTCTTGCTGCTCCCTGTTTAAGCCTTGATACGCCATCAGCTCTCGAGGGGTGGCTCTGGGCACAAACAAGATATGATTCCCCTACTGGGCATATCCCACCAGGGCCGTGTCGAGCACCACTTCATCGGCTTTGGTAATACGCACCTGCACGGTAAAGGTATCCGTATACGCTAGACAGAATCGCTCCAGTAAGAGCCGCGGCTTTTCCGGAAAGGAGTCAGTATAAATGATCGTCGAGTTAAACGCTACCCGGACCCGTTCGCCTTGGAAGAAGACACCCCCCACCTGAAAGTTTTCACATGCCTCCTCGGGCTGTTCTTGTCGGTGGCAGCTAGCGGCCAGCAAAGTTAGCAGCACGAGTCGGGGAAGGGCGTTGCGCATGAGCACTTTTTCTGGTTGTTTCATTAGGGTTTCTCAGTCGACAAGATAGACAGCCGTGTGGGTACTTGGCTCCGGGTATAAGCCCGTCAACGACGGTTCTATGTCTGTTGGTCTGAGTGGCCGAGGCATTATCCTATTCCCTCAGCTCCTCACTAGGCGATAGGGCCCAATAAGCGAAGGCTATCGGTAAATGGAATAAACGGAGTTTATAAGATTGGTAGCGGAGCTATTACTCCTTTTACGTGTTGTAAACGACCGTGGCTGTTGCAGAAGTATCTGAGGAATAGGGTGCTCGTATACAGTGGATGCAGGGCCAGAAACAGTTCCACGATAAAGTCAGCACGCACTTTCGCCTTTCGGAACGGGTGCCGACGCAGAATTTATATCGTCGCTTACGCGACAGGGTAAACTGGGATTTTCTGCGCCTGCAGATCCGGCCCGTCTACAGCCACACGGGCCAGCCCTCGCTCGACCCGGTCGTGTTCTTCAAGCTCGTGCTGGTCGGACGCCTGGAAAATATCCTTAGCGACCGACGCTTAATCGAGCAGTGCGCGCCGCGCCTGGATATTCTCTACTTTCTGGGCTACGAAGTCGACGAAGAATTACCCTGGCACTCGACGATTAGCCGCACCCGTCAGCTGTACCCCGCGGCCGTATTCGAGCACCTCTTTGACCACGTATTTGCCCAGTGCGTGGCCGCCGATACGCAGGTCGTGGACTCGGCCCCGGTCAAAGCTGCCGCTTCCCTCGATAGCCTGCGCGAGAAGCCCGCAAGCGCCGTCCCTCCGTTGAGGGTAGCGGATGAGCAAGTGGATCCGGCGCCAGCAGTTGCCGTGCGCTCGGCCCCCGCTCACCAGCTGCGCCGCGAGGTGACCCGGCGGGCGAAGCGGCAAGCCGCACCAGGTGGGCTCGGGGCCCGCCACCCCAAAGCCCAGTTGCTGAGCAATAAAACCCACTACAGTCCCACCGACCCTGAAGCGCGTATTTCGGTCAAGCCGGGCAAAGCGCGCGCCCTGAATTACCTCTGTAGTGTGGCCGTGGATACGGCCAGGGGCAGCATTAGCCACATCCAAGCGGACTTTGGCGACCGTCGCGACAGCACGCACTTGCCTGAGTTGGTGCCACGGCTGCAAACCCGGCTAGTGGCCAACGAGTTAACGCTGCGCGACTTCGTAGCCGATACGGGCTACTCCAACGGCTTTAACTATGCCTTCCTCGAACAGCGGGCTATTACGCCCTGGATTCCGGTTTTTGGTCACTATAAGCCAGCCCCAGAAGGCTTTAGCTATGAGGCGGCAGTAGATGCCTTTCGCTGTCCAGCGGGCAAGTCACTCCCTTTTCGCAACTACGCGACTAGCCAAGATGGAAACTGGGTCAAGAATTACCGGGCGGCTTATCAGGACTGCCAGCAGTGCCCCTTAAAGATGCGTTGTACGCCGGCAGCGCCCCAACAGAAGTTTGTGCGCTCGGCCTTTGACGCGGCTTATCGTCGCGCCTGGCATCGGCAGCAGAGTCGGGCAGTTCAACGGATGCGTCGGGTCCGGCAGCGCACGGTCGAACCCGTTTTTGGGAGCCTGCTGCAGCACTACGGGCTGCGACGGGTCGGCACCAAGAGCCGGGCAGCGGCGCATAAGACTATGTTGCTGAGTGCTATCGCCTACAACCTGAAGAAGCTGCTCAAGCACCGGCCTACCCAGTGCCTGAGCCTGGCAGTAGCCCTGCCCAAACCGCCTCCCCCACCGGGTGCCCTCCCGTTGCAGCGGCGAACACGTAGGTATTACCGTAAATGCCAGCCAGCTAAACACGAGGACAACGGAAAAAGCAGAGTTCTGCAACAGCCACGACCTTCCACCACTTGTAAAAGCTTGGTGAGGTCCGATAAGGTTGGGTACTTGGTGCCAAACGTTGGCAGTATGCTGAGAGCGGGTTAGTTAAGCTTCCATCCGTGGCCAACGAGGGGCCGGCCATTTGCCTGTTGAACGCTCATCCTTGTCACTACAACTTAGTAGGTTCCCCGCTGAGCATTTTGCAACAGCCACAGCAGCTATATAAACCTTTATTATTTATTCTTATCCGCTAAGGCCTCCATCTAAATATTCGTTAAAGAGCTGCTGACGTGCATTCCAAACTCCCCAGGTTTAGCCACCTAGTTCGTAATTAGTATCCGGCAGCTCAGAGACAGTTTTGACGCTTGAAAACGTGTAGATACTTTACCCTTGCTCCAATGCCTGCTCCAAATCAGCTAATAACTCTTCTTTCACCTCAATGCCCACTGATAAGCGCACCAAGCCCACAGTGATACCTAGTCGCTGCTGCTGCTCAGGGCGGAGGGACCGGTGCGAGGTACTGAGTGGATGTGAGAGTGACGAATCAACTCCTGCCAGCGATGGTGCAAACGGAAAGCGCAGTGAGCGACGCATAAATTGATTCACCAACTTCTCATCATCAGGCAAACGGAAGGAAAGCATACCTCCGAACTGAGTCCCGCCTTGACGAGCGGCAAGTTGGTGCTCTGCATGGCTTGGTAAACCCGGATAATTGACTTCTTGTACGACTGGATGGCGGTCAAGCATCTCAGCTATAGCTTGCGCATTAGAGCTGTGCTCCTTCACACGCAGGCGCAGCGTTTTGAGCCCTCGCACTGCCAGCCAGCTCTCCATCGGACTTAGAGTTAAACCCAGAGTCATTCCAATCTGGCGGAGGCGAGCAGCTGTTTCGGTGGTGGCGGCAACTACTACCCCAGCCGTTACGTCGGAATGGCCAGCCAGGTATTTAGTTACGCTGTGCAACGTAATATCAGCACCATACTCGATAGGGCGAGTGAGTAGAGGCGTAGCAAACGTATTGTCAATAACCAGCTTTACGCTATGCTGATGGCACTCTTCGGCCAGAGCCTTCAGATTTACCACGCGCAACAACGGGTTACTCATAGTTTCGGCCAGCAACAGGCGGGTGCGGGGTTGCAGATGCGGCTTTAGATCGTAAAGCTCCTCGAAAGGCACATAGCTCACCGAAATTCCCAGGCGACTTAGTTCCAGATTCAGCAGGGCCGCTGATCCACCATAGATATCAGCCGCGCAAAGCACATGGTCGCCGGCTTCGCAGTAAGCTAAAATGGCTGCCAGGATAGCCGCCATGCCGGAGCCCGTTGCAATTGCCCCCTGCCCACCTTCCAGCCGGTTCACTGCCTCGGCCAGTTCATCGGAGTTAGGGTTACCATTCCGTGAATACATGTAGCGGCTGCCGGGCTCATCGAAATACTGTGCTATGCCATCCAGATCCTCAAATTTGAAAACCGACGTTTGATAGATGGGGGTGATTTTGGGATGGATATGCATACAGAATGATGTTGCCGAATCTCGGGATACAGGGACTGTGGGGGGCAAAATTAGACCGGTCTTGAGCTAGTAGCTCTTCCTCAAGAATGGTTAAAGGAAGCAGGATCAACCAAAAACAAAAAAGCCTTTCCTGGCAAAGGAAAGGCTTTTTACTACTACATAAACCAGCTTAGGCAACTACGCCTTCAGCCAGCACGATAACATTGTTGCGCAGCACTTCTACCACGCCACCTTCGATGCGGAAGGATTCGCGGCCCGTAGCGCTGTTCACGTTGATGCTACCCGCCTGTAAGGCACTGATAAGGGGAGCGTGGTTGTTAAGCACTTCAAAAAGTCCATCCGCCCCTGGAAACTGAGCCGAAGTGACCTCACCCGCAAATATTTTCCGGTCTGGCGTGATGATTTCTAAATGCATGTCAGTTGAATTGTTGAATAGCTGAATGGTTAATCGTTCGACGAGTAGTACCGAGCAATCAACCATTTAGCCATTCATCTCTTTAAAACAGTTATTTCGCTTCAGCAATTAGACGCTCACCTTTTACAACGGCATCCTCGATAGTACCAACGAGGTTGAAAGCTGCTTCAGGTAGGTGGTCGTGCTTGCCGTCGATGATTTCGTTGAAGCCGCGGATAGTGTCTTTGATATCAACCAACACACCCTTCAAACCAGTGAACTGTTCAGCTACGAAGAAAGGCTGCGACAGGAAGCGCTGCACACGACGAGCGCGGTTTACGACCTGCTTATCTTCCTCCGACAGCTCATCCATACCAAGGATGGCGATGATGTCCTGCAGTTCTTTGTAGCGCTGCAGAATCTCTTTCACGCGCTGGGCGGTGTTGTAGTGCTCCTCACCCAGAACTTCAACGGACAGAATGCGCGAGGTAGAGTCAAGTGGGTCAACGGCAGGATAAATGCCAAGCTCAGCAATCTTACGCGACAATACCGTCGTGGCATCCAAGTGAGCGAAGGTATTAGCCGGCGCTGGGTCAGTCAAGTCATCGGCAGGCACATATACGGCCTGTACCGACGTGATAGAACCACGCTTGGTAGAAGTAATGCGCTCCTGCATGGCACCCATTTCGGTGGCCAGCGTGGGCTGGTAACCTACGGCCGAAGGCATACGACCCAACAAAGCCGAAACTTCCGAACCAGCCTGGGTAAAGCGGAAGATGTTGTCAATAAAGAACAGGATATCGCGGCCTGAACCAGTACCGTCGCCATCGCGGAAGCTTTCAGCAATGGTAAGACCTGACAGGGCCACGCGAGCACGGGCTCCGGGCGGCTCGTTCATCTGACCGAATACGAGGGTAGCCTGCGACTTAGCCAGCTCCGTCTCGTCTACTTTCGACAAGTCCCAGCCACCTTCTTCCATGGAGTGCTTGAACTCGGCGCCGTAACGGATGATGTCCGACTCAATGAATTCGCGCAGCAAGTCATTTCCCTCACGAGTACGCTCGCCTACACCAGCAAACACCGACAGACCGGAATAAGCCTTCGCGATGTTGTTGATCAGCTCCTGAATCAGTACGGTTTTGCCTACGCCAGCACCACCGAACAAACCAATTTTGCCACCTTTTACATAAGGAGCCAACAGGTCGATTACCTTGATACCGGTGAAGAATACTTCCGACGTCGTAGCCAGATCCTCAAACGGAGGAGCCGAGCGGTGAATTGACATCGGTCCGTTGCTATCAGGCTGACGAATGCCGTCAATGGCTTGGCCAATTACATTGAACAAGCGGCCTTTTACGCCTTCACCAGTCGGCATCGAGATGGGCGAACCCAAGTCGCGCACAATGGCACCGCGGGTCAGACCCTCAGTCGAGTCCATGGCGATGGTGCGCACCCGGTCTTCGCCTAAGTGCTGCTGGCATTCGAGGATAACGACCTGGCCGTTGTCTTTTATGACTTCGAGCGCGTCGAGAATGTTGGGGAGGCGCGTGTCATCACCGGCGAAGCTTACGTCCACTACGGGACCAATTACTTGGGTGATTTTGCCGTTATTCGCCATTGGAGGTCTTTATATAGATGGGTGGCAACGTTTTCAGGCCGCAAAACTACGGCTTAATCCCCGCTTTGCCAAAGCTCGCGTGAGCGGAAAGTTTGTGCAGTGCTGGAGTATTGACAATCAGGCACTCAAGACGCTTTAAACCCAATATTTGCCCCCCAGCCCCAGAAAATATTTTAAAAAATATTCGATTAGAATTTGCCCCGAATTATTCGCCTCGTACATTTGCACACCCAAACGGCATTGCCACTGGGGACTTTGTCCGATGGTGTAACTGGCAACACGCTTGATTTTGATTCAAGAAAGTCCAGGTTCGAGCCCTGGTCGGACAACTACTTGTAACGCGAAAGGCGCTGATACTTCCCCCGGGAGGAATCAGCGCCTTTCGCTTTTTAGTTTAGCCTTTTCGGCCTTTTCGCTTTATAATCGGCTATTTTTACTTATCGCTCCCTTCTGCTTAGCTCAGCCATATAGCGTCTCCTGTTTACCTTTGCACACTCCGCTGATTCCCAACTGAATTAAACTCATGTCCCAGCAGGTTAAACTTTTCGCAGGCAACGCCTCGCACGAACTCGGTGAGAAAATTGCCGCCGCTTATGGCACCCAACTCGGTGATCTGAGCCTTCAGCGCTTCGCCGACACTGAACTGGGACCAAGCTTCAACGAAAGCGTCCGGGGATGTGCCGTGTTCCTGATTCAAAGCACGTTTCCGCCGGCTGAGAACCTGATGGAACTCATGCTGATGGTAGACGCCGCCAAACGTGCCTCTGCCGCCTCCGTTACCATCGTGATGCCCTACTATGGCTACGCCCGCCAAGATCGTAAGGATAAGCCGCGCGTGAGTATCGGGGCTAAAGTGGTAGCCGACTTCATCCAAAGCGTAGGCACCGACCGCCTGATGACGTGTGACCTGCACGCCGGCCAGATTCAAGGCTTTTTCGATATTCCCGTTGACCACCTTGATGGTTCGGCCATGTTTGTGCCTTATATCAAGTCGCTGAACTTAGAAAACCTCATTTTCGCCTCCCCTGACGTGGGTGGTGTGGTGCGTACCCGCGCTTTTGCCAAGCGCTTCGGGGCCGAAATAGTGGTGTGCGACAAAACGCGTTTGCGGGCCAATGAAATTGCCTCGATGCAGGTGATTGGCGACGTGACCGGGCAAGATGTCGTTCTGGTCGATGATATTGTAGATACGGCTGGCACCATCTGCAAAGCGGCTGAATTGCTGCTAGAGCGTGGTGCGCGCTCAGTGCGCGCTGTTATTACACACCCTGTGCTCAGCGGCCCGGCCCACGACCGCATTCGCAACTCCGTGCTGGAAGAACTGGTGGTATCCGACACGATTCCGTTGCGGCAGGAGAACCCAAAAATCCGGGTGATATCGTTGGCTGATTTGTTTGCCCACGCTATTCGCAACGTCGTGACGCACGAGTCGATCAGCTCGCTCTTTACCTGATAGTTGGGCCGTGGTGCTTTGTTTCTATTAGCGGCGCGGCCTTTTACACACTATATATCAAGTCCTTTTTAGTTAACGGACTTAAACCGTATCTTTGCGGCCCCATTAATTGATGGGAGCAAAAAATACTTTTTCCAAAAACACTCTTTTTATGAAAAGCTTAGAGATTGTAGGGTTTAAAAGAGCGAATCTCGGCAAGAAAGAGGCAAAGCAGCTGCGTCTTGATTCTTATGTTCCGTGCGTAATGTACGGTGCAGGAGAGCAGGTACACTTCTCGGCTCCTGCCATTCTCTTCCGCGAATTGCTGTACACGCCTGAAGTACACATCGTTGATTTGAACGTAGAAGGTACCATCTACCGTGCTATCGTGCAGGACGCTCAGTTTCACCCCGTGAACGAGATGCTGCTGCACGTTGACTTCCTGCAATTGCAGGATGGCAAAGAGGTAAAAATGGACATCCCTGTTAAGTACATCGGCACTTCGCCCGGCGTACAGCAAGGTGGTAAGCTGATCTCGAAGCTGCGTAAGGTAAAGGTGAAGGCGCTGCCCGAAAACCTGCCCGACTATGTAGAGGTGAACATCTCGGACCTCGAGCTAGGTAAGTCTATCAAAGTAAGCAAGGTGCAGCCTACCAACTACACTATTCTTACTAACCCCCTTGCTCCTATCGCTACCGTGGCTATCCCACGTGCGCTGAAAGGTGCAATGGCCGGCGGCGACAAGTAAGCCCCCGCCACAGATTTTATAATCCGTTCGATTATCTAAAGAAAAGCCCCCCAGAAATATTCTGGGGGGCTTTTCTTTAAATGATTTAAGCCCTAAAACAAGACTGAATATTCGTCAATCTTGTGTTACCGATTTAATTCATGATTCAATGAAATACCTGGTTTTATGCCTCGGCAATATTGGTCCGGAATACGCCGACACGCGTCATAATATCGGATTTATGGTGGCCGATTATCTGGCACAAAAACACGAGGCGCGGTTTGAAATAAATCGGTACGCGTTTGTGACGGAAATCAAGCATAAAGGCAAAACCTTCGTGCTGGTAAAGCCCACAACGTACATGAATCTGAGTGGTAAAGCGGCGGCGCATTATCTGACCAGCTTGAAGCTTGAGAAGGAGCAGATGCTGGTTGTGACGGACGATTTGGCGCTACCGTATGGCAAGCTGCGCCTGAAAGGAAAAGGCTCGGCTGGGGGGCATAATGGCTTGAAATCCATTCAGGAAACGCTGGGCACGGACGAATACGCCCGCCTGCGTTTTGGGGTTGATGCTAACTTTCCCAAAGGTCGGCAGGTGGATTATGTACTCAATCCATTTTCGGCCGATGAGCAAATCGACTTGCCGCTGCGCATTGAAAAAGCCGCTGAGGCTGTGCTGGCGTTCGGCACGCTAGGCATTGAGCGCGCTATGAACGTGGTCAATGTGAAATAACACCTTCGCAGACGCGACTGAAACCCTATAAGGCGGTTGACTTTAAGCATTTAAACCCAAAAAAGCCCCCCAGCGCTAGTGCTGGGGGGCTTTTTTGGGTTTAAGCTGAAAAGCTTGCTGAGAACAGCGTGTCTACATTACGCCGCTACCGGGCCGCACTTGCTGGCCGGGCTGCATGAGGGCCAATGAGCCGTCGGCGTTTTCGGCCAGCAGCAGCATGCCCTGCGACTGAATACCTTTTATCTCTCTGGGAGCCAAATTTAGCAACACCAACACCTGTTGTCCGACCAGTGCTTCCGGAATAAACGACTCGGCAATGCCGCTCACAATGGTGCGCTGCTCCAGCCCGGTATCCACCGTGAGTTTGAGGAGCTTTTTGGTCTTGGCAACTTTCTCAGCGGCCGTGATGGTGCCTACGCGCAAATCCATGCGGCTGAACTCATCAAACGACACGTTATCCTTGGCGGGAGCCGTTACAGCGTTTGCTAATTCGTTGGCTTTTTTGGTATCGAGCAGCTTTTGTACTTGCGCCTCTACCGTAGCATCTTCAATCTTTTCAAACAGCAGAAATGCCTCGTTCAGTTGATGTCCGACAGGCAGAGCATCGGCGTTGCCAGCAGCGGTCCAGGGGGCTTTTTCGGTGTTCAACATACTCCCCAAACGTGCCGCTGTGCTGGGCAGAAAAGGCTCCATTAATGTTGTCAGGCTAGCTGTAATTTGCAGCCCAATATTTAGGATAGTTCCTACCCGCGCCTCATCCGTTTTGATGAGTTTCCACGGCTCCGTATCTGCCAGATATTTATTGCCCAAACGCGCCAAATTCATCAGCTCATTCAGCGCATCACGGAAGCGGTAATTTTCAATTAGCTGACCAATACGCGCCGGAAAATCGGCTAATTGCTGGAGCACTTCCTGGTCAAATTCAGTAAGCTCATTTCGCGCCGGAATTTGTCCCCCAAAGTACTTATGCGTGAGCACAACGGCACGATTTACGAAGTTGCCGAGCGTGGCTAACAGCTCGTTATTATTGCGCGCCTGAAAATCTTTCCAGGTGAAATCGTTGTCTTTATTTTCGGGAGCATTCGCGCACAATACGTAGCGCAAAACATCAGCACGACCGGGGAAATCCTGCAAATATTCGTGCAGCCACACGGCCCAGTTGCGTGAGGTAGAAATTTTGTCGCCTTCAAGATTCAGGAACTCATTGGCGGGCACGTTATCGGGCAAAATATAGTCGCCGTGCGCTTTGAGCATGGCCGGAAATATAATGCAGTGAAACACGATATTATCCTTGCCGATAAAGTGCACCAGCTTCGAGCCGCTGTCTTTCCAGTAAGTTTCCCAGGTGTCGGGCAGCAGGTCTTTAGTAGCGGAAATGTAGCCGATGGGTGCATCAAACCACACGTACAGCACCTTGCCTTCCGCGCCTTCTACCGGCACGGGCACGCCCCAATCGAGGTCGCGGGTAACGGCGCGCGGGTGCAGGCCCTGGTCGATCCAAGACTTGCATTGGCCGTACACGTTGGCTTTCCAGTCGTTTTTATGGCCTTCCACAATCCATTCACGCAGCCAGGGCTCATATTGATCGAGAGGCAAGTACCAGTGCTTGGTTTCGCGCAGCACCGGGTTGTTGCCACTTAGCATGCTGCGCGGATTGATTAGTTCAGTGGGGCTGAGCGAAGTGCCGCACCGCTCGCACTGGTCGCCGTAGGCGTTTTCGTTGCCGCAGTTGGGGCACGTACCCACGATATAACGGTCGGCCAAAAATTGGTTGGCCTGCTCATCATAATACTGCTGCGACGTTTGCTCGATGAATTTTCCTTCCTCGTAAAGCTTGCGAAAAAAACCGCTCGAAACTTCGCGGTGCGTAGCCGAGGAAGTGCGCGAATAGATATCGAACGACACACCAAAATCGAGGAAAGAATCTCGAATCAGCGCGTGATATTTATCCACCACCTGCTGCGGCGTAACACCCTCTTTTTGCGCCCGAATAGTAATAGGCACACCGTGTTCATCGGAGCCGCAAATAAACTTTACATCGCGGCCGGCACTGCGCAGGTAGCGCACATAAATATCGGCTGGCAAATAAACACCTGCCAAGTGACCAATATGCACCGGACCATTGGCATAAGGCAAAGCAGCAGTAACGGTATAACGTTGAAAGTCAGAAGACATAAGAAGAAGCTAAACCCAAAAAGGGATTCGAAAGAAAGAAGTGAAATGGCTGTACTCAGGTAGCATTTGGGTACAAAGAAAAGTTTAAATACAAGGATAAATCAGCTTAATAAAACAATAACGAATTGGACATAGTAAATACGGCTATATTTGATTGAATAGGTCGAATGATTTCAAGGAAATTACAGGCAATCTATCTAACCCTCACCTGCTTCCACCATGAAAAAATCAGAACAGGAGAAATCCGCTAAAAAGGCTAAAAAAGAGTCAGCTCCAAAAGCATCGAAGGCGGAGCGCAAAGCGGCAAAATCAACGATGCAAGCGACCAAGTCGCTGAACGACGACCGCACCGTGGAGAAAGCCAGTCAGAAAAAGGCACTCAAATCGGCGGCCAAGCAACTTCAGAAAGAACTGGATACGCGGGTAAGCGATGTAGTGAAACGCATTCGCAAAGAAACGAAAGCTAAGCTGAAAGAAGTAGTGAAGGAAGCTACGCGACGGCTGGATCAGGACACGGAGCGCATGTTTGAGGAAGCCCTGCACACGATAGTACGTCATTACGACTCAGCCGACACGACAACTGACACCCCAGTTGCTGCTGCGCCTACTCGTACGACGGACGTACGTAACCGCAAGCCAGCACCGAAGCCGTCCGTAACAACGAACAAGGATGGCAGTCCTCGTAAAAGCCGCGCCACTTTGCAAGCCACAGCAAGCACAGCGGCTTCGTCTAATGGCAGCTCACGCCGACCCAGCGCCAGCGCGCGCAAACCAGTAGCCACAACCGCTAAAACAAGCCGCAAGCCGGCCGCCGAAACGCCGGCTCCGGGCGCCGACACCAACGGTGCCAGCTAATTTTACTACCCCAATTAACAGGACGTAGAAAAGCCCCCCAGCAAGTATTTCGCTTAGCTGGGGGGCTTTTTTTACGCTTTACCATTATTTTAGAAACCCGGCCGACGAATGGTATCGGCGGGGGCACCGCGCAAGCGGCGCAGTCGCGTTTCGGGCGTGCTGGTGTTAGGGTTGTTGGTGTTCACGTTTTCGATCCGCTGCCGGGAGTTGGTTCCGGCCGCCTGCTCACCCAGCTCCACCCGGCCGGGCGTTGCGTCGGGCACGGCAGCACGAGTGCCGATTCCGCTATTGTAAGCCGCCTGCCGGTCGGCATCCGTCCGAATTTCAGTGGGCAGCGGGGCGCGGTCAACTTCGGCTGCCTGCTCCTGGGTGGCAGTGCAAGCGACGCCCAGAAACAGCAAGCTACCCAGCCAAAAGGCGCGGTAAGGCAAGCCTAAACGATACGTAAACATAGATTTTGACTGAATGCTGGTTCGGCGGCGAGCCTGCATTCTTACAACGCAACCCAACAGCATTAAGTTGGACTTAGCCAGCGCCCGCTTCAGAAGAGTAATGCGGGGCGCGCTGGGGGGCTTTTTTGAAAGGACTTACTGCTTCTTAAAATTCATCGCCGCCGAGTTCATGCAGTACCGAAGCCCCGTAGGGTTGGGGCCGTCGTCGAAGACGTGACCAATGTGGCCACCGCACTTGGCGCACACAATCTCGTCGCGCGACATGCCGTAGCTATTATCCTTCTGCACTTTCACGCTGGCCGCGGTGGCCGGAGCAAAGAAGCTGGGCCAACCCGTGCCCGACTCAAATTTGGTGGCTGAGTTGAATAATAAGTTGTTGCAGCCGGCGCAGTGATACACACCTTTTTCGTGGTTGTCGTTGTACTTATTAGCAAAAGGCCGCTCCGTACCTTGCTCGCGCAACACCTTAAATTGCTCAGGACTAAGCAGTTTTCTCCATTCCGCCTCCGTTTTGCGAACTGCAAATTCATCGGCTTTGTTGGTCATGGGCTGGGCCGTTGGATATGCTTTGGCAGCAGCGCCGGGATCGGTAGCTGCCTGAGCCTTAGCGGTTGCCAGCCCGTCTTTTTTCTGCGAGCAAGCAGTGCCCAACGTCAAAAAAGAAAAAGCCAGAATAAGGGCGGAGTTACGCATCAGGGGAAAGTGAGGGAAGTGTAAAACTGAAACAGATGAGTGGCGCGCCATTGCGGCAGCCACTGGCATAACATACGCTACCGGGCTTGGGTTCGGTTCGTGGGAGCGGGTGCTATTTCAGTTTCAAACAGTTAACATTTTCGTCACACTCATTTATCCGCTGACAATTGCGTACCTTTGCGCCCGCAAAAACCTTTGTATGCAGAACATTCGGAATATCGCAATTATTGCGCACGTTGACCACGGCAAGACGACGCTCGTGGACAAAATCATTCACGCCTCTAAGCTATTCGATGAGCACCAGCACTTCGACGACCTGATCCTGGACAACAACGATCTGGAGCGCGAGCGGGGCATTACCATCGTCTCCAAGAACGTATCGGTTCGTTATAAGGACGTCAAGATCAACATCATCGATACGCCTGGTCACGCCGACTTTGGTGGTGAGGTAGAGCGCGTACTGAAGATGGCCGACGGCGTGTTACTGCTCGTGGATGCCTTCGAAGGCGCCATGCCCCAGACCCGCTTCGTACTGGGCAAAGCCATTGATTTGGGCCTGAAGCCTATCGTGGTAGTAAACAAAGTGGACAAGGAAAACTGCCGCCCCGATGAGGTGCACGAGCAGGTTTTCGACCTCATGTTCAACCTCGGCGCTTCGGAAGATCAGCTTGACTTCGTGACCCTTTATGGTTCATCGAAGCAAGGCTGGATGAGCACCGACTGGAAAGTAAAGACCGACAACATCATTCCGCTGCTCGACGCGGTGGTTGCTTCTATTCCTCCCGCGCCTACTTTGGACGGCACGCCCCAGATGCAGGTGACTTCGCTCGACTATTCGTCGTTCGTGGGCCGCATCGCCATTGGTCGCGTACACCGCGGCACGCTGAAAGAAGGCGCCAACATGAGCCTGGTGAAGCGTGACGGCACTATCAAGAAAGTAAAAATCAAGGAGCTACATGTGTTCGAAGGCTTGGGCCGGAACAAGGTTGCGGAAGTTAGCTCGGGCGAAATCTGCGCCGTAACGGGCATTGAAGGTTTCGACATCGGTGATACGCTGGCGGATGCCGACAACCCCGAAGGCCTGACCGTTATCAGCATCGACGAGCCGACGATGAACATGTTGTTCACCATCAACAACTCGCCCTTCTTCGGTAAGGAAGGCAAGTTCGTGACCTCGCGCCATTTGCGTGACCGTCTGTTCAAAGAAACCGAGAAAAACCTTGCGCTGCGCGTAAAGGAAACCGATAAGGAAGATACATTTTTGGTGTACGGCCGCGGTATTCTTCACTTGTCGGTACTGATCGAGACGATGCGTCGTGAAGGCTTTGAATTGCAGGTGGGTCAGCCCCAGGTGCTGTTCAAAGAAGATGACAATGGCAACCGCCTGGAGCCAATCGAGCACTTGGTAGTTGATGTGCCAGAGGAAACTGCTGGTAAGGTTATCGAGCTGGTGACGATGCGTAAGGGCGACCTGACCATCATGGAGCCGAAAGGCGACTTGCAGCATTTGGAGTTCAACATTCCGGCCCGTGGCCTGATTGGCTTGCGTAACAACGTGCTGACGGCTACGGCTGGTGAGGCCATCATGAACCACCGCTTCCTGAGCTACGAGCCCTATAAAGGCGTAATTCCGGGTCGTATTGCTGGTTCGCTGATTTCGATGGATACGGGTGCCGGCACCGCGTATACCATCGATAAGATGCAGGACCGCGGCGAGTTTTTCGTTGATCCGGGCGAGGAAGTGTACGCTGGCCAGGTTATCGGTGAGCACACTCGTCCTAACGATTTGACCATCAACATCCAGAAAGGCAAGAAGCTCACCAACATGCGTGCTTCCGGCTCCGACGACAACGCCAAGATTATCCCGAAGCGTCAGTTTTCGCTGGAAGAGGCCATGGAATACATTCAGAAAGACGAGTATCTGGAAGTAACGCCTAAGTCGGTGCGGATGCGTAAGATTCTGCTGGACGAAAACGAGCGTTTGCGCTCAGCCAAGAAGGTAGACTAGTTTCTGCCAACATTATCTCTCCCTCAGAAGGGCGCAGCCAGTGGTTGCGCCCTTCTGTTGTTTCAAGGCCAGCGGCAGACATTTCGCTTAGTCCGGCTGTTATGAAGCAGTACGCGTTATTATGTCCTCTCCTATTTTGTTGAAATCAGCGCCAAAAAGCCCCCCAAGCCTGCCCCTGATGCGGCAGCGGTGGAGCCAGTTGCTCTTTGCACACTGGCCCGTGGAGCCTGACTTGTTGCGGCCGTATCTGCCGGCACGGCTGGAGCTGGACTTGTTTGACGGGCAAGCGTGGCTGGGCGTGGTGCCATTTACCATGAGCCACATTCGGCCGCTGGGCTTGCCGGCTGTGCCGGGACTGCATCATTTGCATGAGCTGAATGTGCGCACCTATGCGCGCCTCGATGGTGTGCCGGGTGTCTGGTTTCTCTCGCTGGATGCCTCGTTGGCGCTGGGCGTGTGGGCGGCGCGCACGTTTTTCCATCTACCTTACCTGCACGCCCGCATGAGCCTGACGCAGACCGGCCCCACCCTGCGCGCCACCGCTGAGCGCACGCACCGGGACATTGCCCCCGCAACATTCGCGGCTACATGGACGCTGGGCGAAGCTTTGCCCGCGTCGCGGCCCGGCACGTTGCAGTATTTTCTCACCGAGCGCTACTACCTGTACACCGCCGGACCAGACTTGAAGGAAGAGGTGCACAACAACAACCTTTGGCGAGGCAAACTCTATCATGAACCGTGGATGCTGCGCGAGGCCAGCCTGTGCGAATGGGAATCTAACTTAGTAGAAAGTCATGGCTTGCCGACACCTAGTGGTGAGCCGCTCCTTCATGCCGCCGACCCCTTGGACGTGTGGGTGCAGGAGTTCAAACGGGTGTAATTTCCGGCTGATTTGCCCCCCAGTTGTGAAGTAACAAGCCGCTGATACGATATACACAAAGGGCTTACTTGCTTATACAAGCAAGTAAGCCCTTTGTGTATATCGTACGGTCAGGAGAAATTAGTGGCCCTGATCCGACTCATGACCCAGCACCGTCAGGCGCACCGGGCGCGAAGTTACTTTGTGCTTGGCTGCGGTGCTCAGGTCGCTGACCTTGATCTGGTGTACTTCGCCCAGGGAAGGCACGGCGATGTAAGCAAATTTCTCCGTGGCTTCCAGCATGGGCTTATAGGCGTCTGCGGCTGGGGTGGCTGGAATCACCGAGTTCTCTCTTTTGAGGGCGCCCGTAGCCAGATCGTACACGCGCAGCTTGCCGTCCAGGGTAAGCACGTGCAGGTTGTTGCCGGCGTAGTCGGGCTTGCACTGGAAGGCATCCGCGCCGGCGTAGATAGGCGTGATTTTGTCAGTTGTGATATCAATCAGGTAAGCGCCTTTCGTGGCCACGTAGCCGATGTATTTCTTGGCTCCTTTGGCGTAATAGATAGTTCCCAGGCGGAAAGCTCCGAAATCGGCCGGGTTCAAAATCAGGCGCTGCTCACCCGAGGCCTTTACGACCAATACGCTGCCGCTGGTGTTAGCCGTGGTGGTCCAGCAACCAAATACAGCGTTGCTACCATCGGTGGCATTGCCGTGGATATTACCTGTTTCCAGCTTGGCGGCCTGTACCTCAGCCCCGGCTTTGTTAATGATTTTGACGCTGGTGGGGCTTGCGCCACTAGCCTTGGCCATCGTAACGGCGTAGTTGCCATTGTCGAACTGGGCCATGGCGCCGTGGTGTGGCAGCAAGCCCACGTTTATTGCCTTGAATTTGGCCCCCGCCACATGAAATTCGACGTCATTGCCTACGCTCAGGGTTCCGTCGCCGTCGTTGAAAATCAGCGACTCCGTGCCTTTGCTCTTAAAGTGGGAAGGTCTCGCGCCCGTGGACGAAATGGCACCCCATTTAGGAGTTCCTTTCACATCTATATGGTCGTCGTGCGACTCCAGACCCGTATCGAACATCTCTACTAGGTTCTGATTGGCGTACATCACCGCCGCAAAGCGCCCTGAGGCGGTGGGGTAGAGGGTGGCTAGCGGAAACTTCGCGTTGAATGACTCAATGGCGGCCGTGGCGGGCGTAAGCTGAGTGAGAGTAGCCGCCTGTTCATCGGCTATCAGGACGCGCACAAAACGATATTCCTTACCAGGATCCGTGCTGGGCCTGGTGCTCAGTTCTTGATCATCATCGCAGGAAGTAAATACTGTTGCCGCCAAAATGGCTAAAGCAATTTTGGCAGAGAGAAAGTGGCGCATTGGTATTAGATAAAAGTGGCTTAATAAAATTGAATGGCTTTTATGCAACAATGCTGCAAGATGAGGCAAACTAAATATAATTGCAACATTGTTGCATAAAATATTCTGAGAATTCCATTACCCCCGCTTATCATCTATTTGACCACAAACGCTATTCTTACAGTGAACAATGACGATTAAGAAGATAAATACCAGTAGGACAGCTAAGAAATTACTAGGCTAATCCCTCACCATTATTCTTCTTACACAAGCTAATGACAGCCATAACTTGGCGCCTTACTACCCTGCTTGTAGCAGAATAACTGCTGAAGCCTTATCAGATGTGTGACTAGGTAAAATCAGTACAGGGTACAAGCAGCAGTTTTACCCCGATGGGCTATTCGCACTGCAGTGAAGTGGCAGGGAACAAACTTTTAAGTTAAGCCGAATAATATATAACCATCCAACAGTAGCTTGCAGTATGAACCATATACCTTTTGCTGCTAGCCTATTTTTACTTATTGTGTCGGGTTGTAGCTCCGCAGTGCAGGAGCAACGGGGAGAACCTCGCCAGAGCGAAACCGCGATGACTCCTCCGATATCGAGCCCGGTGGCACAACCTACCTTCAATAAGACGCTGAGTAAGAATAATTTTACGGCTGACATCACGTCATCCACCCCAAGCATTCTGAACCTCACCGCTCGTCGTGCAGAGAGGCAAATAGCCGCAATTCATGATTCGGTGGCGGGCGTAATTACCGAGGCTGTCATTACCGATTTGAATCTGAATGAGCTACCCGAAATCCTGATATTCGTGCGCGGCGTTGGTGCCAATCCTCTCGGACAAGTATACGGATTTGAGTTTGCGGAACAGGAGTGGGAGCGCTTTCAGTTACCTACTTTGCCTCCCGAAGCGGCAAGCGGCTATCAAGGCTTTGATCTGTTTAGGATAGCTGATAATTATTTGATGCGCACCTTTCCCGTTTTCCTACCCACCGATTCACCAACGCTACCTACCGGCGGTCAACGCACCATCCGCTATACCCTCGACCATACGCTTCGGCTAACGGAATTCAGCATCGAGGACCATCCTTAGCGAAGCTGGGGGGCTTTTTTGTGGTGTAGCCAAGCGTTTATTTATCTACCATTATGGCAGCCTTCCGCTACGCGGCTTATACCCGGATGGGGCACGTTAATACCTAGTATATAAAAGTGACATATTTGCTTCGCTTGCGGCGCTAACTGTCTAAATTATAGCCTTATTTAGCACTAGATTTCCCAGGTCTGACGTCGGCTTACTGACGTGGCTGGAAGCCTATTCTCTACCTGTTGTTTATTCTAGTTTATGCGGCTGACTTTTACAGCTTTACTGAGCGTTTTTACCTTTCTGACCAGCTTTGCCAACGCTCCCGCAACATCGACCTTTCAATTTGTTGCCAACGCCGGTCAATGGCCTTCTCAGGTACAATTTGCTACGGCAGTGCCTGGGGGGCATTTATTTTTAGAAAACAACCAGTTTACTTACAACCTGCAGGCTCTGCCAGCCGAGTACAATCACTCAGCTAGTAGCGCGGCCAAAGCAATACAAGGCCACGCCTTTCGAATGCAGCTGGTAGGTGCTCAACTGAAGCCCAGGACGCTGGGCCAAGAGCGACAGTCGACCTATCACAATTACTTCCTGGGCTCCGATCCGAAGAAATGGGCCAGTAAGGTGCCGCTATTTGCCGTGGTGCGGTACGAGCAGGTGTACGCCGGCGTAGACATGGTGTGGCACTCCGTGGATGGGCATTTGAAATACGATTACGAAGTGGCCGCTGGCGCCGACCCCGGCCAGATTCGGATGCGCTACGAAGGGCTCGACAAAATGGAACTGCACGATGGGCAGCTTCGGCTTCATACCCAATTGGGAGTGCAAGCGGAGCAGGCGCCAATCGCGTATCAGGTGCTGGCCAATGGGCAGCGGCGCCCCGTAGCCTGTCGGTTCCGCCTCTACGACAACGAAGTGCGCTTTGAGCTGACCGGAAAGTACGACACCAAATTGCCGCTGATTATTGATCCGGCCCTCGTATTCAGCACTTACACCACCAACTCCACGTTTTTGTCGGCCAACTCGGCGGCGGGTGATGAGTACGGCAATATGTACACGGCCGGCTACACGCAGGATTCGACGTACCCGGTAACCATAGGTGCTTACCAAAGCCACCAGCGGGGCCAGAACCTGGGCATTTCAAAGCTCGACCCGACGGGCCGAACCGTGCTGTTTGCTACCTACTTAGGAGGCAACAGCGCCGAGTATCCGCTGGACATGACTATCACGGCCAAAAATGAGCTGATCGTGCTGGCGCTTTCGGGCTCCACCAATTACCCGGTGACTGCCACCACGTATGACAACACATTCAATGGCGGCCAGGATTACGTTATTTCCCGGCTGAGTGCCGATGGCGCTTCCCTTTTGGCCTCTACGTACTTAGGCGGCTCAGGCTTTGAGGCGGGCTCTCTTTCTTCGAGGCCCGCCACCGTTACCAGCACTCCTACAGGCGGCGTGCTGATTGGCGGGAACACGAACTCCACTAATTTTCCGGTGCGGAACGCGGTGCAGTCTACCCTCCGAAGCATCGGCACATCTGGTTTTCAGTCTGGCAATGACGGCTTTGTGACGAGCTTAAACGAAGCTTTATCGACGCTGCAATGGTCGACTTACCTGGGTGGCACGGCCGAAGATCAGGTGCACGACATCAAAGTAGCTCCCGATGGCAGCATCTACGTTTGCGGCCAGACGGCCAGCGCCGATTTCCCGGTGGGCAGCACCGGGCTGAACCGCACCTTTCGGGGCGGGCAGCTGGATGGGTTTCTGCTGCACTTGAGTGCGGCGGGCAACAACCTGTTGGGGGGCACTTTTCTGGGTACTACGGGCACCGATCTGGCCCGCTTCATCGACTTCGACTCGGATGGGCAGGTATTGGTTGCCGGAGGTACTGCGGGCAGCTACCCCGTTACGGATGGCGCATTCACCCTGCAGACGCCGAATACCGAGAAGGTGTTTATTCATTGCTTTAATCCGGCCCTGACCAGTACCATTTTCTCCACGCAGATTACCGCTGCCATCAGCGGGTCCATAGTTTCGTCTACGCTGATTACGGCCTTCAACCTCGACGCCTGCAACCGTATCTACTTCTGTGCTTACGGCAGCACCAATAGCTCCCCCGTCACCTCCGATGCTTTTTCCACCGCTCAGCGCAGCATCTATTTAGCCGTTTTAAGTCCGGGTGCCCGCCGCCTGGAGTATGGCACCTATTTCGGCGGACCTGCGAATGGAGGAACGCACTTACACGCGGCGGCATCCAACGAAATCACAAAGCAGGGCGTGCTGTATCACATCGAGTGCACCACTACCACGAGCTTCACCACGACGCCGGGCACCTATGCTCCCACCAAAACGGTAGGCACCAATAGCGGAGCAGCATTCAAGTTCAACATGCTGCCTGCGGGTGCTTCGCTGCCCACGCTGACGGCCGCGCTGCCGCCGGTACCAGTGGGCTGCGCGCCCTACACGGTTCAGTTCAGCAATGCCGGCAGCGGAGCCGAAACCTACGAGTGGGACTTTGGCGACGGTAGTCCGCTGGAAACCTCGGCCACGCCAGCCCACCGTTTCGAGCGCCCTGGCACGTATCAGGTTCGGCTGACCGTGACGCGCACCGGGGGCTGTGGACCGCAGCGCCTGACAACCACGACGACCGTCGGAGTTACCAATCAGGCAGCGCCACTGGTATCCGCGGTGGCGGCCGTGCCGGCGGGTTGCGCCCCGTACACGGTTCAATTTCAGAATACCAGCACCAGCACCGGCCCGGTTCGCTACGAGTGGAATTTTGGCGACGGCAGCATGGAGATCGGAATTGCCCCCCAGCATCGATTTACCGTGCCCGGCCGCTATGTAGTACGGCTGACGGCTGAGCAAGCCAGCCCTTGCGGCACGCAACGCAGCGTTAGTGAAACCGTTGTTGTCGTCGATCCGCCGGCGCCGGCGCTCGTGGCTAACTTTCAGGCACCTACTGCAGTCTGCGTGACTACTCCCGTAGAGTTTGTGAGTACCGGCGTGGGGGCAATGCGCTACCAGTGGAACTTTGGGGATGGCACTCCACTCGAAACATCGGAAAAGCCGCTGCACCGCTTTCCGCGCGCGGGCACCTACCAGGTGCAGCTCACGGTGAGCCTTACAAACGTGTGCGGCAACAAGCAGGAAACCATCCGACGCAGCATTGTGGTGCAGGATCCGCCGACGCTGGTGGAGCGCATCGACTCGCTGGACTGCCGTGCCCAACTCACGCTGGATGCTGGTATTACGAGCAACAAGTATGAGTGGTCGACGGGGGAAACGACGCGCTCTATCATTGTGAAGAAGGCCGGTACGTATCGGGTGAATGTGACAACAAATGCCCCCTGCCCTACTACAGTTGCCTTCACCATTCAGCCCGCCGGGGAGCGGAATATATTCAACATCATTACGCCCAACGGCGACCGGCGCAACGACACGTTCGTGCTTCCCTCGGAGCTTGGTGTACCGGAGCTGCGCATTTTCAACCGTTGGGGCCAAGAGGTGTACCAGAGCGCAGCTTACCGCAACGAGTGGCAAGCCGAAGGCCAACCGGCGGGCGTCTATTACTACCAAGTGCGCCAGCCTCAGTGTGCGCTCACGCTCAAAGGTTGGGTTGAGGTTATTCGCTAACGGCTACGTAGGCCTCAGATTTGCCCCCCACGCTGGCGTACGGCCTCAAACGTCATGATAGCCGTGCAGGTGCTCACGTTGAGCGAGTCGATATAGCCGGCCATCGGAATCTTGATTTGCGCATCGGCCGCCGCGAGCCATTCGTCGCTGAGGCCGGTGGCCTCGGTGCCCATCACAATGGCGCTGGGGCCGCTGAAATTCATGTTGGTATACAACCCGGTGGCGGCGGGAGTGGTGGCGTAGCTGCGAATACCGTGTTGGCGCAGCCAGGCGACTACCTCGGCGGTGGGGGCGGCCACCACCTGATTGGTAAACACGCAGCCAATGCTGGCCCGAATGACATTGGGATTGTAGAGGTCGGTGCGCGGGTCGCACACGATCACGGCGTCTACGCGGGCCGCGTCGGCGGTGCGGAGCACGGCGCCCAAGTTACCGGGCTTTTCCACTGCCTCCAGAATAATCAGGAGCGGGCTGGGGGGCAATTTCAGGTCGGTGAGGGCGCGGCGCGGTGGGCGGGCCAGGGCCAATATGCCATCGGAGCCTTCGCGGTAAGCCACTTTCTCAAACACCGTTTTCGAAACCGTAAAATACTCCGGGCGGGGGGCAAATAACGTTTCCAACTCCCGCTGCCGCGCCGGCTCAGCTAGCTCCGGGCACACAAACAACGTGGTAACCTCCACGCCGGCTTGCTGGGCAATAGTCAGCTCGCGGTAGCCCTCAATGATGGTCAGGTTTTGCTGCCGACGCTCAGCGGGCTTCTGCTGCAAGCGCAGCAGGTTCTTGATGCGCGGATTCTGGGGGCTGGTAATCGGTTCGGGGGGCATTTTTCCGAGGAATAAAAGAAGGCTGCGTGGCCGTGCAGATAAGCTGGCCGGCACACAAAGGTAGAAGCAAAGCCGGCCATCCATCAGCACTTGGCTTGACCACTGCGCCTATAAAAGTGCGAACTTTACTTTTTACACTCTCCATCGGATCTAGTTTCTTACTTCTACCTAAACTCAAGTGCGGCTGAATCTTAATACGAAAATCAGGCTGGGCTTTGGCATTGCGCTGGTTGTGCTGCTGCTTACTTCCCTGTTCGCTTATATGAGCATACAGCAAGTGGCTTATTACACCAATCGGGTGGAGCACACTTATAAGGTGTTGCAGCACACCACCGATCTGCGAACCCAGGTGCGCGATGCGCAGGGGGCAATTCGCAGCTATCTGCTGATGGGCGACAAAGCGTATCTCGGGAATTATGACAACCTGGTGAGCGACATCCACAGGAATTATGAAAGCCTGCGGCATCTTACCTTCGACAACCCCGACCATCAGCGCCGCTTAGATACGCTTGGGACTCTTATGGCCCAGGAAGTTCTGTTGCTGGATGCTTGGCGGCAACGCCCACCCACCCTCTACGCGGCCCGCGACCTAGTGCGTGGCGACCGCCGCCAGTTGGAGCAGATTCGGGCGGTTATTGCACAAATCAAGAACTCGGAAGACCTGCTGCTGCGTGAGCGTACGCGCAACCGCGACATTTGGGAGCGTACGGCTCCGCTAGCCATTATCGGGTCAGCGGTGCTGACTATTCTGCTGGTACTCTGGCTGTTTAGCCGCATCGTGCAGGAGCTTAAGGAGAAGGAAAGCCTACAGACCGAGCTGGCCGCCGTGAACTTCAATACCACCCAACGTATCCGGCTTATTGAAAACCTGGCTGAACAGGTAGTGCTCGGTGATTACAAGGTCAAGATTCGTGATAAGGAGCAGGATAGCCTCGGCAAGCTGGCCGGCTCCCTCAACCGCATGACCCAAACCCTCGACTATACCTTTGAGGCCTTAAACAAGCGTAATCTGGAGCTGGACCAGTTTGCTTATGTAGCTTCCCACGACCTGAAAGCGCCGCTGCGCGGTATTGGGGCTCTGGTAAAATGGATGGAAGAGGAATTGTCGCACGAGCTGTCGGTGCAGATGCGCGAGTATCTGGCTATGCTGAAGGGCCGCCTCACCCGCCTCGATGACCTCATCAACGGCCTGCTGGCGTATGCACGCGCCGGCCGGACGCAGCCACTCCCAGAGGAAGTGGACGTGCGCGGGCTGGTAGCGGAAGTTGCCGAAATGGTTGTGCCGCACGGCTTTACCGTTGATTTGCCCCCCAGCCTCCCTCCCTTCCTCACCGACCGGCTTAGTCTGCAACAGGTATTTACCAACCTGCTCAGCAACGCCGTTAAGCACCACCACAGCGGCCAGGGCCATCTGAGTATCGGGGTACAGGAGCTGAAGAAGGAATACGAGTTCAGCGTGACCGACGATGGCCCCGGAATCGCGCCGGAGTACCACGAAAAAATCTTCCAGATTTTCCAGACCCTGCGCGACCGGAATACGGCGGAGAGCACCGGAATCGGGCTCAGTATTGTGCGCAAGATCATTGAAGAACATAAAGGCAGTATTCGTGTACAATCGGTACCGGGTCAGGGTGCTACCTTTGTATTTACGTGGCCCAAAACGCTGGCACCTGTTTCTCAGGTAATCACACCAGCTACTGTTCTCTTTTAGTATCTGTTCAGCAAGCATTTATGCGTTCTATTCTTCTTGTCGAAGACGATTTCTTTGATACAATGATTGTGGAGAAGTCCTTCGCCAAATTCAGTGTGCAACACAAGCTCTATACCGCCTTCAACGGCATTGAAGCGCTGGATATGCTGCTCGGACGCAATGGTCAGGAGGCAATGAACCCGTTGCCGGAAGTGATTCTGCTGGATTTGAACATGCCCAAAATGAACGGGCACGAGTTTCTGGAGGAGCTGCGCAGTCAGCCCAAGCTGCGCGATATTCCCGTATTCATCACCACCACTTCCGCTATGGACGTGGACCGGCTAAATGCCCAGAACCTGGGCGTAGCCGGCTATATCTTGAAGCCCATCGACTTCGAAACGTCTACCGATATGGTTGACAGCCTGAGCTTGCTGGAAAAGCTGCTCAAGTAGACCTGACGGCGCAGGACGCTGGATGGGAGCCTGTGCTCGTAACACAGCAGCGAGATATGCAGCAGCGTCGGCTCAAATTAAATGGGGATTTGCGGCACCACAACGCAACGCCGGGGGGCTTGTGTGGCTCTTGTGTATAAAAGCCTCCCCGGCGTTCATTCAACGCGCATTTTAGCAGATAACTCCGGCCTTGCTGGCCGGTGAATTAATTGGCTTGGTGGGGGGCTTTTCGGCATACTAAACCGACTTGTTCTATAGTTTTGTGAGCCTATCTTGCTGTTCACCTTACCGCCTTTTGCCTGCATGTCCAGCCGCTTTTTTCTTCTGGCTTTTCCCTTGTTAGCGCTGAGCTCGGCGCCTGTGCTGGCCCAGGATGCCCCGCGCGAGCTGAACACGCTTCCTCAGCCCACGGCGCCAACCACCGCACCCGCTCGCACCACCCCTCCTTCTACGGTCAACAGGCCCCCGGTACTCCCCGACTCGGTGCGGGCCGAGCAACAGCGCCGGCGAGAGGTTGCGCCGCCCGTCGAAACCACTCGCTTTGCGGTGGGCCTCAAAGATGGCCGCGTATTTCAGGCCTACGATGTCGAAACCAAGCAACCCATCTTCGGCAAGCCTTTTCTGCTGTTGGATGGGGAGCAGCGCCTCGACCTGAACACCGTCAGCTACTACGACGACGAAACCGGCCACTACGTGCGCACGGTGCTGCCGGGCCGCTCTACCCGCGAGGCCACCCTGCGCCGCGACCGGGTAGGCCGCATTAGTCTGTATTCCATCACCAATACCCAATACGCCGGCAACTCGCCTTACGGCTATAGTCCCTACGGCTTTGGGCGCTACGGCTACGGCGGTATGGGCGGCTTTGGCGGCCCGATGTACCGCACCACCAAAACCGAGTATTTCAGCAAAGACAACGGCCCGATTGAAGACCTGAACCTGCGCAACCTCAGCATTGCCACTTCTGACTTTGCCGCCAGTCGGGGCTTGCTGGAGCAGGCACGCAAGTACCAGACCTACAGCACGCTGAGCTACGTGGCTGCGGGCGGGCTGGTAGCGGCCGGCTTGTTTGCTTCGTTTACCAGCGCCTCGAGTGGGCGGCCCAGCGTGTCGCCGCTGGTGTACGCGGGCATGCCGCTGCTCATTGTGCCGCTTATTATGCAGAGCAAGCAGCAGCGCCATATTCGCCAGGCCATTTCGCTCTATAACCGGGGGAATAACTAAGTGGTGGCAACCTCGGCGGGGCTGGCTTGCGTAGGCTGTACTTGTGGAAACCCTCGCCCCCAATTTTCCCCCCGACTTTGCCGCCCGCCAGGCGAAAGCCTTACTGGTGCACGAGCGCCTGTGCGCCGAGTACGGGGCGCCATTTCGCTTTTTCAGCTCCAAAGACCCACTCAGCGAGCTCATCAGCGCCTTGCTTTCGCATCGCACCCGCAACCAGGAGTCGCATAAGGCTTACCA
The DNA here is from genome assembly GCF_014638675.1 of Hymenobacter qilianensis. Classification (NCBI taxonomy): domain Bacteria; kingdom Pseudomonadati; phylum Bacteroidota; class Cytophagia; order Cytophagales; family Hymenobacteraceae; genus Hymenobacter; species Hymenobacter qilianensis. The sequence goes on from NZ_BMFN01000002.1 coordinate 1,335,982, forward strand.
GCAGCTGGTGGCCCGGTTTCCGACCTGGGAAGAAGTGCGCGACGCCCCCACGGAGGAGGTGCAGGCCGCCATCAGCCCGTGCACCTGGCCCGAGCAAAAAGCCCCCCGGATTCAGGCGGTCCTGCGCGAAGTCAGTACGCGCTGCGACGGCCCCTGCGACCTGGAATTCTTAGCCGAGGTGCCGGTTACGGAGGCGCGGGCGTGGCTGGAATCCATTCCGGGGGTGGGCCCCAAAACCAGCGCCGCCACGCTGCTCTTCAGCACCTTGCGCTTACCAGCCATGCCCGTCGATAGCCACCATCACCGCGTAGCCCAGCGGCTGGCGCTTATTGGCACCAAAGTAGGCACCGAGGCGGCCCATGCCCTGTTAGCTGAGCTTTTGCCCCCCGACTGGTCGGCGCAGGAGGTGTACGACCACCACGAAGCCCTGATGTTTCATGGGCAGAAATGCTGTTACTTTAACGCGCCGGCTTGCCAGCGCTGCGTGGTGCTAGATCAGTGCCCGTTTGGGCAGGCACGCAGGAGTGGCGCGCGTGCTAGTGAGCCCGCTGCCGCTGGTAAGTAAGCGCTGTTTATCTTTCGTCTTTCACTCTCTCCTTTCCTACAATGAAACCGACTTACGGCGTACCCGCAATCTTCTCCTTCTTCATCCCCGGCTTGGGTCAACTCATCAAAGGCCAGATTCTGAAGGCATTTTTGATCTGGGCTCTTGGCGGTGTAATTGGCTTTTTACTGGCCTGGACGCTGATTGTACCGTTCCTGATCTGGGCCTGGAACGTGTATGACGCCTATAATGCGCCCGCATAAGACACGCAAATCCTAGGTTTGCAACGTATAAGCAGGCGAAGCTTTAAATAGCTACGGGCACCGCAAGAGAAGGCGGAGTGTGGTGATGCTTGCTTTCCATTTTCTCCGATTGCTCCACCACTTCCTGCTTTTTGCGCCGCAGCTCTTTGTAGTCATCCCACTGAAAATCCTGCAAAAAAGCTACGGCTCCGCGCACGCCTATCCGAAAGAGAGCCCGCATTTCTTCGGGTTTCATATCGAAGTCGAGCCAGTTGTAGCCCTTCACGTCGAGACAGTACACCAAGTGTCGATAGTCGGCGTTCAGGTGAATGAAGTCGAAGTCGTATTGGGTGCGGGCGGTATCAAAAATGGCCCCCAGCAGCTGCAAAAACGACTTGGTAGGCTGCACATCATTGCGGTCCAGCCCTAGCTTCACCCCGAAAGTAGGGGCTTCGGGCATACTGTGGGTATTATGGAAGAGGTTAATCGGGAAGTTGGACATAATGCCTCCATCAATGAACAGCACCTGCTTCGGAATGGGGCCCATGTAGCCATGATTCCGCCATGCTTGCTGGTATCGGTCGAGTTCGGCCGCTGATGTTTGAGTTGGCTTGGAGCCGGGAATATTTTTGACCTCAAACGGCTCGAAGAAAAATGGAATCGACATGGACGCCCGCACCAGATTGGCGGGGTGCGTCTGATCCGGATGATGCCAATACAGCTCAGCCATCTCCGGAAATATCGCCTTGGTTTGCGTGCTGATATCGGCGGCCACAATGGCTACGCGCTCCAACGACGGCGGATTGTACTCGCTACTGGGACCGCCATTTTCGGGCCGACGCCACAAGCCACCGGGGGGCAATTTTCGGCGCAACGCTTTGAGAGCTGCAATGCTGGACACTTGCTTCTCATCCAGCAGCTCAGCTATCCAATCCAGAAAATGGTCGCCGGGGTTCAGGCCTTTGTGGTCGCGCAGATTGTCGATTACTTGCAAGCCGCTGGCCCCCAGCTTCGCCAGATCGACGCGGTTGCGCAGCCACGCGCCGGGGCCGTTGCCAAGGCGGGTTTTGGCACGGGCAAACAGGTCGGCAATGAAGCGTTTGGCGTCGATATCACCATCCACGAAGTCATAAAAGTTCTTGTTGGCCAGCTGCCGGATAATCCAATCGGTGCTGGCTTCGTCGCGTGGCCCGGCCGCCGCCATGAGCAAGGCATTGATGGAGCCCGCCGAGGTACCTCCCAGCCGCAAAAACCGAATTCCTGCCTTTTCCAGCGCGTACACATAGCCGACCAGCGCAATGCCCAGCATGCCGCCGCCCTCCATCACTAAGTCCACGTATTGATGGCCCTGCTGGTCCGTGATATCGGAAATAGACCAGCCGGGATTGTCTTGAATAAAGGTTTCTAGCTCCAGTATGGCAGTAGCTACTTCTCGGTCGGCGGTAAAGTAGGCGGGGCTCAAGCCTCGCGATGAAGGTTGGGGCGCTTTCATGGCGACGATGGAATAAGGAGACGTGGTGGATAACTCAAAAAAGCCCCCCAGAAGCCGGGGCATAGCACTAGCAATAGGTATAGGATGGGGGCAGGTAGCAGCGCTGGGATGGGTGGTGCAGCCCGTATCTTCACGCACCATTTGTCGGCCTTTTGCAGCTATGTCGTTCGCTATTCTTCATCTCAAAGCCAAGCCCAACGGTCGCCTCAATCAGGTGCAGGTAGCGGCCGATGGCGGCCTCATGGTGCGGCTCAAAGCGCCGGCTCATGCTGGCCAGGCAAATGCTGAGTTGGTTGCGTTTCTGGCGGAAGTGTTTGGGGTATCAAAATCCAGCGTCACCATCATAACGGGCCATACGGCGCCGTTCAAAAAGGTCAGGCTAGACGGCCTGAGCGAGCAGGAATGCCAGCAGGTGCTGGCGCGGTATCGGGCCTAAAAAAGCCCCCCAGAAGACTTTACTGCAGTTTCTAATGGAATGAAGAGTACTTTTCTTCTTCGCGTAGTGTTCCCCTCGAACAATCGAGGACCGTGAGCGTCAGATTCGAAAAGGCTGCATTTAGCTATGCAGCAAAAACCACTCTTAGGTTTTATAAATCTTAAAGCAAGTCTACTGCTTACCTGTAATTATGTTAATATAAATTTATAATAATTTTAGACATAAAACTCGGCTTCACATCGTATAGCTGTCGACTTCCGTACAGTTCCAGCAGTTTTACCCGCTTTCAAACCAAGGCTTTCCGAACAATTCTACTTTCCATTTCTATGACCTTCCCTACTTGGGCAATGGCTGGCTTCTGGGGCTTAGTGTCGGGGTCGGCGCTACTGCTCGGGGCAGCTATCGGCTACTACGCGCATGTACCCCAGCGCCTCATTGCGGCAATTATGGCCTTCGGCAGTGGGGTGCTCATATCAACGCTTTCGCTGGAGCTGATGGAAGAAGCCTTCGAAAAAGGCGGTTTCAATGCTACTGCTATTGGTTTTGTTAGCGGAGCACTCATTTTTACCCTGGCAAACTGGCTGCTTGCCCGCCATGGTGCAAAGCACCGAAAACGCTCCGGTCATCACCAGCACGTCGAACGCAAGGCTGTGAAAGCCGGGAAAACAGAAAACAGCGAGCCCGGCGATGATAACAGCATGGCCATGGCCATAGGCGCCTTACTCGACGGTATCCCCGAGAGTATTGTTATAGGGTTGAGCCTCTTAGCTGGTGGGGCCGTGAGTACGGTAGCAGTAGTAGCTATTTTCATGTCCAATCTACCCGAGGGCTTGTCGAGTGCTGCGGGCATGAAAAAGGCCGGGCGCTCGGCGCGCTATGTGTTGCTGCTCTGGGGCAGCATTGCTCTCGTTTCGGGCGTGGCTTCACTGCTCGGCTACACGGTGTTCAGCAATTTCTCACCCCAGGTAGTATCGGCCACTACAGCTATAGCGGCGGGGGCCATTTTGGCTATGCTCGCCGATACCATGATTCCGGAAGCCTTCGCGGTGGCGCACAATTTTACGGGCCTGATTACGGTGCTCGGCTTTCTGGCTTCCTTCTTTCTCAGCAAAATGGTCGAATAGCTTTCTAGCTAACCAAGCTATCAGACATACGGTGGGAGAGTTTACCGTTATCAGGTCGCTGGCTCTGATAGGTCTGCTCAAACTCTTCATCCACATGGTAAGTCGACTCTTCATGCTGGCTCAGGTCGAGGCCGAGCTGTTCTTCGGCAGGCTTCACGCGCAAGCCGAAGAGCTTGGCTGTCAGCTTGAGTAGCAGCCAGGAGCCAACGAAGGAATATACTACCACAATCAGCAGGCCCAGCACGTGGTAGCCAAATACAGTGGCGGTACCATGAATCAGGCCCACCTTATCGGCGAATACGCCAGTGAGCAGCATGCCCACAATGCCCCCCAGACCGTGGCACGGAAACACATCGAGCGTGTCATCGATGGTGGTGCGGCTGTTTTGCCAGTGCACGGCGGCATGGCTTACCAGCGCCGCTACCACCCCGATCAGGATGCTCTGTCCGTACTGCACATAGCCCGCGGCGGGCGTAATGGCGACGAGGCCCACTACCGCACCTATGCAGGCACCTACGGCCGTCGGCTTGGTACCACGCACCACCTCGATCAGCAGCCAGGCAACGAGCGCAGCAGCAGAAGCGAGATTGGTGTTTACAAAAGCCACTGCGGCCAACTCATTGGCACCAAGCGCTGAGCCCGCGTTGAAACCGAACCAGCCAAACCACAATAAGCCCGTGCCGAGCAGCACGTAAGGCACATTAGGCGTTGAGAAGGACGTGTTGCGCACGTGGCCGGTCCGGCGACCCAGCACCATAGCTCCGGCCAACGCCGCGATGCCAGCCGAGATGTGCACTACCGTTCCGCCTGCAAAGTCCAGCACGCCCCATTGGCGCAAAAACCCCTCAGGGTGCCACGTCCAGTGGGCCAGGGGGCAATAAATGAACAAGCAAAACAGCACCATGAACGCCAGATAGCCTTTAAAGCGCACGCGTTCAGCGAAGGATCCGGTAATCAGGGCCGGAGTGATAATGGCGAACTTGAGCTGGAAGGCGAAAAACAACACAAATGGGATGCCCGGCGACAACACCGGATGCGGCGCCGTACCCACATTATTTAGTAACGCATAGGTCAGAGGATTGCCAATGAAGCCGTGCCAGCTAGTGCCATAAGCCAGCGAGAAGCCCACAAAATACCACAACAGTGAAATCACGCCCAAGGCCACAAAGCTTTGCAGCATGGTGGAAATTACGTTTTTGGGCCGCACCATGCCGCCATAGAAAAAGGACAAGCCGGGCGTCATGATGAGCACAAAGGCGGTAGCCGTGAGCATCCAAGCCACATCAGCTGCTTGCAGACTGCCAGGCGCAGCGCTAGGGTGAGTGGTCGGAACAAAAGCTGCTATTCCGCTCAAGAGCAATAGCCCGAGCATAGCAACCACACTGTAGGTTGAACGAGGGAGAGAAGATGAAGCCATAAAACAACTACAGAACTAGTACACTATCACTTTCAATGGCAATATAAATTCAAATATTATATTTTCCGAAAAACCACCCTAAAATTGAATGCCATTTAGAGGATAAGATGATAAATTTTGATCCATACACCTTAAAATAATAGGCATGAATTCGAAATTCTCCATTTATAAGTAATTAGAAAATAAAGCGGCGTACCCACCCCAATAGGTAGATACGCCGCTGTTACTTCTTAAGAAGTAGCCTGATCCGTTACAACTCCAAAATTGCTCCCCAGACGCCGTTTACCACCTCCGCCATTCGCTGAAAGTCGAGCGTATCAATAGTATCGGTGGGCTGATGGTAGTGGGGATTGCGCAGGAAGGAGGTATCATTGATCATCACTGCCTGATAGTCGTACGCCCAGTAGTTGCGGTGGTCCGAAAGGCCGGCCAGACCTAGGCTGGGGGGCAAATTGATGCGCTGCACATCCAGATCAGTGTGCTTGCGCATAAGGGTTTGCATGCGTTGGGTTAGCTCTTCCTGCCCTGTTTTGCCCACTACTGTGATGAAATTGCCCGTATTGGGATAAAGTTTGGCTAAGCTGTCATCGGGGAAGTGCTGCGAACCCGGCTCATCACTGAAGTAGCCAATCATCTCGTAGCAAATCATGGCGTGCACGCGCACTTTTTGCCGATGAAGCAAGTAAGCGTGAATGGCACTTCCCATGAAGTCGGTAGCGAAATAGGGCGGCTCCTCGTTCGGATAGGCCACCAGATCGAGGCGGCGCTTCAGCACGGGCTGTTGCTCGTGCAGCAAGCGGGCCGTTTCGAGTAGGCCGGCTACCGCGCTGGCATTGTCGTCGGCGCCGGGCTGCTCGCCGCACACATCGTAATGAGCCCCCAGAATAATACGTTCGGCATCGGGAGGCCCAAATGAGGCGATGATGTTGCGATAGTCGCGGCCGTCGGCGCGAAACGGCTGCTCTTCTACCCGAATACCCAGCTTTTCAAACTCAGCTTTGATATAATCGGCCGCTTTGTTCAACGACGCGATATTGAGGTAGTTGCGAGCCGGCTGAATGGACGTCAGGAACTCGACGTCGGCGTAGAGGCGGGTTGGGTTGGCTGGCATAGCGGTGGCTGTATGGCTCATCGTTTTGTACGATTAACTGCCACCATATGAAGGTCAGCCGTAAGCGGTTTTGCCCCGATTGCATACAGACGGCTATGCTGAGCCTAAACCAACAGCATAGCCCTTCTACTCTATTTGTCATCCGGAGGCACAAAGGACCTTCTCACGCAGCAATGACTTATGCTAACGGGAGAAGGTCCTTCGTGCCTCCGGATGACAAAGGTTTTAGGAAACCTAAATGCTTATATGGGCAACATTCGTACGTGAGATGAAGCTCATACTCGCTCTATGACTGGTTTCTAATTGTTGAACCGGCCGGCTACATTATCCATGTACTTCTGGCCGGAGCCAGTATTCAGGAGCAAAATCTGTTCGTTGGGGCTAATGGAGCCTTCTTGAAGCAGCCGACGAGCCGCCATCCATATAGCTCCACCTTCGGGCGCTACAAATAAGCCTTCGTGGCGGCTTAGCTCACGCATACCTTCTATCATCTCTTCATCAGAGATACTGACTACCGTACCACCTGACTCTTGCAGCACACGCAGCATAAGCTGCTCACCCAGAGGGCGCGGCACGGCAAGGCCGTTGGCAATGGTGGGCTTTCCATTATAGCTATGGGAGTTGGCCTGCCGACCCAAGTACGTTTCCAGCAGCGGGCAGCAGTTTTCGGCCTGCACGGCTATCATGCGTGGCAATTTGACCCCCAGCGGCAACCAACCGATGGCTTGCATTTCGCGTAGTGCTTTCCATATGCCGATGAGGCCAGTGCCGCCGCCAGCAGGATACAGAATCACGTCGGGCAGCTGCCAGTTAAGCTGCTCAGCAATTTCGTAGCCCATGGTTTTCTTGCCTTCTAAGCGGTAGGGCTCCTTGAGGGTGGACACGTCCAGCAGCTCGCCGTTGGCGTTTTTCTCGCGTACCCAGGCGGCGCAGTCGTTGATAAGGCCATCGATTAGCTGTACTTCGGCGCCGTACCAATAACACTCTTCTTTAAAAGCGTTTGGGGTGTGGCGGGGCATAGCGACTACGGCTTTTAATCCAGCCTTGGCGCAATAGGCAGCCATGGCTACGCCAGCATTACCAGCAGTTGGGATGATGCAGCCGCTCACACCAAGTTCTAAGGCTTTGGAAATGGCCATGCTCAGGCCGCGCGCTTTGAAGGAGCCAGTGGGGTTTTGCCCTTCATCCTTGAGCACCAATGACCGCAGCCCGTACCGATTGGCTAGGCTAGACAGGTTGAGCATGAGCGTAAAACCTTCACCCAGCGTTACTTTATTGGCCTCATCGAGCAGCGGCAGTAGAGCTTGGTAGCGCCACATGCTACCGTCTATCTGGTTGATGCTGCTTTTGGGGATTGGCTGGTGCAGATCGTAGGTGGCGACCAAGGGCATGGCGCAGCACGTCGATACTTTCTGGAGCTTAAAAGCGGAGTGCTGCAGGCCGCAGGCCGAGCATTCCAGCGCTTGGAGGTGGGTGGTGGATTCAGTGCTAACTGACATGGTGGGGTGGGTGAAATACCCCGGCAAGTATGCCAGTTGCCATGCGATAACAAAATACAGTTTAGGAATAGCCTATTCCGTTTTGGAATAATAGCGTTTTGTGAACTGAACGAAGTTTTTGTAAGGTAGATTATTTTCGGTGCCCTTGCGCTGAATGAAATTGAAGTGGCGTACCATAGGCAAATCCGGGATTTGAACCTGCACTAGTTCTCCCGAGATCAACTCCTTTCCAACTGCCTGCCGGGGTAAAAAAGCTAGGCAGGTATCCACTCGTACAAAGTTCTTAAGTGCTTCTGTACCACCCAACCGCACTTTCACTGGTAGCTCGCTTAGCTTCACATGCTTTTGTGCCAGCGCTTCCTCCAGCACCGCCAGCGTACCCGAACCCGACTCGCGCAAAGCCAATGGAATGCTGTACAAATCCTGGGCGCTCAGCTGCTGTTGCTTCAGCGGGTTCTTAGCCGAGCACACTGCAATTACCTCATCGGTGAGAAAGGGAGTGTAAGTGACGTTGCTGACTTTATTAATTCCCTCAATAACGCCCAAATCGATTTCGTGCTCCAGCAGCGCCTTCAGAATATTCTCGCTGTTGCGGTTTTTGAGCGTGAGCTGGGTATTTGGGTTCTGCTCTAGATATGCTGAGAGAACGGGGGGCAAAACGTAAAGCGAAATGGTGGTGCTGGCCCCAATCATCATCTGAATGCGGGGCGAAAAGTCCTCGCTGATTTTTACAAACTCCTGGTGCAGCTCATGTTGCAGTTGCTTGGCTACGAGCAGCTTTTTATACAGCAATTTACCCCCCGGCGTCAGTACCACGCTATTGCCGAGGCGCTCGAAGAGGCCGGTTTTGTAGTATTCTTCCAGCGCCTTTATCTGCTTGCTGATGGCCGACTGGCTGATGAACAAGGTCTGGCTGGCTTTGGTGAAGCTCAGCAGTCGGGCCACTTCCAGAAAGATTTCGTGCTTGTGGGAAAGCATAAGAGTATAACGAGTATCTAGGGGCAAATTTTGGTGTTTGTTCGCCGTAGAGAGGCAGGATTTTGCGTCTTGTAGTTGCTAATGCTATGCCGGTGCCACGATTCTAACCGTTCAACGACGAGACGCAAAATCTTGCCTCTCTACTGCCCATTACGATTTACTGCATCAGCTTAAACTCTTGGTGCAACAGCTTTTCCGTGAGCGCGCGGCGGCCTTTGATGAATGTTTCCATCGCTGGACCGTTGTTTTTGGGCTCCACATTTAAAGCAAAAAAGTACGGCTTGCCGTTTTGTTCCAGCCAACCCACAAACCAGCCGTTGTTGTAGTCTTTGGTGGAAGTCCAGCCGGTTTTGCCGCGCAATGTCCAACCTTTGCCCCGGCTCAGCACCAGCAGTGCCTTCACCGTTTCCTGATGCTGCCGTGCCACTGGTAACTGGTTGCGCTCCAAGCGTTGTAGAAAATCGATTTCCTCAAACTGCGTGATGCGCGAGGGGCCTTCCAGCCAGAACATGTCCACCGTGGCCGGTGTCACTACCATGCGCCCGTACTGCAGCTTCGGCAGCCATTGGTTGTAGCGCTCCGCCCCGATGCGGCGGGCCAGCTGCTGATAGCACGGCACGCACGACACACGCAGGGCCGTGGCCAAGGTCATATCTTGGTTCCAGGCTGCTGAAATGGTTCTGGTCACGCCATCCCAGCGGAATATTTCGCTGGTATCGCGCACGGCGCCGGTTTCCAGACCGATAAGCGTGTTGGGAATTTTAAAGGTAGAAGCGGGCAGAAAGCCTTGGCGGCAGCGCTTCAGGTTGTAGGCCGTGTATTGCTTGGCCTCGGCATCGAGCAGCAGAAATGAGCCTTGCAATCCGTATTCATCGAAATACTTCTGAAAGTTGCGCTCCGTGATGCGCTGGGCCGACGCGACGAAAGAACTTAAAACTAGAAGCAGCGAGAGAAGCGGCAGACGCATGAGGAGCAAGGGAAGTATGGAGCAGGCAAGTTTAATGTTTCGCCCGCAATAGAGCCTAGTTACAAGGCATTTCAGGATTTCAATTCGCCTCTCACATTCCCCCTCTCCCCCTCTGTCATCCTGAGGCACGAAGGACCTTCTCACTTATGAACGACAAGTGCAACAACGGCTCGTGCTGCGGGGAGAAGGTCCTTCGTGCCTCAGGATGACAAGCGAGAAGAAAGACAGGCTCATGTAGCTAACACTATTGATATCAGTTAATATCAGTCCCTAAATCTCGTTCTAAGAATCGCGTTTTCTCTATACCTTCCCGGGTCCTTTCAAGCGCCTCCCTAGCCATGTTGTCCCTAACCATTTCTCGCCTGCCGCTGCTGGTGCTGCTGGCTTTGCTGTGTGCTTGTTCTAAGCCGGCTGCGGACAACGATACAGCTGACGGTGAAGAAATTAGCCCCTACCAAAACCTAGTGTTTCAGCTGGATGCGGCGGTGGCGGCGGAAGACCAGCTCAACCGTTGGGACACGACTCAGTATGTGCGCTTCGAGCCGGCCGTGCGGGGCAAGTTCAAGTGGACCGGCGAGCGGGAACTAACGTTTTCGCCCCTGGAGCCGTTTCGGCCGACTACGGCGTTTACGGCCACGCTGCAACCGCAGTATTTACCCCCCAGTCAGCAAAAAAGCCCCCCAGCCCTCGACAGGACGCGGTTTCATACGCCCTACCTGCAACTGCGGGAGGCGCAAGCGTATTGGGGCCAAAGTCGGCGGGCTGCGGGCACGGCGGAAGTGCGTACGACGCTCCGCTTCAACTACTTGGTGCGGCCCAGCGAAGTTCAGAGCTTACTGAAAGTGAGCCAGGATGGGCAGCAGGTGGCCTTTGACATCGCTGCCACCGAGCCCGACAGCACCGTGAGTGTGACCCTGACGCAGAGCCTGCGACCGGGCAACCCGCTCCAGCTGGAAGTAGCGCCGGGCTTGCGGGCCGTGGGCAGCGACCAACCCACCCAAAAACCGCTGATAGCGCAGGCCGCCGTGCCTAGCCAAGAGACACTGCTGGTGCACGAAGCGACGGGCGCGCTGGTGGAGGGCGAGCCGGTGATTACGGTGCTGACCAGTCAGCCGGTGGTGGCGAGCGAGGTGGAGCGCCTGCTGACGGTGCAGCCAGCGGCGACCTACTCGGTGGAGGCGCTGGAAAGTGGGTTTAAGCTGAAAGGCAACTTTGACGTGGATAAAACCTACCACCTGGGGCTTGGTACCGGTATTCGGGGGTCTCTGGGCGGACAGTTGGAGGAGGCGTTTTCGCAGTCGGTTTCGTTTGTGGATGAGCGGCCCAGTCTGGCGTTTGCCCACGGCGACAAGGCTATGTACCTCAATGCCTTGGGGGCGCGCAATCTGGGGTTGCGGGTGTCGGAGGTGGAGAAAGTGAAGGTGAGTATTGCCAAGGTTTACGCCAACAATATCCAGCAGCTTTTGCGCAGCGGCAGGCAGTACGGCTACGGCGGCGGGGAAGAAGATTACAGCGAGGGCGGCGAAGGTGAGGAAGGCGAGTACTTAGACCGCTCCTACCGCTATTACGACACCGAAACGCTCGGCAATGTGCTTACTGAGCGCACTTATACAGTGGCTGGTTTGCCTAAGGAGGGTGGTTTGCGACTGTTGAACCTGAGCCTCAAAGACCTAGAGTTTTCGGGGCCGCTGAAGGGGCTGTACGTGGTGCGGGTGCAGGATACCGAGCGGCAATGGCTACAAGTGAGCAAGCTGGTGGCCGTGTCGGATATTGGGCTGATTGTGAAGCAGGGTTTGAAGGGGCGCACGCTGGTTTTCGCCAATTCCATCCGGTCGGCGGGGCCGCTGGGGGGCGTTTCGGTGCGCTTTGTGAGCAGCAATAATCAGGTAATTACCTCCAGCACGACCAACGGCGACGGCGTGGCAGTGTTTGACAGCACGGCGGCTACGTCGCGGTTTCGATTGAGCTTGATTACGGCCCAGAAAGACGCCGATTTTACCTTTCTGAACTTGCCCCAAAGTCGGGTTGAGACTTCACGCTTTGACGTGGGCGGCCTGCAAAGCAACGCCGCCCGCTACCAGGCCTTCCTCTATGGCGACCGGGACCTTTACCGTCCCGGCGACACGGTGCGCACCAACACCATTGTGCGCACCGAAGCCTGGCAGGCACCGCCCGCGAATCTGCCGGTGAAGCTGCGCCTGCTGCTGCCCACGGGCAAGGAGTACGCGAGCTTGCGCCAGAAGCTGTCGGCCGATGGGGCGTTTGAGTCGCGCTTCATTTTGCCCCCCGCCATCATGACGGGCCTGTACACGCTGGAAGTGCTCACCGGCAACGACGTACTGCTCACCTCCCGCCAGATCAGCGTGGAGGAGTTTATTCCCGACCGCCTGAAAGTAACCGTGCAGGCCACGCCCGCCGTGGCCAAGCCCGGCCAGTCGGTGGAGGCCCAGATTACGGCGCTCAACTTGTTCGGCCCGCCGGCCGCTGATCGTAAGTTCGAGGTGGAGTTTTCGCTGAAACAAAAAGTTTATTCAAGCGGCAGATTTCCTGATTTTTCCTTTGCTGTTAATTCAGGCAAGAACACGCAGCGTAACGCTTCGAGTGAAGATGATTCGAGTCTATCAGATCGGTTTGAAAAAACTGTACGCGAGGGCACAACTGATAGTAACGGTAAAGGAATCGCTACTTACAATGTATCTGATTACACCGATTTAGGTAATCTGGAAGGTACCGCTTTTGCTACCGTATTTGATGAGAGTGGCCGACCGGTTAATCGCTTAGCCACCTTTGAGGTAAGAACCCAAGCAGTCTTATTTGGTATTAAGAAGCTGCCGGAACTGGTGAGTACACGCCAACCCGTTGCTATACATGTGTTGTCTGTTAAAGCGCAGGATGTACTTGAGCTTGCTCCGGCACAAGCAGAGGTCAAGATTGTCCGGCTGCTTTGGGAAACAGTTATAGAAAGGCAGGGAGGCCGCTATACATATGTTTCTCAGAAAAAAGAGCAGCTAATGTCTAGCTCAATCAAGCAAATAACCAATTCGGCTACAGGTCGTGGCGAAGCCGGTACACGCTTAGACTTCACGCCAGTTTATTCTGGTGAATACGAAGTACGCGTGTCACGTCCTGGTGCAGTTACTTACGTGTCTCAACGCTTTTACGCTTACGGTTTCGGCGACACCCAAAGCAATTCCTTCGAGGTAAACAACGAGGGCGAAGTCACGATTGAGGCCGATAAAGCCAAGTACCAGCCCGGCGAAACGGCCAGCCTACTGCTCAAAACGCCCTTCCCCGGCCGCGTGCTCGTGACCGTGGAGCGCGACAAGGTGCTGAACCATTTCTACGTCAACACCGACCAGAAATCGGCCCGCGTGCGCATTCCGATTAGCGCCGGCCACGTGCCCAACGTGTACGTGACGGCCACTGCCATTCGGGCCATCACCGATAATCGGTTGCCGCTCACGGTGGCGCGGGGCTTCGTGCCGCTGTCCGTCGAAAAGCCCGGCACCAAGCTCGCCGTGGCCATAAAAGCCCCACAGCAGAGTCGTTCGCAAACCTTCCAAACCATTGAGGTGACCACCGCGCCCCGCGCCGCCGTGACCCTGGCCGTAGTGGATGAGGGCATTTTGCAGATGAAAGACTATCGCACGCCCGACCCCTACGGCCACTTCTACCAGAAGCGCGCCCTGGAAGTGCAGGCCTACGACGTGTACCCCTTCCTGCTGCCCGAGCTGGGGGGCAATTCCAGCACAGGCGGCGACGGCTACGACCTCGGCCGCCGCACCACGCCCGTGCCCTCGCGCCGGGTGCAGCTGGTAGCCAAATGGAGCGGCATTCTCCGCGCCGACGCCCAGGGCAAAGTGCGCTACCGGGTGCGCGTGCCGCAATTCTCGGGCGCCCTGCGCGTGATGGCCGTGGCCTACAAAGGCGAAGCGTTCGGGGCCGCCGAGCACACCATGCGCGTCGCCGACCCGGTGGTCATCAGCACCAGCCTCCCCCGTTTCTTAAGCCCCGGCGACACGATTGACGTGCCGGTGACGCTGACGAATACGACGGAGAAAACTATAACTGGACAAATGCTAATTCGCTGTGAAGGTCCAATAGCGGTTACAAAAAGCACAGGGATTGAAAAAGGTGTTGGTCCCGGCAATGTTTTCTATACTGATGCAATCATTACCCTTCCGGTTAATAGTGAAAGAAGAGTTGTCTTTCGTCTTATAGCGAAACCAGAAATTGGGAATAGTAAAGTAGGAGTAGCATTTGAAGTGCAATCGGAGAAGCTTCCACCCGGGTATCATCACAAAATATACAGTGAGTATACAGAACTCCTCATTCGCTCCGCGTCGCCGCTGCAGAAGCGCACGGGTTCCGGGGTAGTGGCTGGGGGGCAAATTCAGAATCTGAACCTGAAAACCGACTTCCTGACGGCTTCCATGCGGAGCCAGTTGGTGGTCAGTCGCTCGCCGATGACGGAGTTTGCCAAGGACCTGCGCTACCTGCTGCAATACCCCTACGGCTGCCTGGAGCAAATCGTGTCGGCGGCGTTTCCGCAGCTCTACTACGGCGATTTGGCCGCTACTTTAAGCCAGCAAAAAGGTCAGCAAGCCAAAGCCGCGGGCTACAATCCGAACTACCACGTGCAGGAAGCCATCCGCAAGGTGGAGGCCCAGCAGCTCTACAACGGCTCGCTCAGCTACTGGCCCGGCGGCGACTACGACAACTGGTGGGCCACCGCCTACGCCGCTCATTTCCTGCTCGAAGCCCAGCAAGCCGGCTTCCAGGTAAATAAAGCCGTACTCGACAAAACCCTCGCCTACCTGCAATTCCGCCTCCGCAAGCGCGAAACCGAGCCCTACAACTACCTCGACGCCAAAAACGCGATTCACCTCAAAACCATCGCCAAAAAGGAAATCACCTACTCGCTCTACGTGCTGGCCCTGGCCGGCCGCCAAGATGCCGTAGCCCTGAATTACTACAAAGCCAACCGCCAGCTCCTCTCCCAAGATTCGCGCGTGCTCCTAGCCGCCACCTACGCCCTAAACGGCGACCAGCGCAGCTTCCAGGCCGTGCTGCCCACCCGCCTCGGCACTGAAACCGCCGCCCGCCGCTACTTCGACGGCAGCTTCTCCTCCCCTCTCCGCGACCAGGCCCTCACCCTCAACGCCCTGCTCGCCGCCGACCCCAACAACCCCCAAATTGCCCCCCAGGCTCGCCAGCTCAGCCGCCAGATGAAACAAGCCGGCTGGCTCAGCACCCAAGAACGAGCTTTTGGTTTGTTGGCTTTAGGCAAAATAGCTCGCCAAAACGCCCGCAGTACCGCCACGGCTACGTTGCTAGCCGAAGGCAAAAAGCTCGGCGAATTCTTAGCCAAAGACCTCACCGTAAACAACGTAGCCAACCGCGCGCTCAGCCTGCGCACCAGCGGCACCGGCAGCCTCTATTACTTCTGGGAAACGGAAGGCATCAGTCCTGGGGGGCAAATTCAGGAGGAGGACGCCTACCTGCGCGTGCGCCGCCAGTACCTGAACCGCGCCGGCCAACCCATTGGCAACACCTTCCGCCAAAATGATCTGGTAATCGTCAAGATAACCCTGCAAGCACCCGAAGCCGCCGGCGACATCCCCAACGTAGCCATCACCGACCTGCTGCCCGCCGGCCTGGAAATCGAGAACCCGCGCATTGGCGCCATCCGCGACATCACCTGGGCCACCGACGCCGCCCAACCCGACTACCTCGACCTCCGCGACGACCGCATCAACCTCTTCACCACCGCCACCGACAAGCCCAAGTCCTTCTACTACGTAGCCCGCGCTGTCTCCAAAGGCACGTTCCGCCTAGGCCCCGTAAGCGCCGACGCGATGTACAATGCGGAGTATCACAGCTACCACGGCGCCGGTGTGGTAAAGGTGCGGTAATTGCGTGTAGAGACACATATTTGTGTCTCCCGATTGAACGAGCGGCACCACACAATTTATAAACAACATCAGCAATCAGGAGACACAAATATGTGTCTCTACACCTCATGGAGCCGGGCTTATTTAAAGATAAATACCGGGTGCAGTCAGCCCGTTGGGCAGGATATGATTATGGGCAAAACGGGGCTTACTTCTTTACGATTTGCACGCACAATCGGGCCCGATCTTTTGGGGACATTGTAGTGCCAGACAATAAGTGGGACTAAGCTTATTTGCGGTTCACTGATCTCGCTAATGTTGTTTTGAATTGTTGGCAGGCTATTCCGCTACGCTTTGCTTTTGCTCAGCTCGACGCGTTCATCCTTATGCCTGATCACATACATGGGATATTGATCTTTGATAAGCTCTCCGAAGCTACTTCTGGTTTATCGTATCAGAACAAGTTTGGCCCACAACGAGAGAACTTGGCAGCCGTATTGCGCGGCTTCAAAGCAGGCGTGAGTTCATGGGCTCGAAGTAAGAATCTTGACTTTAAGTGGCAAGCTGGGTTTCACGATCGAGTAATTCGCAATGAAAACGAGCTCGAAAAGATTCGTCATTACATTGCCACTAATCCTAGTCGCTGGGAGCAAGAGCAATTGAAGGAAGAAAACTCTATATAGATAAAAGATTCTGACTTCTGTAGTCTACACACTTGCCTCTCTCAAGCTCCTTCGAAGCCTTTCCAACCCTCAAAACATATACACCATCACCCAGGCACAGCCGGCGACTTTCTAAGCGCCGGCTGTGTTGTTACATATAACCTTATGTTATACACCGCTTATGAAACCGCATCCTTCCTTTCCGCGCTACGCGCTGCTAGCGCTCTTCATACTTACCATTTTCCTGTCCTCCACTCCTTCGCGCGCTGATATCGTCACGCTCACGGCGGCCGACAACGGCAAGCAAGTGCAACTCACTGTCGGCGACCAGTTGATAGTGCGCTTGCCCACGGTTTCACCGCGCTTCGGGTGGCGGCTGGTCCAGAATTATCCCGGCCAATTATCCGTTACGACTACACACAATCTGCCTGGGGTGAGTAGCGGCGTGCCGGGAGCACCTGCTACTTTTGAGATTCACTTTCAAGCCGTTGGGGCGGGTGGCCTCGATTTGGCTTTGGTGTCGGCGCTGCCCGGCACTGGATATTCGCCGCTGGGAGGCTTTTTTCACGCTTATGTCACCATCGACCAGCCGGGAGTGGCCAAAAACGTGAACATCAGCGAATATGGTAACCACAGCCGGGTGAAAGTGAACAAAGGCGACCAGCTCCAGATCAGGCTAGATAACACCGCCGGCGCCCAATACAAGTGGGAAGTAATGCCCATCGCCGACAACGTCATTCAGCTTGTAACAGCCCAGCCCGAACAGCCGCAGAAGAAATCAAGAAAGCGCAAAGCCGATAATCCGGAAGACATAACGTTTCAGTTTCAAGCGCTGAACCCTGGCAAAACCACGCTGCGTTTTTTGTACCGCAACGCCACCGACAACCAAGCCCCGCCCAAGCGCGATTTTGAACTAGAGGTAGAAGTGCCCGAGCCACCTCGATAAGTGCGCATTCTGAATTCAGCACCTCATTCGCCAAAAGCAAAAAAAGGAAGCCTGCTCCGTGGAGCAGGCTTCCTTTTTTAATGTAGTTCAATGAAGCAGTCTTACTGCACTACCAAGCGCTTGGTCGTAACGTTTGCACCAGTTTTCACCTTGTAGAGGTAAGTACCGCGCGACAGGTTCCCAGCGTCGAATTTCACCTGGTGGTTGCCAGCTGCTTCCGAGCCCGAAACCAGCGTCTGCACTTTGTGACCCATCGAGCTGAACACTTCTACACTTACAGGGCCTTCTTCGGCCACGTAGTAGTTGATAGTAGTAGTACCAGAGAAAGGGTTCGGATAAGCTACCGTTTCCTGGGCTACTGCGCCCTTGGTTGCAGTGGCAGCGCTAGTGCTAGCCGCAGCGGTTGGCTGCGTCTGAGCGTTGTATTGTGGGAACGTACGGCTCACAATTACAGCGAAATCAGCGCGGGTTACGGTTTGGGCGGGCTTGAACGTAGCCTGAATAGTGGGCTGCAAGTCGAATGGACCCTGCTTTACTGTGTAGTAAGCGTTGATCAGGTTCAGCTCCAGGGCAACGCTTACGTAGCCCTCCAGGCCGGCTGGAATCTTGGAAGCGTCGTCGATGGCAACGGTCTTACCATTTACCTGCACTGTTACTGGCTTACCGTTGCGCTCCAGCGCAAACTGCTGGAAGCCTAGGCCCTGCACGAGCGAATAAGCTAGCTCGGCACGGCTAACGGTGCCAGCAGGCGAGAAAGTACCCGCTGCGGTAGGCCGCATTACGCCGTTAAACTGGTGGAAACGGTCGCGCTGGGCGGCGCCCTTGGCAGCTACAGCTTCGGTCAGCAGAATGTCGTTGGCAGTTGTTACATCAGAGAAAGTACGGGCACCGCTGGTGGGCAAATACTGACGAATGCCTTGGCCCATCAACAGATAGTCGGCTAGCTGAATGCGGGTTAGATTAGCATTGGGCTGGAAACCAGTGGCCAAACCATCTACGAGGCGACTGGTCACAGCCATTTTGATAGCAGCTTCGGCTGGGTGACCAACGATGTCAGCAAGGTTTGTGGTGCCGCTTGGCGTTAGCAGCGAGATATTGCCTGTAACGGTTTCGGGAAAAGCTATACCGCGCAAACCTTCAACGGCCACAGTCCAAGTGCCGGCGATGGGAGAAGCTACAGCTACGCCCCGGTCGGTAGTAAGCGTGAACGTAACAGGCGTGCCAGAGGTATAGCGTACGCCGTTCGGATCAATCAACACTAGGTTTGTCAGGTTACCAGTCTCACCGAGAATACCTCTGGAAGAAATCTTTACCTCTACGCTGTTAGTACCAGGGTTTACGGGGAAAGTAAGCGAATTACCCGTGGTCAGAATAGGGTTGAAGTTGATGGTAAACGGCACCGTAGTGGTTTGTGCGTTTACGCTGCTGTTGAAGCGACGAGTAGCATTCACCGTCGAGCCAAAGTTGGAAGAACGTAAAGCCTGATCGACGGCGGCAAAGGCATTTACGTAGCCAGCACCCACTTCCCACGACTCATGGCCGGGCATGTTGGTAGCAGTTTTCATCAATATTTCCTTTACCTGAGCTGGCGAGAGAGAAGGCTTAGCTTCGAGCAAAAGAGCCACAATACCTGCTACGTGAGGCGTTGCCATCGACGTACCACTCATGTGGGTGTAGAAAGGAACCTGACCGGCAGGCAGTACTTCAATGTCCTGCTGTGTACCTAAGGAAGATACCGGAGCAACAGCACGAGTAGAAACCACATCTACACCAGGAGCTACAATAGAAGGCTCATTCTTAAAAGTCCAGGTTTCACCATCAACAGTGAAAGTACCTTGCTCACCGCGTACACCACGGGACGAAAAGTCAGCTATCAGGCCGTTGCGGTCACCGGCGCCTACCGAGATAGTCCAGGGAGCAATGGCGTAGGGGTTGTGCGTATCGGCGCTAGGGCCTTCGTTACCGGCGGCAAATACCACTACCATGCCGCGGTCGTAGCACTTCTTGGTAACCACGTTTATCGGCTGATCAGGATTGAAGTCGCCACTGGTACCGAAAGAGTTGCTGATAACGCGGATGTTGTATTGGGCCTGGTGGGTAAGAGCGTAGTCGAAACCACCAATGGCGTCCAGCACGAGCAGCGCACCACCCGAGCCGTAGCCCAATAAGTTAGCGCCGGGCGCTACACCCTCATATTTGCCCCCCGACTTGGCACCATTGCCCCCCACAGTACCGGCGCAGTGCGTGCCGTGACCAGAGTTGGTATCAGTGTTCGGCACGTTTTCCAAATAAGTAACGGGCAGCATCGCATCCTGAGCGTTCAGGTTGGTAGAACCTAAGACGTTCTGTACTAGGTGCGTACCTAGCTTGATGTCGTCATGAGTACCATCAACACCACTATCGTTAATGAGAACACCAACACCTTTTCCGGATACGGGCAGGCCACCGTTGCGGGCAGTTGTCTCCTTGTCCGTGCGCAGGCGCTTTACGCCAGTCAGGTTGGTGTCGTCAAAATTGTAGTAGTCGAGCTTCTTGTTGATGTAGAGCGACCGCACTTGGGGGTTGCTTGCCAACGCATCTACTTGAGAGGCAGTTGCCAATACACCAGCTATTGGCAAGGCCCGGAAGGAAATGCCCTTGGTAATGCCTAATTGCTGGAGTAAGCTCAGCTGCGTAGGCTGCGGGGCTCCGTCGCCCTTGAAGGTGACTATTACTTGTGCAAGAGGGTTGGTCTTGAGGGCGGCCCGTAGCTCCGGATCAACGGTGGCCTGCCCAAAAGACGTGGTGACCGACAGGCCAACCAGCAGAAGGGTTGTGAGAAACTTGCCTTTCATGTAGAGGTTTTGGAATAGATGGAGAGTGGGAAAGAAGAAAGAAAACTGAGCAACTATGCAGGATAAACGCCTGCTAGAAAAACCATTAAAACAATTACAAAACCCTTTAAAGTAATCAGCAACACTTGATCATCTATATATACGTGCAGCGATTCTTAAATGGATTTCCTGCATTTAATTTATTCGCGTGGAGAACGATTTATATTATTTTAAATCTTTTTTCTCTTTGCAAAACCTTTACAAGAGTTCAGCGTAAAAGCCGCCCTTTTACATCAAAATCGCATGCATTATCGAGGCACTTTTGAATTAATTATTAGCTATTACACAGCTAAGCTCGACTATTAAACGCTGCAATTAATTGTTGAACAAGCATTTAAACGCACTATCGCTTGTACTACCTTTTGTAATCGTTACAATATTATTTACCGGACACTGGTGTAAAAAGGAAGACTAAAGTCCTTTTGTGACACACATCATTAAAAGCATTTTTACTCTGCAGTTTAATTACCAAACTGAAATACCCTCAGAAAATGAATTGGTAAGCTTTTCTAAATTCTTCCGAGCTTTTACCTACGATGCATACCCATGGATTGGATTTGAAGAAATGCAACTTTTTTGCGCTCTTTTCGGAAAAGATTAGGCTAATTTGTGACATATGATTTTATTAATATATAATAGCCTGAGCTTATATCAGAAGCAAAAAGTGTCGCCAGCGCGGCCATCATTCTTCTTCCACCAGTGAACTCTGCACGCTGGTTTAGAAGCCTGTGCACGGTTATATTTGATTATGACTCGGCAGCACAAAGCACGATTGGGAATGACATTGCTGGTCGGGTCATTGATATTACTGGGCCTCGACCGTCTGTTTCCGCTACCTTTTGCCCCCCAATACTCGCCTATCGTGCTGGCGGCTGATGGCTCGGTGCTGCACGCCTACCTCAACCCCACGCAGAAGTGGCGGATGAAGACCGAATTGCGAGAGATAACCCCCGTGTTGCGCACCGCCATTATTGAAAAGGAAGACCGTTACTTCTATTACCACTTTGGCGTCAATCCGCTGGCCATTGTCAAAGCCGCAACGCGTAATGCTTTCACGCAAGGCCGCACGACGGGAGCCAG
Organism: Hymenobacter qilianensis; assembly: GCF_014638675.1. NCBI lineage: Bacteria > Pseudomonadati > Bacteroidota > Cytophagia > Cytophagales > Hymenobacteraceae > Hymenobacter > Hymenobacter qilianensis. Next base: position 1,357,247 of record NZ_BMFN01000002.1, read on the forward strand.
CACCATCACGATGCAGGTGGCGCGCCTGCTGGAGCCCAAGGAGCGCACGGTAGCGAACAAACTGCTGGAAATAATGCGTGCGGTGCAGCTGGAGGCACATTACAGTAAGGATGAAATCCTGCAGCTATACCTGAACCTGATACCCTACGGTGGCAACGTAGAGGGCGTGAAATCGGCGGCGCTCCTGTACTTTCAGCAGCCCCCGGATTACCTGTCGCTGGCCCAGACGGTGACGTTGGCAATCATCCCAAACCGGCCTACGGGTTTGGTTTTGGGCAAGCACAACGCCGCTATTCTGAAGGAGCGAAATAGGTGGCTGCGGCGCTTTGGGGGGCAAAATCTGTTTTCCAAACAAGCTATTGCCGACGCATTACTGGAGCCGCTGGATGTGCAGCGTCACGCGGCGCCTGCTTTGGCGCCCCACCTGGCGCGACGACTGGTGCGGCAGTTTGCGGGTCAAGCCAGCATCAGTTCCACGTTGCAGCGCAGCAAGCAAGCCAAAGCCGAAGATTTGACGCGCAATTATGTGCGCCGCTTACACGCCTTGGGCATTACGAATGCGGCAGTGCTGGTCGTGAATAACCGCACCCGCGCCGTGGAAGCCTACGTGGGCTCGGCTGACTTCGGCGACATCAACAATCAAGGACAGAACGATGGGGTGCTGGCCGTTCGCTCGCCGGGTAGCACGCTTAAGCCTTTTTTGTATGCGCTGGCCATGGACCAAGGGCTGCTTACGCCCAAACAGTTGTTACCTGATGTACCCACCAACTTCCGCGGCTACCGCCCCGAGAACTTCGATAAGCGCTGCCACGGGGAGGTAACCGTGGAGCGAGCCTTGGCTTTTTCGCTTAATATTCCGGCGGTAAGCGTACTGGCTGAGCTAGGCGTGCCTGCCTTCACGGATAAGCTTACCCAGGCTGGCTTTCGCCGCGTGGCCCGCGATGCGCCGCATTTGGGCCTGAGCACGATTCTGGGCGGCTGCGGGGCAACGCTCGAGGAACTGACGAATCTGTATGTGACGCTGGCAAACGGCGGCCGGTATCAGGCGCTGGCGTGGACTACTTCACACGACCTCAACAATTGGCCTTACCCCCTAGCCCCCTCGCCGAAGGGAGAGGGGGAACCAGCTTTAAAAACTAGAATTCTAGAAAATGTAGTCAGATCTAAAAAGCTAGAACTAGTTCACCCTCTCCCTTCGGCGAGGGGGCTAGGGAGTGAGGTCACACCTGGGGGGCAAATTTCTTTGTTTTCCGAGTCGGCGGCCTATCTCACCACCGACATTCTCGCTCAGCTTACGCGCCCTGATTTGCCGGTGGGCTACGAAACCAGCCGGCGCCTGCCCAAGATTGCCTGGAAGACGGGCACCAGCTACGGCCGCCGCGACGCCTGGAGCATCGGCTACAACCGGGAATACACCACTGGGGTGTGGGTGGGCAACTTCAGCGGGCACGGGGCACCGGCCCTGACGGGCTCGGAGGTGGCCACTCCCCTCCTATTCGACTTGTTTAATGCGCTGGCCTACAACTCACCTAACAACTGGTTTTTGCCCCCCAGCAGCTTGGATTTCCGGTTGGTGTGCGCTGAGAGCGGCCGCCCGCCGGGTGAGCATTGCCCCAATCAGCTCATCGATTATTTCCTGCCGGGCGTGTCGTCGGGGCAGCGCTGCCAGCACCAGCGCGAGGTGCTGCTGGCGGCCGATGGCGCGAGTGTGTATTGCCGGGCCTGTGCCCCGGCAGCCGGTTTTCGGCGCGAGCTGTACCCAAATTTGCCCCCCGGCGTGGCTGCTTTCCGCGAAACTCAAGGCTTGCCCTACCGACGACTGCCGCCACACAACCCCGCTTGCCAGCTTGTGCGCGGCGGGCCCGAAATGGCCCCCAGCATCATTTCACCCTTGGCGGGCACTGACTATGTGCTCAACCGGGGAGAAGGGCAGCAGCTATTACTGAGCTGCACGACCGACAGCGAAGTTCGGCAGGTGTATTGGTACGTGAATGACGAGTTTTTGCGAGCCGCGCCAGCTACGGAGCGTGTCTTTTTTCGCCCGTCGGCCGGGCCGCTAAAAATATCCTGCGCCGACGACCACGGCCGCAATACGGATATTCAAATCACGGTAACGGAGCTGTAGAGCAACGGTATTTGTGCTGTTTTCTGCGCCGTCTATTGCTCACAAAAACAGCACTTTGGAAGGGCATAAAAGAGAGGAATTATTCCCTGATTTAGAGCGAATTGCCCCACTTTATCTGACTTTCGTCTTAAATCGGATAATCCTTATTGCACTCTACTCCGTTAAGAGCATCATCAACGGTTGAGTTGTTGTGGCACGGTGCTTGTATTTACCTGCTAAGAATTTGTATAAGATTCCCAACTTAAAACATTCGTCATGAAAAAGCTCAGTTATATATCGACGCTGATTCTGCTGATCACGGTGACCTTCGGTAGCACGGTTCAGGCTCAGGAGAAAAAGCCCTGGAGCCCGCAGGCCAAGGGTGCCGTAATTGGTGGTGTAGGTGGTGCCGCTGCTGGCGCTATTATTCATAAGCGCAACCGCCCCGTGGGTGGTGTGGTAGGTGGAGTGGCCGGCGCTGGCGTGGGCTATGCCATTGGTAAGCGCACCGACAACAAACGCAAAGAAGCCGCCCGCGTAGCCGCTGCTAACCGTGCTGCCGCCAACCGGGCTGCGGCCGAACGCGCCGAGCGTGCTGCCCTGGCCCGCCGCGTAGATGCTGCTGAAAAGAAAGCTGCTGTAGCTACTGCTCCCAAGCCTCAGGCCCAGCAATACCCAATGATGGCCAATGGCTTTGCCGCTACCGCTCCGATGATGCTTGTTGGCACCGACGGTGCTCCTACTGCTTCCAACGCTGCTTACCTGCCCAACGAGTCGTATGGCGAGCGTAACACGCCGTATCCTTCTTCGGAAGTGCGCAGAAAGAGCTGGTAACCACCGAATTTTTCTACTTTCGCCGACTCTTGCCTTGTGCCGGAGCCGGCGAATTTTTGTACAGTCCTCACACTAACACTCCCCTTTTTATGAAATCCTTGCTTTGGATTTTGTCCGCTACCGTACTTCTGACGGCTTCTTGCACCAAAACCGACGAGAAAGACTCGGCCGTAAATGCGCAGACGCTGAATCAGCAGTTTATCAGTGCCTGGAACAGCAAAAATGCCATTCAGCTAGATACGCTCTTCGCCGATGATGTGCATTTTCTGCAAGGAGAAGCCCACTTTCAGGGTAAATCAGAAGTTTCTAACCGTTGGGTGCGCGAAACCATGGGCACCATTTCTAACCTGCGCACCAACGTAGTAAGCTCCGGCACCGACGCGCAAACAGCTTACGAAGCCGGCACGTACTCCGTAGATGTGGAGCCAACAACGCCGGGCGCCCCCATGGGTGAGGGCGAAGGCAACTTCATCCTGCTCTGGAAAAAGAACCCGAAAGGCAGCTGGAAACTCAGCTACGCCCAACTCGAAGGCTTGCCGGTGCGCGTGAAATAATGTAGATTGTTTCTTGCTGCATCATACATAAAAAAAGCCCCCCAGACCTGATCTGGGGGGCTTTTTTTGGCATTCGTTTTTACTACGACTCCGTTGTGCGGGCCAGATATTCTTCCCCATCCAGCACCGGTTCCATGTGCTTTGACTCTTCCTCAGTAAATAGCCGCGAGCGAATCAGGAAGCGCACGCCCAGCGGAATTTCCAGCGAGAAGCTGGCCCCGCGGCCCTTCGTGACGTCTACCGTGAGTTGGGTGTGCTGCCAGTACTCAAACTGACTGGCGCTCATGAAGAAGTCGCAGCCGTGGATGGTGCCCAGCCACACGTCGGAGCCGCCCACGCGGAACTCGCCCGCCGCAAAGCACATGGGCGAAGAGCCGTCGCAGCAGCCGCCGCTCTGGTGAAACATCAGCGGGCCGTGCTCATCGCGGAGCAAATCAATGGTAGCTTCGGCAGCAGGAGTTACGAGGACGCGGGGAGTTGGCATCAGTGATATGGTGAGTGGTGAAATTGTGAAGTGGTGAAATGGTGAGTTTGACGTTCTATCTGCGCGTTTTGCTCCTTCAGAACGTCAAACTCACCATTTCACCACTTCACAATTTCACCTTATTAAAAGAAGCCTAGTTTCTGCTGGCTATAGGATATTAGCATGTTCTTGGTCTGGCGGTAGTGGGCCAGCATCATCTTGTGGTTTTCGCGGCCAAAACCTGATGCTTTGTAGCCACCGAAGGGCGCGCCGGCGGGATAGTCGTGGTAGCAGTTTACCCACACGCGGCCGGCCTGAATGGCGCGGGGCATCTGGTAGAGCTCGTGGGCGTCGCGGCTCCAGAGGCCGGCGCCCAGGCCGTAGAGCGTGTCGTTGGCCAGGGCAATGGCTTCGTCGTTGTCCTTGAAGGTGGTAACCGACAGCACAGGGCCGAAGATTTCCTCCTGGAAGATGCGCATTTTGTTGTGGCCGCGGAAGATGGTGGGCTTGATGTAATAGCCTTCGGTCAACTCTTCATGATCATGAGCGTGGGCTTCACCGCCAACCAGCACTTCCGCGCCTTCGGCCTTGCCAATTTCGAGGTAGCTCAGAATCTTCTCGTACTGATCGTTCGAGGCCTGAGCGCCCATCATGGTGTCGGGGTCGAGGGGGTGGCCGAGCTTGATAGCTTTTACGCGCTCAATCAGGCGGGGCATGAACGCGTCGTAAATGTCTTCGTGGATGAGCAGGCGCGACGGGCAGGTGCAGATTTCGCCCTGGTTCAGCGCAAACATGGCCGCCCCTTCCAGGCATTTGTCGAGGAAATCGTCGTCGTGGTCCATCACCGATTTGCAGAAGATATTCGGCGATTTGCCCCCCAGCTCCATCGTGACCGGAATAATGTTCTCAGCGGCGTATTGCAGAATGAGGCGGCCCGTGGTGGTTTCGCCCGTGAAGGCAACTTTCTGCACACGCTTGTTGCTGGCCAGCGGCTTGCCGGCTTCCAGCCCAAAGCCATTCACTACGTTGATTACCCCGGCAGGCAGCACGTCCTGAATCAGCTCCATGAGCACCATAATGCTGGCGGGCGTCTGCTCGGCGGGCTTTACTACCACGCAGCAGCCGGCGGCCAGGGCGGGGGCAATTTTCCAGGTGGCCATCAGCAGCGGGAAGTTCCAGGGAATAATCTGGCCCACCACACCCAGCGGCTCCTGAATGACGAGGGAAAGCGTGTTTTCATTCAGCTCCGTCGCCGAGCCTTCTTCAGCCCGAATAACGCCCGCGAAATAGCGGAAGTGGTCGATGGCCAGGGGCAGGTCGGCGGCCATGGTTTCGCGGATGGCTTTGCCGTTCTCCACAGTTTCGACGGCCGCCAGGTGCTCCAGATTGGCTTCCATGATGTCGGCAATCTTGAGCAGCACGTTGCTGCGCGTGGTGGCCGAAGCTTTGCTCCAGCTTTTGAACGCCTCATGGGCCGCATCCAGGGCCAGCTCAATATCCTCTTTGGTGGAGCGGGCTACCTTACAAAAGGCCTTGCCATCGATGGGTGATGGGTTCTCAAAATACTGGCCTTTAACGGGGGCTACCCACTTGCCGCCAATAAAGTTGTCGTAGTGAGATTTGAACTGGGGGCGCGCGATGAGAGTGGTGGGATTTTCTAACGTTTCCATGCTGTGGGAGTTATGAATGAACACTTAGCCCAAGTTAGCTTTCGTTATTGCTGAAAAGTGTGTAGTATTCTCTCAGTCTTCCCGCCTATAGTCGCAAGTTTTTCTGCTCTCTAGTCCGCCCGCCATGTCCCAAGTATTTCTGCCTTCGCCCGTAGCGCTACGCCATCCCGATCAGCTCCACGCTTTGGTTGAAAACCGCACGGTGTACTCGCTGGATGCTTTTGAGCTGAACATTTTTGAGACGCGCCAAACGGCCAGCAAGGTGCCGCTCAGCATGGGCAACCTGGTGCTGACGACTATGCTGCGCGGCAAGAAAGTGATGCACCTGGCTGGCCGGCCGGCCTTCGATTACCTGCCCGGCGAATCGGTAATTGTGGGCGAGCAGCAGCTTATGGAAATCGATTTTCCCGAAGCCAGCGCCACCAATCCTACCCAGTGCCTGGCCCTGGCCATCCCCGCCGACACCATTCGCCAAACCGTAGATTTACTGAATGAGCGGCTGCCGCTGGCCGAGGAAAAAGCCCCTTGGAGCCTGGCCATGACCGAAAATGCGCATCTGACCAACACGCCCGAGCTAACGGGCACGCTGGAGCGCCTGATTCATCTTTCGCAGGAAACGCACGCCAGCAAAGACGTGCTGGCGTCTTTCACGCTTCAGGAGCTGCTTATTCGGCTGATGCAAACCCAGGCCCGCCAGCTTATTTTTCATAACTACGCCCAGCACCTCACCTCCCACCGCTTTGCCCATGTGGTGCAGTACATCAAGCGCCACCTCACGGAGCAAATTACCGTGGAAAAGCTCAGCGAGCTGGCTTGCATGAGCAAAGCCACCTTCTTCCGCCTCTTCAAGCGCGAGTTCGGCCTGACGCCGGTAGAGTATATTATTCATGAGCGCCTGGCCGAAGCCAAACGCCTGTTGCGCAACCCGCTCACCACCGTGGCCGACGTGTGCTTCCGGGCGGGTTTTAACAACACAAATTACTTTCAGTCGCTTTTCAAAAAGTACGAAGGGATAACGCCCGGCTTGTACAAGAAGCGGTGCCGATAGAAGCACGCTGGGGGGCTTTTTAACATGAAATGAGTTAAGCCTACTCACAAAGCCGTCATGCAGAGGCGAAGCCGAAGCATCTCGCGTGTTTATTAAGATTAGTAACCTCACATCAGCACGCGAGATGCTTCGCTCCGCTCTGCATGACATACGCTTTGGGTAAGCGCCTTGATATTACTGCAATTGGCTGGAATCCTTCGTTAATGTCTTGTTCTTAATGGGCTGAAACCTGGTTTCGCGGGGCTGCTTTTCGCTTAAATAACGCCAGTAGCGCAGCGGAATGTGGCGCCGGTGCAGCTTCATGTTGCGGCGCTCCGGAATGTTAGCGTGGTCGAAATAGGTTTGCCAGAGCAGGCGAAACAGCGGTTCCCGTTCATCCAGCACTGTGGCTGACATGTCGGTGGAGCGCTGGGGGGCTTTTTCCTCAAACTGCACGATGTCGGTGCGGTGCAGATCGTAGTAGAGACCGTAGCCACGGCGGCGGTCAAAGATCAGCCAGCGCTGGTCGGCGTAGCGCTTGGTAAAGTGGGGTGCGATGAGCGGCAGCACATCAAAGTCAGGTTCGATAGTGGCGTGAAACAGCTCGTCCTGCGTTTTCTCGAAGCGCACAAAGGCCTCCATGCGGTGCTTTTCGCGGAACATCTGCTTGTCGATGTCGGCTACCAGGCGCACGCTGTCGTTGGTGTAGTTTTCTGAAATATCCACCCGGCCCTTCGCTTCCACCGCCAACTGCACATAGCGGCAAATGATGATTTCGCGGTCGGCGCGCTCCGATAGAAAAACGTGGTAGAGGCGCGTACGGGCCTCTTTGTCCATGTATTTCAGCAAGCCTTGCCACACGCGCGCGGCTTTTTCCTCGCTGGTAGCAATGGGCACCGTGGCTGTAAAAAGCCCCCCCTGGGCCGCGTCGGCGGGCTGAATGCTGTTGGGGGGCGTTTTGCGCTCATACATCTCCAGCAATACCGTCAGCAGGCCATCGAAAGAGCCATCGTAGGTGTAATCGTGCATAAAGCGGAATAAATGGATAGCGACACTAGCCGGCTAGTCAACCAACAGCCCGCCATGCTTCAACAGGCAAAAGCCAGATTCAGCATGACGGGCCAGTTTCGGCAGTTGCTTAGCCTTGTACGGGTTGCAGCTGGCGGGCTGCGTCGCTGAGGGCCTGGGCCAGTTCGTGCAGCTGATCGATAAAGTTGGGCGTAGCGCCATCTACTACGCTGTTGATGTGTTCGGCCAAAGTGAGAAGCTGGCTGCTGACTTGATTTGCATCACCGGTATTGATAACACCTTCCAGCTCTCTCAAATCGTCGGCGATTGTCTTGTAAGCCGGGTCGCCGCCTGTTTCCAGGAGTTCGCTCCAGCCGTTGATGTTGCCAAGCGCAGGGGTTTTACCGTTGGTAATATTCCCCTTAAGAATCTCGAGAGAAGCGTTTAGGTGAGTGGCGGCGGCAGATTGGGAAATGCTCATATATCGGTTGGGTTTAAGTGAACACTAGCCTTTCTTACTGCATCCGGTGCTCTGAGGTTAAGTAAGGAAGAAGGTTATCGTGTTTCGCTTCCTGTTATTGCCCGCCATTTTCGTGCGGATGACCGAAGAACCGCAGCAACAATTCGTTGACGGCTTCGGCATCTTCGTGCTGCACCCAGTGCGTTGATCGTTCAAAATAGGTGAGGCGACCGGCCTCACACCACGCCAGGCTTTCCTGCGCCATGTTGGGATTAAGAAAAGCATCGCGCTTGCCCCACACGATGTGTACCGGCACCCGCACGCGCCCCGGCGGATTCAGCTGCCGCATGTAGCGCGCCGCTGCCCGATACCAATTGAGCATACTGGTAATGGCGCCCGGCTGCGCCCAGGCTGCCCTATAAAGCTTTAAATCTTCGGTACTAAAAGCCCCCCGGCGGCTGGTGCCGCGCAGAGTTTGTTCGCCGAGCTGGTAGTTGTTGAAGCTGAAGGCCTTCTCAGGCAGCCAGGAGAGCTGAAAAAAGAAAATATACCAGCTCTTGCTTAGCTGCCGGATGCTGTGCCGTAGCTCCTGGGTCATCACCCGCGGGTGCGGCACATTCAGAATAGCCACCCGCGCCACCCGGGAAGGGAAATAGGCCGCCAGGTTCCAGGCTACGAGCGCGCCCCAGTCGTGGCCGACCAGGAAGGCGCGCTCGTGCCCGGCTGCGTCAATCAGCCCAATAATATCGGCCGCCAAAGCGGGCATCTTATACGCCGCAACCTGGGCAGGTTTGTCGCTGAGGTTGTAGCCGCGCTGATCCGGTGCCCACACTCGGTAGCCCGCTTCTGCCAAAGCCGGAATTTGACGTCGCCAGCTGTACCAGAACTCAGGAAAACCGTGTAGCAGTATAATCAGCGGGCCATCCAGCGGGCCACACTGCACCACGTGCAGCGTAATGCCATTGGTAGGGACGTCGTGATGTTCGAGTTCGTAGCGCACAACCCGTCTTACTACGGGCGCGGTAAGAAGTTGCCCCTCAGCTACAAACCAGTCTCACAGCCTCAGGCAGCCTCCGGGTGCGACTCGTCGCGAGCAGTGTTATTACGCACCGACTCGTGCAGCTGCCGAACAAGCGGCAATAGGTCGCTGAGCTTACAGCAGCAGGCTAGGCGGGCTACTTTGGAGGTTTTGGAGGCTTCGGAAGGAGCGGCCGACGCGTCGGCGCCGCGGTGAGAAACAGTCATGGTAGTAGTAGTTGGTCGCTAATGGTTGGTTGTATAAAGAGCCGCCGGGCGGCGTTGAGGTGGCAGAATGGAAGAGAAACTATGAGCCGCACCGCAATGACTGAAGTTGTGCTGGAGTATGTTGGTCACTGCGGCGCGGCTTAATGCTTTCTGGGGGGCTTTTTCGAATACCAAAATGATACCGGACTATGCCTATACTTTTATTTATAAGTTTTAATGAGAAGTGATTTTCACGCGCTAGGAAGCCTGAGCAAAAAGATCGAGCTGCTGGGTAACAAGGGCAGAGCGCACCGCACCCGACCCGAACAGAATCTGCCGACGCAGGCTCTGCTCATCATATTCGCGGCTATCCAGCGCCTGCCCGCGGCAAGTCAGAAAGAACTTAGCGCGCTTGAGCACCACGCCAAACTTGTGCAAATGATCTAAAGTGAGCGGGGCAAAACGGCGGGCCGCCACAATGCGCTTGGCCGAGCGCGCGCCCACACCGGGCACTCGCAGAATCATCTCGTAGTCAGCGGTCTGCACATCCACCGGAAAAACGTGGCGGTTGCGCAGTGCCCAAGCCAGCTTGGGGTCAATTTCCAGATCGAGGTGCGGATGCTGAGGGTCCAGAATTTCGTCGGCCTGAAAGCCGTAGAAGCGAATCAACCAATCGGACTGATACAGGCGGTGCTCCCGAATAACAGGCGGGCGCGTGAGCTGCGGCAGGCGCGCATCATCCGTCACAGGCACGTAGCCCGAATAATACACCCGCTTCAGGCCGTAGCCTTTGTATAGCGAATCGGATAGCTGCAGAATCTGATGGTCATTTTCATCGGAGGCGCCTACTATGAGCTGGGTGCTTTGCCCCGCCGCCGCGAAAGCCGGCACCTTCTTGAATAGCGCCTTCTCCTCTTTGTTCTGCACGATACCCTGATGAATCTGCTTCATCGGGGTCAGAATTTCCTTATAGTTTTTCTCGGGGGCCAAATTCTGCAAACTCAGCTCCGAAGGCAACTCAATGTTCACGCTCAACCGGTCGGCGTACAGGCCGGCTTCCGCAATCAGTTCAGGCGAAGCGCCCGGAATAGTTTTAACATGGATGTAGCCGTTGAACTTGTGCTCCGTGCGCAGCTTTTTCACGATGCGCACCAAGCGCTCCATCGTGTAGTCCGAATCCTTAAAAATGCCGGAGCTTAAAAAAAGGCCTTCGATATAATTGCGACGATAGAAGTTCATCGTCAGGTCGACTACTTCGTCCACGGTGAAGGCCGCGCGCTTCACATCATTGCTACGCCGCGATACGCAGTAAGCGCAGTCGAAGATGCAGTAGTTGGTCAGCAGAATTTTAAGCAGCGACACGCAACGGCCGTCTTCGGTGTAACTGTGGCAGATGCCCATACCCTCGGCATTACCCAAGCCTTTGTTCTCGTTTTTGCGCTTTCCGCCACTGCTGGAGCACGACACATCGTACTTCGCGGCGTCTGCCAAAATACTTAGCTTTTCCTGAATTCGTTCGTTCATCCGAGGGCTTTTGATGGCTTAAAAATAGCAACTAGACTTCATATACACAATACTACCTTAAGCTAATTTTTTTAGGAAAGGTTTCAAAAGCACTGCTCAAAATGGCTGGTTTGTACTAGAATTTTGCCCCCCAGACTAGCAATCATCAACCTATTGCGCCTGGTGCTTTTTTGGGCTTGATTTGGGATATTATCCCCTCCTAACTTGGTTGAGAATTTCAGGTAGGCTTGAGCTTCGTACTTACCGAGTGGCGGCCGACGTTTGTATCTTGCAGGTTGCCACTTGGCTTTTGTATTGTTCCGCTTTATGCTTGCTTACCTCGTGTCTGCTTTCCAGTTGCGGCGCCGTTTTCGGTGGCGGCTGGTACTGCCGTTGGTATTCTTGGCAGGGGTGGCGCAGGCCCAAGACCCGCAGCCATCCGTGCCCGATACAGTGCTAACCCCGCTCGAAACCCGCCCCGATTCCCTGCGGCGGCGCTTCGATGAGGAGCGTATTCTCACTGGCCTGCAAGCGTATGCCAAGCGCAAGACCATTGCCGGCAAGGCGGTGGCGGCGCTGTTCAACTTTACGGCCCGCGCTGAGGAGCGGGCCGGCCTCGATGCTACCCTGCTCGACCGCCAATACAGCCAGCACAACTTTAAGATTGTGCGTAGCATCAACATTACCACCCTCGACGCCTTCGGTTATAGCATCAACAACCCCGACCGCAAGCCGCGCAACTTTCTGGAAAAAGGGGGCAATATTTTTCACATTCGCACGGCTCCTTCGCGGGTGCGGCAGCTTCTGCTGTTTCGGGTGGGCGAAGAGCTGGAGCCCCAGGAGCTTAGTGAAACTGAGCGTTTGCTGCGCCAGACGGGAGAGCTACTCGACGCGCGCGTATTTGTGAATGAGGCCACTACTACGCCCGACAGCGTAGACGTGCAGATTATTACCAAGGATGTGTTTAGCCTGAGCGGCTCGCTTCAGATTCGCGATGTGGATGCGGCCGTCATTGGGCTGAACGATGTGAACTTTATGGGGCTGGGCCACCAGTTCCGGAACCGCTACGAGTATGGCCGCGCCAGCCCCCAGCCCTGGCGCTACCGGGGCAGCTATCTGGTACCTTTCCGCAACTTCGTCAATGCGCAGGTGCGCTATCGCAACGAGTACGAAAACAAGGAAATAGGCGCCTACGTGGCCCGCGACTTTGTTTCTATTAACACCCAGTATGCCGGCGCAGTGGCGCTCGATTTCTATGATCGGCTTATTCAGCTGCCACAATTGCCCCCCATCCCTTCGGATCGCCTGGAGCGGCTGCGCTATAGCACCCGCGATATATGGCTGGGACGCGCCTTACGCCTGAAAAGCTACGATCTGGGCTATGAGAATCCGGCCCGCTTTGTCGTTTCCGGGCGCTTTCTGAATACCACCTACGGCGAGCGGCCCATTGAGGACTACGCAGACGCGAGCCTTTTTCTGGGCACTATCGGCTATAGCGTTCGGCGCTACTATAAGGACAAATATCTCTTCGGTTTCGGCCGTACCGAGGACGTACCGACGGGCACCTTACTCAGCCTTACCGCTGGCTACGAATTGAACGAGCTGGGCAATCGGCGCTACTATGGCGTGCGTGCTGCCAGTGGCCTCTATAGTGTGCGGCGGGGCTATTTATATCTGAGTGGGGAGTTCGGGACCTTTGTGCGCCAGCGCGAACGAGACTGGCAGCAAGGACTCCTGAGCACGCAGGCCCTGTATTTTACGCGCCTCTACAATACGGGCAACTATCAGTGGCGCCATTTTCTGTGGAACCGCATGGATCTGGGCTTCGACCGACGCCCAGGCGAGCAGCTTTTGTCCATTGAGGGCGAACGGGGCCTGCGCGGCTTCCGCTCCGATGGCACTCTGCGCGGCACCAGTCGCTTTGTGCTCAACTACGAGGCTACCATGTACACGCCCGTATCGTTTCTGGGCTTCCGCCTGGCCGGCGTAGCTTTCGCCGATGCTGCCTGGTTGGCCACTACTCCCGGCCGCGACTCTCCATTTCTCGACAAGCCATTCACTGGCTTCGGCCTGGGTTTGCGCTTCCGCAACGAGTACACAGCGCTGCGCACCATCCAGATTTTGTTTGGCTTCTATCCGCGGGGCCAGCTGACCAATAATGGCTACCGGATCTTCGAGAATTCGGGGGCCTATTATGACTTCAGTGATTTCAACTTTACCCGTCCTGGTGTCGCACCGTATCAATAGTTTGCAGAGACGCGTATTCGCGTCTCACCGTTGAATGACCGGCCCCACGCCATGCTACTAGTTATCCTAAAATAACGTCAGCAACGATTGAGACGCGAATACGCGTCTCTACGCCGTTATTACTCCTTTTTATAGTAATGCCAATCTACCGCAGGGACTCTACGTAAGAGGCAGATACACCCGAGCGAAATTTGCCCCCCAGGCTTCTGTACCTTTGGCTTCCTACCATAACTCACCCCAAAAGCCCATCCCATGCTTGCCCTCGGCGACTATAACGAACTTGAAGTAGCCCGCGCCGTGGATTTCGGCCTGTATCTGACCTCCGACGACGGCGACTTGCTGTTGCCCATTAAGTACGTGCCTGAAGGCACTCAAATCGGTGACCGGCTGCGCGTGTTTGTGTACCGTGACTCCGAAGACCGCCTCATTGCCACCACTTTAGAGCCACTGGCACGGGTGGGTGAGTTTGCGGCCCTCACCGTTCGCGACGTTTCGTCCAACGGCGCTTTCCTGGAGTGGGGCCTCGAAAAGGACCTGTTTCTCCCCTACCGCAACCAGCGCCAGGCCTTGCGCGTGGGACAGCGCGCTACCGTATATGTTTACCTCGACGAGAACTCCGACCGTATTGTGGCCTCATCTAAATGGGAGAAATACCTGCCGCAGGCTGACTTTCCGGGCAAAGCTGGCGACCAGGTAGAGCTATTCGTCGCCCAGGATACGGACTTAGGCTACACGGTTATCGTGAATGGCGCTTACCTCGGGCTGGTGTATCACAATGAAGTATTTCGCCCTCTGCGCTTAGGCGACAAGCCTACTGGTTACGTGCGCCAGATCAGGCCCGACGGCAAGCTGGATATAAGTCTGCAGAAAGTAGGCTACGATGAAGCTTTGGACGCCACCGAAACCATTCTCACGGCCCTACGTGCCAGCGGCGGCGCCCTGCCCTTGTCCGACAAAAGTGAGCCCGACGACATTTACCGCCGCCTGGGCATGAGCAAGAAAGTATTCAAGAAAGCGCTCGGCACACTTTATAAGCGCGGCCTGGTGCAACTAGCACCCGACGAAACCCGACTACTAGGGCAGGAATAAATAGCCAAAGCAAGCCTTCATCTAATAACTTGACTCTCAACAGAAAGGACGCACGACGCGTCATTTTTGCTGCGATGTTCGTTGGCTTCATTGCCCTTAATTGGTATTTATCGTAGAAGGACCTCTGCTGCCCTTCCGTCTGCTCTCGTGCTTGCAATCACCTTATGACACCTCAAAAAACTGCTCTCATTGCCGGCGCCAGCGGCTTGGTTGGCAGCCAACTCCTTACGTTGCTGCTAGCCTCCGAGCGCTACGCCAAAGTCATTGTGATAGGTCGGCGTCCCTTGCCCCAGGTGCACCCCAAATTAGAGCAGCGCATATTCGGACTTGATGACTTGGATCAGCACCGGCTGGGTCTGATTGCCGATGATGTGTACTGCTGCCTGGGCACCACCATGCGGCAGGCGGGCTCAAAAGAGGCTTTTTATAAAGTCGACTACCTTTACGTGGTAAAGCTGGCAGCGCTTACGGCCGGTAACTTTGCGGCGCAGTTTTTAGTTGTATCAGCGATGGGGGCCGATGCAAATTCGCGCATTTACTATAATCGGGTGAAGGGTGAGATGGAGCAGGCGGTGCGGCAGACGCCTTTTCGGGCCATCCACTTTTTTCGGCCTTCTTTATTGCTGGGCAACCGCACAGAAAAGCGCTTAGGCGAGCAGATTGGAGCCGTTTTGTTGAAAGCGCTGCGGCCCTTGATGGTGGGGCCACTGCGTAAGTATCAGCCTGTTGAGGCAGTGACGGTAGCGCGGGCTATGTTGCGTGCCGCTGAGGAAGACGGCGGCGGAATACGCGTGCATTTGTCGGATGAAATTGCCGAGGCGCGCTAAAACCAATGAATGGAGATGAGTTCAGCACGGAGTTTGTGCTTTAGGGTGCCAGTTGAATTTTAACCCTAACATCTCAGTAATGAAGTTTTTGTACCGCCTTGTTTTATTACTCCTTTTAACGGCCCCGGCTGCCTACGCCCAGAAAGGCGGCTACACCACTGGTATCGGTCTGCGGGCCGGCGGATATTCTTCGGGACTCACCGTAAAGCACTTTTTGAGCGGCAAGAACAACGTGGCCTTTGAAGGCTTGCTGACCAGAGAGTACGCTGCCCGCGGCGGCCGGCTAACCCTGCTGCTGGAAAAGCACATGCCCGTAAGTGATATCAAGGGCCTACAATTTTACTATGGTGCTGGTGGCCACGTTGGTTCATACAACGGGCGCTACTACTTCACTGATAGACGCTATTATGGCCGTAAAGGCAAGGATTACTATGAAGTTTATTACGAAGAAGACCGGAATTATGTCGCCTTTGGTGCTGACTTGATTCTGGGTCTGGAGTACAAATTGCCGGATCTGCCCTTCGTGGTAGGCGTGGACTACAAGCCATTCTTCGAAGTATTTGACGGTTATACTGGTCTGTACTCGGATGCAGCCTTTAGCTTGCGCTTCGTTTTCTAAGCCAGCGAATTCGATCAAACCCAAAAAAGCCCCCAGACAATGTCTGGGGGGCTTTTTTGCGTTGGTATACCTGTTACTAGCGAATCCGGCCACGGTCACGACCATAGTGGTGGCCGTCGCGGCCGGGCTGGCGAGCATCCTGGCGATAATAGCCCGGCCGGGGCCGCACGACTACGGTGCGCTGCCGGTACGGCCGTATGATAACAGGCTGGCGCTCTACCACAACCACTCGCGCTGGACGATGGTAGTAAGGCCGTGGTCGATAACCGTAATAAGGGCGAGGCGGCGGATAATAGGCTGGTCCGCTTGCTACCACAACGCCGGGCTGGGCGGAGGCCACGCAACCCGTCAGCAGGGCTGCCGAGAAAACCAGCGCCACTAGTACCAGAGAAGATTTGATGAGCTTTTTCATAGTCTATACAATGGCGCCTTTGTTCGGCTTCCACTTGTAATTAGACACAGATTTTTGCGCTGGGTTTAATGAAACGACCCTAAAATTTCAGATCCAATTTCATCACAACAGCCTGCCAGTAAGTGCTATTATGAGCGTAGCGCACATATCAGATCTACTTTCTAAAACCTGAGCTGGGGGGCTTTTTACAACGTACCAACTCCTGCTAAAACTCAGTACATGGCAATAAAAAGCGCCCGCTGCTCCTTGGAGCAGCGGGCGCTTGCATTACTTCTCAAACGTCAAAAACTCGACTACTTTTTTCCGTATTCGGTGTTCAGGCGCTTTAATACCGGAGCCGTTACGTCGAGGTCTTTGCGGCTGTAGGCAATAGAGCCGCCAGGCTGTGCAATGAGAATAAACTGGTAGCCGTTCTCTTTGCCATACTGCTCAATCAGCTTATTTACGCGGGTTAGTACCTGCTGGCTCATTTTGGCTTCTTCCTCAGCCGCCTGGCGCTGTAGCTTTTGCTGCTCTTGGCCCACCTTCTGCTCCTGCTGCTGCAATTGCTGCTCGGTAGCGGCCCGTTGCTCAGGCGTGAGGCTGGCAGCTTGGGTCTGATATTTCTGCACGGCCGACTGGAAGTTGGTTATCAGCGTTTTGTTCTGCTGCTCCCAACCTTTGGCCTTCGCCTCGAAGTTGCGGCGCGCGACCTGCATCCCTTTGTAGCCATCCAGCAATTTGCTTGACTCTACATAACCGATTTTGACGGGCTCAAGAGCCGCAGCTACTGATGCGGGCCCTGCGGCATCTGTTGTGTCCTCAGGGGCGGTGCCAGCGCTGTCAGCGGCAGTAGTGATGGCCGCAGTTTTGGCCACGGCGGGCACGCTGGCTGGCTTCTGGGCAAAGTGCAGGTAAAATAATACGGCCACGGCAACAACCAGAACCGCATTGATGGCTAAAAGCAAGGAATTCGTCTTCATTCAAAAAAATAGTAGCGGCCGACACCTCGCCGGGTCCCCAAAGAAACGCAGAAACCGGCAGGATCAGAAATTGAGGCCAACGGCCGGCTTTACAGCGCTTGGTTGACGCTGCATTCTGCCCCGTAAATAATCCTATATCTGATCGTCGTCCTCCTCCTTCGCTCTGGGGGGCATTTCTAACAGATGAGGCCAGTGCTCCGTGCGGCCGGGGGGCAAATTATCGGGCCAGGCAATGTGCACCAGCGCGTCGCCCTGATTCACGACCGGCATATGATTTAAGCCAATAACGTAGCCGGCCGTGGGCGTTTCGAGCCGCACGGTGCCTTCGCCATACGGGTCGGCCACGCTGCCGTATACCTGCCCTTTTTCCAAAAACTGCCCATTTTGCACATGACTGCGAAAAAGGCCCGCGAACTTCGCCCGCAGCCACGTATGCCGCCGACACACAATGCTCGGCTGGGCGGCTGCCGTAGCTTCAGCCAGCATTCCTAGTTGGTGTAAAACGCGAAATGTGCCGGCCATAGCCAACTCAATGCCGGCTTCATCGAGGCGCAGCGATTCGCCGGTTTCGTACACTATAATGCGGCGGCCCTGCTGCATAGCCGCCTCGCGCAGTGAGCCGGGTCGCAACGACGCGTGCAAAGTAAACGGCGCCGCAAAAGCGGCAGCTAATGCATCGGTCTGGTCGTCTTCGCCCAACAGACAGCGCACCTGAGGCATATTGGCCCGAGCCGCGCCACCCGTATGAAAATCGATGCCGTAGTCGATCAGGGGCATGATTTCGCGCATAAAGCGGTGGGCAACTCTGCTGGCCAACGATCCGCGCGGGTTGCCCGGAAAGCTGCGGTTCACATCTTTGCCATCGGGCACCTCCCGCGAGAAATTGAGGAAGCCGTAGATGTTGAGAATAGGAATGGCAATGATAGTACCGCGCAAGGGCTGCAACAAATCGCGGCGCACCAGCCTCCGAATCGTTTCGATACCATTCACTTCGTCGCCGTGCATCCCGGCCATCAGCAGCACCGTCGGTCCCGGCTCCTGCGCCCGATACACGTACACAGGCACATCAATAACGGTGCGGGAAGGCAAACGCGAAATCACCAACCGCGTCAGCACCCGTTCGCCCGGCCTGATAACCAAGCCGTTAATCAGCATGTCGGTGGGGCCGTAGGTGTGGGGCAAAGGCTGAGGTGTTAAGAGTGAAAGGAAAATAGCTGCATTTCAACCCGGTTAGCCAACTACATCAGGCTGGGTATCAGGCTGGGGGGCTTTTCTGGTCGTTTTCTTCGCGGAATCCTTGCGCTTGCTATGCACCAGCGCCGCCGTGTACTCAATGATTTTGCCGGCAATATCCAGGCCCGTGGCCTTCTCAATACCTTCCAGCCCCGGCGATGAGTTCACCTCCAGCACTAGCGGGCCGCGCTTGCTTTGCAGCATATCAACGCCGGCAATGCCCAGCCCCAGCGCTTTGGTAGCCAGCAAAGCAGCCGCTTTTTCGGCACGGCTCAGCTTCACCAGCTTGCCCGAGCCGCCCCGGTGCAGGTTAGAGCGAAACTCGCCTTCCTTGCCCTGGCGCTTCATGGCACCCACTACTTCGCCGTTCACCACAAAGGCTCGCAAATCGGCGCCTTTGCTCTCGGCAATAAACTCCTGCACAATGATGCGGGCTTTGAGGTTATGAAAGGCCTCTATTACCGATTGGGCAGCTTTTTCAGTCTCGGCCAGTACTACGCCCAGGCCTTGCGTACCTTCCAGAAGCTTGATGATAACCGGGGCGCCTCCCACCTGCTTGATCATTTCGGGCACATCGTCGGAGTAGTTCGTAAAGGCAGTTTTGGGCATCCCCACTCCGGCCCGCGACAGAATCTGCATGGAGCGCAGCTTATCCCGTGAGCGTACAATAGCCTGGCTATCAATGGCGGCTCGCACTTTCATCATCTCAAATTGCCGTACCACGGCCGTACCGTAGAACGTAACCGAGGCGCCGATGCGCGGGATGATGGCGTCGAAATCCGTCAGCTTTTTGCCTTCGTAAATAATACCCGGCTGGCCTTTCTCCAGCACCAGGTTGCAATGCAGATGGTCGACGACCACCGCCTCGTAGCCGCGCAGCGTGGCTGCTTCGACAAGGCGCATGGTGGAGTACAGCCTCGGCTCGCGCGAGAGAATGGCCAGTTTCATTGGAAAGAGTAGGTCAGAGGTAAATGGGGAGCGGCGGCAGGAAAACAGGGAAAAGCCTAATCAACTTAGGGCCGCGGATGTTTAGCTACGGCCTGACTTTTATACGACAAATGTAGGCGAGCCACATCAACTACCAGTTGTGCTTGACGCAATAACACCCGCCCGATGAGTACGGGGTAGCGCATATCGGAGCGGTCAGACAGGGAAAACTCGGCGGGAATATCTTCGCCAAATAACTGAATAACTGTCTGAATAACATAGCGTTCCTGCACTTCCCCATTCGAGCTTTTGATGTCACGCAGGGAGAAGTCGGCGAACTGTAGCGGCCGGCCATTAAAATTTGGATGTGAGGGGTCGAGCAGCTGCACGCAGAGCAGTTGGCGGCCGTCGGGCAGGGTTTCGATGTGAATATTGGAGCAGTGAATGGCGCCCGTATAGGCTCCCGTATCTACCTTGGCCTCTACCCCACGCAATTTGAATTGCGGGAAATCAACCAGCTCTCTTCGCCCCACTACTCGTTTTGCAACCCGCTTTTTTATCATGGTAAAGGCAATATAAGGGAAGCAACTGGTTAGAAGCCAAAGCTTCCCGATTCGGCACCCGGATGGCTTACCTAAGGATAGCGCTTAATTCATTCCCTTCAGAGTAAATTATAGAACTGGGGGCTTTTTTATCTGCGCCAGCCCAGCAGGTGAAGTTGGGGGGCTTTTTAGCTTAAACTCTTAACTCATCCTGCCGTTCCCACAAAACGCGCGTTCACCTTACCCGCATCTGTTATCAACTTTCCTATGCATAATCACTCTTCCAGCGGCTTATGGCGCTCCCAAGCCCAATCATTCGGCCGCATCTTGCTGTATCAAGGTGACATTACTACCCTTAATACCGACGCGATTGTAAATGCCGCCAACTCCTCCCTGCTCGGTGGGGGCGGCGTTGATGGGGCTATTCACCGTGCCGGCGGCCCTCAAATTCTGGAGGAATGCCGCCGCTTACGAGCCGGTCACTACGGCAAAGGCTTACGAACAGGGGAAGCCGTGATTACCACGGGTGGCCGCTTACCTGCTCAGCATGTTATTCATACCGTGGGGCCAGTTTGGAACGGTGGGCACTAGCAGGAGCCGGAGCTATTGGCCAACTGCTACCGCAACAGCCTTACTATTGCCGCTCAGCATAACCTGACGAGCATCGCTTTTCCGGGCATAAGCACCGGAATTTATGGGTATCCCAAACCCGAAGCCACTACGATTGCTGTGCGCGAGGTACTAGCCTTTCTGGAAACTCATGAGCAGCCAGCTGAGGTTGTATTCGTGGTATTCGATGGGGAAACCAAGCGCCTGTACGAGCAAGAACTAACGGCTAAGACGTCGGCGCAATAAGTTCGGGGTGACGACGCAGGTACGCGGCTACGTCGTAGATAAGGCCCGCGTGGCCCGTGTCGAGGAGCACGGTGCGCGCCTGCTGCAACGAGCCGATAAAGCGTTGCAAACCAGCGTGCGGTATTACGCGGTCGTGTTTTCCCAGAAAAAAGGTAACCTCCACGTTATGCTCGTTCAGAATACGAGCCAGGTCTTTCAAGCTGAATACCAGCAGCCGAAAGCCAACCCAGCTTCGATACACGCGCAGACGCTTTTCCCGGCTTTCGAGCTGCCATTCGGCAAAGCGTATCAGGTTGGTATCCACTACGCGGCGCTCCCCCAGCGCATTGAGAAAGCGTAGCAGCCGCTGCGGGCGCAGCACCGCCCGGCCCAGCACCCCGCGCATCCAAGGCGGGTAAGTAGCCAGCGAGTACCAGAACTGACGCTGCAGGCCATCGGGCGCGATAAGCCAGATTTTCTCCACCCGACCAGGGAAATGCTCAACGGCAGTAAGTGCAAATTTGGCCCCCATGCTGAAAGCGAGCAGACTAAACTGGTCTATGCTTTTCTCAGCCAGAAACTGCTCCAGTAGTTCGCCAAGGCGCTTTTTGGTTAACGGAGCATCAGCTTTGGCAAGCCGGCTATTGCCATGATAAAACAGATCGAACGAGTAGATGGTAGCCCTATCGCCCAGCACGGCGGCTATGCTACGCCAATGGCCTTCGCTTTGCCCATAGCCGTGGAAAGCCAGCACCACTCGCGGGCCGGTGCCATAGGTCCGATAATGTAAAGTTGTTTTCAATGGCGAATGCTAGCTACGGCCGTTCTAAGTCATCATGTGCCCGGCCTGTAGAGACGCATACTGGCGTCCGATCGTTACGGTTATTGTTTTGATGGCGCAGTACCGGTCGTTCAACGACAAGACGCGAGTACGCGTCTCTACAGCCGCGAAACGCCCCCCGACACCACAAACTTCATCACCTCGCTGCTGGGCAGCTCCAGAAAAGTGACGTTCTCCTTGGGCACTAAGAATAGCTCGCCGGAAAAGTTGTAGGAGTGTGGGCAGTAAACGGCTACCAAGTCGGGGCGGTTGGCGGGCTCCATATTCTCCTGCGTCACAAACCCCATTTTGAAAATCTTGGCTTCCGGGTTAACGCACATGACGACGGGGCAGTTAAACTTCTGATTATCGCCCACAAATGCATCAAACAGATCTTTGAGGCTAGAGTAAATAATGCTCACCAGAGGCGTGCGGTGCAGCACTCGCTCAGCGATAATGAGGAAGGGCCGCACCATAAACGACTTGGCAATGAAGCCCACAACCGTGAGAAGCACTATAGCCGTCAGCAAGCCAATACCGGGGGGCACATTGTCCATGCGAAACAAGCCATCGAGCCAGCGGATAGTAGCAAACAGAATGTAGATGGTGAGGCCAACCGGCGCCACAATCAGGAAGCCGTTCAGGAAGTAGTTGAAGAGTTTGCGCATACGGCAGCAGAAGTAAACAAAAATGCCCGACCAGAAACCGGCCGGGCAAATAACGATGATGTTGAACAGAAATCCGTGCGGGACTATACTGCCTCTAAGGCTACCTGCGCAATGCGGTCGGCCACACGCTGCATCAGCCACATGGGCGTGCTGGTAGCGCCACAAATCCCGACAGAATTGGCCCCCACAAACCATTCATCATTGATATCCTGGTCGTTTTCGACGAAGTAGCTGCGCGCGTTCGTTTGGTTGACTACCGAAAACAGCGCCTTGCCGTTGGAGCTTTTGCGCCCACTCACAAACACTACTACATCGTGCTCCACGGCGAACTTTGCCAACGCAGGCTCGCGGTTGCTTACCTGCCGGCAGATGCTGTCGTTGGCATCGAAGCTATCGAGGCTGCCCCCGGCGGCGGCAATGCGGTTCTCTATCAGCTGCTTCATGCGGTAGAAGCCGGCAGTGCTCTTGGTCGTTTGGCTAAACAGCGTAACGGGGCGGGCAAAGTCGATTTGGTCGAGGTCGGCTTCGGTCATCACGATTAAAGCGCGGTTGCCGGTTTGACCGGCTAGGCCAGTAACCTCAGCATGACCCGGCTGCCCGTAAATGACAATCTGGCCCTCGTGGCGGCGGCTGACGTCGTAAGCGTGCTTTACGCGGTTTTGCAGCTTAAGCACCACCGGGCACGAAGCATCAATCAGCTCCAGGTTGTTGCGCAAAGCCAGTTCGTAGGTCTCGGGCGGCTCGCCGTGGGCGCGTATCAGTACTTTGCTATCGTGTATCTGCTGAAGCTGTTCGCGGTCGATGATGCGCAGGCCGCGCTGGTGCAGGCGCTCCACTTCCATGCGGTTGTGCACAATATCGCCCAGGCAGTATAAAGTTGACTCGTTCTCCAGCTCATCCTCAGCCATTTGAATGGCGAACTCAACGCCAAAGCAATAGCCGGAATTTTTATCGATAATGATGTTCATGACAGGGAAAATATTTCGGCAGTTGTAGCTGCAACTTTAGTGCCCTAACTGGCCGCCGACAGCGCCAGACCTTGTTCATCTTTTTGGCATTTAGCCGGGTAAACTCATGTGTACTACGAAGATTAGCACAAAAAAATGCCTCCCAAAACGATATAGTTTTCCCTAACCCAACTTCTAGGCCCACGGAGCCATTACTACCTCAATATCTTTTAGGTACGGTAGGCCGTGGGGGGCTTTTTTTCATCGTTTGGCACTGCTAGGTCGCCAACCGCTGCTAGCGAAAATAGCGTAGCCGATACACGCTCCAGCACGAAATCTACCTGCTCATCAATAGTAATATGCGTGGTATCGAGCATTATGGCATCGGTAGCACGGCGCAAAGGGCTTTCGGCGCGGGTCGAGTCGAGGTGGTCGCGCTTGGTGAGGTTTTCGATAATCTCCTCCACTTCCACCTGCTCGCCATTTATAGCCAGCTCCTCCTGCCGACGCAGGGCCCGCACGCGGGTTTCGGCGGTCATAAATACTTTCACCTCTGCATCCGGAAACACGGTTGTGCCGATGTCGCGGCCGTCCATCACCACTCCGCGCTTGCGGCCCATGCGCTGCTGCTGGCTGACCATGGCGTGGCGCACGGCCGGAATCACCGACACCTCGCTTACAGAGTTAGAGATATACATCTGACGAATCTCATCTTCGCGGATTTCGCCGTCCAGACACAATTCATTTCGCCCCGTGCGGCGGTTGCGCTTAAACGAGATGTGCATATCGTGCAGGGCCTGCTCGATACGGGGCAAATCATCGAAAGCGATTTTATGTTCGAGCAAATACAGGGTCACGGCCCGGTACATGGCGCCTGTGTCAATGTAGGCATACCCTAACTCGGCGGCTACGGCTTTGGCGGTAGTGCTTTTGCCGCACGAAGAGTAGCCGTCGATGGCAATGACGATTTTTCTCATGGGGAAGTCGTTCGGCGCGGGGGCAAGGGGACGGGAATCCAGGTTCGACGACGTGGTACGGCAGCCGCGGCTAAGCGGGTGGGCACAGACTGGAAGAGTACCATTACGCACTCCGCCGCGCCCTGCTCCAGTTGCCGCTCCACGTAGCTGAACGGATTGATAAAGGTACAACCAGCTATCTGTATGCCGACCAGCCCGGAGGCGTCGCGGTGCCAGTGGCCCCCAAAGCTACGGATTATGCACTCCCCCAAAAAGCACCCCAGCGCATTTACTGCTCCGGTTAAGGCTTCCTGCTTAATACTAGCTCGCTCACGGTCAATGAACTCAGCGAGCTTTGACACCGCTACCCCGTCAAAAGAAGAGAAGTTTAAATTTTGCCGCACGGCTTCGGCGGCGCTTCGTAGTTCTCCCATCGCAGAAAAAACGCAGCATCCGGTAACTGACGTGAGTAAGGTTCAAAATGAAAACTACCGGATTAGTCAAGTTTTAAATCTACGAGAGAAGAAAATAATATTTAAGGGAAAATATAGTAATTAAATCCAAGTTTTACGAGGCAATTCCGCTTCCAAACGGTCCGGAATCTGCTCAAAGAATGTCATTACTGAATCAGCCAAGCCATGCTTTAGCTGCTGCCCTACCCGGTAAAAGGGATTCAGAAATAGCTTGTTACGCAAGCCAATGCCCGTAGTGCCATCTGGGCCAGTAGCCCACTCACCCTGGTAAGTTTGCGCGATGCACTCACCCAGAAAGCAGCCCAAAGCATTTATTACGCCTTCACGGCTCGCGGCGGGCAATTGGGCGCGCTGCCCTTCGATGAAGTCGGAGAGGCGCTGCACACCGGCGGCATCGAAGCCATTGACCTGCAATTGTTGGCGCACGGCATCAGCGGCAGCGCGGAGGGCGGTGAGTGGGTTTTGCTCGGGGGGCATTTTTGGAAGGCGTTAATTAGAAAGTAATCTACCGAGCATCCCCCATTCGTGGACGATGGTTCATGCTTTCCCAGTTGCTAGTTAGTACGACACTGTTGCTCAAAGGCTATTGACGGAAAATATTAGCGGCTTCCTCGTAGCTGACCTGCTCAATTTCCCTTTTAAAGAGGTACGCATAGATGATTCGCTTGAAATCATCCGGTCCGACCAATCCGGCTCGAATACGTTGGCATAGCAAGGGATTATCGACAAAAAGCGTCGATGCATGTTGTGCAAAGGCGCTTTGTTCATAGGGTAATCCTACAATAGCCAACTCAGGTGACATCCGTAGCAGCCAGATGTTCAAGTGCCCAACAGTATTGTGGCTCCGCATCAATTGATCATGCTGCAAGACTTGAATTCTTCCAGTAAGCATCACTCGAAAGAATTCTGCTTCGCCGAATGGTTTTTCATTTGGCGCGCCTACCATTGCTACCTGTCGCACCACAGCGAAGCTATCAGTTCCAATGGTGAATCCTTGCAAGTCAGCTGTTTGCAAGTTTATTGGATCGGCTTTTCCTTGCTCAACCTGAACAACGTTACGTTCCAAATCCTGCCATACACGTAATTTACCGCCGTGTCGAGACCCGTCTAGCAGCGTGTAGAACCCAGGCTTGAACTTACCTATGCTCGTTACTTGCATAAACTTGGCATGCCTCCCCTGGCTGTGAGCAACAGTACTTGCTAGAAGTAGCACAACAACCAGCATTAATTTGCCGGCGATGCGCAAATGGCTCATTTGTATCAGCATTAGCAGTCGTGCGTGGGGCAGGGCATGCGGCCGCCTTTGCTTTGGCGCTTGAAGGCTTTGGTTTTCTTTTGCTGGGCTGTGCGCTGAGCGCAACCGGCCATGGGAGCCACGGCAGAACCGGTCAGTACTGCGGCCAGCAGCAAGGTCAATATCTTTCTCACGAGACGAATTTGGCAGGGATAATTAACCAAATATAAGGTTCTTTACCCGTCCGCCGGCCTGGGGGGCAAATTCTGAACCCTCTACTTTCCTGCCTTATGCCCGCCGAATTTAGCCTGCGCGCCAACGTTATTGATCTGTTTGCCAACACCATAGCTCCGGCTACTATATATGTGGCTGGGGGGCAAATTCAGCGCATAGAGCCCCTCTCCTCCCCCACACCCGATGCCACGCTGCCCTATGCGCTGCCTGGGTTTGTAGATGCCCATGTGCACGTGGAAAGCTCCCTGCTCGTGCCCGCCGAGTTTGCCCGGCTGGCCGTGGTGCATGGCACGGTAGCCACCGTCTCCGACCCCCACGAGATTGGGAATGTGCTGGGCACGGCGGGCGTGGAATATATGCTGGCCAGCGGGCGCACGGTGCCGTTCAAGTTCTGCTTTGGTGCTCCTTCCTGCGTGCCGGCCACGTCTTTCGAAACGGCTGGGGCGGTTATCTCGGTGCAGGATATTGAGCAGCTGTTTCAGAACCCCGAAATCGGCTACCTGGCGGAGATGATGAACTGGCCCGGCGTGCTGCACAACGACCCTGATGTAGCGGCTAAAATTGGGTTGGCCCAGCGCTACGGGCGCCCCGTGGATGGCCACGCGCCCGGCCTGCGCGGCCAAGATGCCCAGCGCTACGCCGCCGCTGGCATCAGCACCGACCACGAGTGCTTCACCGCCGACGAGGCCCGCGACAAGCTGGCCATAGGCATGAAAATCCTGATTCGGGAAGGCTCAGCGGCCCGCAATTTTGAGGCGTTGATTGATTTGCTGCCCGAGCACTACGAGAACATGATGTTCTGCTCCGACGACAAACACCCCGATACGCTGGTGCTGGGTCACATCAACCAGCTGGTTCAGCGGGCCGTAGCGCGTGGCCAGGATGTGCTGAAAGTGCTGCGCGTGGCTTGTTTGAACCCCGTGCTGCACTACAACTTACCCGTAGGCTTGCTGCGCGAAGGCGACCCCGCCGACTTTATCGTGGTCGACGACCTGGCTGATTTCCGGGTGCGCCAAACCTACGTGGGGGGCAAATTGGTAGCCGAAAATGGCCAAACGCTTATTCCCGCCGCGCCGGTATCGGTGGTCAATAACTTTCACGCCCAGCCATTTACATCCACAGATTTTCAACTATCCGCTCCGCAAAAAGCCCCCCAGACACAGTCAACCGAGATTCGCGTAATCGAATGCTTCGACGGCCAACTCATTACTGCCCGCCACAACCTGCCCGCCAGCGTTGAAAATGGCCTCGTCGTATCTGACGTAGCGCGCGACATACTCAAGCTCACGGTGGTAAACCGGTATGAAGCAGCGCCACCGGCAGTTGCCTTCATTACCGGCTTTGGTCTGAAGCGCGGCGCCTTAGCTTCCAGCGTCGGCCACGATTCGCACAACATTACCGCCGTTGGCACTGATGATGAGAGCATTGCCCGCGCCGTAAACCTGGTTATCGAGGCGAAAGGTGGCCTGGCGGCCGTGGGGGGCAAATCTGAAGAGGTATTACTCCCTTTGCCCGTGGCCGGCCTAATGTCTGATCAAGATGGCTACCGCGTGGCCGAAGCTTACGCCGCCGTAGATGCGCTGGCTAAAGAGCTAGGCTCGCCCTTGGCCGCCCCGTTTATGACATTGTCATTCATGGCGCTGCTGGTTATTCCCAGCCTAAAACTCAGCGACAAAGGCCTGTTCGATGGCGAAGCGTTCCGGTTCGTGGAAGCGGTGGTGTAACAATCTGGTGCTCTACTCTAATCGACCGTCATGCAGAGCGGAGCGAAGCATCTTGCGTGTTTAGCGGGATTAGTAATCAGACCTCAGCATGCGAGATGCTTCGTCGCTGCTTCATGCGCAGAATGCTCTGCATGACAGGCGATATTATATCATTAACTACAAAAAAGGCCGCTGCACTTTCATGCAACGGCCTTTTATTAGAAGCCAATTCTTAAAGACTTACACCTCAGCGAAGCGCTTACTCATCAGCTTGTTCAGCTTCTCCTCAGTGAGTGGCTTGGCCAGGTACTCCACATCCGGGTATTGCGCCACGCGGGCGGTGTCGGCGGCGTGCATGGAGGTGGTAAGTACCGCCAGTACCGTGTGGGCCTTTACTTCCTCGGGCAGAGCGCTGTAGCGTTGCAAAAACTCAAAACCGTCCATTCCCGGCATCTTCAGATCTACAAAGACCAAGGCTGGCGTTTCGCTGGGCACTGGGTCAACGAGATTGCGGCCTTCGCCCCAGAAGAAGTCATAAGCCTGCTGAGCACGGGTGAAAACCAGCACGTTATCGGCCACATCGAGGCGGGTGAGCAAGCGATTGTTCAGAAAACAGGTGGTCTCGTTGTCATCCACCAGCACGATATTGCGCAGCTTTTTAGTCACGGTCATAAGTCTTAGTATTTCTATAAGGAGAACATTAAACCGGAAGCGGGCAATAAAGATATTTTTTCTTTACAGCCATCCTTGCTCCCGCATCCAGTCGTCGTTGTAAATTTTTCCTAGGTAACGCGTGCCGTGGTCGGGCAGGATAATTACCATGGTGTCATCTTCCTGCAAATGCTCACGAGCATACTCCAAAGCGCCGTACACGGCCGATCCGCAGGACCAGCCCACGAATAAGCCCTCTTCTTTGGCCAAGCGGCGCGTCATTACGGCCGCATCCTGGTCGGTTACTTTAATGAAAAGGTCGATCAGGTCAAAGTCGACGTTTTTGGGCAGAATGTCCTCCCCTATGCCTTCTGTTTTGTAAGGATAAATCTCGTTTTCATCGAAAATACCCGTCTCTTTATATTTCTTAAACACCGAGCCGTAGGTATCCAAGCCAATGGATACGAGGTTCGGGTTTTGCTCTTTCAAGTACTTGGCCGTACCACAGATGGTGCCGCCGGTGCCCACACCGCAAGCGAAGTGGGTAATCTTCCCATCCGTTTGGGCCCACAGCTCAGGGCCGGTGCCCTCATAATGAGCAGCGGTGTTTGAAAGATTGTCGTACTGATTTGGGTAAAAGGAATTAGGCGTCTCCGCGTTCAGACGACGGGCCACGGAGTAGTAAGAGCGCGGATCATCGGGAGCAACATCCACAGGGCAGATAACCACCTCTGCGCCCACAGCGCGCAGAATATCCTGCTTTTCCTTGCTTTGCTTGTCGCTCATTACAAAGATGCACTTGTAGCCTTTGCTGATGGCAGCCAGAGCCAGGCCCATGCCGGTGTTGCCGCTAGTACCTTCGATGATGGTGCCGCCGGGCTTGAGCAGACCTGCTTTTTCGGCATCTTCTACCATACGCACCGCCATGCGGTCTTTCACGGAGTTGCCTGGGTTAAAGTATTCAACCTTGGCCAGCACCGTGCCTTTGATGCCGTCGGCTACTTTATTGAGTTTGACCAGAGGAGTGTTGCCGATGGCTTCAACTATGTTATTCAGATACATACAGTTGGGTACGCAGAGTAGTTGGGTGGACCGCAAAGGTACGAATTTACCTTCTTAGCCCCGCGCTGCTGTTCATCACATGACTATAGACGAGCCCAAATCCTGACAGAGAAAGAGCCGTAAAGCGCCCTAATAAGGCATATGGGTTTCACAAGTAATCCGTTCAGCTGCTACCTTCCGGAAGGGAAGCGGCCGCGCGGCTTGCCTCCCCCCCAAAAAAGCCTACTTTTGCGCACCGATGACTTGCTAAGTCATTCCCCATTACCACCCTATATCGCATTTTCCTCCTAACCTTTCTCCTAATGAGCGTTCTGGTCAATAAGGATTCTAAAGTGATTGTGCAGGGCTTTACGGGCTCCGAAGGCTCGTTTCATGCTCAGCAGATGATTGAATACGGCACCAACGTGGTTGGCGGCGTAACGCCCGGCAAAGGCGGTACCACCCACCTCGACCGTCCCGTGTTCAACACCGTAGCCGAGGCCGTAGAGCAGGCTGGCGCCGACACGAGCATTATTTTCGTGCCCCCGGCTTTCGCCGCTGATGCTATTATGGAAGCCGCCGACGCGGGCATCAAAGTCATCGTGACCATCACCGAAGGCATCCCGACCAAGGACATGATTGCGGTAAAAGAATACCTGAAAGGCCGCGACGGTCTGCGCATGATTGGACCTAACTGTCCCGGCGTAATGACTGCCGGCGAGTGCAAAGTGGGCATCATGCCCGGCTTTATTTTCACCAAAGGCAAAATCGGTATCGTTTCGAAGTCGGGCACACTGACGTATGAGGCTGTTGACCAACTCACCAAAGCTGGCCTCGGCCAGACCACGGCTATCGGCATTGGCGGCGACCCGATCATCGGCACTACTACCAAAGAGGCCGTTGAACTGCTCATGAACGACCCCGAAACCGAAGGCATCGTGATGATTGGTGAAATCGGTGGCGGCATGGAAGCTGAAGCGGCCCGCTGGATCAGGGAAACCGGCAACAAGAAGCCCGTTGTAGGCTTTATTGCTGGCCAA
The DNA here is from genome assembly GCF_014638675.1 of Hymenobacter qilianensis. Taxonomy (NCBI): domain Bacteria; kingdom Pseudomonadati; phylum Bacteroidota; class Cytophagia; order Cytophagales; family Hymenobacteraceae; genus Hymenobacter; species Hymenobacter qilianensis. Next base: position 1,387,553 of record NZ_BMFN01000002.1, read on the forward strand.
ACTGCACCTCCCGGCCGTCGCATGGGCCACGCAGGTGCCATCGTAGGCGGCGCCGATGACACGGCGGCGGCTAAAATGGCCATCATGCGCGAGTGCGGCATCCACGTAGTAGACTCTCCCGCCGAGATTGGCGACACGATGCTGCGCGTATTGCAAGGCGAAAAGGTTACCGCGTAGTTTCTTCGACTAAATCAACCATAAAAAAGCCCCCCAGAAAGATTCTGGGGGGCTTTTTTATGGTTGACTGTTTCCCTACTTCTTTCCACTTTGCCCGCCTACATTTACAACTACACCAAAATTAAACACCGAGTTAGAGGCCTTTAAAAACTTCTGACTACGCAAGCCAAACATGCCGCCGCTGATCAGTTGAAGCTGCACCGGGCCGGCCAACTGCACGCGGGTGAAGGTGATAGGCTCGACAAAAACGTTGTCCTCGGGCGTGACAGCTATATTATCGACTCGTAAGTTGCTTAGTTCTAAGTAGCTCAGGCGCAAGGCTGTGCCGTACGAAACAGGAAAGTCGTTGCCGAAAAGGTGAAATGACTTCTTCTCTTTCGAGCTGTAGTTTACTTGAAGGAAATACTTATTTAGCTTGCCTTCTACCTTGCGCTCCTCGGTTTTAACATCATTCTCGGTTTTGAAATCGGTGCGCTTGGTGGAGCCGGCGCCGAGGCCCACGTACACCTCCAGCGCCCGCTTATCGGGGAGGCGGGTGAAGTAACCGCCGCCTATTTCGGCGAATCGGTGCTCCTCGGCTTTGCGTTTTTTATCGGTATTCAGCGTCGTGAACGTGCCGATGGCTCCGATGTGCTCGCCGATGGCGTAGGCCCCTTGCAAAGCGAGGTTGTTATCCAGATTAGTATGAATACCGCCGCTGAATTCGCCCTTCTGGGTGAGCAGGGGCACATTTGGCGGCGGAGGAAAGTACAAAGAGGTACATGCACCTAGCCCAGGCAGAACGGCAAGCAGGGCAAGGCGGCGCAGAAATCGGTTAGCCACAAGGCGGAAGTTATTGTTAAAGTTATGCAAGCCAGCAAACCGTTTATGGAATAGTCGGCTGCCAAGCTGAACCGTATAGGAATAGCTCTGGGGGGCAAAAATAGCATTACCCCGCGCATAACTCGTCTTCCCGCTCTCTGATTTCCGTATTCTATGCCTGATTCCTATGATGTTGTGATAATTGGCTCCGGCCAGGCCGGCAATCCATTGGCTACTGCGCTAGCCGACGCCGGGCGAAGCGTGGCGCTGATTGAGGAGTATTTGCTGGGCGGTTCGTGCATCAACTACGGCTGCTCGCCGGTCAAAACCATGCTGGCCTCCGCTGAGCGCGCCCACCAGGTTCGCACCGCCGCCGGCTTCGGCGTACAAGCCAACGCGCCCCGCGTAGACATGGCCGCCGTAGTGGTCCGCAAGAATGAGGTGATTGGAGCCATGCGCGAAGGCGTACGCAGCAACCTCACCCAAGAGCGCCCCGGCATCACGGTGCTGGCGGGTCGGGCAGTTTTTACGGGCCCGCACAGCGTGCGCGTAGCCATGGAAAGCGGCCCCGAAAAGGAGTTGACCGCACCACTGATTTTTATCAATACCGGCACCCGCGCCGCCATTCCGGAGGTAGAAGGCTTAGCTGAAACTGGCTTTCTGACCACCACCGAACTGCTCGATCTGACGGAATTGCCTGAGCATCTGCTAATTCTGGGCGGCGGCTACATTGGGTTGGAGTTCGGTCAGATGTACCGGCGCTTCGGCAGCCGTGTCACTATTATTGAATCGGGCAATCAAATACTGGAGCACGAAGACGAAGACGTATGCACCGCCTTGCAGGAATTATTGGAGGCTGAAGGCGTTGAGTTTGTGGTCGGCGCTGAAGCTTACCGCACGACTAAAGGCGCTGGGGGGCAAATCACCGTCACGGCTCGCACCCGCAGCGGCGAGCGACGCTTGAGCGGCACTCACCTGCTCATTGCCACCGGCCGCACGCCCAACTCGGATAAGTTGAACCTGGCCGCGGCTGGCGTTCGGGTTGATGAAAAAGGCTACATCAAGGTAAACAGCCGCCTCCAAACCAACGTGCGCGGCGTGTATGCCCTCGGCGACGTGCACGGCGGCCCCCAGTTCACCCATCTCAGCTACGACGACTACCGCATTGTCCGCGATGCGCTGCTGGGGGGCAAATCGCGCTCGGCCAAGCAGCGCCCCCTGCCCTACACCGTCTTCACCGATCCGCAGCTGGGCCGCATTGGCTTATCGGAGGAGCAGGCGCAGGCACAGCAGATCGACTACCGCGTGGCCGTCATGCCGGTTTCTACCATTGGGCGGGCCCGCGAAACGGGCCGTCTGGGGGGCTTTTTCAAGGTCTTGGTCGATGCGAAAGACCAGATAATTGGGGCCGCCATCCTGTGCGCTGAAGGCGGCGAAATCATGACGATGCTGCAACTGGCCATGACCGGCAAGCTCAAATATCAGGTACTTCTGCAGATGATATTTGCGCACCCGCTTTGGGCCGAAGCCCTGAATAATGTGTTTGCGAAGCTGGGAAAGCCAAAAAAGTAAACGCCTCAGCCCCTATCTTTTACTCAGGAGGCAAAAGCTGAGTCCGATCAGAAGTAAGAGTAAGACTTTTGTTCCTGCTCTACTTTACTCACGGGCAACGACACAATTACCTCAGTGTATTTGCCTTCCTGGCTTTCCACCGAAAGCGTGCCGCCATGGCCCTTTGTTACAATGTCGTAGCTGAGGGAGAGGCCCAAACCCGTGCCTTCGCCCGCGGGCTTGGTGGTAAAGAAGGGCTGAAATATTTTCGCCTGAATAGCTTCCGGAATACCAACGCCATTGTCGCGCACCCGCACCTTCACCTGCCCATTGCGGCGGCGGGTAGTTACCAGCACCTGTGGCTGATAGCCATTCTCATGCCGCGCAGCCTGTTGGCTAACGGCATAAAAGGCATTGGTGTACAGATTCAGCAGCACCCGCCCGATTTCCTGGGGCACTACCGGCACCAAGCCCAGATCGGAATCGAAATTGGTTGTGAATTTCACCTCAAAGTTGGGGTCTTTGGCTCGCTGCCCGTGGTAGGCAAGCCGCAGATTCTCGTCGCAGAGGGCATTCAGGTCCGTCAGCTGACGCTCTCCGGTGCTGGGGCGGGCGTGCTCCATCATGCCCTGCACAATGCGCGCGGCGCGGCCTCCGTGCTCCCGGATCTTGCTTAGGTTTTGCGCTAAATACGCCAGCAGATCTGCTTCCAGTGCCGCATCGCGGTTTGGGCTTTGTTGGGCGTTTCCAAGTTCACTGACAAGCTCAGCCGACACCTCCGCGAAGTTGGTCACGAAGTTGAGCGGGTTTTGAATCTCGTGCGCAATGCCGGCCGTGAACTCGCCCAGCGAGGCCATCTTTTCCCGCTGAATCAGCTGAGCCTGTGCCGCTTGCAGTTCTTCCTGCTGGCGTTGAAGCTGAGCATTGGCCCGCTGCTTTTCCTCATTGTTGTGCCAGAGCAGCACACTTAGTCCGGCCACTACCGCCAAAGCCACCAGCGCCCCAACCAGCAGCAGCTTCTGCTGCTGGCTCTGCTGCTGATTCAGCTGCTCATTGCGAGTCAGCAGCCGTATCTGCGACTGTTTCTTGTCCAGCTCGTAGGTGTATTGCAGCGCGGCCGTCCGCCGGACAATATCCTGAGTACTAAGGCTATCCTTGTAAGCCGTAAACAGCGTCTGGTAACGGTAGGCATCGTCGAAGCGGCCTAGCTGGGCACTGGACTGGGCCAGCACGTCGGCAGCATCGTGTATTACCTGTTTGGTGCCGCTACGCTGGCTGGCTCGCAGGCTGGCTCGCCCATATACCATTGCACTATCAGGCCGCCCAGTATGCAGGAAGGCTCGCGCAAAAATGACTTCGATAAGCGGAATGTTACCCACATCTTCCATCTGCTGCAGCCGACGCAGCCCAAGCCGCCCCACGGCGAAGGTCTCCTCGTAGCGCTCTAGGCGCTCGTTCATTTCCGCGCTGCGCAACTGCCCGAGCGTAACCAGCCGCTCATTGCCTGCTTCGTGAGCCAGGGCCATTTGCTTCTCAAAATGCTGGAGCGCTTCCAACCATTTGCCTTGGGCACCAGCTAACCTTCCCAGCCCATTCTGGCAAAATGCCGCGCCCTCCTTGTCGCCTGCTTTGTTAGCCAGCCTCAAACCGCGGTCTAAATACTGTTTTGACCTCTCGTACTCGCCCACAATCATACTCGCAAGTCCCAGCTGACTGTTCATCAGCGTCAGCCATTTCTGGTTTTGCATAGTCTCAGCCAAGTACAGCCCTTTGAAGCTATGGACCATAGCTTGGGTAAAGTCGCCCTGCCCATAGTACACAAAGCCAAGGTTATACAGACACGAAATCTGGTTAAGGCGGTCGTCGAGTTGTCGAAATAGCTGCTGAGCCTGTCGCGTATAGGTTAGGCTCTCCTTGTAATCGCCCCGGAAGCGATAGTAATACCCCAGTCCCAGCAGCGCCCGCGCCACCCCCGATTTATACGAAAGCCTCCGCGCCACCCCTAGCGCCTCCCGATAACTCGCTAAGGCTTTGCCGGTTGTCTTTTCTTTCTCCCCGAACGCTATAAGTTGGTTTACCCAGATTGTGTCGGAACGCAAATAGCTTCGCTCAGCCACTTGCAGCTGCTGGGTAGCCGTATCCTGCGCACCTATACCTACTGAAAGTACGCTCAGACAGCAGATGAACAGGAGCTTCTTCATACAGGCCAGCGCTTCGTGGGCCAATACTTACAGTACCGGCACAATCCATTACAAGATATGAATTGTACCAATACTTATAAAGACACAACAGTACAGAAGTAGCTGCTGATTCCACCCTGAAAACTATTTTTTGCTAAAAAGCCCCCCAGTCGAGTAGCGGCTGGCCTGTAGTGTTCTGCTTAGTGCAACTGAGCACGCTCAGCCCCAAACGCACGCCGCCACCTCCGATACTATAAAGCACTAAGCAATGACTTTTTGCGCTGATAAAATCAACAAGTAATGATGCCTTTAGTATCTTATCAGTACAGAAGGTAAGCGCAGGCGTGTAATATTCCGCTACCTTCTAGCTCCAGTAAAGGCAACCGTATTTACCGGCAAAGCTCAGAGTTAAAACCTACTCTTATATCAAGATGATGCGACTCTTCTCTGGCGTGATGACAATCTTGTTTATTGGGTTTGCCGTGGTGCAATACAATGACCCTGACCCATATATCTGGGTCCCGATTTACCTTTTTCCAGCGGTTGTATCAGCCATTATTTTTAACCGCCGAAAAGTATCTCCATTACTTCTTATCCTTGGAAGCGCGGCCTTCTTTGTGGGGGGCTTTTTTCAGTGGCCAGCCCACTGGGAAGGCGTAGCTCTGAAGAATGGCATGAAGGATATCAATATTGAGGAAGGGCGCGAAGCACTCGGCTTACTAATTTGTGCTGTGTCCTTGCTTATTTATTGGCTTTACCTGACTCAGTTCAAAGTAAAGATGAAGGAGGCATAAGCACCTGCCACCGCTTTGTTCCCTGCACCGAAACTCCTAGCTGCTTTCTGCTCCATTATTCTGGCTCTGCAAATGCGCGAGAATAACGTCGAAAACAGCGGGGGCTTCTATGCTGTCCGTCGGAATCAGGTGAGCATTTCGGCTCATGAGCAGCGGGCCTTCGGCGGGTGTTTCGGGTGGTCGCCCATGCGAGCCTTTTACCAAGCCGGCATCCAGCGGAATGACGTCCATGAGCATGCGAAAGCCCAGCTTTTTGCGCAGCAGCTTCAGGCCAATTTTTGGCACTAAGAACTTGATGTTTGGATTGGTAAACATCTCCACCGGATCGTAGCCGGGCTTACGGTGGATGTCAACGATGCGGGCAAAATCGGGCGCCTTGGCGTCATCCAGCCAATAATAGTACGTAAACCAGGAGCCTTTCTCCGAAATGGCAATCAATTCGCCGGCTCGCGGATGGTCTAAGTGGTAAGCTGCTTTTTCCTCCGGGCCAATCACTTTCTCTACGCCCGGCACAGCTTCCAGCAACTGCCGAACAGCCGTAAGCTTAGCCAGGTCATTCACGTAAATGTGGGCCAGCTGGTGGTCAGCCAGGGCAAAGGCCTGGCAGGTGCCGGCATCCAGCAATTCCAGCCCCCGCTCCTCCCGAATAGACAAATACCCATTCTCCCGAAGCACCCGATTTAAGTGCACAGGCCGCGTGGCCGTCGCAATACCGTACTCCGACAGGAAAATGACCTGAGCGCCCTTGCTTTCAAAGTATGTAGCCAGGTGCTGACAAACGCCGTCTATTTCGCGCAGATCGGCCGCAACGCGCGCGTCATGGGGGCCATAGCGCTGGGTGTTGTAGTCGAGGTGGGGCAAATACACCAGCGTCAGGGTTGGATCGTGCAGCTTATCCGTTTCTATGGCGGCATCGGCAATCCACCGGCTTGATTTTATTGTCGTGCGCGGGCCCCAAAAATCGAACAGCGGAAACGTGCCCAGCCTGGCTTCCAGTTGAGGCCGCAATTCCATCGGAAAAGTATAGCAATCCGGCATCTTGCGCCCATCCGACAAGTATTGCGGACGCGGAGTTACAGCGTAATCGGCGGTGCTGTACATGGCGTACCACCAGCAGATATTAGCGCAGGTAAAACTGGGATCAATGGCTTTGGCAACCTTCCAGATTTTCGGCGCTTCCACCAGCTTATTCGACTGCCGCCAAAGCTTCGGCTCACACTCATCCCGAAAATACCAGCCGTTGGCTACAATGCCATGCTCCGTGGGCCATTTACCCGTCAGGTAGGTTGCTTGTACCGAGCAGGTTACCGCCGGCCACACATGACCTACGGACGCCATTTTAGCGCCCTCCGACCACTGTTTCAGAAAAGGCGTGTTCTCACCAATTGAAGCTGGAGTAAGGCCGACAACATTAATTACGACTGTTTTTCGCATGGTAATTTGGAGGCTACCAGAAAATTTATCGATGTAAATTCACTGGTAATATCTTATGCCGATACGCCAACTGTAGAAGTAATATTTGACTCTTTTAACTGTAGCTCGGCCAACTCCAAATTTTGCTTTACCCAGCTCAATTCTCTCTCGATAGAAGACACCAAATCCTGCTTTATTTCCGGCGGCAACACTTCCCAGGTGTAGGTTTCAACTTCCAGATAAGCAGTGAAATGCTGCGCGGCTAGCAACCGTATTATTTTCTGTATTTCCGGCTGCGTAGACTGCAACAAATTGTAGCGTTCCAGAAACACCGGCACGTGAAAATGGGAGCGCCACTCCGTAGCCTGCGCGTCCAGAATGTGCGGTAAGGCAGCCGGCAAATCAGGATATTGGGTGATGCTATTATCGCGGTTGCGCACCAGCACCTGGTGCAGATAAGTGGACTCAGCAAAAGTGCTGAACTGCTGCGCTAAAGCGTGCCGATCTTCACTACTGGGGGGCAAATCTGCCTTCAACGCGGCACTGATTTGCACGCGCCCCACTTTGATTTTTTTGGTCGCTAACTGCTCCAGCACGGCGGCCGGCTCTTCGTAGGCTAAAGCAAAATGACACACGTCGTAGCACAGCTGAACGCTGTCATAAACTGCCTGAACTGCGCGCTGCTGACTTAACCCAAGCGTTGCTTGCAGATGACCTGAAACCTGGGGCAGCAGATACGTTTCGTAGTAGTCAATAAATTCCGTGGACGTTTCGAGCAGCCCATCTGGCTCGGGCTCAATGTCGAGGTGAATAAGCCGACCAGTTTGCGCCCGTACTCTGACGAGTTCTTCCACCAGTTCAGCCAGGTGTTGAGTACTTCTCTGCAACACCACTTGGGTTTGCGGCGCATCGCCCGCCAGCCATGGCTTGTAGGACAGCGGCGACGTAGAAATGCCCCCCACAATTCCTTCAGGCAACAAAAAAGCGAGCAGCCGGACCAGGCGCTTGGTGTACTCAACACGCTCCCGCGTGGTCCAGTCGGGCCGATGTACGTCATCTTTTACCGCTTCTCCATGGAAGCTGCCAAACGGAAATCCGTTTATAATCGGCACATACAAATCGTGCTCGGCAAGCCACAATTTAAACTCCATTAATTGCTCGCCTTGCTCCAGCTCTTTGCTGGCCACGTCTGACAGGCGCAAGCCAATTGCAAAAGGCTTATCGGGCGAAAACCGCGCCTTCACGGGCAGCACATACCTCCGTAGACTCTCAAAAACAGCAGCCCAGGTTTCGCCAGGATGGATATTGGTGCAATACGTGAGCTGATAACCTTGCTGAATTTCCATAGCTTATAGTCCCGAGGTTAACGCCAACGGCTGCCGTTTGGGCCGCTGGTTAGTACTGCTGCAATTTTCTTACAGCCTCTTCCACTAGTTGACCATCCATTTCGTGGACCTCTACGCCGCGGCCGATTTTTTCCAGCAGCATAATGGTCAATTTGCCCCCCAGATGCTCCCGAAATTCCTGCAGCCCATGCTGCATACTTTGCGGGTGCGCGGCATCAGCCAAATGCACTGACATTTCGGGTTCATACAAGGCAAATCCCAGCGTGCGGATCACGGAAATAATCTGGTCTAATTCGGCCTCAGTGATTCGCCCCTGCAAATGCGAATACACCGAATCCAAGGCAATTCCGATGGCCACCGCTTCGCCGTGCCGGATGCGGTAATTGCTCAGCTGCTCAAGCTTATGCGCCGACCAATGCCCAAAATCTAGGGGGCGGGAAGAGCCCTGCTCAAATGGGTCGCCGCCGGCAATGTGCTGCAAGTGCATTTCGGCGCAGCGGTGAATTAAATACTGCATGGCAGGCATGTCGCGGGCTGCCAATTTCGCCGCGTTATATTGTATAAACGCAAAGAATTTTGCGTCCTTAATCAGGCTCACTTTTAAGGCTTCCGCTATACCGCCCCGCCAGTCCCGATCCTCGAGCGTCAGCAGGAATTCAAAGTCATTGAGTACGGCGTAAGGCGGCGCGAAATTCCCGAGGAAATTCTTCTTCCCGAAGGCGTTTACACTGTTTTTTACGCCAATACCCGAGTCATTCTGCGACAGAACGGTGGTGGGAATGCGGATGTGCCGGATGCCCCGGTGAGCCACTGAGGCCACATACCCAACCAGATCCAGAACGGCACCCCCACCAATGCCCACAAAATACGAGTGACGGTCGATGTGGTAAGTGTTGACAGCATCCAGCAACTGCTGCACCAATGCCGGCTCATTTTTGCACTGCTCGCCGCCCGGAATTACCGTAATCGGTCCGCTAAGCTGCATGACGTCCGCGTGCGCGGCAACATAGCTGGTAATGGCGCCCATAAGTTGCGGATGCTGCGCAGCTACACCGTCGTCAACTACAAAGAATATTTTGCGTGGCTCTGCTCCTCCATCCTGCTTGAGCACATCGCGGATCAGCGTATTATCCGCGTTAAATAAGCCCTCAGTAAAATGAACATCATAAGAAAAAGCAACCTGAAATTGCTGCTTCAGAGAAGGAATATGCATGTAGAACAGAAGTAAATTACTGCACAAAAAGCGTCCTTCTCTACCTGTTCAAAACTGAGAAAAGAGAAGGTCGAAATGACCGGGCAACGCAATACGGCTGCCTTATTTAAGCTAGCTTAAAACACTGTGTCTTAAGTTACAGCAAATACTCTGGCCAGTAACCGGGACAACGGAAATAAAGCCAGAACGATAAGGCCATACCACCACCCGGCAAAGCCTGCGGCTATAGTTGCATCGAGTAGAATGAGCGCCATAATTCCAGCCTTTACCGCCAGCCGAACGTCCAGAGGTTTCAAAGAAGAAATGGCCTTGAATAAAGGCGGAAAAATGAGGTAGCAGAATAAAACCAGAAACGGAATTGTGTAAACGCCATTGATCTGCGGCAAGGTCATCAGGAGTAAAATGCTGCCAATAACCAAGCTGTATAGGCCCACCGAGCCCAGCAGTATCTTTTTGTCACCGCCGTGCACTTCACCCCGACTAATAGCCGTAATAGCCGCGATGTACACGATCGGCAGCAGGGCCAGATACCAATACTCTCCCACGGCTGCGGGCAAAGCGCTTAAACCGAGCAGTAAATTGCCCCCCCGACAGGCCCCCATGTTCAAAGGGCCCAGCACCGGATAGTGCTTGCTAAATGAGTCGTACACTAAGGCCAAAACGGCAATTGCTATTGCTATCAGGCCACTGGTGCTGGAGACCTGGAATGCCGCCAGCACGCCGGCCAGCAGCAACAAAGTGCCGAGCAGACTTGCGCTCAGGCGGCTGGCGGCCCCGCTAGGAATGGGGCGCTCGGGGCGCTCTTTTCTGTCAAGGTCAGCGTCGAATACATCGTTGAACACTACGCCGCCGCCATACAACCCGATAGTAGCTGCCACGAGCCAATACAAATTAGTCAGCTGCGGATGCGATGAATAAGCAGTGTCATCACCCAAGATCATCTGGACCGAGCCCGACGCAGCAAAGCCAAGCAGAATATCGGCAATAGCTGTGATGATATTGGCAGGACGCATTAGCACGAGGTGTGCAAAAAACCGGCTCATAGCGATAGGTGTTTAACGGATGATGGTAGCGTCAGACTCGATCTTGGGCGTTTGGCCGCCTCGCAAAATCGAGTTACCGGAGAACTTCTGGCTCTGATCAATCTGGGTTGTCGTAAGCCAATCACTTTCCTGCATCTGCCCGCTCTGCCCAAATGCCTCCAACGCGTTTTGATAGGTAACCAATTGCACTGTTTCGGCCGGAATACCCCGTTCTAGCATCAAATGGGCGGTTTTGGGTACAGCCAGCGGGTCGCTGATGCCCCAGTCGGCGGCGCTATTGATGAAAATACGTTCGGGGCCGTATTGCTTTACAATTTCCGTCATGCGCTCATTACCCATTTTGGTGTGCGGGTAAATAGTAAACGCAGCCCAAAAACCCCGATCAAGCACATCCTGCACCGTTTCTTCATTGTTATGATCAACAATGACCATGGACGGGTCCAGCCCATGCTCCAGGGCTACCTCCATACTGCGCAGCGTGCCCTTCTTCTTGTCGCGGTGCGGTGTGTGAATCTGAACTGGCAGGTTCACTTCCCTGGCCAGTTCCAGCTGTAGTCGATAGTACTTGTCCTCGGCCGCAGTTTGGTCATCGTAGCCAATCTCGCCCACCCCGACAACACCCTCTTTACAGACGAACAACGGCAGTAGCTCCATTACTTCTTCGGCCAACGCTTCGTTGTTTGCTTCCTTAGAATTCAGGCCGATAGTGCAGTAGTGCTTTATCCCGAACTGGCTGGCCCTAAACCTTTCAAAGCCAATAAGGTGACTATAATAATCTTTAAAGGTGCCAACCTGGGTACGAGGCTGCCCCATCCAGAACGCCGGCTCTATAATCGCTACAACGCCCGCATTGCGCATAGCCTCATAATCATCGGTAGTGCGGGAAGTCATGTGCACGTGCGGATCGATAAATAGCATAATCTGGTGGGGTTTAGGTAACTGATTGGGCGTTAATAGGAAGGCAGGTAAGCAATGGCAGCTACTGACTTTTTAAGCTGTGTAAGCTCTTTCTCCGATGCTTTGCCAGGTGAAATCACCATTCCTTATTTTCATCTCTATGTCTGAGTGCTGACTCAACAAATCTTTGATTTCCGGTGAATTACTTTCTGCCAATGCCAGAGCGCCAGCCTGGTTTTCCAACTCATTTGAGCTTTGAAATAACCGCTCAACATCGGGCATATTATCAGTTGTGAGGTAAGGGCCAACTAACCGCCACACCTCCGGCGTAAGCGCCCGACTAGCCGCCCAGCGCTCATGCGCATAATCGATGAGCATATGCGCCAGCGCTGCATTGCGCCGGTTGTCCAGGCCATAAATCCGATGTAGCGGCCGCGCGTTAAACACCGCTTTCAGCACCATCTGATTCCAGGCCTGAGTTGGTAAATAGTCGTGGGGATAAGGATTATTAAGCGCGATGGCGTCGAATACGCTCGTCATGGTGGTGCGTACTCCCTCCGCAGCCCGCTCGCGGTGCGACTCCGGGTATGGCAAAAGTGGCAGCGCAGCATAAAGCGTAGCTAATTCACTTAAATCGGCCACACTAAAGAGCTCCTTTAAAAGGCAGGAGTATTCGGTTGAGGTATGGTGCGGAACCTGCAACAACAGCAGCGTGCGAACCGCCTGATCTACTGTCCACAACCCAGGATTAAACCCGGCACGCAACTGAGCGGCCTCAGCTAGTTGGTCGCTCGTCAGGTGCAGGGGCTGCTTTCCTACAAAGCGAGGAACTTGGCTGAAGGCTAAATAGAAGGCTTTCTCAGAGTGTAGTTGTTCTATCTGCTTGCGTAGCCAGGCAGCGCCTGCTTCCGTCTGATTTGCGGCCAGAATTGCTGATAAATAAGATGTGTAGTCATCTAACCGCATGGCAACCCAGATATAACGAGTAAGGCAATCAGTATCTTATGATAACAGAGCCTATCTGAACATGCGTCGGCCCAATAACTAGCACCTAGTCATCTTTTGTATAATTAGTATTTTTTTTGGTACTATCAAGCTGTTGAGCCTAAATTAAAAGGAAGCCGTAAAATATCGACTACTCCTTCAGCTTGCGCCGGCCTTCCAAGATGCGGAAGAAGGAGCGGGTGTTGATTTCCTCCTTCGTCAGGCCCGTCGCGGTGATTTCCTCTTCCGTAATTGCCCCACAGTTCAGCGCTTTCAGGAAGAAGTTGAGCAAGCCCTGACCCGTAGCGGCATCGTCGAAGATGTCGCCGGTGAGCGTAGAAATGGCGGCGCGCTCCACAAAGCTTTTTAGGCGAAATACGGCGTCCTCGTAGCTGCTCAGGAAGAAGGCATAGGTAGCGGCGTAGCGCATGGGCAGCTGCGCCGGGTTCAGGTCCCAGCCTTGGTAGAGACCGTTGATGAGGGAGTGGGTGGTGTGGTGGAAGCCCTGCCGCCAGGCGTTGTGCACCGATTCGCGGTTTTCCTTCTGCTGCTCGTACGTCAGGTTTTCGCCCCGGTGCGAACCGATGGGCATTACGTTGGTGGCGCCATCGGAAAGGAAAATGCCGGTGCCGCCCAGCGCTACTTTGGTCATGTGGTGGGCGAAGTCGCACACGGGGTGGGCCATGGTCTGGTAGCGGGCCGTGATGCCGGCCGAAGCCGTGTAGTCGTAGGTGCCGAAGTGGGCGGCCACGCAGCGGCCTTCGCTCGCCCGAATGATGCGCATCAGCGGGTTGCGGCCTTCCTCATCCATAATGATTTGGGTAGCCTCCACCATGGTTTCCATGCGCAGCGTGTTGGGGGGCAAATTGTTCGCCTTTTCCAGAATTTCGAACAAGCGCACCATGGTCGTCATCTGCTCCGGAATGGTCACTTTGGGCAGCATCACCACGAAGTTATCGGGCAGCTTACCACCGGTTTTTTCCAGCAGCGTCGTCAGAAAAATATCCAGCGTCCGCACGCCGCGCTGCTTCAAGTCCTCGGTGAAGGGCTTAATGCGGATACCGATGAAGGGCGACAAGGTGCCGTTTTGCATGCCTACCGCCACTTCATTGGCGGCCTGCACGGCTGTGGCATCTTCTTCCGCGTCGGGGCGGTTGCCGAAGCCGTCCTCAAAGTCTATCCGAAAATCCTCAACGGGCTCGGCCTTGAGCTTGGCGATGATCTTGTTATACACCGAATATGCCAGCCAGGCCGCCTCTTTTTTGCGGTCTTCCGGCGACGAAGCGTCCAGCTTGGCGGTCAGCTCCGCAATGTCTTTCCCTGACTTCGGCAGGTGCTCATGGCCTTTGAGCTGAAGCACGTTGGCCAGCTCCACAAAGTTGGGCGCGTAGGTGCGCAGGTTGTTCAGGGCAATGTCGCCCATGCGCACGCAGGTATCCGATTTGAACAGATTGGCGCCGCCATACACTGTGTGCACGGGTTGGCGGTCGGGTTTGTCGCCGGGGTAGGTTTGCTGAAACGCAAGGTTAGCGACGCCGAGCTGATTGAGTAATTGTTCCTTTTCGGATTCTTGTATGCTGAGCTTCATAAGCGCTGGGGGGCAAATTTGGGTGGGATGGAAACTGCTGGTTTTCCGGCTTCAGGAGCCGCGATACGTGGAGTAGCCAAAGGGGTTCAGCAGCAGCGGCACATGGTAATGCTCCGGCGCCGTGACGGCAAAAGCAATTTCCACGAACGGATAAAAAGATGCAGTTTCGTGCTGGTCGAAGTATTCCTGGGTAAAGAATTTCAGCTTGTAGATTCCTCGCGCCAGCACCTCCCCTTTTGGCAGCAAATCCGCGACGCGGCCATCCTGGTTGGTCGTGCCGCGGGCTAGCTCCTGCCACGTTTCCGCGTGCTGACTGTAGAGCACAATAACTACGCCCTGGGCAGGTTTGCCCCGGGTTGTGTCGAGAATATGGGTGGTAATCTGACTCATACTGCTAATAGTTTTTCCAGCCGAATTTGAGTGATTTTCGCCTGCTCGCCCATGGCAATTTTCATTTCCTGGTCAGGCTCATTGGGCAGTCGGGCCTGCAACAACGCCAGCATTTCCTCCGCCGACTTTCCGGTAGCGCAGACGATGAAAATATAGCCGAATTTCTCTTCGTAACGCGTATTTCCTTCGGCTAAAGCTTCCAGCACCGCTTGCGAGGAATGCTGCACCGCCGCCTGCTCGCCAGCGGCCCAAGTACTGGTGCTAGCAAACTTTTCCTTCAGTGAGTTAATGTCCCCAATCTTCGGATGATGGGTGAAAGCCTCACGCCAGTCTTGCTCGGAAAGGCCGCGCCAGATGGTAGCGGCTTGGGCAAATAAGGTTTGCTTATCCGGCAACGGAAAGATTTGGCTCATAGCCTCTACCCAGGCCGTGCTCCCGCAGCATTTGCGCAAGGCGTCGGTTAAAGCGGGCTTAGGTAATGTGTTGAGTTCGACTAAAGTCATCCTGTGACAATCAATTTAAAATCAAAGGCGATTCCTCTAAACCGTCATGCAGAGCGGCAGCGAAGCATCTCGCTCGCTTCGTTGCAATGCTAACCCTGACGACTGCACGCGAGATGCTTCGCTGCCGCTCTGCATGACGTGCTTTAGTATGACCGACTAGAGAATTATAATCTACACCACCGTTGGGAAGCGGTTGACGTTTTTGTAGTAGATGTACACGGCTGGCTCTTTTCCCATGGCGGTAAACCATTGCTGGCAGTAGGGCGCCATCCAGATGGAGTCGCCTTTCTTGATGGGGTACCACTCGTGGTCGAGCATGTAGATGCCCTGGCCCTGGAGGTAGAGCAGGCCGTGCTCCATAATGTGGGTTTCGACCATGGGCAAATTGCCCCCCGTCTGGTAGGTGAAGATATTCACAGCCATATCGAAGCCCAAGTGGTCGGGAAGCAGCACCTGAATGCGCAGGGCCTCATCGTTCATATAGATGGGCGCTTTGCTGTCGTCCTTCTCGCCAAACAACACGCCGGGTACTTCGTGGCCTTCCAGCGGCTCGTATACTTTGTGGAAAGTGAGAACCTGAGTGCCGGCGGCGGGGTCTTCAAACCGGTATTCCTTACCAATGGGCACATACACAAACTCGCCGGTACTGAGCGTCTGATCTTGGCCATCGACGCTAACTTGAATTTGGCCTTCTACCACGTAGAAGAAGATCTGCGAAGCCTGCGTTTTGCCCAATAATTGCCCCCCAGCCTGCAACGTGACGAGTGTTTGGCACAGCCGAGCCCCCATCTGCTCGTTGATAATCACGTTCACGGTGCAGCCCGTCCAGCCCGGCACGTTGCTGTTGATGTAGCCATCGGGGCTGATGACGGCGTGGTTGCGCTTGACGACGGAGCGGGTTAAGGCGGATATTTCCATGACGGATTACGAATGGTGGGTAATGAGTTGGGTGAGGAAACGCTCGGCTACGCGCAGCGCGGCGGCCAGGTCGGGTAGCTCCACGTTTTCTAACGGATTGTGGCTGATGCCTTTATAGCACCGCACGAAAAGCATCGTAGCCGGCGCAACTTTCGAGATAGGCACCGCGTCGTGGCCGGCTCCGCTGACGAGTGAGACTACTGGATAGCCGGCATCAGCAATGGCGCGGGCCAGATGACTGTTCAAGACAGCGTCGCAGGTAACGGGAGCAGTTTGTTGAATGAGGTTCCAGCTCAGTGTAATATCGCGGTGCCGGACAATAGCTTCCAGCTTTTCTCGCAGCGCCTGAGAGGCCCACGCTAGTTGCGCTTCATCGGCGCTGCGCAGATCCAGGCTGCACGCCACTTCGCCGGGTATCACGTTGCTGGCCGCGTGGCGAATATCGAGCTTGCCCACCGTGGCCACCAGCGTCTGTTGATGCGCTAAACCAAACTGTTCTACTGCCAGAATAGCCTCAGCGGCGCAGCAAAGCGCATCCTGGCGCATACTCATGGGCACCGTGCCCGCATGGCCGGCCATACCTTTAAATACTAGCTCCACCCGCTGCTGACCAGCAATGGCTGTTACGAGTGCCACCGGAATATTGCGCTCGTATAGCACTGGCCCTTGCTCAATGTGCACTTCGAAGTAACCGAGCCAATCGGCCGGCAAAATAGCGTCATGAGCCAGTTGTTGGGCATCGCAACCCATAGTTGCCAGGGCCGCCGCGAGGTTGGTGCCCGTAGCGTTTTGCTTTTGGAGCAGATCAGGCTCAAAAAAGCCCACCACCACCTTGCTGCCCAAGTAAGTGGTATGAAAACGGCAGCCTTCCTCGTCGCTGAACGCAATAAGCTCCACGTTGAAGGGCAGCGCGGCCTGCTGTTGCACGAGCTGCTCCAGCAAATCAAGGCCTATCAGCACGCCCAGCGGACCGTCGAATTTGCCGGCATTTATCACCGTATCAATATGCGAGGCGATGACGAAGGTTTTCGCGCCGGGGCGGGCGCTGAGCAACCGGCCGCGCACGTTTCCGATGTTGTCGAGGCGGGTAGCCAAACCTGCCGCTTCCATCCAGCTTTTTACCAAAGCGCTACCCTCGAGAAAGGCCGGTGTTCCGAAGGTGCGCGTCACGCAACTCGCGTCTTCGCTGATGGCCGCGAGGGCGTTGATACGCTCCAGAATTTTCTCCGCGCGGTTTACGTAGGCTTCCATGCAGCTAGCGCGTAATGATTTCACCCTGATGGAGGTGAGTAAAATTAGGACGATCGTACACAAGCTGCCCCTTCAGAAATGTCTGCTCAATAACGCCTTGCAGCTCCTGCCCGATGTAGGGCGACACGTTGTGCCGATGGTGCAGCATCTCGGCCGTTACGGTGAAGGTCTGCTCAGGTGCCAGAACCAGCAAGTCAGCATCGAAGCCTTTTGCAATCTGGCCTTTGCGACCTTGCTGCCCGATTAGCCTGGCGGGGTTGGTGCTCAGCCACCGAGCGAGGTCGGGCAAGCTGGCGCCGCGTTTTTGGGCAGCCGTCCAGAGCACGGGCAAGGCCAACTGCAAGGAGGCAATACCGCCCCAGGCCGTCGTGAAATCACCGCTTTCCAGTTGCTTCAAATCAGGCGGGGCAGGTGAGTGGTCGGTGGCTACAAAGTCGATAATGCCATCTTGTAAAGCCCCCCAGAGCTCTTCGTTGTTGGCCTGCTCCCGAATGGGTGGCGCGCATTTAAACTGCGTCTGGCCGTCTTTGATATCCTCGGCGCTGAAAAACAGATAGTGCTGCCCGGTTTCCACGGTCAGCGGCGAGCCTTTCGCTTTGGCCGCCGCAAGGGGTGCAATAGAGCTGGCCGACGACAGGTGCACGATGTGCGTAGGGCAATTATACTCCTCGCACAGCCGAATCATCAGGGCCACGGCTTCGTCTTCCCACTGTTTGGGGCGCGAGGCGAGGTAATTCTGGTACGAGCGTTTATCCCCGGCTTTCCACGCGTCGTTTTCGGTGGTTAGCTCGCAGTGCACCAGCAGCGGCAGGCCGTAGCGCGCCAGAATGGGCATCGCTTGCCGCAGGTCGTGCTCCGTAGCGTTGGGAAAATCATCGATGCCGGAATGGGTCAGGAATGCTTTAAAACCCAATACGCCGTGAGCAATCAGCCCTTCTATTTCGTTGGTATTGCCTGGCACAATGCCTCCCCAAAACCCGCAATTGGTATGCAGCTGACTTTTGGCAGCCGCTACTTTCAGCGCCAGGTTTGCTACCGAAGTCGTGACCGGAGAGGAGTTTAGCGGCATGTCGACTAACGTGGTCAGGCCGCCGGCCAGAGCAGCGCGGGTAGCGGTGTCGAAGCCCTCCCACTCCGTGCGGCCGGGCTCGTTGATGTGTACGTGCGGATCGATCAGGCCCGGCAGCAGCGCCTTTTCCTGTATGTCGTGAATCGGGCAGCCGAGGGCGGTATTCATCGGCACCACATCCACTATGCGGCCATTTTGCAGCAATACTACCGCCTCCCGCACGCCCTGCGGAGTCACTACGTTTTTACTTTTTATAGCTGCATCCAGCATACAAAGGGCAGAATGGGCGAAGGACAGGATTGGTCCTTCAATCTAGCAGGATAATTTTCTAGATTGGAAATCTTTCCATGCGCAACCAGCCAACGACGATGGGTATCAAACTAGGAATCAATGCCTACGGCAAAAACGCGATAAATCTATCCAAGATTATCCGCCACGCCGACCACCACGAGTTTCGCCAGATTTCGGTGAGTGTAGCGCTGGAAGGCGACTTCGAAACAGCCCACACGCTCGGCGACAACTCACGGATTCTCCCCACCGATACGCAGAAAAACACCGTGTATGCGTTGGCCAAAGAGCATTTCACGTCTACTATTGAAGATTTCGGCCTTCATTTGGCCAACTTCTTTTTCAGTCGAAATCCGCAGATAAGCAAAGTAAAAATCGAGTTGGTGGAGCACGGCTGGCAGCGCATGTCTTTTGATGGAACGGCGCACACGCACGCCTTCACCGGCGGCAGCACCGAAAAGCGCCGCGCCATCATCACCCAAACTGCCCAGGGCGCACAGGTTTCCGCCGGCCTTCAGGATTTGCTGCTACTGAAAACCACTGATTCAGCTTTCGAGAAATACATCAAAGACGAATACACCGTTCTGAAAGAAACTACCGACCGCATTCTGGCCACCAAGTGTGAAGCCACCTGGCCCTACACGCGCACCGATTTAGATTTCGAAGCCACCTATCAGAAAATCCGCACGACCCTGCTGCGCACTTTTGCCGGGCACAAAAGTCAGTCGGTGCAGCAAACACTTTACGCTATTGGGGAGCAAATTCTGCTGGAGAATGAGACGGTGAAGGGAATCAGCCTCATTATGCCCAATAAACACTATATTCCTTTCAACCTGGAGCAGTTTGGAATGGACAATAACAACGAGATTTTCATCGCCACCGACGAGCCATTCGGCTACATAACCGGCACGGTAGTTCGGGAGTAATTAGCTATAAAAAAGCCCCCCAGACCGTCATGCTGAGCTGGTCGAAGCATATCTACTGGTTAGTAATCAATGCCGTAGCAACGAAGCGGGAGAGATGCTTCGACCAGCTCAGCATGAGCACCTTTATACACTGCAACGTCAGCACGCGAGATGCTTCGCTGCCGCTGTGCATGACGGTCTGGGCAATATTGATTACTTCGCATTCTTCACCGAAATCAATTGTGCGGCGATGCTGATGGCTATTTCTTCGGGCGTTTGGCTATTGATGGGCAAACCAACCGGGGCGTGAAGCTGCTGCAATTGCTTTTGCGAAAAGCCCTCCGCCTGATAGTCGGTGAGCATCTTTTCAATCTTTTTCTGACTGCCTAACAAGCCTAAGAAGCGGAGCTTCTTGCCCAGCAGCGCCCGCACAGCAATATCGTCGGTGCGGTAGCCTACGGTCATGATGATGACGTACTGATTTTCGCCTTCGGAAATAAGCTCATTTAAGTCGGCGTAGCTGGCGACGATGGTTTTTTCGTGGACGTAATTGTTCGCTAAGAAGGTGTTGAGCTGCGGCCGGTCTTCGTAGAGCTGCACCCGAAAATCCAGCGACTGCACTAAGCGCGATAAGGCCAGGGCGCAGTGCCCGCCGCCGATTAGGTGCAGCTGATTCTTATGCCCGATTTTTTCCTGATAAAGCCACTCGGCTTCTGCCTCCTGCCGAAACAGATAATCCTGGATCGGCAACTTGCTGGCCTCGAAGAAAATGCCCCCCGGCGACAATATGAGCGTACAGGATTGCTCCTGCTGCAAAGCTAAGAGCAGCTGCTGTATGGCCGGCGCATCCGTTGGCCGCACGGGGTAGAACAACACGGTTTGCTCGCCGGAGCAAATCATGCCGCTCTGGTTCTGGGGAGCTTTTTTGTTGTGAATCTGGCGGTGCAGGGAGCTGCCGGGCGACGGCTGAGCGAGGCGCTCACGGGCCAGCTGCACCAGCTTGTGCTCCATGATACCGCCGCCGATGGAGCCCTGCATATCACCGTGCGCGTCCACGCTCATAGCAAAGCCCTGCCGGCCCGGACTACTGCCCTGGCTTTGCACCACATACAGCAACATGGCCGGAACGCCCCGGCCCAGACTCTCGCTAAGAAGCTGCCACGTGGCGAAGGTTCTGCTGCTCATGCACTTGTTGGGTACCTGTGGCCGCCTGCGGATACAACCCAAGCAACACTTTCTCCGGTGTCATCGGGGCATCAAAGGCGATAGGAGAAGTTGGGTTGAAGGCTTTGATAGCGTTGCGCAAAGCGAAATAAGTACCAATGCCGTACATAAATGGCGGCTCGCCCACGGCCTTGGAGCGGAAGATAGCAAGGTTGTCCTGCTCGGTTTGCAAAGGCTCAATGGCAATTTCCTTCGGTACCGAATAGATGTCGGGGATTTTGTAGGTGGAGAGCGTATTGGAGCGCAAGCGGCCGGCCGTGTCATACAGCAATTCTTCCAGCGTCATCCAACCTATGCCTTGTACAATGCCGCCCTCAATCTGCCCACGGTCTACGGCGGGGTTCATGCTGAGCCCAAAGTCGTGCACCACCCGCACCGCGTCTACCTGATAGGTGCCACGCAGACAATCCACGGTGACGGTGGTGATGGCCGTGCCGTAGACGTGATACGCGAAAGGGTGGCCCTTTTCGGTGGTTTTATCGAAGTACACATCCGGCGTGGCATAGTGGGAGTGCTCCGATAAGCTCACGCGCTTCAGAAAAGCGGCCGTCACCAGCTTTTTCCAGTCAAGGTCCGTTTCCTGGCCGTTGAGCAGCACCTGTTCATCCCTCAGCTCAATGGCCGCTTCGGACGCTTGCAGCACCTGGGCCGCTACCTCTTTGAGGCGCTGCACAATGGCCTGACAAGCCAGCTGCACGGCCTTGCCATTCAGGTCGGCGGTGGCGCTGGCGGCGGAAGGCGATGTGTTGGCAATACGGTTGGTGCTAGTGGTTTGCACTCGCACCTTGGCCGGACTGACAGAAAGGGTTTGGGCTGCTACTTGCAGCATTTTGGTGTTCACGCCCTGGCCCATTTCCACGGCGCCGGTGCTCACTCGCACGCTGCCGTCATAGTACACGTGCACCAGCGCCCGCGCCTGATTCATGGACGTGTTGGTGAACGAGATACCAAAGCAAACCGGCATCAGCGCCAGGCCTTTTTTGTAAAGAATATTGGCCGTGTTAAACGCTTCAACCTCCTGCCGCAGCTTTGCTACGTCGTACAATTCTTCCGCCTTATGCCAGCAGGCACGCGCCTCACTCACGGCTTTTTGCCCAAACGGAAACTCGTCGCCGGTCTGGTTCAGGTTCTTTTTTTGAATTACGCAGGCCTCTACGCCAAGCTTCTCGGCAGCCGTTGCAATGGCAGCTTCCATCACAAACTTGGCTTGCGGACCGCCGAAGCCCCGAAAGGCCGTGTTGGGGGGCAAATGTGTGCGGCAGCTAAATGCCGTGGCCCGCACATTGGGAATGAAATAAGTGCTGGTGGTGTGAAACAGCGTCCGCTCCATAATGGCCGGCGACAGGTCGGCGGCGGCCCCGGCATTCTGGTAGAAGTCTGCCTCGTAGGCAATGATTTTGAGGTCTTTATCCAGCCCAATTTTGAAGTCGGAGGAGTACGGGTGGCGCTTGCCAGTCATGGCCATATCTTCCAGCCGGTGCAGTACATATTTTACTGGCCGGCGCAGATGATGCGCCGCCAGCGCGCACAGGGCTACCCAGGCATTCGCTTGATCTTCTTTGCCCCCAAATCCGCCCCCCAGCCGAATCACATCTACCTCCAGCTGGTGCATGGGCACGCCCAGCACCCGCGCCGCCGTGCGCTGCCCAGCCGTGGGACTTTGGGTCGAAGAATAGATCTTCAGCTCGCCGTTTTCCTGCGGAATGGCATAGGCGCACTGCGTTTCGATATACAGATGCTCCTGCCCGTTGGTGTCTGTGGTGCCCTCAAATACATACTCGCACTGTTCCCAGGCCCGCGTGGTATCGCCCAGGCGGAAGGTGCGCGCGGGCACAATCAGCTGGTCTTGGGCGTGCGCCACGCGCGGGTCGGTAATTACAGGAAGCGGCTTTATATCAACTTTTATTTTCTTCACCGCTGCCCGCGCTGCTTCATCCGACGTCGCCACAACAAAGGCAATCGGCATTCCGCAGAAATCTACCTCGTGCTCCGCTAGCAATGGCTCATCGGGGATGATGCCGCCAATCTGGTTTTCGCCGGTGATATCCTGGTGGGTAAAAATGCGCACTATGCCGGGCTCCTGCGCGGCCTCTGAGAGGTAGAGTTGCTCGATATGCCCATGCGCAATAGGCGAACTAAACACGGCCCCAAATAGCGTTCCGGCCACCAACGGAATATCATCCAGGTAGACCGACTGCCCCTTCGTGTGGTTACCGGAATCTATATTTTTCATCGTGGTATTCTGGGTTTAAATAGTGTCATGCAGAGCGCAGCGCAGCATCTCGCGTGTTTAGCAGGATTACTAATCTAAATGCGTGAGCGAGATGCTGCGCTGCGCTCTGCATGACGTTCTAAATCATGAGCGTATAGAAGTTACTGTACCAACTCTGATGGATTCAGCTGCGGGAATAGCGCCAGGAAATGAGCTTTTATCAACTGGTTTAGGAGAAGCCGCTTGTACGTTTCGGTACCACGCGCGTCGCTGATGGGGGCTATTTCAGTCTGCGCTATTTCCAGCGCTTTCTGAATGAGTTCTTCTGACACCTCTTTGCCTGCTACAAACTCCGACGCCTTGCGTAGAAGCATGGGAATTGGCCCTACGCCGCCAGCCGAAACTGCGGCCGTCACGATAAAGCCGTCCTGAATTGTAAGGCAGCAGGCCGAGTTCACGCTGGCAATATCCAGGTGCGTCCGCTTGCTGACTTTCTCGAAGTTGAAGCGAGTAGCCGCGGCAGGCAATTCAAACCAGATGGCCGTAATATTCTCCTGGGGGGCTTTTTCCAGTAATTTATAGCCTTTATAAAACTGGCGCAAGGGTATTTCGCGCGCCGTGTGCCCGTCGCTGAGCACCAGCTGCGCGTTCAGGGCCAGAAACATAATCGTCAGGTCGCCAATGGGCGAAGCGTTGACGAAGTTGCCCGCCACGGTGGCCATATTGCGAATCGGCGTAGACGACACCAGCCGCAGAAATTGGCGAAAGTCAGGAAAATACTCCTGCATAACACCCGACTCAGCCAAGTCGCTCACGGTAGCTGCGCCGCCAATTACGCAGCGGTTTTCCTGCCGAACAATACCCTTCAAATCAGCTTGATTGAGGAGAAAGCGAGCAGCCAGTTCTTTCATCTGATCATGCTTCTGCACGTACAGATCGGTGCCACCACCTACAAACTGTAATGCCCCGCTCAGAACGTGCCCATTGGGTGCGCTATCTGCCGCCAGCGCCCGCAGCCGGCTTTTGATGGAGGTGAAATACTCGGGTAGAATCTGGTGCCGGGCCACGAATACCGCTGGCTCCTCCCCTTCGCTTGCTGCCAACAATTGTGCGACTTTGGCGGCCGCCCGCTCAATGGATTTGTAGCCTGTGCACCGGCAGATGTTGCCATCCACGGCGGCTATGGCGTTCTGGGTGGTTGGCTTTTGCCCGCTCAGGCAGAAGCCCGCCAGCGACACCACGAAGCCCGGCGTACAAAACCCGCATTGGGTCGCCGATTCGTCTACCATGGCCTGCTGAATCGGGTTTAGCTGCTCCATATTTATTCCCTCCACCGTCACCACGTGCTTGCCCTGCACGTTGCCCAGCGGTGTAAGGCAGGAAGTATAGGATCGGTAGCGCACCTGAGTATCCGCAAGCTCGCCTACCAGTACCGTGCACGCGCCGCAGTCGCCCTCCCGGCACCCGATTTTGGTGCCCGGTAGGTGCTGATGATAGCGCACAAAGTCCAGCAGCACCGTGCCCGCCGGCAAGTCCGTGGCTACTTCTTGATTGTTGAGAATAAACTTCAGCAAGGGAAAAGCATTTGAGGTGGTTGCGGAAGTTACTTGATTTGAGCGAGATAACAGTACGCTGCTGACCAGAGAAAACATGGCTCCAGCACAGAAGCTGGCCACTACAAACGGTGGCGCAACCGCCAACATGGCTGCCAACTTTCTGCTGATAGAGCCACAGGCTCGGTAGAAGCCGGCTCCATCAGTGGCCAGACTTTTCGTTCCGGCCTAAACGAATAGAAACCAAGCTATTCCGCGAAGAAGCGAACAGGGGTAGTCAGCCGGCAACGTTCCCGATAACGATTGCATAAAAAAAAAGCCCCCCAGTCAAATCAAAGGGGGTGAGAATATTTAACATTATACCACAATAACCTCCAAAAGGAGGTTTTCTGGCGCTTACACGACGCTAGATCTTGTTGCGTGAGCCATCAGCTGATCTAGTCAAAGGCTCAGGTAAAAGCGACATTCTGCAGAAGCTACTTATGGTTTCTGTCGCGCATTCACTCGGCGCTTTGCATACACCACCAACGTGGGCCTGAGGCCTGGTAACTCCTTCTCTTTCAATATTTCCACACTACATGAAGCAAAAACTACTCTTACCAGCAATCTTGCTTTGCGCGGGAATGCCGGCTTGGGCCCAACAATCCCGTTCGGTAACGGGACAGGTGCTGGACGCTGTCACCGGCGAAGGACTACCGGGCGTGACGGTACTGGTCAAAAACACTACTGTTGGCGCTTCAACTGACCCGGATGGGCGTTTTTTGCTGAGCGTGCCCGATGGCAGCGAAGCCAGCCTGACGGTGAGCTCAATCGGCTACTTAACGCAAACGATTACCCTAGGCTCGCAAACTGACCTCAAAATCAGACTTGCCCCCGATCGTAAGGCGCTTGATGAGGTAGTAGTAATTGGCTACGGACAGGTGAAGAAGAGCGACGTAACGGGCGCTATTGTTTCGGTGAAAGAGGCCGACCTGAAAAAAGTACCGGTGGCCAACGTCATGGAGTCGTTGCAGGGTCGGCTGCCGGGCGTGGATATCGTCAGCGCCGGAGGTCAAGCAGGTGCACCCGTGAATATCACGGTGCGTGGCAACCGCTCTATCAATGCCAGCAACGGGCCGCTGTTTGTGGTGGATGGCGTGCAGTACAACTCCATTCAGGACATCAACCCCAACGACATTGCCTCCATGGAGGTACTCAAGGATGCGGCCTCCACGGCCATCTACGGCGCCCGGGGGGCAAATGGCGTTATTATCGTGAGCACCAAGAAAGGTGCGGCGGGCAAAACGCGCGTCACGCTCAACTCCTACTACGGTATCACCGACCGGGTATATTATCCGGAGGTAAACAACGCGGCCGAGTTTGTGGCCCAGAAGCGGGAAGCCAACCGCACCAGCGGCCGGTGGGCTACCGTGGCCGACGACCCGAAGATCTTCACCGCTGCTGAGTTGGAAGCCATTGCCAACGGCACCTCTACCAACTGGGCCGATTTGCTGTTCCGCGATGGCGTGCAGCAAGAGCATCAGATTGGCTTATCGGGCGGCTCTGAGAAAACCAAGTTCTACCTGTCGGGCGATTATTATAACGAGCAGGGGCTGTTCCGTAAAGATGACCTCAACCGCTATTCTTTTCGGGCTAACCTTGATCAGGCACTGAATGATAAGGTAAGCATCGGCCTGCAAAATCAGCTGACTTATTACAACCAGAATACCCGGCGCGACCCAACCAACCAGGCGAATAAGATTAACCCCCTGGGTACGCCCTATGATGCGGATGGCAACATTGTTAACTATCCTAACAACCAAGCCTTTATCAACCCATTGGTAGATGAGCTGCCAGACAACTACACCAACAACACCCGCACTACCCGTACTTTCTCCACGGCCTACATCAGCTATCAGATTCTGCCGAGCCTGAACCTGCGCTCCAACCTTGGCCTGACGCTTTCCAACGGCCGCACGGGCATTTACCAGGGCCAGTACACCCTCGACCGCAACGGCCAAGTTTCGCAGTCGTCGTACGGAACGCAGTTTGACACGAACTGGAGCTGGGAGAACATCCTTAACTACAACAAGACCTTCGGCAACCACTCACTGACGGCCACCGGTGTTACCTCCCTGCTAACGTTCAATACCGAGAACTCCAACGCTCAGGGCCGCAACCAGCTGCTGGCGTATCAGGAGTTCTTTGCTTTGGCCAATGCGAATCAGCAGGTTGGTATCAATAGCGGCTACACCGACAGCAAGCTGATCTCGTTCACGGGCCGTGTGCAGTACGGCTTCAAAGGCAAATATTTGCTGACGCTGACGGGCCGCGAAGACTTGTCGTCGAAGCTGGCGCGGGGCAACAAGGGCTCGTTCTTTCCTTCGGCCGCCGTGGCTTGGCGCATCATCGACGAGGATTTCATGAAAGACCTGACGTCGGTAACGGATTTGAAGCTGCGCGCCAGCTACGGCCGGGCCGGCAACTACGACGTGCCTGCTTACTCTTCGCAGAGCCTGCTGTCGCGCATTCCGTATGCCTTTGGCGAAACCGCTGCCGCCGGCTACACCTTTGCTAACCGCATCGGCAACCCCGAGCTGGGCTGGGAAATTTCGCTGACCAAGAACGTCGGCCTCGATTTTGGCTTCCTCGATAACCGCGTGACGGGCTCCGTGGACGTGTACGACACCAAGACGAGCGACCTGCTGCTGAACCGCTTTCTTCCGCTTTCCTCGGGCGTGTCGTTTATCACCCAGAACATTGGCCAGACCCGCAACCGGGGCGTAGAAGTAGGTTTGAATGCGCGCGTTGTGGAGCGGGAAGATTTCACCTGGAACGTAGGCCTGACGTGGTTTAAGAACAAAGAAGAGATTCTGGAGTTGGGCACCGGCACCAACGACATCACCAACGGTTTGTTTATCGGCTCGCCGGTGCGGGTGTTCTACGACTATGAAAAAATAGGCATCTGGCAAACGGATGAAGCAGATGCGGCGAAAGCATTCGGCCAGAAGCCCGGACAGATCAAGGTGAAAGACCTGGATGGCGACGGGCGCATCACAGCGGCCAACGACCGGCGCGTGCTAGGCTCGGCTGTACCAAAGTGGAGCGGCAGCCTCAGCAGCGACCTGAGCTACAAGGGCTTCGACCTTTCATTCCAGGTATTTGCGCGCATCGGGCAGATGATCAACTATGAGTACGCGGAGGTTTTTGACCCCCAAGGCATTGAGAATAGCTCACGTCAGAACTACTGGACCCCTGAAAATCCCTCCAACGACTACCCGCGCCCCGACGCGGCCCTTTCGAAGAGCACTCTGCGAAATGGCCTTTTTGGCACGACGCTCGGCTACCGCGACGGCTCATTTGTGAAGCTACGCGGCGTGACGCTCGGCTATAATCTGCCAGCCTCCTGGCTGGAAAAAGTGGCTATCAGCTCGGCCCGCGTGTACGTGCAGGGTAAGAACCTGGTGACACTCAGTGAGATTGATAACTACGACCCTGAACGTGGTGGTGCAATCACTACTCCCATTCCGCGCGTGGTATCAGCGGGCATCAACCTAGGCTTCTAGGGGGCTTTTTTGTAGCCATTGCCTGTGTTTTCAACCAGTATTTGACGAAGAAGATGAAATTATCAAAGATAACTTTAGGCGTTGCGGCTTGCGCGCTGGCCTTTTTGACCTCGTGCGAAAAGCAATTGGAGGAATACAACCCCTCCGGCCTGACCGCCGATGCCGTGTATACCACGCCGGCTGGTTTTGAGAGCTTGGTAAATGCGGCGTATTCCTACACGCGCTGGTGGTATGGCAAGGAAGACGGCATCAGTATGTCGGAAATGGGTACTGACCTTTGGCTCCGCGGCGCTGGCGACGTGAACCCCGACCTGACGGAATACACCACGCTGCAATCTAGCTCGCGGGCAGTGGAAAGTCTCTGGGGCAAGCTTTACACAGCCGTCAACCTCTGCAATGCCGGTATTTCGCGGGTGGGAAATTCGGGGATGACGGACGCGCAGAAAACGGTTCGGGAGGGTGAGCTGCGCTTCCTGCGGGCCTTTTATTACTGGCACATTGTAGAAACCTGGGGCGGCGTGCACTTCACCACCACCGAAACGTCGGGGGTGCAAACCACTTCCAACCGCACGCCGGTTGATACCTTTTACAAGCAGATTGTCGAGGATCTGACTGTAGCCGTGGCTAACCTGCCGAACACGACTACCGATTATGGCCGCGTAACCAAGCCAGCCGCCGAAGCATTCCTGGCCAAAATCTATCTGACGCGGGGCGACAACCAACAGGCGGCCACGCTGGCGCAGAAGGTAATTTCGGGCTACAACTTCACCTTGCTACCTCGCTACGCCGACTTGTGGTCGATGACCAACCTGGAAAACCGCGAAATAGTATGGGCCGTGAACTACACCAAGGAACTGACCCTGAACGACCGCGTAGACAACACTCTCTATCCTGACGGACACTCGCGAGGCGGCAACAACGGGCACTTGATGTGGCTGATGAAGTACGACGACCAGCCCGGTATGGTCCGCGACGTGGCCAACGGCCGGCCCTTTAACCGCTTCATGCCGACCAAGTTTTTGCTGAACCTGTTCGACGAAACCAAGGACTCGCGCTATGCGGCTTCCTTCCGTACAGTGTGGCTGGCCAACACGGCCGTTGCCGGTCGCTTTGCCGTGGGCGACACCGCCATTCTGGCCACCAAAAAGGCAATTCCTGCCTCAGTACAAACGTCAAAAAAGTACGTGACCTACGACGTAAATACGATTTATAACGCCAACGGCACCGCCAAAAACCGTTTGCAGTACGTGTGCCTGCGTAAGTTTGAGGACCCCACTCGCCCTACTATTCAGGAGGAGCAGAGCGCCCGCGACGCCTACGTTATTCGGCTGGCCGATGTGTATCTGATGGCCGCTGAAGCGCAGTTTAAGCTGGGCAACACGGCACAGGCCACCACCCTCATCAACACCGTGCGGGAGCGGGCCGCATTGCCCGGCAAAGCCGCCGACATGCGCATTACTGCCTCTAACCTAAGCCTGGACTTTATTCTGGATGAGCGGGCCCGCGAGCTGGCCGGTGAGCAAGTCCGCTGGTTCGACCTCAAGCGCACAAACAAGCTGGTGGAGCGGGTAAAGGCCAACAACCCGGAGGCAGGTGCCAGCATTCAGGCCTACCATACGGTGCGCCCCATTCCACAGCGCCAGCTGGATGCTATTCTGAACAAAGAGGAATTCACGCAGAATCCGAGCTACCGGTAATCTTTTTGGCAGCCGCTCTGGCCGCTTTTATTCAGGAGCTTCTCACTAAAAAAAGCCCCCCAGCAGTCGTGCTGGGGGGCTTTTTTACTCTAAAAAGGAAGTCTTACTTGGCGTACGCCACCGCGCGCATCTCCCGAATCACCGTGATTTTAATCTGGCCGGGATACTGCATCTCCTTCTCGATCTTCTGGGAAATTTCGTAGCTCAGCTCCTGGGCCCGGTCGTCGGTTACGTTGTCTGCGTTCACCATGACGCGCAGCTCGCGGCCGGCCTGAATGGCGTAACACTGAAGTACACCATCGAAGCCCACGGCCGTTTCTTCCAGCTGCTTGAGGCGCTTGATGTAGCTTTCCATCATCTCGCGGCGGGCACCGGGACGGGAGCCGCTGATGGCGTCGCAGGCCTGCACCAGGGGCGAGACCATGGCCGTCATTTCAATCTCGTCGTGGTGGGCACCGATGGCGTTGATGACGTCGGGGTGCTCCTTATACTTCTTGGCCAGCTCCATGCCCAGGATGGCGTGGGGCAGCTCAGGCTCCTCGGTGCTTACTTTACCAATGTCGTGCAGAAGGCCGGCACGCTTTGCATGCTTCACGTTCAGGCCCAGCTCGGCGGCCATAGTGGCGCAGAGGTTGGCTACTTCGCGGGAGTGCTGGAGTAGGTTTTGGCCGTAAGATGACCGGAAACGCATGCGGCCCACCATCTTGATCAGCTCGGGGTGCAAGCCGTGAATACCGAGGTCGATGATAGTCCGCTCGCCGATTTCCACAATTTCCTCGTCGATGTTCTTGCGCGTTTTGGCTACAATTTCCTCGATGCGGGCGGGGTGAATACGACCGTCTTTTACCAGCAAGTGCAACGACAAGCGTGCTACTTCGCGGCGCACTGGGTCAAACCCGGAAATGATGATGGCTTCGGGCGTATCATCCACAATGATTTCCACGCCGGTAGCGGCTTCCAAGGCGCGAATGTTGCGGCCTTCCCGGCCAATGATTTTGCCTTTAACGTCGTCCGACTCAATGTTGAAAATCGACACGCAGTTCTCGATAGCGTGCTCAGCCGCTGTGCGCTGAATGGTTTCCAGCACTACTTTCTTGGCGTCTTTGGTAGCCGACAGCTTGGCCTGGGCCACCACGTCTTTGATATAAGAGGAAGCCTGAATCTGGGCTTCATTCTTCAACGATTCTACCAATTGCTCGCGAGCTTCGGCGGCCGACAGGTTGGCAATGGTTTCGAGCTGGTGCTGTACATCGTGGATGCGGGCGTCGAGGTCGTGCTCTTTCTGCTGGAGCTTGGCTTGCTGGGTTTCGATCGTTACACGGCGTTTTTCTTCCTGGCTGTCGAGGCGCTCGCGCTGCTGCTGGGCGTCGGTCTGAAGCTTTTCGCGGAGGGTTTCTAAGTCTTGCTCTTTGCGCTGGAGCTGCTCAAGCTGCTTCTGGGTGGTTTCGGTGAGGCGCTTGATGCTCTGCTCCTGCTCAAGTACGGTGGCGCGGCGCTCTGTCAGCTCCTGCTCTAAAGACTGCTTCTGGCGCTTGCTTTCCTGCTCAAACTCATTCTTGAGCTGGCGAAACTTATCCTTAGACTGCTGAATGCGCTCATCGCGGGTGCGGTTGGCTTGCGCCTCTGCTTCCTGAAGAAGCTGCTGAGCGCGGGCCTGCGCCTGGGCTTCGTGGTCCTGCCTGGCCTTGCCGGCCAGCAGGCGTCCTAGCACAACGCCGGCCACAAGGGCAACGACGGCAGCCAGAACAATATAGATTATGTAGTTGGGCATGAGTTATGGTTTTTAGGGGGTACTAATAAACCACAACAAAAAAATCTGCCCAACAGTCTCCAAGTAGCGGAGCATTTGCTCCGCCCGGTCGGTCATAAAACTGCGCCGATGCTCAGCCGAGCACCAGCGACGAAAGCAGCTTATCTAAGCGCGTAAGACGCTCAGTAAGAGCTGCATCAGTGCCATCCTTTTCTTTGCTGACTTTCAAGCCGTCAGCCATGGTGGATAGGGCAATCATGGCTAGCAAGTCTTGCTTGTCTTGAATGCCGTACTGTTCGCGAAATTCCTTGATCCGTTCGTTGAGCTGACGCCCAGCCAGGCGCAGACGCTCCTCTTCCAAGGGGCTAACGCGCATGGGGTAGTCCCGTTCAGCAATACGAATTTTAATGGCTAAGTCACTCATCAGCAAATGGCTGGACGTTCGATGGTCATTACTCCCTCAAATAGGCAAGGCACTTATCAATCTCGCGGATATATTCGTTTAGGCGCAGTTTAAGCTCGTTGGCGTTGGCAGGTTCTTCTGCTATGGTATGGACAAGTTTAGCGATATTCTCCTGATTCTGGAAATCCTTGAGCTGCCGTTCCCGGTCGCGTACGTCGGCGTGGAGCTGCTGGATAGTCGTTTGAGCATCGGCCAGCTCCTCGCGCAACTGCTGATAGGCAGCCACTAAGGTGGTTACCTGCCGCTCCAGGCGGTCTAGTTGAGCAAGCTGCTGAGAGGAGGCCATGCGAGAGAATTATTTTAATAAATAAGCGCCACAGTAGATTTGCTCTCTGCTTCGCTCAGGCAATTTGGCAGGATTTCACCTGTTCCCCAAACTTTGGGCTACCCGTGCGAGCTCAAACATACTGTGGCGTTTTGACTAGCGACGGATTACAGCACCCGCCTGCTTTTCGAACTGCTGAATCAAACGCTGCATTACGCCGTCGATGGCTTGGTCAGTAAGCGTTTGGGTCGGGTCCTGCAAGTTGAAGCTGACGGAGTACGACTTCTTGCCTTCCGGCAGCTTGTCGCCCTCGTATACGTCGAACACGTTCACGCCGTGCAGCAGCTTGCGCTCGGCCCGCTGGGCAATCTGGCGCAGCTGATCGAAGGTCACGGCCTTGTCAACTACCAGCGACAGGTCGCGGCGCACCTCGGGAAACTTGGGCAGCTCGCGGGCCACGAGGGCGTTCTTGTATTTCTTCACCAGCCAATCCCAATCCAGCTCGGCGTACCACACGGGCTGATTCACGTCGAGGCGCTTCAGCACCCCGGCAGAAATGCCCCCCAGGTGCGCCACTGGCTGGTTTTGGGCCAGCAACGTGAGGCCGCCCGCCAGGTACGGGTGCTGCACGGGTTGGGAAGTGGGCGCGGCGTGGCCCAGGGCCGTCAGGACTTGCTGCACAGCACCGGCCAGGTGGTGGAAGGTGGCCTTTTCGGCTTTGTGCTGCCAGGTTTCGGCGGTGGCATTGCCGGTGAGCAGAATTATGAGGCTGTTTCTCTCCTCGTACTGGCCGTCGGCTTTGCGGAAGTAGGTTTTGCCGAACTCATACAGCTTCAGGTCGCGCTGACGGCGGTTGAGGTTGTAGCGCACTACTTCCAGGGCGCTGTGAAGCACCGTAGGGCGCAGCACGTTCAGGTCGGCGCTGTTGTAGTTCAGCACGCGCACCAGCGCCTCGTTGGTTTCGCCTTCGGCCTCGAAGTAGCGGGCGTTGGTAATAGAGTTAGTAATGATTTCCGAGAAACCCTGGCCGCTGAGCAGGCGGGCCGTATTCTGGCGCAGAATCTCCGGGTCAGGATTCGGGAATTTGGCCAGGAAGGAAGCCGAGTTGTGCGGACGCAAGGCCACGTTGTTGTAGCCGTGTATGCGCAGTATCTCCTCGATTACATCGGCTTCGCGGGTCACATCCACTTTGAAGGATGGCACGATCAGCCACCAGTCGTCGCCGTTTTCGGCCTGAATGGTAATTTCTAAGTCAGTCAGGATATGACGGATTCGGTCGGTGGCGATGTGCTGACCTACGAGGCGCTCCACTCGCGAGAGGCGCAGGCGCACGGTGGTAGGCAGCACATGCTTCGGATATTCATCCACAACAGGCGCGGAAATACGTGCACCAGCTACTTCCTGAAGCAGCAGGGCGGCCCGCTGCAAGGCCACAAGCACCATATTCGGATCGGTGCCGCGCTCGAAGCGGAAGGAGGCGTCGGTTTTCAGCTGGTGGGTTTGGCTGGTGCGGCGCACTACGGCGGGCGCGAAGTAGGCGCTTTCCAGAAACACGCGCTGGGTGGCGGCGCTCACGCCGGAAGTTTGCCCCCCAAACACGCCAGCCAAAGCCAGCGGCTCCCCGCCCCCGCCGGCAATCACCAGATCTTCGACGCGCAGGGTGCGCTCGGTGCCGTCCAGAGTCGTGAACTTCTCGCCTTCAGCGGCGCGCTTCACCCGAATTTGCCCCCCAGAAATCTGGTCGGCGTCGAAGGCGTGCAGGGGCTGGCCTAGCTCGTGCAGCACGAAGTTGGTCACGTCCACTACGTTATTAATCGGCGACAAGTCAATGCTGCGCAGGCGCCGCTGCAGCCACTCCGGCGACGGGCCGACCTGCACATTTTCGAGCAACAAGCCAGCGTAGCGCGGACATGCATCTTCATCCTCAATCCGCACTTGCACATTCTGCGCGGCGGTTGTGGGGGGCAAAAATGCGCTTACATCGGGCAAGTGGCAGGGCTGGCGAAGGAGGGCACGCAGCTCGCGGGCCACGCCGTAATGAGAGGCAGCGTCGGCGCGGTTGGGCGTCAGGCCGATTTCCAGCACAGCATCGGAGCCTAAGCCAAAATACTCAGCGGCGGGAGTACCGTTAGGAAGATCGGTGTCGAGCACGATGATGCCGGCGTGGGAAGTGCCGATACCGATTTCGTCCTCAGCGCAAATCATGCCCTCGGAGGCCGCGCCGCGAATCTTGGATTTCTTGATTTTGAATGGCTCGCCCTGGGCCGGGTGCAGGGTGGCGCCTTCCAACGCTACCACTACTTTCTGGCCGGCAGCCACATTCGAAGCTCCGCACACGATTTGGCGCGGGGTGGCGTCGCCCACGGCTACGGTGGTCAGGCTCAGCTTATCGGCGTCGGGGTGCTTTTCGCAGGTTAATACTTCACCGATTACCACGCCACGCAGGCCGCCGGGAATGCTTTCGAGCTCTTCCACACCTTCCACTTCCAGGCCTGAGCCGGTGAGCAGGGCAGACAGCTCGGTGGCCGATTTATCGGTGGGAATGAGGGTGCGGAGCCAGTCGAGGGAGATTTTCATATAGAATACAGGTAGTCAGCGTCAAAAACAGCGGGGCGGGCAAAGGTATGAATTTGCAAAACGGCCTAAAATGTAAAACGGAGTGGTACTCCGCTCTGCCGCAAAGCGGCAAGCTGGCGGTAGCACGGCATGGCGCGGTGCCGACGGCTTTGCGCTAGCGCGCAAGAACGGAGTGCCACTCCGTTCTACTAGCATTAATCCTTGTGAAACGTCTTCTCCCCGGCCTTGATGTATACCGACAGGATATTCTCGGCGGGCGGCACGGGGCAGGCAAACGATACATTATAGGCGCAGAAGGGATTGTAGGCCGTGTTGAAATCTAGCACAATCTCATCGTCGCCCTCGGCTACGGGCTCGGCGTCGAGGTAGCGGCCGCCGCCGTAGGTGTCGAAGCCGTTGGTTTTGTCGGTGAAGGGAATGAAGAGCGTGGTATCAGGGCCGTTGGCTTTGCGGAACACGGTGAGGCGCTGGGCTTCTTTTTGCCACTCAAAGGAGGCGCGGCCCCAGCGTATATACTTTTCAGCCTTGCCATCGGTGAGGCGCAT
Organism: Hymenobacter qilianensis; assembly: GCF_014638675.1. NCBI lineage: Bacteria > Pseudomonadati > Bacteroidota > Cytophagia > Cytophagales > Hymenobacteraceae > Hymenobacter > Hymenobacter qilianensis. The sequence continues at coordinate 1,422,695 of NZ_BMFN01000002.1, forward strand.
GGCGATGGTGTCGCGCACGGAAAAGGGCTCAAACTGGGCCGTGAGGCGGTAGGTTTTGTTGGGTGCGAAGTAGTTCAGGCTGTCGAACTGCTGGCGCTGCTCAGCGGAGAGTGGCGAGCCCTGCACGCGGCGAAACTCATCGTCTTTGGCGTGGCGGGCCTTCTCAATGCGGGCCACGTACTGCTCGTCGTTCAGCACGAGGTCCTGGAGGAAATAGCCGAGCACGAGGAGCAGGCCGAGAAAGATAAAAAGCTTGGGATTGAGGCGCATGGTAGCGGCAAAGATACCGGGGCGCGGCGGCTCTTGCTAGGTTTGCAGCAGAAAAGCCCCCCAGAGCCGCTGGGGAGCTTTTTATATTAATCGCACGTGTAGAGGCACATACTTGTGTCTCCTCATTGCTGATGTTGTTTTATATAGCAAAATTGTGTGGTACCGCTCGTTCAATCGGGAGACACAAATATGTGTCTCTACAGTAATCTACTTACAGCACGCCTTCGTCGGCGAAGCTGTAGTAGCCGTGGTCGGTGTAGATGAGGTGGTCGAGGATGGGGAGATCCAGGAACTGGCCGGCTTCTTTGAGCTTGCGGGTGAGGGCAATATCGGCGGCGCTGGGCTTCTGGTTGCCGCTGGGGTGGTTGTGCACCAGGATAATGGAGCTGGCCAGCTGCTCCAGAGCGTGCTTGAAAATCATCTTCGGGTCGGCGACGGTGCCGGCCACTCCCCCACTGCTGATGGGTTGCTTGCGCATGACCACGTTGGCGCGATTGAGCAGAATGACCCAGAATTCTTCGTGTGGCAAATCCTGGAGGTTGGGCCGGATGAGCTGGTAAATATCGCGCGAGCAGGTGATGGTGGTGCGGGCCGCGGCGGCCGTTTCCTTGCGGCGCCGACCTAACTCTAAGGCCGCCACGATGGTTATAGCCTTAGCTTCCCCGATACCTTTGTGGCGCATCAGCTCCTTCACCGACAATTTGGCCAACTCATTCAAATCGTTTTCTACTGCGTTCAGAATCAGCTTGGCTACGTCTACAGCGGAGAGCTTGGCAGTGCCCGAGCCGAGCAGAATTCCCATCAACTCCGCGTCGGAGAGAGCTGAGCGGCCTTTTTGCAGAAGCTTTTCGCGGGGGCGGTCTTCCTCGGCCCAGCTTTTAATACCGAAAGAAGTGGGGGCTACGTAACGCACGGGGGCAGCGGCCTCTTCCGCCAGGTTGTCAACTGATTTCATACTGCACTATTGTTGCTGAGGGCTGGCACATAAGGTAAAATTTGTATTCAGCCGTCTATCCTATTCTTACCCGGTAGCTCCAATAACTAAACCAAAGCCGCCGGAATCCATCTTTTCCACCTGCATGTCACGAATTCTGAGTTTCCCCTTCATCCTATTGCTCATTTTAGCCGAATGGTACGGCTACCAAGCTATAAAAACCCTAATTCCGGCCAGCTCCATCAGCGGACGCCGAATCGCCGGAGCTATTTATTGGATCGTCACGGCGCTGTCCTGGGGCTTGGCTATCTGGGCCATTACCACCCGCCACAGCGGCCCCGCGCCCTACAAAACCTATGTTTCCAGCTTCCTGCTGGGCTTGTTACTAGCCAAAATAGTGGTAATGCTGTTTTTGCTACCCGAAGACCTGATTCGGGTGGGACGCTGGGCGGTGCGGCAGTTTACGCAGCGCGACACGGCCGCTACGGGCACGCCCATTACACGAAGTCAGTTTTTGAGTGGCTTGGCGCTGGTGGTGGCCGGCATTCCATTTGTGGCCTTTATCTGGGGCATGTTTCGGGGCGCCACCGACTATCAGGTGAAGCGCGTAACGCTGCGCTTTCCCAACCTGCCGGCGTCATTTGATGGCTTTAAAGTGCTTCAGATTTCGGATCTGCACACGGGCAGTTTTCAGTCGAGCGAGCCACTGGAACGAGCCGTCCGCATGATTAATAAGCAGGGCGCCGACCTCATTTTTATGACCGGCGACTTAGTAAATAACGTGGCTACCGAGGTAGAAAATCACATTGATACGCTGGCCCAGATTCAGTCCAAGCTGCCTAAGTTCTCCGTTTTCGGCAACCACGACTACGGTGACTACGTGGAGTGGCCCAGCCCCGAAGCCAAGCGCGAAAACCTGGCCCGCCTGGCCCAGAACCACGCCAAAATCGGGTGGCGCCTGCTTATGGATGAAAGCCACATGATAGAGCGCGACGGCGACAAAATAGCCGTGCTCGGCGTGCAGAACTGGGGGGCCCAAATGCGCTTTCCTAAGTACGGCGACCTGCCTAAAGCCCACGCCGCCAGCGGCGACGCGCCGTTCAAAATCCTGCTTTCCCACGACCCTTCGCACTGGGAAGGCGAGGTGCTCAACTACCCCGACATTGACCTGACGCTCTCGGGCCACACCCACGGCATGCAGTTTGGCGTAAACCTGCCCTTCTTCAAGTGGAGCCCCGTGCAGTACGTGTATAAGCAGTGGTCTGGACTGTATAACAAGGGCCAGCAGTACCTGTATGTGAATACGGGCCTGGGCTTCATCGGCTATCCGGGCCGGGTGGGCTTCCTGCCCGAAATAACCGTGTTTGAGCTGCGCCGGGCTTAAGCAGCCATATTACTTATATATAAAAAAGCCCCCCAACGCCAGCGTTGGGGGGCTTTTTTATATATAATAATTCAATTATAAAACTACAAACAACCTGAACCGTATAGCGGCCGTGGTCTGATCTTCGGACTGCTACTCCCTCCCTACTTAAATCTTATCATGAAAAAGACCCTCTTATTATTCTCCTGCGCCGGTGCGCTGGCATTGGCATCCTGCTCGCAGGAAAAAGCGGCTGAAACGACCACCACCACTACGACGACCACGCAGACCGTCACGACGCCGGCCGCGTCGCGTACCCGCGCTAACCGCATTGCCACTCGTATGGCCACCGATCTGAAAATCACGGATACGACCGTGGTGGCCCGCGCCGAGGATATCTACTTCGAACGCTCGCGCCGCCTCGCGGAACTGGAAGCGCAGTACGCCACCGACACTACGGGCATGTACGCGGCTATGCAAACTATTAATACCGAAACCGATACGCAGTTCAAAACCGTTTTTTCCGACCCGGCTCAGTACGATGCGTATGTGGCCAACCGCATGAATTACGCTGAGGAAATGTACGTGGATGAAGCACCCGTAGCTTCAGCTTCAGATGTTGATCAGGGCGTAACCAAGGTAGAGGCCGACGGCGACACGAAAACCAAGTATGCCGACGGCACCAAGGTGAAAACCGAATCGGATGGCGAGATGAAAATAAAGGCCGCCGATGGCTCCAAAATGAAAGCGGAGTCGGATGGCGAGATGAAGATGAAGGCCAACGACTCCAAATTGAAAGTGGACGACGACGGCGAAACCAAGATGAAAGAGGAATAAGAAACCCCTCTGTTCATTTTCTGGTTAATGGAAGCCCGCACCTGCAACGGTGCGGGCTTTTTTTGACTCAGTAGTTGGCTACCTTGCAGTTTGGTTGCGTTAGTATCGTTGATGGGTTTATTGTCTCGTTTATTCACCGGATTCTGGAATAAAGCCGCGCTGCTGCTGGTTGTGGGCCTGTTGGCGGCCTTGTCGGCCTCGGCTCAGCTGCGCGTATCGGGCACCATTACCAACGCCGCCGATGGCAAGCCCATACCCGGCACCACGGTACGCATCAAGGGCAATAAAACCGGCGTAGTAGCCAACAACGACGGCGACTTCCGCATCGACGTGGCGTATACCGACACGCTGGAGTTCATTTCGCTGGGCTTCGCAACCAAGCGAATGGCGCTGGGCCGCTCGGGACTTTCGCAGCTTATTGTGCAGGTAAAGCTCGACCGTGCCAGCATTCAGCTGGGCGAAGTGCGGGTGCAGGAAGGTCGCCCGGCCGATGCTCAGATAAAAAAGGCCCTGCGCAACGTGCGCCGCCCCACGCCGCCCGCCAACGCCGTAAAACGCCCCCCAGCGCCCAAGCCGCTGTTCCCCGTCGACTCGACGGCCCCCAAAGCGCCGGTTGCCTCCCTTGAAAACCCGGCTAGTCTGCTCTACGACGCGCTGTCGCGGGAGGGCAAGGCGCGGCGCAAGCTGGAGGAGCTGCAACAGCAGGAAGCGCTGAAGAAGAAAATGGAGCAGGCCCGCCGCGATCGGGAGCGGTACAATCGCAATTTCAAGGATAACCGGGGGTACGAGTAGCAATTTGTAGCTCATAAGTACTGGCCACTAGGCGCTTCCCACAACAGCCGGCGCGCAACCTGCGTAAGCCTAGGCTATGAAAATTGGGTATCCCTGTGTAAACGAAACGCTTGACTGTAGCGCTGCCACCACCTTTCGGCTGGCTTCCTACACCGATGAGCGCGTGGTAACCACTGTTACCAACAACCTAGCTTGTTTGCAGCGCATACTGGAATTCAACGTCCAGCATGGCTTGCTTTTCTTCCGAATCGGGTCCGGCATCGTGCCTTTTGGCTCCCACGCCGTGAACACGTTTCCGTGGCAGACCGAATTTGCCCCCCAGTTCCGTGCCATCGGCGATTATATCAAGGCCGAGCAGATGCGCATCTCCTTCCACCCCGATCAGTTTGTGGTGCTAAACTCGCCCGATCCGGGCATTGTGGAGCGCAGCATTGCCGAGCTGGTGTATCAGGGCTCGATGCTGGATCTGATGGGCCTGGACAGCACCGCCAAGCTGCAAATTCACGTGGGCGGCCTCTACGGCGACCGCGACGTGGCCATTGAGCGCTTTATTGCCACGTACCGCACGCTTCCAGAAGCAGTGCAGGTGCGCTTGGTTATCGAAAACGATGACCGCCTGTTTAGTCTGCGCGACTGCCTGCGGGTGCATGAGGCCGTGGGCATTCCCATTCTGTTCGACAACTTCCACCACGAGTGCCTCAACCACGACGAGCCTATGCAGGAAGCGCTGCGCCTGGCCGCCGGCACCTGGCACCCCACCCACGACGGCGTGCTGATGATGGATTACAGCTCGCAGCAGCTTGGTGAGCGCAAGGGCAAGCACACTTCGTCGTTGGTAGAAGAGCGGTTCCGCGAGTTTGTCACGCACCTCAACGGCCTCGACGTAGATATGATGCTTGAAATCAAAGACAAAGAAGCCAGCGCCCTGCGCGCCGTGGCCATTCTGCGCGAGTTGGGCTTGGCGGCGCCACTTCCGCTCAGCGCTTCCGTTTAGGCTTACCATACGTCATTCATTCCTCTTCTCATGTCCGAAAAAAATGCCCCCCAATCTGGTGCTGAGCTGCTGGCCGCCACTGTACACGCCCTGCACGGCGGCCTTACTTCTCTGCCGTTGAGCACAGCTCACACCAACATTGACACTTGGCAGGAAACCCTACAGCAGAGCGGTATTCCGGAGCTGCAAAACATTGACCGCGAGCTGGGTAACCTGCAAGAATTGCTCAGCGACACCGATGGAATTGATGGTGCTGCCGTTGGCGACTCGTTGGATATGCTGGGCACGCAGACGCTTCAGGCCGCCGCCCATGCCACTCCCGATTCACAAGCCGCCCTTCGCGCCCTCGGCGACTTACTGCTGCAACACAGCGCCAAGCTTAAGGAATAAATAAGCAATCAACATTCGCAAAAAAGCCCCCCAGGTATTATCTGGGGGGCTTTTTTGTAAATCTCAACCAAGGGTTAGCGCGTGGGCGGCAATTCGCGGGTTGGGCGCTTCTTATTGTTCATCCGTTTGGTACGGCGGTCAGTGGTGGTTTCTATGCCCGGCGAAGCTTGCCCATCCATCACCGTCTGCCGTTTGCGCACGCGCTCCTGAGTAGCCGCCGCGGCCTGCGCACCCTGGTCGATGGTGCCGCGCTCCGTATTCTGGGGCGTTTTGGCGGGGTTGATGGGAGCTGGCGTGGCTGGTTGCGGGGGCGCAGTAGTAGAGGCAGGAGGCGTAGCTGGCGCGGGCACTGTTTGGGCATACGCCGATGCGCTTAACAGCAAAGCAGCAAAAAGGAATTTCGTTTTCATATTATTCAGAGGATCAAATCAGGATAACTTCATTACGAGTATGCGACACACCACAATAAGTACGTAATCTGAACTGTGACGACCGCTTTTACTTTTAACGGTGTATATAATTTTGGCTTTCTAATCTTATAGAAATAGTCAAAATCAATACATAAATAGAGATTAAATCTGCTCTGAATTATAGGAAAGTAAAAATAAATAAAGCCTGCTTTACGTACGTAAAGCAGGCTTTATTTATTAGATCGAAATCAGGTTAAAAAGCTTAGTCTTTTGGATCAGACTTCATTTTAGACTTTTTCTTTTTGTTCTTCACTTTCACGTCAGCTGCCTCATCCTTAGGAGCGGCAACGGCTGGCTGCGTGGTAGTGCTCTGCGTTTCTACCGTAGTAGAAGTTTGCGTAGGAGCAGTAGTGGTGGTGTTGATAGTAGCGTCAGTGGCCGGAGTCGTCTGAGTGGTGGTGCTCTGAGTCGTGGTAGGCGTCGTTGGCTGCGTAGTAGTCGTGCTCTGAGTTGTGGTAGTCTGGGCGTTAGCAGCAGAAATTCCGGCAACCAACAAAGCGACTAAAATCAGTGACTTTTTCATAATACAGTACTAAGTTGAAAAGAGATTTTTGAGAGTCAGGAGTAAGTGCAAATGCACAAGCAATATCTGTCAGAATATAATTGCAAGCCCTCAACGAAAACAAGAACGAATAGGTTACAAAGCTTAGTATTTATTGAAATAGAATATACTCATTCTATCTATTCAATAAAATCATAACACGTTCACAAAGGCCATTTTAAGATTTAAAAATAAATTTAAAACAGTTGGTATTTTTAAATATCAGCACCCATTTTATTTACCCCAAATCTTCTTTGGCTACTGACTCGCAGGGCTCACCAGCTTGGCAATTTGCCCCCCAGACCCACACGTAGCCAGTGTGTCGCGGCTTAGTTCTGCTTGCGGAAGAACACGTCGCCGCTGATGGACTCGAGGCGAATAGCCGGGCCGCTGCTGCCCAGCGTGCCGCGCACCTGGTAGCCCACGGGCGAGTTGTTCTTATTACCGTTCAACGCAATGTCCTGATTGGTGTATACCTCGCCCGTGATGGTTTTGAGAGCTACCTCAGCGCCTTTTGCCGCCGGCCAGCTCACATCCACAAAGCCGCTGATAGATTTGGCTTCCAATGGGCCATTCAAGCCTTTTACCTCAATGTTGCCGCTAATGGTATTCACTTGAACAGTGGCGCCAGCGGGCACCTCAATCACGTAGTCGATGCGGGCGCAGAGGCGATACGAGCCCTTGCCGTTATCGCCCGTGTCGTTCCAGGTGCTGTAACCCTCACCATCGGGGCAGTCGGCTTCTTTGCTATTACGCAGCATCTCTTTATCGAATGCCGACTTAACTCTCACCTCGTCGCCTTGCGTGTTCAGGGTCAGCAACAGAGCGTCATTGAGCTTATTTTGGTTGATGGTAACCGAGGCACGCACGGCTACTTCCTTGCCGCTGCCGCCTTTAATTTGGATACTGGACGCCTGTTGCAGATCCAGCACCAGCCGCTGCTTCGAGCTCAGGGGGGCCTTTTTCTCGATTATTTTCTGGGCTTCGGCAGGGCTCGTGCCCAAAAGCAGGGCACTCAGGGCCCCAAGTAGCAGGAATAGTTTCATGACAAAGCAGTGATTAAGATTGTGTAACCAATTGATATGCAGACAGAAATATTACTTGGCTTTGCGAACGAACACGTCGCCGCTTATTGATTGCAGGGCGATTTTGGTACCACCGCCATTCACGCTGCCCTCCACGGTTTGGCCACCTACGCGGCGCAACCCGTCGTCCTCTTTGCCCTTGCCCATGTTGATGTCGAAGTCGGTGTAGACTTCACCCGAAATGGTGCGCAGTTGAAGCGTGGTTTTGCTGCTGGCCGGCATCGTGACATCGACCGCACCACTCACGCTGGAAATAGAGCTGGGAGATTTGCCCACCCCAGCGTAGCGCACGATAATATCGCTGCTGATGCTGTTGGCTACAACTCCGCCGCCCATATTCAGGAGCTGCGCGTCGCCGTTCTTCATGTTCACTTCCAGGTCGCCCTGCAAGTCGGTTACTTTCAGATTGCCGCTGCCAAACTGGGTTTGGGTAAACACGACCGCTGTTTGGCGCGGCACCCGGATTACATAGTCAGTATCCTTGCGGGAAGCCTGCACCACGCGAACCACATTATCCTTTTCAGTCACGGAGAGGCCAATCTTGGTGTTGTCGACGGCTGAGTTGTACACGGGCCGCAGCCCTTCGGCGCGCTTAGGCGCCGGCTCGAAACCGTTGCCCCGAATGATGAGCTCATCACCGTTGTAGCCTTCCAGCGTGACGTTGCTGCCGTTCATATCCAGCACAATTTTGCGGGCTTTACCGCCGAGCTTAAGCTTATATTCCTGGGCCCACAGGGCCGGACTAGCCGCTAACAGGTAGATTAGAGTGAGAAACAGAGTCTTTTTCATGACAAAGAGAAGTGGAGTAGAAAAGGAGTCGAACGTACCCGCAACCGCGACTTCCGGGGGGCTTTTTTCAAGCCCAGTTCGTTGGGAAAATGAATTGAAAGGGGAATCAAAAATTGTGTAGGTGAGCTTATCAGGTAGCCATATCGAGCTGAGCGAAGCATCTTTTTAGCTTCGTAACCAGCACCTTTGCTTCGGTCAGACCTGTACGATGTTGCGTTTTATATCTGTATCAGCTGACCCAGCCCAGACTCCGCCTGCTGGCGCACGATGGGCAAGGCATCGCGCCGCTGCGACAGACGCTCCAGCTCAGGCACAGCGCGCCTTTCGCGCAGGGCTACCAGCAGCTCGATGAGCATAATCTGCACGTTGGGGTCGGTTTGAATAGTAAGAGATTGCACGAAGGCCTCTCCTACTCGCGGGTCGTCGCGGAGGCGATAAAGAGCCTGCCCGGCGGCCAGCCGCACGTTGGTATTTGGGTCGAAGTTGAGCGTGTTGATGAGTGCCTGCACCGTTGGGTCGGCACTGCCCTCAGTGCCTCCGGCCATCTCATTTACCAGCTGAATCCGGTCGCTGGCGGAGAGGGAAGGCGCCACAGGATTTACCTTGAGCGCACGAAAGCGTGGGTCGGTGGTAGTCTCAGTCGTGGTGACGCCGGCAACATCAGCTCCCATGGGCCGCCACAGGTTGCCGAGTAGAACACCCGTAGCCAGTAGCAAGAGACTGGCGGCAATGCGCAGCCACCACGCAGCCGACTGCTCCGACGCGGCAGGCTCTAAGCGTACTACTTTCGCTTCGCCCACTCCCGATTTGGGCTTCGAGAGCGCCGCTTTTTCCCGCTCCAGCGTGGCCATAAAGTTCACGCGCAGCGCTAGCGGAGGACTTACGGGCTCGGCTGCTTCAAATTTGCCCCCCAGCTCCTGCAACTGCGCTACGCGCTCCTGGCAGCGAGGGCAGTTGGCTACGTGGGCCGCCATCCGGGCCGTTTGCTCCGGGGGCAGGCTGTGCTCGGCATAGTCAACCAGCAGGTCGGCTACGTCGAGGCAATCGGAAGATGAAGGCGTGATATTCATGGTCGTTAGTTGAAATAAATGGTGCGCAAGGCTTGTAAGGCCCGGTGCGCTTTTACTTTGGCCGCGCCCGCCGTGCAGCCCAGCATGTCGGCTATTTCCTCGTAGCTGAAGCCCTGGAAGCGGTGCAGCACCAGGATTTCGTGTTGCGCGGGCGGCAGCAGGGCCATAGCCTCGTGCAAATCCTGCTCGCGGTCAACGGCGGCCGTGTGGCGGAAGGCCGCGCCGCCCAAGGCCCCTTTGCGCTCCACTTCCACCACGTCGGTGGTGCGCATTTTTTGGTTGCGCTGCCAGTGGTCGGTGTGCACGTTGCGGGCCAGCTGGTAGGCCCAGGCCCGGAAGGGCTGCCCCGGCCGGTAGCTGGCCCGGTACTTCAGCAGGCGCTCAAACACGGTTTGCGTGAGGTCTTGGCTGGTTTCGTAGTCGCTGGTGAGGCGGTAGAGGAAGTTAAACAGTGGCCCTTGGTAGCGCTCGAACAACGGCACCACCTGGTCGAGGTCGTCGGCCTGCACGGCTGCCATTAGTTCTTCGTCGCTTCTGGTTTCCACCGCGTGAGTTTTGGAGTTGGATTGCAGCGAGTACCGGGAGATTTGGCAATCGTTACAAGGGTATTAAAATATTTTTCTTGAGAGGTAAAAACTGTCTAGGAATACATGACATAATCTCGGAACGTCATGCAGAGCATGTGGCGCATCAAGCCAGGGACGACGCATCTCTCGCCTGTTTAGCGGAATTACTAATCAGACATCAGCACGCGAGATGCTTCTCTCTGCTCTGCATGACATGATAATTGGATTCCCAAAGCCACTTTCCACAAAAAAGCCCCCCAGCTGTAACCGCGCTACAGCTGGGGGGCTTTTTCGAAAAAGAGGATGTTACGACCCGCCGGCCCGGCGCTTCTCATCCTCGGCGCCACCTTGGCGGCGGCGCGTAGGCGCTAGTTTGTCATTGCCAAATCGATAAGTGAAGGAAAGCGTGGCCACGCGAGAATCCTGGCGCTGATAGAAGCGCTCCACGTAATTATCGTAGGCCGAAACCGCCCGCACTTTGCGGGTGTAAAACAGGTCGCTCACGCTCAGCTTAATATTCCCCTTGCGGTCCCACACCGATTTCTGGATACCCAGCGACGCCTGCCCGTTGGGCTTCACGCGCAGAAACCCATACTGCTCGCCCGACTGAAAGCTGGTGTTCAGCTCCGCGCCCCAGCCCTTCTCGAAGGTAAAGGTGCTGTTGCTGGTGATGTTGAACGCCGGCCGACCTTTATCAAGTGAAGTACCGGCCAAATCGCCCACAAAGCGGCTGTAATAGAACACGGCGTTGTTGTATATCTGCCACCATTTCTTGATTTCCAGAGGGGCCGTCAGCGTCAAGGCATAATAATCCTGGCGGCTCAGGTTTACGCTGGTAGAAACAACTGTTGAGTCCGTTTCGGGCTGCACCACGCCAATAATGGGCTGGTCGGTGCGGCTATAGCTGAGGGTGCTGGTAAATTTCTGCTTGAAGGTGTGCGAAAGCTCCAGATTGTAGCTCGTTTCCGGCAACAGATTGGGATTTCCCGCCCCCGACGTAGTAGGGTTAATAATGATGCGGAAGGGGTTGAGCTGCCCGTACGATGGGCGGTTGATGCGCCGGCTCAGGGTCAGGTTCATCTCGTGCTTATCGCTCAAGGTGCGCTTTAGGGCTGCGCTCGGAAACAGCTGGGCATAGTTGCGGCGGAAACTACTATCGCCCACCACCTGGCGACCAATAGCCTTGGTTTGCTCTACCCGCAGGCCCGCCTGCAAGCTGGTTTTGGCTAAGGTCCGATTCAGATTCAGGTAAGCGGCGCCAATGTTTTCCTCGTATTTGAAGCGGTTCGTGCGGTTGAAGTCAATCGTAGTCACGCTGCCTTCGGTGTTCCGAAATACCACATCATTATCGGAGGTAACGCGGCTGATTTTGGCCCCCGCCTCCAGCCGCGTTTTTCGGGGCAACGGCTGTATCAGGTCTGCCTTCGCCGACATGATGGCCAAATCACCCTCCTGATCACCGACGAGCAGATTACCGATGCGCTCTTGGAGTAAGTATTCGGTGCGCTGCTCCTGCAAACGGTCGAGGGTGTAGCGAGCATAGTCCACATCGGCGGTCAGCTCACCGCTGTTGGCCGAGTCGGCAAAGGTGTGCTTGAAGTTCAGATTGGCGGTACCGTTTGCCGACCGAAAATCCCGGTTAGTATTGGCATTATATACATCGGCAATAGTACCTGTGCCATCAAAAAGAGTGGTTTGGTTGCGCGCGAGCCCGGGCCCTTTGTTCGACAAGCCGCTAAAGGCTGCTCCTACCACAGTGCGCTCCGAGAAATTGTAGTCAAAGCCGGCCCGCCCGCTGTGCGTCTTCGAGCGGCTGATGCTGCTGTTTTGCTGGTCGCTGCTGCCGATGAGCACCTGGCTGCCCGTACTGTTATCGAAGAAATCCCGATAAATATCCAGCTTGCCAAGACCTTCACGGTTTGTGTAGGTGTAGCTACCAAACGTATTCAATTCCTTGCGCCGACTATTAAGCGAAAAGCCCCCCGTAAACTTGTCGTACTGGCTGCGGCCGTAGCTGGCATTAGCGGAGCCATTGGTGCCCTGGCGCTGGTCTTTTTTAAGGTTGATGGCGATGATACCCGCCCCGCCCTGGGCATCGTATTTGGCCGGTGGGTTCGTTATCAGCTCAATGCTTTTCAGCTGATCAGCGGGCAACGCGCGCAGGTAGTCAGCCAGCTCCGTGCCCGTCATGGGCTGGCGCTTGCCATCAATAAGCACCAATACGCCCTGACGCCCCCGCAAAGCCAGATTGTCGCTGCCGTCCACGGTTACGCCGGGGGCCCGGTTAAGTACATCGAGCGTGGTGTTACCGGCGGCCAGCGCCGAGCCTTCCACGTTTACTACAGTACGGTCGGCGAGGCGCTCGTACAGCGGTTTTTGCCCAATTACGGTTACTTCCTTCAGGGCCGTGGCCTGGCTGGATTTCAACACCAAAGCCGGCAGCGTGTAGTTCTGCGTCGTTACCTCAAACGGCCCCGACCACGTTCGCACAAACCCAACCTGCGCCGCCGACACCAGGTAACGCCCCTGGGTGGCCTGCTCGAAGCGAAAAGCCCCCTGCGCATCACTGAACTCTGTTTTGACCATGGCAGAGTCGGCGGCGCGGTGCAGCGTAACGGTGGCGTACTCAATGCCCGTACCCGCATCGGCGCTCCGTACAGTACCGCTCACGCGGCTCTGGGCAGTGGCGCTAAAGCCGGCAAGCAAGCCTGGCAGAAGAAGGCAAAAAACGCGCTTTGCAGCAGGTAAAGGCCGAAAAAGGAGAAAGGTTGGCATAGCTATAGGGAGAAAAGTATGGACACAGTGAGGAGCGTGACCATTTTGGCCACGGTATTTATAAGCAGTAATCGGGAGGGTGGCTTACAGAAAAGCCGGGGGGCAAATTAGCCTGATCAGGCAGGCGGCGGACGATAACTTGTATACATAGAAACCGACTTTACTGAGTTGAAGAGCCTTTGGCGAGAGGCTGAAGCTTTTCAGCTGGTGACAGTTGAGTTGCGTTCTCGAGTGCTGCCTGAGGAGGCAGGCAATTGGTATAAATGCGCTCCAGGCCCTGCCGCATCTGGTCCAGGGTGGTTTCGCTGAGGCCTTCCAGCGCGGTGGCGCGGTTGCTGAGCACCACTGGCTGCACGGCCACCAGCGTATCGTGGCCCGCCACGGTTACCCGCAGCTGGGTGCGCCGACCATCATTGGGCAATGGCTCTGCCCCTATCAAACCGCGCTTGAGCAGCAGGGCAATGATGCGGGCCACCGATGCCTGGTCTTTGAAAACCCGCTCGGCTATATCGGCTTGGGTTAAATCGTCGTGCTCATCAATCACGCGCAGCACCAGCCACTGGTCTACGGTGATGTCAATACCGGCCCGGTCAATGTTGGCTTGCGCGAACTTGCGGTATTGCCGGATGGCCCGGTCGAGGGAATAAAAGAGGATTTCGTTTAGCATCACGAAAGATTTCGTACTACAGACTATGACATATCATCGAAGTTGCATACAAACGAAATAAATTTTAATGATATATCATAATGATTGCTGGGAGGGCAAATTCAACCGAAATAATTTTCCTCATTGGAACAACCTGCCTAGCATGATTCCATCTTTATCCTACTTCGGCTTCATATGTGTTGTAGCTTAATTCTTCGTACCTTATTGCTAGGTGTACTGATCAGCTTTTCACCTGGCTTTCCTCCGTTTTTTCTTCCTCTGCTATGCTTTCTTCCCGCGCTATTGCTACTTACAGCACCGTTTTGCTACTCGGTATTTCTGGTTTAACCGCCTTCAACTCGCCGCCTTCATGGCTAAGGTCGGGCAGCGTGCAGGTGGACAATCCGAAAGATGAGGTGCTACTGAAAACGCTGGTGCAGGGCTTAAGCGAAGCGCACTACCAACCCCAGCTTATCGACGACAAGTTCTCGCAGCGGGTATTTGACCTGTATCTGAAGCGCCTCGATTCGGGTCATCGCTTTCTGCTGCAAGCTGATGTGCAGCAGCTCCGCAAGTATCAGAATGCGCTTGATGATGAGCTGAAGCAAGGCAACCATCCTTTTCTGGATTTGAGTACCAAATTGATTGAGCAGCGCATCGCCGAAACCCAAACCATGTACCGGGAGCTGCTGGCCAATCCGTTCGATCTGACCGTAGCCGAGTCGTTTGAAACGGACCCCGACAAGCTAGATTACCCGGTCGATGCCGCTGCCCGCCGCGACTACTGGCACCGGCTGCTCAAGTATCAGACGCTGGTTCAGGTATCGGAGATGATGGACGAGCAAGCTAAAAAAGCCGAAAAGCCTTTGGCGGCTAAGCAGGCCGGCCCCATCACCAAGCGCACCCCGGCCGAGCTGGAAGCGGATGCCCGCAAGCGCGTACTGAAGTATTATGATGAGTGGTTCAACGACATAAAGCAAACCGACGCCGCCGACCGCCTGGCCCTCTACGCCTCTTCTCTCACCAACGCTTACGACCCGCACACCGAGTATTTTGCCCCCCAGGACAAAGACAACTTCGATATTGCGCTCACGGGCCGCCTCGAAGGCACGGGGGCTTTGCTCAATGAGAAAGACGGCCAGATTACGGTAGCGGATATTGTGCCCGGCAGCGCCGCTTACCGGCAGGGCGAGCTCAAAACCGGCGACATCATTCTGCGTGTGGCCCAAGGCGACGCGGAGCCAGTTGATATCAGTGGGATGCGCCGGGATAAAGTAGTGAAGCTGATTCGGGGGAAGAAAGGCACGGAAGTGCGCCTGACGGTGCGCAAGCCCGATGCCAGCACCCACGTTATCAGCATTATCCGCGACGTGGTCATTATCGAAGAAACCTATGCCCAATCGGCGGTGGTGAATGAAGGCGGGCGCAAAATCGGCTACATTCTGCTGCCCAGCTTCTACGCCGATTTCAACCATAATGGCGGCCGCAGCTCGGCCACCGATGTAAAGAAAGAGTTGGAAAAGCTGAAGAAAGCAGGTGTGCAAGGCATCGTGCTCGATTTGCGCTTTAATGGCGGCGGCTCCCTGCAGGATGCGGTGGAAATGGCGGGCTTATTCGTGAAAAGCGGCCCGATGGTGCAGATTAAAAGCCGGCAGCGGGCCGCCCAGATTATCGGCGACCCCGACAATGATGTGCAGTACGAAGGCCCGTTGGTAGTGCTGGTAAATAAGTACAGCGCCTCCGCTTCCGAGATTCTGGCGGCTGCTATCCAGGATTATAAGCGCGGACTTATTCTGGGCAACACCACTTACGGCAAAGGCACCGTGCAGCAGATGTTCGACTTGGATCAGGTGCTGCCTGCCACCTTCAACAGCCTAAAGCCTTTCGGCTCGCTGAAGCTGACGATACAGAAATACTACCGCATCAATGGCGGCTCCACGCAGTTCAAGGGCGTGACGCCGGATGTAGTGGTGCCGGATGCCTACAGCACGCTCGGAGATGGTGAAAAAGATACTGAGTATCCATTGCCTTGGGACGAAATTGCGCCTGCTCCTTATAAGACATGGTCGGGGGCTGCTTCCCTGCCGCAGCTAGTGGCCGCTAGCGATAACCGCGTAGCCACCAGCCCAGGCTTAAAACTCATCACCGAATCGGTGGAGCGAATGCAGAAGCGAAAGAACGACACCAAGGTTTCGCTAAATCTGGAGGGCTACCGGGCCGAGCAGGAACTGACGCGAGCTGCTTCTAATAAGTACACGGAGTCGCAAAAGCTGCTGCCTGACCTGCAAATTGCCCCCCTCAACACTGCCGCCGCTGCTACCACTTCTCCTGCCGACACCACGCTCACTAACCGTGCTGCCCGCTTCGTGAAGCCGCTGCGCAAGGATTTGGCCTTACGCGAAGCTGTAGCTGTAATTAAGGATGCGTTGTAGGGGGCTTTTTTAAGGCGGATGTAGGTAAAACTCCTATAATCGTCTGTCATCCTGACGCAGGAAGGACCTTCTCACGTTGAAAGAAATTGTTCTTCAGGGATAAGGTCCTTCCTGCGTCAGGATGACGGACGATTATTATTAAACGCCTGCCTAGTCTACCTTACTTGGCTTTACGGATGTACAAGTTGCCGTTGAGCGACTTCATCATAATCTCGGCGCCACCACCGTTGATCTTGCCGTAGCTCCAGTCGTCGGTGCTGACGCGGTAGGTGCCGCTCTGGGCCGTCTTATTGACCTTTGGGGGGCTTTTTTCCGTGGCCAGATCGAAGTCGCTGTAAATCTCACCGAAGTCAGACTTCATCTTGAAGGCAGCTTTCGCGTTGGCGGGAAAGGTCACGTCGACTTTGCCGTTGACGGTTGAGAAAGCCATGGGCGCACCGCTGGCCACGTTCTTAAAAGTCGCTGTCACAGAGCCATTTACTGTGTTGGCCACCGCCGAGCCCGACACTTGCTTGAGCTGCACGCTACCGTTTACGTTGCTGACTTCCAGCTCTCCGCTCACATTCTCGACCACAATATCGCCGTCCTGCACCGTGCCGATTTTCAGCGAAAACTGCTGCGGAACTTTGATAACCAGGTCGATAGGCTGCTGCCAGGAGTTGGTCTTGATATAAACCTTGTTGTCTCTTTCCTCGGCCGTCAGGTCGAAGCTGGGGTTTCGGTCGATACGCCGCATACCGGAGGCGTCGCCGGTGGGTGCACTTCGGCCGCGTTGTTCGTTGCGGGCTGAAGCTTCAATTACAACGTCTTTACCGTTGTAGCCCACTACGTTGATGGAGCCGCCGACCAGTTTTACGTTCAGCGAGCCGGGCTTACCGGGCGAGCTCAGCGCCACGACTACCTGCTCTTTTATCTGTTCTTTCACCTGCTCCTTGGTTTTTTCCCGGGTTTGGGCGAAAAGCGGCAGTGAAGAAGTCAGTAGCAGTGCCAACAGACTGGCTTGGAGGGTTTGGCGAAGGCGGGATTGACTATGCAAGGGGGATTTCATTTGGGTTGCTGTTTGATGGTCACGTCGCCGTTGAGGGTTTCGAAGCGGAAATCCTTTCCGCCCTTGCCCAGCCGCACTGCTGTGTCCTTGGTTAGTTTGTATTTGGTACCGCTGCCGGTACTTTGCTTGTTCTGAGTGACTTGCACCGGCAGGGCTTCCACCTCAGGAAAGTCGGTGAACAGCTCGCCGTGCATACTTTTGAAGTGCACATCTGCCGAGAGGTTGGCCGGGTACGTCACCTTGATATCCCCATTGATGGTGTTGTAGGAAGACGCTTCCGGGGGGCTGGCCAGGTAGGTAGCTTCCACGTTGCCGTTCACGGTGCGCGCTTTCGTGGTGCCCTTCACGTTTTTGAGCGTAATTGCCCCGTTCACGTTGTAGGCCCGCAGCGAACCGCTAACGTCCTGCACCATCACCTCGCCATCGTTTACCGTCGAGACGTGCACGTGCATCTGCGAGGGCACTTTCACTACATAATCGATGGTGGCCTTGTATTCGATGTCGCGGTTATCGTTGCGGTTGTTATTGCGTCGGGGGCGCGAGTCGTAGGGCTCAGCGATGTAGGCAATAACGCTGTCGCCGCGCTGCTCAAAACCCAGCTTCACTTCTTTTACGCCCTGCTCTATGGTTTTCGCATCGGGGCCGCTGATGGTTTTGGTGGCCTCAATGACCACTTTATTGCCGCTGTAGCCCTGCACGCGCACTGAACCGAAGATGTTGTACACGGCCAGCGTGCTGCGGGCTGCGTCGCCGGTGAGCGTGAATTCTTTGTTAATTTTTTCTTCGTTTTCGCGGTTTTGGGCCCAAAGCTGGCAGCTAGACAATAGCACCAGCAGACCGATCAGGCTGGGGAGAAAGGAACGTTTCATCGTAGTCGTTGGAGGTTGAGGGCGCAGCAGGCTGGCCCGTTGATAAGGTTTTGATGCTTTCTTTGATTTTGTCTTTGACCGTCTGGTTCAGGTCAGGCTGCTTGAGCAGGCGGCGTAAGGGCTGCACCGACCGCTTTTCCTGGAGCTGCACCATCACATCGGCCAGGGCCGACTGCACCAGCGGCGACTCCTGCTGCGGCAGCGACTGCACCAGCCCCATCCGGACTTTCGGCTCATCGGCCAGCTCGGCCAAGGCTTCCAGCGTGGCAAGGCGCACGTTCACGTTGTCGTCGTGGTTGAGGGTGCTGAGCAGGGCCTCAATCACGCGGTCATTGGGGCCGCTTATTTCCTTGGTGTAGCTCACGGCCCGCAGCCGCTCACTGGCCGAGGGGTTTTTGATGAGCGACAACAGCATTACCTGGCGCATTTGCTCTACCTGCGTAGTCAGCGTGGCGAGTTGCTGCTGCTCCGGCGTGGCGGCGGTTTTTTTATTGTTCAGCCAATACCCGCCCACCAGCCCAACGGCCAGCAAGCTGAGTCCATACGCCAACCGCACCGCGGACTGGGGCAGCATCAAGCTTTGCAGCCAGCCAAAAAAGCCCCCCAGCGGAGTAGCTAAGGCCGTGGGCATCGTTTCTTTATAGGAAGCGAGCATGGCGTAGAACTCGGGGCGCAGGTTTTCGCTGGGCTCCGGCACGGGCACGCTGCCGAGCGTTTGCCACATCTGCTGCATGCTTTCCAGCTCTTCCTGGCACCCGGGGCACTTGGCCACGTGAGCCTCCAGCGCAAACCGTTCGGCATCCGGCAGCTGGTGGTTCAGGTACTCCGTGAGTTGTTCTTTTATATGGTCGCAGTTCATGGCCTTCCCGTCAGTTTTCAATTCGCAAATAGATGGTCTTCAACTCATTCATGGCCCGGTGCACGCGCACCTTCACGGCGCCTTCAGTCGTGTTCATCACGCGGGCTATTTCCTCGTATTTCAATTCCTGAAAGCGGCTCAGCACCAGTACCTCGCGGTTTTCGGCACTTAGCTTAGCCAGGGCGCTGTGCAGGGTAGCTACTTCCTGCTCGCGCTGTAGTTGCTCGTCAGCCCCTACTCCACCCCCAATTTTTTCGGCATAATCGGCTACATCAGAATGCCGAACCGAGTGCCGATTCTTCTTCACATGGTCGGCCAGGACGTTGCGCGCCAGGTGATACATCCAGGTTCTGAACTCGCCGTCGCCAGTGAAGGTGTGACGGTATTTCAGCATCCGGTAGAACACCGTTTGCACCAGGTCTTCGCTGGCCTCGGCCTGGCCCAGCATGTGGTACAGAAAGCCGAACAGCTTGCGGTGGTAGCGCTCAAAGAGCAACCCCATCCGGTCCACGTCTCCGGCCTTCACCCGAAGCATGAGCGCATTGTCTGTGAGCGAGTTCAACCGGTTGGAGGTAGTTTTTGAGCTTATTTTGATGTGGACACCGCGCCAACTCCCGAAGGTTACAGCAAGTCGTCATCTTTTTTCAAAAAAAGCCCCCCAGGCTGGATTTTCAGCACGTTGAAGCCGAACAATCCAGCCTGGGGGGCTTTTTGGTGCAAATAAGAACGGTGTAGAGACGCGACACTTCGCGTCTCCTCGTTGAACGACTGACACTGCGTCGGCTAAACAACATCAGCAACGCCAAGATGCGAAGTATCGCGTCTCTACAACCTGGGGGGCTTTTTTAGGCGCGCGCCTCTGGCAGCCACACCGTGAACTCGCTGTACTCGCCGATTTCTGAATTCACCGTGAGCGTGCCACCGTGGCCTTTGGTGACGATGTCGTAGCTCAGGGAGAGGCCCAGACCCGTGCCCTCGCCCGGCGGCTTGGTCGTGAAAAAGGGGTGAAAAATCTTGTCAATCACATCCAGCGGAATGCCGGTGCCATTGTCGCGCACCCGCAGCAGCACGCCGTTTACCGCCCGCTGCGTACTCACCGAAACGGTGGGCTTATAATTGCTGCCGGGTGGCAATTGTGTGGCCTTTTTATGCACCGCATAAAAGGCATTGGTAAACAAATTCAGCAGCACCCGGCTGATATCCTCGACCACCACGGTTATCGGGCCCAATTGCAGGTTGAAATCGGTGGTGAGGGTGGCGTTGAAGTCTTTGTGCTTGGCGCGCAGGCCGTGGTAGGCCAGGCGCAGGTACTCGTCGGCCAGCGCGTTCAGGTCCGTCGGTACCCGCTCCCCCCTGCTGGCGCGGGAGTGCAGAAGCATGCCCCGCACAATATTGCCGGCGCGGTCGGCGTGCTCATTTACCTTCTTCTGGCTTTGGGCCAGATCATCCAGAAGCATCGTTATGGTGTGCCTGCGTTTTTCTGAGATGGGCTCGTGGTCCAGCTCCTGGCGCAGCTCTTCTACCAGCTCTATGCCCACCTCCGAGAAATTATCGACGAAGTTGAGCGGGTTCTGAATTTCGTGGGCGATGCCGGCGGTGAGGGCCCCCAGCGAGGCCAGCTTTTCCTGCTGCACCAGCTGGTCCTGGGTCTTCTGCAAATACTCCAGCGACTGGCCCAGGGTTTCGTTTTTCTGGCTGAGCATCTGTTCCTGCCGAAAGTTTTCGGCGCGGAAATAATACACCACAAAAAACAACGTCATGAAAAACAGCAGCACGTTGGCATTGTAGAAATACGAGCTATCCTTCACATATAGAAAAGGCTGGACGTACTGCATGGCGTAGCGCACGGCAAAATAGGCGGCTACGTTGAGCGAAAACAGCATGAGTATTTTCCAGAATTTGCGAAAGAACAGCATGGCTACAATGCTGTTGGAAATCAGGTAATACTCTACGCCGTCGTATTTGCGGGCAACGGCGATAAACGAGCACAACACCGTGACACTCAGAATGCAATAGTAAGCCGAGGCGTTGTAGCGACGATAATAGTTGAGAATAAACGGGGGTAAGTTCAGAAAAACGCCCGCCAGGCAGATCCGAAACGTCAGCCAGTCGGGGGAGTTGAAGAACACGACAACGTAGCCGGCATAAATGGTAAGCGTGATGGCGCTTATCCCATTCAGCAGCCGCACCCGCTTCCATTGCCATTCGGTAAGCTCCTTGTGCACTCCAATGTTGATGATGCGCTTCCATACTTCCTGAAAGGGCAAAATCAACTTAGCCAGAAGCCCAGCCGGAGCATCATCCCCCGCCGACTTGTGAAGTGTGAGCATAGCAGAACTAACTGACTAAGGATAGATTAGGGCGAAAGTCACCGGAATGACGAAGGTGGGCCGTTACCGTTGCTTATGGCTTATGAAATGAAACGGATAGGCCGAATGGCTAAGAATAAGTAATTTAGTTGAAATGGATTCATTTATAATTGTTCCACCTATAATCATACTATATTTAGTTGTGATCCTCTTATCGTCAAAGGCTTGCGCCGGCCGGTTAGCGTGTCTGCTCTGCTGCCTTCCGCCTATGCCTGAGCAGGCATAAGCACTTCACTATTTTACGAGCACAGCCGGCTGCTGAAGCTAGAATTGCTCGCCACCGCATCGGAAGCATTATTGCCTATTATGCACTGCTATCTGCCCATAAAAGCTCTGCTGCTGCTGGCACTGGTTTGTGTCATACGGGTAGGAATGGCGCAATCAGGCGCTGGCAAGGCGGTGTATTTCGATAAAATGCCCCCCAGCGGCATTGTGCTCGACAAAGGCTGGAAGTTTCAGGCCGGCGACGATGAACAGTGGGCGCAGCCGGACTTCGACGACCAAAATTGGCAACCGATCAACCCAACGCTTCCGCCCCGGCAGCTACCGCAAGTAGAGCAGGCGGGCATTGGCTGGCTGCGCCTGCGCTTCCAGGTAAGTCCTGAGCTACAACGCAAAGCCCTGATATTGAGCATCTCCCAATATGCCGCTTCGGAAGTTTACCTGAATGGGCAGCTGCTGCGTCAGTACGGAGTGGTGAGTTCTATACCGGTGCTGGTACAGGCTTATTGGCCTAATAGAGAGCCTATCGAGTTGCCTCTGTCGGATGAGAGCGAGCAGGTATTGGCCGTGCGGGTTGCGCACTGGGGGGCTTTTTCCGCCTTCAACGATTTTTTTGTGCCCACTTTTTTTCAAGGGCATCTGGGTGGCCTGCAACAGATCGAGGAGGAGTTTAAGCAGGAAGCCAAGTATAAAGTGGCCGATATGCTCCTTTTTGGGGCGCTGCTCCTGCTCAGTACGCTGCATGTCGCGTTCTATGTCTACAACCCGAATCAGCGGGCTAATTTTTACTTTGCGCTGTATACCATGGCCGAAGCCAGCGCCTTTTTCTGCACTGGTTTTCTGGATGATATTGGCGCTCACGGGCTACGCCTTGGTATGGACATCGTATCCTACGCGAGCCTGCAGATAGGAAGTGTATTGGCCGTGCGGGCGCTCTACAGCTTCTTTTACCTGCGGGTCGGGCGCATTTACTACGGCCTCTGGCTAGCAAATATTTTCAGTTTGTTGCTCTTGATGTTTGGTCAGGGATTTCACTGGTATCCTACGGTGGGCTTTATGCTGCTTGTTACGGCGGAGCAGCTGCGGATTACGCTTGGCGCACTTCGGCAGGCCAAACGCGCGGCGGGCATTATTGCCCTGGGCTTTGGCATCGCCTTCGTGCTGCTCCTGACGTTTGCTTCGCTTTCTATACTACAGTCGGAGATTCTTCGGCAGGAGGTGCTGGGTATTCCGCTGCATACCCTGCTCACGTTCTCCGCTTTTTTGTGCCCCGTACTGGCTATTTCGCTGTTTCTGGCCTGTCGGTTTGCCCTAGATAGTCGCCTGCTCATGATCAAGCTGGCTCAGGTACGGCGCCTTTCCGCCCAAGCCACGGCGCAGCAGGAGGAGAAGCAGCAATTGCTGGCCCAGCAGAACGAGCTTTTGGAACAACAGGTGCAGCAGCGCACGGCCGCTTTACAGCAAACCCTGAGCAATCTGCAAGCCATGCAGCAGCAGCTCATTCAAAGCGAGAAAATGGCCAGCCTGGGCGAGCTGACGGCGGGCATCGCCCACGAGATTCAGAACCCGCTCAACTTCGTCAATAATTTCGCGGAGGTGGGCGTGGACCTGTTGGCGGAGCTCAAAGCGGGCCCCCTAATAAGCCTGCCCGATAAGGAGCGAAAATCGGCCGAGGAGCTGGTTAATGACTTATCGCAAAACCTGGAGAAGATCACCTATCACGGAAAGCGGGCCGATAGCATTGTAAAAGGCATGCTGGAACACTCGCGCGCGAGTCGGGGGGAGCGGCAGCCCACGGACCTGAACGCGCTGGCCGATGAGTACCTGCGCCTGGCTTACCACGGCCTGCGTGCCAAGCACAAAGACTTCAACGCCACCCTCACCACCGATTTCGACAAGAATCTGGGTCTGGTGGAGCTTGTGCCGCAGGAAATAGGGCGCGTGCTGCTGAATCTGATCAATAACGCTTTCTATGCCGTGCAGCAGCGGCAGCGGCTGGGTCAGGCAGGCTACCGGCCCGAAGTGTGTGTGGCCACCAAGCGCCTGAAAAATGAGCAGGTAGTTATCCGGGTGAAGGACAATGGCATGGGAATCCCGGAAGTTATCCGGCAGAAAATCTTTCATCCCTTTTTCACGACAAAGCCCCCCGGCGAAGGTACCGGGCTGGGCCTCTCCCTGAGCTACGACATCGTCACCAAAGGCCACGGCGGCACCATCACTGTCGCGACGAAGCCCGGCGAATACACGGAGTTTGCGGTATCTCTCCCCGTAAGTCAGGAACACGTACAGACACAAACGCTAAGCTATTCTATATGAGAAAGATCTTGGTTGTCGATGATGAGGCTGACGTACGGCTCCTGTTTGAGCAGCGCTTCCGGCGGGAAATCCGGGAGGGAATATTCTCGTTTACTTTCGCTTTTTCCGGCGAAGAGGCCTTATCATATTTAGAGCAGGAGCCACATTATTCGGAAGTAGTGCTGATTTTGTCCGACATTAACATGCCGGGCATGAGTGGCCTAGAACTACTGCGCCTGATAAAAAAAGATCATCCGATTCCGCCCCCACTGGTGATGATGATTACAGCCTACGCCGATGCCGAGAGCTACAACAAAGCCATGGAGCTGGGAGCCAATGATTTTTTATCAAAGCCACTTGATTTTGCTACGTTAAAGCAAAAACTTCTTGTCCTGAACACTATCTGAAAGCCGCGCTATGAAAACCAAAATACTGGTGGTAGATGATGAGGCTGACTTAGAGTTGCTGATCAAGCAGAAGTTTCGACGCAAAATTCGGGAAGGCACCTACGAGTTTCGGTTCGCCCACGATGGGCAGCAGGCCCTCGACAAGCTTAAGGAGCAGCCCGATATCGATATCGTTTTGTCCGATATCAACATGCCCGTGATGGATGGGCTAACGCTGCTGACCAAGCTGCCCGAGGTGAACCCCACCCTGAAAACGGTGATGGTGTCGGCCTACAGCGACATGCAGAACATCCGCATGGCCATGAACCGGGGCGCCTTCGACTTTGTGTGCAAGCCGGTGGATTTTGCTGACCTGGAAGTAACCCTGGAGAAGACGATTGCGCAGGTAAAGCAGCTGCGCGAAACAATCAGGGCTATTCAGGAAAACAACATCCTGAAGATGTACGTGGACGAAACGGTCATCAACTTCATGGCCCGCCCCGGCCTGGAAAACCGCCTGATGGCCAGTGAAAGCATTGAGGCCACGGTAGTTTTTATTGATATCTGCGGCTTTACGGCGCTGGCGGAAAAGCTACAGGCCGACGCGCTGGTGCGCTTACTGAACCTGTACTTTGACCAGATGGTGAAGGAAATCATTGCGCAGGGCGGCTACATCGACAAGTTTATGGGCGACGCGGTTATGGCTGTTTTCAGGGGCACGTTTCACCTCGACCGCGCCATTGATGCGGCCCTCTCGGTGCGCACTTTGCTCCAAACCAACTCCGAGCCCCTCCCCGATGGCATTACCTACCGGCCGGATGTAGCCATTGGCATCAGTACGGGGGAGGTAGTGTCGGGCAATATCGGGTCGGTCTCCCTGAAGCGGTTGGATTATACCATCATCGGCGACACCGTGAATCTGGGGCAGCGCTTGCAGTCGGTAGCCCAGCCCGGGCAGATTCTTATTACCGCAGCCACTTACGAGCAGGTAAAAGAGTCGTTCCAGTGTCAGCCCGTGCAGGAATTCACCTTGAAAAACAAAGCCCTACCCGTGATGACGTATGAGGTGATATCGTAGCATCGTGTTCGGCAGCACAGGTTTTGGCCCCCACCAGTCGCTTACAGTGACGGCGGTGCCAGCACGGCTTTTATTTCGGTGCCAGCTAGCAGGGAGCCGCCAGCCAGGCGGCGCAGGCGCAAATCCACAAACAGAGAGCCATCGGCGGTGATGTGGCTGCCCAATACCACGCCGCTCGCGACGAAAGTCTTATCGTCTGAACGGCTGATATTTGCCCCCCAGCCCGGCGCAACAGGCTGAGCATAAGCACTGGGGGGCATTATTTTGATCTGGAAAGGCTCCAGCTCCAGCAGTGAAGCCACCACGGTGTTTGGCGACAAGTAAGAACTACCGTCTATCAGGCGCTCAGCAACCAAGGCATTCATTGGTGCCACCACAAAGTTGTGGTCGTAGCCCTTCACCAGAATATCGCCTTTATGCACGTATTGACCCGGCACAAAGAATATACGCTTGATCCGGCCTTTGGTGTGGGCAAGCAGTGGATAATGCCGGCTGGTAGTCACGACGCCGGGCAACTCCTCCAATACGGGCAGCGGCGCATCCGTGAGAGCAGTTTTGCTCACAGACGCAATCTGTGGCGCTGCCCGCTGGGCTGTGTCGTCTGCTTTTTCGGCCAGTGAGCCGCGCCGCCAGCACCCGCTGCAGCTCACGGTCACTAACAGGGCTATTGCAGTAAATGTCTTTATAGAAGAAACGAAACAGTAGTCGTAGCCCATAAATAGTGTATCTACTTGAAAGCTAAGCGCTACCTGATACTTAGTAGCCAGGAAGCACCGAGCAATAACCAGGTAATAAGTCGAGGGCTGGGGGCTTATTTCCACATTATGCAAGCCTAGTCTGAGTGCACTGCAAGTGAGGTACAGAGACCGTTTGTATTGAAAGACTATTTCGTGAAAACTACACCAGCGATGATACCAAAATACGCCATCTTAAAATTATTTCAATATAATATTGAATATTTCTAGTAAAAATATTCTTGCACCTGGGCTAAAAAGCCACGACTTAGTAATAGCTGATTCAGTTGTCATTATCCATCTCAAATATCTAGCTCATTCTTGCTGAAAGAATTTGACCTCGCCGCCCTATATGTTTGGATACTTCTGAGAAACGAATCACGTCAGGATGTGACAGTCATAGCTTATCTACTAGCTCAACAGCTTCACGGTCAGCATATTCCCGGCTGCAGTTCAATTAGGGCAATGGGTAGAATACCGTCAAGCAGAAACAAAAAAGCCCCCCGATATACCGGGGGGCTTTTTTTGTAGTGCGGAGCCGCAGGATTTCAAACTGTGGTCCAGACAATATCTATAGGATTATCTACCCATTCACATAGCGCCACCGGGCATGCGCCTTGCGCCGAACAAAGAGCAAAGTGCGAAGCGCCATTGCCGCTCGCGGGCTTTCATTTTGAAGCTTACCATCGCCTATTCCAGATCCAGCCTGCCCGTCAAACAGTTGTACTTGAATGCTTAGACTCGAGGAGCAAATAGGGTAGCGCAGCAGCAGGTTTAGCGCGGTTTGTATTTCTTTATCGGTTGCCATAGTACAAGAGTAGAAAGCCTATCATTAAGCTACTAATCTCATGCCATGTTATCAATTATTTATCAATGCCAGTTTTATTATTAAAATAAGATAAGGGCCGTGACATTAATCAATAGATATTACAGGTATACTACCATAATACATCTTCTACGGCGATAACCGCGACTGCATTAGCTACCATGAAATTTAATTTTATATAATTATATTAGTGATTTCAAAGTCGGACTTACTTGTTGTTTTGGTATGGTTTAGCAAGCGGCATACACGGCATAAATTAATGGTAATTGACTACAAATAACCAGCCGTGCCACTAAGCAGATACAAAAAAAGCCCCCCGATGCCGGGGGGCTTTTTTATGAAAAGTGGAGCTGCAGGGATTCGAACCCTGGTCCAGACAAGGAAACCGACGAGCTTTCTACGTGTGTATCTGTGCTTGAATTGTCGGGGAAATCCGGGCGCACATCAGGCCTTTGAATTTCCCTTAGATGCAGTTGTTTTCGCCTGAGCATCACACCTCTGCCCAAACTATCCCTTTACTTACGACGTCCCGTGCTCACCCGTGAAAAGGAAGACGGATGCGGAACGATGGCATTACTTAGTACCTAGACTAAGCAGCCATGGCGTAGCTATACTCGCCATTTACTGTTCGAATGACTTTTTAACAGGAGATCCATTCAACTCCTGACACGCTTACTCGCGACCTGCACAAGCTGTCAATTCCAGTCAGCCCCAAATTAGAAAGAACGAAACCCGCACCGAAGAGCGGGGTGCGAATGTACGCATCTAAGTAAGAAAACGTTGCTGGGGGGCTTTTTTGTTCCGAGAAATGTAATCCTAGGCTCCAGCTTAGCTTTGCTGTCCTTCGGTTGGGAGATCCTTGCCTTTAGGGGTATCTTTGTAGGTAAGAAGTATGGAAAATTTCGTCGTTTCGGCCCGTAAGTACCGTCCTGCCACCTTTCGGAGCGTGGTGGGGCAGCAGCACGTGACTACCACGCTGCAAAACGCCATTGTCAGCAACCACCTGGCCCAGGCTTTCCTGTTTTGCGGTCCGCGCGGGGTGGGCAAAACCACTTGCGCCCGCATTCTGGCCAAGACTATTAACTGCCAGAACCTTTCGCCCGAAACCGAAGCCTGCGACCAGTGCGAATCCTGCCGCTCGTTTAATCAGAACGCCTCGTTCAACGTGCACGAGCTGGATGCGGCTTCCAACAACTCGGTAGAAGATATTCGCTCGCTGGTGGAGCAGGTGCGCTACGCCCCCCAGACTGGCAAGTACAAGATCTATATTATTGACGAGGTGCACATGCTCTCCAACGCGGCCTTCAATGCCTTTTTGAAGACCCTGGAAGAGCCGCCCTCCTACGCCATTTTCATCCTGGCCACCACCGAGCGCCACAAGATCATTCCCACGATTCTGTCGCGCTGCCAGATCTTCGATTTCAACCGGATTCGGGTCGATGACATTGTGGGTCACCTGGGCTACATTGCTAAGCAAGAGCAGATTACGGCTGAGCCGGATGCTTTGCACCTAGTAGCCCAAAAGGCCGACGGCGCTTTGCGCGATGCCTTGTCCATCTTCGATCAGATGGTCACGTTTTCGGGCAATTCGCTGCGCTATCAGGATGTGGTGCAGAACCTGCACATTCTGGACTATGAGTACTACTTCCGGCTGGTAGACTTTCTGGTAAGTGAAAACCTCTCCGGCTCTTTGCTTTTGCTGGAAGAAATCATGCAGAACGGCTTTGATCTGCACAACTTCGTGGTGGGCGCGGCCGAGCATCTGCGCGGCTTGCTGGTGTGCAAAGACCCCGTGACGGTGCAGCTGCTGGAAGTGTCGGAAGGCATCCGGGCGCGCTACGTGCAGCAGGCGCAGGCAGCGCCGCTGCCGTTTTTGCTCTCAGCCCTGAACCTGGTAAGCCAGTGCGACCGGGAGTTTAAGCAAGCCAAAAACCAGCGTCTGCATGTGGAGCTGATGCTGATGAAGCTGACATATCTCAACGGGGCGGTGCAGTTTGCCCGCGAGCTGGGTGCTGGCTCCAACGGCGAGGCTAAAAAAAAAAGTAGCGTAAGTGGCTCAGCGTCGCAAAATGCCCCCCAGCCGACTAGTATAGCCGCGGCCAGCGCCCCAGTAGCGCAGCCGGTAGCAGTGCCATCGGCGGTAGCGCCTGCTGCTGTTCCTTCAGCTTCGAGCAATGGAGCGGCCAAAATGCCCCCCAGCATGGCTTCTTCCGAATCCGGGCTTGCTTCGGCACCCGCTGAGCCAGAGGAAATAATTCCGGTGGAAAGCGGCGTAGATGAGTTGCACGACACGCCCAGCATCGAGGACGAAGAGGCCGACTTGCCAACGGGGCAGCATCAGGTGCTTGATACGATGCCGCACGTAGATACCGGCGCGCCCAGTATGGCCGGCCACGAGCCGGATCAAACCGCGCCCACTCCAAAAATGCCCCCCGCTCCCTCCCTAGCCTCCTTGACGCCGCTGAATGGTGGCAGTAAGATTCCGAGTCTGAAAGACCTGAAGGCGCAGGTAGCCCAGCAAGCCGCGGTAGTCAAAAATGCCCCCCAGGAATTGGCTGAGCCTAGCGGTCCTGCTCTGGGCCTACCCACGGTGGATGAGGAGCTGCTTCAGCGTGTGTGGCAGGAATTGAAAGAGGAAAAGCGCGCTCAGGACCGCATGAGCGAGTACTCAGTGCTGAATCGGGCGGTGAAGGTTAACGAGCAGCATGTGATTGAGCTGGTGGTTGATAACCCGATTCAGATTGATCAGTTCAACGATTTTCGGATTGAGTTTCTGACGGAGCTGCGGCGGCGTACAGGCTATCCGCGTCTCACGGTGCAGCCCATTATGGGGGAGCAGGTGCAAACCGCGCGCAAGCTCTATACCTCGGCTGATAAGTTTGAATATCTGGCGGAGAAGTTTCCGTCGTTGCGCGAGATGAAGCAGCGCCTGGGCCTCGACACTGATTTTTAACAAACTAGTCGAACACTGTAGAGACACATACTTGTGTCTCGTCGTTGTTTAGCAATGGCGATGTGCATGAGGTTTGTTCAACGCTGAGACACAAGTATGTGTCTCTACACCTTCACCTCGCATCTAACTCCTGAATCAGCTTGACTTTCTTTAGCAGTTTGATTGACAGGCTTTTACCTCACCGCCAGCAGCGCCTGATTACGGGCTTGTTCCTCGGGCTGCTCCTGCTCACGGGCCTGCTGCTGCACCGCGACTACGGCGTATCGGCTGATGAGCGAGTTGATCGGCTGAACGGGATGGTGAACGTCAAGTACATGGCGGAGCTGGTGGCGCCGGCCCTAGTTCGAAACCAGGCTGGCTACCACCTTATTCCCCCGCTCAAAAAATACATCGAAAACGACCACGGCGTCGCGTTTGAGATACCGATGGCTTTGGTGAGCTTCGTGCTTACGCGGGGCGATGCACAAGCCGCTTATTATGTGCGGCACTTGTGCATTTTTCTGGTGTTCGTGGCCGGAGTGTACGCGTTATTTCGCCTCAGTGGCATATACCTGAAAAGCTGGCGCTGGGCACTGCTTACGGCACTTTTGCTAGTGCTTTCGCCCCGCCTTTTTGCTGATGCGTTTTACAATGCCAAGGACATCGTGTTCATGGCGCTGTTCACGCTTGGCATCTACTCCCTGCTTCGCTTCATCCGGCAGCCTTCCCTGCTGCGGGCTTTGCTTCACGCCTTGGTTACCGCCCTTACCGTGGATATCCGCATTCTAGGTATGCTGCTGGCAGCTTTCACCGTGGGCATGGTGGGCTTGGAACTGCTCTCACGGCCGAATGAGCAACGTACTGATAATCGGCAGCTTATGCGGAGCACCCTGCTGTATCTGGCCGTTACTCCGGTGGCTGTTCTCATTGGGTGGCCTGCGCTTTGGGAAGCGCCCCTGACCAACCTGCTGGCTTCTTTTCACAGCTTAAGTAAATATCCATTCAAGGGTACGCTTCTGTATTGGGGCAACTTCATTCATCTGCCAGCCGACCCGTTGCCCTGGCACTACATTCCGGGGTGGATTCTGGTCACGACGCCTTTGGCGTATACACTGGCGGGCGTGGGGGGCTTTTTACTGACCCTGCATTCTCTGCTGAGCCCGTGGCGCACGTTTCTGCGGACGCCGGAACACCGCCGAAACCTGTTGTTGCTGCTGTGGCTGCTGGTGCCGCCTTTGCTGGTTATCGGGCTGAATTCAATTTTGTACAATGCGTGGCGGCATCTGTTTTTTATTTATCCCGCGCTGCTAATTCTGGCGGTTCGGGGTCTGCAATACTTGTATAGCCTAACGCGCCACGCGTCCAAAGCGCGGGTATGGGCTGCTACGCTGCTGCTTGTAGCTGGAGTGGAAGTAGCTTACACCGCCGTGCGCATGGTCAGAATGCATCCGCATCAGTACGTGTATTTCAGCTTTTTGCCCCCCATCGCCGCCGAGCGACTGTTTGAGCTTGATTACTGGGGACTTTCCTACAGAGAAGGGCTGGAATGGGTGCTGGCCCACGATCCGAATCCGCAGATAACCATCAGTGGCAACCCGAGCTACCTGGACAATAATATGCTGATTTTGCCCCCCAGTCAGCGTGCGCGCCTGCGCTACATTCCCAGCCGGGCCGAAACGCCCACGGATGCCCGCTACTTCCTGACCGCTTACCATTACTACGGCGCACGCCCCAAAACGTACCCGGACAGCCTGGGGCGGGAGGTATACACCATCCGGGCCGATGGCCTGCGCATCTTTTCAGTGTTTAAGCGCTGGTAAGCGGCTTGTTTCCTCACTTTATGCCTTCTCCAGGTTCATTCTTGAAGTCGCTGCTTTCTGTTCGCCGGGTCGTGGTGGGGGGCTTTTTTGGCCTGCTCCTGCTCACGGGTTTGCTGCTCCACCGCGACTACGGCGTATCCGTAGACGAGCCGCGCCACAAGCTCAATGGCATGGTCAATATCAAGTATGTCGGGGAGATGCTGGCGCCAGAGCTCGTGCGCCGGCAAGCGGGTACGGAGCTGATTCCGGCCCTCAAAGGCTACAGCGAAAATGACCACGGCGTCGCGTTTGAGGTACCGATGGCCTTGCTGAATTTTGCCTTCACGCGCAACAACACCCAGGCCGCTTACTGGCTGCGCCACTTGTGTATTTTTCTCGTCTTCGTGGCCGGAGTGTATGCCCTGTATGGGTTGGCTACGCTGCGCTTTCAAAGCTGGCGCTGGGGTCTGCTGACAGCTTTGCTTCTGGTGCTCTCGCCCCGTTTCTTTGCCGAGGCGTTTTATAATGCCCAGGATATCGTGTTCATGGCGCTGTTTACGCTGAGTATCTACTCCCTAGACTGCTTCCTGCGTCGGCCTACTTACTTGCGCGCCTTGCTGCACGCGTTGGCTACCGCCCTGGCTATCGACGTGCGCATTCTGGGCGTGATGAGTGTGGCTTTTACGCTGGGCATGGTGGGGCTTGAACTGCTGCTGAAACCTCAGGCTGAGCGGGCCAGCAAGCTACAGCTAGTCAGAAACACAGCGCTTTACTTACTGGCATCAGCAGCGTTTGCTGTTATAGGCTGGCCCGCCCTTTGGGAAGCGCCGCTCACCAATTTTGTGGCAATTTTTCGAAGCATGAGTCATTTCGGCTGGCATTCCAAAGTCTTCTACTTCGGCCAGTATTTGCCGGGCCGTGAGATTCCGTGGCACTACATTCCGGTCTGGATCAGCATCACCACGCCCCTGCCCTACCTGGTGGCCGCGCCCCTAGGCATGGGGGCCGAACTGCGGCACTTTGTACGCGGCGGCCTGGCTGGGCTTGGCACGCTGGAGGTGCGCCTGGGTCTGCTCGGGCTGGTCTGGCTGCTGGGGCCTATGCTGCTAGTGATAGTGTTGCACTCAGTGGTTTACAACGGCTGGCGCCACCTGTACTTCGTTTATCCGGCCCTGCTGCTGCTCACGGTGCAGGGCGTGCGCACCCTGTTTCATTGGAGCAATCGGGCGACTACCTGGCGCGGGCTGGCCTACGTGCTCTTGGGGGTGGGCGGGCTGGAAGTAGCTCACACGGTGGTGCGCATGGTGCGCCTGCACCCCCACCAGCAGATGTACTTTAGCTTTTTACCCGCCCAGACCGTAGTCGGGCAGTTTGACCGCGACTACTGGGGCTTGTCCTACCGCCAGGGTCTGGAGTGGATCTTGGCCCATGACCCCAGCCCCCAAATCGCCTATAGCGGCGACCCATGGATGTTGTATTGTGGTACCTTGCTGCTGCCAGAAGATCAGAAAAAAAGGCTCAAGTACATCTGGAATGCCAACCGCCGGGAAGTCCGGTACTTTCTGACGACCTACCACCAGCATAACTACCCCCACTCTTACCCTGATAGCGTGGGACTAGGCCGCGAAGTGCATACCATTCTGGCAGAAGACCTCCCGATTCTTTCCGTGTATCAGCAAAAATGATAAAAAAGCCCCCCAGCATAATGCTGGGGGGCTTTTTTTTTGTAATGCTACATCCACCATTGCATACAGACGTGCCGCCGGTGGCTGGATAGGCGGGTATTCCATTCATACAGCCGGCGCTACTACAGCTGCAAACGGATACATGAGTTGCAGCGCTTCAGCTTAGATACAGCATAATCTTACCTAAATGCTGTATCGTTTTTAATTCCAGCCCCCACCAAGTATCTTTGATTTCTTATTGCTCTGCCCTGTTTTCTGCACCGGAAATTCTGTGAAAAAACCCTTTCTGCTTCTATTTCCGGCCATAGCCGCGCTTGGCCTGACTACCGAGTGCCAATCCACGAAAACGGCCTCTACCGGCAATGCTACCACTGATGCTCCAACGCAGGCCAGTGCCCCAGCCGCCAAAGAATACAAATACGAGACGGTAGAAGGCGACCCACTCAAAGCGCGCATCTACACCCTGGATAATGGCCTGACGGTTTATTTATCGGATTACGATGATGCGCCGCGCATCCAGACCTATCTGGCGGTGCGGGCAGGGTCCAAGAACGACCCGAGCACGGCTACCGGCCTGGCGCACTACTTGGAGCACATGGTGTTCAAAGGCACCTCCCGCCTGGGCACCCAAAACTGGGAAGCAGAAAAGGCGGAACTAGCTAAGATTGAAGCGCTTTACGAGAAGTACCGCGGCACCCGCGACGTGAATTTGCGCAAGCAGCTTTACCACCAGATCGACTCTGTATCGGGGATAGCGGCCAAGTATGCCGTAGCCAACGAGTACGATAAGGTGATGGGCGCTATCGGCTCCAAGGGCTCTAATGCTTACACATCGGTGGAGCAGACGGTGTATCAGGAGGATATTCCGAGCAACCAGCTGGAGAAGTGGGCCGCCATTCAGGCCGAGCGCATGGGCGAGATGGTACCGCGCCTGTTTCATACGGAGCTGGAGGCCGTGTACGAGGAGAAAAATCGTACTCTGGACAACGACTTCAGTAAGGAGTTTCAGGCTCTGAACGCCAGCTTGTACCAGAAGCACCAGTACGGCACCCAGACGACCATCGGTACCATTGAGCACTTGCAGAATCCGTCAATCACGGAGATCAAGGCCTATTTCGATAAGTATTACGTTCCGAACAACGTAGCACTGGCGCTGAGCGGTGATTTGGATTACGACCAGACTATTCGCATCATTGACCAGTATTTCGGCAAGCTGCCCCGCAAGGCCGAGCCCACGTTTACCATAGCGCAGGAAGCCCCGATTACGGCGCCCATCGTGAAGGAAATAGTAGGCCCGGATGCTGAGAACGTCATGCTGGGTTTCCGCTTCCCCGGCACCACTACGCCGGATGCGGTGGTGCTGCGCATGATTGACAAGATTCTGACCAACGGTCAGGCGGGTCTGATTGACCTGAACCTAAACCAGCAGCAGAAGGTGTTGCAGGCTGCCTCGTTTACGGACATCAACAACGACTATTCTTCTCACATTTTGTACGCCACGCCCCGCCAGGGCCAGAGCCTGGATCAGGTGCGCGACTTGCTGCTGGCTCAGCTGGACAAGGTGAAGAAGGGCGACTTTCCGGAGTGGCTGATTCCGGCCATTATCAACAACGAAAAGCTCCAGCGCACCAAGAGCTACGAGAGCAATGAGTCGCGGGCGGGTGCTTTTGTGTCCGCTTTCGTGGCGCGCATGCCGTGGAAGGACTATTTGAAGCAGTACGACGAGTTTGCCGCCGTTACGAAAGAAGACGTGATGCGCGTGGCCAACCAGTATTATGGCCCCGGCTACGCCCTCATTTATAAGCGCACGGGCAAAGACACGAGCACGCCCAAAGTGGTGAAGCCCGCCATTACGCCGGTGCCGGTGAATCGGGAGGTGGCTTCGTCGTTCTATAAGGAAGTAGTGGACAAGCCGACCCCGGAGTTGCAGCCGGTGTTCGTTGATTACAAGAAGGATATTCAGGAGCTGAAGCTGGCTTCGGGCATTCCGGTGTTTTACACCAAGAACACCGAAAACGAGCTATTCAATCTGTACTATATCCTTGACCTCGGCACCAACAACGACCCCAAGCTGGGTCTGGCGGCCGACTATCTGCAATATCTCGGCACCGATAAATACTCGGCAGCGCAATTGCAGCAGGAGTTTTATAAGCTGGGTTGCTCGTTCAGCGTGAGCAGCGGCGCCGACCGCGTGTATGTGAGCCTGGCCGGCCTGGACAGTAGCTTCGAGCCGGCTTTGCAGCTGTTCGAAAGCCTGCTGGCTAACCCCAAGCCCGACGCCAAAGCGCTCAGCGACATGGTGGCCGGCGTGCTTAAAGCCCGCAAAGACGCCAAACTGAATAAGCAGGTGATTCTGAGCCAGGCAATGGTGAACTACGCCAAATTTGGCCCCCAGAATCCGTTTACGACCCAACTTTCGGAAAAGCAGCTAAAAGCACTGAAGCCCCAGGATCTGACGGCGCTGACGAAGAAGCTGACTTCGTATCAGCACCGTGCGCTATACTACGGCCCACGGCCAGCCGACGGCTTGGTAGCGGTACTGAATACGGCTCACAAAACGCCCCCCACCCTCACGCCGGTACCCGCCAACAAGGATTTTGCGGAGCAGCCCATGAAGGACCGTAAGGTGTATTGGGTGGACTACAACATGGTGCAGGCTGAAATCCTGTTCCTGACCAAGGGCGACGTGTACGACAAAACCTTGGTACCCACGGTGAGCTTGTACAACGAGTACTTCGGCAGCGGCATGGGTAGCATCGTGTTCCAGGAGCTGCGCGAGTCCAAGGCGCTGGCGTATTCGGCCTACGCGCGCTACTCTAATGCCGACAAGCAGGGCCGCTCCAACTACGTGATGAGCTATATCGGCACGCAGAGCGATAAGCTGCCCGAGGCTATGACCGGTATGGCCACTTTGCTCAACGATATGCCCGTGGCCGAGGCCAATCTGCAAATCGCGAAGAACTCGATTCGCAACAGCATTGCCACGGAGCGCATCACCAAGTCGGATATCCTGTTCAGCTACGAGCGCGCCAAGCGCCTGGGCCTCGACTACGACCTGCGCCGCGATGTGTATGAGAAAACGGCCAATATGAGTTTCGACGACCTGAAGAAGTTTCAGGAAGCGAAGGTGAAAAATCAAGCCCAGACGATTCTGGTTATTGGTTCGAAAGACCGCCTGAATTTCAAGGAGCTGGCCAAGTATGGCAAAGTAGAGCAGCTCACGCTGAAAGAGATATTTGGGTACTAAAAGGCCCCCCAGCACAGTAAAAACTTCATCTTACCAATAACTGTCAGCTTACACCTGACAACTCTTACACAATGGCAGAACAGAAGATCACCATCAAAAACGGCAAGCTGAATGTCCCTGATAAGCCTACTATTCCTTTTATTGAAGGCGATGGTACGGGTCCGGACATTTGGGCTGCTTCGCGGAGAGTGCTTGACGCGGCCGTGGAGAAAGCCTACGGCGGTAAGCGCCAGCTGATGTGGAAAGAGGTGATGGCCGGCGAAAAGTCGTTTAAGCAAACCGGCAACTGGCTGCCCAATGAGACTTTGGATGCTTTCCGCGAGTATTTGGTAGGCATAAAAGGCCCCCTGACGACGCCCGTAGGCGGTGGTATTCGCTCGCTGAATGTGGCCCTGCGCCAGGAGCTTGATTTGTACGCGTGCGTGCGCCCCGTGCGTTGGTTTGAGGGCGTGCCCTCGCCCGTTAAGCAGCCGGAGCTGACCGACATGGTCATTTTCCGCGAGAACACGGAGGATATCTATGCCGGTATTGAGTATATGAACGGCACGCCCCAGGCTCAGAAAATGCTGGAATTTCTGCAGGATGAGATGGGCGTGAAGAAGATTCGCTTCCCCGAGTCGTCGTCTTTCGGCATTAAGCCGGTGTCGAAAGAAGGCACGGAGCGCCTCGTGCGCGCAGCCATCCAGTATGCCATCGAGCACAAAAAGCCTTCCGTGACCATCGTGCACAAGGGCAACATTATGAAGTTCACAGAGGGCGCGTTCAAAACCTGGGGCTACGAGCTGGCCGAGCGCGAGTTTGGCGACAAAGTGTACACTTGGGCCCAGTACGACCGCGCCGCAGCCAAGCAGGGCCAGGACGTAGCCAACGCCCAGCAGAAGGCAGCCCTCGACGGCGGCAAAATCCTGATCAAAGACAGCATTGCCGATGCTTTCCTGCAGCAGATTCTGCTCCGCCCCGCCGACTACTCGGTGGTAGCAACCCTGAACCTAAACGGCGACTATATCTCCGACGCGCTGGCGGCCATAGTGGGTGGTATCGGCATTGCGCCGGGGGCCAATATCAACTACCTCACCGGCCACGCTATCTTCGAAGCGACCCACGGCACGGCACCCAAGTACGCCGGCCAAGACAAAGTAAACCCCGGCTCGGTGATTCTGTCCGGCGCCCTAATGCTGGAGCACCTGGGCTGGCAGGAAGCTGCCGACCTCATTTACAAAGGCCTCGAAACCGCCATCGCCTCCAAGCGCGTAACCTACGACTTCGAGCGTTTGATGGAAGGTGCTACGCTGTTGAAATGCAGTGAGTTTGGCGACGAGATTATCAAGGATATGTAGTAGCTTGGCTTTTGCCAAGTACTTAATAAAACCCCGCGGTGGCTTTAGCTGGCGTGGGGTTTCTATTTAAACTATTTCCAAGTATGATTTTTCACATTATGAAGAGATTTTTACGTGACAATAAAATATATTTTGAAGTATTTTCATTTTTAGTAATTGGAATATGCGGCCTAATTATTACTTATTACCAGTACAAAGTCGCTAGCCAAGAGTTAGCTATTCATCAAAGTCAAGCTTCACCTCTATTAAGATTAGAATTATAGCAACAATACAATGAGCATGAAAAGTTTTTTGACACTGATGTATTAAATATTTACAATGATGGAGAAGCCATAAAGGATGTTAGAGTGAAAATAAATAGTTTTATTCCCTTCCAGTACAATAATAACAATAAATATAAAGGGAAGATAAAGCTTTACCTGCCAATAATAGACTATTTCAGTGTAAGGTCTCTAAAAAACCAATTTAAGGGTAAAATAGGAGAATTTTATAGATATGGAAATTACAAGACATATCATGATAGAATATACATAAAATGTTTATATTTTAATCATAATAACAAAAAAATTCATATAGAACCAGAAAAAATTGTTGTACTAAAAATATCGTATAATGATATAATAAACAATAGTTATACAGAATACTTTAATGTAACTGCCGGGTTTGGAGAAAGAATGATAAAAAGGGATTATGAGTCAATATTGAATAAAAGTAATGAGCAATTTAGTAATAGAATTATAAGAGTTGAGGACATAAGTTTTGAGGACTTACTAACAATCGCCCAAGATTCTATTAACAATATTAGAAATAATTGATTATTGTTCTAAATTGACCCTAAACAGTGCGAGCTTGTATCTCGTGACTTGCCTTGAGGTGGTGGTACCTTCCCGTCAATGTCGCGCCAGCGGCAAAAAAGAAGCCGCTTAGGTAATCCAAGCGACGTTGTTCTGGCGTGGGAGGCACAGCCTCCCGGCATGGCTGGTCACCAGTTACGCTGCGCTAAACTCGCGCCAGTGGCCGTGCTATTAAAAAATAGCAGCAACGGAAACCTGCACTGATTAAAACTTAAATTCCTGCATGCCTGCGACTTTCTTAAGCCTGATATGATTCAGGCCATGCGTATATCGGGCGCTGAGGCTTACGTTAGTAAACAGCCTCACTCCTAGGCCGGCCGTAGCGCCAATGCTTCGCTCCTCCGTGTCGCGTGTAGTAGTTACTGTTTGGCCGTTTGCATGCTTTTCGGCTTGAATCAATAAATCAAACTGTGGCCCGGCCATAAGGCTAACGCGTTGGAAAACAGTGTATTGAATCAAGACCGGCAGGGAGAGATAATCGAAGACGTAGGCTGTGGCGCTGCTCGTTTCCTTGCTTTGCATGCGTGTCCACAGGTAGTCTTGCTGAAGAGCGAATTTTTCATTCAGCCTGATTCCTACCAGCAGACCAGCGGTAAAGCCCGGCTTCCATTGATTTTCAACCGGAGCAGCTGGTCTCGGATAGCCTTTGTTGAAGTTCATAGCGGACAAATTGCTCCCCACGCTCGCCCCAAAATAGACCACCTTGTTTCTGAATGGCGTTTGTTGTGCAGGATGCTCCTGCGCAGCGATTGTTGGCTGTGGTACATAGTCTGTATCCTGCGCTTTTGCTTGCAAACAAAGACACGTTATCAGACTTAGCGTTAGGGCATCCTTCATCTTCAAAATGTACATAATATACTATGTATTATGCACACCTTGGTCTCAGCCTTGTTGGGGTATTTCCGTAAGCGCTCGGCTCAACCCAGCCGATAGGCCAACAGGAAGCTGTGGGGGGCTTTTTATTCAGGATGAGAAGCTTATAAGCTGCTCTTTTATGAGCAAGCCACCCTGCGTGTACCCGTTTTCATTTATGCAGTTACCTTACTGCCAGCAAATGGTTTATTTGCCGCTGCATCCCGTATATACCGCTAACCTGAACCAACTCTATCCATGAAAAAGCACTTTTCCCGATACCTGCTGCTCTCCACGGGCCTTGTCGGGAGCCTATCCTTATTTGCGCTCACCTCCGAGAATAAAATTGTAGCCGACCCCGACAACGCCGGCCTGAAGCTGCCCGCCGGCTTTGGCGCCCTAAAAGTGGCCGAAACCGGCGCCCGCACCCGCCACATTACCGTCACGCCCCAAGGCACGATTTACGTTAAGCTGAACCGGCCCAACAAGGAAGGCAAAGGAATTCTGATGCTGCGCGAAACCAGCGGCGGCAAAGCCGAGGTAGTCAACGGCTTCAGCAACTACGGCGGCACGGGCATCTACAGCGTCCCCGGTTTTCTGTACGCTTCCTCCAATGACGCCGTGTATCGGTACAAGCTCAGCCCCAAGGGCGAGGTAACGAACCCCACCCAGCCCGAAAAGATTATCACCGGCCTTATCAACCGGCGGCAGCACGAAAGCAAGTCGATAACCCAGGATAAGGCGGGCAATATTTACGTCAATATTGGGGCTTATTCCAACGCCTGCCAGGTGAAAGACCGGCAGAAAGGCTCGCTGGGCCGGCCCAATTGCCCCATACTAGATTCGGCGGGCGGCATTTGGCAGTTCCGGGCCGATAAGCTCAACCAGACCTACGCCAACGGCACGCGCTATGCTACCGGCCTGCGCAACGTGGTAGGCCTGGACTGGAATACGCAGGCTAATCAGCTCTTCGTAATGCAGCACGGTCGCGACCAGCTTCACGACAACTTCCCGGAGCTATACGACACGAAGCAGTCGGCGGAGCTGCCAGCTGAGTGCATGTACGCGCTCAATAAAGGCGACAACGCCGGCTGGCCTTACATGTACTACGACAATGTGCAGCGCAAGAAAATGATGGCCCCCGAGTACGGCGGCGACGGCAAAAAAGAGGCAACCGGCAACTACATAGACCCCGCCGCCGCCTACCCCGCCCACACAGCCCCGAACGCGCTGCTGTTTTACACCGGCACCATGTTTCCGGAGAAATACCGCAACGGCGCTTTCATCGCCTTCCACGGCTCCTGGAACCGTGCCCCTGAGCCGCAGAAGGGTTATTACATCGCCTTCCAGCCCTTCAAAGACGGTAAGCCCTCAGGTGAATGGGAAGTATTTGCGGACAACTTTGCCGGTGCGCCCGACAAAGCCGCTGCTGGTCGGCCCGACCACAAGCCCTGCGGCCTGGCCCAGGGTCCCGACGGCTCGCTCTATGTCACCGACGATAAGCAGGGCACGATTTACCGCATTGTATACGCTAAAAAATAAGCCCTTTGATGAAGCAGATCTTTATCGTTGTGTGCGCGCTGACTTTGCTTAGTCAGTCGGCCGTTGCTCAACAAAAAACGCCCCCCAAAGCCAAGCCAACCACCAAAAAAGCTGCCACTGCTGCTCCCAAAACTGCGGCGGTTGCGGCCGCTACCCTCACGGCCGGCAAAGCGGTGTACACCCAGAACTGCCTGACCTGCCACATGGCCGATGGCGGTGGCGTGGAAAGAATGAATCCGCCCCTAAACGGCACCACTTGGGTACTGGGCGATAAAACCAGGTTGGTAAAAGTGGTACTCAACGGCCTGGAGGGCGAAGACATCGACGGCGAGTCGTACGCCAGCGTGATGCCCGCCTTCGACGCCCTCACCGACAAGCAGATTTCTGACGTGCTGACTTACGTGCGCAACAGCTTTGGCAACAAAGCCACGGCTATATCCGCAGCGGAGGTGAAAACAATCAGGGCTTCTAATAAGAAGTAAATGCTTGCTCATACGCCAAATCGGCCGCCGTTGCTCCCGGGCAGCGGCGGCCGGTTTGTTTAGTACGCTTCAGCAGCGTGTTTTAGAACACGAGCCGTTACGGAAAGCTGCCCTACGTGGCGCATCGTGTGCTCGGCTGCGTGAACCAGCAGGCCCAGCACCGTGGAGGGCAACATGGCTCGCCCCACGCCGCGCGGCTCCGTTAGCGTGGCTTCGTTGGTGGTGCGTAGCTGCGTAAGCGCTTGCTCTACCTGATTGTGAAACGCCTGCACAAGCTCAGGCACAAGGCAGCCCGCCGGGGGGCATTTTCCTTCTATTGCCAGCGCTTCCAGCTGCGCAGGCGTAAGCTGCCGGCCTCGGGCATACGTGAAGGTGCGGTCGAGTACGCCGGTGAGGTGCTGGAGGTGAAAACCAATGGAGGCCACACCCGCCGGCTTCTCCCAAAGTAGTGTTTCGGGGAAGCCGTGCAGCAGCTTGCTTACTTCTTCGCGGGCCTGGAGCAGGGCATGGGCTACGGGCTGGAGCAAAGGCGGCATATCGGGCAAGGGGCCGCGCAGCCAGACTTCCCGGGTATCGGTGGGGGGCATTTTTGCTGATTTAAATGAAGGGTTAACAAATAGGAAGTTAGTCAAGATACTGGGGCAATTCTAGTTACGGCCGTATCTTTGGGCATGTTGGAAGTATCGAAGCGAGGCCACGCCATGCCGGTGTCGCCTTTTAGGAAGTTGTTGCCCCACGCCGAAGCGGCCCGGAAGCGCGGCCTCAAGGTGCATCATTTAAATATCGGTCAGCCCGATATAGAAACGCCCCCCGCCGTGCTGGAAGCGGTGCAAAAAGCCAATATACGGGTGCTGGAGTACAGCGCCAGTGCCGGCCACGAGAGCTACCGCCAGAAGCTTGCCGCGTATTATCAGCGCGCCGGCATCGATGTAACCGCCGACGAAATCATCGTAACGGCGGGCGGCTCCGAGGCTATCCTGTTTGCCATGCTGAGCTGCCTGAACCCCGGCGACGAGGTGATAATGTCGGAGCCTTTTTATGGTGCTTACACGGCCTTTACTGTTGCCGCTGGGGTGCATATCGTGCCGGTTTTGGCGCACATAGAGAATGGCTTTGCCCTGCCTCCCATCGGTGAATTCGAGCGGGTTATTACTCCGCGCACCAAGGCCATTTTAATCTGCAATCCGAATAACCCAACGGGCCACGTGTATCGGCGCGAAGAGCTGGAGCAGCTGCGCGACATTTGCCTGCGCCACCACCTGTATCTGTTTTCCGACGAAGCTTACCGCGAATTCTGCTACGATTCGCCCTACGTAAGCGCCCTGCACCTTTCGGGCGTAGACGAGCACGTGGTGTTGCTGGATACTATTTCGAAGCGCTATAGTGCCTGCGGGGCCCGTTTGGGGGCTTTTGTTACCAAAAACAAAGCCCTGTACGCCGTGGCCCTGAAGTTTGCCCAAATGCGGATCAGTCCGCCCGGCCTGGCGCAGCTGCTGGGCGAGGCGGCCACTGATTTGCCCCCCACCTACTTCGACGCTACCAAAACGGAGTACCTCGCCCGCCGCGACCTGATGGTGAGCCGCTTGCGTGCCATGCCCGGCGTGGAATGTCCTTTACCGGGCGGCGCATTTTACGTGATGGCCCGGCTGCCCGTCGACGACTGCGAACGCTTTGGCCAATGGCTGCTGGAGTCGTTTTCGTATGAGAATCAAACGGTAATGCTGACGCCCGCTGCTGGCTTTTACGCGACTCCAGGCCGCGGCCGCGACGAAGTGCGTCTTGCTTACGTGCTCAACCTCGATACGCTGGACGCGGCCCTGACTTGCCTGGAAAAAGCCCTGATAGCCTATCCGGGCAGAACCCAGCCTCTAGCGCCCACTCTGCAAGCTGCCACGCTGTAGCGCTATAATCAGCGGGCATCAAGCTGCGCCGCGCGGCTTTTCGCTTGATGCTGCATCCTACTTTTGCCCCCCAGACACTTTATTTCTTATGCTCGCTCTACTTTCTTCTACCCTTGGTCGCCTGCGCGTGGTTGGCTTTTTGGAAGGGCTTTCTTTTCTCGTGCTTCTCGGCATTGCGATGCCGCTCAAATATATGGCTGGCCTGCCGGAGGCCGTCCGCATGGTTGGTATGGCCCACGGACTTTTGTTTGTGCTGTATGTGCTGCTGGTGATTATGGCCACTATCGAGCTGGGCTGGTCTTTCAAGAAGGCTGTGCTGGCTTTTCTGGCTTCACTGGTTCCATTTGGCACTTTTTACGCTGATAAGAAGCTGTTTCGGGAGTAGAATACTTTCAAACTCAGAACGTCATGCAGAGGCGGAGCCGAAGCATGACGTTCTTTCTGAATGAGGTTCTTTATTAGAACACATTATACTGCGTCATCACCCCAACAAAAAAGGGTCGTCATTGCTGACGACCCTTTTTATTTATTGAAGCTGCGATTTTACAGTGTTGCCATGTCAATCACAAAGCGATATTTCACGTCGCTTTTAACCATGCGGTCATAGGCTTCGTTGATGTTGTCGATCGGGATGATTTCGATATCCGACATAATGTTGTGCTCTGCGCAGAAGTCCAGCATTTCCTGAGTTTCGGCGATGCCGCCGATGAGGGAGCCAGCCAGACGGCGGCGCTTGCTGATGAGGTTGAAGGCGTGCACCTGCGGCGCTTCCGGCGGTACGCCGAGCAATACCATCGTACCATCGAGGCGCAGCGTGGCCAGGTACAGGTTCAGGTCGAGGGGCGCGGAAACCGTGTTGATGATGATGTCGAAGTAGTTCTGGACGCTTTTCATGGCCTCCTTATCCTTGGTTACCACGAATTTGTGAGCGCCCAAAGCTTTGGCATCAGCTTCCTTATTAGGCGACGTGCTGAGCACAGTTACTTCGGCACCCATGGCGGCGGCCAGCTTTACGGCCATGTGGCCCAGGCCGCCGAGGCCCATAACGCCTACCCGGTCGCCTTCCTTCACATTCCATTGGCGCAGAGGCGAGTACGTAGTAATGCCAGCGCACAGCAGCGGCGCTACCCGCGCCAGATCCAGCTTGTCAGATACGCGCAGCACGAAGTTTTCATCCACTACTACCTGGTTGGAATAGCCGCCGTAGGTGGGCTCCTGCGTTTTAAGCTCACGGCCGTTGTAAGTACCCACAAAGCCTACTTCGCAGTATTGCTCCAGCTGCTGCTCGCAGCTCGAGCACGTGCGGCAGGAGTCGACCATACAGCCCACGCCGGCCAGGTCGCCTTCCTTGAATTTCTTGACATGCTGGCCAACCTGCGTAACGCGGCCCACAATTTCGTGGCCGGGTACCATCGGGAAAATGGAGCCGCCCCACTCGTCGCGCACCTGGTGTACATCGGAGTGGCACACGCCACAGAACAGAATCTCTATTTGCACATCGTGCGGGCCTACTTCGCGGCGCTCAAAGTTGAAGGGAGTCAGGGGCGCATTGGCCGTTTGGGCCGCGTAACCTTTTACTTGGGTCATGGTCTTGGTTTTGGAGAGTTGTGTAAAGAGCGAAAATCAATAACTCACTGCCGAGCGGGAAGTTTAGCAGCCCGACGGCCCATTTCGGTTTAAACAGGCTTTTGGCTTAGTTATCAACAGGTTATAA
Organism: Hymenobacter qilianensis; assembly: GCF_014638675.1. Lineage (NCBI taxonomy): Bacteria > Pseudomonadati > Bacteroidota > Cytophagia > Cytophagales > Hymenobacteraceae > Hymenobacter > Hymenobacter qilianensis. The sequence goes on from NZ_BMFN01000002.1 coordinate 1,467,680, forward strand.
ACATATTGTGGAAAGCTAATTTACCAGCTGAGCTTTAGCCAGCGATTCTTCCACCTGCTCGCGCATTCGCCGCATCGACTCACGCGCAAAGCGGCGCTGCAACATCCGGCCAAACAGCTTAAAGCCCAGCCAATAGAACGGGTTGCGAATACGCCCCAGCTGTGAGTACGCATGAATACGAAACTCAACCCGGCCGGTTTGCAAATGCTTATGAACAGTGAAGTTGATTTCTCCGCGCTCAAAATGACCTTCCAGCGTCCGGTAGTTGTAGCCCCACACCTGCTCGGGGCCAGTATCGGTGGTGCGAGTTTCGTCGAAAACGCCCCCCACACGCACTCCAAACCAAAAGGTGAAGAACAGAAACTGCCCGCGCAGCAATAGCGTGCGCTTTTCCAACGGATCGTCGGGCACAAAGATGCCGGTAATCAGGTCGGGCGGCGGGAAGGTATAGTTGAGCAGTACTTGGCGCGCGGCGGTCCAGGAGCCGTGCTCGGCGGGCGGGCCGGGGGCCTCGGGGGGCAAATCGGTGGCGTAATCATCTACGTGCCAGCCGGTAGCGGTGGTGTACTCGTAGGCGCGCTCGGGATCGAAGTTGTATTGGGCTTCATTAAACGAGGCCAAGCGGGCACGGTGCAGCTCCCAAAGCGGCGGCGCAGTCTTGGTCTCAGCCTTCATGTCGCACTTCGGTTGTGGTGTCGTCCTGCTTTATAGTTTCCACCGAAACCGGCCCCAGCGGCAAGCCCCCGCAATAGTCGGCCACCCGCTCACAGAACGTACGCCAGGTTTGCTCCTGCACCTGTTTGCCAACCCCGATTGTGTCGTAGGCAAAAGCCACCAGCCCGTCGCGGGAGCGCGCCCAGGAATGAATTTCGAATTGCAGCGTGTCGGGCAAGTGCGGGTGCTGACGCAGGGTAAACCGTATACGGCCCGCTTCAGGATGGTTTTCGAGCGTGATCAGCTCAAAGTAATCAGCGCCCATTTCCGTAACCCGCACGCTGCCGTTCCAGGGACCAAGAATGCGAATTTTGAACTCGTCGCCCACGGCCAGGCAATGATCCTTGCCTTTGGTTTTCTCAAAATTGGCCAACAAATCGGGCGAGAAGCGCTCCATTTCGCAGGTAATCGTCTGAAAAAGATCCTCGGCCGACAGGTTGGAGTGCTGAAAAGAAACTTGGTAGCAGCGTTCAAAAAAGGGCCCGGAGCCCGTGCTGGCTGGTTGTTCGGCTTTGCTCATGGGAGGTTCGCGGCTAAAGTGTCCGCATACTTTACTTAACGCAGGCGGGCGGCCAGAGTTGAAGCGTGGGGCAACGGCTACAGAGCTTTTCGGCCAAAGGCTGGGCTTCCAAACGACCTGCTCACGCATCAGTCGCTGCTTATACAATTGAAAGCCGGTGACTTTTCTCACCAAAAAAAGCCCCCCAGAAAAACTCTGGGGGGCTTTTTTGTCAATTTGCTTCACCGATCAGGCGCAGCAGCAGCGGACTAGTAGCCCGGATTCTGGGGCAGCTTCCAGGTTTGGGCATCCTCCAGCGAGATGGGCACCAGTGGCACAGGGTTTACGGAGGTCTCCGTGGCTACGTGGGTGAGGGCGCGGGCCCGGACATCAGCCGGCAAGCTGGCCATGTAGCGCCCCGTCCGGATCAGGTCCCAAAGGCGCAGCGACTCTTCTCCAAACTCTACCCGGCGCTCGTGCCAAATGGCATTCAGCAGGGCTTGGCCCGAGAGGCCGGGGGCCAGGTCGGGCAGAGTGCCGGCTGGCGTATTGGCTGGCGCGTAGGCCAGCGAGCCCACCGTGGTGCCTGGAGGCCGGGTGGAATTGCGGGCGCGTTGCCGCACCTGATTTACTAGTGCTACCGCTTCCGGACCGCGATTCGTTTGGGCAGCAGCTTCAGCCTTCATGAGCAGAATATCGGCGTAGCGCATCTTGCGGATGTTCTGCGGACCGGAAGCATTGTTGTTGGGGGCCAAAATGGCCACCTTCCGGCTCAGATAACCTGTGGCATTCTCCGTCCTATCAATGGTTTGGCGGATGCCCAACACCACATCACCATCCTTAATGATGGTAGCTTCCAGGCGTGGATCATTCGGCTCGAACTCGTTCACTAAGCTCTGGGTGGGGTTATTGAAGCCGTAGCCAAAGGTTTTACGATTATTCTGGAAGATGTTGTTTGTGGTACCCACCATGATAGGGCCATATCCTTCATTAGAGGTAGCAAACTGAATTTCGAATATCGATTCGCTGCTGTTCTCGCCGATTTCCTGATGAATAGTCGCGTAGTTGGGCAGCAGGCTGTACTGGCCCGAGGTGATAATTGTGCTGGTTAAATCGTACACCTCCTGCCAAGTGTGATTGTTACCATTCACGGTGCCCAGCTGGTACATGATAACCCTGGCCAGGTAGGCATTAGCAGCGCCTTTCGTGGCCCGACCCAGATCGGCGGTGGCGTAGGCACTCTTTTCGGGTAGCAAGGCCGCCGCTGCCTTCAGATCCTTCTCGATAAAGGCGTACGTTTGAGCGATGCTGGCGCGAGTAACGTTAGTGCTTTCCGTCGGCTTGGGCGTTTGCTCGAATAGAGGCACTCCCCCAAACAGCTTCACCAGATTGAAGTAGAAATAAGCCCGCAGAAACAGGGCTTCGCCTTTAAGTCGCTGCTTCAGGGCTTCATCAATGGTGCCCGCGTCAATGTTGTTGATCACGGTGTTGGCGCGGGCAATGCCGGTAAAGCTGTGCACCCACAGGGTAGTGACCGGGGGGTTGCTGGGCGGAATGTTCCAGGTTTTGAGCTCCGTTATAGTCGGGAAGTCGCTGGGAGAGCTGCCCTTCTCGGCGTCGTCGCTCATCACGTCCCCGAACATCCATTCATACGTTTGGGCCACGAACGGGCCGTTACCCCACTTAGGTCCCTGGTCCCAGGAAGTGACGTCGTAGATGCCGTTTACGGCCTGCACAGCGTTGGTAGGATCGCGGAACAGGGTTTCCTGGGTGGTAGCACCCAGGGGCTCTTTATCCAGGAAGCTCTCGCAACCCTGGGAAAGCCCGGCCAGCAGCATAAAGGCTATGAGGCGGGCGGTTTTCATCTTGGCTATCATCTGTAGACTAAGAATAAGCGTTAAAACTGAAGGTTGAAGCCCAGGCGGTAGGTGCGCGCCTGTGGGTAGTTGCCGTAATCTACCCCGTAGGCCAGGGGATTATTGAAGAAGCCGGCAGTGGAGATTTCCGGGTCGTAGCCGGTGTACTTGGTGAAGGTGAACACGTTATCGACGGAAGCAAACACCCGGAAGCCGTTCAGGCGAAGCCGTGAGCCCAGGCCGCTGGGCAGCGTGTAGCCCAACTCCATGTTGCGGGCGCGCAGGTAGCTGCCGTCTTCCACGTGGCGGCTGCTGAAGCTGTCGTTGCCTCTGGGGCCGTTGTTGGTGTCGTTGGAGGTGATGCGGGGTTGGTCGCTGTTAGGGTTGGCGGGCGTCCAGCGGTCGAGACGGGAGGCGTAGAAGTTGCTCCACACGCCCACAAAGTTGCTGGACTTCGACAAGGTGAAGCCCGCGCCATTGACCAGCTCCGCACCCTGTACACCGTAGAGTAACACCTTGAAATCGAAGTTGCTGTACGACAGGTTAATGGTGCCGCCATAGGTAAAGTCCGGCGTGGCGCTGCCAAGGTAGGTGTTGTCAAGGGAAGTGATTTGACCGTCCCCGTTCACGTCCTGATAACGCACGTCGCCGGGCTTGGCGCCGGGCTGAACCCGCCCCCCGGCGGCGTTCGTGTACGCATCAATCTCCGCCTGATCCCGGAAGATGCCATCCACCTGCAAGCCGTTGAAGTAAGCCACCTCGCGGCCCACGCCCGTGAGAGTCGTGTTGCCCGTCTGCACCAGCACGTTGCCGCTGGCAATGGGGTTGGCCCCGCCCAAGTCGGTTACTTCGTTGGTGATGCGAGTGAAGTTGGCGCCCACGCTGTACTGAAGCTTCCCGATTTCGTTGCGGTAGTTAAGCGCCAGCTCCAGGCCGCGGTTGCGCAGCGAACCCACGTTGGCACTCGCTGGCGCTTGGCCCACGTAATCAGGTACGGGCAGCAGGGCAATCATGTCCTCCGTGCGCCGGATGAAATAGTCGGCCGTCAGCGAGAGCTTGCTGTCAAACAGCTCGGCGTCAATGCCCACGTCCGTGGTGATGGAGGTTTCCCACTTCAGACTCGGGTTGTTGAGTTGGGTGATGGCCAAGCCCGGCGCCGTGGCGTTGTTGAATACGTACAGTTGGTTGTTGGTCGCCACCGAGGCGTAGCCGTAGTTAGGCGCGGCGTTCTGGTTGCCCACGGCCCCGTAGCTAGCGCGCAGCTTCAACGCCGATAGCATGGCTACCTCCTTCAGGAAAGGCTCGTTGGAAATGTTCCAGGCGGCACCCACGGAAGGAAATACACCGGTCCGTACAGGAGCCAGGAACCTCGAGGTCTGGTCGAAGCGCAGAGTGCCGGTCAGCAAGTACTTGTCGCGGAAGTTGTAGTTGGCCCGGCCGAAGTACGATAAAAGCCCCGCATCGTACTGGGAGCTGCGCACGCCGTTGTTGGCGCTGCGGTTAGCCGAAATGTACTGCAAAGTAGGGTCAGCGGGCACATTAAAGCCCGTAACGGAAATGCCGTCGCCGTAGCCGCGCTGCGCTTCCTGGCCCAACGTAGCCGAAACGGAGCTATTCTGGCCGAGGTCCAGCGTATAGTTGGCATAGTTCGACCACACCCACGAGATGTTCTGGTTGCGGGTTTCAATCAGCGCGCTTTGGGCACGTTGATCTAAGGGACCAAGGAAGTACTGAGGCTGGTATGCTTTCGGGTTAAAGTTGTTGTAATTGATACCGAAAGAAGACCGGAACGATAAGCCTTTGGCCAGCGCAACATCAACGTAGGCCGTGGAAAACAGTGTGTTGGAGCGGGTCTTGCTGAACTTCTGCTCGTCGAGGTAACGCAACGCATTGGGCACGTTGGTGAGGTTGTCGTACGCAAAGCCTCCGTCGGGCAAGATGGGGTTGTGAATAGGAATGTTTTGGGTAGCGTACTCCAGCACCCGGTAGTTAACCGTATTGCCCGTACCATCAGAACTACCCGTGGTGTTGGTGTTGGTAAACGTGGCCGAGACGCCCGCCTTCACGTGCCGGGTCAGCACGAGGTCATCGTTGACGCGAATCACGTATTTCCTAAACTCCGAGTTTTTCAGAATACCATCCTGCTGGAAGTAGCTGCCGCTCACCAGAAAGCGATTTTGCTCGGTGCCGCCCGAGGCGGATAGGCTGTAATTGGTGATCAGGCCGCGCTGGGTTAACAGGTCCTGATAGTTGGTGCCAGTGGCTCCGCTCTGAATGGCTTCTTGCAGCCGCGGCGCGTAGTCGGCGGGCACTGGGCTGTTGTTATTCGTATACGCCTCCGTCACCAGCGTCGCGTACTCGGCAGCGTTGGTCAGGTCGAGCTTCTTACGGATCTGCTGGAAGCCAGTGTAGCCCGTCATATTGAACTGGGTTTTGCCAACTTTGCCGCGTTTAGTAGTAATTAATACTACGCCATTTGCTCCCCGCGAGCCATAAATGGCCGTGGCCGAGGCGTCTTTCAGGATTTCGGTCGACTCAATGTCGGTGGGCAGCAGAAAGCCGATGTCGCCCGTTTGAATGCCGTCTACCACGTACAGCGGGTCACTGTTGTTTATGGTACCCACGCCCCGCACCCGAATCCGAGTGCCCGCGCCGGGCTGCCCACTGTTGGAGGTTACCTCTACACCTGCCGCGCGCCCTTGCAGGGCTTGCACCGGGTTGGAAGTAGCTACCTGAGCGAGCTGCGCCCCGCTGACGGAGGCCACTGCGCCCGTCAGGTCGCTCTTGCGGGCCGTGCCGTAGCCAATTACGACTACTTCACTCAGGGCCTGTGTGTCTTCGGCCAGGGTTACAGTCAGATTGCTGGTAGCACCAGTTACGGGTATTTCCTGGCGGCTGTAGCCCACGTAACTGAATACTAGCACGCTGTTCTCGGGGGCTTGCAGGGTAAAGCTGCCATCGGCTCCGGTACCGGTGCCCGTAGTAGTGCCTTTCACCACCACCGTTACGCCCGGCAAGCCGCCACCTTTGGCATCCACTACCCGCCCCGAAACGGTCACGTCCGCAGCTACTGAAACGTTTGCGGTAGGTGGCACAGAAGGAAGGCGCAACACCACGCGATTATTATCCACCTCATATTGGATCTTCAGAGGTGCCAGTATTTCGTCTACAACAGCTGAAACGGGCTTGTCTTGGGCCTGTACAGTTACTTTCCGCTCGGCGTTTAGCAGCTGTTGGCTGTACACAAAACGAATGTCGGCCTGCTTAGCAATCTGATGAAGCGTTTCAGTAATCGTTTGCGCTTCTACCCGTAAAGTAACTTTGCGGTCCAGCACGGCCTGGGCCACGGCGGGCCGCGCCGTGGCGGTACCGGCCAGCACGCACAGCAGCAGCACGTGTACTACTGCCGCCCCTATGGGGTACCGGAAGGGCGGAAAAAAGTGTAATAGCTTTTTCATGGAATGGATTTAGTGGTGGTGGTAATGGAGGTGAAAAAGGCAACTAGTGTTCACTTAACACTTTATGATTCAGATCTTTCATTTTTATTTTGTGCAGATATGCGCGGCAATTAGCCCCCCAGCGGCGGCTGACAGCCCTTGCTGTGCATGATGATCTGCGCATCCGACAAGCTGTAATAGGCATCCAGCGACTTGCACAGCAAGCCCAGCTTTTCAAATAAGGGCTCGTCGTAGAAGGTGATGCTGACGGTGCAGCCAGCCAGCGTGGCTTTATCGTACTCGATGTCAACTCCGTAGGCTTTTTCCAGGGCCTGTAGCACCTCCGTCACGGGGCGCTCCTCGAACTCGAAGGACTGCGGCGCCAGCACCACGGGCTTATCAACCAGTTCCTTTTTCAGCCGCCGACTGACGGCAGAGTACACCACCTGCTGATTGGGCAGCAGCAGTATGCTTGGGGCGGCCAGCGGCGCCGTGTCGGACGTGGCAGGTTTGCGGGCTTGCACGGCTACTTTTCCCTCACTTACCGCTACCGAGGCCACTTTGCTCTCGGCGTAGGCCTTCACCCGGAAACTGGTACCAAGCACGGTAGTCACTACCTGGCGGGTGAAAACCAGGAAGGGGCGCGCGGGATTTTTGCTGACCTGAAAAAAGGCTTCTCCCTGAAGATATACTTTCCGCTTGGGGCCCGTAAATGCCGTCAGATACCGCAGCCTACTACCCGGATGCAGCGTGATCCGGCTTTTATCCGGCAATTGAAACTGCTGCACCTGCCGGGTCGTGTTGCGGTGGCGGGTCCACCCATCGGCGGCCGCTACCGTTGGCTGGGACTGGCGCGTGTGGGAGGACTTGGTAAACAGCAGCAACAGCCCCAGGCTAAGCACCAATAGCACCAGCGCGGCGGCCTGCATCTGAGGCTTCTGCCAAAAGCTTGCCGGATGAACCAGTACGCGGGTTTCGGAAGCAGCGGCGGCTTTAGTCTGCTGATGGAGGCGCTGCCAAATGGCATCTTCCACCGCTTCCTGATTCTGACTCAGCAGCACCGTGCCGTCGGCCTCCTCCAAATGATTGTACCACTGCTCTACCCGCGCCCGTTCGGCGGGCGTGCAGCGGCCATCGAGGTAGCGTTGAAGCAAGGCGTAAAATTCGTCTTCAGTCACTGGATAAGGGGTTTAGCAAGCTTCCACTTATCAAGTCAGCGAACTAGCCAGTAACCCTAAACCCATTCTGGCTTTTTTTGCAAGAAAAGCCACACCAATTTGCCCCCCACCAGCTATGTAACTGCCAACGTGCGTTTTACCTTACTGTAAAAAAGTAAACAAAGAGAGCGTAAGCACCAAAAAGTCGCGCAGGTAGCTCCGCAGCAGCTTTAGCGCCTTGGTCAGGTGATACTCCACCGTTTTTTCCGAGAGGTTGACCCGCACCGAGATTTCGGGTACGGTACAATGCTCCAACCGGCTGAGCTGAAATACCTGCCGGGATTTTTCGGGCAGATTCTCCACACCGGCCAGCAAGGCGTCGTTCAAGTCATTGAGGGCCAGGAAATTTTCGGTATTAGCCGTACTGGACGACGCGTGAAGCTGGCAATACAGCTCATAGCCCGACTTCAGCTTCCGTGATTTGATGAAGTTGATAATCCGGTACCGAACGGCCGAAAACAAGTACTGATCGAGCTGCTGAATCTGCAGGCTGGCGCGCCGGCTCCAGAGGTCGGCCAGCAAGTCCTGAACCAACTCCTCGGCTTCTTCCCGCTGCTTAAGCTTCCGGTAGGCCACCGTGAACAGCCGATAACAGTAACGCTTATAGATCTCCTCGAATGCACCCTCATCATCTGCCCGCAAAGCTTGCAGCAGGTCAGCGTCGGTGTAAGAAGCGTATAAGCGAACAGAAAAGGACTTCACGAAATTCAAATAATGTAAGCGACCAGACACATTGCCATTACACTGCTTGTCAGTAGCTTACATGCCAGCCCCAACCAACTTGCCCCCCGGCTAAGCTAGTCAAACCGGGCTGGGCGCGAATTGATTCAAGCTAACGACCGGGATTTGGCTCATAGTACGCAAAAAAGTTGGCGTTGAAACACCATTCGTCAGCTTTTCCAACAGCCATTCGTAGAAGGGAAATTTGCCCCCAGCCTTTCTCCCGCTATATGTACCGCCCCTACCACCCGCCCGCCGACCCCATCGTAGTTCGCGACCTGACCCAGCAGCAGGAAGAAATGCGCACCCGTGTCCGAATAGAGCCCCTCCACGCCGAGCCTACCTTCATTGCCGGCTGTGACTCCTCATTTCCCACACCGGAAACCATTCTATCGGTGTTTGTGCTGCTGCGTTACCCCACGCTGGAGTTGGTGGAGAAAGTTTATCATGTAGGCCCCGTAACGGTGCCGTATGTGCCCGGCTTTCTGGCGTTTCGCGAAGCGCCCAACCTGCTGAAAGCCTACGAAAAGCTTCAACAAAAGCCCGATGTAATTATGGTGGATGGGCACGGCATTGCGCACAAACGCCGCATGGGTATTGCCGCTCACCTCGGCGTGCTGCTCGATACGCCTACTTTCGGGGTGGCCAAAAGCCTGCTCACCGGCAAATTTGAGGACCCCGCCCCCACGGCCGGCAGCCGGTCGCCGCTGCTCGACAAAGGCGAATTAATCGGGGAAGTGCTGCGCACCAAGGACCGCGTGCTGCCTGTATTCGTCAGCCCTGGCCACCGCTGCGACCAGGCCAACGCCACGCGCCTCGCCGTAGCCTGCACCCGCGGCTACAAGCTCCCAGAGCCTACACGCCTGGCGGATCATTGGGCCGAGCAGTTTAAGAAAGAGATTCGCTGAGGCTTCCCATGACTTGTTTTTGCCTGCAAACGGTAGACGGTCATGCAGAGCACAGCGAAGCATCTCGCGTGTTTAGCTGGGTTACTAATCTGGTGTCAGCACGCGAGATGCTTCGCTGTGCTCTGCATGACGTTCTTATTTAAGCTTGTAAGAATAATCAAACTGCGCCGCCAACCCCCGAATCCGTAAATGCCTGCTGTAAGGCCGCCAGCGATTCGCCCGCCGCTGTAGACAGCGCCAGCAGCTCCGCTACAGCGGCATAGACTACTCGTGGTGAGTTGGTTGCGCCTACTATTCCCCGATCAAGCGGTTGCTGCTGCGATTTGGATAATTTTTGCCCCCCAGCACCCAATAGTAAGCCGTGGTGGATGAACTGAGCGTGAGCAAACCCAGCCGTAGTGGGCAACTGAGAAGCTAAAAAAAGCTGCGCGGCCGTACTCGGCAATAAGTCCTCGCCGCGCACGATGAGCGTAGTGCCCAGGCGCAGATCATCGACCAGTGAAGCCACTTGGTAAGCGGGCATTCCGTCTTTTTTGCGTATTACAAAGTCGCCCATAGTGGCTGCCAAATCTGCCTGCAAAGGGCCGCGCCACGCATCGACGATGGCAACGGGCGTGGCAGGCACGCGCACGCGCCAGGCGGCGCCGGCCGTAGCAAATGTGGCCTGACAGCTCCGGCACCCGCTTTCGGGCATCGTTGCCGGGCTGGGGGGCAAATTGCTGGTGCGCGAGCAAGTGCAGGCATACACCAACCCCGATTTCGAGCGCAAATCATCGAGCATAGCTTGATACTCGGCCAGATGATGCTGCTGCGAATACGCTTGCTCAAACTCTTCCGCATCGCGGGGACCGGTGTCGTAATCGAGCCCAAGCCAGCGGATGGTCTGGAAGATATTCTCCAGGTAAGCCGGGCGCAAACGGGCGCGGTCGAGGTCGTCGATGCGCAGGTGCAAGTGGCCGCCGGCCCGGCGCACGAGCAGCCAGGTGAGTACAAAGTTTACGGCGTTGCCCAGGTGCAGGTAGCCGCTGGGCGTTGGGGCCAAACGTCCGCGTACCGGGTCATTAAAAGCTACATTAGCCATGTTGGGGAGCAAATTACGCACTTGTCCCAATCCGCCGCGGGTTTGGTAATCGAACAAAACCTTTGACGGGCAAGCCGGTACAACGAGAAGCTTTCTACAACCTCCTCTATGCTGCGTCGCTACTTATTCTGGGCCCTGGGCCTGTTTGCACTGCTGGCCGTGGGTGGCTTTGTGGCAGGATGCTCCATTTCGGCCCCCAAATACCGCGGCCCCGTTTCCGACCATTTCAATGGCGAAACCTTCCAGAATGCGGGCGGCGTAAAAGCGCAGGAAGGAATGGGTCCTTTGCTGAAATGGATGCTCAACCGCGACAAAGGTGAGTGGCCCGAACAGCCCGATTTGCCCCCCGGACCCAAGCCGCCCACCCGCGTCGGCCGCGGGCAGGTGCGCGTCACGTTTGTCAATCATGGCACTTTCCTGTTGCAGTTTGATAGCCTGAACGTGCTGACCGACCCCATCTGGAGTGAGCGCACCAGCCCCTACCAGTGGATTGGCCCCAAGCGGCTGCGCCCACCGGGCCTGCGCTTCGACGATTTGCCCCCCATCGACGCCATCGTCATCAGCCACAACCACTACGACCACCTCGACCTGAATACCCTGCGCCGCCTCGCCGCCCGCGACCAGCCGCGCATCTTTGTGGGGCTGGGCATCAAAGCATTTCTGGACGAGGAGAAAATCGGCAACGTAACCGAGCTGGACTGGTGGCAGGCCTTGCCGCTTAGTTCCACGGTAAAGCTCACCGCCGTACCCGCCCAGCACTTTTCCGGCCGCGGCCTGCGCGACCGCGACGCTACGCTGTGGGCGGGCTGGGCGCTGAGCACCACGCGCGGCAACATCTACTATGCTGGCGACACCGGCTACGGCCCGTTTTTCAAGGAAATCGGGGAGCGGCTGGGGCCAATTGAGTTATCTATTCTACCCATCGGCGCTTACCGGCCCGAGTGGTTTATGGCTCCCATTCACATCTCGCCCGCCCAAGCGGTGCAGGCCCACCAGGATTTGGGCGCCCGCCGCAGCATTGCCACCCATTTCGGCACCTTCCAGCTCGCCGATGATGGCCTAACCGAGCCCGTCACGGATTTGCGTAAAGCACTACGCGCTAAAAATTTAGCCGACAGCGTTTTTCTGGTTTTACCCGAAGGCGCTGGCTGGACCATGAAATAATGAATACCCACTGGACACATTAAGCTCAACAATTCAACAGGATCGAAACCCATACTCGTTATTGATAGTATATAGCCTTAGTTCAATAAAAGCCTCCCTTTTAATTAATTCCTGTGAGATTACTCTCTACTTTATCCAAATTGCTGCTTTCGGGTGCAGCGCTGCTAGCAACGGCCCCCGAGGGTCACGCTCAAAGCGCGGACCGCAAGACCGGCATTAGCCTTTACGGCAGCACCCTGCAATACCACGGCGACCTGGGCTCGGAGTGGTTCAAGTCCAACAAGATCGAGTACGGCGGAGGCATCACCCTCTCCCGGTACCTGACGCCGGGCCTGGACATCGGCCTGTCGGCCAACTACGGGGACATGAAGTTCTCGACCAAGACGCTCAAGCCCATTGAGGATTTGGCCCCCGCCATCCGGCGCTTCGACGCGAACGTGACCACGATTGGGGTGCCCATCAAGTTCAAGCTCAACAACGGTTGGGCCCTGAAAGAGGACGCCATCTTTGCCCCCTACCTGAGCTTAGCGCCGGGCTTGATGATTGCCTCCTCGGATAAGTTCATCAACACGGGCACCGGGGGCGAAACCTTCCAGGGCAACAAAGACCACTACGCGGCGTATTTGCACGGCGCGGCCGGTATCGCCCTGAACTTCTCGCCCTCCTTCGGCATCTTCGTGCAGACCGGCCAGATCTATGCCCTGACCAACACGATTGACAACGTGGATAAAGGCGACCTGAATGACCGCTATCTGCAACATTCTGCGGGTGTTACGTTCAACTTCGGCCGAGCCAAGGATGAGGACAGTGATGGCATTGCCGACCGCAAAGACAAGTGCCCCGGCACGCCCAGCGGCGTAGCCGTGGATGCGAATGGCTGCCCGATAGACAGTGACGGCGATGGTGTGCCGGATTATCAGGATAAATGTCCGGCTGAAAAAGGACTACCCGCCCTCGAAGGCTGCCCAGACCGTGATGGCGACGGCATCCGCGACGCCGACGACAAATGCCCCGATACAGCCGGCAAAGCCGAGCTGCAAGGCTGCCCCGATGCTGACAGCGACGGCGTAACCGACGCCGACGACAAATGCCCCGATACGCCGGCCAATGTGAAAGTAGATGCCACCGGCTGCCCGCTCGACACCGACGGTGACGGTGTGCCTGACTTCCAGGACCGCTGCCCTAACTCGGCTGGCCCTGCCACCAACCGAGGCTGCCCGGAGATTAAGGTTGAAACCAAAAAGCGCCTCGAAGCTGCCACCAAGTTCATCCAGTTTGAGTTGAACAAGGCAGTTCTCAAGCCTAGCTCTTACCCTACGCTCGAAGATTTGGTGAAGGTGCTCAATGAGTACCCCGACTATATCCTGAGCATAGCCGGCCATACCGACAGCCAGGGTAGCGACGCTTACAACCTAAAGCTTTCCGATGACCGCGCTGCCGCTGCCCGCACCTACATGCTGACAAAAGGCATTCCTGCGGAGCGAATTGAATCGCGTGGCTATGGTGAAAGCAAGCCTATCACCACGAATGCCACCGCTGCCGGCCGCGCCCTTAACCGCCGCGTCGAGTTCGACCTCGTTTTGCCGGAAGAAGCCAACGAAACTCCCAAGCCTGAAGGCGAACAGAAATAGCCCCCCAGGTAGTAGTTATTAAAAGCGGCAAGCCATATTGGCTTGCCGCTTTTTTTGCTTTTAGAACGTCAAGCTCCCCTCCTTACCAAGGAGGGGACGCCGTGCCGGAGGCGCGGCTGGGGTGGTTGCGCTCGTTGCTGATGTTGTTTGGTTGTCAAGCCTTTTCTATACAGCCAACACAACCCAACGGCGCGGACGCCGAGACGCAAAGTATTGCGTCTCTACATCGTTCTGGCACTTGCTGTCCAATCTTGTTCATTCCCCATTTCAATACTGAACACTTTGTCCAAGAATGGACACTTTTTTGAATGTGCTAATTTGATTTTGTTAGCATAAACTATTCATTATCAAATAAATAGATTAATGGCATAGCACTTGGCTATCTAGGTAGAAAACCACCTCATTTCTATCTAAAAATGGACAGAGCTATTTCTCCCGCCACGCAAACCAAGCGCCGTCGCCGCACCTGGCTGCTGGCTGGCCTCGTGGTGCTGGGGGTAGTTGTGGTGCTGGTGGCCTTTCGGGGCGTACTCAAGCCGAGCATCAACCGCCAGGATATTCTCACTACCACCGTCGAAGTTGGCGATGTGGAGGCGGCCCTGACAGCCACGGGATTCGTGATTCCGGGCCGGGAGGCGGTGATAACCAGCCCCATTCAATCGACGGTGCGCCGGGTAGTAGTGCCGGTGGGCAGCGCACTTAAGCCCGGCCAGACTATTCTGGAGCTGGATAAGGAGTTAACCAGCAGCGAGCTGGCCAAACTACAGGACGGGCAGCTGCAAAACCGGAATAAAAGCACCCAGCTGAACCTGACCATGGAGCGCACCCTGAACGACCTGCAAAGTCAGGCGCAGGTGCAGCAAGTGAAGATTCGGAGCCAGGAATCGACACTCCGCGACGAGGAGCACTTGCTGAAAATCGGGAGCGGCACGGCCGAGAGTGTGCGGCAGGCCGAGCTGAACCTACACTTAGCCAAGCTGGAGCTGAAGCGCCTCCAGGACCAGATTCGCAATCAGCGCCAGGCCAACGCCGCCGACACCCGCGAGCTAGGCTTCACCATGCAGATTCAGGACCGCAACATCACGGAGCTAGCCCGCAAGCTGGGCCAGGCCGATATAAGCGCCCAGCAGCCCGGCGTGCTGACGTGGGTAAACGAAGACATCGGGGCCACCGTGAACCAGGGCGACGTTCTGGCCCGCGTGGCCGACCTGAGCAGCTTTCGGGTGCGCGCCACCATTGCCGATGCCTACGCCGAGGCCCTGCACGTGGGCGACCCGGTGATAGTACGGGTAAACGATACCGATTTGCGCGGCAGCATCAGCGCCGTGAGTCCGGCCGTGGACAAGGGCGTGGTAACCTTTTACGCCAAGCTCGACGACGAAGACCACCCATTATTGCGCTCCAACCTGCGCGTGGATGTGTATGTGGTAACCAAATCGCACAAAAAGACGCTGCGCGTCAAGAACGGTCCTTTCTACCAGGGCGGCACTGAGCAGGCGGTATTTGTGGTGCGCGATGGTAAAGCCGAGCGGCGCACCGTCAGCTTCGGCGACAGCAATTTCGACTTCGTGCAGGTAACCAACGGCCTGCAACCCGGTGACGAGATTATCCTGACCGATATGAAAGACCACGCCGAAACCCGCGAGCTAACCATCAAGCAATAACGCGCCATGCTACGCTCAAAAAAGCCCCCCAGAGCACTATACAAAGGTTTGCGCGCTGTTGGCGCCGCCTTGCTTCTGGCTTTTGCTCCAGCCGTCCATGCCCAGCAGCAGCTCAGCCTTCCGCAGGTAATTGAGCTGGCCCTCGACCAATCGGCGGTGGCCCAGCAGGCCCAGACGAGCCGCGAAACCAGCTACTGGCGCTGGCGCACTTACCGCGCGGCCTACATGCCCCAGCTGTCGTTGCAAGGCACTATTCCTGATTTCAGCCGGGTTATCGCGCCGGTTATTCAGCCCGACGGCACCACCGATTTCCGGGCCGTGCGCATCAACAATTCCACCCTGGCCGTGACGATGAGCCAGAACATCGGGCTCACTGGGGGGCAAATTTTCGTCAGCTCCGATGTGCAGCGCTTCGATGACTTCGACCGCAATCAGCGCCGCTACAACACCACGCCTGCCATCATCGGTCTTTCTCAGCCCATCGGTGGCTACAACCGGCTGTACTGGGCCCGCCGCATTGAGCCGCTCCGCTACGAGGAGTCGCAGCGGCAGTTTGTAGCCCAGCGCGAAAACATTGCCCAGCGCATTACGGAGCTGTATTTTGACGTGTTGCAGCAGCAGGTAAATGCCGAAGTAGCAGGCCAGAACGTGCGGGCTAATGAGGAAATGTTGCGCATGGGCAAGGAGCGCTACCAGCTTGGCCGCCTGTCGCAGAACGATTTGTTGCAGCTCGAAGTAAACCTGCTCACGGCCCGCCGCAATCAGGGCCAGGCCGTGCTGGATGCCCAAAATGCGGCTCTGGAGCTACAGAACTACACCAGCATTGGCGGCACGGCGGTTTCGCTGCAAGTGCCCCCGCCACCTGCTCAACTCGTGGTGGCACCTGATAAAGCACTGAACCTGGCCCGCCAAAACCGCAGCGAAATGCTCACCTACCAGCGCCAGCTGCTGCAAGCCGACAGCAGCGTGGCTGGGGCCAAAGGCACCACCGGCCTGCAAGCCAGCCTGACCGCCAACCTGGGCTACGTAAACCGCGCCGACCGCTTCCTCGACAGCTACCAGGACCCTCTGAATCAGCAGCAGGTACGGCTGGCTTTCTCGATGCCGCTGGTGGATTGGGGCCGGCAGAAATCCATTATCAAAACCGCCCAGCTCACGCGCCAGCAGGTGCAGCGCAACGTGCAGCAAAGCCAGGCTACCTTCGAGCAGACGGTACTCTCGCAAGCCGCCCAGCTGAGTACGCTAAGCGAGCAGCTGGCCCTGGCCGCCCGCGCCGACACGCTGGCCCAACGCCGCTACGACATTGCCCGCGCCACCTACCAGGTTGGCCGCTACAGCCTTACTGATCTGAACATTGCCTTGTCGGAAAAGGACCAGGCCAAGCGGGCCTACATCGTGGCGCTGCGGGCAGGCTGGATAGCTTACTACCGTCTGCGCGCCCTGACTTTGTATGACTTCGAACGCCAGCAACCCTTGATTGCGGGCAAGTAAAAAAAAGGCGGTCATGCAGAGGCGGAGCCGAAGCATCTCGCTCGCGGTAGTAGAAGTAGTAATCCAGCATCAGCCCACGAGATGCTTCGCTACTGCTCTGCATGACAAACGCTTTAGGCTCATTTTCCTCTGAAACGACACTTCATTCTCTTCAATCATGAACGCTACTACCACTCAGCCTCACTCTGCCTCGCCATCCTCCACTTTTGCCACCGCGCCGCCCATGATTAAGCTCACCGACATCGAGAAAGTATACCAGACCAAAACCATCGAAACGGTGGCCCTGAACCGCGTGAACCTGAGCATCAACAAGGGCGAGTTTGTGTCGGTGATGGGGCCATCGGGCTGCGGTAAGTCTACGCTGCTCAGCATCATCGGGCTGCTGGATGAGCCCACAGGGGGCCTTTTGGAGCTGGATGGGCGGCCGGTGAAGTCATACTCTGATAAGGAGCTGGCGCATTTGCGCAACCAGAAAATTGGCTTCGTTTTCCAAAGCTATCATCTGATCAATGACCTCTCGGTGCTGGACAATGTGGAGCTGCCCTTGCTGTACCGCGCCGGCGTGGGGGGCAAAGAGCGGCGGCAGCGCGCCCATGCTGCCCTCGATAAAGTGGGATTGAGCGCCCGTACCACGCACTTTCCCAGCCAGCTTTCCGGCGGGCAGCGCCAGCGCGTGGCCATTGCCCGCGCCCTGGCCGGCCGTCCCGAAATCATTCTGGCCGACGAGCCCACCGGCAACCTCGACTCGGTGATGGGTGAGGAAATAATGGACCTGCTCCTTACCCTGAATCGGGAGGAGGGCACCACCATTGTGATGGTAACCCACGACGAGCATCAGGCCCTGAAAACAGAGCGTCTGATCCGCTTTTTCGACGGCAGCCAGGTACAGTAAGTGGTGAATTTGTGAGTGGTGAAATGGTGAGTTTGTCGTCTGACTCATGCAAAATTTCATCACTCACTAAATCTCAAATTCACCATTTCACCACCTCACAATTTCACCTTTATTCCCATGCTTCTCTCCTATCTAAAAATCGCCTGGAAGGTCTTGCTGCGGCGCAAGTTTTTCACCTTCATCAGTCTGTTTGGTATCAGCTTTACGCTGATGGTACTGCTGGTGATAGTAGCCATGTCCGACAATGCCCAAGGGGCTCACGCGCCCGAGTCGCGCATCAAGCGCATGGCGTTTATCACTTTTATAAGCCAGCGCTTCAAGGATGGGGGGCAAATGAACACCCCACCCAGCCCCTACTTTCTGGATAAGTATGTGCGCCCGATGAAGACGCCCGAAAAAATGACTTTTTATTCGATGTTTCATGCTACGCCCAGCTACGTCGGCAACAAGAAGCTGGAGCTCGACCTGAAGTTTACCGACAACTTTTTTTGGGAGATCTTCGATTTCAACTTCCTCGAAGGCAAGCCCTACAATGCCAACGACCTGCGCGACGCCAACCGCGTGGTGGTTATTTCGCAAACTACGGCCCGCGAATACTTTGGGGTAGATAAGGGCGTGGTGGGCCGCACCATTGAAGTAGACCAGACGAAGTTTCGGGTGATTGGCGTGGTGAGTGATGTGCCGGTGCTGCGCTTTAATTCTTACGCCGAAGTGTGGGCCCCCATGACTACCACCAAGGCCGACATTCGCAATCCGGCGCTGGGGGGCGAATATTTCGCGGCGCTACTGGCCCCGGAAGGCACCGACCTGGCAGCCATCGACGCGGAGTATCAGCAAGTGATAAAACACGTTGCCAATCCGAACCCCGATGTAAAGGGAATTTATACCCACGCGGATGGCCTGCTGGCCACGTTCACCCGCCAGCTGTTTGGGCAGGGCGAATCGGAATCGGACCAGACTACGCTCTTCTATTTTATAGCTTTTGGCCTGGCGCTGCTGTTCATGTCGCTACCGGCCCTGAATCTGGTGAATATCAACCTAAGCCGCATCATGGAGCGCAGCTCCGAAATTGGGGTCCGCAAGGCTTTTGGAGCCACCAGCACCACGCTGGTGGGGCAGTTTCTGATCGAAAACATCTTCCTGACCTTACTTGGCGCGCTGGTCGGGCTCTTGCTGGCTTACGGCGCTCTGGAGCTGATCAGCGGCTCCAGCTTTATTCCCTACGCCCAACTCACGCTCAACCTGCGCGTGTTTGCCTGGGCCCTACTAGCCGCCGTGTTTTTCGGAGTGCTGTCGGGGGTGTATCCGGCCTTCAAAATGTCGAGGGTGCAGCCCATTCAAGCCCTGAAGGGCGGCACGAACTAATCGAACTTCCCTAGCCTCTTTATCCCATGATACGTCATCTGTTTACTCTGATCTGGAATCGCAAGCGGTCTAATCTGCTGCTGATTGTGGAAATCGTGCTGTCCTTTTTTGTGCTCTTTGTAGTGAGCAGCCTGCTGGTGTATAACGTGTATAACTATCGCCAGCCCATGGGCTTCGACTACCAGAATGTGTGGGAAATCAACCTCAACCCCGGTGCCGACACTACCGCCTACAATCAGAAGCTGCAGCTTACCATGCAGCGCTTAAAAGCAACTAAAGGGGTGATTGGCGTGACCAAAACGAGCTCAAATACGCCCTTCTCCTTCAGCACGATGAACGGCGCTTATTCTTACAAAGGCAAACAGATGCCTTACAACGATAATTTCGACGCCGACGACGATTTTCGGGACGTGATGAAGCTCAAGGTAGTGGAAGGCCGCTGGTTCGACCACCGCGACGCGGCCAGCACGCGCACGCCTATTGTTATCAACACGGCGCTCAAAAACGCTGCGTTTCCCAATGAAAAAGCAGTAGGCCAGATATTTACCGACGAGAAAGGCGAGAAGGAATGGCAGGTAGTAGGTGTAATAGCCGGCTACCGCGCCGCCAGCGACTTTACCGAGGACGCGCCCCTCAGCTTTCGCCGCCGCGCCCTGGATTACGACATGACGAAGAAAGCCTCGAGCTACGAGTTGCCCGTACTGCTGCTGCGTGTGCAGCCCGGCAGCGGGGCCATGCTGGAGAAGCAGCTGATCAAGGAAATCAGCAACGTGACCAAGGGCTGGTCGGTGACGGTAAACTCCTTGGAGCAAAACCGTGTGGCGAAGCTGAAATTCGTGCTGACGCCCCTTATCGTGCTTGGGCTGGTGTGCGGCTTCCTGATTCTGAACGTGGCGCTGGGCCTGTTTGGGGTGCTGTGGTACAACATCAACCAGCGCAAAGCCGAGATTGGTCTGCGGCGGGCGCTGGGAGCCACCGGGGCCGGCATTGGGGGGCAATTTTTGGGCGAAATGCTGGTTGTCACCACCTTGGGCGTGGTGCTGGGCCTGGGTCTGGCGATGCAGTTTCCATTGCTGGGTGTGTTTGGAGTCGCTTCGGGCGTTTATTTGCAGGCCATGCTGCTGGCCACGCTCATCATCTTCGCGCTCACTGCCATTTGCGCCTGGCAGCCCAGCCGCATCGCAGCCGGTATTCAGCCCGCCGTATCGTTGCGCGAGGAATAAAGATTTCGCTTGCAGCCGGCGTGTGCCGCTGGCTCCGCAAAATGGTTTGGCAACCTCGTCGCTTTCAACTTTCCGCCCGAACCTCGTTCTTCGCCTTTCTGCGCTATGATTCTGATTATTGACGACGATGTGGCCGTGCGCACCTCGTTGGGTTTGTTGCTGAAGCAGGCTGGCTACCAGGCTAAAGGAGTGGCCACACCCGCTGAGGCCCTGCAAAGCCTGCAGGAATCGCAGCCCCAGCTGATGCTCATGGATATGAACTTCTCGCTCGACACGAGCGGGCAGGATGGGCTTGCCTTGCTGGGGCTGGCCCAGAAAATTGCCCCCCAGGTGCCCGTTATCCTCATCACGGGCTGGGGTTCCATTTCGCTAGCCGTGGAAGGCATCAAGGCAGGCGCGGCGGAATTTGTTACGAAGCCCTGGAATAATGAGGCCCTGCTCCAGACTATTCGCACGATTCTGAGCCTTCAGGATGCGCCAGCAAAAGAGGATACGCTCAGCCGCCGAGAGCTGGACAAGCGCTACGATTTTGCTAACATCGTCGGCACCGATCCGCAACTCTTGCACTTGTTGCGCAGCGTGGGCCAGGTAGCCGCCACCGATGCTTCGGTGCTGATAGAAGGCGAAAGCGGCACGGGCAAGGAGCTGATTGCCGAAGCCATTCACCGCAACAGCCACCGCCGCGACAAAGCTTTCGTGAAAGTGAATCTGGGGGGCATTTCGGCTTCGTTGTTCGAAAGTGAGATGTTTGGGCACCGCCGGGGGGCTTTTACCGATGCCAAAGCCGACCGTGTGGGCCGCTTTGAGTTAGCCAATAAAGGCACCATCTTCCTGGACGAAATCGGCGAGCTGGACCTAAGCAGTCAGGTAAAACTGCTGCGCGTGCTGCAAGACCGCACCTACGAAGTACTCGGCGACAGTCGCCCCCGCACCCTCGATATCCGCGTGATTTGCGCCACCAACCGCAACCTAGCCGAGTTGGTGCGCGAGGGCCGCTTCCGCGAGGACTTATTCTACCGCATCAACCTCATTACCGTGCGTCTGCCGGCCCTGCGCGAGCGCCCCGATGATATTCCGCTGCTGGTCAACTTCTTCGTGCAAAACCTGCGCACCACCTACCACCGCCCGGCGCTCCGCGTGAGTACGGCTGCCCTGCACTGGCTGCGCACCCTACCTCTGGCCGGCAACATCAGGGAGCTAAAAAACCTGGTAGAAAGAGCCGTATTGGTAAGCGGCAAAGACGAGCTAGGGCCCGAAGATTTCCAGGCGCACTTCCAAAAAATACCCCCCAGAAGCCCGGAGGGCACCGATTTGCCCCCCGTCGGCACCATGACCCTCGACGAGCTGGAGTCGCAAATGATCCGCAAATCCATGGAGCACTACAGCGGCAACGTGAGCCGCGTAGCCAAAGCCCTGGGCCTGAGCCGAGGTGCTCTATACCGCCGCCTGGAGAAGTTCGGAATTCCCTTTGATGCCGCAGAGAAGTGAAGGATTAGAGATTAAATGCTAGTTCTCCTTAGCTGAGGTGGTATTAAAGGTGCTTGGCAAATGTTGAATAACTCGCGTTTGTCATGTAGAGCGCAGCTGAGACGGGGGTGGTTGAGGACGTTGCTGATATTGTTTAACGGGAACGGGTATATAGAACGTCATGCAGAGCGGAGCGAAGCATCTCGCGTGTTTAGTTGAGTTACCATTGCAACATCAGCATGCGAGATGCTCCGCTCCGCTCTGCATGACCGCCTTTAATGTCGTTCAACCAAACAACATCAGCAACGTCCTCAACCACCCCCGTCTCAGCTGCGCTTCGACATCCCCTCCTCGTCTGAGGAGGGGAGCTTCGTTCTGATTGCCTATTTCTCTAGCTTGGCGCTCTATTTTCTGTCTCTTCTATGACCCTGCGCGTCAAATTCCTGCTCTTTGTTGTCATCATTCACGGGGTTTTGATTGCGCTGGCCGCGCAGTATATCCGCACTAATACCGAGCTGTTTCTGGCCACGGAGGTGCTGCTCATTGTTTCAATCGTTCTTACCACGCAGCTGTACCGCGGCTTTGTGCGGCCTTTTCAGCTGATTGCGGCCGGTACCGAGGCCATTCGGGCCAAAGATTTCTCCATGAAATTTGTGCCCGTAGGCCAGCGCGAAATGGACCAGCTCATTGATGTATACAACCACATGATCGACGAGTTGCGGCAGGAACGCGTGGCCCAGCACGAGAAAAGCTTTCTGCTCGAACGCCTGATTCAGGCCTCACCGGCGGGCATTCTGATTCTGGATTTCGATGGCCGGATAGAAGCCGCAAACCCCGCCGCCGAGCGCTTTTTGGGGCTCCCAACCCATGAGCTACTCAGCCAGCGCCCCGCCGCGCTGCCCGGCGACTGGGGGGCTTTTTTAAGCCAGCTAAAGCCGGATGAGCCCCAGGTAATTCAGCTTTCGGGCATGCAGACTTACCGGGCCTCCACGGCGCACTTTCTGGACCGAGGCTTTACGCGCTACTTTATTTTGCTGGAAGAGTTGACCCAGGCGCTCATTCGGCAGGAGAAGCAGGCCTACGAAAAGCTGATTCGGATGATGAGCCACGAAATCAACAACTCCATCGGGGCCATAAACTCTATTCTGCAAAGCTTCCACCATTACGCCCCCCAGCTAGCCCCCACCGACCGCCCCGATTTTCGCGAGGCCTTGGACGTTTCCATTGCTCGCAATACACACTTGGCCAACTTCATTGCCAGCTTTGCCAACCTCGTGCGCCTGCCCGTGCCCACCCGCCGCCCCTGCGACATGCACGAGCTGCTGCGCGATATTCACCGCCTCATGCAGGTGCCCAGCGAGCGGCGCCACGTAACCTGGCACTGGGATTTGGCCCCGGAGCCGCTCCGCGCCGACCTCGACGCCCAACAGCTTGAGCAGGTACTCATCAACATCACCAAAAACGCCCTCGAATCCATCGGCGAGAACGGCAACATCACCGTCCGCACCCGCCTGAATCCGCCGCTCCTGCAAATAGAGGACGACGGCCCCGGCATCGCACCGGAGGTGCAGCGGCGCCTATTCACCCCATTTTTCAGCACCAAGCGCGACGGCCAGGGCATCGGCCTGACCATGATTCGGGATATCCTGCTCCAGCACGGGTTCCGCTTCAGCCTAGAAACTATTGCGGAAGGGCGAACGGTGTTTAGCGTGTGGCTTTGAGGCTGAACGAGGGCCTCACCCCCTACCGTCCATACTGCTCCGCCAGGGCTATTACCCGTGCGGCACGCACCTGGTCGCCGGTGTCGGTGGCGGCTTGGTAGAGGCGCTGTAGCGTCATCAGGTTGGTGCCTATTTCCTGCTCAAACAAAGCCTGCTCGTCGTGGGTGCGATAGTAAGCCAGGGCCTGCTCCGTGCGGCTGGTGAGCGTATCCATTATCTCCTCAGCGCGAGGCTTTTCGCCGGCTGCGGCCAGCGGCGCTACCAGCTCGGGTGTGTAGAGGTCGTAGGGAATGGCAGCGTCGGGCATTACCTGGAGGCAGCGCAGAGCCACTTCTTTCGCTTTCGATAGCTCACCGGCCCGCAGGTATGCTTGGGCCAGCTGGCCGAATTTGTCACGGTATTGGGCCAGCGTACGGCGGTTGATTTCGTCGTAGAACACATCTGGGTTATTCAGGCTGCGATACGCGAATTTGTTCATCAGCGAATCATACGTGAGCTGGCGGGCCACGTAGCCCACACGCTGGGGCTTGGGATCGGGGTTGCGGCAGGGTAGAATGCGATAGGCCATGCCCTCCAGCTGTAAGTAAGGCTCCAGGCCCATGCCCTCTTGCTGGGCCACGGCATTAGCAAAATACACCGGCCGCTGCCAGTCGTTGGTGGCCAGAATATCCATAATCACCAGCTTGCTCTTGTCCAGATATTGCTTGCCCACGCTCCACTCCATACGGTCGACCAGCTGGCTTTCCCGCTCCTTCGGAATGATGCCGAGGCGCTTGATTTTATCCTTGTCGATGGGCAGGTAAAACTGGTCGGAGGGGTACGAGAGCAGTTCCTGGCCGCTTTGGGTCTGTACTTGCAGCAGGGGGCTATTTTCCCGCAGCAGCTGCATAAACTCCTGCACGTTCACGGCCGGCACCGCGGGGTTGGCTACGTAAGGCAAATAGTCGTTGGTACCCGATTGGTAGCTGGTTTGGGGCAAGGCTAGGGCCACCGGGGCCGAGTCGTAGCTTTGGCGCCGCAGCTGCCCGATATGCCAATCGGTGGGCAGATATTGAAGCACGGCAATGCGCACGTCGCGGCGGATGCCTTCTACCTCCTGGGCGTACCAGAGCGGGAAAGTGTCGTTGTCGGCGAAGGTGATGAGAATGGCATTGGGGGCGCAGGAATTGAGCAGGTTGTGAGCCGAATCGGCGGCACTGTAGCGGCCGGAGCGGTCGTGGTCGTTCCAGCCTTCCACGGCCATAATGCCCGGCACCAAAAAGCCCCCCACCATGGCCGTTGCCACCCGTAAGTTGGGGGTACGCAGCAGATAACGCAGTACTTCGTGCAGCCCCAGTACGCCCAAGCCAATCCAGATGGCAAACGCGTAGAAAGAGCCGACAAACGTATAATCGCGCTCCCGCGGCTCGATGGGCGGTTGGTTCAGATAGAGCACAATAGCCACGCCCGTCAGGCCAAACAGCAGCCCGAGTACTAAGGCTTTGCGTCCGTCGCGGCGCACTTGGTACACAAGTCCCAGACCGCCCAGCAGCAAGGGCAGCAGCAGGAAATTATTGCGGGCTTTATTGTCGGCCAGAAGCTGGGGTAAGCCGTTTTTGGTGGAAGTGGGCCATACTACGCCGGCTTGCTGCACGTCGCTTTCGCGGCCCACGAAGTTCCAGAGGAAGTAGCGCCAGTACATATGGCCCAGCTGGTATTGCAGCAGAAAGCTCAGGTTTTGGGCCATCGAAGGCTTCACTTCCGGCTGCACATCAACCCACTTTTGGTACTCGCTTACATGACCGGGACGGTTGCTGTACAGGCGCGGCAGCAAGGTTTTATCCTCTGAGGCGTACACGTTCTCAATACGCCGCTCCAGAACGACGTATTTGTCGCCCTCGCGAACGTAGCGCGGCGCACCTTCAATCTGATCAACGGGCTGGGCATCGAACTGCGGGCCATAAAGCAAGGGCCGGTCGCCGTACTGCTCGCGCTTGAGGTAGCTCACAAAGGAGAGCACATCGTCGGGCTTGTTCTCGTCGATGGTGGGGTTGAAGCTTGAGCGAATCGGCACAATCAGGTACGAGGAGTAGCCAATCAGAATAAACACGAAAGCCAGCATACCGGTATGGAGAAGCTGGTTTTGCGTGCGATTTGCGTAGCGAAATCCAAACCCAATCAGGGCCGCAAAAACCGCCAGGAAAATCAGCAGGCCGGAGTTGAACGGCAGGCCGACGGAGTTCACAAAAAACACTTCAAAATCGCCGGCCAGGGAGGGCAAGCCGGGAATCACACCGACCAAAATGCCCCCCAGAATGGCTCCGCTCACCACCAGCGTCAGCAACCCGCCTTGCCAGGTAGGCCGGGCGCTGCGGCGGAAATAATAGATAAACCCCAGCGCCGGCAGGGCCAGCAAATTGAGCAGATGCACGCCAATGGACAGCCCCACCGCGTACGCTATCAGAATAAGCCACCGGTCGGAGTAGGGCTCGTGGGCGCGGGCTTCCCACTTCAGCATGGCCCACACCACGAAGGCCGTGCAAAGCGTGGACATGGCGTATACCTCGGCTTCGGTAGCATTATACCAGAATGAATCGGAGAAGGTAAAGGCCAGCGCCCCCACAGCGCCTGCCCCCAGAATCAGCATTTTCTCACTGAATGACGGCTCCGTGCTGGGTGCCTTGCTTTGCACCAGTTTGCGCGCCAGCAGCGTGATTGTCCAGAACAGAAACAGCACCGTAAAGGCGCTGCTCACAGCCGAAACTCCATTTATAAGGCCTGCTACCAAGGTAGTATCACCAAAGGAAAACAACGAAAACACCCGGCCCAGCAGCAAAAACAACGGTGCGCCGGGCGGGTGCGGCACCAGCAAATGATGGGCGCTGGCAATGAATTCGCCCGCATCCCAGAAGCTGGCCGTGGGCTCCAACGTAAGCACATATACCGTGAGGGCGCTGGCAAAGAGCAGCCAGCCAAGCAGGTTATTCGTCCGTTGAAAATTCATAGGCTGGGGGCTTTTTTAAGGGAAGGTTTGGGAAAGATGCGCCTCAAGTACTTATAGTTGCCTGCATGGGTGAGGCCGCCAAACCTTCTTATCTTACGACTGCCAATCCAACCCTTCAATTCATGAAAAAAACTCTTCTTTCTCGGAGTCGTGTTCCTAAGCCACTTGTCGGTGCAGGCGCAGGATTTAACGTATCAAACGCCCCCCAAGGCCATTGCCGACCTGGTGGATGCTCCCATTACGCCCCGCGTGAGTATTGCTGCCGATGGCAAGTGGATGCTGCTGATGGATGTGCAGGATTTGCCCAGCATCGCCGACCTATCCCAGCCCGAACTGCGCATTGCCGGCCTGCGCCTGAATCCGCGCACCAACGGCCCCAGCCGCGTAAGCTACTCCACGGCCCTGAAGCTCAAGCGCCTCTCGGGCGGGGCCGAAATTCCGGTGAAAGGCTTGCCTACTCCGGCCAAGATCAGCGAGGTAAGCTGGTCGCCGGATGACAGCAAGATTGCCTTTGCCCTTACCACCGAGGCCACGGCCGCCGCTGGGGGGCAAATTCAGCTGTGGGTGCTGGACGTAGCCACCGCCACGGCCCGCCAAATTCCGGGCGTGCGCCTAAACAGCGTGTTCGGCACAGCCTACCGCTGGCTGCCCGACAACCAGACACTGATTGCCCGTACCGTACCCGCCAATCGGGGCCAGGTGCCGGATGCTACGGCCGCGCCTACGGGGCCCATTGTACAGGAAAACGTGGGCCGCACTGCCGCCGCCCGCACTTACCAGGATTTGCTAAAAAACCCTTCCGACGAGAAGATTTTCGACTACTACGCCACCACCCAGCTCCTGAAAGTGAGTCTGGATGGCAAAACCCAGCCGCTGGGTCAGCCGGGCGTAATTCAGGGGGCCTCGCCTTCGCCCGATGGCAAATACATTCTAGTGGAAACCCGCCACCGGCCTTATTCCTACCAGCTCACCGTGGGTAGCTTCCCAGTGAAGGTGGATGTGCTGGATTTGTCTGGCAATCTGGTGAAGTCCATCGCTGACTTGCCGCTGGCCGACAACGTGCCCACCAGCTTTGACGCCGTGCCCACTGGCCCGCGCAACCACGACTGGCGCGACGACGCTCCTGCCACTATTTATTGGGTAGAGGCCCAAGACGGCGGCGACCCCAAGAAAGTAGCCGCCGTGCGCGACAAGGTGGTGACTATGGCCGCGCCCTTCACTACCCCCATGGATCTGGTGGATTTACACTTGCGTTTCCGGGGCATTACGTGGGGTGACAACTCGACGGCCCTTGTGAATGGCTACCGTTGGGCCGACCGTAAAGTAATGACCTGGGTTATCAATCCGCGCACGAAAATGCCCCCCACGGTCCTCTTTGAACGCTCTTCCCAGGACACCTACAAAGACCCCGGCACGCCTTATCAGAAGCACAACGCCGCTGGCCGCTACGTGCTGGCCCTCGGTGGCTCCGACAATCAGACCATCTATCTGCTTGGCGAAGGCGCCTCGCCCGAAGGCAACCGTCCTTTTGTTGATCAATTGAACCTGAAAACCCGCAAAACGGAGCGTTGGTGGCGTTCGGAGGCACCTTACTATGAGGTGCCGGTTGATATTCTCGACGTAAATAAGCGTTTGCTGGTCACGCGCCGCGAGTCGGTGGAGCAGGCCCCGAACTACTTTTTGCGCGATGCGAAGAAGAAAAATAAGCTGACCGCTCTCACCAATTTCCCGAACCCCTACCCCGCTCTGGGCACCCTGAAAAAGCAAGTGCTCCAGTACAAGCGCGCCGATGGCTTGCCGCTCACGGCCAATCTGTATTTGCCCCCCAACTACAAAAAAACCGACGGTCCGCTGCCTACGTTGCTCGAAGCATATCCCGCTGAGTACAAGGACAAAAGTACCGCCGGGCAGGTAAAAGGCTCACCTTACACCTTTACCCGCCTGACGTGGGGCTCGCCCATCTTCTGGGTGACGCAGGGCTACGCCGTACTGCAAAACACCTCCATTCCGATTGTGGGCGAAGGCGATGCCGAACCCAACGACACCTACATCGAGCAGTTGGTAGCCGGCGCCAAAGCGGCTATTGAGGAAGGCCAGCGCCTGGGCGTGGTTGATGCTAAGCGCGTGGGCGTAATGGGCCACTCCTACGGGGCTTTTATGACAGCTAATCTACTGGCTCACAGCAATTTATTTAAAGCGGGCATTGCTCGTAGCGGCGCTTATAATCGTACGCTTACGCCTTTCGGTTTCCAGGCCGAGGAGCGCACGTACTGGGAGGCCCCGCAGGTGTACGATAAGATGTCGCCCTTCACGGCGGCCAACAAAATCAAGACGCCTATCCTGCTCATTCACGGCGAGGCCGACAACAACTCCGGAACTTTTCCCATCCAGAGCGAGCGTTTTTATAACGCCCTGAAAGGCCACGGTGCTACCGCCCGCTACGTGGTT
Organism: Hymenobacter qilianensis; assembly: GCF_014638675.1. Classification (NCBI taxonomy): domain Bacteria; kingdom Pseudomonadati; phylum Bacteroidota; class Cytophagia; order Cytophagales; family Hymenobacteraceae; genus Hymenobacter; species Hymenobacter qilianensis. The sequence goes on from NZ_BMFN01000002.1 coordinate 1,496,161, forward strand.
TTGCCTTTCGAGTCGCACGGCTACGCGGCCCGCGAGTCCATCATGCACATGCTCTGGGAAATGGATTCGTGGCTGAATAAGTACGTAAAAGAAGCCCCGGCTCCACCGGCGAACTAAGCACGAAGCAGTACAGCTTTTACACCCAAAGAACCGCGCCAATGGCGCGGTTCTTTTTTGTGCTGAGTTGGGAGCTGATTCGCATAAAAAGAGTCATGATAAAAAAGGCGGTCATGCAGAGCGCAGCGAAGCATCTCGCGTGCTGACGTCTGATTAGTAATCCTACTACCGCGAGCGAGATGCTTCGCTCCGCTCTGCATGACCGCCTAAAAACTTAGGATGATGTTCTTTTTTCGCAAAAAGTCATTGCAACCTTTTTCGCCGCTCCTGTCTCCACTTACTAAAGCTGCAACCTTGCTTCCAAGCTTCATTTCTATACTTCATCCTTTCACATCAAGCTACCTATTGCAATGGCTAGATTTTACACTTACCTGCTCAGCTGCGCGTTGCTACTGGGCATGGGCGCCTGCTCCGACGAATCAGAAGAAACCCCGCAGCCGGGTGGGCGTATTGATGCCAACTGGATTGGTACGCTTCCCGGCGGCAGCAACGTTGTGACGGCGTATTGCCCTTTATTGATGACGCGCTCTGTGCTGGAGCAGTCGGTGGCGGCAGAGGCACCACAGGCCATGCACAACACCGGCAAAATTTACTTGCGTGGTCGTTATGTGTTTGTGAATGAGCGCTACGAAGGGGTGCACGTAATTGACAACCAGGACCCAAAAAATCCGCGCATCGTTAGCTTTCTGCGCATCCCCGGCAACGTAGACATTGCCATCAAAGACAATCTGCTTTACGCCGATAACGGCCCCGACTTAGTGACCATTGATATCAGCAATCCGAAGGCGGTGACCGTAGTCAGCCGGGTGCGCGATGCCTTCCGTGAGCTGCCGGTGCCCAATGGGATGTTGCACCCGGAGTGCTACGCCAGCAAGCGGCCGGATAATACGGTGATAGTAGGCTGGCAGGAAAAGGAGACCATTATGGCAAACAATCCAGCGTGGAATTGGCGCGGAATGACGCTTGCCAACTCACCTGCTTTCTTCTCCGCAGATCGAGGCATGAGCGGTACGGGTAAAGCCGGCTCACTGGCCCGGTTCGCGGTGCTGGATGAGACGCTGTATACCGTGGACGAAAGCAGCCTGCGCCTCTTCGATCTTGCTTCGCCCACCACGCCTGTAGCCGGCCCTAAGCTGCCCCTGATGTTTGGCGTCGAAACCATCTTTCCTTACGACCACTACCTGTTTCTGGGCACACAGCGCGGCATGTACATTTATGACGTAGCCACGCCTAAGTCGCCTCGCCAAGTGTCATACTTCCAACACGTTCTCAGCTGCGACCCCGTGGTAGTCGACGACCGCTTTGCCTACCTCACGCTTCGTAGCGGGCCAAATTCCTGCCGCAACGGCGTGAATGAGCTTCAGGTAATTGATCTTACCACCCTGAGCAACCCAAAGCTGATGCGCACCTACCCCATGACCGGCCCCCAAGGCCTGGGAGTAGACAAGGATCAACTCTTCGTGTGCGACTCCGATGGCTTGAAAACTTTTGACACCAGCCAGTCGCCTTCGCTTACCCAGAAGCAACACTATAAAGTGGCCGTTACCGACGTGATTCCCAATAACGGCACCCTGCTGGCTATCGGCGCCAATGGCTTGTATCAGTACAGCTACGCCGGCGCCCAGTTGCAGCAGCTGAGCTTCCTACCGATTACGAAAAAGTAATGGCTGCCCTACCACAAATTTGCCCCCCAGCGCCGCGCTGGAGGGGCTTTTGGCTGGCAGTAGCCTTGCTGGCGTTTAGCCTACAGGCTGGGGGGCAAAACCTGCCTTCACTCAACTCTTTATCCCTCAAATTTGCCCCCCAGCACGCGGTAATGAGCGGCTATTGGCTGGAAATAGAGCACCAACGAGCCAGCCATCCGCAGCAGAGCTTCACGCTCACGCCGCAGCTGTATAGCGGCCCCGCTGGTCACCCCGACGGATTACGGAAAGTCAACCCGCTGAACGAAGATGAGTCGGTGCGCGGCTTTGGCGTGCAGGTGCAGCACCGCCTGTATGAAATGCCTTCCAAAGCATCTTTTCCAGCAGGCTTTTACGTAAGCTACGGGCCCCATCTTCAGTATTTCCAGATGGCATTTCATCGGAACAGCTGGCGCGAAATACAAGGCCCCGGCGACCTGCCCTACTACGAGTATGGTCCCGTGCGCTTCACCGAAAAAATTGTCCGCTACGGGGCCTCCGTGCAGCTAGGTTACCAGGCCCCATTGCCCCCCGGCCCCGTTTTTCTGGATATTTATGTTGGGATGGGATGGCGACACAGCAACTCCAACTCGGACATCGAGGGCAGTCAGTACCGCTCCGGCTCCTCCGATTATGGGCACCGCGGCTTCTATTTCCCGGCAGGTGTAAAAGTTGGCTTCGCCCTCAGCGCCCTCAGCGCCCTACGCCCACGTACGCCTGCAGCCATGTAGCATCGGCAATGGCCGAGCCGCCGATGTCGTTATTGAAGTACAGATACGCCTCCTGCACATGGGTAGCGGCCGCTGCTTCGGTGGCTATCCGCTGCAAAGCCTCGGGGCCATAGGGCGAGTGGTAGAGCGCCGGCACCCCATGCAGGCGGTAGTAAAGCACCGGCGTATTGGCCACCACTTCGTCGGGTAGCTGCGGGTGACTTTGTCCGCAGAAGCTGACGCCGCGGCGGGCCAGGGCTTGGTACACCTCCCCTATCCACCAACTCGGATGCCGGAACTCCAGCACATTCATTAACTCCGGGTGCAGGCTTGCTAGTATGCGGTGCAGGCGCTCATCCGAGTAGGCAAGGCGGGGCGGGAGCTGGAACAGAATCGGCCCCAGCTTTTCGCGCAAGCCTTCCTGCGCCGTGCCGTAGAAATCGGCCAGGAGCTGCGCCACATCGTTGAACTGCTTGTAATGGGTAATCAGCCGGGGGGCTTTTACGGCGAAGCGAAAGTCAGCGGGGCTGCTTTGGTACCAATTGTCCAGAAAAGAAAGCTGCGGAAAGCGGTAGAACGTCACGTTAAGCTCCAGGGTCCGGAAGTGCTGGCTGTAGTAATCAAACCAACGCTTTATAGGCAGCTTTTCCGGGTAAAAAACGCCCCGCCAATGACGGTAGTGATACCCCGAACAGCCAATGTGCCAAGCAGGCATAAGCGTAGTGGTTTTATGAAGTAATTTTTACTGTTTATTACCAGCCCAACTTATAATTCGACTGTCATGCAGAGGCGGAGCCGAAGCATCTCGCGTGTTTAGTGGGATTAGTAATCTAAATGCGTGAGCGAGATGCTTCGGCTCCGCCTCTGCATGACGGGCGAGTGGTAGACGGGCGAGTGTGATTGGAATTACATCAGGCTAAAGCTCTCCACGCACAGCTGTATCTGCCCGGCCCGCCTTAATTAACAGCCAGCCAACCAGTATCTGCAAGGCGCCAAAGGCCAGAAAACCTACGTCCCAGGGGAGCTTGTCGTCGACGTACTCGCGCACGTGATGCAGGCCCAGGAGCTGGTGGTCGATTATGCCTTCAATCACATTAAACAAGCCCCAGCCCATCACCAATGCGCCCCCAAAGGTGCGCCCGGACCACGGCACATCGGGGCGGCGGCCGGCGGCCCACAGCATGCGCAGCCCCACGGCCGTCATCACCCACACGGCGGCGTGAAATATCCCATCCCAGTACATATTGGCTTTGGCAGTAAACAGCGTGTCGGGCGGATATTTAGCAGAGAGCATGTTGTGCCACTGCAAGATCTGGTGCAGCACAATGCCATCTACAAAGCCCCCCAGGCCAGCGCCCATCAGTACGCCGGCCGCAATGAGTGGAGTTCGGTGTAAGTGTTCAGCCATGCGTAGGTGGAGACAAAAAATAGCGTTTGATATCGGCGGCAAAGTATAGCCCAACGCCGCCCACCAGCAGCACTCCGATTGGCAAAAGCAATAGCAGTAGATTACCAGTGTATTCGGGGGTGTGAATGGTGGCCTGCACGCGGGGCCGGCAAACGCGGCAGGCCCAGGCAGCCGGACTGACCAGCCACAGCGACCACGTTAGCAGCCCAACAAAAAGGTTTTTCATCCGGGGGCTTTTTTACGCTTACTTCGCCACTACCCTAGCGACCTGTCTCAGCCTACGTGCAGCAAAAAGCCAGAGTTGTTAAGGTTCAGCTTAGCTCCTGGGCTAGCAGCGCATACTCACACAAGCAATTGCACCACCTCCATCCGATGAAAACTGCTGCTTACAACCTGCGCAAGGCTTCCTCCCAGGCACCGGGGGACATTTCTAAAGAAGACGCCGAGCGGGAGCTCGAGCGCATGCAGCAGGATCTGGATGCGCTCCAGTACCGGCTGTACGCCGAAAACCGCCGGAGCGTGCTGGTGATATTGCAGGGCATGGATGCCAGCGGCAAAGACGGCCTGATTCGGCGGGTATTTAGCGGCATCAATCCGCAGGGCGTGAATGTGCACTCCTTTAAAGCGCCCACCGCCGACGAGCTGGCCCACGATTTTTTGTGGCGCGTGCACCTGCACGCCCCGCGCGACGGCATGATTCAGGTGTTCAACCGCTCGCACTACGAAGATGTGCTCATCACCCGCGTGCTGGGCTCGGTGGATGACAAGGAAGCCAAACAACGCTTTGAGGCTATTAACGCCTTTGAGCAAATGCTTCAGCAGTCCGGTACAACCATACTTAAGTTCTACCTGCACGTATCGGAAAGGGAACAGCGAGAACGGCTGCTTGAACGCGTGAAGGACCCGGCCAAGCAGTGGAAATACGAGGCCGGCGACGAGGAGAAAGCCAAGCAGTGGCCTGAGTACCGCGCCGTGTACGAAGACGTTTTTCGCCATTGCAGCCCCATATCGTGCCCCTGGATTATCGTGCCCTCCGACCAGAATTGGTACAAAGCCTACGTGGTAGCCAAAACGCTGCTTCACACCTTACAGGAAATGAACCCGCAATTGCCCCCCACCAAGGGCGAAAAGAGCAAGCAGAAGTAATTCATGGCCTGGCACCGTACTTCCGGCCGCGTTTACGATACTTCACAAACAGGCGCAGCGCAACCCGGAGCCCAAAGCTCAGTAAACGGATAGTGGCTGCTGGCCGAAGCATTTTCGAGTAAGTAATTGGCCCTGATTCATTTCCTATGAAAATAGTTACGCTCACCCTGAACCCCACGGTAGACAAAAGCACTTCCGTCGACAAGATTGTACCCGACCATAAGCTGCGGTGCGCGGCGCCCAAGTTTGAGCCCGGCGGTGGCGGCATCAACGTATCCAGAGCCCTGAGGCGGCTGGGGGGCAATTCGCTGGCCGTTTTCCCGTCGAGCGGCCCCACGGGCAGTTTGCTGGAATTTCTGCTCACGGAGGAGGGCATTGAGCAGCACTCCATCGCAACGGAAAGCTGGACCCGCGAGAATTTTATCGTGGTCGATTCTTCGTCCAGCCAGCAGTACCGCTTTGGCATGCCTGGCCCCGAGCTGACGGCAGCTGAGCAGTCGCGTGTTCTCGATGCCCTGCGCACCATCTCGCCCCTGCCCGAGTTTCTGGTTATCAGCGGCAGTTTGCCCCCCGGCGTCGAGCCCGATTTTCTGATCAACCTGGTGCGGGCGGCCAACCAGCTCAGCGTGAAAGTAGTGCTGGATAGCTCGGGCCCGGCGCTTCAGCAGGTGGTTAAAGCCGGGGGCCTTTATCTGATAAAGCCCAACATCGGGGAGCTGTGCCGACTGGTGGGAGCCGCCGAGTTGGACAGCGCCTGCGTGGCCGAAGCCGCTCGCGAGCTGATCGGGGATGGCAAGTGCGAGCTGGTGGCCGTTTCGATGGGGCCACAGGGAGCAGTACTCATTTCCCCGGACCTCGCCGACTTTGTACCGGCACCGGCCGTGCGCAAGCGCAGCACCGTGGGCGCCGGCGACAGCATGGTGGCGGGTATGGTGTACGCGCTGGCTGCTGGGCAGCCGCTGCGCGAAGTTATCCGACTGGGCGTGGCCTGCGGCACGGCCGCCACCATGAACCCCGGCACCGAGCTATTCCGCAAGCCCGATGTGGACAAGCTCTACAACTGGCTGCTTCAAACCATGCCTCGGGAAAGTGCCGTACCCGGATAATCGCAAAATGCCCCCCAGCCCACTCCTGATTGACAAAATAGCCTGGCTGCACCTGCATGAAGGCAAGCTGCTGAGCACACGCAGCCGCGGCAAAGACCGCTACTATATTCCGGGCGGTAAGCGCGAAGCCGGCGAAACCGATGAGCAAACCTTGCTGCGCGAAATTAGGGAGGAGCTGACCGTGGAGCTGCTGCCGGAAAGCCTGGCGTACCAGGGCACGTTTGAAGCGCCCGCGCACGGCCACGCGCCGAATGTAGTGGTGCGCATGACCTGCTACGGCGCTCACTACCGCGGCCATATTCAGCCCGCCGCCGAGATTGAGGAAGTGGTCTGGCTTACGTACCAAGACCGCCCCCACGTATCGGCCGTCGACCAGCTGATTTTTGACTGGCTCAAAGACCAGAAACTACTGGCTGATTAATCGGTTTTGATTCTACTATGCTAAAAAACTCCAAAGGACCGGAGCTGCCCGCCTGGGTTTTCCTCCTTATTCGCTTCGGCTCACTGGCTCTGGTAGCGGTAGTTGCCTACTTCGTTTTCAGATGCAATACCTAGCTCTTGAACTGGGAAAATGAGTAAGCTTATCTCAACTGTGTAGAGGTTCAGCTACGCATGTATTTTGCTGGTTGTAGCTAAGAATGAAACTTCTAGGAGGCAAAAACTGCTTTACATCCAGTATTTTACCGGAAGTTATTGCTCACCAAGCCTCCACATAATGAAACTAATTCTTCCTTCATTGGCTGCCTTGCTGCTCGGTAGTCAGGCGTACGCGCAAGGCACTCTGAAAACGCTGCCTTACCCGCAAACCAAAAAAGTAGACACCGTTACTACCTACTTCAACACCAAAGTAGCTGACCCCTACCGCTGGCTGGAAAATGATCAGGCCGCTGACACCAAGGCGTGGGTGGAAGAGCAGAATAAAGTAACCCAGAATTATCTTGCCCAAATTCCCTACCGCGACGCCATTCGCAAGCGCCTCGAAACGCTGTGGAATTACGAGAAATACAACGCTCCCTTCAAGGAAGGGAAGTACATGTATTTCGCCAAAAACACGGGTCTGCAAAGTCAGTTTGTGCTCTACCGCCAGCTTGGCGAGGGAGGCACGCCCGAAGTATTCCTCGATCCAAACAAGTTTTCCAAGGACGGCACTACCTCGCTGGCGGGCATTAACTTCTCAAAAGATGGTAGCCTGGCCGCTTACCAAATCTCGGAAGGCGGTTCCGACTGGCGCAAGGTTATCGTGCTGAAAACGGCTGATAAATCGATTGTTGGGGACACGCTGAAAGACGTGAAGTTTTCGGGCCTGGCCTGGAAAGGCAACGACGGCTTTTACTACAGCAGCTACGATAAGCCCAAGGCGGGCAGCCAGCTGGCCGGCCTCACGCAGTATCACAAGCTGTTTTACCACAAGCTCGGCACGCCTCAAGCATCGGATAAACTCGTATTTGGCGGCGACAAAACACCGCGTCGCTACATCAATGCAAGTCTCACCGAGGACGAACGTTTCCTTGTGATTACGGCGGCTAACACCACCACCGGCAACGAGCTATATGTGCAGGATCTGAGCAAGCCTAACAGCGCGATTGTACAGATGGTGAGCGACGAGAAAAACGAGCACAATGTACTGGACAACGTGGGGGGCAAATTATACATCCACACCAACCTGAACGCGCCCAATTTCAAGGTGGTAACCGTAGATGCGGCCAACCCAAAACCCGCCAACTGGAAAGACCTGATTCCGGAGAGCAAAAACGTGCTCAGCGTTTCGACCGGCGGCGGAAAAATCTTCGCTAACTATCTGAAAGACGCCACTTCGCTGATTGAACAGTACGATATGAACGGCAAAAAAGAGCGTTCTATCGCACTGCCCTCTGTAGGTTCAGCCGACGGTTTCGATGCTAAGAAAGAAGAAAAGGTAACGTACTACACGTTCAATTCCTACATCTACCCGCCCACCATTTTCAGGTACGATATTGCCTCCGGCAAATCCACCGTTTTCAAGAAATCAGGAGTGCAGTTTGACCCGTCGAAGTACGAGTCGAAGCAGGTGTTTTACACCTCCAAAGATGGCACCAAAGTACCCATGCTCATCACGCACAAAAAGGGTCTGGTGCTGAACGGCAAAAATCCCACGCTGCTTTACGCTTATGGCGGCTTTGGCGTGAATATTACGCCCGGTTTCAGCACTTCTAATATTGTGCTGCTGGAGAACGGCGGCATCTACGCTGTGCCCAACCTGCGCGGCGGCGGCGAGTACGGCGAAACCTGGCATCAGGCCGGCACCAAGCTCAAAAAGCAGAACGTATTCGACGACTTTATTGCCGCCGCCGAATACCTAACCAAGAACAACTACACCTCCAAAGACTACCTCGCTATTTCGGGTGGCTCGAATGGCGGCTTGCTCGTGGGTGCCGTCATGACGCAGCGCCCCGATCTGTGCAAAGTTGCCTTCCCCGCGGTGGGCGTAATGGACATGCTGCGCTACAACCAGTTCACGGCCGGCGCTGGCTGGGCCTACGACTACGGCACTGCCCAGGATTCCCAGGAGATGTTTGAGTACCTCTACAAGTACTCGCCTTACCACGCCCTGAAGCCCGCCGCTTACCCCGCCACCATGGTCACCACCGCCGACCACGACGACCGGGTAGTGCCCGCGCACTCCTTCAAGTTTGGCACACGCCTACAGGAAATGCAGAAAGGCCCGGCGCCCGTGCTCATCCGCATCGAGACCAAAGCTGGTCACGGTGCCGGCCGCTCTACCGCGCAGGTTATCAGCGAGCAGACCGATAAATGGGCTTTCATGTTCCAGAATATGGGCGTGCCATACTCGGCTGCTACCAACTAGCAGCATTCAATTAAAAGCCTAAAAAAAGCCCCCCAGAAACACTTCTGGGGGGCTTTTATTTATGGACAGAATCTAAAATATAGCTTTTATTTATAGCGGCTGTTTTATCTCAAATACAAATCGGCGACTACCAGCCAGGCCATTCGGTGCCATTCCTTGCATTACCACCATATACTTTCCTTGCTGATCAGAAGTGTAAAATTCGACGGTCTTATTTCCGTCAGCGGTGGTCGTCACGTTCGGATTCCAGTACAGCAGATTGCGCGCGTCTGGTAGTCGGCTTTGCTTTTCTGCGGCGGTTTCGTAGCGTGGCGAGTAAAACTCGCGCTGCCATTGCGGCCCTTCATATTCCTGCATGAGCACAGCAGGGTTGGGCTGGAAGCCGCCCAAATCGCCCTTGTACGTAGTAAAGCTTACGAGACCTTCGTACGTCATGGCGCCCTGAATATACCGACTGGTGAACACCTCTAGCTTTTGAATAGTAAGCGGATCGATGGCCATGAGTTTATTGATGTCAAACACCGGAAACCCATCCAATAGCACCATCGGGTTTTTGCTAAAAACCCCTCCATTCACATTGTCTACCACCATGAAATGAAAGCCGTCATTTCGGCGCCTGACCAGCACGCCCGGCACGTACTCCCGCATGACTTCCTCTAGTACTTTGAACCGGGTATAATCGTCCAGTTTATAGGTTTCGTTAGGCTTCCCATAAAACGAAACGCTATCAACCGCGGGTATTTTATAGGTAGAAAGCTGCTTGCGCGAGTAGGCGTTCTGCACCTGTATATGCAGGCTGCGCTTAGTCAGAGCACTACGCAAAGCCTCTGATAAAACCACCGGCGCCGCAATAGAAGCACAGTATTGTAACGAAAATGGATTCAGGATTTCCACCCGATACATGCTATCAGTCTGGGTGTTGGTTTGCACCATCAACTCCTTGGGGCCGTTCAAATTCTGCGTTTCAAACCGGACGCGGCCGCTCTCGTCGCTCGTAGCAGTGTATAGTCGGGCAAGTCGGCTGGGACTAGTTAGGTAAGCGCCTATTTTCGGCCCTGGTTTGCCAGTAAATCGGTGTACTACTCGCCCCTCAATCAAATGCCCGCTTAGCTCCGGTAAGTAGTCCAGTTTTGGTGGTGTATTCGAGAATATATCGGTCCACTGGAAGCGGCTCCAGCCGTGTGTCAGCATCAAATTATCTGCCGCTTCGGTCGCTTCGGCGCCCGTGCTGGTGAGGTAATAATTTGGGTTTTCAACAGTTCCTTTTAAATCGGATGTCAGCCACAAAACGCTGTTGATATCAGGCCCCGAATCCACCGACAAAGAGTCTAGTCGATACACAGCAAGTGACATATCAGCGGGCAAAATTTGCCCCCCAGAAGTGGCAGCAGACAGCTGTAATGTCACTTTTTCCCGCGTACCGTACTGCGGCTTATCTAATGCGGCCGCAATTACCAATTGCTGTTTGGGGCGCTGAAAATATAAGCGCTCACTAAGCGGTTGTTTGCGACTATTGAACAGGGTAAAATGCGTGATACCATCCGCCAAGCCCAGCTTGTTTAACACAAATTCTCCCCGCCCATTAGCAAGACGTGTAGCTTCCGAAACAGATATTTTCTGCCCTGCGTGCCCTATCAAAAACAGCTCTTCCCCTGACCTTTCTGCTAGGTTTGAAGCCACCGTTATTCTGAGCTGGCCCTGACCTTTCTCCTCCAAACGCAGCACGTACCCCTGCGCCTGCACTGAGGGTAGTTTTCGGGTAACGCTCTCCCTGTTCGAAAACCTCAGTATGGCTGTGTATCCGGAGCCTTCTTGCGTTGGCGTAAAAGCAAACTTTCCCAAGCCGAATTTCAGCGTTTTGAACTGGGCCAGCACAGCGCCTTGCGCATCCAAAATGGTGCCCTCGGCATCCACTCCTTTGCCTGATTTATTAACGATTTTGACGGCTACTTGGCTCGTTATTCCTTTCACCAGATTGCCCCCCTCCGGAAAGAATTGAATATCTAAAGCCGCAGAATCTTTGCTAGCCTTCAGCCCCAGATTTCTCCGGGTATTAACGATGGTGACCGGCGTGTACGAATAAAAATCGGGGCTGAAGTTCTTCATCCAGCTCGTGTAGGCTCGCACTACATAGTTGCCAGACGTCAGCGAAGCCGGCAAAGAAAAGGAGCCGCTGCCAACTGCATTCAGCAAACTCACCTTTGCCTGCAACACTGGCTTTCGCTCCTTATCCAGCACTTCTACATACGCTATTTTACTAAGTGACAAAGGCTTGTGATAGGTACCATCCACAGCGTTTATCTTAAACCATACTATCTCTCCGCTCACATAAAAAGGGCGGTCTACATGCACATACAATTTCTCCTGCAGCGTCTGCTGGCTGTAGACATCAAACTGCGTTTGTATGCTTTTGAGCGAATTTGTTTGGCCGTATAATCTGCCGCTGCTTAGTGCCCAAACGCAGGCAGCAAACAGAATAGCTTTAGGTGTTTTCATCTTACGTAACGGCGGAAGGCGAGCAGGCTAGACTTGGAATTGGTTTGTAGTGCAGACTTTATTTACTACTTCCAAAACGCAGGCCTGACATTGGTGCCGCGCTTGCGGCAATCCACGCAATCAGCAATGGAATAAAGATATCCGCCGCCCTCAAGCCTGTCGATAGGAATAAAATCGCCGGTCCGGAAAAAGTCTTCCATGGCGGGCGTGGGGGGCTTTATTGTGTCGGGGCGGCCGCAATCCTGCTCATAACCGGTGAGAGACACCCAGCTTTGCGGTAACTGGCGGCGCTCGATGAAAATGCGCTTCTCCGTGACCGATTGCACGCCTATGTAGCCAATAACCGGCTCGGTTGCGTCGGCGATATTGCGCACGTTGCCGGTGAGCTGGCTGGGCTGCGGGTCGAAGATGGTACCAATATTCTCGGTGTTTTTTTGCAGCAGCTCCCAATAGGCAAATTCCTCCGCGCTCAGCGCATACTGCTTTACCAGGATGCTGTATTTGTACCGCAGCTTCGTAGAGCTGGGGGGAACTAGCGTGAGCGGATAATCGGCCACCACATTCTGACTCAGGGCTAAGGTGCTGCCCAGCTTTATGGCCGAGGACTGCTCGGTCTTCCAGCAATAATAGATGTCTCCGTTGAAGCGGAAGTCAAGTCTGCCGTTGCGGTATTCCAAAAAGGAGCGGAAAGCCGACGTAAACTCCCACGTCTCGTCGTAGTCCCAGCGGTAGAAGCGGGTGGCCTCGTTATCGTCGTGGGTATTCACATACACCTGCACGCCCTGGGCGCTGGCTGTCCACGTTACGGAATCGATGGGCGGAGTCGTTTTGGCAGCTGCGTAATCGGAGGCATAATCCCGCCGCGCCTGCGTCCGGAAAAACAGCCGGTACCGCTTGGCTGGAATCAGCGCCAAAGAAGTGGAAGTATAAGTGCCGGGGGCCGTTTCGGTTAAGGCATAGCGCGGCCCGGCCTCCTCTTCAATAAAAACAGCGGCTTTGGCCTCGGCGGGCGGGGGCGCGGTGCTGATCAGGTTGTCGGTGCGCGAGAGGCGAATGGTCGTTACGCCGCTACTGTTGATGGTGCCATCCACCACCAGGTAGTTTTCGGCCGAGGCAATAACCTCAGGCTCGAAGGTGTCGATGCAGCCCGCAAGCGTCAGGAGCACTGCTCCCAGCCCGGCCCGGTATAGCAGGTGTAAAAAGCAGCGCATCTAGAATTTGAAGTTGTAGGTAACGGTAGGAATGGGCTGGCCAAAAATGGCTAGCTGATACCCCTTTATCTGCCCGTTCTCGGATTTGAAATAAATGGAATACGGGTTTTTGCGCCCCGTCAGGTTGTACACCGAAACCGTCCAGGAGCTGTGAGCCAGTTTTTTGACTTTGTGGCTGCCCTCAATGTTCAGGGCAAAGTCGGCGCGGTAGTAATCGGGCACGCGGTACTCGTTGCGCTCGGAATAAAACACCCGGGTTGAGCCGTTGGCCACGTACTTGGCCAGCGGCAGGGTAATAGGCCGGCCGGTGCTGTAATTAACGTTCAGCGAGGCGCTGAAGCGGCGGCTAAACCGGTAGTTGCCTACCAGCGTGGCGTCGTGCGGCTTGTCGAAGTTGCTGGGGTAAAATTGCCCCCCATTGATCATATCGCCAGTGGTGCCCAGATTTACCTGCACCAGGGAGCGGGAATAGGTGTAGCTCACCCACCCATTGAGCTTGCCCGTCAGCTTGCGCACCATCACCTCCACGCCGTAGGCTTTGCCCTCGGCATTTACCACGTCCGTCTCGATGTGCGGATTCAGGAGCAGGGTGGCGCCGCTTTTATAGTCCAGAAAGTCGTGCATCACCCGATAATAGGTTTCCACAGAGGTCTCGATGGTGTTGTTTTTAAAGTTGCGGTAATAGCCTAAGGAGGCTTGATCTCCGACTTGTGGCCGAATATTACTGTCGCTTAGCTTCCAGCTATCCGTGGGCGACATAGACGCCGTATTCGACAGCATATGAATGTACTGGCGCATGCGGTTGACGCTCAGCTTCACCGATGATTTGTCGGACAGCGCGTACTTGGCCGACAGGCGGTATTCGGGGCCGTGGTAGGTAGCCAGCACATTGCCTTTGCCCACCCGAAGCGTATCGGTTATCGTATTCACCGACTTCGACACACCCGGCAAGTACGCATACACTTCTCTGGGGCCCAGGGCATTATACAAGGAATAGCGCAAGCCAACCGACACCGACAGGCGCGGGGTAAGCGTAATCAGGTCGGAAACGTAGAGGGCGCTTTCCAGCGCCTGCTCGCGGGCCAGCGTGTTCGGCAATATCAACGATTCGCCCCCCACGGGTGAAAAGCTGCCCGGCGACACATTGTACAGAATGGTGCTGGCGCCAAAGTCAATGGTGTGCTTGGCGCTGGGCAAATAGCTAAAATCAGCCTGGGTGTTTAGCTGCCTGATATTGTAGCGGAGGCGCGCATTGGTTACCGGATTATCCTGGCTTGAAATATTGTACTGATACTGGCTGTAAGCGCTGGTAAGCACGCCGTACAGGCGGTTGTTGAACGTGTGCCGCCATTTCAAGCTGGCCGTGGTGTTCTCGTATTGATACACACTGTCGCTGGCCAGCTGAAACTCATCCCGGCTCCGGTACCCGGTGAGGTAGAGCGAGTTCTTATCATTTATCTCGTGGCTGATGTGGGCGTTCAAATCGTAGAAAGCTGCGGAACTTTGCTTGAGCTTGCTGTTCGACAGCCGCTTCAGAATCCAGTTGGAATAGCTGGTTCGCCCGCTCAGCAGGAAAGCGCTTTTGTCTTTTATAATTGGCCCTTCAAAAGCCAGCCGGCTGGTGAGCAGACCAATGCCGCCGGAGCCCGCAAACTTCTTTTTGTTGCCGTCGCGCGTGGCGATGTCCAGCACCGACGACAAGCGCCCGCCAAACTTGGCCGGCACGGTGCCTTTGTACAGCTCCACCGTCTTCAGAATATCAGGATTGAAAGCCGAAAAGAACCCAAATAAGTGGGACGGATTATAGATGGTTGCGTCGTTGAACAAGATCAGATTCTGGTCGGTGGAGCCGCCGCGCACGTTGAGCCCGGTGCTGCCCTCTCCCACCGATTTCACCCCCGGCAGCGTGAGCACGATGCGCAGAATATCCGTCTCGCCAAAAGCGGTGGGCACCTGCCGCATGGTTTTGATATCGAGCCGCTCAAGGCCCATCTGCATGCCGGCTACGTTTTTGTCTTTCTCGGCTTCCACTACCACCTCCCGGAGCGTGGTAATGTCTTCTTCCACCTCAATATCAAGCTTGCCATCGGCCTGAAGCACGATCTGGCGCTTGGTATTTTTTACGCCTACTCCTCTGATTTTCAGCTCGTGCCTGCCCACGGGCAGCGTGAGCGAGTAATAGCCAAACTGATCGGTGGCGGCACCGATGGAGGGCGACTCAATAAACACCGACGCCCCGATTACCGGCTCACCCGATTTGCTGTCGCGCACGTGTCCGGCCAGCGTGGCGTTGCCCTTTGTAGTCGCGCCGCCGCTCCTCCCGATTTCGTAGACTTTCAATTGCAGCGTCGCCGCCGAAACTGGTTTCTTGCCGGCATCCTCTTCATCGGGGTCAGTGGCGGCCAGATTATCGGCGGGCTCCTTGCTGAAATAGCCGGGGGGCAATTCGGTGGCTATTTGCGTGCCGGAGGTGATGTACACGCGCTTTTCGGCGTCGATGGCGAACCGCAGGTCTGTGCCCTTCAGCACCAGATCCAATACCTCTGCCAAGGGTCGCTGCTGTAGCTGAGCGTTGATGACCACGCTATCGACCGAGGCAGGGTTGAAGTAAAACCGATAGGGCGTTTTTGCTTCTACCGATTTGGCGAAAGTTTCAAAGTCTGCCCTTTCAAAACTTCCGCTGATTAAGGGCGCTGAATCCTGCGCGTAACCTGCTACTACAGTAAATAAAAGAAGGCAGAGCAGAATAATCCGGCTAACTAATTTCATTTAAAATTACTTAGCGCTTCTTGAGAAAATAGACTTATTTCCACTAATAAGTTCGTTTAGATTATTTGACTCTACAGTGAATTATAATAGTTAACCAGCTCGATAATAGCTGCTTCCTGACTGCTTTTTTTAAACTTCAGCTTATGCTGCCGGGCGTAGCTATCCAGGGCCGTTTTCTTGTCGCTTAACAGACGCACAATGGATTGGCGGGACGTCACGGGATGAAACTCATTGTTTTTTTGAAGGTAGAATTTAGCTTCTTCCAGGTAGCTTCCTTCTAAGCCGTAAAGACCGCGCCTAGTCAGTATTTTTTTCGTCCTCTTTGCCAACACTTTTGCGTTTCCATCTACCAGCAGATCGTAGTAGCCGGTTGGTATAGAATAGCGTGCTGAATCGCGCTGTATAAGGCGCGTGAACGTGTGTCCATCGATTATAAAATACTGCACGTTGTCATCTACCAGTCTGAATTGCAGCGGATTTGTCGGCGGCTGAATTACCACCTGATCCAGCTTCATATCATAGAGCAGCGGAACCTTGGTATAGGCCGTGCCGTGGTAATAAACGGTCCCGATTTGTTGTTTGCCAGTGCCAAAATACTGGTTGCCTTTCATGTAAGGCTTGTTATAATCAAGGTATTCCGGGCCCGTGTACAGCAGCGAGTTATCCCCTATTGCCTTCGCGTAGCGCAGGGTTGCGGCTTCAACTGCCGTTGCCACCGCGCCGCTGTCGGCGGGGCTAATCTGTTGGCTGAAAGCGGGCAGAGATGACAGCACTACTACCCCAACGGCGGCCAGCAGCGTAAATCTGATTTTCATAAATAGCTTATAAAGGCATTGCTGCGGCCAACTTCACGCTGCTCCCAGGCTTGTCGCTTCCATAAAGTTTGGAGGTACTAAATATATGGATAATTCCGCGCTAGCTTAACTGTAGGCGCGTGTTGTGGCTCAATATTACCTCTCACAAGTCAACCACGAATCAGTGGAAAGAAGGACAGCGGCAAGCGGCTAGCTGGTTCGCTTCTTCGCAAGTTACCAGAGCTTAAAAAAGCCCCCCAGAAGTGTTTCTGGGGGGCTTTTTTAGGCAGTAGTTAAGCAGGTTCACCCGGCTTATCTGCTGCTGGGCTCTGCCACCTTCACAACTGCTTTGCCCGTGTTTTCACCGTGAAACAGGCCTAGGAAAGCGGCCGGCAGCTGGTCGAAGCCTTCGGTGACGGTTTCCTGATACTTTAAATGGCCCTGCTGATACCATTCGGAGAGCTGCTGCATAGCTTCCGGCCACCGGGGCAGATAGTCACTGACTATGAAGCCTTGCAGGCGCGAGCTGGTCACGAGCAGCTTGCCTTCGGGGCGCGGCCCCACGGGCGCTTCCGTGGCATTGTAGTTCGAAATCTGGCCGCAGAGAGCAATGCGCGCGTGCTTGTTGAGCAGGTTATACACCGCGTCGCTGATGGTGCCGCCCACGTTATCGAAGTAGCAATCCACGCCGTTGGGAGCGGCGGCGGCCAAGGCCTGGGCTATGTCGGGCGTGGTTTTGTAGTTGATGGTTTCGTCGAAGCCCAGCTCTTTGAGATAGGCCAGTTTTTGGTCGGAGCCGGCAATGCCGATCACGCGGCAGCCTTTGATTTTGGCTATTTGCCCCACCACAATACCCACGGCTCCGGCGGCGCCCGATACCACCACGGTTTCGCCGGCTTTGGGCTGACAGATATCCAGCAGCCCGAAATAAGCCGTGATGCCCGGCATTCCGAGCAGGCCCAGGTAGTAGCTCAGCGGCGCCTGATCTGCCGGAATCGGCTGCAAGCCGCGCCCGTCCGACAGGCTGTACTCCTGCCAGGGCAGCGAACCTACCACCACGCTGCCCACCGGTAGCTTCGGATGCTGGCTTTCCACCACTTCGGCTACCATTCCTCCCTCCATGGGCTGTCCAACCTCAAACGGGGGCACGTATGATTTGCCCTCATTCATGCGGCCGCGCATGTACGGATCAACGGAAACATAAAGCGCCTTCAGCAACACCTGACCCTGCTGAGGTAAGGGCACGTCGATAGTTTTGAAGGTAAACTGAGCCGCCGTTGGCTCACCTTTCGGGCGGCTGGCGAAGAGAATAGTTTGGGTTTGCATAGCAGATCAGAGGGAGCGGAAAAATTCGAAAAAAGCCCCCCACTAGCATCTTTACGGCAGATGCGCCCTTGCAGGCGAATACTTAATCAAACCAGCGCTGCGCAGTTGTGGTAGCAGCACTTGCTAGGCAGTGCTCAGTTAATGACTTACAAAAAAAGCCCCCCAGAGACATTCTAGGGGCCTTTTTTGTAACTAGAGTTCAAAGTTACAGGGCGTTTAGCTTCAGCAGCGCTCTGTCTTCTGCTGTAACATCAACCAAGGCGTACCGCTTCTGATTAGTAATTTCTATCTCATCTAATGCATCTACCATATCCTTGTATTTAGCATTAGCAGTCATCTTGAGATACACTACAGCAGTCGGGTTCACTCGCTGCAAATCAAGCAACACTTTCCTTAGTCCCTCCGGCCCGAGATTGGTAGTGTGCAGCTCTGGTCGTTCTCCAAAATCGCTATTTAGCCCAAAGAAATGATAGGCTTGGCCATTCTGACCTATAATCACAGTTAATACACTCCTACAAACAATCCCACCAAGCCTGTCTCCGCTACACGTAGGGCGCACAGGCGTGGCTAGCTTTATCATTGAGGGCTTAGCAAACTCACCCGCCATAATAAAAAACGTTACCAGCAGAAACCCCAACCCCACCATAGGAGTCATATCGGGCAGGAGCTTGCTACCGGATCGGCGGCCAGGCTTGCGGCGGTTTAGTGGGTTGTTGATGTTATCAGCCATAAAACAGCGGGACATAGTGGAATGCTAATGTAGCAACGCCGCTGTCTTCGTTCTTATTGCTGCGCCACTTTCCTGCGTGTTCTACTGCGCTATCGAGGCAATCAGCTTCGTATCGGCCCAATGCCAGGCTTTATCCAGCTCTTGCTTGATTTGCTGCGCTTTGGCCTTGTTGCCCGCGCCAAGATAGGCCTGATATAGCCCCGACAACGCCCAGCCATTGTGCGGCAGCCGCTCCAAATCCTGCTCATAGACCGCAATGGCCTCTTTGTATTGCTTATCGGCGAGCAGCACGGCGCCCAGCTGGTGCCGAACGGAGAAAAACCAATCGGGGGGCTCATTGTATTTGAGCGCATCTTCCAGCACTACGGCTTCGCGGAGCACGGCAATACTTTGGGCATGTTTGCCTTCGCCGTGTAGAATGGCGCCATCTAGCTCACGTTGGGCAATGTCGGTGATGGCGCGCATGGAGTTGATGCCAAACAGAACCGCCTTTAAGGTGGTATCCTGGCCGAGCACGCGCAGCTGTTCCAGCTCGCGGCGCGCATTTACGGTGTTCTTCTTACCGACCCACGCCATACCACGCGCATAGTGCCGAATGGCTTGCGGATACACCAGCGTTGTATCGAAGTTTTTCATGGCCAGCACCTCATCCCAGCGCCCAAACTTTACGGCCACATTGTAAGGAATAGTGTAAAAATGCTGCAATGACGGCCCCAGCACTGTGTTTTTCATCAGCGGCTTACTTACGTGGGCAGCCAGCTTGGCGGCTCCGCGCAGGGCCAACCGGCTGTTGCCCTCCAGCGTAGCCGTGGCCGTCAGGAAGTGGTAGTTGTGCGGATGATAAGCCAGCGGATAAGCGCCCTGGGCGTGGCAGGCGGCCGTGTAGCTGCTGTCGGCCTGTAGCGCTTCAAGATTAGCGAGGGTACCCTGGTGGTAAGCGCCGGTTCGGATATAGGTGTGCGAAGGCATGTGCAACAGATGCCCCGCGCCGGGCACTAGGTGAGTCAGCAGGTCGGCGCTTTTATTGGCCGCTTCGGGATGGGTAGACGCCTCGGTGGCGTGAATGTAGAAATGGTTGGCGCCGGCGTGGTTTGGATGACGCTTCAGCACTTGCTCCAAGGTGCTCACAATTTCGGCGGTCCAGGGCTGGGGCTGGCCGTTTTTCTGCCAGATGTCCCACGGGTGCAGGTTCATCACGGCCTCGGCATACATGGCCCCAATATCCGGGTCATCAGGAAATTGCTGATACACCATTTTTAGGGCCGCTGCATAGGCTTGGTCGTAACCAGACCGATCAGCGACCGGAGCGGGCGGGTAGCGCTTCACCAACGCCCCAATAAGCGCCTGCTCTTTCGGACTGGCAGTTGCCGCCAGCCGCTGCGCCTTCTGCACCGCCTGATATGCCCGGCTGAAATTGTCGGGCTCCATGCCCGCGTTATAGTTGGGGCCCAGCACGTAGCTAAAGCCCCAGTAGCCCATCGCGCAGGTAGAATCCTGACGGGTGACTTCGTGAAACGAGCGGGCTGCCTCGGCATGGTTGAACCCGTAAGCCAGCATCAGTCCTTGGTTGAAGTACTTAATGGCTTCCGGGTTTTTAGAACTGATCGGGAAGGCAATTCCTTCTAAACCAGGCAGCTGGGGGGCTTTTTTGCCTGAGGCGTACCAAGCCGTATCTACTACCACGGGCGGCGCGCACATGGTAACCGAAACGGGCTGCGAGGCCGGGGAAACCCGGCGGGCGGTCTGCTCCTTGGTGGTGCAGCCAGCCCCTATTCCCAGCACGACAAGACCGACAGAAACAGTATATCTCAGCATACAATTGCTTGTTAAAATGAGACATGCCCGGAGGCTGCACAGCCATTTGCGCCGCTGGGGGGCTTTTTCAGCATCCGCCGAACGCGCGTTCCTGAAGTCAGCGAAACAATCCTCTGTTGCTCAGCAGCGAATGACGTATTATTAAGTTACGAAACCTCGTAATTATCTGCAACAGAGCGCACTGCAAACTATGCAGCTTCTGCCCCCGAATCACGCGGAAAGGTGCTTGCGCCATCCGGCTAACCCGCAGACCGGCTAACGCACCCCGTATGGTGGAGCTTGCAACTGCCCTGTTTCTTCTCTAGCTTACTACTACAACGTCCACGCGCTCTGCTTGCCGGCGGCTTTGCCTTCGTAGCGCGGGGCTTGCGACAGCCGACGCCCGCTGTCATTCATTTGCTCGCTTTTCTCCTGACTATGATTGTTCGAGAAACGCCCTCCAGCTTTACCTGCATCGGCCAGCACGACCACGCACATATTTCCGGGGTTATGGCAGATCATTGGCTGGGCGTGTATTTTGGCGATGCATCGCGGCGGGATGATGTGACGCTGGCCGTGTATGAGCACGACCGGGCCTGGATTCCACTGGATGCCGAGCCGCTCTGGAACGAACAGACACAGGCGCCCTACTCCTTTCTCGACTTCCCGCCCGCACCCCGCCTCCATCACTACGAGCAGGGCATCACGGAGCTGGAAAACCTTTCGCCTTACGCTGGCCTGCTGTCCAGCCTGCACTACACTGGCTTTCCTGAAATGGCCAAACTAGCGGCGGGTCGAGAGTTTTTGCAACAGGAAGCAGGCCGCCAGCAGCGGCTCCGGCGGCAGTTGGGAATCAATGCCTCAGGGCAGACCACCCTCGATTTTCATGTGCAGCTGCTTAAGTTTCTCGACCGGTTGTCATTGTACCTGTGCATGAACGAGCCGGGCGCCGACAAAGAACACGAGCACCCGTGGTACAAAGGCGGCATTCCCTTCTCCGACTACTTCGACTTCACCGACCACCAGCTGATTCAAACCAAATGGGCTTCCAGGACCCAGGTGCAGGTCGTGCCGTTTCCCTTCGATGAGGCCTTTTGCGTGACGCTGCCTTGTAAAGAGCTGCGCAAAAACGAGTTGGCAGACGTTGGCTTAGCGGAGTGCTTTCAGCGTGCTCCCATCCAGAAACTGCCGGTCTGGATTACGGAATAAATATCTAGGTCAAACCAATGCCTGGGGGGCTTTTTTGCTCACTTCGTTGGCTAAAGGGAAAGGTGGCGTGGTTCGCAAAAAATCTAATCTCCCTTTTACAATCCTAAACTGAGTCTATTGAAGCAGGGAAAAGTAGCTTAAAGGCCAAAATACTACTCATAAACGCTAGCATATTTCCGACACCAGAAGCCACCTTTCTCAAATTACTTTGTCTGTTTATCAGTAACTTAAGGTTTAATAATTCACACTAACCCCTTTCAATTATGAACGACCAAACCGCTTTAATTACTGGTGCCTCCAGCGGCATTGGTTTCGAGCTGGCCCGGTGCTTCGCGCGCGACGATTACCGCGTCGTGCTGGTTGCCCGCCACCTCGATGAGTTGAAGGAGGCTGCCCGCCTGCTTCATCAGGAATTCGGAGGTGTTGACATTGTACTGCTGCCCTTCGACCTGAGCCATCCGCAAACCCCGGAGCTGATTTTTGCCGAAACCAACGAGCGGGGTCTGCAAATTGATGCGTTGGTAAACGATGCCGGCTTCGGCGAAACCGGCTACTTCACCGACACTGATATGGATACTGAGCTGAACATGATTCAGGTGAATGCGGCCGCGCTCGTGCACCTGACCAAGCTGTATCTGCGCGGTATGGTGGAGCGCAACTACGGCCGCATTTTGCAGCTGGGTTCTATTGCTTCGTTCTCGCCCAGCCCCTGCCAGGCCGTGTACGCCGCCACCAAGGCCTTCGTACTCAGCTTCACCGAGGCCGTGCAGCACGAGCTGAAGCAGCAGAAGTCGGCCGTTACGATGACCATTCTGTGCCCACCGCCCACCGATACCAATTTCTTCCACGTGGCTCACGCCGAGCATACCCGCGCCGCCAGCCACCCTGCTTCGGCCCGCGAAGTGGCCGAAGGAGGCTACGACGACATGATGGAGGGCGAAGCCCGCTCGCTGCCCACCGTCAGCGCCAAATTCAACTTTTTCTCCAGCCTGGTTCTCCCCGATTCTATGCTGGCCACCCTGATGAACACGCAGTTACAAAGTGCCAGACGCTAAACCATCCCTCCGCTGAAAACGCCTCCCAACCAATTCGGCCGGGGGGCGTTTTTATTTGTACCAAAGGCTCACCCTAGCCTGCACCTCACTACCTACTATTTGAAAATAATGGATACCGATACCCCGCGCGTTTTTTCTGCCGATACCGAGGAGGCCTTATGGCAGCAGGTGACTGCCGATATTAATCAGCAAAGCGAGCTGTTTGAATACGATGCAGAGCTGGTGCAGGCGGGCTACCACATCCGCATGGCCATCGAGATTGACCTGGGGGGCGGTTTTGAGGGTGGTTTTGAAACCACGGCGTTTACCGCTTTAGTCCCCAACCACACGCCTCTGCGCTTTTCCATGCATGAGCAGGATTGGGTGCATGAGATTGGCAAATTACTCGGCCTCACTGACATAGAGCTGGGCGACCCGGAGCTGGACGCTACCTTTATCATCACCACCAACAGCGCCGAGGTGCTCCGCGACCTGCTGCTTTCCGACCCCGAGCTGCGCCAAACGCTGCTGCGCCACTCCACGGCGCGCCTGGCTCTTGCACCCACCTCCGAAAGCCCTGCCGCCGAGGTTTATCTGATGTTCACCAAGGACGCCGCCATCATAGATCCGGCCGAGCTGCGCGCAGTCTATCATCTCATGATCAGCTTGTTGCAGAAGATAGCCTCCCTGCCCATCCCCGCTCCCGACGCGCCGGTTCAGTAAGCGCTACCTGTATTTCCAGCTGCTTTTGCTCCCCTTGACCAGGAAGCTGACTGGTTATGCACTAGGCTGATCTGCTGTGAGCTGAACAAGCTGTATAAACCACTCGCGTGTATTGACTAAAGTGGGTTGAAAGGATAATTTAGCAGTATATCCTCTCCGCTATGGTCTCTTTTCTTCCCACTCCTGTTGTCAATACTGTCGCTGTTGGTTTCAGCCTTTTGCTTGGGTTGCATCATTCAGCAGCATTGCCTCCCGTTAGCCCTAGTATTTCAGTTAGTACTTCTTTGCCAGCGGCTAGCACCCTGTCTACGCCGGCGCCAAGCTACACGGTCATCGACCTGATGCCGGACTTCTGGAAGTTCTGGCAACAAGCCCAGGGCAAAGATGAGCAAACGCAGGTGCAGCTGTTCCGGCAGCTGGTCTCGAATCCTCATCCCGAAGTGTACAATAACAACGTACTCGGCGGCAGCCCCGACAAAACGTTTGATGACGACCTGCCGCAACGCTACCCGAAAATACTGGCTCTGGTGCAGCCCAGAATGGCCATCGTGGAGCGCCTGTCGAAGCAAATTGGCAAGGATCTGCCGCGCTACGAAAGCCGCTTCCGCCAGACCTTTCCCGACCTGAACTATACCGGCCGCATCTACTTCATGTATTCGCTGGGGGGCTTTGATGGCGGCACGCGCACCATAGAAGGCAAGCAGGCCTTGCTGTTTGGCCTCGATATGATGGCGTACGTGTATGGCGACGAAGCCGACCCCGAGCCCTTCTTCGACCACGAGCTATTCCATGTGTACCACTCGCAGTTTATGGAAGAAAATGACCAGCTCATCGCAGCGCTGTGGCGTGAGGGGCTGGCTACCTACGTGGCGCATGCTCTGAATCCCAAAGCTGCGGGTGTCGGTTTGTTTGGGCTGCCGCGCAACACCCCTGCGCGCACCCAAGCCGATTTGCCCCGCTACGCCCGGGAGCTGCACGCGGTATTAGGCTCCACTTCCAGCGAAGAGTATGCCCGCTACTTTTTGGGTGGGCGAGATGAACAAGCGCCTACGCCGGCCCGCTCTGGCTACTACATCGGCTACCTCGTAGCCGAAAAGCTGGCCAGGAAGCACTCGTTGCAGGAGTTAGCCCACGCCCCGTTAAGTAAGCTTCGCCCCGAGATAGAGCAGGCCCTAACCGAGCTGGAAACCCAGGCAGCCACTAAATAGCGCTTATGCAGGATTGCAGGCAATAAAAGCCCCCCAGCTTTTTAGGTAGCCGCAGGATCCGGGCTTGTGCTGCTTGCAGGCGTCACGTTTAGTATTTTCTGTAGCTCCTGCGCGTTCAGCACGCCGGCCCCACCAATGCCGTTGTTGAAGTAGATGTAGGCCTCCTTCACCGTGGGCTCAGCCTGAATTTCCTGGGCCACGCGCTGCAAAAACGCTTCATCGTACGGCGATGTGTACAGCACCGGCACACCATGAAAGCGGTAGTATACCTGCGGCGTGTTTACGATTACTTCATCGGGCAATGCGGCCGGGTAGCTTTGCCCGCAAAATGTGATGCCGTGACGCGTCAGCGCCCGCAGAATTTCGCCTTCCCACCAGCTTGGGTGCCGAAACTCCACCACGTTATGAAAATCAGGATCCAGCAGCTCCAGCATGCGCCCCAGCAATTCCTCGGTGTAGGCGGCTTTGGGGGGCAATTGAAACAGAACCGGCCCCAGCTTTTCGCCTAGACCTTCGCGCACCGTGCCGTAGAAGTCGGCCAGCACGGGCGCCGCTTCGGCGTTGAACTTCTTGTAGTGCGTAACGGTGCGGGGGGCTTTTACGGCAAACCGAAAATCGGCCGGGCTCTGCCCAAACCAAGTTTCGAAGACCTTCAGCTCCGGCATGCGGTAGAAGGTCACGTTGACTTCCAGGGTATTAAAATGGGTGCAGTAATACGCAAACCACTTGCGCGGCGGCAGACCTTCAGGATAAAAAACGCCTTTCCAGTCGCGGTAGGAAAAGCCGGAGCAGCCAATGTAGTACGCGGGCATAACGGACAGAGTAGATAAGGTTGGCTTCTACGTAATTGCTGCGCTGTTACTCATCATTTGCCGATAGATTACCCGCCTCCCGTTTCCATCGGGCGCTCGTGCCGCTGGAGCGTTACGCCCTCGTTTAGCTTTGCCCTGAATTGAATGCTGGGGGCTTTTTCATCGAAAAATACTCAGCCATTTACCAGCCTCCCCCGTAAAACTCACGGCTGAGACAAGCGAAAATCATCTATTTTCAGATTATACTTAAGCTGTTCATCCACGCCGACAGGTAACTCATGAAATGAGCCCCTCAACGGGTTACCCTACTGAAACGCTGTTTTGAGTTAGTTGTCAAAGGATAAGCATGCGGTAGAGACGCAATATTTTGCGTCTCGCCGTTGCGAATGCGAGGCCGATGTCGTTCAACGACGAGACGCAAAATATTGCGTTTCGTCGTTGTTCTAATCAAATGGCTACTTTGTTTTTGCGCCCTGAGTTTATACACAGCAATTCATAAATAAACTCTCAGTCAGTAAACCCGCTGCGCTGAGTTATTAACCTGACCACATCATGGCAGACGATAATCCGGAAATCAACCTTTCAGAAGCAGGCGGCAGTCATAATGAGGCTCGGCGCACCTTTCTCAAACAATCCTCCCTGCTCACGGCTATGACGTTTGCGCCCGGCCCTATTGTGCAGGCCGCCGCAGCCCAATTCGACGAAAAAGTAGCAGCCGCTTTCGAGAAAGTGCCGCTGAAGCTGGAAGTGAACGGCGTAAAGCACAAGCTCTCCGTAGAGCCGCGCACCACCCTGCTCGACCTGCTGCGCGAACAGCTCCACCTCACCGGCACCAAGAAAGGCTGCGACTACGGACAGTGCGGCGCCTGCACGGTGCATGTAGATGGCAACCGCATCAACAGCTGCCTGACCCTGGCTGTGATGCAGGAAGGCCGCAAGATCACGACCATTGAGGGCTTGGCCAACGGCGACAACCTGCACCCCATGCAGGAAGCATTCCTGAAGCATGATGGCTTTCAGTGCGGCTACTGCACGCCCGGCCAGATTATGTCGGCGGTAGCTTGCATACGCGAGGGCCACGCCAACTCGGAGGGGGAAATCCGGGAGTTTATGAGCGGCAATATCTGCCGGTGTGGGGCCTACTCCAATATTGTGGCGGCCATTCAGGAAGTGAAAAACGGCGGCCAGAAGGTCTAACAGCGCAGCTATGAACCAGTTTCAATACGTACGGCCGACCAAGCAGAAAGCCGCCATCGACGCCCTGGCCAAAGACGCCAACGCCCAGTTTATTGCCGGCGGCACCAACCTGCTGGATTTGATGAAGCGCGGCGTAATTGCCTCCCAGAAGCTCATCGACATCAACCGGCTCCCGCTCACCAAAATTGAGAGTCAGAACGGCAGCCTTCGCATCGGCGCGCTGGCCCTGAACGGCCCTGTGGCCGAGGACAGGCTGGTGCTGGAGCGTCAGCCGCTGCTGGCCCAGGCCCTGAGTGCTGGTGCTTCGGCCCAGCTGCGCAACATGGCCACCGTGGGGGGCAATATGTTGCAGCGCACCCGCTGCCCCTACTTCTACGACACGGCCATGCCCTGCAACAAGCGCGAGCCCGGCACCGGCTGCGGCGCCCTGGAAGGCATCAACCGTATGCACGCCATTTTTGGCTTCTCGGATAAATGCATCGCTGTGCACCCCTCCGACATGAGCGTGGCCCTAGTGGCCCTGGACGCCACGGTGCTAGTCAGCGGCCCCAAAGGCGACCGGCGCATTCCCTTCAACGACTTCCACCGCCTGCCCGGCGACACGCCCCAAAAAGACACCAACCTCGAACAAGGCGAGCTAATCACAGCCGTGGAAATTCCAGATGCTCCTTTCACCAAGCACGTGAGCTACTACAAGGTACGTGAGCGGGCCTCCTACGCTTTCGCGCTGGTATCGGCCGCCGCTGCGCTGGAGTTGGATGGCACTACCATTAAATCGGCGCGGCTGGCCATGGGCGGCGTGGCGCACAAGCCCTGGCGCCTGACGGCGGCCGAGCAAGTATTAGTAGGCAAGCCCGCCACCGAGGAAACTTTCCGGCAAGCCGCAGAAGTAGCCATGCAAGGCGCTAAAGCCTTCAAGCACAACGCCTACAAGCTAAAGCTGGGGCCTAATACCATTATTCAGGCACTGAAAACCGCCGCGGCCGCTTAAGCCCTCTCGTATTTATGAAAACGCCAGAAAAGCAAATCGGAGCGCGGATGAACCGGGTGGATGGCCGCCAGAAAGTGACCGGCGCCGCTACCTACTCGGCCGAATACCAGCTGCCGGGTATCACCTACGCCGTGCTGGTGGGCAGCACCATCACCAAGGGCCGTATTACGTCCATCGACACCAAGGCGGCCGAACGGGCGCCGGGGGTGTTGGCCGTCATCACCCACTTCAACTCCCCCAAGGTGCCGGGCTTCGACACGGCGGGCAAGGATCCCTCGCAGCCAGCCACAGTGGGTGGCCCTATTAAGGTGTTCAAGGACGACAAAATCCGCTTTAATGACCAGCCTATTGCTATTGTTGTTGCCGATTCTTTGGAGCGGGCGCGTTTCGCTGCGGGCCTGGTAAAGGGGCAATACGCCCAGGAAAAGCACCAAACAAGCCTTGAAGCCGCCAAGTCGCAGGCTTTCCTGCCCACTTCCGCGAAGAAGAACCCGAAGCACCCCATGAATGACTACCAGCGCGGTCAGGTGGATGCCTATAAAACCGGCGCTATCAAGCTGGAAAGCGAGTACGTGGTGCCCACCGAGGTGCACCAGCCTATGGAGTTGCAGGCCATTACGGCTCACTGGGAGGCCCCCGACCGACTCACGATTTACGACAAGACCCAGGGCACGATGGCTACGCGCCGCGACTTTGCCCGCGAGTGGGGCTTGCCCGAGGAAAACGTGAAGGTGATTGCCACGTATGTGGGCGGCGCCTTTGGTAATGCCCTGCACAGCTGGCAGCACGAGTCGGCTGCCATCATTGCGGCCCGGGTGGTGAACCGACCCGTGAAGCTGATGCTCACCCGCGAGCAGATGTTTACCATGGTAGGCTACCGGCCCTATACTTGGCAGAAGCTGGGCATGAGCGCGACGCCTGACGGCAAAATCACGGCCATCACCCACGAGGCTATCGGCCAGACCTCTACTTTCGAAGAGTTTACGGAGTCGACGCTGGCGCAGACGCGCATGATGTATGAGTCACCCAACCTGACCACGCGTTACCGCATTGCCTCCCTGGACGTGAACTCGCCCATCTGGATGCGCGGCCCCGGCGAGGCTACCGGGGCGTTTGCCCTGGAGTCGGCCATGGACGAAATGGCCCACCTACTCAACATCGACCCCCTGGAGTTCCGCCTGCGCAACTACACTGAGCAGGACCCGGAGAAAAACCGGCCCTGGTCGAGTAAGTTTCTGAAGGAATGCTACCAACTCGGTGCCGAGCGCGTTGGCTGGAACAAGCGGCAGCTCAAACCCGGCTCGCTGCGCGACGGCGACTGGCTTATCGGCTACGGTATGGGTGTGGGCACGTTTGGGGCGCACCGGGGCTCCTCTAAAGCCAACATCCGTCTGCTGCCCAACGGCACCGTACTGCTGCAAAGCGCGGTCACCGACATTGGCCCCGGCACTGCCACGGCCATGACCCAGATTGCCGCCGACACGTTGGGGCTAGCGCCCGAGAAAATCAAGTTTGAACTAGGCAACTCCAACTTTGCGCAAGCACCCACGCAGGGCGGCTCGGCCATTGTGAACACCGTGGGCCCGGCCGTGCAGGAGGCCTGCCTAGCCTTGAAGGAGAAGCTGCGCACGCTGGCGGCTTCCAGCAATGCAGCCTTTGCCTCGGCCAAGAAGGAAGATGTGGTCTTCGCTGAGGGCTACCTTACGCTGAACGGCAACCCCGCGGCGCGCGTTCCCTTCGCCGACCTGCTTCAGCAGGTTGATGGGGGCTTTGTCACGGTAGAGTCGAAGCCCCAGGGCAATGCCTCCAAGAACTACTCCATGTACTCGTTTTCGGTACACTTTGCCGAGGTGAGAGTCCATGCTCTCACCGGGGAGGTGCGGGTAAGCAAGCTGGTGTCGTGCGCTGATGCTGGTACCATTGTGAATGAGAAAACTGCCGGCAACCAGATGAAAGGCGGCGCTGTGGGCGGTATTGGTATGGCCCTGATGGAGCACGCCATTATCGACGACCGTTTTGGCCGCTACATCACCAAGGACTTTGCCGACTACCACGTGCCGGTGCATGCCGACTCGCCGGACGTGCAGGTAGCATTCGTGAACAAGCCTGACCCGTATGTGAATGCCCTGGGCACCAAAGGCATCGGCGAAATTGCCATCATTGGAGTAGCGCCAGCCATTGCCAACGCCATTTTCAACGCCACGGGCAAACGCATCCGCGAGCTGCCCATCACCCCGGATAAGCTGCTGGTGTAGTTTCAGTGTAAAACGCGGCTGGGGGGCTTTTTTATTAGTATCTACTAGTAAAAAAGCCCCCCAGCTTTTATCTCGTCACTCCGGATATCACAATCAGCCAATAGAGGAAATATACCAGCGGAATGAGCATCATATACACCCACCAGGTTGGGTGCATCAGCCGGTCTTTCCAGCTTCTCTGGTCTTGTCTGTGCGTATTCATGAGCTTAGCTACCGTTGGATAGTGCTGTTCTACCGAAATACGTCGTCTGCTGTATCCCGTCACTGTTGGCTTTGAAAGTGCTCGCAACACCTCGCTGAAGCAGGAAAAACCGCGCGGTGCGTGCTCACGGCAGACTTATCCATTGCTGCACCCGCCGCGCTTCGGTTAGTGCCTTGCTACTCCCGAACCGGTGGCTTTTGCTAGCCCCGTTTCAGGCCCATGCGCTCCACTGTTTCGCCCTCAAAATCGAACTGAATGAGTATCGCGGGCTCCTCGCCTACTACCCAGCCGTCGTGGCCGGGCGCGATGGCCACTACCTGAGGGGCAATATATTCTTCCATTTCCCCATCTCTGTATTGAATAGCCAGGTGGCCTGCGGCCAGAAAGCCCACGTGCGCATGCTCGCACAGCTCCGTTCCAATCACTGGCTTCACGTCCTTCGACCACCGAAAACCAACCGGGTACACCAGTCGCTTCACGCGCGAGTTGCCAGTGCGTACTACATCCACCTGTACGCCGCCGATTTCGTGGCGCTCAGCATTTTTCAGGGGGCCTAATAATGTGTCAGTAGTCATCATTGGTGCAGAGTGAAAACACAGGAAGTGAAACGCGGAAGCCTACTTAAATATAGTAAATTCCTGGCATAGCCTGGCGCTGCTTGCCGGACTTGCGTCTGCATATTTTCAGGTTCCGGGCCGAGCTTGGGGCGCAGGCCTTACACGAATAGCGTGGGGGGCTTTTTTGCCCCGATCACCTTTATAGCAGCGGGCCGCCAACTGCTTTACTGCTCCTGAAAATGATACAGGAAGGTGATTATGCCGGTGTAAGCAGGCTTTTTGGAATCCATAATCTCCAGCGCCACTTGCAGGCGGGCCTTGGCAATGCCGCGCAAATTAGCCACCGAAAGCAGCGTAGCGCGCAGGCGCACCTGGCTATTCACGGTCACGGCCTGGTTGAAGCGCAGCTGCTCGATTTCATAGTTGACCTGCATTTTCAGGTTCTCGATAGCTACAATCTGCTGCCACAGATACGGCAGCAGCGCCACGGTGAGGTAGCCGTGGGCGATGGTAGCCTTGAAGGGCGACTCGGCCAGCGCCCGCTCGGGGTCTACATGAATCCACTGGTGGTCGAGGGTGGCGGCGGCAAACTGGTTGATCTGCTCCTGCGTGACGGTGTGGTAGGCCGATACGCCTACTTCCTGCCCCACGAGGCTTTCTAATTCGGCTAAGCTGCTGATGGTACGTTTGGTCATGGGTAGGCTAGGGAGAAGTAATAACGCCCAAACATACGTCGTGGCAGTCAGTAATCATGGTAGAGGGCTGCTACTAGCGTGCCGCCCAAGGCTCAGCCATCAGCCGCATGGCCTTATCATCCTAAGCGAGCCTGCCAATCCTGACGGCTGCCCTCAACGCTTCCGCCTCATGGTATAGCCCGACGAATATTTGCGGGCGCAGCTAGGCGTAGAGCCGAGCTTTGCATCAGGTTATTTACCAGGCAGTTCGGTAAGCTGAAAGGATATTTTTTTCGAGGTTTGCTTGATTACTTTGAAAAACAAAGTACTTTTGAAAGACGATTTACAATTCCCCAACGCACATCCTGAATCCGCGGCCTTCTCTCCATGATCAGCACCCAAAAGAGCAAACCGGGTAAGAGTCGTAAGCACCAGCTACTGGCCGGATTTGGTGCCTTTATAGTGGCGCTGGCGGTGTTTCTTTTTACCAAGTGGAAGGAGGCATCTGATCAGGGCGGACAGCTGCCGCTGGCACCGTTTCGCATTGCCGGCAACCTCTATTATGTGGGCACCCGGGATGTTACTTCTTTTCTGCTTACCGGCCCCAAAGGCCACGTACTGATTGATGGCGGCTACCCCGGCTCCGCCCCGATGATCCTGAAAAGCATTGCCACGCTCGGCTTTGCCATCAAGGATGTGAAAATCCTGCTCAACTCACACGCTCACCTGGACCACGCCGGTGGCCTGGCGGCCCTGCAGCAGGCATCGGGGGCGCAGCTGTGGGTGAGCGAAGCAGATGCCGACATGATGGCATCCGGCGGCGCCAGCAACCGGAACATGGCTCCGGTGAATCTACTCGTCTATCTGGGGCTTCTCAAATATCCTTCGCCCCGCATCGACCACCAGTTTCAGGATGGGGAGCAAATCCGGCTGGGGCCTATCCAGCTCACCGCCCACCTTACGCCCGGCCACACGCCCGGCTGCACCACTTGGTCGTTTCCGGTCCGCGACGGCAACCGGGAGCTGCTGGCCGTCAATGTAGGCGGCCTGACGCTGCCCATGCCCGCGTCGTTGTTTGATTGGAGCTACGATGCAGTTACTAAACAGGATTTTGAGCAAACTTTCAAAACGCTACGGAGCCTGCCCGCCGACATTTACCTGACTCCTCATGCGCGTGCTTTTAGCCTGAAACGCAAGCTGCAGGAACGCGCCACCGCCCATGACCCCGTAGCCCCGTTTCTCGACCGGGCGGGCTACCTCGAAGACATCGGCAAAGCGGAGGCAGCGTTTCGCAAAACGCTCCAGGAACAGCAGAAGCAATAGCCGCTTTTCCGGCAGCCAAGACTATTTATCGACAACAACAGCGTTTTCCTTCATCCTCGAACCCAAATCCTTACTCTCATGACTCTCACCAAAAGTATTTCTCTCGTTGCGCTGGTTACTGGGCTCCTGTTGCTCATCCCTTTGACGGCTAAGCTGACTATGGCGAATATGCTCTGGACCGCAGAGGATTTCGTTGCCGCTGGAATCATGCTCTTCGGTGCCGGCCTCACGTTTGTCCTGATTGCGCGGTTGGGGAACAATAACACCTACCGGCTGGCCGCTGCCGCGGCAGTAGGCGCCGGGCTCCTACTCGTATGGGCCCAACTGGCGGTAGGACTCGTGGGAAGCGAAGACAACCCCGTCAACCTGCTGTTTGGTGCGGTGCTGGCCGTCGCCTTCATCGGGTCTATAGCTGCTCGCTTCCAGCCACGCGGTATGGCCAACGCCATGTTCGCGGCCTCGCTGACTTACGTGG
Source organism: Hymenobacter qilianensis (assembly GCF_014638675.1). Taxonomy (NCBI): domain Bacteria; kingdom Pseudomonadati; phylum Bacteroidota; class Cytophagia; order Cytophagales; family Hymenobacteraceae; genus Hymenobacter; species Hymenobacter qilianensis. The sequence continues at coordinate 1,528,955 of NZ_BMFN01000002.1, forward strand.
TGGTCACCCTACTGGCGCTATTTGTTTGGCCGCCCTCCCCTGACACCGCCGAGCCTCAGGTACGCCTAGCGAATGTGCTAGCCGCAAATGGAATATTTGCCGCGATTTGGGCCTTTTCGGGTTGGATGTTTCTCCGCGCCAGCGCCTCCAGCTCGAATCAGAACCGACATCTGGCGTAATGGTGTAAAACAGAAAGCTACACCCAATAGTAACCTGACTATGTAATGGCTGATGCTTTTATAACCTATGGGATTATCCTCTATGAATTGATAGCCAAGTAATTATTGACGTCATACTTATTCTGATACCAGCAACGCCCCGCAACCACACAGGTTCCGGGGCGTTCTTGCTTGCTACTTCTGCCGCTATGTTCTACGACAGTATATTAAAACACCATCTACCTATACAATCCATTCATTAAGGTATATAATTGTGCGTTTGCTGTTCATCACACATGCCAGAGCATGAAGAGAATACACCTTTTTGAGTTAGAGGATTTTCCATGGTTTCCGAACTGGCTTAGGAACTGCCTCACGCGCCTCATTGTGGTAATGCACAACATGCTAGGCACCCCTCACGAGCTAGCTCAATTAGTAGCCAGAGCCCTACAGTATTCATCGAGCCCAACAATTGTTGACCTCTGTTCCGGCAGCGGCGGCCCCATGCTAGAAGTATTCGCCACTTTAAAAGGCCAGCCAGAAGGAGCAGATCTTACCCTACTACTCACCGACCTGTACCCAGACGTAGAAGTCGCAGCGCAACTGAATAATAGCCACGCCCCAGGCCTGTCGTATCATCTGGCTCCGGTAAATGCGGCTGATGTAACTGCGGAGCTAGTTGGCGTGCGCACTATGGTCGGGAGCTTTCACCATATGCCGCCCACTATAGCACGGCGTATTCTTGCCAATGCTCAGGCCAGCCAGCAACCCATCTGCATCTATGAGATAAGCGACAATAGCTTTCCTGCACTATTGTGGTGGATTCCGCTACCTATGATATTCCTCATGAGTTTGTTTATTACTCCGTTTGCGCGGCCTCTAACATGGAAACAGGTAGTCTTTACCTACTTGTTGCCCATCATTCCCATCTGCTTTGCTTGGGATGGCGCCGTTTCCAATGCCCGAACTTACACGCTGGAAGATTTGAACATTCTGATAAGCGGATTAGAAACCGAAAACTACACCTGGGAAAAAGGCCGACTTACTGGTCGGGCGAATAAGCTGTATTTATTGGGCCTGCCGAAACCATAATGCCCCCCCGCCGTTCGTACCGCTACCGCTTACAGCCGGTCTTCTTCCTGCGCAGCCTGCGGTTGCGCGTCGGTAGAGTACAACCTCTACCGTATAGAGCTAGTCACGAGCTATATGCTCGCGCCAGTGGGGGCACGGTACTCCCGTAGTAAGAGCATGTCATGCACCGATAGCGAAATCGCTATAACTTGCTGGCAAGCTGGGCAGCGCAAAAACGCATAACCATCTAAAAACGAGAATTAAGTAACAAACACATAGAATATGGCTTCAGGTTTTTTTGCGCTACTGGATGATATTTCCGCTTTGGTAAAGGTGAGCGCGGCTAGTTTAGATGACGTGCCTGCCCAGGTAGCCAAAACCACCGGCAAAGTTTCAGGCATCGTCATCGACGATACGGCGGTTACGCCCAAGTATGTCGTGGGCCTCGACCCATCCCGTGAGCTTTCCATTATCTTCCAAATAGCGAAAAAGTCACTGATCAATAAATTATTGATTCTGAGTCCGGCGGCCTTACTACTGGGGTATTTCGCTCCTTGGGCCATTACACCCATTCTGATGCTGGGGGGGGCTTATTTGTGCTTCGAGGGGTATGAAAAGGTGCACTCCATGTTTAGCAAGAGCCACGACGTGGATGTTGAGAGCGAACAAGTAGAAGTGATTACGCCGGAAGAGTTGGAAAAGCAACGAGTAGCCGGGGCCGTGCGCACCGATATTATCCTGTCGGCCGAAATCATGGCCATTGCCTATAGCCAGGTAACCGACCAGCCGGTCATAAACCAGATTGCCGTAATGGCCGCCGTAGCCGTTTTTATTACCATAGCGGTATATGGCTTTGTGGGCTTAATCGTGAAAGCCGACGATATGGGGGTACACCTGGCCCAGGATAAATACCACCCTGCTACTCAAAAATTCGGGCGCGGTATCGTGAAATTCATGCCGCACTTCCTAAGTATCTTAAGTTATGTGGGTACGGCAGCCATGCTTTGGGTCGGGGCCGAAATCATCGCCCACGGCATTCCGTTTACCGCTCATTTACTGCACGATCTGGAAGAGGCGTTAGCTCATATTCCGATTGTGGCCTGGCTTGCCAAAGCGCTGTCCTGTGCTATTGGCGGGTTAATGATTGGTTTTGTGGTTGAGAAAATAGTGCATCTGGGTAAGAAGGTATTCAGCAAGAAAAAGGAAGCTATAGGTTAACCTACCCGGTGGAGGTACAACCTCCGCTCTATAGCTGGTCACGAGCTACAAGCTCGCTCTGGTAGGGTTTACATGTTCATTTCAAGATAAAAAAGCCCCCCAGCGCCCGCCACATCTTCGGTTGAAAGTGTTCGGATTAGTAGTACGAAGGTTGAGCTTTCGCCGGAGCAGCAAAGCCGCCTGCTCCACGAGGTATTTGGCTCGTGGGAAGCAGAGGAAAGCGGCGGTGAAATAGTCCGTCGTCTCTATGACGACCGCAGAGACCAGCCCCGCGAGGTAGACTTATGAGTCGTTACCTGCTCAGATAAGGTTCACAAGCAAAACAATCCTAACGGGCAGGTGGTCTTAGCACGAACGGAGCTCTTTGCAAAAAAGCGGCTTCCAGACCTCTCGCTTATCTTACTTGCTTATGAACATTGGAATCATTGGGGCCGGCCACATCGGCAGCGCCCTGGCCGTGCGACTCACCAGCCTCGGCCACTCGGTATACATAGCCAACTCCCGCGGCCCTGAAACGCTGACGGATTTAGCTAAAAAAACTGGTGCTATCCCCGTCACGGCTCAGGAAGCCGCTCGCCACGGCGAAATCATTGTGGTAACTATCCCGCTGAAAAAAATCCCCGACCTACCCAAGGACCTGTTCGAGGGCGTGCCCGCCAGCGTGCCAGTCATTGACACCAGCAATTACTACCCCTTGCTGCGCGACGGCCAAATTCCGGAGTTGGAGAGCGGCGACCTGACCGAGAGCGAATGGGTGCAGCAGCACCTGGTCCGCCCGGTGCTGAAGGTATTCAACAACATCTTCGCCGCAAACCTCGAAAACAATGGTCAGCCTGCTGGCACGCCCGGCCGCATCGCGCTAGCGGTAGCCGGCGACGATACGGCCGCCAAGCAAAAAGCAATGGCCTTAGTCGATGAATTGGGTTTCGACGCCGTAGACGGCGGCAGCCTGCACGAGTCGTGGCGGCAGCAGCCGGGCTCGCCGCTATACTGCACCGATTTGCCAGCTGCCGAAGTGCAGCAGCATTTAGCTAGCCTGGGCACCACGCGTACGGCCGAGCAGCACGCCGAATTCGCGGCCAATCAAGCCGCGTCAGAAAAACAATTGGAGGCACAAGGCGTCCGGCTGTAAGAGCCGCCATCTAAATCCACTTTGGCCGACCAACCGCTAGCCGGTTGCCTCAAGCCCCACTGAACAAGTTCCGTTAAATATCGGAACTCGTTCAGTGGGGCTTGTTCGATAAAGGGGCGTTGCCAAGTGCCGGTTCGAGCGCTGCGTAACCGGAGCCAGCGCTTCAGCCTAGCATCAGTAGTTCGGAAAATATCCTTGGGCCTCTGATGACAAAGCAGCCTTCCCGTCCCCGTGTCGCCCGCTACAATAGCCTCCAGGAAACGCAGCAACTAACAGGCTCAACAGATGTTCCAGGCTCTCTGCCCTCATTTCTCAAACGCCCTCAACGACACGCTACAACCCGTAGTGCAGCAAATTCGGATTGCGTAAGATTCCGACTATATGGCTATTCACGAGCTGCCAGTTCGAGCCAGTTTGGAGTTCACTGCGAGCTAAAAAGCCCCCCAGCACCCGCTACACCTGCGGCTAAAGGTGCTCGAAGATAAATGGTTCTGCTGGCGCGAGTTTAGCGTAGCGTAACTCGTGACAGTCTTTGTCGGGAGGCTGCGCCTCCTGCCGTTAGCGCCGCTTGCAGCCGGGCTTGTTCTTATGTAGCTTGTAGCTGCGCACCAGTGGAGGTGCAACCTCCGCTTCAAGACTAGTCACGAGCTACAAGCTCGCGTTAGTTGGGCACTAATTTAAAAAGCTTATCATTTTTATATGACTTGTCGACTCTATATATTTTTAGTTATTATGTTAATTGCAACTTCCTGTTCTAATAACAACAAATGTGCAATACAACCACGTTCTAATTTCGATGGAGATGGCCTAATAGTGTTGAGGCGAGGACAAGGCCAAGATGGATTATTTCAAATGGAGTTTTATCCAACCTGTCATATAGATACAACTGATTTAGTAGCTTCATTAAACAAGGCAGGAATTGGAATAGCATTTTCCACCTTTGAATGGCATTTACTAATTAGACCAAGCACGTATGGACACATTGTAAGCACTTTTAAAGAAAATACAAAAACGATAAAGTTAAATCGAAAAATCAATAAAGGAATTCATTGTTGGAACTGTGGATTGAACGAAATATTTATAATTCCAGTACATATTATTTTTCATGATACCATTTCTTCCTATGCTACATATAGTTTTCAAAATAAAATAAATTCTTATTCTATAAAAACCGAAAATGAAACAATTAAACTTAAGCTTAGATATGTGGGAGTAATAGAAGTTGATACTATAACAGCATTGTGAAAACATCATGTACTTATTAAATACTGTAACAAACTCTCTTGCTATATCATGTAATGACATTGTTACATATATATCTTGAACAACTACTATAAATTCAGCCAAAAAGTCAGCAAAAGCTCTTCTGCACCCCGTTTGCTAAGCCACTCGTAGAACTTCTTAACCCGAAGCCTACCTAAAGACCTAGCAGCTATGAACTTCAATAATTATACGATCAAGGCACAGGAGGCCGTGCAGAAGGCCACTGAAATTGCCGGGGGCAATCAGCAGCAAGCCATCGAGACGGGCCACCTGCTGAAGGGCCTCTTCCAGAGCGACGAGAACGTACTGTCGTTTCTGGCCAAAAAGCTGGGTGTGAACCTGAATATCCTCACGCCTCGCCTCGACGCTATTGTAGCTGCTTATCCGAAAGTAAGCGGCGGTTCGCCTTATTTATCGAATGATGCCAACGCGGCCTTGCAGCGGGCTACCGGCTTCCTCAAGGAGTTTGAGGATGAGTATGTGTCGGTGGAACACTTGCTGCTGGGACTGCTGGGGGGCAAAGATGCCGTAGCTACCCTGATGAAGGATGCAGGCTTCAATGAAAAAGACCTGAAAGCTGCCATCAAGGAGCTGCGCGGCGGCCGCAAAGTCACCAGCCAGACCGCCGAGGATCAGTACCAGAGCCTCAATCGCTACTCCCGCAACCTAAACGAGCAGGTGCGCTTAGGCAAGATGGACCCGGTGATTGGCCGCGACGAGGAAATTCGTCGGGTACTCCAGATTCTGTCGCGCCGCACCAAGAACAACCCGGTGTTGCTCGGTGAGCCCGGCGTGGGTAAAACCGCCATTGTGGAGGGCCTAGCCCAGCGCATCGTGGCCGGCGACGTGCCCGAAAACCTCAAGGACAAAATCATCATGTCCTTAGACATGGGCTTGCTCATTGCGGGGGCCAAGTACAAAGGCGAGTTTGAGGAGCGCCTCAAGTCCGTCATCAAAGAAGTAACCGACTCCGACGGCCAGATCATCCTGTTCATCGACGAGATGCACACGCTGATTGGGGCCGGCGCGGGCGGTGAGGGCGCCATGGACGCGGCCAACCTGCTTAAGCCTGCTTTGGCGCGGGGTGAGTTGCACTCGATTGGCGCTACCACGCTCAAGGAGTATCAGAAATACATCGAGAAAGACAAGGCCTTGGAGCGTCGTTTCCAGGCAGTGATGGTGGATGAGCCCAGCATTGAGGACGCCATCAGCATCATGCGCGGTATTAAGGAGAAGTACGAGCTGCACCACGGCGTCCGCATCACCGACGATGCCGTCATTGCCGCCGTGGAGCTGAGCAGCCGCTACATCACCGACCGTTTCCTACCCGACAAAGCCATCGACCTGATGGACGAAGCGGCAGCTAAGCTGCGCATCGAGTTGAACTCCATGCCCGTGGAGCTGGATGAAGTGCAGCGCCGCATCATGCAGCTGGAAATTGAGCGCGAAGCCATCCGTCGGGAAGAAAACGTTGACCGGGAGAATGTGCTCAACAAGGAGCTGAGCGAGCTAACCGCCAAGCGTGACTCCCTCAAAGCACAGTGGGAAAACGAGAAATCGGTACTCACCAACATTCAGGAACAGAAGGAAGCCATTGAGCGCTTCAAGGTGGAAGCTGAGCAAGCCGAGCGCCAAGGCGACTACGGCCGGGTAGCGGAGCTGCGCTACGGCAAGATCCAGGAGGCCGAAGCCAAGCTGAAAACCTTGCAGGACGATGCCAACGCCAATAAAGATGGCGGCTCGATGCTACAGGAAGTGGTGACCCAAGAGGATATTGCCGAAGTAGTAGCCAAGTGGACCGGTATTCCGGTGAGCAAGATGCTGCAATCGGACCGCGAAAAGCTGCTGAACCTGGAGCAAGAGCTAGGCAAGCGCGTAGCTGGCCAATCGGAAGCCATTGCGGCTATTTCCGATGCCGTGCGCCGTTCGCGCGCTGGCTTGCAGGATCCTAAGCGTCCTATTGGTTCGTTTATCTTCCTGGGTACAACTGGTGTAGGTAAAACCGAGCTGGCGAAGGCCCTGGCGGAGTACTTGTTCAACGATGAGAACTCTATGGTGCGCATCGATATGAGTGAGTACCAAGAGCGTCATGCCGTGTCACGCCTCATTGGAGCGCCTCCCGGCTACGTGGGCTACGACGAAGGTGGTCAGCTAACGGAAGCCGTGCGGCGCAAGCCGTACTCCGTGATTTTGCTCGATGAGATTGAGAAGGCGCACGCCGATGTGTTCAACATCCTGCTGCAAGTGCTGGATGATGGTCGCCTCACCGACAACAAAGGCCGGGTGGCAAACTTCAAGAACACCATCATCATCATGACCTCCAACACGGGTGCCGACATCATTCAGCGGAATTTTAAAGAGCTGAACGAGTACAACCACGACGAAGTGGTGGACCGCACCCGCGAGGAAGTAATCGAGCGCCTGCGCCAGCACATGCGCCCCGAGTTCTTGAACCGCATCGACGAAATCGTGATGTTCCAGCCACTGAAGCGCAAGGAAATCCGGCGTATCGTGGACATCCAATTTAAGCAGATTCAGCACCGTCTGGAAGAAGCCGGCATTCGCTTGGAAGCCACCGACGAGGTGCTCGATTTCCTCGGCGAGCAGGGCTTCGATCCGCAGTTTGGTGCTCGCCCCTTGAAGCGGGTATTGCAGCGCCTGGTGCTGAATGAGCTGTCGAAAGATATCCTTTCGGGCCGCGTGAGCAAGGACGCGGTGGTGGAAGCCGTGCTGGAAGACGGGCACATCCGCTTCAATAATGTGAACGTGGAAATTCCGGGCGTATAAGCACCGATAATGCTTACAAAAAAAGCCCCCCAGCAATATGTTGGGGGGCTTTTTTATGAATTTAAAAACGCAAATCTCAACCTGACTTTGCTTTACCAGCTGGTTGCGCAAAAAACGCTGGCGTCAGTCTTCGCTGGATTTTATAAGGCAGTTTACGCGTCGTTCTGAAGTCGTGGATGACCCTTCTTTCACGCCCACCTCTGTAAGAGATAATCTTACGAATCCCGACTGCGGCCAGCGGGGCGGCAATAGTACCGAACATAAGTGCATGATTTCCGAAGCTGAACGCTAAGAACGAATTCTCATCCTGCGACTCTGTCGCTGCATAAGCCGCGAGCAAATTGCCTGCGATAGCACTGCCAGTCAATATAATTCCACCTGAACGGCGCGACTTAAACAAGTTGTGAATAGCCCGAACAGTATCATCTGCTGTTAACTGATTGTGGTTCAAATCGGCAATTGGCTCGGCAACCACTGTCGTAGTTTGGGCAGATGCGGTTATAGTGAGCAACAGAAGGATAGCAAGAACCTGTAGGGAGGCTATAAGACAAGCACCTATCAATCGTAATACAGGGAATGCAGCCCGCGTTCTCATATGTATGGATTATCGCAGCAGTTAGGAGCCTCTACCGCATTGTGGAAGCTTCTTTAGGTGCAGATAATTTAGTATTATTTTATAATAATATACTGATTAATAATACCATAAATATCAGGGTTGCGTTTGTTAACCTGAGTCTTTCCCAGTGCAACCAAACAGCCTTCCCTTATTTAGTTAGCCAGTATTTTTATGAAAAGAAACCTACTCCTACTTCTCCTTATTACCGCATTATTTGGCTCAAATATTCATCAGCCACTGCTTGCCCAATCCCAAGTCGCTGACTACACATATGGGGGCGCTACCGAGGAAATATTTATTAGCGCGGTGGCAACCGCCGATGGTGGAATTGTAGCGGGGGCTACCACATTAGCCGACGTTGGCGGGGATATAACCCAGCCTCCACGAGGCCCTGCTACAGGCGCAAACTTTGATTTTTGGATAGTTAGGCTTGATGCCCAAGGCAACAAGCTCTGGGACAAGCGCTATGGCGGCACGGCTGATGACCGGCTTGTTAAGATTGTTGTAGCCCCCGATGGAGGATTCTTACTCTGTGGCTGGACCAAGTCAGATGCTGGCTTGGACAGGACGGAGCCTATACGCGGCAACTATGATTATTGGGTGGTAAAGATAGACGCCCAAGGAAATAAGCAGTGGGATAAACGGTTTGGATCCAGAGATTTAGACGTACTAAAATCGGCAGTAGCGTCTCCCGATGGCGGATATTTATTAGTTGGTTACACCAACACTCCCTTAGTAGCACCAGACCAAACGTCCCCTAACGAAGACCGGACTCAACCTATCCTGGGAGGTAGTGATGTATGGCTAGTAAAGATCGATGCCCAAGGCAATAAGCAATGGGACAAACGCTTGGGTGGGTTTGGAGCTGAAGAAGTTTATGATGTAGTAAATGCACCGAATGGTGATTTTATACTGGCTTGCTTACCATCCGAGAATGGCGGAAATCTCATACATGGAGGTGACGTGACGGGTACTGGCTTCAGTACGTATGACTACTGGATAGTGCGAATTGATGCACAAGGCAACAAGATCTGGGATGAAACTTATGGCGGCTCTGGCCAAGACATTGTACGAGCACTCTTAGCTACGCCAGATGGTGGCGTTCTAGCAGTTGGCGGATCTCAGTCGCCGGTGAGCGGAAATAAGGGCACCCACACAGAGGGTAAAGGTTGCTGGCTTTTAAAGCTCGATGCGCAAGGCAATAAGCAGTGGGAGCAAGTATATGGCTCAGTACTACCACTAACAGCCGAGTATATCTATACGATGATAAATAATCCGCGCGGAGGTTACTTATTAGGTGGAGGCCTAAGTCAAAGTATAGCCCCCGATTTTCCTTATGACTTCTGGTTTGTTGATATCGATGCAGATGGCAAAGTGCGCGGGGAGCAAACGTTTGGAGGCGATAAGAACGACGGTATAAATAACATCATTCCAGGCAGTGGAGGCGCCATGTGGCTCGTCGGCGGATCCAACTCAGATATCAGCCGCCACAAGACAGCCAATAGCCGCGGTGGTCATGACATTTGGGTCGTAAAGTTGGGTAGCACTGTACTAGGTACTAAGGAGAGCACGGACTTAGGCGCTTCAATCAGCCTCTTTCCTAATCCGGTTAATCATGGCATCGTTACTATAGAAGCAAAAAATCTAGGTGAACAGCTATCCATCAAAACCGAAGTAATGAACAGCTTGGGGCAACGGGTGCAACTTCTATATCTACCCGTCCGACAGAGTTCTATCAAGCATCAACTCGATGTGAGTGCCTTAGCGCAAGGAATGTACACGGTGCTGCTTTATACCAGCGTAGGGATAATTACCAAGCAGCTTGTAAAAAACTGATTGCTAACTAGTCTGGAGGGAGTTATACAGGATAAACCCATTCAATAACGCAAATAGAAACGATGGCAACGACAGCCAAAAGCCGTCTCTAATCTTCATTCTGACTCCAAATCCTAAAAGCATCAGGAGTGCTAGTCCACCAGATGCCACCGACAGGATTAACGGCACTTTCAGACCTACCAATAAACCCAGTGCGCCGAGTATTTGGAGTGTTGCTGTTAGCGGGCCAAACTTTGCCAGACCGTAACGTTTGAATTCGTCCTTGAGGTAATGGGAGGTGAAATAGGTGATTCCAAAAAAGAAGAAGGAGATACTCGACAGCCAAATAGCAATGATTTCCATCTGGCTAAACGGTAATTACGCCCGTGTAAGCAGCCGCAATAAAGAGCGACAGAAACAGCAGAAATAACGACGGCAGATACTTATGCCACGGGTTTCTCACTTTGATATGGGCAACCTGCGCGCAGAGCATCAAAAAAGCCATCAGCAGGGCAGGAATGACCACCAAGGACGGACACCAAATACCCGCAATCAGCAAGGTGGCTAAGGCTATTTTGGTAGCGCCGACGATTGTGCGAACCAAATCCGGCAGTCCGTATTGCTTGAATTCCTTTACGATATTATCGAAGCGAAATACCCACACAACGATTATCGAAAGGGCAACGATAATCTGGGCCACTATGACTATTGTGCTCATCTTTAGGTTAAGTACGTTTTGGGCTGCACCCAATTTTATTTAGATAGCACATGATCTAATCATTAACTAGATCACCACTGTCAACCATCATAGCTGCATTCTATAAAGCACAAGCGAGCTACTAATGTTCGGTTTCGAAAGTGCTAACCAGTCTGAGGCGTATCATAGGCAGCTCTAGTAGCGCCTGTCCAAGTGGTGTATATAATCTTGCTCTAGGCAGTCTGTTGTGCGTTGGAGATCGTATAGTCATTTAATTGATTTATTGGCCTTTAACCATTCATTTCTATGCTTCACTCTTTCTCTTTCAGGCAGGCAGGAACAACTGCTCTGCCTCGCTTTATTCGTGTGGCTGCTTTAGCCGTTGGCCTGACCAGCTTGCTCCCAGGTTGCGTACAGGAAGACGGCACTATTCCCAATCCATTTACGCCAGCCAAAATCACTGTTGCTGAGCCGCGTGTGCATCCGGAAGGGATACGGTACGACGAGCTTAATCAGCGCTATTTGGTTAGCTCCCGCACCCAGGGCCGCATTGGCGCGGTGAAGGACGACGGCAGCTACCGAACCTTTGCCGATGACCCACGCCTGATTTCGACCATTGGTTTGAACCTCGACGCCGGCCGGCAGCGCCTGCTCGCGGCCGTATCAGATGGTGGCGGAAACACCAGCCGCTCAACGCCGGCCACGCTACGGCAAGTGGCCGGACTGGCCATTTTCAACGCCAACAACGGCAGCCTCCAGAGCTACGTGAATCTGGGGGCGCTGCGCCCCGGCCAGCAGCATTTTGCCAATGATATTGCCATTGACTTACAGGGCAATGCGTACGTGACCGACAGCTTCGCCCCTGTTATTTACAAAGTTGACCTGCAAGGCAATGCGTCGGTGTTTCTGGAAAACGCACAGCTAAGCGGCGGCACTGGCTTCGGGCTAAACGGCATCGTGTTCCATCCGGGGGGCTTTTTGCTGGTAGCCAAGTCCAACGACGGCGCGTTGTTTAAAGTCCCGGTAGATAACCCTGAAGCATTTACGCGCGTGACTGTTAGCCAGAGCCTGGTCGGTGCTGACGGGTTATTGATACTCACGCCCGAAACCCTCCTGGTCGTGTCGGGTGGCCAGCAAACTGTATTCCGGGTGAACAGCACCGACTCTTGGACCACGGCCCGCGCCACGGGCAGCTTTGCTACGGGTGCCGTCGGCCCTACTACCATCACCCGCCGCAGCCTCACCGATGCCTACGTGCTGTATCCGTACACAGCCACGTCACCGTTTTTTGAGATTGTGAAGGTTAAATTCATGTAGGCGTCCGCTCTAACCTGAAATTGGAAGTGCAACAAAAAAGCCTCCCAGAACTATTCTGGGGGGCTTTTTTCTCTGATACTGCTGCTACATCTTGGGCCAAGCCCGAAAATACTTTGGCTTTAATCGTTGACTGATATGTGCGGGTAGCGGCTGGCCTGCTCGGTATTGCTGAATCAAGGCTCTCTCCTTCTCTTTGCTAAACCGACTAATCTTACTGATTCCAACACCCAGCAGAGGGAGCCCCGCAGCGGCTAAAATACTGACTATCTGAATTTTATCGTTTGCAGTATATGAAAAAACGCTAGGCGAAGAATCACTGACAGGCATGGCTAAGTAGCCCACTGCCCCCAGCAAGCCTGCTCCACCCTGAATTGCAAAAAGCCGTCCGCCCCTTCTTCGGGTTTGAAAGAGATTTTGGATAGCCTGTAAGGTATCCTCGGCAGCGATGAAAGCTGCGCTATCAACAGTGGGGGGCTTTTCTACTTGAATGCCAGCACCCGAACCGGGCAAGGCTGGCTGTGCTAAGCTTGTTTGTAAGCTACTTGCATAGACCACGCTCACCAAAGCACCGATATAGAATAATCGTGTTAAAGACATGTAAAAAGAATAATTGAAATATGGCTCGATGCGGCAATGTATATGGTCAGATTCAGATAAGGAATAACAGCTTCATTTTGGATCTAAAGGCTATTACGCCTGATCAGCCATCTACATAAACCTAACTTTAGAATAAATATTAGCTTTGCCGCATGTCCGTTTTCTCGACTTACCTGCAGCTCGGCTTTTTTCACATCTTCAACCTGCAGGCCTACGACCATCTGGTGTTTCTGCTGGCCCTGTGTGCGCCGTACGTGCTCAGCGACTGGCGCCGGGTGGTGGCCCTTGTTACCAGCTTCACAGTGGGCCACAGCATTACGTTGGCGCTGGCTACGCTGGGCTTCGTGCAGTACAGCACCACGCTGATTGAGGTCCTGATTCCGGTTACCATCCTGCTGACCTGCGTGGTAAATATGAGCCGGGCCAGCCGCGATTTCAAGCGCAATCAGCCCATCGTTCTCACGTTGCCTAATGCCCTAGCCGCCATTTTCGGGCTGATACACGGACTCGGTTTTTCCAGCTATCTGCGCGAGCTGCTGGGGCAGAATACGCGCCCGGTGCTGGAGCTGCTGGCCTTCAACATTGGCGTCGAACTTGGCCAGTTACTCATTGTGGCTCTTATTCTGGTGCTGGGCTTCATCGTGCTGCGTGTGTTTCGGGCGGCCCGCCGCGACTGGGTGCTGGTAGTAAGTGGAGCCGCAGCCGGCATTGCCCTTATTCTGCTGCTGGGAAACTTCGCTGACTAAGGGTGCATGCTGGGGGCAAAAATGGGCTCGGGCAACGGTACTCCTCAGTAAGTATTATTAACGGATTCATTAAGAGGATTTCTGTAAATTTGCTTTCCTCCTTCCTGATTTTCTGCTTGTTTTTATGTTGAGAAATCTTCTCTTGCTCGTCGGTGGCATTGGACTGAGCGTCGCGCCGCTGATAGCGCAAACGCCTTCTATCCAGAACACCAATTCCGGCACCGACAAATTTGCCCAGCTCGGCACCGAGCTGCCTACTCCCAACACCTTCCGGACGGCCTCCGGTGCGCCCGGCTCCCAGTACTGGCAGCAGCGTGCCGACTACGATATCAACGTGCGGCTCGACGACGAGAAGCAGGCCATTTCGGGCACCGAGGACATTACCTACACTAACCTCTCGCCCGACGTGCTGACTTACCTCTGGGTGCAGCTCGACCAGAATATCTACGCCGAGAACTCCATGACTACCTCCACGCAGACGGCGGAGCTACAGCCGCGCATGTCGTTCGGGGCCATGGACTACCTGGCCCGCGCCGATTTCGACGGTGGGTTCAAGATTGAGTCGGTGAAGCAGAAAGGTGGCAAGGCGCTGGCGCACGTGGTAAACCATACCATGATGCGTGTGGATCTGCCCCAGCCTTTGCAGCCCAAGCAGTCGTTCACGTTCAGCATTGCGTATCGCTACAACATCAACGACGTACTTAAGCTCGGTGGGCGCTCGGGCTACGAGTATTTCCCCGAGGACAAAAACTACCTCTACGAAATAGCGCAGTTTTACCCCCGCATGGCTGTGTACGACGACGTGAACGGCTGGCAGCACAAGCAGTTCCTGGGCAGCGGCGAGTTTGCGCTTCCTTTCGGCAACTACAAAGTGAGCATCACCGCCCCTTCCGACCACGTGGTTGGTGCTACCGGCACGCTCCAAAACCCCGATCAGGTGCTGTCCGCTACCCAGCGCAAGCGTCTGGCTCAGGCAACGGATGCCAAAAAGCCCGTTGTGATTGTAACCCAGGCCGAGGCTGAGCAAGCTGAGAAGGGCCGAGCCAAAGGCACCAAAACCTGGAATTTCGTTGCTAAAAACGTTCGTGACTTCGCTTTTGCCAGTTCCCGCAAGTTTATCTGGGATGCGATGGGCCTGAAGATTGAAGGCAAGCCGATTGTGGCCATGTCGTACTACCCGAAAGAGGGCAACCCGCTGTGGGGCCAATACTCGACGGAGGCTGTGGCGCATACACTCAAAACCTACTCCAAGCGCACTATTCCTTACCAGTATCCGGTGGCTATTTCGGTGCACGGCCCCATTGGCGGCATGGAGTACCCGATGCTTTCATTTAATGGCTACCGGCCCGAGAAAGACGGCACCTACTCGGCCAACACCAAATACGGCCTGATTTCAGTGATTATCCACGAAGTAGGACACAACTTCTTCCCCATGATTGTGAACTCCGATGAGCGGCAGTGGACGTGGATGGACGAGGGTCTGAACACGTTTATGCAGTACCTCTCGGAGCAGGAATGGGAGCGCAACTATCCTTCGCGCCGCGGCGAGCCAGCCAAAATCGTGGATTACATGCGCATGGATAAGAGCCTGCAAACCCCGATTATGACTAACTCAGAATCGGTATTGCAGCTCGGCAACAACGCCTACGGCAAGCCCGCCACCGGCCTGAATATTCTGCGCGAAACCATCATGGGCCGCGAGCTATTCGATTACGCTTTCAAGGAGTACGCTCGCCGTTGGGCCTACAAGCACCCCACGCCTGCCGACTTCTTCCGCACTATGGAAGATGCCTCCGGCGTTGACCTCGACTGGTTCTGGCGCGGCTGGTTCTACACCAACGACCGCACCGACCTCGCCATTGAAGGCGTGAAGTGGTACACCGTTGATTCCAAAAACCCCGAAATTGAGAATGCCCGCAAGCGGCAGGAGCTGAACGCGGAGCCCAAGACTTTGTCGCAGCAGCGCAACCTGCAAGACATTAAGCGCACGCTCGTTGACGACGAGAAGCCCGGCCTAAAGGACTTCTACAACACGTACGATCCCATTGCCACGACGGAGGCCGACAAGCAGCGCTACCAGGAGTACGTGAAGAAGCTGAAGCCGGAGCAGCAAAAGCGTCTGAACGAAGGTCTGCACTTCTATGAAGTAGGCCTGCGCAACATTGGCGGTTTGGTAATGCCAGTAGTTGTGCAAATGACCTACGAGGACGGCAAGCAGGAAGTAGTGAACATTCCAGCCGAAATCTGGCGTCGCAATAACGAGCAGGTGACGAAAGTATTCGTTACCGATAAGCCCGTGGTGGCTTTCACGCTGGACCCGTTCCTGCAAACCGCCGACACGGACCTGAGCAACAATGCGTATCCGCGCAAATTGGCCCCCAGCCGCTTCGAGTTGTTTGAGCAGCAGCAGCGCACGCAGCCAAACCCCATGCAGCAGCAGCCCAGCGCTACGCAGCCAGTTCCGGCCAGCAGCGGCGCTACGGGCGGCGGCACTAATTAGCAGTCATTTTAGATTTCAAACAGAAACAGCCACCCATAACTGGGTGGCTGTTTCTGTTTGAAAGAATACGAGTTGAATACAATTTCTTATCAGGTTTGAATGTGGTTGCAACCTCAAGCGGCAGGATCGAACTCTTATCTGCACACAAGCAAATTTGCCCCCCAGCCCGATGAGAAAACCGTATATTATTCTGTTGTATGCCAGTGTTATAGCCGCCATCACAGGCTGCGAAAAAGAGGATAACCCTAGTCAGGAGTGCGTCAGCAGCACGATGTTGGGAACGACCTGCGAAGGCGCTTCTCTGTTGCAGATTGATACGGCTTTACCTATCGGTTCCAGTCTTTATTTCAGTGGCGACATGGGAACGGTTATTCCGGGACCAGCCGCGGTGCCTGCCACCTACGCCAATGTCGTCCAGACCTTTCAAAACTTACCTGCTTTGCGGCGGGGTGAACAGTTATTTATCCGCCTTAGACCCGCAACTTCTGATGAGCAGGTTGAGCGATTCTGTACGGCAAACAAGGTTATGTATAGCGCCCCGCAGGTTATGGTTATCGACTCCTTTTGTACTGTCAATAAAACTGCCCTAGTCAACTGATTTTCGTTGTAGCTTCGTCTTCCACCAACTCTACACCGACTATGGGACTTCTCGATGGGTTAATTGGCAACGCTTCAGAAAGCGACGCCCAGGAATTACAACAGGAACTCAGCCGCCTGCTGGCTACCGACGAGCGGGTGGAAAAGGCCTTCGTCATTATCCGCGACCAGCTTATTTTTACGAATAAGCGCCTGATTCTGGTGGATAAACAGGGCATAACGGGCAAGAAAAAGGAGTTTTTGAGCGTGCCGTACCGCAGCATTGAGCGCTTCTCCATGGAAACTACCGGGCATTTTGACCTCGATGCGGAGCTGAAAATCTGGGTGCGCGGCCAGACGGATGCTATCAGCAAAACCTTCCGCAACGACCGCAACATCTATGATGTAAGTAAAGCCCTAGCCGATTACGCTCTTTAATTAGAGAAATATGCTGAACCAAAAAGCCCCCCAGCAGACTGCTGGGGGGCTTTTTTTATTGGGTTACGCTGCCTTTCGGCTACCTCGCTACCGGCGTTTGAATAGCAGGCGGCGCAGGATTGTATTCCGGCGTAGAGTTCTGATGCTCAGCTTTTTTCTTGCCTTGGTCGTCCTTTACATCGCGGCGGCTGAAAGGACGGATAATAAGGCGCAAGGCTTGGTCGGAGCTAAAGTAGCTGAAGGCCCAGTCGACGAAGGCAACCACTTTATTGCGGAATCCTACCAACGTCATCAAGTGCACAAACAGCCACGTAAACCAGCCCAGAATACCGCTGAAATGCACGTCTTTGGGCAAGTCGACCACGGCCTTGTTGCGGCTCACAATGGCCATCACGCCTTTGTTGACGTACTCGAAATTCTTGGGAGCCTCGTTGCGCATAATACGCTGCAGGTTGTCGGCCAATAATTCGGCCTGTTGCTGGGCTACGGGCGCCAGCATGGGCATACCGCGGGGCATTTCCTCCGTCACCATATTGGCCACGTCGCCGATGGCAAAGACGTTCTGGAAGCCTTCGACTTGGTTCCAGCGGTTCACGCTGATGCGCTTGTTGCGGGCTACCACTTCGGGTGGCAAACCAGGTACTTCGGCGCCGTTCACGCCGGCGGCCCAAATCAGGTTTTCGGTGGGGATATACTCCGTATCGGAATAGTAGGCCCGGCAGTTTTCAAACCGTTTGATGGATGTGTTCAGGCGCACAATTACGCCCAGCTCTTCCAGATAACGCTTCGACTCCTGCTGCGACTTCGCCGACATGGGCCCGAGTACGGCCGGGCCGGCTTCTACCAGAATAACCTGCATCTGCTTCAGATCCAACTCCGGATAATCTTTGGGCAGCACATGGCGGCGCATCTCGGCCAGGGAGCCGCTGATTTCGACGCCCGTAGGTCCGCCGCCCACCACCACGATATTCAGCAGAGCCTGCTTTTCCTCGGGGTTTTCGGTGAGCAGGGCTTTCTCGAAGTTCTGGAAAATAAAGCTGCGCAAGTTCAGGGCATTCGGAATGCTCTTGATTTGCATGGCATTCTTCTCGATACTCTCAATGCCGAAGAAATTGGTAAGTGAGCCCGTAGCTATTACCAGGTAATCGTAGCGAATATCGCCTACGCTGGTATGCACCACGTTGCGCTCGGGCGCTACGCGCTGCACGTCGGCCATGCGGTAGAAAAAGTTTTTCTGACCAGCGAAAATCTTGCGAATGGGGTACGCAATGCTGTCCGCCTCGAGGGCGCCGGTGGCCACCTGGTAAAGGAGCGGCTGAAAATTGTGGTAATTATTGCGGTCGATGACGACCACTTGCACGGGCGCGTGGCGCAATTCTTTCGCCAGCCGCAAACCCGCAAACCCGCAGCCGATAATAACGACGCGCGGATGGGCGGAAACCGGGAGGTTCGTATCCATAAGACTGAAAAACAAGGTATAAGGTGCTGCACTGAGCACTCACTGACCAACTCCCACATGGAGCCGACACACAACGCTTTACCGTAAAAGCCGCTTACTGGTTGTCCTGTTTTTCAGACGGTTGAGCTTAAGAACTCACCTAAAGCTTAATCTATTAATCCACTCCGTCATGCTTCGCTGCCGCTCTGCATGACGGGTGGGGGGCTTTTATTGCTCTAGAGAGTTAACTACTTAATAATCTACGCCTTCCTTTTTCTTAAACTCGCCGTCTTTCACTTGCTGGATCAGTTTCAGCCAGCTGAAAGGATTCAGTAAAGGATTGTTGGATTGAGGATTGGGGGCCACACCCATGCGGCGGTCGTAGCCCTGCTGCTGCTGTTGAAGCGTCTGCCGATAGTTACCGGCGCTGGTGACGGGCGCATTGTTAAAAATCTGGCGAAGCACGTCGGGGCTCAGGTTTCTGGCGGCACTGCTGCCGCGCTCCTTGGGCAGCTTCAGGGCTAGAAAAGCCTCTTTAAATTCCTTTTCGGTGGCGTAGGGAAATACCCGCACTTCGGGCAGCACCGTCACGTCTTCCTGGAGCGAGACGATAACGGAATAGCTCTGCCGTGGATAATCGGGGGGAATAATCACGTACTGGTTGCGGTAGCCCAGGGAGCGAATCACGATGCTGTCGCCGGTGAGGACGGGCAGCGAGAAGTAACCGTAGAGATTAGTAGCCGTACCCCGGCCCGCCGACGGAACAAACACGGTAGCGCCCGGCACACCCAACAGGCTGTCGCCGGTAGCCACAATACCCGAGAACTGTACTACGCGCCGTTGTCCTTGGGCGTGGCCTGCGGTAGGTGCCAGCACAAAAAGCACCAGCAACAGCCCCAGCGTGGCAACAACGACATACATTCGACTCTTATCAGACATACTTGAATGTGCTATACTGCAATAATACGGCTCTTTGAGAGGTCGAAGCCGGAGGGGCCGTAAATTTGTTTCGTTTTATGCGGGGGCTTTTTCCCTGCTTTGTTCGGTAAAGGATGCGTCTTAAACACTTCAGCGTTGCATTTGGTCAGCAACTATTTAAGGCCCTCGGCGACGAGTCGCGGGTGCGGATGCTGCATTTGCTGTGGCGCAATCAGGAAATGTGCATCTCCGATCTGGAACAGGTCTTGGACTTCACCCAAACCAA
This sequence comes from Hymenobacter qilianensis, assembly GCF_014638675.1. Lineage (NCBI taxonomy): Bacteria > Pseudomonadati > Bacteroidota > Cytophagia > Cytophagales > Hymenobacteraceae > Hymenobacter > Hymenobacter qilianensis. The sequence goes on from NZ_BMFN01000002.1 coordinate 1,548,528, forward strand.
AACCTCCCGCCAATTATTGTATCTAAAGAATGCGGGCTTGGTCAGCTTCCGTCGGCTCGACAACTGGGCCTTCTACTTTATAAAGGATGAAATGGCGGACCTGGTTCACCAGTTTTTGGGTTACATGGAAAAAGACCCTCAACTGATGCGCGACCAGCAGATTTACCAAACCCTCTGGTCGAATAGGGAGCTGGCCGCGTACAAGCTTCAGAATCGCCGCTGGACAGGCTACCAACAAGTATAGTGGTGTTGGCCTGCGCGGCGGTTGAGCTCATCTAGTTTAGTTTATGAAATACGAACATCACCTTTTCGTTTGCACCAACCAAAAAAGCGAGGTGGGCCGCGACGTGGTGAAGGCTCTGAAAAAGGAAATTAAAAAGCAGGGCCTCAGCAAAAAACTCAACCGCGCCCTTCCCACCGGTTGCCTTGATGAGTGTAAGCATTGCAAAAAAGGGTGCGGTGCGGCCCTCATCGTATATCCCGAAGGCGCCATTTACGGCGACGTGCAGCCCGACGACGCGCCGGCAATCGTGCGTGAACATCTGCTGCACGGGCGCGTTGTATCCAAACTCCTACTTGATTAAGAATGCCCCCCAGTCAGTCATTTCGCCCCGCCAAAGCTTACCGTCACCTTTTCTTCGACCTGGATCATACGCTCTGGGACTTTGAGAAAAACGCCGACGAAACCCTGCGCACCCTTTTTACTCACTACGATTTAGGGCGCTTCGGTACGTTCACGGTAGAAGAATTTATCGACCGCTACCGCGACATCAACCATGCGCTGTGGCGCTTGTATCAGGGGGGCAAAATCACGCAGCAGCAGTTGCGCAGCACCCGCTTTACGCGCACGCTGGTGCGGCTGGGCGTAGATGAGGCTGACGTACCCGAGGGCATTTCGCAGCACTTCACGGAGTTGCTGCCTACTAAGTCGGCGGTGTTTCCGTTTACGCATGATATGCTGGAGTATTTGCAAACCAAATACACCCTGCATCTGATCACGAACGGCTTCAAGGAAATTCAGTACATCAAGCTCGATTCGTCGCAGCTGACGCCATTTTTTCAGGAAGTAATTACCTCCGAGTGCAGCGGTTGCCTCAAGCCCGACCGCCGCATGTTTGAGCACGCGCTAAAGCGCACTGGCGCCAGCGCCGCGGAAAGCCTTATGATTGGCGACAACCTCGAATGCGATGTGCTGGGTGCTTATAATGCGGGCATCGATCAGGTGTATTTCAACCCGGATAAGCGGCGGCACTTCAACGAGGTGACCTACGAGATTAGCTGCCTGAGCGAGCTAAAGGAGATTTTATAAGAAAAAAAGCCCCCCGCTGCCCTCTACCTTTGCGCCACTATGATACACATACTGGGAATTTCGGGTAAGAGAGGCAGCGGCAAGGATACGGTGGCTCGCCTGATTCAGCAGCTACAGCCCGAGCGCAACTGGCAGATTCTTTCCTTCGGCGACGCCATCAAGGCCGTGTGCGCCACCTTAGCCGGCGAGGCAATTGCCCCCTACTATTACCAGGACGGCAAAGCCCAGTTGCTGCCCATCTTTGGGCGCACCCGCGGCGAAATGCTTCAGCAAGTTGGTCACGCGCTGCGGGCCTGGGAGCCGGAAATCTGGGTTAAAGCCTTCTTCGCTCGCTTGCCTGAAGATCAGTTTGTGATTGTGCCCGATGTGCGTTTTCCCAACGAAGCCGACCCCATTCGGGAGCGCGGCGGCCTGATGCTACGCGTGGAAGGCGACCCACTCCAGCAGCGCGGCGACGGCACCCGCGACGATAATCATCCCAGCGAAACGGTGATGGATACCTATCAGCATTTTGCCACTGTTATCCATAATAATGGCTCGCAGGAAGAGCTGAAGGAGCAGGTGTTAAAGCTCCTGAAAAGTTTGTAGATGTAGTTATATAGCTTTTTTAGGAGGTCAATGGCGAATCGGGTGTTGGCATGCGCATGCAATTCTGGCTACCGATGGTTGTTCAACTCCCTGTTACCTTTGCTTTGTCCCCCATCAATAAACCTACATCCAAAAACTAACTCTATGGCCAACGGCTTTTTCAACGTTCCCACCCCGATTAACGAACCCGTTAAAGGCTACGCGCCAGGCTCCAAGGAGCGCGCCGAGTTGCAGCAGGCGCTGAAGGACCTCAAGCAGCAGCAGGTAGATATCCCGATGTACATCGGTGGGCAGGAAGTGCGCTCGGGCAAGACCAAAACCATTTCGCCCCCCCACGATCATAAGCACGTGCTGGGCCAGTTTCACGAGGGCGACGGCACACACGTAACCCAAGCCATTGAAGCCGCTTTGGCCGCCCGCCGCGACTGGGCCGAATTGCCCTGGGAGCACCGCGCCGCTATTTTCCTGAAAGCCGCTGAGTTGCTAGCTGGCCCTTACCGGGCTCGCCTGAATGCGGCTACCATGCTGGGCCAGAGCAAGAATGCTTTCCAGGCCGAAATCGACGCGGCTTGTGAGCTGATCGACTTTTTCCGGTTCAACGTGTATTTCCTACAGGAAATTTATAAGCAGCAGCCGGAGTCAGCGCCCGGCATGTGGAACCGTCTGGAGCACCGCCCGCTTGAAGGCTTTGTGTTTGCGCTTACACCCTTCAACTTCACTTCCATTGCCGGCAACCTGCCTACTTCGGCTGCGCTGATGGGCAACGTGGTAGTGTGGAAGCCCGCAAATACTCAGATTTATTCGGCTCACGTGCTGATGGAGCTATTCCAGGAAGCAGGCGTGCCGGCTGGCGTTATCAACCTCGTGTATGTGGATGGCCCCACGGCAGGTGATGTCATTTTCAATCACCCAGAGTTTGCGGGCATTCATTTCACGGGCTCCACGGGCGTTTTCCAGAACATCTGGAAGACCATTGGCCAGAACATTCACAAGTACAAGTCGTATCCGCGCATTGTGGGCGAAACGGGCGGCAAGGACTTTATTCTGGCGCACCACTCGGCCCACCCACGTCAGGTAGCTACGGCCATTTCGCGGGGAGCGTTTGAGTATCAGGGCCAAAAGTGCTCAGCCGCAAGTCGCGTGTACATTCCTTCCAATCTTTATCCGGAGGTGAAAGCCTATTTGCAGGAGGATTTGAAGTCGATGAAAATGGGCGACGTAGAAGATTTCGGCAACTTCATCAATGCTGTTATCAGCGAAGCTTCCTTCGATAAGCTGGCCAAGTACATCGACGGCGCCAAGGAAGACTCAGCGGTAGAAATCATCGCAGGGGGCAATTATGACAAATCGAAAGGCTACTTCGTGGAGCCGACAGTGCTGGTAGCCAAAGACCCTAAGTACGTGACTATGTGCGAGGAGCTGTTCGGCCCCGTACTAACTATGCACGTCTACGACGCGGACCAGTTCGAAGAAACCCTTGACTTAGTAGACAGCACTTCGCCCTACGCGCTAACTGGCGCTATCTTCGGTCAAGACCGTTACGCTATCGATCTGGCATCGAAGCGCTTAGTAAACGCTGCCGGCAATTTTTACATCAACGATAAGCCAACCGGCGCGGTAGTTGGTCAGCAGCCCTTCGGCGGCGCTCGCGCTAGCGGCACCAACGATAAGGCCGGCTCTATGCTGAACCTGCTGCGCTGGGTATCGCCGCGCGCCATCAAGGAAACCTTCGTAACGCCCGTTGATTACCGTTATCCTTTCCTAGGCGTTGAGACGGGTGAGAACTTGAATATAACTGGGCAAGGCGGTTTCTAAATCCTGCTCAAGACGTAAAAAGCCCCCCAGGACTTATTCTGGGGGGCTTTTTACGTTAAGTGTGTTTTATCTCATATCCTATTACTTTTCCGCTCGGCACCTGTTCTAATCATAGCTGAGAAGCAGATTTGTACTATATCTGCCTTTCTCACCTAGGTTCACCTTCACCTTTGTTCCCAAACCCGTACGCCTTACCTTTGCTTTTCAGTGCTGATTTTACTCTAGTCCTAATCTAGCTACTATGTTTCTTGCCCTTCCTGCTGCGCAATACCAGCCTTCTGATTATCTCCCCATCCTGGTTCAGCTTGGGTTTGCCTTAGCTTTTGTTGCTTTTGCAATGATCGTATCTCACCTAGTTGGCCCTAACCGCAAGAGCGTCGTGAAGGACAGTTCTTTCGAGTGCGGCATCGAGTCGGTGGGTAACGCCCGCACTCCGATTTCGGTAAAGTACTTCCTAACAGCCATTCTATTCGTGCTGTTTGACGTGGAAGTTATCTTCATGTATCCTTGGGCTGTCAACTTTCGCTCGTTAGGTACTGAAGGCTTTCTTCAGATGATTGTATTCTTGGCCCTGCTCATGGCAGGCTTCGTGTACGTCATTAAAAAGGGCGTATTACGCTGGACAGAGCGCTAAAAGGCAAACTTTTGCGACCTGGCTGGTGTTCGTCAGATGGGTATTCCCATTCTTGAAATAGACTCTTTCTTATGACTGATATACGAGTTCCTGAAATCAAAACAGTAGGTGCACCGGAAGGAATTGAGGGTGCAGGCTTCTTTGCAACTTCCTTGGAAAAGGTAGTTGGCATTGCCCGCGCTAATTCGCTCTGGCCTTTGCCTTTTGCTACTTCTTGCTGCGGCATTGAGTTCATGGCTACGATGGGTTCGCACTACGACATCTCTCGCTTCGGTTCGGAGCGGCCTTCGTTTTCGCCTCGTCAGGCCGACTTGCTCATGGTAATGGGTACGATTGCCAAGAAAATGGCGCCCATCGTGAAGCAGGTTTATGAGCAAATGGCCGAGCCTCGCTGGGTACTGGCTATGGGCGCTTGCGCGTGCTCGGGGGGCATTTTTGACTCCTATTCTGTACTTCAGGGCATCGACCGTATCATCCCCGTTGATGTGTACGTGCCCGGCTGCCCTCCCCGTCCTGAGCAAGTGCTCGACGGATTGATGCGGGTACAGGACCTGGCTAAAAACGAGTCTATCCGCCGCCGCAACTCACCTGAGTATCAGGCGCTGTTGGCCTCTTATAACATTAAATAAGAAGCTAGGTCTAAGGAGTCAGGAGCTAGAATATTATGCTCCTGACTCCTTAGACCTAGCTTCTAGCTTCTTCCTAAAATGGCTGAATCGAACGAAGAATCCACTGTTGCTCAAACTGCTGTAATCGAAACCGACCCTAATAAGCTGACCAATGCTCGGGTGCTCACTACCCTTCAGCAGCTATTTGGCGAAGATGCTTTTACCGACGTAGAAGAGCCTTACGGCTTGCTAACGGCCACAACCACGCGCGAGCGGATTCACGAAATCATTCAGACCCTGCACGGCGAGCCAATCCTGCAGTTCAACTTTCTGACCACCATGTGCGGGATTCACTATCCTGAGAACGAGGGTCAGGAGTTGGGAGTGATCTATCATCTGCACAGCTTAGTGCACAATGTGCGCCTACGGCTAAAAATCTTTTTCCCGATTATCGATCCGGCCGTTCCTACGCTCACCGACATCTACGCTACGGCGAACTGGATGGAGCGCGAGACTTTCGACTTCTTCGGCATCATCTTCACGGGCCATCCCAACCTCATCCGTATTCTCAATGTTGAGGATATGGACTACCACCCCATGCGGCGAGAGTATCCGCTGGAGGACGGCACCCGCGAAGACAAAACTGACCTGTTTTTCGGCCGCTAGGCCCCTGATACCTTTATCATGGCAGTAAACGACACGCTGGAAGGCACCCATAAGATTCACCAGGAAGCCCGCGAGCAGCAGCACAACCAGCTCGTGCCCACCCTCAACGACTTTAGCCAAGAGCTAACGACGCTGAACCTGGGCCCGACGCACCCTGCTACCCACGGCATTTTTCAGAACATCCTGCAAATGGACGGGGAGCGGATCATTTCCGGCGTTCCTACCATTGGCTACATTCACCGGGCTTTCGAAAAGATTGCCGAGAGGCGGCCGTTCTACCAGATCACACCCCTCACCGACCGGATGAACTACTGCTCCAGTCCCATCAACAACATGGGCTGGCACATGACGGTAGAAAAGCTGCTAGGCATCACCGTTCCAAAGCGCGCGCAGTACATGCGCGTGATTATGATGGAGTTGGCTCGCATCACTGACCACCTCATCTGTAATTCCATTCTGGGAGTAGATACGGGCGCCTTCACTGGCTTCCTGTACGTGTTTCAGGAGCGCGAAAAGGTCTACGAGATTTACGAGGAAGTTTGTGGCGCGCGTCTTACGACCAATATGGGTCGGGTAGGCGGTATGGAGCGCGACTTCTCGCCCGTGGCTATCGAGAAGCTGCGCAAGTGGCTGAAGGAGTTTCCGGCTGTAATGCGTGAGTTTGAGAGCATGTTTACCCGCAACCGCATCTTCATGGATCGAGTGGTAAACGTGGGTCCGATCTCGGCGGAGAAGGCTTTGAACTACGGTTTCACGGGTCCTAACCTGCGGGCCGCTGGTGTTGACTATGATGTGCGGGTAATGAACCCCTATTCATCTTACGAGGACTTCGATTTTGAAATCCCGGTAGGCACCAATGGCGATACGTATGACCGTTTCCTGGTTCGCAACGAGGAAATTTGGCAGAGCTTGCGCATTATCAATCAGGCGCTTGATAATCTACCCGAAGGTCCGTACCACGCCGACGCGCCCCACTATTATTTGCCCCCTAAGCAGGCCGTGTACAAAAACATGGAGGCTCTGATCTACCACTTCAAGATCATCATGGGTGAGATTGAAGCGCCGGTGGGTGAGGTATATCACTCCGTGGAAGGCGGCAATGGTGAGCTGGGCTTCTATCTGATTTCGGATGGCGGCCGCACGCCGTATCGCCTGCATTTCCGTCGCCCCTGCTTTATTTACTACCAAGCCTACTCCGAAATGGTAGTAGGCACCAGCCTCTCCGACGCCATCGTGATTCTAAGCTCGATGAATGTAATTGCCGGCGAACTGGACGCGTAGTTTTTGTTGAATTTGCCCCCTATGGAAGTTACGACTGCTCCCGCTAAACCTCAATTTTCGGCCGCTGCCCAAGCCGAGATTCAGCGCATCATTAAGCGATACCCTGAGGACCGCAAGAAATCGGCCCTGCTGCCGCTGCTCCACATCGCTCAGGCGGAGTTTGGCGGTTGGGTCAGTCCTGAAGTACAAGATTTGGTAGCCGAAACGCTGGGTCTCAAGCCAATCGAGGTGTATGAGGTGTCGTCGTTTTACACAATGTTCAATCTCAAGCCGGTTGGCAAGCATGTGCTGGAAATCTGCCGCACGGGTCCTTGCATGTTGCGCGGTTCGGATGAGCTGACGGAGAACTTGGAGCGCATTACAGGGGCTAAAGTAGGCGAAACTTCACCTGATGGCATGTTTACTATTAAGATGGTTGAGTGTCTGGCGGCTTGTGGCTTTGCACCGGTTGTGCAGGTGCGGGAGAAATACTACGAGAGCCTTGAAACGCCCGAAGCAGTAGATGCTATGCTCACTGAATTACGCAGTATGGTGCATCGCCCGCTGTTGCCGTGGGAAGAGCAGCAAACTAACGCTTAGCATTCAAGCGCCTTACTCGCTTGGAGAATAAATACAATTAACCCTTCACTCCTACCCCTTACGCTGGAGAAATCATGGGACGCAAGCTATTAACTGAACATATAAATGTCGAGGGAATCGACACGTTTGAGGTCTACCGCAAACACGGTGGTTACCGCTCCGTGGAAAAGGCTCTTAAGACGATGACGCCCGATGAGGTGGTGGAGGAAGTCAAAAAGTCGGGCCTACGCGGGCGCGGCGGCGCGGGCTTCCCAACGGGTATGAAGTGGAGCTTTTTAGCTAAGCCAGAAGGTGTGCCGCGCTATCTAGTATGCAACGCTGATGAATCGGAGCCTGGTACCTTTAAGGACCGCCAGCTGATGTCGAAGCTGCCGCACCTGCTCATTGAGGGCATGATTACGGGCAGCTATGCTCTGGGCGCGCGCACCAGCTACATCTACATCCGTGGTGAGTTGTTGTACGTGCTGCGCATTCTGGAAAAAGCTATTGCCGAAGCTTATGCGGCTGGCTTTTTGGGTGAAAACATTCTCGGCTCGGGCTACTCCCTAGATTTGCATGTTCACCCCGGCGGTGGCGCTTACATCTGCGGCGAGGAAACAGCTTTGTTGGAATCATTGGAAGGCAAGCGTGGTAACCCGCGTAATAAGCCCCCATTCCCGGCTGTGCAAGGCCTTTATGCCCGGCCTACGGTGGTCAACAACGTAGAATCGATTGCTGCGGTGCCAGTTATTGTGAACGAAGGGGGCGACGAGTACGCTAAAATCGGCATTGGCAAAAGCACGGGCACTAAGCTTATTTCCGCTTGCGGCCACTTGAATAAGCCCGGCATCTACGAAATCGAATTAGGCGTTCCCGTTGAGGAGTTTATTTACTCCGACGAATACTGCGGCGGCATCTGGAAAGGACGTGAGCTGAAGGCTGTAGTAGCTGGTGGCTCTTCCGTCCCGATTCTGCCTAATGAGCTTATCTTGAAAACAGCCGCCGGCGAGCCACGCCTCATGACGTATGAGTCACTATCCGATGGTGGCTTCGTGACGGGCACCATGCTCGGCTCGGGGGGCTTTATTGCCATGGACGAGACGACTTGTATCGTGCGCAACACCTGGAATTTCTCGCGCTTTTACCACCATGAGTCGTGCGGACAGTGTTCACCCTGCCGCGAAGGCACGGGCTGGCTGGAGAAAGTGCTTCACCGCTTGGAGCACGGCCATGGCTCTCTGCACGATATCGACCTACTGGTGAGCGTAGCCAAGCAGATTGAGGGCAACACAATTTGCCCCTTGGGTGAAGCAGCGGCTTGGCCCGTAGCTGCGGCAGTACGCCACTTCCGTGACGAGTTTGAGTGGCACGTAAAGCATCCGCAGGAAGCTACTCGCCCTGGCGCGGTATACCCTGGCAAAGCCGTTTTGGCCTAAGGCATTCATCTTTACCACTTACTGAACACTGCGAACCGAAGGACGACGAAGTCAAACTCTGCGGGAAATACCTTTGCTTCGGTTCAGATAATACGTTTCTGACCACTTATAATGGCTAAAATAACTTTTGACGGCATCGAGGTAGAAGTTCCGGATGGAACAACCATCCTCAACGCGGCTCGCACCATAGGCGGCGGTATCGTGCCGCCGGCCATGTGCTATTATACCCCACTGAAGGGCTCGGGGGGCAAATGTCGGGCTTGCCTGGTGCGCGTTGCCGCTGGTTCTACCAAAGATCCGCGCCCGATGCCTAAGCTGGTGGCCTCGTGCATTACGCCCGTGCAAGATGGCATGGTCGTGGAAAACACCACTTCCGAGCAAGTACTCAATGTGCGCAAGGGCATTGTGGAAATGCTGCTCATCAATCACCCCCTGGACTGCCCCGTGTGCGACCAGGCTGGTGAGTGTGACTTACAGAACTTCGCCTTCGAGCACGGCGTGTCCACTACCCGCTACGAAGAAGAGCGCCGCACCTTCGAGAAGATTGACATCGGCCCGCTAATTCAGCTGCACATGACGCGCTGCATTCTGTGCTACCGTTGCGTGTACACCGCCGACCAGCTCACCCCAGAGCGCGTACACGGCGTATTGGGCCGCGGCGACGCTTCCGAAATCGGCACTTACATCGAGAACATTATCGACAATGACTTCTCTGGTAATGTCATCGACGTATGCCCGGTTGGCGCGCTTACTGACAAAACCTGGCGCTTTAAGCAGCGGGTGTGGTTTACTAAGCCCGTAAATGCCCACCGCGACTGTCCCAAGTGCACCGGCAACGTAGTGCTGTGGTACAAAGGCAAAGACGTATTGCGTATAACAGCTCGCAAAAACGAGTACGGTGAAGTAAAAGAGTGGATTTGCAACGAGTGTCGCTTCGAGAAGAAGGAAACCTCCGACTGGACTATTGAAGGTCCCGCGCACATCGATCGGACGTCAGTTATTTCGGCCAACCATTATGAGTTGCCCGTAATAAATCCGCAGATTATCGCAGATTTGCCGGAGAGTTCAGTGCGCGATTTGGAGCAAAATCCTCCCCTGAAATTGGGTAATTAATTAGATACTAACTGTGTATTGTTGAGTTTATAACTAACTTATACACAGGCAGTAACCAGAACTAGTAATATTATACATGGAACTTCCCGCACTGGGCTGGCAAGCCCTCGTTATTCTGGTGGTGTTCGGCGTTTCGCTGCTCATCGCCACGTATTCTACTTATGCGGAGCGCGTTATTGCGGCCTTTCTGCAAGACCGGGTTGGTCCTGATCGGGCTGGCCCTTTCGGGTTGCTGCAGCCGCTGGCTGATGCGGTTAAGCTCTTCACGAAAGAAGAGTTTTTCCCGGCCGGCTCCAATCGTGCGCTTTTCGTTTTTGGGCCCTGCTTGGCCATGGTCACGGCCCTGATGGCGTCGGCGGTTATTCCCTTCGGCAACTATTTACAGTTCGGCAGCACCATCATCTGGCTGCAAGGCATTGAAGTAAATATCGGAATGCTGTATGTGTTCGGCGTAGTTTCGCTGGGGGTGTATGGTATTATGATTGGTGGCTGGGCTTCCAACAATAAATTCTCGTTGCTGGGGGCCATTCGTGCCGCTTCACAGAACATAAGCTACGAGCTGGCCATGGGCCTTTCGCTGATTGCGGTACTGATGATTAGTGAAACCCTGTCGTTGCGCGAAATCACGCTGCAACAGTCGGTACCCGGCGAGTGGCAATTCTGGAACATTGTAAAGCAGCCGCTGGGCTTTATCATCTTCATTGTCTGCGCTTTCGCTGAAACCAACCGTACTCCTTTCGATTTGCCGGAGTGCGAAACGGAATTGGTAGGTGGGTATCACACTGAGTACAGCTCAATGAAGATGGGTCTGTACTTATTCGCTGAATATATCAACGTGTTCGTGGCTTCGGCCGTGATGAGCGTGCTGTACTTTGGCGGCTTCAACTTCCCGTTCCAGTATGAGTTGCGCGCTTTCCTGGCTGAGTCACAGGGAATGGTAACGGCCCATAACATTGTGACGGGCTTAGGAGTGGTAGCCATCTTTGTTAAGATTTTCTCCTTCATTTTCTTCTTTATGTGGGTGCGCTGGACCTTGCCCCGCTTCCGCTACGACCAGCTCATGCGCTTGGGCTGGACTATCTTGATTCCGCTGGCCATTTTCAATATTCTGCTTACTGGGGGGCTAATTGTGTTCAACATTATCCCACAGGTACCGAAGTGGTGGCTGCTGCAGTAATTCGGCTCGTAAGTAGATTCCCAGGCTGCTCATCCGATTCACTCGGATTTAGAAACTAACCATCATGCAACCCTTAAGCAATAGAGCCAAGATACTGGCAAAGAAGCCGATGACGCTCGCCGAGCGTGCATACTTGCCGGCTATTTTCCAAGGTCTGAGCATTACAATGCGGCACTTTTTCTCCAAGAAGGCTACCATTCGGTATCCGGAGGAAACGCGGCCGTTCTCTCCTATTTTCCGTGGCCTACACGTACTTAAGCGCGATGAGCAGGGCCGGGAACGGTGTACTGCTTGCGGCCTTTGCGCTGTAGCCTGCCCCGCCGAAGCTATTACGATGGTAGCCGGCGAACGGAAGAAGGGCGAAGAAGGTCTTTACCGCGAAGAGAAATACGCCGTCAGCTACGAGGTGAACATGTTGCGCTGCATTTTCTGCGGCCTCTGCGAGGAAGCCTGCCCGAAAGCCGCCGTGTACCTGCAAGCCGATAAAATGGCTCCCCCACGCTTCGAGCGCGACGAGTTCATTTACGGCAAGGACCGCTTAGTAGAGCCTGTATCACCGGATGCTCGCTCTCAGCGTGGCATTCAGCTGACACCCGAGCAGGCAGAGGTATTGCGCAATAAAATGGCTCAGCAACCGGCCTAAGTTCAGGTCGCTGCCGAACGGGCCACCACTTGCTGGAAACGATAAAAAAACCCCCAGCCCCGATTACTCAACGACTAAGTGAAATGAGCTCCGCTATTTCTCTTGGTGTTACCTTCGCTTATGTCCTCTCTCTTTTTCTTTCTGTCGTTTGTAGCCCTGTTTAGCGCGCTTGGTGTGGTGCTAGCCAAAAACCCGGTTCATAGCGTGCTGTTTCTGATCCTCACGTTTTTCACGATCTCAGGACACTACTTGCTGCTGAACGCGCAGTTTCTGGCGGCCGTGAACATTATTGTGTATGCGGGGGCCATTATGGTTCTGTTCCTGTTCGTGATTATGTTCCTGAACCTGAACGCTGATACGGAGCCCCATAAGTCGGCTTTGTCTAAGATAGCAGCGGCCATAGCGGGCGGCTCACTTCTGCTTATTCTGGTTGCTGCCTTGCGCGATATTCAGCCCGGCGGAGTTGATGCATCTACTTTCGATTCGCAGATTGGCATGGTAGACCGGTTGGGTATGGTGCTGTATAAGCAATACATGCTGCCATTTGAGTTGGTATCGGTCTTGTTTATAGTGGCAATGGTCGGCGCCATGATGCTGGGTAAACGGGAAACGGGCGAGCGAAACTTCTAGATAGCTAAAGCTTAAAAAGAGAAAAGCGACCACTGAACAATCAGTGGTCGCTTTTCTCTTTTTAAGCTTTAGCTATCTGCCCACTAAGGCCAGGATCTAATAAACTATTGAATTAAAACTCAACAGAGTAGGAGTATCAAGATTAAAAGCACATTAATTATTCATAGTAGTAAAACTATTATCAAAGAGAGCTGTATATATTTGCGCTCAGTCAGATATGCTCAGGAGTGCTTTTGTAGCCTTGGAGCGGCTTTTAGGAGAGCGCTAGGCAGCGCGACGCACAACAACCTGAACACCACAATCCTTCCTCGAGAATGTTAACTACGCTGCGTCCAGAGCTTAATGAGAAGCTTTTTTTGCGTGATCCACATGAGACTGATCTTGGTCGGAAGATCATAGCTACGAGCGTGCAGCTTATTGACGAATTGGGATTTGAGCTGTTCACCTTTAAAAAGCTGGCCCAGCAGATAGGCTCCACGGAGGCGTCGCTATACCGGTACTTTGAAAACAAGCACCGTTTGCTGGTTTATCTTATTTCGTGGCACTGGGCGTGGCTTCGGTTTCAAATTCGCTTTCACACGCACAATGTGACCGATCCGAACGCCCGGCTCCGGCTCATCCTAGGTATTATCACCAACGCTCACAGTGATAATGCCACAACTCCCGAGCTAGACGAGGCAGCGTTGTACCGTGTGGTAGTGGCGGAGGCCTCTAAGACCTACCTTACTCGCGAGGTTGACCAAGTAAATCATGATGGCTTTTATCGTGAATACAAAAGCTTGTGTGCCGACATCACGGCGGTAGTCCAGGAAATTGCCCCCCAGTACCCCTATCCGCACGCCCTGGTAAGCACGTTGCTTGAGTCAGCGCGCAAGCAGCTCTTTTTCTCACAGCACTTGCCTTCTTTGGCCGATGCACCCACTCCTGAAACGGCTAAGCAAGATATTCTGGGGTTTTTGGAGAGCATCGCCTTTTCAGTACTAAGCAAGTAATCATCATTCAACAGTCTCCGTTATGGCTGAAACTTCATCTGGACCTACGTCAGGTCAACGCTTGTGGCGGCTGCTGCTGACTGAACGGCGCGATATCGCTTACCTGTATGTATACGCAGCGCTAGCGGGGCTTATTACTTTATCATTGCCCCTCGGCGTGCAGAGTGTGATTGGCTTTGTATCGAGCGGAGCAGTGAGCACTTCCTTAATCGTGCTCATCGCTTTTATCACGGTGGGAACGGTGATAGTTGGAGGCCTGCAGATCATGCAGATTTACTTGGTAGAGTTCCTGCAGCAGCGCTTGTTTGCTCGGATTGCCTTCGATTTCGCGGTACATCTGCCTCGCGTGCGCACTGAAGCCCTGGGCGATGAGTACCTGCCAGAGCTTATGAATCGGATGCTCGACACGCCTACTCTGCAAAAAGGATTGGCTATTCTATTGATTGACTTTTCCTCGGCTGGTGTCCAGATCCTGTTTGGGTTGCTCCTGCTATCCTTCTACCATCCGGCCTTTATCGTTTTTGGTCTGTTCCTGGTGTTGATTCTGGGCTTGCTATTACGCCTGACCTGGAGAAGAGGCCTAGAGACGAGCCTTACGGAGTCAAAATACAAATACCGGGTAGTGTCTTGGCTCGAGGATGTGGCCCGTACGGTTCATACGTTTCGCCTGGCGCCACGCCATGCCATGGTTCTCGACCGTACCGATGAGCACGTCAATGGGTATCTCATGGCCCGACGCTCGCACTTTCGGGTACTGATGACGCAGTATTTAGGCTTTGTTGGTTTCAAAACCCTTATTACGGCTGGCCTGCTAACTATTGGCTGCTGGCTACTGGTAGCCAAAGAAATCAATATTGGCCAGTTTGTAGCTTCTGAAATCGTCATTATCCTCACTATTGGAGCAGTTGAGAAAATCCTGATCAAGCTGGATGTCCTCTACGATGCTCTCACTTCGATCAATAAAATCGGTCATGTGCTGGAGTTGCCTAGCATCAAAAACCAGCCAAGTGCCAACCTTACCTTTTCAGCCAGTAATCGTGGTGTAGCGGTCGATTTGCACCTCGTAACGTATCAGTATCCGAACGCAAACCGCCAAGTTGTGCACGATGTATCCTTAAACCTACAACCCAACGAACACCTAGGATTGGCTGGTTACGATGGCTCGGGCAAGACCACGCTCCTGCGAGTTATGGGTGGATTGCTTGATACTTACCAAGGCGTTATCACCTATGATGATATCGCTCTGCGTGACCTTTCCCCCGAAACATTGTCGCGGGCGATGGGATCGAATTTCTCGCATCAGCACTTGTTCAGTGGCTCTGTATTGGAGAATATAACGCTTAATCAACCTGAAATTCAGCCCGTTGATATTTCCTGGGCGCTCGATCTGGTAGGGCTGCGTGATAAGCTACATGCTTGGCCTCAGGGCTTGGGCACCTACCTGACTACTGGCACTCCCCTGGCTGACAACGTGAAGCAAAAGCTGCTGCTGGCCCGCGCCCTGGTACGTCGCCCCCGCCTGCTTCTGCTCGACCACTTTCTGCCCGCTGTAGAATCGGCTGAGCGGCGGCGGATACTGAAGCGCCTGCTGTCGCCCGACATGCCCTGGACGCTGATTCTGGCTTCCAGCGACCCGCGCCTGCTGGCACTTTGCCCACGTGTTGCCGTGCTTCGCGACGGGCATCTGGTTGCCACCGGCGACTATGCAGTCATTGCCCAGCAGCCTGAGCTGCAGGAGCTCTTTGTTGCTTAAAAATGCCCCCCATGTAGTCTTGCCGCCAGCTTGTATGAGCACTACAAGACTCCCGCTGGCCGCAAGCTCCGAAACGAATTTTACAGTTTTCATCCTATGCCTTTCGCTGAGTATTCTGTTCCTGAAAACCACCCGGAAGCCAAACGCTTCACCTCGTTTGAGCGGGTGCAAACGCCGCGCACAGGCCGAGTACTAGCTCGTTGGTGTGCTGGCATGGGAATGTTGGTGATGCTATGCGGCTTTTTGCCCTGGACCCAAAACATTCGCTCTACGGGCACGCTCACCACGCTGCGCCCCCAAGACCGTCCGCAAACGGTTCCCAGCACAATTGCCGGCCGCATTATGCGCTGGCGTGTAAAGGAAGGACAACTAGTACAACGCGGCGATACCTTGGTCGATATTGCGGAAATAAAAGACAAGTATTTCGATCCTGACTTACTCCTTCGTACTCGTGAGCAGCTAGCGGCCAAAGAGGGTTCACTGCGCGAGAACAGCGCAAAGGCAATCGCGCTGAGCCAGCAACAGATAGCGCTGCGCGAAGGCCTGCGGGTAAGCCTCGATAAAGCGCGAAACAAAGTGCGTCAAAGCCGCCTGAAAGTGCTGAGCGATAGTGCTGAACTGGTGGCTGCCAACACTGATTTTGCTATTGCACGTCAGCAGCTCGACCGGCAGGAAAAACTTTACCAGCAGGGTCTGAAATCACTAACTGAAGTAGAGCAGCGGCGGCTTAAATTTCAGGAATCGACGGCTAAGCAGCAGGCGGTGGCAAACAAGCTGGGAGTGAGCCAGCAGGAGCTGATAAATGCCCGCCTGGAGCTGCTTTCTCTCGGCGCTGAGTACCAGGACAAGCTAGCGAAGTCGGAGAGTGACCGGCGAAGTGCTACCGCTTACCAGTTCGATACGGAGGGGCAAATAGCCAAAATGCGCAACGAATATGCTAATCTGAGCATCCGCGACGCTTTTTATCGCATTACAGCTCCGCAGGATGGCTACGTAGTAAGAGCCCTTAAACAAGGCCTTGGCGAGATTATTAAAGAAGGCGAGCCCATCGTGACGGTGATGCCCTCAAAACCTCAGTTGGCCGCTGAACTTTATGTGAAGCCCATGGATATTCCGCTGCTTTCAGTGGGCCGCAAGGTCCGGCTACAGTTTGATGGCTGGCCAGCACTGGTATTTTCGGGCTGGCCCGGCACGAGCTTCGGCACCTTCGGGGGCGTGGTAGCCGTCATCGATAACATTGATAGCCAAGGGCAGTACCGCGTGCTTGTTATCCCGGATCCTGACACGGAGGCCTGGCCCCCTCCATTGCGAGTTGGCAGCGGCGTGTATGGCTGGGCTCTGCTCGACGATGTGCCCATTTGGTATGAACTGTGGCGCCAGCTGAATGGCTTCCCGCCCAATTTTGTGGGCAAACCGAAGGAGACTGACAAGCTGGTGAAAGCAGATAAAACTGAAAATTATGCTACGGCCGAAGAGTAACCACACCTAATACCGCGTATTCTGTCATCACCGCATAAATCCCCTTTGCCTTTCATGGTTCGTTACGTCATTTCGCTGGTTGTGCTCCTTGCGGCTGGGCTTGGGTTGTTGCCAGTTGGTCGGGCGACGGCGCAACCATTGCCGCGCGACACGACGCAGCTTGTCTTTACGCTCACTGACTTGTTTACGCACGTCACGCTACGGCACCCGGTGGCCCGGCAAGCCGGCTTGCTGCCCGAGCGCGCGCAGCAGGAAATCCGCTACGCCCGCGGCCTGCTCGACCCATCGGTGAGCAGTAAATACTACGGCAAGACATTGGGAGGCAAGGATTATTTCAACACCTGGGACAATGCCCTTAAGGTTCCGGTGTGGTTTGGCTTCGACGTGAAAGCGGGCTTTGAGCGCAATGTGGGCACTTATGTAAGCGAGCAAATACGGACGCCCGAAAGCGGCCTGAGCTATCTGGGCATATCGGTGCCGCTGGCGCAGGGCTTGCTTATTGATGAGCGAAGGGCAGCCATCCGGCAAGCGCAGGCATTGGCGGGTCTGGCGGAAGCGGAGCGCCGCGGCGCACTCAACAAGCTTCTGCTTTCGGCGGCGAAGGATTACTGGGAGTGGAGCTTAAGCCACCAGCGCTTAGAGTTATTACGCCTCAATGCCGAGCTGGCGGAGGTACGATTCAGGGCCGTACGCGAGCGAGTCCGGCAGGGCGACCTGGCCGCCATCGATTCCGTAGAAGCACTGACTGAGCTTCAGAATCGGCAGGCGCAGCTAGTGCAGGCAAGGGTGCAGTGGCAAAATGTGACGCTTCTGGTCAGCAATTATCTATGGGATGAGCAGAATCAGCCACGGGAATTGCCCCCCACCGCCCGCCCGGAAGCCTTACCTGCTCCCACCGCCTGGCGCTCATTGCCCCCCGACTCAGTGCAAGCGCTCGTAAACCTGGCCAGCCAGATTCATCCTGAATTGGCGAAGACCCGGGCCAAGCTCAACCAGCTGGGCATAGAACGCCGCCTCTTGTCGAACAAGCTATTGCCCAAGCTTTCTGTCGATTACAACTTGCTGCGCACTGGTCAGCCTTTCCAACCGGAAGGCGACATGCAATGGACGAACACCTATTTCGCTAACAACTATAAGCTGGGCCTAAGCTTTGAATATCCGTTGCTGCTGCGCCAGGAGCGGAGCAAGTTGCAACTCAACCAACTAAAGCGCCGCGAAGCCGAACTAGACTTGCAGCAGGACACGCGGGAGGTACAAACCACCGTGCGCACCGTTGCCAACGATTGGGAAGCTTTGCGCGAGCAGCTCCGCGTGCAGGAGCAAGTAGTTGAGAACTCACAAAAGCTGCGCAACGGCGAACAAATCCGCTTTGAAAACGGTGAAAGCTCCGTGTTTCTGCTCAACTCCCGCGAAGCCTCACTCGTCAGTGGCCGGATAAAGCTGGCTGAGCTGCAAGCCAAATACGCCCAAACTCAGGCCACGCTGCGCTGGGCAGCCGGCGGAGATTTGGAATAAGCTTACCTTAAAACACGGCACAAAAAAGCCCCCCTGAAATCTCAGGGGGGCATTTTTTGTGCTTTGCTACTGTGCTGGGGTAGCGGTGGCGGCTTCTTCGGCCTCCTTCCGCCGCATCCACGACGGGCCGCAGCTGGAGCGCATCTTCTGGCGAAATTTCTCCTGCTCTTCGGGTGTCAGGTGAGCCATCCGCGTCTCCATTTTCTGGCGCCACGCTTCGCGACGCTGCGCCCAGCTTCCGGCATGGCCTCCACGGCCCCAGCCACCAAAGAGAATGCGGGTAAGGATAAGCAAGCCAAGTGTTTGCCAGAAATTAATAGCAGGCCCATTGAAAAGCACCGGCACCAGCCAGTTCCACAAGCTCATGGTTAGGAAGCCAGCGGCGGCCACAAACAGAGTGGCAAAGAAGATAAACTTGAGGCCGCGTAGCAGCCAGAATGAACGATTCATGGGGGTGGTTTTAGGAAGTATGTTTTGTCACCGAAGAGAAGCTTAGTGGGATGAGCATCTTCTGGGGGGCTTTTTTAGTCGGTAAATAGCTCAGTGTACAGTTTTTGCAGGCGCTTGCGCAGGTGTTGAACGGCATAGTGCTTGCGCGAAATCAGCGTTTTGAGCGGCACGCCGGTTTCGGCCTCCATCTCGCGGAAGGTTTTCTCTTCCAACTCGTGCCACACGAATACCTGGCGCTGGTTGGGGGGCAATTCTTCCAGAGCTTCCGCCAACGCCTCCATCAGCGTTTCGCGCAGCAAGCGGTTTTCCGGCGAGTCGTCGGGGGCGGGCAGCACATCGGCGAGCAGCAGGGAGTCATCCTCGTCATCAAAGCCGCTTACAAGCTCATTTTCTAGCGAAACAGCCTTTTTGCGACGATAGAGGTCCGTAATTTTGTTGCGGGCCACCCGAAAAAGCCAGGCCGCAGCTTGCTCCACCGGCTTGAGCAGGCGGTAGCTTTCCACGAGTTCGGCAAAGACGTCCTGCAGTACATCTTCGGCCTCCGCCTCGTTGGGTATACGGCGACGGATGAACTGCAGCAGCCGGCCGCGCTGGGCGCGCACGGCTTCTTGTATCTGCTGGTCCTGGTGGCCTGCGGTCATTGCCAGCGTCGCGTCAAGCTTGAGAGGTAGCGTTTCCATTCTGCCGAGACAGACGGATGAATTAGCAAAATACTTTATGGTAGCCAAAGTATCTGTGAGGCTCGCTGAAAGTAGAACTGAGAGCCGGCTTTGTGGCGCTGTCCGCGTGCTTATTTAGCAGCGCCCATCACCCTGCTTAGGGCCTTTACTCTACGAGTAGACGCTAGGGAGCTTTTTCCAGCAATTGCCCTCAAACACCAACACACGGTTCAGCTACTTACTCCAGCTCCATTATCTCAGCCGTTAAAGCACGGCCGAGCTTCGTGTTACCTGCTTATAGAGTGTGCGTTTTCCGATTTTCAGGATACCTTTGCCAGCTAATTAGCCCCGGCCGAGCTTCGGGGGGCTTTTTGCTTTGTCGGCTAGCCCAACTGCATGGAACAGACCATCCCGGAAGTCATTCGCACCGTCCCACTTCAGTATTACGTCTACTTTGCCACGGCTTTGTTTGCCATTGGCGTAACTGGAGTACTTACGCGGCGCAATGCCATTATTATTTTCATGTGTATCGAGCTGATGCTCAATGCCACGAACGTTTTGCTAACCGCCTTCTCCGCTTATCGCGCCGACCCAAATGGGCAGGTTTTCGTGTTTTTCATCATGGCTGTAGCCGCTGCCGAAGTGTCGGTGGGCCTAGGCATCATTGTGATGATTTACCGCAATTTTCAGAATACCGACGTCAATCTGTTAAGTCGGTTGAAGTGGTAATGATAAACCGCCCGACGTTGTCATCCTGAGCTTGCGAAGGACCTTATGCCCCATGAACAACCTGTTCTGGTAAGATAAGGTCCTTCGCAAGCTCAGGATGACAACGACAGGTGTTTGCTTATAAGCATACCTCCTATGCAAGAACTCGTTTTACCCAATTACGGCGCTCCTCACCCCACGCTGCTGTACGTTCTTATTCCGCTGTTGCCCTTCCTGGGCTTCCTGATCAATGGCTTGCTAAACAAGCGCTTGTCCGCCACTGTAGCTGGCCTGATCGGTAGCGCTACGGTGCTGGGCTCCTTCCTGATTTCTATCTACCTGTTCACCACGTTTGAGCGCCAGTACACCGTGCAGCTCTTCGACTGGATTACGGTAGGCTCCATGCGTATTCCCTTCCAGTATCAGATCGATCAGCTCAGCCTGATTATGCTGCTCTTGGTTACGGGTGTGGGCTTCCTGATTCACGTGTATAGCATCGGCTACATGTCCCACGATGAGAACGTGGGCAAGTTTTTCAGCTTCCTGAATCTGTTCATATTCAGCATGCTAGTGCTGGTGCTGGGGGCCAATTTTGTGATTCTGTTCATTGGTTGGGAAGGTGTCGGTCTATGCTCCTACCTGCTCATCGGCTTCTGGAATAAAAACCACGACTACAACAACGCCGCCAAGAAAGCCTTCATTATCAACCGTATCGGTGACTTAGGCTTCCTGCTCGGCATCTTCCTCATCTACCTCACCTTCGACTCAGTTCAGTACGCCGAGGTTTTCCAAAAAGCCGCCCTCAGCCAGTTCGGCCCCTATACCGTCAGCATCCTAACAGCTATTACCCTACTTCTCTTCGTGGGCGCAATGGGCAAATCGGCCCAGCTACCGCTCTACACCTGGCTCCCCGATGCCATGGCCGGCCCCACGCCCGTATCGGCCCTGATTCACGCCGCTACCATGGTGACGGCCGGTATCTACATGGTGCTACGGGCTAACGTGCTCTTCACCCTGGCGCCGGCTACGCTCGAAGTTGTGGGTATTATCGGTTTGGCCACGGCGCTATTTGCGGCCACTATCGGTCTAGCGCAGAACGACATTAAGAAGGTGCTGGCTTATTCCACGGTTTCCCAGCTTGGCTACATGTTCCTAGCCTTGGGCGTGATGGGCTACACTTCCTCCCTATTCCACGTCCTGACCCATGCCTTCTTCAAGGCGCTGATGTTCCTCGGCGCCGGCTCCGTGATTCACGCCATGAGCAACGAGCAGGACATTCGTCGTATGGGCGGCCTGCGCAAAGCCTTGCCTATCACCTTCCTCACGTTCTTTATCGGCTGCCTGGCCATTTCGGGTATTCCGCCGTTCTCGGGTTTCTTCTCAAAAGATGAGATTCTGGCGCACACCTACGAGCACAACAAGCTCATGTGGGCAGTTGGATTGTTCACTGCCTTCCTGACGGCTTTTTATATGTTCCGCCTGCTCTTCCTCACGTTCTTCGGCGAGTTCCGAGGCACGGAAGAGCAGAAGCACCACCTGCACGAGTCGCCCGCTTCTATGACGCTGCCGCTTATTATTCTGGCTATTCTGGCGGCCGTGGGGGGCTTTATGGGCGCGCCCATGTTCCTGGGGGGCAAACATTACCTGGCCGATTTCCTGGCGCCCATCTTCACATATTCCCGCCAGATCAACCCAGGCGCTTTCACCGGCGAAATTGACCACAGCACCGAGCTGATGCTCATTGGCGCCTCCGTTGCCGCCGGTGTGCTCGGTATCATCTTCGCCTACGTGCAGTACGTTTCCCGCGGCGTGCGCCCCGTGGCAGACGAAACGCAGCGCTCAGTTCCCGAGAGCCTGGTGTATCACAAATACTACATTGATGAGCTGTACAACGCCCTCTTTGTGCGTCCCATCATGGGTCTATCGCGCGGGCTGTACCGCTTCGTGGAGCAAGGCATCATCGACCCCATAGTAAACGGTCTGGGCCGCCTGACGCTCGGTGGGGGGCAATTAATGCGCTTCGTACAGACCGGTACGATTGGCGTGTATTTGATTCTGATGGTAATCGGTATCGTGCTTATTCTGGCGCTGAATTTTGGCAAGTTTTAGATCTCGACACGCACCACACAGCAAATAATGCTTACAGCTCTTCTCCTTTTCTTTCCTCTCGCCGCTGCGCTGCTGCTGCACTTTGTCAACGGCAAAGCAGGCCGTGTGTTCGCCTTCGGGGCGGCGCTGCTGGAGTTTGTAGTCGCGGTGTACGCTGCCGTTACGTTCGATGCCAGCAACGCCAGTCAGTTGGAAGTAAATCTGCCCTGGATTGCCTCGGCGGGCATCAGCTTTCACATTGGCATGGACGGGCTGAGCTTGCTGCTGGTGCTGCTCACCACCTTCCTGGTGCCGCTGATTCTGCTGGCTTCCTTCCGCCACAACTATAAGAACGAGTCGGCTTTCTATGCGCTTGTACTGTTCATGCAAACCGGCCTGATTGGGGTGTTTACCTCTCTAGATGCGTTTCTGTTCTACTTCTTCTGGGAAGTAGCCCTTATTCCGATCTACTTCCTGGCCGGTATCTGGGGCGGGGAGCGGCGCGTGGCCGTCACCTTCAAGTTTTTCCTGTACACCATCATTGGCTCGCTGTTTATGCTGGCCGGCTTCGTGTACCTCTACTATCAAACCGGCCCCGCCGCCAACGGCCTGGCCGCTCACTCCTCCGATCTTCAGGCCTTCTACAATCTTAGCCTGACCACCGCTGAGCAGTCGTGGCTGTTCTGGCTGATCTTTATTGCCTTCGCAGTGAAGATGCCCATCTTCCCCTTCCACACCTGGCAGCCCGATACCTACACCGAAGCGCCTGCGCCAGCTACTATGCTGCTCTCGGGTATCATGCTCAAAATGGGCATCTACGGCTGCCTGCGCTGGCTTTTGCCCATCACGCCGCTAGGCGTAAGTCAGTGGGGCTGGCTGATTATGATTCTGGCCGTTATCGGCATTATCTACGGCGCTATTATCGCCATCCGGCAGCGCGACATGAAGCGGCTGATTGCTTATTCCTCCCTTTCCCACGTGGGGCTGATGGCGGCAGGTGTGTTCTCGCTTACGCAAATGGGCTTGCAGGGCGCCGTTGTGCAGATGCTGGCCCACGGCGTGAACGTAGTAGGCATGTTCTTCATTGCCGACGTTATTCAGCGCCGCACCAACACCCGCCTCATTCCCGAGCTGGGCGGCCTGACCCAAACTACTCCCCTGCTCTCCGTAAGCTTCTTGGTGGTGCTGCTCGCCACGGTAGCCCTGCCCCTGACCAGCGGTTTTGTGGGTGAGTTTCTGCTGCTGGCGGGCGTATTCCAGTACAATAACTGGCTGGGCGCGGTAGCGGGCGTTACCATCATTCTGGGGGCCGTTTACTTGCTGCGCATGTTCCAGCGCGTGATGCTGGGGCCGGCTACTTCCTTCACCGCCGCCTTCCGCGACCTGAACGGTGCGGAACTGGCCGTATTGGTACCCTTAATCGTTATGATTTTCTGGATTGGCTTGTTTCCCAATACCTTCCTTCAAATGTCAGAACCCAGCGTAATTCGGATTCTGAGCTTAATGCAGCGTTAGTAGCGCGAAGCTTTCTGCTTCGCGTATCGTTGCACTATACCATTGGGGGGCATTTTGCAACGACTAGTTCAATTAAACAACGATACGCGAAGCTTTCTGCTTCGCGCTACATCGCACCGATTCGCCAATGGCCTCTATTATACTACTTTCCGTTCTTGGCATCGCCAACCTGTTTTTAGGCTTTCTGCGCTCCAACCGCATGCTGCTGCCTGCAGCTATGGTTATTCTGCTGATCGTCTTCGGAGCCAATTTGTACGATTGGAACGCACCCGCCCAGTCGTATTTCAACAACATGCTCACCATCGACCGGTTTTCGGTGGCGTTTACGGGCATTGTGGTGCTGACCACGCTGTTGCTGCTGCCGTTCTCCCAAAAATACGTGCGCGACAACGAGGCCAACCTCGCTGAGTATTACTCCCTGTTGCTGTTCTCGCTCGTGGGGGCCATTATGATGGTGAGCTACGACAACCTACTCATGCTATTCGTGGGTATCGAAATCCTGAGTATTTCCATGTACGTGGTGGCCGGCTCCGATAAGCGCAACGTGCGCTCCAACGAAGCCTCGCTGAAGTACTTTCTGATGGGCTCGTTTGCCACCGGCATTTTGCTGTTTGGTATCGCCTTGGTATATGGGTCAACTGGTGCATTTCAGCTCAGCGAAATCGGGATGGCCGTTACAAATCCTGCCAACGACTCGCTGCGCCCCATGCTCTACATCGGCATTCTGCTGATGCTCATCGGTATTGGCTTTAAGGTATCGGCTGCACCCTTCCACTATTGGACGCCCGATGTTTATGAAGGCACGCCCACCTTTTTCGCGGCCTTTATGAGTACCGTGGTGAAAACGGCTGGCTTCGCGGCATTTCTGAAACTGCTGGTGCAGGCTTTTCCCGCCGCGCAGGGCTTCTGGATTCCTACCATTGTGGCCATGTGCGCGCTTACGCTGCTTATCGGCAATGTGGGCGCCGTAGCCCAGCAGAGCGTAAAGCGTATGCTCGCTTATTCCAGCATTTCGCACGCTGGCTATCTGCTTATTGGCTTGGTAGCCTTCAACGGCGAGCTCAGCGGACTTTCGGCCAACGGCATATTCTTCTACTCTTTAGCGTACTCCATCGCTACTATTGCGGCCTTCGCGGTGCTTAAGCTCGTGCACGATCAGCGCCAGCGTGAAGACTACGACGGCTTGAACGGCTTGGCGCGCACCAATCCGCTCCTGGCTTTCGTGATGACGATTGCCATGCTTTCCCTGGCTGGTATTCCGCTTACGGGGGGCTTTTTTGGCAAGTTTTTCCTCTTCGGTGCCGCTGTCGACAAAGGCTACATTGGCCTAGTTGTCTTCGCCGTGATCATGTCGATGGTCGGTATTTACTATTACCTGCGTCCCATCATCGCGATGTACATGAAGCCCGCCGATAATGAGGCTGACACTCCAATAGCTGTAGGTGGTTTCCAATCGGCAGTGCTGATTGCGTTGGTTGTGCTCACGGTTGTATTAGGCGTACTGCCGGGCTTGGTAAGCGGAGTTTTATAGAAGCAAGGTCAGAATTAACTTACTAAAAAGGAGCAGCTGGTCAGCCGCTCCTTTTTTTATGTATATGAGCCTTCTTTATTTAACGCCTAACAATTGCCGGAAATCATTTTCGATATTCTGCATGACCACCGGAATGGCTTTGCGCACTATCTCCGAAGCCATTTGCGCCTTCCCAAAGTCCGGACGAAAACCATTATTTCCCAGTATAAATCCCGACGAATTATACTGCTGCATGCTATCGAAATAGCTGTTGCGCAGCGCATCTAGCTGGACACACGACTCCAGGGAAAAGAAAATCTTATTCTCCGTGTAATATTTCAGGAACGCGTCATAAGCTTGGCTGGCGGTTTTGATGCGCTCGTCCTCCTCCTGATCGGCGTCGGTGTGAATGAATTTCAGCGTAGCCGTCATTTCTTTCAGCGCCGCATTCAGGCTCACTATTTTTTGGTAAAGACTTTCCAGCACGAGCATTCGCTTTTCGTGGAGGCGCGAGTCCTTGGTGTTGGCCAGCTGTAGCTCGGCCCGAAACTGCTCCAGACTGCGGTCAAGTTGGGCCTTGAACTCAATCGACTTGCCTTCCAACTCCTTTTCGTAGGCCCGAAACCGCATTTTCAGAAATTGCTCGCCCAGCGCCTTTGCCACCCACGAGGCCGCCCCAATCAGCAGCGCATACACGCTGATATTTGCCAGGATTTCGCTCCAGTTTAGCTCCATTGCTACCATTCTATCTACCTGAATACCGCGGCGTCCGGCCTGATTCACGCTGCCGGACAAATGCTCGTCAACTGTTGACTATAATAACTTCTGGGGGGCATTTTAGTGCCCAATTGCTCATAAAAAAGCCCCCTGATTGGATAAGGAGGCTTTTTAGAGAATGATAAATTCAGGCTCTACTTGCGGGTTACGCGCAGGCTGATGCGGCGGTTGAGGGCGCGGCCGTCCTCGGTGTCGTTGCTGGCAATAGGGATTTTCTGGCCGTAGCCTTTGCTGGTGATTCGGGTAGCGTCAATGCCCATGTCCACGAGCACGGCCATTGCCGCGTTCGCACGGTCCTCGCTCATTTTCATATTGCCCGCAAAGCTGCCGCTGTTATCGGTGTAGCCACCGATGCGCACTTTGGCGCGGGGAAAGTTTTTCAGGATAGCCGCCACGTTTTGCAGCTGCTGCTGCGACTCTGGCGTGAGCGTAGCGCTGGACGGCGCGAAATACACCCGATCAAAACTGATCCATCCCTTCGTCCGATTCACCGAATCAACCTGAGCAACATCACTCGCTAAAAACTGATACAGCTTGTGCTCGGTTGAGTTGGAGCCTACCATTAGCCGCGTGCCATCGCCCATCTTAATCAGCGTGGGAAGGCCCGTGTCGTAGATATAGTTGCCGGTAGCCTCGTCGTAGCGCCCCTGGGAAGTGCTGGTGCTAGTAGCGGTAGCTGCGGGCACCGCCGCAACCTCTTCGGTATTTTCAGTCAGGCGATTGAAGCCCAGATTTATACGGTCTTGCCCCAGAAAATACCCAAGAGCGGCCGCCACTGCAACCAACAATATTCCCAGGCCTAGCCAATTGGATGACCAGATGGAGGCTTTTGCCGGCGCGGCTTCGGGCTGGTAATAGTCGCCTATGGCTGCCACACGGCGGTTTTGCACCCCAACAACCTCAGGGCTATAATTCGTCCCATTATCACGTACGTCAAAACTCATAGGACTCGGCCGAGGAATCGTCTGAGTCTGGCCTAGCCCCTGGGTTTGGGACTGAGACTGCGGCTGCGGAGCATGAGGACGAACCAGATCGGGCTGAATTGCTGCTACCATTCGGCGCTGCTCCTGCAACCACTGGCTTAAGCCCTGCGCATCCAACTCATTCTCAGCAGCATGCCGACCTAATATTCCTAGCGTAATGGGTGTGGTCAACCCCAGCAGGTTATTCACGGTCGTATTCTGGCTACCAGCGCTATCGGCCACAGTCTCCACGGTGCTGCTGTAGCGGTCACTAAGCAAAGATCTCATCAATTCAGCGCCCCGGCTCTGCCATCCGCCGCCACCTATCAACCGGCCACTGGATGGCCGCAATACGCCCTGCTCATGCGCCTCCCGGGCCATGCTCCACAGTACCTCGCCTCCACCAGCCTGCTCAGCTAAGCCCGTCAGACTATTTATTACCAAGGCAGTAACCCTCGACAGTGCTCTCTCAATGCTGGCATCGCTCTCTCCTACCGCAGCTACCCCAGTTTGCCGCATAGCCTCTGTAGTGAAGCAATTCTTAACGGCTTCCAGTAAGTTGTAAGTCATAGCTATTCAGGAATATGTAAACGAAAGAGTGTATAATAATACAAATTTTTATGGAATTTATTCCATACATAAAAATACAAAACATTGAACGCCAATACCATATAATATTTCTCGCATCTTATCAATTTAGCAATAGTAAACCTACTTATTCTAACCCGGCCATTCGCCTCAACGGTTGAATCCCAGCTTGCTTATCAGATAGCCCACCTGCTTTATCAACACTCATTACGAGTCAGCGCCCTACAATGACGACACTATTAAGCTGAATTTTTTTAGGCTATTGCTTATCACAACCGCCGCATCACGGCACTTACTTCATCGGCATACACCACTGCATCATCATTAAATGGCTCGTCGCCCCGAAATTTCTGGAGCACGCGGGCCGTGGTAATAATGTCTTTCTGGCAGTACTTGACGATGCGCGGCAAGTCCTTTTCATCATAATACACGCGGGCTACGTCGCCGCCATTGATATCGTCTTTGGGCGTGGGAATACCGAACATGGCCGCCAGCAGCGGCAGCGAGGTGTAGGATTTCCGGTCGCCGAACTTCCACAGTTCCATGGTATCGAAGTGCGCCACTTCCCACGGTTTTTTGCCGGCAATATCAAGCTGCGGCGGCAGCGGCAGCCCGTTGATGAGCAAACGACGCCCCAGGTAAGGAAAATCAAACTCTTTACCGTTGTGAGCGCAAAGCAAGTACTGCGGCTTGCGAGCCAGCAGCGCGGAAAACTCACGCAGCATCAGCTTCTCGTCTTCATCGGCGAAAGACTTCACGCGGAAGCGCCAGGTTTCCTCTTGCTTGTCGAAGTTGAAGCAGCCCACCGAAATGCACACCACCCGTCCAAACTCGGCGTAGATGCCGGCCTGGGCAAATAAGCTCGCCGCCTCCAGGTGAGAAGGCATGGGCTCTACTTCCTCAGCGCTGGTGCGCCAGCCTTTGTCGCGGCGCAGGGCATGACACTTGTGCTCCCACAGCAGCCGCAGCATGTCGTTCAGCTCGTCGTGGCAGCCCACGCACGGCACCGTTTCAATGTCCAGGACAAAGATTTGGTCGAGGGGAGTTTTGCGCAGAATCTGCATGGTGTGAGTGTGGCTAGCGGGCTATAGTGCCGAAGATAGCATTTTTGGGCTCTGGGGGGCAAATTTTATCCTTTTACGTAGTTGAGCGAAAATGAGAGCGGCACCTGCAAATGCAGGTGCCGCTCTCATTTTCAACGAATTAAATAAGACTTTACTTCCCTATCACCGCCGTAGCGATACTCAGTTCCTTTAATTGCGCGCCAGAAATGGGCGAAGGCGAGTCAATCATCACGTCGCGGCCGGAGTTGTTTTTGGGGAAGGCGATGAAGTCGCGGATGGAGTCGGCGCCACCGAAGAGGCTGCAGAGGCGGTCGAAACCGAAGGCGATGCCGCCGTGGGGCGGAGCGCCGTACTCGAAGGCATCGAGCAGGAAGCCAAACTGCGCTTTCGCCTCTTCATCGGAGAAGCCAAGCAGCGAGAACATACGCGCCTGCACCGTGCGGTCGTGGATACGGATGGAGCCGCCCCCCACTTCCACCCCGTTAATCACCATGTCATAAGCATTGGCGCGCACCTGCCCAATGGTTTCGGGGCTGTCGAGCAGGGCCATATCCTCGGGCTTCGGTGAGGTGAAGGGGTGGTGCATGGCGAAGTAGCGATTTTCCTCCTCGTTGAATTCGAGCAAGGGAAAATCGACGACCCACAGTGGGGAGAACGTGTCTTTGTCGCGCAGGCCCATGCGCTGCCCAATTTCCAGACGCAGCTCCGACAGCGCCTTGCGCGTGCGGTTAGCCTCGCCGGCCAGAATGAGCAGCAAGTCGCCGGGTGCGGCATTGAAAGCGGCTTTCCACTGCTGTAGTATTTCCTGCGAATAAAACTTGTCCACCGACGATTTTACGCTGCCGTCCGACTCTACGCGGCCGTAGATGAGGCCCGTAGCGCCAATCTGAGGACGCTTTACAAACTCGGTTAGCTCATCGAGCTGCTTGCGCGTGTACACGGCGCTGTTGATGGCGTTGATTCCGACTACCAATTCCGCGCTTTCAAACACCGGGAAGCTCTGGCCCGACACTAAATCCTGCGTCTGCGCGCTCGTGGGGGGCATTTTTTCGGTATTCTTCAGCTCTACAAACTTCATTTCAAAGCGCGTGTCGGGCTTGTCGTTGCCGTAGAAGCGCATGGCATCGGCGTAGGTCATGCGCGGCAAGGTTCCTATTTCCAGGCCTTTCACTTCTTTAAACAGGTACTGCACCAAGCCTTCAAACGTGCGCAGAATGTCTTCCTGCTCCACAAACGACATTTCGCAGTCAATCTGGGTGAACTCGGGTTGACGGTCGGCGCGCAGGTCTTCGTCGCGGAAGCACTTCACAATCTGAAAATAGCGGTCGAAGCCCGACACCATCAGCAGCTGCTTGAACGTCTGGGGCGACTGAGGCAAGGCGTAGAACTCGCCCGGATTCATGCGCGAAGGTACCACAAAGTCGCGGGCACCTTCCGGGGTGCTTTTTATGAGCACAGGCGTTTCTACTTCAATGAATTCCTGTCCATCTAGGAAGCGGCGCGTGGCCTGGGCCACGCGGTGCCGCAACTCCAGATTGCGGCGCACAGGCGAGCGGCGCAAATCCAGGTAGCGGTACTTCATGCGCAGGTCGTCGCCGCCGTCGGTGTCGTCTTCGATGAGGAAGGGGGGCAATTTGGCGGGGTTCAGCACATCCAGCTTCTCCACCCGAATCTCGATGTTGCCGGTCGGCATCTTGTCGTTTTTGGAGTGGCGCTCGGCTACTTTGCCCGTCACGCAGAGCACAAACTCACGGCCCAACTGCCGGGCCTGCTCCCGAACTTCGGCCGTTTCAACGCCTTCTTCCAGAGCCAATTGAGTGAGGCCATAACGGTCGCGCAGATCAATCCAGAGGATGCCGCCTTTGTCGCGGGTGCGCTGCACCCAGCCGCAAAGAGTAACAGATTGGCCAACGTGGTCGAGGCGAAGTTCGCCGCAGGTATGGGTACGGAGCATGTGCTGGAGGATTCGGTAAGAAGTAATCGGTGCTTGGACAGCGAAGGTAGGAAGTAATGCCGGGCTCAAAAATTCAGGGGAGCCCGCGGCTTTATTTTTTCGGAGCTGTAATATCCGTGTGCTGGCCGCGATGTATGGCTTATCTGACTTAAAAGATAATGCGAAGGAAGGGCAACTATTATAGCCTAAGCGCTATCTTTCAGCTGGTTCTTTCCGCCATTTCCACTCTATAGCTTCATTTCTTATTTCCCTACTTCTCCGCACACATGGCCCTCGTCATTAAAAACCTGTCGAAAACCTACTCCAACGGCGTGCAGGCCCTGCGCGACGTGAACCTCACCATCCCGACGGGCATGTTTGGCCTGCTGGGGCCCAATGGCGCGGGCAAGTCGAGTTTGATGCGCACCATTGCCACCCTGCAAGAGGCCGACAGCGGCAGCATTCACCTGGATGAGCTGGACGTGCTGCGCGAAAAAGATGCAGTTCGCCGCATTCTGGGCTATTTGCCCCAGGAGTTTGGCGTGTATCCGAAAGTAGCCGCTGAGGATTTGCTTGATCATTTTGCGGTGCTCAAAGGTCTTTCCGACAGCAAGGAGCGCAAGGCTACGGTGGCGGCTCTGTTACACAAAACCAATCTCTACGAAGTGCGTCGCAAGAATCTGGGGGGCTATTCTGGAGGTATGAAGCAGCGTTTTGGCATTGCGCAGGCTTTGCTCGGCAACCCGCGCCTTATTATCGTGGATGAGCCCACGGCCGGCCTCGATCCGGCGGAGCGCAACCGCTTCCACAACCTGCTGAGCGAGATTGGCGAGAATATTATCGTGATTCTGAGCACCCACATTGTATCGGATGTGAGCGACTTGTGCCGCAACATGGCCATTATCAATAAAGGCCAGGTGCTGCTTACCGGCGACCCGCTGGTGGTGATGAACGAGCTACAAGGTCAGGTGTGGCGCCGCGCCATTGCCAAAGACCAGCTGCCCGCCTTGCAGCAGGAGCAGCAGGTCATTTCGTCGCGCCTATATGCCGGCCAAACCATTGTGCACGTGGTCAGCGACGGCTCACCGGGCCCGGACTATGAGCCCGTTACGCCTTCTTTGGAGGATGTGTATTTCGCCCGCATTTCGGAAGCCGAGCGGGCCCGCGCGATGGCACAGGCTTAAGGCTTAGCTCGTTGCATCCTCTTCCTCCCCAAAACTTCTTCTCATGTTTCTGCAAATATTCCGGTTTGAGCTGTGGTACCGACTGCGCCGACCCGCTACCTATATCTACTTCGGTATTCTGCTGTTGCTGGCTTTGCTCCTGATGCTCACCTCGGGGGGCTTTTTTAAGGGCTTGGCCGTGAGTGTAGGCAGTAAGGTATTCGTCAATTCGCCTTTCTCCCTCAACGGCTATACCACAGTGCTTACCCTGGTGCCGGGCGTGCTGCTGATTTCGGCCATGTTCGGGCCGGCCATCCTGCGCGATTTCGACACCCGTATGCACCCGCTGCTCTTTACTACGCCCATCTCGCGGCTGGGATATCTGGGCGGGCGCTTCGCGGGCACGCTCGTTATTACCATGCTGGTACTTAGTGGTATTGCTGTAGGCTTGTTTATTGGAACGCTGATTCCGGGCATGCCGGCCGACCGAATTGGGCCGCAGCGGCTACTGAATTATCTGAACCCCTACTTCACGGTGGTACTGCCCAACGTGGTACTTATGGGGGGCATTTTCTTTGCCTTGGGCACGCTCACGCGCAAGGCGCTGGCGACGTATGTGGGCAGCATCGTGTTTTTGGTGCTGTATTTTGTGGCCCAAAGCCAGCTCTCCGACCTCGACAACCAAACCATCGGCAGCTTGCTTGACCCGATGGGCAGCGGCGCTACCCGCCAGCTCACCAAATACTGGACAACGGCCGACAAAAACACCCAGCTGGTGCCGCTCACAGGCTTGCTGCTCCTTAACCGCCTAGTGTGGCTGGGCGTGGCCTTGGCGCTATTAGCCTTCTGCTTTTGGCGTTTCCGCTTCGCTCAAAGTGCCGCCGAGGGCCCCGTACGCCGCCGCGCGGAGCGGCCCGGTCTGGATGTAGTGCCCGCTACGGCCAACGTAGTGCTCCCGCGCGTGCACCAGCAGTTTGGCACCGGCCAATACCTGCGGCAGTGGGCCCGTCTGACCAAGCTGGAGTTTCTCGACATCATCCGCAGCCCTTATTTCATCGCGATTGTGGTAGCGGGCCTCGCGTTTTTGCTGGCCGCAGCTTTCCAGATCGGGAAGATTTTTGACACCCGAACCTTTCCCGTTACGGCGCAGGTGGCTTTTATTTTGTCGGGGTCGTTTAGCCTTTTCTCACTGGCTATCATCACCTTTTATGCTGGCGAGCTGGTGTGGCGGGAACGGGATGCTCATCTGAATCAGATTTATGATGCTCTGCCCCTGCCCAACTGGGTGCCCTTAGCTTCTAAGCTGGCGGCCCTGCTGCTGGTACCGGTGGTTCTGCAAGTAATTGTGCTGGTTTGCGGCCTGCTGACGCAGATTTTCTCCGGCTACTACCAATTCGAGTTGGGCCTGTACTTCCAATACTTGTTCGGGCTGCGCCTTATCGATTACTGGCTGCTCGTGGTGCTGGCCATAGCGGTGCACGTGCTTGTGAATCATAAGTATCTGGGGCACTTCGTGATGCTGCTCTATTACATGTTCACGCTTTTTGCGAGCCAGATCGGCATAGAGCACAACCTGGCAATCTACGGCTCCGACCCCGGCGTGCAGTACTCGGCTCTGAACAAATTTGGTCACTTTATTGGGCCGTTTTTGTGGTTTAAGCTGTATTGGGCGGGTTTGGCGCTGGTGCTGGCCGTGGGGGCCAATTTGCTGTGGGTGCGCGGCACCGAAACCAGCGCCAATGTGCGCCAGAAACTGGCTGGCAGCCGCTTTACCGGCCCCGCCCGATTGGCCATGGGTGCAGGCCTGCTCACCTTTTTGGTGGTGGGGGGCTTTATTTACTACAATACCAATGTGCTCAACCGCTACCAGGGCTCCAAAACGCAGGAGAAGCTGACCGTGGAATTTGAGCGCAAATACAGCCGCCTGGGCAAACGCCCGCAGCCCCGCATTACGGCGGTGGAGGTGCAGGCCGATCTGTTTCCGAGCCGGCAGGAAGTGCGCCTGCGCGGACAGTACTGGCTGCGCAACAAAACGGCTACACCCATCGATTCGGTGCAGCTGAACCTCCCGCAAGAGGCGCGCATTCGCCTGCTCGCTCTCGGCGCGGCCGGCGCGGCCCCGGCCCGCACGGTACTCGCCGATTCGCTGCTGGGCTTCTATGTGCAGCGCTTGCCGCAGCCGCTGGCTCCCGGCGACTCCTTGCCCCTGCGCTTCGATTTGTATTACGCGGCCCCTGGTTTTGAGAACGTGACGAACCGCACCAGCGTCGTGTACAATGGTACATTTATCAATAGCCAACTGCTGCCCAACATTGGCTATAATCCGCAGGCCGAAATCAGCGACGAGGATACGCGCAAGGACTATAATTTGCCCCCCAAGCCGCGTATGGCCTCGCTCACCGACACCGCTGCCCGCCGTAACACCTATATCAGCCACGACTCCGACTGGGTGCGCTTTGCCGCCACCGTTAGTACCGAGCCCGACCAGTTGGCGCTAGCCCCTGGCTATTTGAAAAAAGAATGGACTGAGAATGGCCGCCGTTATTTCCGCTACGAAATGGACGCGCCTATTCTCAACTTTTACTCTTTCCAATCGGCCCGCTATGCGGTGCGCAAAGCCAAGTGGAACGACGTGGATATTGCCATTTATTACCAGCCCGGCCACGAGTACAACCTCGACCGCATGGTGCGTGGCGTGCAGGATGCGCTGACGTATTACACCAAAAACTTTGGCCCGTATCAGCATCGCCAAGTGCGAATCATTGAGTTTCCGGGCTACCAGACGTTTGCCCAAAGCTTTCCGAACACCATTCCCTACTCCGAGAATATCGGTTTTATCGCCAAAATAGACTCCGCCGACCCCGAGGACGTGGACTACCCCTACTACGTGACGGCCCACGAGGTAGCGCACCAGTGGTGGGCGCACCAGGTTATTGGGGCCAACGTGCAGGGCTCCACGATGATGTCGGAAACTTTGTCGCAGTACGCGGCCCTAATGGTGATGAAGCAGCTTTATGGCGAGGCCCGCATGCGCAAGTTTCTGAAGCACGAAATGGACCGCTACCTCACCGGCCGGGCCACGGAGCAAAGCAAGGAGCAGCCGCTGTATAAAGTAGAGAATCAGCAGTATATCCACTACCGCAAGGGTTCGGTGGCGATGTATGCCTTGCAGGATTACGTAGGCGAAGAGAAGGTAAACCAAGCGCTTGCGGCCTATATCAAAGAGGTGAAGTATCAGCAGCCCCCCTACACTACCTCGCCGGATTTGCTGCGCCACCTGCGCCAGGTGACGCCCGACTCCTTGCAGTACTTGATTACGGATATGTTTGAGCGCATCACGCTGTATGAAAACCGCGTCGATTCGGTGTCTTACAAAAAGCTGCCGGGGGGCAAATATCAAGTCACGCTCAACCTGAACAGCAAGAAATTTTACGCCGACAGCCTGGGCAATGAAAAGCCTGCTCCCATGAACGACTGGGTGGATATTGCGGTGCTCACCGAGCGCAAAGTAAACGGCAAGTGGCGCGACGAGCCGCTGTACCGGCGCAAAACACGCTTAAAAGCGGGCAGTAATAAACTGGATATTATTGTATCCGAAAAACCGGTAAAGGCTGGTATTGACCCATTTAATGAATTAATTGACCGCGACCCAGACGACAACGTCAAAAACTTACCGCGCAGCTAGCTGGGGGGCTTTTCGGGTTTGGCCCGGATTGTGCAAAGGGCCGGAATAGAACCTTGTTTTCCGGCCTTTTGTCTATTCTTCCTATGAAATATACTGCTCTTCTCGCCGCGGCCTTGCTTACCGTAGCCTCTGCCCAGGCTCAAACTTCCACGAAAGGCAAGACCAAAACGCAGGTCAATGGCACCAGCGTCAAGTCTAAGACCAGCGCCGAACCTGTTACCCTCGACGGTCCGATTAAGCGCGTCGAAACGCTCTCGGGCATCGATGTGTATCCTGATCCGAACACGAACACCATTTTTCTGAGCTTCACGCAGCAGTTCACCAAGCCCGGCACGCTGGTGATGACCAACTACAAAAACGCCCCCGTTTACACCGCCGCCCTCGACCCTACGAACAACACGGGCCAGCCCGTGGACCTGGGCCGCATACCAGCTGGCACATATTTGGTAGAGGCCAAAACCGGCAATTATGTGTACTGGAAAAAGGTGCGCATCAAGTATCCATCGGTACCGGTGGCCAGCAAAAAAAAGAAGCGACGCTAAATCCGCCTATTTAGTTAGCTTTTTTTACCTCCGTAGTCGTTTCGGCTGCGGAGGTTTTTTATTTGTAACCTCATGGCCGGAACTGAATACCGTTGGCGGCCTTTCATTGTGGAGACACACTATTTCGTGTCTCGTCGTTAGCGTCGTTACCGTGTGTTGCTTACCTGAAATGGTGCGTTTCCGCTCGTTCACCGACCAGACGCAACATTTTGCGTCTCTACCATTTTCCTTTGTAGCCCCTCGTTTGATTCTCCCTTTATGAAAAACTCTGTGCGTTTGCTCCGATTTGCCCCCTACGCGTTGCTGCTTTTATTCCTGGTCGCGTTTGCCGCGCCCAAGCCTAAGCTCAAAAAAACGCTGATCACCAAAAATCTCATCGTTGGTATTCCCGAAGGATTTACGGCCCTGCCCGACGACGGTATAGCCACCAAATATCCCGCGCCGCGCAAGCCTCTGGCCGTATTTACCAACCCCAGCGGCCGCGTCGATTTCAGTGTGGCCCAGAAGCCCAGCACCTTTACCAGCAAGGATTACGGCATTCTGCTCAAGATTTATAAAGCCAGCATTCAGAATGCCTACACCAAAGTTGATTTCCTAGCCGAAGACATCCGCACCATTAACAAGCGCGATTTTGTGGTGCTGGAGTTCCTCTCGTCGGTGGCTGACACGCGGCGGGGGGGCAATTTGGTGCCCATTCGTCGCTACCAGCTCGTGCAGTACGCCATTGAGGGCGACCAGCTGATGGTCTTCACCTTCAATTGCCCCGCCGAAGAGCAAGCGCAGTGGCAGCCCACCGCCCAAGCGATGATGCAGAGCATCGCGCTGAAGTAGCTTTCTCTTGCTTTTAAAACACATCTAAAAGGCGGTCATGCAGAGCGGTAGCGAAGCATCTCGCTCGCAGTCGTTGCCACACTAACTGTCATGCTGAGCTTGCCGAAGCATCTCTACCGCGATGATAAACTTAACGAAGCGGTAGAGATGCTTCGACAAGCTCAGCATGACGTTCTTTTTGGCTGATTACTTCCACAACATCAGCACGCGAGATGCTTCGCGCTGCTCTGCATGACCGCCTTTTCATTAAATCAAATATCAATTAACCTATGACCCTTTCTCTTTACAGCGACGAAAGCTACATGCGAGAGGCGCTGAAGCAGGCCCGCTATGCGCTGGCCGAAGATGAGATTCCGATTGGAGCCGTGGTCGTACTGGAGCGGCAGATTATTGCCCGGGCCTACAACCAAACCGAGAAACTGAACGACGTAACCGCTCACGCCGAAATGCTGGCGCTCACGGCTGCCGCAAACTTTTTGGGCAATAAATACCTCACCGACTGCACCTTGTACGTCACCGTGGAGCCCTGCGTGATGTGCGCGGGCGCCAGCGCTTGGGCCCAAATGCGGCGCGTGGTGTATGGTGCACCCGAGGAAAAACACGGATTTCGGCGGCACGGCAACTTGCTGCACCGGCGCACGGAATTGGTGACGGGAATAATGGCAGCGGAAAGCGCTGAGCTGATGCAGGAGTTTTTTGCCCGCAAGCGGAAATAATTACTTTTGAGTGCCGCTGGGGGCAAATTCTAACCCTTCAGCGGCTTTGTCAGTTAAAGAAGTAGAGTAGCTGCCCGAACGCCGGGCAGCCTTACGCGTTTCCTTTCACCTCCAAACCATTCTTTCTCATGGCCTTCGAACTGCCCCAACTACCCTACGCCTACGACGCCCTCGAACCGCATTTTGATGCGCAGACGATGGAAATTCATCACACCAAGCACCACCAGGCTTATGTCACCAACCTGAACAATGCCATTCAGGGCACTGACATGGAAAGCCAGTCCATTGAAGATATTCTGCAAAACATTGCGGCCGCTCCGGCTGCCGTGCGCAACAATGGCGGCGGGCACTGGAATCACTCCATGTTCTGGCAAATTCTGAAGCCAAATGGTGGCGGACAGCCAACGGGCGCTATTGGTGAGGCCATCACGCAGTCGTTCGGCAGCTACGATAAGTTTAAAGAGGAGTTCACTAAAGCCGCTACTACACGCTTCGGCTCGGGTTGGGCATGGCTCTGCAAGCAGTCGGATGGCTCGCTGCAAATCTGCTCTACTCCCAACCAGGACAACCCCCTCATGCCCGACGCCGGCTGCAAAGGCATCCCTGTTTTGGGCCTCGACGTGTGGGAGCATGCCTACTACCTGAAGTACCAGAACAAGCGCCCCGACTATATCGCCGCCTTCTACAATCTCATCAATTGGGACGAAGTAAACAAGCGCTTTCAGGCTGCTTAGTTTCTGAGTCGCTGAGCTGCAAAATTAAGTAGTTACAGAGCAAAAAAGCCCCCCAGACATGTCTGGGGGGCTTTTTTGCTCTGTAAAAGAGTAGAAATATGACTTTACTTCGGCTTGAGTTAGCGCTGCACGCGCTGCGTATAGTTTTCGAAGGCCGTGACGCCCTGGAGAGTAATAGCGTAGCGCGTGCGCGGGCAGCAGCTGATACACTCTTTTGGTCCTGGTAAGGTAACCCACCTCTTAAAACTTGTTGGTCTGGGTGCTCAGATTGCCCGCCATGGCGCGGTCTTCTTCTTCAGAAAGATAAACTCCGCTTCTTCCAATGCTATAAAGGCATTGCCACTTATAGACCAAATCACATCACAAACCTTTTTACTCTCTAAAGTAGATTCGTTTCTGCCCGCTTCATTTTCGTTTTTTTCTATCTTTGAATGCCCGGTCTGCGCAAGTGGCCGGGTTGTTCTTTTTTTCTGCCTTTCTTACTTCTTTGTCGAAGTCTGGCTCAGCTAGGCGCGGAGCTGCCTAGCCGTTTCCTACGCCAAAGAGCCGCTGGCTTCTTAACCTGATCTTACATGAGTACCAAGCTGCGTCTCATTATCCTGAGCTTTTTACAGTTTTTTATCTGGGGTTCGTGGCTGATAACCATCGGGGCATACTGGTTTCAGACCAAGCAATGGTCGGGGGCGCAGTTCGGAGCCATCTTCTCGACGATGGGTATTGCCTCCATCTTCATGCCCTCCATCATGGGTATCATCGCCGATAAGTATGTGAATGCCGAAAAGCTGTACGGCATCCTGCACATTCTGGGGGGCATTGTGCTGTTCACCGTGCCACTGGTCACCGATCCGGGTACTATGTTCTGGGTGATGCTGCTGAACATGATTTTCTACATGCCTACGCTGGCCTTGTCCATTGCCGTATCTTATTATGTGCTCAAGAGCAAAGGCGGCGATGTAGTAAGGGACTACCCGCCTATTCGGGTGTGGGGCACGGTGGGCTTTATCGTGGCCATGTGGACGGTTAGTCTGTTGGGCTTCGAGAAATCGGCCAATCAGTTCTACGTAGCAGCCGGCGCGGCTATTCTGCTGGGACTTTACTCATTCACGCTGCCTAAGTGTCCGCCTACTGCGAAAGACACGCCGAGCCGTTCTTTGGTCGATGTGCTGGGCTTAAAGTCGTTTGCGCTGCTGCGCGACACCAAGATGCTCACCTTCTTTCTGTTTGCCATGCTGCTGGGCGCGGCCTTGCAGCTCACCAACGCCTATGGCGACACTTTCTTGCACGACTTCGACCAGGTACCCGCCTACCAGAATACCTTAGCCGTGCGGTACCCAGCCATCATCATGTCCATCTCGCAGATTTCCGAGACGCTGTTCATCTTGGCTATTCCTTTCTTTCTGCGTCGCTTCGGCATCAAGCAAGTGATGGTCTTCAGCATGATTGCCTGGGTGCTGCGCTTCGGTTTGTTTGCCTTTGCCAACCCCGCCGACGGCCTCTGGATGATCATCCTCTCATGCATCGTGTACGGTATGGCCTTCGACTTCTTTAATATCTCCGGCTCCCTGTTCGTCGAAACGCAAACTGCTCCTTCTATCCGAGCCAGCGCGCAGGGCCTGTTTATGATGATGACAAACGGCTTCGGCGCCGTGTTCGGCAGCCTGGTAAGCGGCCTGGTTATCGAGCAGTATTTCACCGCTGCTGATGGTGTTACCAAGGACTGGCAAAGCATTTGGCTGTCTTTTGCCGGCTATGCTCTGGTCGTGGCCGTGCTGTTTCTCATTCTATTCAAGCACAAGCACGAGCCAGTGGCTGAAGAAGCGGTGGAGCATCCCGGACCGCTACTGGCCACTAATGAGTTATAATCAGAAGCAAAACGGCTTGTAAGTATATAAATAGTATAAAACAAGTCTAAATATAGTTTACCAAAAAAACCCGCTCTGCGCGATGCAGAGCGGGTTTTTTGTTGGGGTTAACGCTGGTTAGCTTAGAACTGCTCGTCGGCGCTGAAATAGAAGTCGCCTTCAATCTGAGCGTTCTCATCAGAGTCGGAGCCATGTACAGCATTGGCCTCGATGCTCTTGGCGTACTTTTTCCGGATGGTGCCTTCCTCAGCCTGAGCAGGGTTGGTAGCACCAATCAGCGTGCGGAAATCGGCAACGGCGTTGTCTTTCTCCAGAATAGCCGCCACAATCGGGCCCGACGACATGTATTTTACCAGATCCTGGTAGAAAGGCCGCTCCTTATGAACCTCGTAGAATTTGCCGGCGCGCTCAGGCGTCAGGCGTACTTTCTTAAGCGAAACGATGCGGAAGCCGCCTTCTTCGATCATGTGCAGGATGCCACCAATGTGGTTTTCCTGTACCGCGTCGGGCTTAATCATCGTGAATGTGCGGTTAGTGGCCATTCTGTTGTAGTAAAGTGATAAGTGTAAGAAGACTTGCGAAGCGCAAATCCGTGGCAGATTGCGGCCGCAAAAGTAGCCGAAAGTTGATTGGGTTGAGAATCTGAGCAGTAAGCAAGTTGAAATCAGCCTCAAAAAAGCCCCCCAGCTTCGTGTCAGGGCGCTAGGTTAGGCTTTAATGAAAGTTGCTAGTTCACATCAAACTCAGAACGTCATGCCGAGGCGGAGCCGAAGCATCTGGCGTGTTTAGTTGTAATGCTAACCTCACATCAGCACGCGAGATGCTTCACTGCGTTCTGCATGACGTTCAGTAGAATGACTTGTTGAAACTTGTTAAAAAAGTGAACCTGCTTTTCCTCAACTGTTTACATCTCACAACGCCTTTACCGAACCTAAACCCAACGCTCTATTGTTAGAGCGAAAATTATTTGCGGATTATTTCCGAATTTTGCCGCCTTGCTTCCGGCCTAAACCACCGAATTTCAGCCACCTATCAGTAGGCAATGTCCACAATCTCCGCTCTGCAGGAGTTGCTCGCGCAGCCCCGACAGATTTTTATCACCACTCACCACAAACCCGACGCCGACGCGTTGGGCTCTTCTCTGGGCTTAGCCGGTTATCTCCGCAAAAAAGGTCACCACGTCACCGTCGTCACGCCTTCCGATTACCCCGACTTTCTGGCCTGGATGCCTGGTAACGAAGATGTTATCGTGTATGATGCGCGCCGCAACGATGCGCAGGTGCGCGAAATCATCGGGACGGCGGAGGTTATCTTCTGCCTCGATTTTAGCTGCCTGAACCGCATCAATGAGCTCGGAAGTTATATCCGCAACGCGCCCGGAACGAAGGTGCTCATCGACCACCATCTGGAGCCGGAGAACTTCGCGGACCTGGATTTCTCCAATCCCAAAGCTGCCGCCACGGCCGAGCTGGTGTTCGAAGTAATCCGCGACCTGGGCGACCAGGACATGATTGACGTAGGCATCGGCGAGAGCCTTTACGCCGGCATCATGACCGATACAGGCTCGTTTCGCCACCCCAGCACCTCGCGCAACGTGCACTTGATTATTGCCGAGCTGCTCGACGCTGGCATCGATCTGAGCTCCGTGCACCGCCGCATCTACGATTCGCACTCCGAAATGCGTCTGCGCTTTCTGGGCTTTGTGCTCAAGGATAAGCTGGTGGTGCTGCCCGAGTACAATACGGCCTACATCGCCATTACCCAGGATGAGCTGCGCCAGTACCAGTCCAAAACCGGCGACACAGAAGGTTTGGTCAACTTTGCCTTAAGCATTGAAGGCGTAGTATTTGCGGCCGTACTCATCGACCGTGGGCAGGCCATAAAAATCTCCTTCCGCTCGGTGGGGGGCTTTTCCGTGAACGAATTTGCCCGCCAGCACTTCCAGGGCGGCGGCCACCTCAACGCTTCGGGCGGCATTAGCTACGAGTCGTTAGACGACACCGTGCAACGCTTCCTGAGCTTATTGCCTCAGTATCAAACCAAGCTCGTGACGGCCCCGCTAGCGGTTGCGCCGCCTGCGGCGTAACTTGCCTCGATTTTACTTTCACCTTCTTTCCCTTTTCATGCTTTTTCAACGCAATTTCCTGGGCTTGGCGCTTGCCGCCGGCATTTTGGGCCTCGCTTCCTGCAACAAGGGCGGCGGTGATTTCACAAAGGCCAAATC
The DNA here is from genome assembly GCF_014638675.1 of Hymenobacter qilianensis. Classification (NCBI taxonomy): domain Bacteria; kingdom Pseudomonadati; phylum Bacteroidota; class Cytophagia; order Cytophagales; family Hymenobacteraceae; genus Hymenobacter; species Hymenobacter qilianensis. The sequence goes on from NZ_BMFN01000002.1 coordinate 1,590,736, forward strand.
CGGCTTTGAGTACAAACTTTTCAAAAGCGAAGGTGGCAAGTACTCCGAGCGTGAAGTAGCCCCCACCGGCGACCCAACTTATAAAGACCGTTTGGGCAAGATTCTGGCCCTCAACGTAGAGTATCGCACCGCTAAAGACTCGGTCCTCTTCAACTCGCGCAAAGCTCAAATGGGCGTACCGATGCGCATTAAGCTGGAAGAGCTGAAGACAAAAGGTGGCTTGGAAGAGGCGCTCTCTTTGCTTCAGCCCGGCGACAGCGCCGTGTTCCGCTTCAACGTGGACACCATTTTCGCTAAGTCTTTTAAGGCTCCCGTACCGCCTTTTATGAAGAAAGCCGGCAACACGATGACCATGTTCGTGAAGGCCGACAAGCTTCAGAGCGAGCAGGAGGCCATGGCCGACCAGCAGAAGATGATGGAGGAGCAGCAGAAGAAAATGATGGCGTATGCTGAAGAGCAAATCAAGAAAGACGACGTCATCCTGCAGGACTACATCAAGAAGAACAACCTGAAGGCCGAGAAATCTCCTTCCGGCATCTACTACGTAGTAAACAAGGCCGGTACCGGCGCTAAGCCCAAGCAGGGCCAGACCGTGGCCGTGACCTACAAAGGCTCACTGCTCGACGGCAAAGTATTCGACTCGTCGGAGAAGCAGGGCGGTAAGCCAATTGAGTTTCCGTTGGGCGTAGGTCAGGTGATTCCAGGTTGGGACCAGGGTATTGCCCTGCTCAACAAAGGCACCCAGGCTACGCTGCTCATTCCTTCTACGCTCGGCTACGGCCAGCGCGGTGCGGGCGCCGACATTCCCGCTGATGCCGTGCTCCGCTTCGATGTAGAGCTGGTCGACGTAAAGTAAAAAGCCCCCCAGCCGTCGTGCGCGGGCCTTTGGGCCGGCCACGACGGCTTTTTTTATCATCCATTTTTTGCCTTTATGATTCAGTTGCTCAAGCGCTCCCTCTTCTCCCGACTCGCCATTCTGTTGCTGGCCAGCGTACCGCTGCTCACGGCTTGCGAGAAAGAAACCGACTATGTACAGGAGGATGAGAAAATCATTCAGGAATACATAGCGCAGAATAATATTGCCGGCGCGCAGCGTCAGGAGTCGGGGCTGTACTATGTGCCGACGGTAGAAGGAACAGGTGCAAAGGCTAAGCCCGGACAAACGGTATCCGTGCATTATGTGGGCACTTTACTCAACGGCCAGGAGTTCGACAACTCCGTGAAGCGCGGCAAACCAATTGATTTTCAACTGGGTGTAGGTCAAGTTATTGCTGGCTGGGATGAAGGCATCGCGCTGATGAACCAAGGTGGCAAGGCTATTCTGCTGATTCCTTCAGCTCAGGCTTATGGTCCGCGCGGGGCTGGTGGATCTATTCCGCCAAACGCAGTACTGCGCTTCGATGTGGAGCTGGTGAGCGTTAAATAATCAGGTGCGGCAATACGTTATAAGCTTAGCTGGCTACTTCTAAACACAAAGGCGATACGATGATGAAGACTTTTTCCAATTACCCTTTGCTTAACCGCCTGTTATTGCTGTTACTGGCTGTTGGGCCCTTTTTGGCTGCCTGCGGCGATACCGAAACGGAAAAATACGCTAAGCGGCTGCGTGCGCAGGAAGAAGAATATAAGGGAAAAGACGAGATCAAGATTCAGGCTTACCTGACCAGCAATAACATTACGGAATTCACTCGCATGCCTTCGGGCCTGTTTATGATTCCGATTGTAAACGGCACTGGTCCGCAGGTAAAGGCCGGCAACCGGGTAGCGGTGAAATATCGGGGTACGTTTCTGGAAAATGGCGTTGTGTTCGACAGCTCCTTCGACCGCCGTATTCCGTGTGACTGTGGCGAGTTTCTGATCGGAAGCGGCGAAGTAATTAAAGGCTGGGATCAGGCCTTCGTGGAAATGAAGAAAGGCGACCGCAAAATGCTGATTATTCCCTCCTACTTAGCCTACGGGCCAACCGGCAAGCAAAACGCGACCGGCTCGTATGATATCCTGCCCAACCAAGTGCTCATTTTCGACGTCGAAATCACCGAAATTCGGTGAAAAAGCCCACCACCCCACTTCGCTATTGGCGCTTGGCGCTGCTTATCCTGCTTTTAAGCAGTGCAGGGCGTAGCCAGGCCCAAGCGCCGGCCGATACAGTTCGCACGGCTTCTGGCGTGCGCTACTACATTCATCAGCCCGGCAAAGGTGCTACCGCCAAGGTGGGCGATAAGGTGACGGTGAACTACACGGGCTTTTTGCCCAATGGCAAGCTCTTCGACTCATCGGCTTCGGATGGGCGCCCGTTGCGCTGCCGCGTGGGTCGTGGCGAAGTGATCAAAGGCTGGGAGGAAGTGTTGCAGCTATTACCTGCCGGGAGCCGGGCCCGCGTCTGGATACCCGCCGCGCTGGCCTACGGGGCTAAAGGTGCCCGCAACCCCGACGATGACAGCCGCTACCTTATTCCCCCGAATACCGATCTGATATTCGAACTGGAAATGGTGAAAGTCAACAAATAAAAAAGCCCCCAGCGACGCTGGGGGGCTTTTTTATGGGAAAAAGGGTGCTATTCTCCCAGCACCTCCGACAGCACGGCCAGAGACCGAATGTCGCCGAGCTTTTCGATGTGGAGCTGATAGTAGCGAATGAGTACAGCCAGCAGTTCGCGGCGGACACGTCCATTGGGCACGGTAGCCGTGGCGGGGTCGCGGAGCAACTCGTCGAAGTAATGGTCGAACTCACGGAAACGCAGTATCGTGGGGCCGCTGCTGCTCGTGGCGGGGTTGCTGGCTTCCCCAGCGAAAGCAACCTGAGTCGTTACCTGCTCACCAGACAGGATGCCGAAGCCCAAATAAGACGCCAGCTGAAGCAAGAACACGAGAGCAAAGTTCTCGTAGCCAGTGGTTTGCTTATCAAAAGCCAGAATAGAATCGTGGAGAAAAGTGAACAAAGGCTCGTTTTCTTCTTCCTCAAACACAGTACGGCTCACCACTTCCGACAAAAACAGCACGACACTGCCCTTGCGCACATCATAAGGAATGCTGGCAAACTGCTCGGCGCAGCGAAACTCTGATAAGCGTGTAATGCCGCCCGCCCGCGAGGTGTAGGCCACCAAATCAAGCAGGGTAAAAGGCTGGAACAAGGCAATGCGCCCCGGCGGCTTGGCCTTGCGCACACCGTTCACAATGTAGGTCTGCAAACCCAATCGCTCGGTATATATCCGCGCAATAATGCTGGTTTCGCGGTACTTAATGTAGCTCAGAACCAAGCCACGCGTTTTTATAAGCATTCTCTGTTTTATGTATTATTAGCTATACGAAGTAGAGACGCGTATTCGCGTCTAATCGTTGAAAGACCGGTACTGCGCCAACTAAACAATGTCAGCAACGATTAGATGCGAATACGCGTCTCTACCACGTTCTTGTATTTACCCTTTAAATTGGCTTTTGGCGATAATTAATTAACACCGAATCACGGCAATAAATCACCGCGCTACCACCGCTATTTTGCTTATGCAGGCGTTTTTGCCATCAGCATCAGATGACAAAACCATGTATACTCCCGACTGCACTTTGCGGCCATTATAATCGGCTAGGTTCCAGGTGAGGGTGCCGCCGTTGGCGCGGGTCTGGTAAACGAGTTTGCCGCTTACGTCCGTGATTTTGATGACTGCGTTATTGGCCAGCCCCGATATGCCTACCTGACCCGTAAAATCGGTGCGGACCGGATTGGGGAATACTTTGCCGCACGCCGGCTTGCCTTCCGTAACGGTGGCTGACCCACGATAAGAAACAACCCCGGCATCCGTTACAACAAATACCTCCCCCGTGCGGTCGTTCACGGCCACATCCAGAATACGATTGGAAGGCAGCGGACTGTTGGCGGTGGTGAAATTGAGCAGCGCTTCATCCACGCTCTCCGTGAATAGCCACAAGCCCCGATCGGTGCCAAACCACTTGCGGTTGGCGCCATCCACGGCCACGCACCGCACTACATCGCTATTCAACGCCGGAAAGTTGAGGCTGGCTTGTGGCCCGCGCTGAATAACAGGCTTTAGAAATGCCTCCGCCGAACCAGCTACAAAGGTCTGACTAGGGTCGGTGAGCACAGCCACGCCCGCACTGGTTGTCACCCAGATACTCCCTTGCCGGTCCTTCACCATATCATAGATATCGTTGGAAGGCAGGCCGTTGGCCGTGGAGAAATAGCGCGGCGTGCGCGTGTTTTCGTCGTAGGCAATAACGCCATTGCCCGTCGGCTGGCGTGATGTAGACAGCCATACGTATCCATTATTGTCGAGCACAATGCCATTGAGGTTCTCGACTCCGGCAAAATATGGCAATGAGCGCCATGTGGTAGCTACAGGATTAAAGATGTGCACGCCAGGCACACCCGCAAACTCATGCCGGTTCACTACCCACACGTTCCCCTCCGCATCAGCAGTCAGGTCGGTAATACGAGTGTAGTTCGGGTCGACGTTAGGGAATTTAGGCGGAGCCAGCGCCGTCCTTAACGGGTTGCTGCCGCTTCCAAAGGTGAACTGACGAAAACTACCGGGGCCCTTCCATTCTAGTATGCCATTGCCGTAGCTGCCAATGTACAGCGTGCCATCGGGGGTGCGCACGCCGTGGGATGGGTCCTGAAAATTAGGGTATTGGGTGCGGTCGGGGAGCGTTTGGGGCGTGATGTTGGTCCACTGCCCTTCCTTGTATTCATAGAAGCCGCCGAAAGAGCCGTTTTGTAGAAAACGGTCGGAAAAACCGCCGCTAAAGACGTTCGTGATGCCCGTGCGCGCATCGCTGTACACACTGAACGCTCGGGCGCTGGCGGGCGCGTTCGTTACGAATTTCTCAAACTGCTGGGCACCGGTTGTTTTTACTAAACCATTCTGAAAATCGGCCACGTAAAACGCGCCATCGCGGGAGCGGGCAGCAGCCCGCGTATCACGCAGCAGCGCATTGCGATAGGTCCGAATAGTGCCGCCCGGGTGGTCGAGTACCGACAGGTTATCCAGCCCAACTACCAGCAATCCAGCCCGCGAGGCCGTAAGCTGCCGAAATTGCCCCCCAGCGAAGCCAGCTACTGGTTGCCAGCCTTTGCCTGCTCCGGGGCCGCCTACAAATCGGTACAGTTGGTCGCCATTGGCCCCCGCGTATACTTTCTCATTGTAGGTGGCGAGCGTACGAAACGGATTGCCAGCCCGCGCAGGCAGATCGATGGTCCAGTTGCGGAAGTTGGCGAGGTTATCTGTCAGGCGGCCCCGCAGGAGGCCCGCTGAGGTAGCAGCATATACCGAGTCGCGGAGCACGGTGCTGGCGTAGACTTGCACCGCCTGCCCGCCCGGGCCGATATTGACGTAGGTATCACGCACTTCCAGCCGCGTCATATCGAGCACGACCAAGCCGATACTACATGCTAAATAAGCGCGGGGACCACTAAAATGTATGTGATTAACGGTTTTGGCTTGGGTAATCTGGGCCCGCAGAATATCTGTAATGTTCTGAATAGAGCCATTGGCCCGCAGTACATCCAGGTTGCCGCTGTTATAGGCTATCAGCAGTTGCTGACTAACCGAATCGTAGGCTACCGTGCTGACGCCTACGTCGTTGAGCCCGTCGCGGCGGGAAAGCAGACGGGTTGTGTTTAGCTCCTTATCGAAGTAGAAGAAAGAATTTTCGGTGGCCACATACACCCGCTTATCCGCATCAGTTACCGCTTTGGCCTGGTTGGTGGGCAAATGCAGCTGCCAGTCGCCAAAGCCTACCGGTCCCTGAGCAACAGCCGAGGTCAGGCTACAAAGCCAGACAGCAACGAAGCTGAGCCAACGGCAGGTACGGAGCAGGTAGGTCATTGGCGGAAACTGGAGATAACACGAAGTCTAACTTGTAGCTGCGACGTAGCAGGGCAAAAAAGCCCCCCAGACCTTGCCCGGAGCCACGCTGGTTCTGGCTACAGAGATTCGTGGCTGGCGGCAACCCGCGTTGGAGAGCTTTTTTCCTTCATTCCCTCCAAAAAGCAGGGGCGACAACGCGCTTCGTACGAATCAGTTTCGCCGAGCAAAATCTTATCCTGGGAGGCTGCTATACGGAATGAATACGAAGCCAGCTCGCCGCAGCACATGCACACGGCGTGTACCTTGGTTACGTATTCGGCCACGGCCATAAGGGCGGGCACCGGACCAAAGGGCTTACCGGCGTAATCCATATCGAGGCCGGCCACGATAACGCGGGTACCCCGGTTGGCAAGCTGCACGCACACTTCCACCAGCGACTCGTCGAAAAACTGCGCTTCGTCGATGCCTACTACATCGCAGCCGCTGGTCATGAGCAGAATTTCCTGGGCCAAAGCCACGGGCGTCGAGCGAATGCTGTTCGCGTTGTGCGATACCACATCGTGCTCATGGTAGCGGGTATCAATAGCGGGCTTGAAGATTTCAACGCGCTGCCGGGCAATAGTGGCCCGGTTTAAGCGACGAATCAATTCCTCCGTTTTGCCTGAAAACATGGAGCCGCACACCACCTCGATCCAGCCCCGGCGAGGAGCCTCGCGGTTGGTGCCGACGCGGGGTTCTAGAAACATAAGGTCTTACTATGAACAGCCAGCAGCGAATGATCTGGCTTTGCTTTAAACCTCTAAAGTAAGGGTTTCAGCGTGGAGCTTCAAGAACGGCACCCCGGAAATATCTTCCGCGTAGCGCTAGGCACCTGTGCGTTACCCACTTCTCAACTTTGCTGCCGCATACGATTCTTGAGCGTTATTCGGAGCTGTATGTTACGTGCGGCAGCTTGGTAGCCTCGGGCACACGGGCCGTTAATTCACCCTCAAGCAAACGGGCTTGACACGTGAGCCGCTCATGGGACAGCAGACGACCGGCACGACGGTAACGCAATTCTGCATCGGTATCGGGCGTTAGGTTTTCCGCGCCGCTAAGCACCTCCAAACGGCAGGTGGTGCAGCGGCCTTTGCCGCCACAGGCGTGCATCCAGTCGTGGCCGGCGGCATGCAGGGCCGCCAGCAAAGTGGAGCCAGCGGGCACCGCCACTACAGCGCCCGGCAAGTTTTGCACCGTCAGACTAGGCATCTTTCCTTAAATTGCCGATTGAATCAGGATCTAAAATGAAGGACAAATATAGCCACGCCAAGCGCGAACACTACGGCCGTCGGCTGGCCGCTCACCTCTGCGACCAGCATTTTGGCCCCCAACCCACTGCCACACTCGATGGTCCGGCGGTATTGCGTTTCACCCCTATCCGGCAGGTAAATCTGTTGGTAGTGCAGCAGCTGCTGGCCCAATGGACCGCCGAAATGGGCCGGCTGCGCAGCCCCTACTTCGACTTTGAGGCGCCCGACGTGCGGCAGGCGCTCACCCAGTTTATGAACACGCTTTCGCGCCGTATACGGCTGACGCGGGGGGCTTTTGAGCCCTTATTAGCCCGGGCCGTGGCCGACACGCTCGGGGTAGTGACCGATCCGGTGCTGACGTTTGAGGAGAAGCTGCTGGGCGACCAACCGACCGCTACGGCTGCCCAACTGCGTGATGCTTTGCGTTATCTTGATCTGAATAAGGACTTGTTCGCGGAGTTCGTCGACAGCCTCTCACCAGATGCGCCGCTGGAGCGCGATTTTCTGCTGGAGCGCTTCCGGCTGCACCAGGAGGCTACATACAAAGGTCATCAGCTGATGGAAAGGCTGGTAGCGGAGCTTAGCGCTTTGCTTCCGCTAACTGAGGCTGACTTATGGGCCGATGGCCCCGTACGCGCGCCCGCGGTGCCCGTTGTGGAAGCGCCACGTCCTGCGCCTGTACAGGCGGAGCCTGCGCAGACTGCAGAACCTGTGCGAGTTGCAGAGCCCGCCCGCGTGGTAGAACCCGTGCGTACTGCCGAGCCTGTAGCAGCTGCGGTGTCGGCAGCACCGGCACCGACGCCTGTTCCGGTGCAAAATGCCCCCCAGCCGTCGGTAGCAGCACCTACTTTCGTGCCCACGCCCGCCTTTGTACCTACACCAGCCCCGGTGCCCAAGCCAGCTCATGAACCGAGTGTAGCGCCTGCCCGTCCGCTGACGGGAGCAAGCCCGACCAGTGTACCGCTCTACGAAAAACTAAAAGCGGAGCGCTCTGCTACAGCCCCGCTCAGCGAAACGCTGCGGCCGGAAAAAGCCGGGGCTACACTGGCCGAAAAACCCCCCAAAGTAGAATCTCTGCGTGAGGCCATCTCTATTAATCAGCGGTTTGGCTTTATCAACGAGCTGTTTAATGGGGAAAACATGGAGTATCACACCGCCATTCAGCACCTCGATACCTTCAACGATCCTGAGTCGGCCAAGCGCTACGTGACGCAGGACTTGGCCGCCAAATACGACTGGACGCGCAAGGAAGAGCACGTCGGCCGGCTTCTGAAGCTCATTGACCGCAAGTTTGCGTAGAGTTAGAGAAGCACAAAAAAGGCCCCCCAGCAAATTGCTGGGGGGCCTTTTTTGTGCACTGCATGATTATTTATAAAGCTCTGCTTCTATTTAGCGCACCAAATCCTGCTTGCGGTAGGCGTCGATGGCCAGCATGATAAACAGCAGAATGGTAAAGGACCAGAGCGAGGAGCCACCGTAGCTGAACAGCGGCAGCGGAATACCTACCACCGGCGCCAAACCGATTGTCATGCCCACATTCACGGCGAAGTGGAAGAAGAAAATACTGGCTACGCAGTAGCCGTAAGTTCGCCCAAACACCGATTTCTGACGCTCCGCCACGTATACCAGGCGCATCAGCAGAGCCATGAACAGGATGATAACTACTATACTGCCCATCCAGCCCCACTCCTCGCCTACGGTACAGAAAATAAAGTCGGTGCTTTGCTCGGGTACGAAGTCGAACTTGGTTTGGGTGCCTTCCAGAAAGCCTTTGCCCATCAGTCCACCCGAGCCGATGGCAATTTTGGATTGAGTCACGTTCCAGCCCACACCCAGCGGGTCGGCCGACGGATTAATTAGCACCTCGATGCGTTTGCGCTGGTGGGGCTGGAGCACCTGATTAAAGAAAAAGTCGACGCCAAATACCATCCCGACTACCACCGCCCACACGCTCAGGGCCAAGGGTAAATGGTGGCGCATCACCCGCGAATTGACCAGAAAAACGCCCCCCAGAATAAGGGTGATTCCGCCGATAAGCCAGAGTTTGGGAATCAACAAAGCCAGAATCAGAATGACGCCCGCGGCGGCCAGCACGATGAGAATGAGCGGCGACATACCCTCGCGAAAGTAAGCCAGCAGAAACGCGCCGAACACGAGCGCCTGACCGGTTTCGTTGGAGGCAATAATGAGCAAAGGCGGCAAAAGGGTCATGCCGGCCAGCACGGCTTGGTCGCGCCAGTTCTGATGACGCAGATTGATGCCGGCCATAAAGCGTGATACGGCCAGGGCGGTGGCAAATTTGGCAAACTCGGCCGGCTGCAAGCGCACCGGCCCCAGCTCCAGCCACGACCGCGAACCAGCAATGGGCCGCGCGATGAACAGTGTGACGAGCAGCAGCAAGACCACCACGGCGTAGAAAACGTAGGCAAACGTATCGTAGGCCTTGTAGTCGACGACGACCAGAATGACCATCAGCACCACGGCCGTCCCGATCCAGATAATCTGTTTAAACCAGTTATTGGCCATTAGCTCCTGGAAGCTCTGGCCAGCGAAACCGAGGGGCGCATCGGGTGAGTAGCTGGCGGCGTACACGTTGAGCCAGCCCAAGCCCACCATCAGGGCATAAATGCCGATGGTTACCCAATCGAGGCTGCGACTATATCTGGCGGGTGAAGAGGACATTTTGGGCTATTCAAAAACTACTGTACCGGGCGCTGACTATCTCCTGGTTTCGTCAACGCTTTCGGATAAACTTGGAAGCATCTCCCTCTAACCAGGTTTCCCACTGCGTGCGCTCAACTTTGCGGCGCAGGTATTTCTCGATCATCAGGGAAGCCATAGGAGCCGCAGAAGTGCCCCCAAAACCAGCATTCTCAATAAATACAGCAATGGCGATTTGAGGATCCTCGGCGGGCGCGAAGGCAGCAAAAGTGGCGTGATCGGGGCCGTGGGCATTTTGTACAGTACCTGTTTTGCCCGCTACCGAAATACCGAACTGGGCCAGACTAGCCAGATTGCCGGTGCCGCCGCGGCCTTCTACCACCGCCTGCATACCCGGAATAATGGCGTCGAAATGCTGGGGGTCAATATTCGTGTAATGGCGCTCCCTATACTCTGGCAGCGGGCCGCCCTGGCCAATACCACGCACGAAATGAGGGGTGTAATAATAGCCGCGGTTGGCAATAATGGCCATTATGTTGGCCATCTGCAGACCGGTAATTCCGATTTCGCCCTGCCCGATGCTTAAGGAATAAATCGTGCGAAAGTTCCAGCCGTGACGGCCGTACATCTTGTCGTATAGTTCCGGCGATGGAATAGAGCCCTTCCGCTCCGAACCCAGATCGACACCTAGCTGCTGGCCCAGCCCGAATGACATTACCTGCCGGCGCCACTCGGCCAGGCCCAGGCGAGCATCTTCCTTGGGGTTGCTGGAGCGGCCACGCATGATGGCGGTACGCATCACCTGGTAGAAATACGGGTTGCAGCTCTGCTTGATGGCAATGCCGACATTGGTGGGCGGCTCGTGGCGGTGCGTACACTTCACCAACCGCTGGTTGCACGGAAAACTCGTGTAAGGCGTCACCACGCCCATTTGCAACGCAACCAGCTCGTTTACCAGCTTAAATACTGAACCTGGCGGGTAAGTTGCCATCAGGGGACGGTTGAACAACGGCCGCTCGGGGTTATTGAGCAGGTCCATATAGCGGTTGCCCATGCCCTTGCCGCTGAGCCGAGCCGGCTCGAAGTTTGGAGCCGAAACGAAGGCAAGGATTTCGCCCGTTTTAGGATCGAGAGCTACGATGGAGCCCCGCTTCTGGGCCATGAGCATTTCCCCGTATTGTTGCAGTTCGCTGTCGATGCTGGTGTGTAAGTCTAGTCCAGCCACGGAAAGCGTATCGTACTCCCCATCCCGGAAGGCGCCTTTCTCAATACCGCGCACATTCACCATGCGATATTGCACCCCGCGCCGCCCCATTAGCGTCTTCTCGTAGAAAGACTCTAAGCCCGTGATTCCCAGATTGTCGCCTGCAATGTATTTGGCGTATTTGGGGCTTTCTAGCAGCTTAGGGGTAATGGCTCCTACATAGCCCAGGGCGTGCGCCAGATTCTCCGTTTTGTAGGATCGGGCCATGTGCGCCCTAATGCTGAAGCCCGGAAAATCGATCAGATTATCCTGAATAGCAGCCAGCTCCGGCGTGCTCAGGTTCTGTATCAAAGGCGAGGCTTTTACCCGCGAATAGGTTTTGGCGGCTGTTAGAGCGAGGCGAAACTCCTCTACTGGCATCTGGAGAAGCTCGCACAAGCGGACGGTATCGAGCTGTTTTATTTCGCGGGGCACCACCATCAGATCGTATACCGGCGTGTTTTGCACTATCAGCTTCCCGTTGCGGTCGAAGATGAGGCCACGATAAGGCACCTGCACGATGCGCTGCAAGGAGTTGCGGTCGGCGGCCAGCTTATAGCTGCCGTCGAGCACTTGAATGTAAAACAAGCGCGCCGCAAATAGCAGGGCCACGACCACGAAAATGGTCTGCACCACATACTTACGGCCTTCAAGGTATTGCACGAAAGAAACTGGATAAAATGCCCCCCAGCCTAGTATCTGGGTCTACAAAGGTACACAACACAAAGGCTCACTGTCTAGTCCGTAAGACCAGTGGCCCACCCCGGCTCCTACCTACTGCGCCTTCGCGACGGGAAGAACAGCATCTGCACAATCAGCAGCGTAATGCCCGTAAATAAGGTGCTTACTATCACTTTAATTAGCGTAACACCAATGATTTGAAAACTGCCCAATTCAAGCAGAAAAAAGGCGAGATGGTGTATGCTCACCAGCAAAATTAAGTAAACCAGAAACCATTGCCAGCCCATCAGGTGCACATTTACTGCGTCATCGGAATCGTAGCCGTCGCGAGGCGTAAGCAGGCGCAATACCCAAGGTCTTAGGTACATAACCAGTACCGCGGCGGCGGCATGCACCCCGCCCGTATCGTAAAATATATCCATGGTGATGCCCACCATAAACCCCAGAAGCAGCTGCACTACAATAGGAGCGGTAATGGGCAGAAACAGCAAGAAGCCTAGGTAAAAAAAGCACCAACCCAGATCAAACAGCACCAGCTTGCTGGCCACCAGCACGTGCAGCAGCACGTACAGCACCAGCAAAATCAGGTGTAATACTAGTCCGCCGGCTTCTCTCATGGCTTTAGAATCTCGTCTTCTTCCTCTGGTTTAGCACCGGCCCTGGCTTGCAGCGTGTCGCGCTCCGCTTTATGGCGGCTATTTACCACGTACACGTAGGTGAGGCGCGAAAAGTCCACAGCCAGCCGTACGCGTATCGTCCAGAAATCCTTGTCTGGCTCCTTGCTGAAGGCGTCAATTGTACCAATCATCACGCCCTCCGGAAATACAGCATTGTAGCCGGAAGTCAGAACGGTATCGCCACGTATCAGCTCATTCTGCCGCGGAATCTGATCGAGGAGCACGTGGGCCGCGTCGTCGCCCAGCCACTTAATACCGCCTTCGGTACCGTCGCGCTTTATCTTGGCTGAAATAACTGTTTTAGAATGCAATACGGAGGTGGCCGTAGCATAATGCTCACTGGCTACTTTCACCCGGCCCACTACGCCATCAGCAGATAGTATGCCCATGCCCGGCCGCACGCCCTCGCGAGTGCCGGCATTGATGGTTATATAGTTATCCACCCGCCGGCGGGTGCTGCTTATCACGCGGGCCGGAATGAGTGGGTAATCAGGATCGGTGGCGGGTAGCTGGCGCAGACCTAACAAGATGGAGTCACGGCGGGCCGGGCGCAAAGGCTCAACGGGCGCGAGACTATCGGGCAGGCGGCCGGCTAGGTCGGGGCGGTACAGCTGCTGGCGCAAAGCTGCATTCTCGGCCACCAAGCCCCGATTTACGTCGACTAGCCGAAAATAATCCAGCACCTGGGTGCGTATTTCCAGCACCCGGCCGGCGTAGGCATTGGCCGAATTGAAGAATGCGGCCCGCTGGTACGAGCTATTTCTAATCAACAAATACAGACTCAGCACCTCCAATAGCCCGAACACCAGGATGCCCCGGTAGCGGAAAATGAAGGTGAAAAGATTACGCACAGGAAAAGAAGCAAAGAGTTAAATGGTTGAGCTTAACGTAGCAAAAGGCTGGAGACTAAATGACTGGCTGTTCAAAAGCAGAACAAGCAACCATTTAACCCCCAGCCATTTACTTGTTTAGCTGCCTACGAGAGAAGAACACTACGGAAACCCTGCAAGTTCTTAATTGTGGCCCCTGTGCCGCGCACTACAGCGCGCAGCGGATCTTCGGCGATGTGAATCGCGAGCTTGGTTTTGGCTGCCAAGCGCTTATCGAGGCCACGGAGCAATGCGCCGCCGCCGGTAAGGTGAATGCCGTTGTCGTAAATGTCGGCCGATAGCTCTGGGGGGCTAATTTCCAGGGCTTTCAGTACCGCTTCCTCAATTTTGGCCACCGACTTATCCAAGGCAATAGCAATTTCAGAAGAAGTCACTTTGATCACCTTCGGAATACCCGTCATCAAGTCGCGGCCCCGGATTTCGTAGTCGGGAGGTGTAATGTCCAGCTCGGTGAGGGCCGCGCCCACTTCGATTTTGATTTTCTCGGCTGAGCGCTCACCAATCAGCAGGTTATGCTGACGGCGCATATAATCCAGAATATCCTGATTGAATACGTCGCCGGCCGTCTTGATTGACTGGTCGCAGACGATACCGGAAAGGGCAATTACCGCGATTTCAGTAGTACCGCCGCCGATGTCGATAATCATGGAACCTACGGGCTGCTCCACGTCAATGCCAATACCGATAGCGGCGGCCATCGGCTCCTGAATCATCCAAACTTCCTTAGCCCCGGCGTGCTCAGCGGAGTCGCGTACGGCGCGTTTCTCTACTTCCGTAATGCCCGACGGAATGCAGATAACCATGCGGTGGGAGGGCTGAAACAGACGATTGCGCGTGTCAATCATCTTAATCATGCCCTTAATCATTTCCTCAGCGGCGTGGAAATCGGCAATTACGCCGTCCTTCAAAGGCCGAATGGTGCGAATGTTGTCGTGGGTCTTTTCGTGCATTTGCTGCGCTTGCCGGCCCACGGCAATTACTTTATTGGTTGTGCGGTCTTTGGCAATGATGCTCGGCTCATCCACCACGATTTTGTCGTTGTGAATGATGAGGGTATTGGCCGTTCCCAGGTCAATGGCAATATCGCTGGTGAGGAAGTTAAAAAAACCCATTGATTTTTACGGCAATTAGAAGATAATGCGCGGGTTGCGCCACGCAAATAGGGGGCAAAAGTACGGAAGTTTGACGGAAGCGCTACCAGTAAAAATTAAGACCACCCGTAGTCAAACCGGCCCTCTAACGAAAAAAGACCGCCGGAATTGTGGCAAAAAAGCCCCCCAGTATTCCTGGCGGCCTGGTAATGCTTACTTGAGCGTCACGCAGAAAACATTACATGACGCTCTATATTCCAGACAGTTAATGTTTGAAATGGCGCACACCCGTCATCACCATGGCCATACCGAGCTGGTCGCAGGCGGCAATGCTGTCCTGATCTTTGATGGAACCACCCGGCTGCACTACTGCCCGGATGCCCGCCTGGCCGGCAATCTTCACACAGTCGGGGAAGGGGAAGAAGGCGTCGGAGGCCATGACGGCGCCTTGCAGGTCGAAGCCGAACGCTTTGGCCTTTTCGATGGCCTGCTTTAGCGCATCTACGCGCGAGGTTTGGCCTACGCCGGAAGCCAGCAACTGGCCCGGCCGCGCCAGTACAATGGTATTGCTCTTGGTATGCTTGCAGACTTTGGCCGCGAATACCAGTGCCTCGGTTTCTTCAGGCGTCGGAGCCGATTTTGTTACGACCTTAAAGTCAGCGGCGGTTTCGGTCTGGCGGTCGAAATCCTGCTCCACAATGCCGTTGAGAAGGGTTTTGATTTGCTTTGAGGGCAATTTTACCGGCTTCTGGCGTAGCAGAATGCGGTTCTTCTTGCTCTGCAGGATGGGCAGCGCCGCCTTGTCAAACTCCGGGGCAATGAGTACCTCAAAAAACAACTTATTTAGCTCCTCGGCTGTGGCCTCATCTACGGGCTTATTCACGATGATAACGCCTCCGAAGGCCGATACCGGGTCGCAGGCCAGGGCTTGCGCGTAGGCATCGTGGAGCGAATGGGCTTGCGCTACGCCGCAGGCATTGGTATGCTTGAGAATGGCGCAGGCGGGCTGACCTTCCTCAAACTCAGCCATAAGAGCCACGGCAGCGTCTACATCTACTAAGTTGTTATAGCTCAGCTGCTTGCCATGCAGTTGGTCGAAAAGCGCAGATAAGTCGCCGTAGAAGGTGCCGGCCTGATGCGGGTTTTCGCCGTAGCGCAGGGGCGTGGCCGGCTGCCGACTTAGGCGCAAAGATTTGCCCCCCAGGTCGGTTCCCTGGCTTACGTAATTGAAAATCTGGGTGTCGTAGTGCGAGGTGGCAGCGAAAGCGGCCGCGGCGTACTGCCGCCGGTCTTCCAGATCAGTAGCGCAGCTCTTCTGCATGAGAAGCTCCGTCACAGCTTGGTACTGGTCACGGCCACTGACCACGAGCACGTCACGGAAGTTTTTGGCAGCGGCCCGCAGCAAGGAAATGCCGCCAATGTCAATTTTCTCGATCACGTCGGCCTCCGGCGCGCCCGAAGCTACCGTTTCCTCGAACGGGTACAAATCCACGATTACCAGATCGATGGGCGGAATCTGGTGCTGCTCGGCCTCCTGGGCGTCGCCGGCTTCGTGGCGGCGCTGCAAAATGCCACCGAACACTTTTGGGTGCAGCGTTTTGACGCGCCCCCCGAATACGGCGGGAAAGCCGGTCAGGCTTTCTACGGCGGTTACTTCAGCGCCTTGCTGCTCCAGAAACTGCTGTGTTCCGCCCGTAGAGTACAGTTTCACGCCGTGCTGCTTCAGCACCGCTATCAGCGGCTCCAAACGGTCTTTGTAATAAACAGAAATAAGCGCGGAGCGAATGGGCTGAGCTGGCATGGCAAAGGGGTTTGGGCTAAAAGAATGACAGTACGAAGGTAGGCTACCACCTTTGCCCCCACCAAATTCTTTGGGGTACGGAATTATGATACCGCCTTTACTTATCACCAGCGCCTCACTGTAACTGCCTTTTTTTCAATACACACCAAACCAGTAACCGCGCACCACAGTTGAGCTACGTCTATCCTACTGTTGTGTATGCTGGCCGAACAGTTCTCAGCGCATGTTTTGTCTGTTGCCGCTTCTACGGCTGGCTTACCAGCGCCCGCAGAAGCGGCGGCGCAAGTTCCGGCGTCGGGTCGGGAAGGCGGCTTTCCGGTGGCGGAATGCGAGTGGCTGGTATGGTTTAGGCGGTGGCAGAACTGGCCACACAGCTAGCAGGCAGACTTATAAAAAGATCAGAGCAAGCTGTAGAGCCGGAAGATGCGTGATACATCAACAATTTAGATTTCGCACTTAAACTTCCTGGCAGTTGAATTTCACTAAAAAGCCCCCCAGCCGAATTAACGGCTGGGGGGCTTTTTTGGCCGAAGAGAAGTATTAAAACGCCTCGCCTACCGCGAAGTAGATGCTCGGTGCCGTATCAGTGCCGCCGGCATAGTCAAGGCGGACGTTGAGGCGGTCGCGGCGGTTGAAGCGGAAGCGCAGACCGCCACCACCCGCGAATTTGGTACCGTCGAACGTGTAATCAGAAAGCTTGTATCCTACCTGTCCGGCGCTCATGAAAGCAGCCGCGTCAATGCGCCAGAACAGCTTCTGGCGAATCTCTGCTTGAAAGGTCATCATCTGCCGGTCGCGGAAGCGGGTTTCGTAAAGACCGCGCATCAGGTTGGCGTTGTTGTAGATAGCGCCACCCAAATTGGCCCCCAGGCCGCCCATTTCCCGAAATGGCACGTCGCCGGTATGGAGCTGGGTGAGGTATTGCAGGGCCAGAATCGTGTTGTTGGAGCCGAACAAGGGCTGAAAGTGGCGGGCATCCAGCTGGTAGCGCGTAAACTTAAAGTCGCTGCCCAAGGCGCCGCCATTCACCAGCACATGAGCATCCACGAAGTTGCCGCGGTAGGTGGCCAGCACGTTGTCGCGACCATCGTAGAGCAGCGAAGGACCGATACCTGATATCAGCGTATTCTCCCGCTCGCGGGGGGAAATGCGGAAATTGTCGCGCAGGAAAAAATTGGTGCCGCCATCTCGGGCAGTACCGGGGGCCGTTATATCCGTCAGGCTGGTGAGACGGTAGCGCAGACCCACAAACAGATTGGGGGCGATGCGCGGCATTACCTTCTCGTCAAAAACGATCAGCTTAAACTCCAGATCCGACTCGGCATCCTCTCTGTTGTCGTTGCCCACGCCGTAGTAGAACAGCTTCTGGTCGTAGCGGCTCAGCTCGCCCGATAAGAACAGCTTTTCGCCAGGCGTAAAGATGGTGTGCGTAAGCTGAATGGTGCTTTGCTTTTCCTGGCTAAACCAGGCAATCAGGCGCGCGTTCGACTTGCGTACTGTGGTATCGGTACCAAAGCGCCACACGGGCAGAATGGCTGCTCCAGCTGCAAAGCCTGTTTCCTGCTGATAAAAGGCTATCGGCACCGGAATAAAGCTGGGCTTATCGCTGGGAGCGAAGGCTGATTTGCGCGGCTGTTTGAGGCCGGGTGCCGGAGCGGTGGTAGTAGTTGAATCGGTGGGGGTAGTAACTTGCGCGAAGGCGCCGGGGGCTGCCAACACACTCAGAGTCAGCAGCGAATAGAGGAAGCGCATAAAATGGCTTGGTAGAAAGTATGGATAAACCGAGCTCCAGCACAAACCCACCCAAAAGGTAGTAAAAGGCATTCAGTTTTCAACGCTAACGGTTTAGCTAGCCAAACGGTTTTAGATGCCGCCCGCCATCCACAGCATAGAAAGCACACCCGCGAGCATAATCCACTTGCACCAAGCACTCAGCGTGGTAAAATGCAGCCGGCGATCGGCGCGCAACAGGCGCCACGACAGCCCCAGCAATGGCACGAATACAGTAAGCACCAACCATGAGCCGAGCCATTGAGCTTGCCCAAAAAACAAGGCCTGCCCGCTGGCCGCGCCAATCAGCACCAGTAAGTTTAGGAGAAAGAACCCAGCTACCCACTTGGTGCGCGCCACGCCCCACACAATGGGAAGCGTCAGGCATTTGTGCGCGGCATCGCCGCGCATATCCTCCACATCCTTAATGATTTCGCGAACTACTGTGAGCAGGAAAGCAGCCAATGCGTACACCCATACTTCCGATTGGCCAGTGCGTAGTTGCAGTTCCGGTAGCAGCACCAAAGCGCCTGTGAGCGTGGCAATGCTCAGGTTGCCTACCAACGGCAACCGCTTAAACCGAGCTGAATAGCCCCACAGCAGCAGCGCCGAGCCCACATGCACCAGCCCCAATAGCGGCGACAGCGCCCCGGCCACCAACACGCCGATTCCGGTTAGCACCAGGTGCGCCATCATCGCATGGCGGCGGTTAACGACGCGCCCGACTACCAGCCGCCCGGGCCGGTTGATGCTATCTATCTTGACGTCGTAGTAATCATTGATGATATAGCCGGCGGCCGCTACGCACAAAGAAGCCAAGATAAGTAAGCCAAATGAGGACGTGAGGAGCGGCAGCGGCGACGGGAGCAGGCAGGCCCGCACCAGCAGCAGACACAGCCCCATGAGCAGCAGGTTGGGCAGGCGCACCAGCCGCATGACCGGACGCCACCCACGCGGCTCAGTAGCCCCTGGTGCGGATGCAAATGCGGCGGACCCAGCGGAAGACTGCATAACTAGAAAAACAGAGAGGCCCAGTAAAATGCCCCCCACAAAGTAAACCGGCAAATATCTCCCCCAAGCACTCAAAAAGAAAGCCTCTTCATAAAGGAAGAGGCTTTCTGGAAAGTAAAATTCAAGTAGGAAAACCTACACGCGCTTTACGTTTACCGCATTTACTCCTTTGCGGCCTTCCTGCGTTTCGAACTCAACGCGGTCGTTCTGTTGGATTTGGCCCCCGTTAAGACCGGTAATGTGTACGAAGAAGTCTTCCTTCGTATTGTCATCTGTAATGAAGCCGTAGCCCTTCGACTCATTAAAGAATTTTACGGTTCCTGTTTTCATGCAAAAAATAAAAAATGGGTTGAATGGATGATGGGGTAAATATAAATGGATTTTAGAAAAACACAACTCGCCCCCACCAATAGTCCAAACTAAATAACTGCCCCCTTACTCAGCCGTAACGCCTGCATTTCTAGGCACTACCAGGTTTGCTGAGCTCGCATCACGGCTTCGATCAGCTCGCGGACGGCACCGTGGCCACCGGGTAGCCCCGACACGTAGTTGCTGATGTCGCGCACGTCGGTGGCGGCATCGGCAGGACAGGCGGCGATGGCGCACCGGCGCATCACTTCCACGTCGGGCCGGTCGTCGCCCATGTAGGCAATGTGGGCCGGGTCGAGGCGGTGCAGGTTGATGTAGGTGTTAAAGATTTTCATCTTATCATCCACGCCCAGATAGATGTCGCGCACGTCCAACGATTCCAAGCGCTTGCGGACCCCTTCTTCCTCTCGGCCCGAAATAACCACGATCCGGTAGCCTTTAGTCAAGGCATACCGAATAGCATAGCCGTCGCGGATGTGGAAAGCCCGCGCCTGCTCGCCCGAGTTAAGGGCCAGCATGGTGCCATCGGTAAGCACGCCGTCTACGTCAAGTATAAAAGCCTGAATAGCAAGCAATTTAGAAGGAGTAATGGTTGTATCCATCGTATAATAAGAATGGTTAAATGGACGGAGGTTAAATGGCTGATCGTTCGGGCATCAGAACAATTAACCATTTAACCTCCAGCCATTTAACCATATAGAGTATTTATTGATTATCACGCCATTCGTACACCCACTTAGCCTGAATCTGCTCCAGGTGGCCTTCGTTGGCTTGTTCGCGGGTGCCCTCGAAGTTAGGCAATGTGAGCACCCATTCCAGCAGTTCGGTGAAGCGGATGCGGTAAATTTTTGCCTCCGTGAAGTCATCGCCAAACTTTTCATAGAGTGCAATGGCGATATCCTCGTGGTCGCTCCACTTAATGGGGGGCTCGAAATGATTCATATCTGGGCGTTGAAAAGTTCAGAGGGTTGACAGGCGAAAGTTTACGAGTTGAGAATATAAAAAGCTGGCTTCACCTGACTTATTGCAGTTTTCGGCTTGCTGGCGCTTTTTCTCCCAACTTTCAAACGTAGCCTTAGTGGCCCAGGAAATCCTGGGGTGGAATAAGGATAACCAGATCGTTGCCCTCGGCCTGCACTACGCACTGGCAAGCCAGGCGAGAGTTGATGCGTGGATTTACGGCGCGGTCGATGAAATCCTCCTCTTTATCAGAAATTTCGGGTAGCTCATCTTCGCCCTGGAGCACGTATACGTGGCAGGTGCTGCAACCGCACACACCGCCGCAGTTGTGCTGAAGCTGAATGTCGTTGTTGAGGGCCACGTCCAGCACCGACTCGCCTTGGGCTGCTACGTGAGTCTGCGCGGGCTGGCCATCCTGAAACTGGAAGGTGATGTTAATGGTATTCACAAAGTAGGGTTCTGGGGGGCAATTGCGGGCACGAAGGTACGCACCACCGCTCCCTTATCAAAGCTACAACTCTGTCTCGTTGTTTGGCACCACGAAGGGCAATTGTTGCTGAATACTGTCGCTCAACGACTTATACAAAGCCAGCCAGGCCGGATGAGCGGTTAGCTCCGCCTGATGGCGAACCAGCGTAGGCACATCACGGCGGGCAGCGGGCCCGGTTTGCACGCTGAAAGGCGGGGCAGCTATGGCTTTTTCCACGGTTTCGCGCAGTAAGGGCGCCAGTAGCTCAAAAGGCAGGTTCGCCTCTGATAGTAAGGCATGGCTGATGCCTAGCAGGTGATTGGTAAAGTTGCTGGCAAATACGGCCGCTACGTGTAGGCGCTGGCGTTGAAGAGTAGCCACCGGCTGCACCAAATTGCTCAGACTATGTCCCAAGGCCATCAACACTGTTTGCCCGGTTTCATCGGCAGCTTCAATACAAAGCGGTACGGTTGCCCAGTCTATCACGCGGCCGGGACTAAAAGTTTGCAACGGATAAAAAACACCGCCTCGCACTTTAGGGTAAGCCTCAAACAAACTCAGTGGCAAAGCACCCGCCGTATGAGCTATCAAAGCACCAGCCGGGAAATTAGCCCCGGCCAATACCTCCGGTACAGCCGCGTCGGGTACTGAAAGCAGGTATAAATCGGCGGGCGGCTGAGTCCTGAAATCGAGGCTGGGGCTAACCACTGCGCCGGATAGTTGGGCAGCCAGGCTTTGGGCGCTAACTGCCGTTCGGCTCCAAACCGAGACGACCTGGTGGCCAGCTTGTAGCAACGCGGGACCTAGTAGGCTAGCCACACGGCCGGCACCAAGCAAGGCAATACGCTGGGGGGCAAATATGGGCTGAAGTGTGCTCATCGGACGCAAGAAAGTGCTTAATCCCCTGATTCTGTTGTCCCGCCAGCAAAACGTCCGTTCCCAGCCGCAGCGTCAGATTTGATGGATGGCGAAGTCATCGTTATGCGTAGGATTAGCCACATACAGCAACTTATCCACAAAAAAAGCCCCCCAGAAAGCTTCTGGGGGGCTTTTTTTGTGGATAAGCTGTTTATTAAGCCACCGATTCCGCGCGGCGCGGCGCGGGTGCCTTTCTAATGGTGCTTTTGTCTGTGGGAGCAGGCTGAACGGAATTTTCGCGCAGCTCGCGGCGGCGCTTGGCGAAGGCCATTCCAAATCCAACCGTCATGAGCAGCGTGCCGCTCCAGAGCAGATTGATGAAGGGCTTTTCCACAGCTTTCAGGATGATATAATCCTTAGCCGTAGTACTGACGCCGAAGGTGAACTTGCCCTTCTCAGGATCTACGTTGATGAAAGACAGACGCAGGCCCAGGTCTTCTACCTCATCGGGTACGCGGCCAATAAGCCGGTCGCGCACTACAAACATGGGATGCACGTGGTACTTTTTCTTTTCTCCATGCACGATAAAATCGCCCTGAATAGCTAAGTCGCCCTTTTTCAGGCCTAAGCCGGCCGTTTGATGAGCAGGCTCGATGGCCCGCAGCACTGCGAAGTAATCGTTCAGGAAAATGGTGTCACCCACGGTGATTTCGTGCTCTTTCACCTCGGTCCAGTCCTTTTCCTTGCTCGGATCGGGAACGGTGCTGATGTGAGAGTAAATGTCGTGGTCAACGAACTGCTTGAGCGCTGGTGAAGCCAACAAGCCCATCTCTTCATTCACCTGAGCCCGGGGGAAAAGCGTGAAGGCTTCCTGCGTTTCGCGGTCTTTGTACTCAACGCGGTAATAGGTATTCTCAGGGCGGATTTCGAGCGTATCACCAACCTTGTAATAGGTCTTGTCCTTGATTTTTATGTCGCCGCGGGCAATTACCTTATACTCATCATCGGTACGATAAATCAGCTCCTTATTAACGTACTCAGGCATGCCGGGCACCTCAAAATACTGGCCGGTGTAGCTTACATCGTATTTGCCCATCGGAGCTATTTCGTTGCGCCAGAGCAGTACGTTGTCGCGGTTTATCTCCTCCGGAAACTCACGCGAGTACACAAGGCCCGATACGTTCGCGGAGATAATATTGGAATAGCCCGCCGAGGCCAGAATGCCCAGCAGCATCAGCGCTACACCAATATGAGCCACACCCCCACCCGATATACTTACGCGCCGCATCATTAAGCTGAGCACCATTCCCAGGTTGGCCAGCACCCCAAACAGGGCTGCCGTGAGCAGCAGAATATAGGTCGGCTCCATCTGAAGCTTGTTGTAGCGCACCAGCAGAATAACCAGCGCCGCCCCCAGCAAAGTCAGAATACCGGGCACTGCCAGCGAGTTCATCAGGCTTTGCTTGTCGTTTTTCTGCCACCACATCACCTGCGCCAGGCCCGACAGCAAGGCCACACCCACGCCGATATACAGCTGAATCTTGGTGTAGTGCGCAATCTGGTCGGCGGGTAAAGCCAGGTTAGATTTGATGCCCAGGAAGCCCAGGAAAGAATTGTAAACGGGAATGCTCGTTGTTACCAGCACCTGGAAAGCGCCGAGGCACAACACGGTAGCCCCCACAAATACCCACAGCTCAGCATTATACGTTGTCAGCTCTTTCTCGGAAATTGGGATGGTCTTCCAGCGCCACACCAGCATGCTGATAGCCACTATAAAGAAGAAGCCCATGTAAATCAGCAGCTGCCCAGACAGACCTAAGTCGGTGAAGGAGTGCACCGAAGCATTGCCTAACACACCACTGCGGGTGAGGAAGGTAGCATACAAAATGAGCAGGAAGGTGGCGATGACCAGCACAAAAGAAGTGCGCAGGCCCAAGCGGCTGCGCTTCCACAATATCATGCCGTGGATGGAAGCCACCAGCACCAGCCACGGAATATACACGGCGTTTTCAACCGGGTCCCAGTTCCAGTAGCCGCCAAAGTTCAGGGTTTCGTAGGCCCAGTAAGCGCCCATCATCACACCCACGCCCAGCACCAAGGCGCCCAGCAGCGTCCAGGGCAAAGCGGGCTTCACCCACTTGCTTAATTCTCCTTTCCACAAGCCAGCTATAGCAAATGCAAATGGCACCAGCGTAAGCGCAAAGCCCAAAAAGAGTGTTGGGGGGTGAATTACCATCCAGTAGTTCTGGAGCAGCGGGTTCAGACCAGTACCATCTTTGGGAATAAAGTTGGGATCGTTTTTCCAGACAGGCAGATCAACGAGGAAGTCGCGCAGCAGAATAAACGGCGACGAGCCAATTTTCAGCTCGCCTATTACGACGCCCAAGATCATGGAAGTCAGGAAAAGCTGCACGCCGGCAAACACCGTCATCACAGGCGCTTCCCACTTCTTATTAAAGCGAATGATGGCTACGCCCAGCACGACGTGCCAGAATATCCAGAGCAGGAAGCTACCCTCTTGCCCTTCCCAGAAGCAGGAAATCATGTAGTACACCGGCAAATGGTTGCTGGAGTGGCTCCACACGTAGTAGTACTCGTACCGGTGGCCATAGATCAGGCTAAACAAGCAGCCGATAATGGACAGCACCGCCACGCCGTGCACCAAAAAAGCCCCCCGGCCCAAGCGCCGCCAGACAATATCGTCGTCGCCTAAGGGGCGGCGGCTGGTTGCCATGTAATAGGCATACGCCGCCACGATGGCGGCCACAAACGCTATGATAACACTTAAGTGTCCGAGGTCGCCGATGAAAGTATTGAGCATTTCTTTTTAATTAATAATTAAGAATTAGCGATTAAGAATTGATGCTTGAGTTTTGAAAGCACTGACAACCAATGTGATAAACTCAACTACTAACTCTTAATTGTTAATTACTAATTGATGGCGGCCGTTGCGCCTTTCACTTCTGTCTCCACGTACTTGGAGGGGCACTTCAACAGGATCTTATCGGCCACGAAGATGTCGTTACGCATTGCGCCGGTAATCACTACCTGCTCCGACTTGTCAAAATCCTGGGGCTTGGGGTTGAAGTAGATAACCCGCTGCGCAATCCGGTTGGTATCAACCAGCGTGAAGGCGAAGTAGTTAGGATCGAGCGTAGGATTATACTCCAAGCCCGTGATGTTTTTCTGATTGTCGCGGGGTAGGCGGCCTACTACGTGTACTTTGGTCAGGTTGCCTTCAGCAGCGCGCTCACGGGCTTCCTTGAAGGATACATACACGCTGGCATCGCCGGCCGCGCTCATAATGATACCAATAGCAATGGCAATTACCGCGATGGCGAGAATGTGGGTTTTTTTCATGTTGCGAAGAGTGCGGGTCGGTTAATCTGAACAACTAAAGCCGGATGAAAAATCCTTGGGGGGCAATTTTAGATGAGTAACTCGTTTAGCGAATCTCTTTTTCCAACCGGCTCACTTTGCGGTCGAGGGAAATGAGGTAGCCAATCAAGCCAATGACTACAATTAAAATCACGGCAACGACCACGTAGATCTTGCCGCTTTGGCGCAACGCATCCGCCATTTCAGGGGTGTCGGCAGTTTGCGCAACGGCTCGCCCAACGGTAGCAAGCAGCGTCAGCAGGAGCAAAAAGGCGTTACGCCAGCTGTTTTTCATACATCTTCTGTTTGAGAAATTCGAGGCGGCTACTCACTTGAGTAATCCAGAAGCCAATGAGCGTCCAGCCGATGACGGCGGGATAGAATACCATGCGCATGTTGCTATCCAGGTCATAGTTGCTAAAACCAGGGTTGCCGCCCGCGCCAGGATGCAGCGAATCGGTGAGGCGCGGCAACACGAAAAGCAGCGGAATGGCCGCCGCAAACGCAAAGATATTGTACACGGCGCTGATGCGCGCCCGCTGCTGCTCATCGGTAAAGGACGAGCGCAACACAATATAAGCGCCGTAGATAAGCATCGCAATGGCGGCCCCATTCAGGCGCGGATCGGACGTCCACCAGGCGCCCCAGGTGTAGCGCGCCCACATGCTGCCCGTGGCTAACCCCAACATTCCCATCACGATACCCGTCTTGGCCGACTCGTGCGCCAAGGTGTCGAGGCGGGCAGTGGGCGTGCGGAGGTAGCGGATAGAGTAGTAAACCGACGTGGTCAGAATAATGGTCATGCCGAACCACATCGGCACGTGGAAATAGAGGTTGCGAATGCTTTCGTTCACGATATCCAGCCGCGGCACTGGCACCAACAACCCCGCTACTACCGTGTACAATACCAACACGATAGCAAGCACTTTCCACCAGTTTCTTTTTAGAGACATGAGAAGCAAAACGGTGAATGGAAAAACAAGCCCGAAGACTTGCCAACTAATCCTGCTGCAAAACAACAAGCTGACACGGTAATTTGTGACGACTTGCGGGGGGCTTTTTCTTGATTATTATCACTCATTATCAGAGCCTTTACAACTAGCCGCGCCACAAAAAAGGAAACAGCAGGTACGACACGGCCGTCACGATCAGGTTCAGGGCCAATAGCGTAAGCAGGGAGCCGCTGCTGGCCTCAAACTCCAGCCCATCGAGGGCGTTTTTAGATACTTTGATGAGCAGCAGCAGCATCGGAATCATGATGGGGAAGCCAAGCACCGCCATGAGCGTACTGCTGTTGGTGGCCTTGGAGGCAATGCCCGACACCAGCGTGAGCGTGGTAGCAAAGCCTACGGCGCCCAGCCCCACGTTGCCAACAAAAAGCGGTACATCCTGCACCGGATTGCCCAGCACCACAGCATACAGCGCAAACCCAACCAGCGCCAAGCCCAGCAGCAGCACGGCGTTGTAGGCGATTTTGGCCAGAATTACGGCCTGCGGCCGCACCAGCGTATAGTAGTAAAGCAGGCGGCCCCGACTTTCCTGCAAAAAGCCTTTCGCGGCGGCATTTACGGCGGTAAAAAGCAGGATGATCCAAAACAGCGCGTTCCAGGCCGGAGCCGGTAATTGCCCCCCACGCAGCGCAAAGCTGAGATAACACACAAATACGGTGCTGCCTACGTACAGCAGCATCCCATTCAGCGCCGCCCGTTGCCGCCATTCCAGACGAAAATCCTTCTGCATTAAATACCAAATCTCACGAAGGAGCAACACGGCCACGGGACTAGTGAATGGGACCACAAAGATAGTCGCTGGCGGCTGGTTTTTACTGCTTCGGGCCTGATGTTTAAGGTCTAGGCTTTGAGGGCAGCTGAACTATACCAGCCATAAAAAAGCCCCCCGGGTTATTTCCGGGGGGCTTTTTACAATAGATTTCGGACCCAAAAAGTGGTTTCGGAGCTAAACTTTAGAAGTCGTAGCCGAGCGTAAAGTATAGCTTGGGGCTCAACTGTTCAAAGTCTTCCTGCCCCCAAGCAATATCTCCTTTTCCGTAGAAGCCCAGCAGAGTTGTCCGGATCCCGAAGCCGTAGCCCACGAGCAAAGGGTTGCGGAAGTTGACGACAGTAGCCGAGAAGGAGTTGCCATTCCCACCTATTATGTTGGTATTAAAGGAGTTGTTTTCATTGAACGGATTCGGGCCGGAGTAAGCCGAGCCGGCATCAGCAAAAGCGGTTAGCTGTAGGTTGCGGAAAAAGCCTGACTCTACTGGCTTACGCGTGAGGTACTGAATGATAGGCACCCGCAGCTCGGAGTTGAACAACACATACTTTGGGCCTATGCGCTTGCTATAGTCAAACCCGCGCAGATTGGTCACAAACTCCTGGTAGAACATCTGCGTGGGGTCGTAGGTAGAGGGCAGAATGCGCTGGTCGTTCTGGTAGTCGTTGTTTAGCCAGTTGTCCATGCCGCCGAGACGGAACTGCTGCCGTGTATCGCCGAAGAACTGCCCATAGCTGGCGCGGTTGGCCCAGATGATCTGCCGGTGAATCTTCTGGTAATGACGCAGATCCACGTAGATCTTGCCGAAGTTCTGCGACTTGTCATTCAGGCTGTTCAGCTTCATTACACCCACTTTCATGCGCGTGCCCTGCAGCATATTAACGCCGGTAGCAATGGAGTTATCATACACCAGCTCGCCGGTCAGGCCCAGATAGTTGCGGCTTATGTCCAGCGAGTCGTCGAATACGTTGATCAGCGTTCGGTTCACATTCACAAAGCGTGGCCCGCCGCGTAAGCTCAGGTTGTGCGTAAGCGGATAGGCAATGGTAGGAGCCACCTCATGACGGCCATAGCGGGTACGGCCCAGGCCGGTCAGGTCGAAGAAATAAGCCTGTTTCTGGTAGCGTATGCTCCAGTCGTAGCGGCGGCGCAGGTCCGTGTACTCGGCATATATGCTGCTGGTCTTTAAATCGGTGAGACCAAAAATGCCCGCCTGAATGCGTTGGTTTTCAAACAGGTCCGTCATGTTGGCCTGCCCGATCAAGCCAAAGCCCAGCAACGGATCTACGTACAGCGACGACACGACATTATCGATGCTGAACTGCGGGCTGTACCGATACGGACCCGTCAGAGCGAAGGCATCGGCCGGTGGAGCGGTAGGCAGATTAGCGGCCGTAGCCGAGCGCCGCCGCGCATTGGTTCGCGTGGGCGCATCCTCATCAAACTCATAGTTGCTGGTGTTGATGGGCTCCTCTGTCTGCTTTTGAGTTACTTGCGGCTGCGGCGTCGCCGTCGAATCAGTCGCAATTTGCCCCCCAGGCTGCCCTGCCAGTGTGGAAGTAGAATCAGCTACCGGCGCAGGCGCGGGCTCTTGAACCGGAGCTGGCGCGGGTGCTGGCGGCGGTGGCGCCGACCGCTCTTCCAGTATTTCCTGACGCGCAGTTTTGGCCAACGTCATATTCTCCGGCAAGGCATAGGTGGGATACACATACACCATGTCGCGGGCACGGTCGGCGGCTATAAATCCCAGCGCGCCAGTACCGGCATGAAAGTCGAAGTCCTTGAGGTTGGTGGAAAAGTTACTGGCCGCCGTCCGCTGACGCGTGGTGAGTGAGTAGCGGTACAAGCTGCGGATGCCACTTTCTTCGCCCAGGTACAAAATCTCGGTGTCGGACAGGGCGCGGGGCCGGCCTTCGTTGGAAATAGTGCTCACCAGCGACTCCACCGGCTGCTCGCGCCCATCAAGATGATACAGAAACAAATCGTAGTTATTCACGACGCTGGCAAAGTTGCCCTCTGCCGTGCCGTCCGACCACCGGTTGGAGCTGAACACGATACCGGCGCCGTTGGGCAAGAAAGTAGGCTGCACATCGTCGAACAGATCATTGGTGATGCGCTCGGGAGTGCGGCTGCCGGCCCGCAGCAGATACAGGTCATTTTGCCCCCCACGCGTACCGCTGAACACCAACGACTTGCCATCGGGCGAGTATGCCAGATCGAGCACCTGGGAGAAGGGCTGGAAAATAGACGACCCACCTTTGCTGAAGGGCAGAGCTTCGCGTAAGTTGGTTATCACCCCATTCAATACGCCGGCATCGGCAGGACGTAGCCGTAGCGTCATGTAGCCTTTATCCATCTCCGCTACCGCTACCTGACCGTTTCCGCGCCAAGCCAGCACTGGCAGCCGGTTTTCTACCTGCTGGTCAGGTGTTTTGTAGCCACCACGGTGAATGGTGTTTCGGCCAGAGCCATTACGGTTGACGGTCATCACGCGGTAGCGGCCACGATCAAGGGCCACGTATGCCAGACGCTGCCCATTGGGGCTCAGTACCGGCTGCGAATACTGCACCGCTTTGCGGTTGTTGCTTACAATCTGGTTTTTCTCATCGGGCTGCACCAGCGGCACCACTGGCTGGGCATTCAACTGGCGGTAGTAAGCCAGCCAATCGCGCAGGAATACTTTATAAGGCACATTCAGCGAGCTGCTGATGCCTACTTCCACGTCGCGGGTAATGCGCGTGAGGTTCAGAATATTCTGGATAGTGGTATAGCCGTAGCGCTCCGCAATGTAATTCCAGACGCTCTGGCCCGCCAGCTGGGGATTGCGCAGGAAGAACGGGGCTGTTTTGGTGCCCTCGTACTGCTGCGTCATGTCGCGCATGTAGTCATCCATCTCCACGCTCCAGCCCTCGGCGGCATATGATGATGCGCCGGCAATAAACCACTCGGGCAGCTGCAATAAGTAGGTGCTCTGAATAACTTCCTTCAGCGAGCCGCCATACATCATGTCGTTGAGCAGCACGCGGGTAATCTGGGAGCTTACATCGCGCTTAAACAGTGTTTGCTGACCCTGAAACGCAATTTGCACCTTATTCATGCGCAGCAGCGAGGTTTCGCCACCGGTTTGATACTTGTCGCTATCCAGGCCGATATTGCTCTGCCGCAGGTCGCCCACGGAGTTATAGAGCATGAGCGTAGTCTTGGAATAGGGGTAGTAGCCGATGAGGGAAGAGACGCGCTGGAGCTCTTTTTCGGCATACTCGGCAGCCCGACGGGCGGTAGTTTCGCCGCCGGCGTAGTAATAGATATTAAAGTTCTGGGTGCTGAACAGCTGCCAGTCGAAGTCCTTGTACTGGATGCGCACGCGCCCGAACTGCTCCTGAGCCGTTTGGGCCTGGGTTTCGCCGGCCGCCAGCAGTACTCCCAGCAGCGCCCCAACCACCCAAAGCCGACGCGTTATAGAAAAGGATAGGTGCTCCATATAGATAGCAAAAGGGCAGAAAATCAGGAAGAAACGCCGACCTCAGTAGGTACGGAAATATACAACGAATGATACCGCGAAATATTGACCTCGGGCCACAGCGCTTCGGTGCCTTCCAGCACGTTGGCGAAGTGGGTGGCCAGCCGCGGCGCCAGCATAACACCCTTGGAGCCGAAGCCATTAAATATACTCAAAACCGACCAAGCTGGATGTGTGCCCAGCACAGGTTTTCGGTCGCGCACGGCGGGCCGAAAACCAGCCCGCTGATCCACTACCGTAAACGGCTGATCGGACATCTCGCTAAAGCGCTGACTTAGCTCCGCAAGCGCCTCTGGTGTAGTGCCCAAGGGCAGCGGCGGCCACCGATACGTAGCGCCTACCCGAAACTGCCCGTCGCCGAGCGGTACCACATAGCCGCCTTTGTTCAGCACCTGAGCCGTTGATAAGCCCT
The DNA here is from genome assembly GCF_014638675.1 of Hymenobacter qilianensis. Lineage (NCBI taxonomy): Bacteria > Pseudomonadati > Bacteroidota > Cytophagia > Cytophagales > Hymenobacteraceae > Hymenobacter > Hymenobacter qilianensis. Next base: position 1,621,413 of record NZ_BMFN01000002.1, read on the forward strand.
CGCACTGCACATCCAGCACTTCGCCCTGATTGGCCGTAACCGGGAGCCAGCTGAAGTACGGATTCCGCATGACGGCGGTGCCCTCGCAACACACCAGCTGACGCGCTTGGACTGCGCCCTTATACGTCACGCCGGCCGGGCTGATAACAAGGTCATTCCAAGCAAAAGTTTCGTGCCGAAGCCAGCCTTTTTGCAGTCCATCAGAGGCCAGCGCCGCCAGCATTTCGCGCACCGCCACGTAGCCGCAACGACGAATAAAAATGCCCCCCAGACTGGTTTTTACGCCACGTATCGAAGGCAAATCGGTGCTTATTTCCTCCACAAAAGCCCCCCAGGGCTGATCTGCGCTGCGGGCCAGAATGTAGTTCTGCTCTTTTACCGAGGAGAACAGCTTGAGAATAGGCGTTTCGAAGAAAAACTGCTGCCCGAAATCAGCTTCGATCTTGCGGTAAAACGCGGCTGCGGCCGTCAGCAGCTCGTCGGCGAGCCAAGTCAGAACAAAGCGCTGCCCGGTCACGGGATTCATCAGGCCGGCGGCCACGTTCGAGGCCGAGTCGGCGCGGGGCTCGTCGAGCACTAATACCGAATGGCCACGCTGCCGCAGCTCGTAGGCCAAGGTAGCGCCGGCCAGGCCGTGCCCGAGAATAAGGTAGTCGTAAGAGGTCATCGGGGGCAAGGTAAGGCGAAAATGGCAGCGGGATAAGGCGGGTGTGCGTTGCCGGGCTCGCGCAACTTCAAGCTAGTCATCGTAACTTACCCTCCCAATTACATTCGGCCCGTGCCGGTTCCCATTTAGCCCCTCTATGACCGTATCTGGTTTTACTTTCAACGCTTTCTCCGAGAATACCTACCTATTGCATGACGCCACCAAGCAATGCGTAGTCATTGACCCCGGCTGCTACGAAAAGGCCGAGCAACAAGCCCTGAAAGCTTTTATTGAAGCCGAGGGCCTGCGGGTTGTACTGCTGCTGAACACCCACTGCCATATCGATCATGTACTTGGCAATCAATTTATTATCGACACCTATAAGGTGCCTTTCCTGATTCACGAAGCCGATTTGAGCGTGCTGCGCGCCGTACCAACCTACGCGCCCAGCTATGGCTTTCCGCAGTATAACCCGGCCGAGCCTACCGGGTTTTTGATGCCTGGCGAGCCTCTCACTTTCGGCGAAACCAGCTTGGGAGTACGCTTTGCCCCGGGTCACGCACCGGGCCACGTGGTGTTTTATCACGAGCCCACCGAAACCGTTATTGGCGGCGACGTACTATTTCAGGGCAGCATCGGCCGCACCGATCTGCCGGGGGGCAATTATGAGATGCTTATCGAAAGCATTCGCACTCAACTGCTTACTCTTCCCGATTCGGTAACCGTGTATCCTGGCCATGGTCCGGCTACTACTATTGGGGCCGAACGGCGTTCCAATCCGTTTTTGCGCTAACGTCGTTTTTTAGTTTTCATGAAGAATCATTTACCCAACGCGATTACCTGCCTCAATTTATTTGCGGGCTGCCTGGCGCTTTGCAATGTATTTGCCGGTCGTCTGGAGTTGGCTGCTTACTTGGTGGGCTTGGCCGCGCTTTTTGACTTCGCCGATGGCTTGGTAGCTCGCGCATTGCACGCCAGCTCGCCCATTGGCAAAGACCTTGATTCACTAGCCGATATGGTTTCCTTTGGTGTGGTGCCGGGCGCTATGCTGTATCATTTGCTGGGCCAGGGGGCAAGTTCCCTCCCCGACTGGCTGCCGTACGCTGGCTTCATTCTGACCGTATTTTCGGCCTTGCGCTTGGCTAAGTTCAACAACGATACTCGCCAGACTACTTCTTTTATCGGTTTGCCCACGCCGGCCTGCACACTGGTTGTGGCTTCCCTGCCCCTGATTCTGACCTACGACACTTACCATCTCTCGTCGATTATCCTGAACCCGTGGGTGCTGCTTGGCCTGACTTTACTACTGTCGGGCCTGTTGGTAGCGGAGCTGCCGTTGTTTGCTTTGAAGTTTAAAAACCTGCGATGGCAGGACAATTCGGTGCGTTTCCTGTTTCTGATTGTATCGCTGATTCTGCTTTTGGTGTTGCAGGCCGCCGCCATCCCGCTTATCATTTTGCTGTACGTGCTGCTTTCCTTATTCCGCCCGTCTTTTGGGTGATTTTTGGGCGAATAACTACTCGCTACAATATTTATAACAGCTGGTAGTTATGTAATTGGCCGTCCCGCCTGCAAGTTTTTTTTCCGCTTATCCGCTTTCTATCGCCCTACTCGTTTATGCGATTTTTTCGGCTTCTGCTGCTCATTTGGGGGTTGGCGGGCTTTGCGAATACTGCGCAGGTCCAGGCCGCCGAGCAAACAGTGCAGGCCGCCGTGGAGTGGCAGGGCCACGAAACCGTGTACACGCGCACTGGGCAAGCCAGCCGCACTCCCTCATTTCGGGGCGCTACGTATGCTCCCACCGACCGCGTTGGCACCTACACGCTGCGCCTTAATGGTCGGGTTGTTAGTGGCCAGCTTCGCAATGCGGTGTATGAGCCCTTTCCTGCCGCTGATGCTGCTTTGCTTGCGGCGGCAAATTTGCCCCCCGAGCCCGCGCTAAGCCTGCGCACCACTACCGAGCTACGTGCCCCCGTCAGTTTTCTCACGCTCCTGCCCGTACGCCGCAATCCGCAGAGTGGGCAGGCAGAGCGGTTGGTTTCGTTTGAGTACACGTATGTAGTGGCCCCCGCGACGGCCGCCCGGGGCGGACGGCCTCATCCGAGCGCCTCGGTGCTTCAGCAAGGCGACTGGTTTAAGATTGGAGTGCCCGCCAGCGGTATATACAAGCTGGATAAAGCTGCCTTGACGGCTTTGGGCCTGAATCCGCAGACGCTTGATCCACGCCGTCTCCAACTCTACGGCAATGCCACGGGTATGCTGCCGCAGCCCAACAGCACTTACCGCCCCGATGACCTGATTGAAAACGCCGTTTTTGTGGCCAACGATAACAACGATGCCATCTTCAACGACAACGAATATGTACTCTTTTACGCCCGTGGCCCGCATACCTGGGAGCGGGAAGCGCCAACCGTTAACCGTTTTCGCCATTCCTACCATCTGTACACTGATACGGCGTACTACTTTTTAACGGTTGGCGCGGCGGCGGGCAAGCGGGTGGCTACGGCTCCGGCCATAACAGCTGCTCCCACAGCCACCATCACCACCTTTGCCGAGCGGAAATTTTATGAGATTGATCTGATCAATCTACTTAAATCGGGGAGGCAATGGCTGGGCGAAAAGTTTGAGTCAGGCACTCGTCTGGAAATTCCGTTTACCATCCCCGACCTCGTTCCGGGCTCTGCGGTGCAGCTTACTTCTTCCGTGGCGGCGGCCTCAAACAGTGCTTCCAGCTTCCAAATCAGTGTTGGGGGGCAAAATGTGGCCTCTCAATCGGTGGCCGGCTACAGCTCAAACTTTTTCTCCGAGATAGCCAATACCAGCGTACTCACGGCCTCGGTGCCAGCGCCGGGCACGGCTGATTTGCGTGTCTCGATGACTTACAATGCCAGCAACCCTTCCGCTGCCGGCTACCTCGATTATCTGGAGTTGAATGCTCAGCGTCAGTTGCGCTTTGTAGCTCCGCAGCTTGAATTTCGCTCATTCGAGAATATTGCTCGGGGTGCCGTTAGCCGATTTACCATAGCGAATGCAACGGGCGTTACGGTGTGGGATGTCACCAATCCACGCCGGCCGGTAGCTCGTCCGCTGGATGGCATTGGCACTTTTGTGGCGCCCACCGATTCTCTGCGCGAGTTCATTGCCTTTGCGGGCTCCAGCTTTGAGGCTCCGCGCAGCTTTGGAAGGGTAGCGCCCCAAAACCTGCATGCCTTAAACCTCGACGGACGCCTAGACTTTGTCATCGTTACGCACCCGCTGTTTCGGGCGGAAGCCGAGCGACTGGCCGAGTATCGCCGTAACCCCGCCCGCGCCGCCGACAAGCTGAATGTAGCCGTGGTAACTACTGAGCAGATCTATAATGAGTTCAGCTCCGGCGGGCAGGATGTAACGGCCATCCGCGACTTCATGAAAATGATTTATGACCGCACCCCGGCCGGAAAGCGCACCATGCTCTTGCTCTTCGGCGATGCTTCCTACGATTATAAATCAGATCCCACAAATGATCTGACCAAAGTTCCGGCTTGGTGGAAACAGCGGCGCCTGTCTGAAAGTGGCTCGCCTGACATCGACAGAATCAATCAGAACTTCGTGCCGGTGTATGAGTCGCGCGAGTCGTTCAACCGCGTATTTCCTCGTCCCGGCGCTCCTGCCCTCTCCTACTCCTCCGACGACTATTTCGGCCTCCTAGACGACGACGAAGGCCGCTGGGATGAAGGCGGCCGCCCCACCAGCGAAGGTCTCGATATTGGTATTGGTCGTTTGCCCGTGCGCACGCCCACCGACCAGCCCCGCTCTACTGCTCAGGCCAAGCTGGTGGTGGATAAGCTCATCACTTATGACTCACCAGCCGCGTACGGCAAATGGCGCAACCGCGTCACGTTCGTGGCCGACGATGGCGACGCCAATGAGCACGTGCTGTCATCTACGGAACCGCTGGCGAATGACCTGATCACGCGCCGCCCTGCCTACAACGTGCACAAAGTTTATCTCGATATGTATCCGCAGGTAGCCGGCGCTGGGGGGCAAAATTCGCCTGCTGCTACCCGCGCCATCGATGAGGCCATTGAACAAGGGTCGCTTATCGTTAATTATGCGGGTCATGGCGGGGTGCGGGGCTGGACCGATGAACAGATCTTCACAAAATCCGACGTTCTGAACCTGGAAAACGTAACGCGGCCAACCTTCATGCTCACGGCCACCTGCGACTTCAGCACCTACGACGACCCCGAATTTGATTCGGCTGGAGAAGTTGCGCTTACCAATGTAACGGGTGGCGCCATCGGCTTACTGACGACTACCCGCGTCGTGATCTCCACCTTCAACCGCTTTTTGAATGAACGCTTTTTTGCCGTCGTGTTTGCGCCTGTGAATGGTCGTATGCCTCGCTTGGGCGATGTGATGGCGCTCACCAAAAACGGTAGTCAGGCCGGCGATAACAATCGAAACTTCTCCCTGCTTGGTGATCCTTCCGCGCGCCTGGCCTACCCCGAGCAGTCAGCGGCTATTCGCCAGCTGAATGGGAAAGCTATTGCTACCGCTACTGATACGCTCCGGGCCCTCTCCCGCGTGGACCTAGCCGGCGACATTACGACAGCTGCCGGCGCCATCGACGCTGGTTTTAATGGTAAAGTGCAGGTTACTGTATTCGAAAAGCCTTCTACTGTAACGCTTCTTGGCAATGAACTAAACGATGGCCGGCCCACGATAGCCGTGCAGCGTGACATCATTTATGATGGCCAGGCCAGCGTGCGCAATGGCGAATTCAAGCTCACTTTTGTCGTACCCAAGGATATCAATTACAGCTTCGGCCAAGGTAAAATAAGCCTTTATGCCGCCGACACTATTCGGCGTGCCGATGCCAGCGGCGCCACGTACGCAGCCGTGGGGGGCGTTTTGGATAACGCGGCCGCCGACACGATACCACCCGACATCCGCCTGTTTATGGATACAGAGTCGTTTGTATTTGGGGGACTTACGGGCACATCAACTACGCTTATCAGCCGTTTGCGCGATGATAACGGCATTAATACCGCGAGCTCCGGCATCGGCCACGAAATAACAGCCACGCTGGATAACGATGTAAGCCAACTCGTCGTTCTAAACGATTACTACACAGCCGAGGTTGACAGCTTTCAGGTCGGGCGAGTTCGTTATCTATTTAAAGACCTCGCTCCCGGCCCTCATCTGCTGCGCGTAAAAGCTTGGGATACATTTAATAATTCCGCCGAAAAAGAAATTGAATTTATAGCTGCTCGTACCGAGAAGTTGGCGCTCGATCATGTATTGAACTATCCCAATCCATTTTCGCGCACTACCACATTTCATTTTGACCATAACCGCACCGGCGACGATCTGGACATTCAGGTGCAGATCTTTACCGTATCAGGCAAATTGGTTCGCACTTTGCGCACCACAGCTATTAGTAGTAGCTCGCACCTTAGCGATGTTACCTGGGATGGTCGGGACGAATTTAATGATCAATTAGCCCGTGGTGTGTACGTCTACAGGGTCAGTGTACGTTCTCCGCGCGACGGCTCTACTGCTTCCAAATACGAAAAACTAGTTCTTCTGAATTAACTTACTGGTCTCACGTTTATCTTTCAGCCCATCTTTTCCCGATTGTATGCTCTTGTCGAAGCTGCCACTGCGCTATGCGCTTCTCCCCGGTTTGCTGGGTTTGTCAATTGCGGCTACGGCCCAAATCACCAACTCGAAAGTCATTACCACCGCAGTTCCAGTTCTCACCCTCAGCCCTGATTCTCGGGGTGCTGCTCTTGGCGATGCTGGCGTAGCAACTTCACCTGATGCCAACTCAGCTTACTACAATGCAGGCAAGTTGGGCTTTGTACCTAACCAATACAGCGTGTCGCCATCTTACTCGCCGTGGCTGCGCGCCATTGCTGACGACATGGGAATAGCCTATTTATCGGGCTACGCTAAGCTAAACCAAAGGGCAGCTATTTCCGCTTCACTTTCATATTTTGATTTAGGTGAAATTGAATTGCGGTCTGCATTTAATCAATCCGAAGGCCGGTTTAACCCGAAGGAGTACGCTTTTGCTTTATCCTACGGGCAGAAGCTCAGTGAGTATCTGGGAGTAGGCGTTACGGCCCGTTACATTCGCTCCAACCTTGTCGGCCCTACCAGTGGTGGTGACTCTAAGCCGGGCAATGCTCTCGCTGTTGACTTAGGCACTTACTATACCCGCGACCTGAGCATCGGTGGTGGCGCCTATAACTTGGCGCTGGGAGCTTCTATTGCCAATATTGGCAACAAAATGACCTACACCGATGCCAATCAGGCCGATTTTCTGCCTATGAGTATCAAGTTAGGCACTGCCTTCACCCGCGAGCTTGATCCTTATAATAAGCTTACGCTGACCCTCGATGGCACTAAACTGCTGGTACCTAGCCCTTATTATGAGGATAATGTAGCTACCGACAATGCCAGCCAGCAAGCATACTTCCTGCGTCGTGATGCTGAAAATGAAAAGAGAAGACAACAAGGTGTAGTTAGCGCTATCACTAACTCCTTTAGCGACGCGCCGGGGGGCTTTTCTGAAGAGCTACAAGAAATTAACCTTTCCGCTGGTCTGGAGTACACGTACAAGGATTTGCTGATGGCTCGTGTGGGGTACTTCTACGAGAACCCTGATAAAGGCGACCGTCAATACCTCAGCTTAGGTTTAGGAGGCCGCTTCCAAGTATTCGGAATTGATGGTGCCTATCTAGTGCCCAACTCCCGTGCGAATCCTTTAGCACAAACTATTCGAGTGTCGTTACACTTTAATTTCAATAAGCTCGAAGAAGCTTTTGGTAACGACGCTTCCTCTGTCAACTAACTAGCTTTTATGCTCGACCGTCAAGTCGCTCCCCCCGTTCAGCCGCTGGCCAGTGTCACACTGCCCGCGGCTGACGTGTTTTCACTCCCTAATGGAGCTCGTCTGCACGTACTACGCAACGATGCCCAACCCGTCATTCGGCTGCAATTAGTATTTCCGGCCGGGAAATGGTATGAACCATTACCTGGCGTATCACTTCTTGCTGCCCGTATGCTCCTGGAAGGTACCAGAAGCCGCACAGCTCGTCAAATTGCCGACACCATTGCTTTCTATGGTGCTTCGCTTGAGTGTGAGCAGGGCTTTGATCGGGCTACTCTTACTCTTTATTGCCTCACTCGCCATCTCGAAGCGCTCTTACCACTCGTACTGGATGTAGCCACAGAAGCTACCTTTCCAACTACAGAGTTTGAGCTACTCAAGTCACGTACTATTCAAAACGTACGAATCGAGCGGCAGAAAACTGGTTATTTAGCTGCAGAGCGTTTCTCTCACAATCTATTTGGCAACAACTATCCTTATGGGGTAACGTTCGATGAAACTTCATTTGAGAAGCTTACTACCGAGATAGTCAAAGCGTTTTATCATAAAGCTTATCGGGTTTGCTCCGCAGAAATATTCCTATGCGGCGACATTTCCGATCAAGATGAACGACTCGTTGCCCAAACCCTCGGCCAAGGTTCCACTAATCATCAGGAATCAACAGATCAAGCTGAGCACAATCTTATAGCGGTTGCTCAACACGACTATGTTACTGTATCACAAAGCTTACAGGCATCTCTACGAATCGGGCGACTCTGGCCAAGCCCTACCCACCCTGACGCGCATTATTTACAAGTGTTAGTTAAAGTGCTGGGGGGCTATTTCGGGTCTCGTTTAATGAAAAATATCAGAGAGGATAAAGGATTTACTTATGGCATCTATTCCAGTGTAGCTCCACGTGAGCATGCAAGTATGTTTGTTATCGGTGCTGATGTGAATGCGGCAAGTGCCGAAGCAGCAATTGAAGAGGTTCATAATGAATTACGTCGCTTAAAGCAGGAGCCAATCCCTATTGATGAATTACAAACTGTAAAAACATATATGGCTGGAAAGTTTGCTAACGAGCTCAGCACGGTTTTCGAACAATGTGATAAGTATAAAACAGTTGTATTACTTGGCTTGCCAAGCACTCACTATTCCGACTTTCTAACACACATTAATTTGGTGAGTCCAGATGAACTACAGCAGTTAGCTCATACCTATTTATCACCGGAACAGATGATACAAGTAGTTGCAGGCCCAGCTAAGTAAAATCTAGCTGTACAATGGATTATGTAAAACATCATATTATCAAGCCTCTAGAAACAGAAGCCCCAACAGAATGACTGTTGGGGCTTCTGTTTCTAGAAGGGTCCAGCAAGAAATTAACTAAGTCCACTCAAACTTTATACAGCACCATCGTAAGCCCCTTTGCTAAAACAAGGGCGTACTAGCATCTCGAGGTGTGGGGGGCTATAAACGAGGGCAGCCCCCCGCATCCGGTATGGGGACGCTGGGGGGC